>CALGMA010000052.1 GCA_937959265.1 uncultured Anaerolineae bacterium | reverse complement strand
CTGTCCGCTCACGATCTTGGGCAGCATTGAGCCGAGCGTAATCATGCCGCTGACGCTGAAGGTGATGGTGTCGTCGAGACTGCTGGCAGCCCCACAACCGCTGTTGCTGTTGTAGGCAAAGTCGTTGTTCGCCGCCAGGATTGCTTCGCGCAGGGTGCACAGGCTGTCGCCGGGCGTCGTATTGTCATTCGTCGTATTGACGATATAACTGGCGGGCTGGAGGGTGAGTTCATACGCGCCGATGTCGCAGATCGCCGTGCTGTTGCCATCGCCGTCCTGCGGGCGGGTCACGCCGTTTTGCGATTGGTTGTTGACCGGCGCGGCGGCGCAGGTGGTGTTGTCACCGGCATCGATCGCCGGGCTGCCGGGGTTGAGCGGGAAGTAGGCGTTCGCGCCGGTCAGCGCGCCGAGGTTGGGGTCGGCGCCGATGATGTTGTCGTTCACGCCATGTGTCAAGCCACAGGCGTTGGCGACATCTCGGATGAGATTATTGTTGTTCGTGCCGCTCAACGTTCCAACGCAATCGCCACCGCTGGTGCTGTTGGCGATGATGGTGTTCTTGAGCGTCGCGCTGCCGCCGAAGATGCGGATGCCGCCGCCGCCGCCGCCAGCGCTATTGCCGGAGAAGGTGCTGTTGGTCACGTTTAGCGTGCCGTTGTTCGAAATGCCGCCGCCGCCGCCGCCAGCGCTATTGCTGGAGAAGGTGCTGTTGATGACATTCAGTGTGCCGCTGTTCGAAATGCCGCCGCCACCGGTCATGGCGTTATTGCTCAAGAACAGGCTGTCGGTAATCGTTGTCGTGCCGCCAAAGTTGTTGTGGATGCCGCCGCCATAGGCTATTGTTGAAGTGTTGCTAGCAAAGGTGCTGTTGCTGATGGTTAGGATACCCCCATTGGAGATGCTGCCGCCGACGCCAGCGCTGTTGCTGGAGAAGGTGCTGTTGATCACCGTCAGCGTGCCGCCAGCGAAATTGCTGATGCCTCCCCCACCGTTTGCTTTGTTGTCAAAGAAGGTGCTGTTCCTCACGATCAGCGTGCCAGAATTGGCAACGCCTCCCCCGTCAAACATGGTGTTTGCCTGCATGATGGTCAGGTTTTGCAGGGTGAGGTTCGCGCCGTTGTCCACGCTCATCACCTGCACAGTATTATTTCCGCTGATGGTGATATTCTGCCCGCTGCCGTCAATCGTCAGCGTCCCCTGCCCGCTCACGATACTGGGCAGCGTCGAGCCGAGCGTGATCGTACCGCTGACGCTGAAGGTGATGGTGTCGTCGGCGGAACTGTTTGGACCGCAATCGCCGTTGCCGGCGTTGTTGGCGCTCTTGATGGCTTCGCGCAGGGTGCACAGGCTGTCGCCTGCGATATTGTTATCCGCCAACGAAGTGACGACGTAGCCCGCCGCATAGACGGGGCGTGCGCTCTGGCTGGTCAGGAACATGGAAACCAGCATCAGAGCAGAAAGAAGAGGTAGGGTGTTGGTTTTCATCGTTTGGTCTCCTGAAACACGCTGGGTATGAACAATGAGCCGGCGCGCAACCAGTTCATCATCCTGCGAAGGTGCATGTCCAGCGTCCCTTGAGTCTGCTCGTCTCGAAGGTTCCTGACTTGCCGTCCGCCGCTACGACAACGGTTCCTTCTCCGGCAAACATCTGCGGATCCTCATTGGGACGGTAGAGGCCGATCTCGAACGTCGCCGGCGTCGGCTGATTTGGCGTAACCCCGCCGCTGACGGAGAGGCTGAAGGTGGCGACCGGCGTCGGCGGCTCCTGGCCAGGCGGCGCAGTGAACATGACGATGAAAGGATCCGCCGACGGCGCGAACGCGCACATGGCAGCTCCGGCAATGGACACGATTTTTAGGCTATCCAACGTGGTGATGCCGGCCATCTCCGGCGGCGCTTCGATCACCACTTCCATACCGGTTAGCGGACCTGTCTGCGGGACGGACTCGGGCATAACGTCGCCCGGCGTTGTGGCTGTCGGTGCGGCCGTGGCAGCCAGCGCTTGGGTCGGCACCGCAGTGGGCGCAGCAGTGGGGGGAGTATTGGTCGCGTCACCCGATCCGCAGGCGGACAGAATGAACGCACAAATCGGCACAAACAGGAGGGGGTGAACAGATTCTTTCATAAGAGCACCTCGTAATACGGTTGATTACCCGATAAACGAAACGGTTTACCCGAAGGACCTGTCCGAAGACCGCAACAGGGTGTGTTTAGGCAGTCGAAGACATCGCCTCTGCCTGCTCACCGGGCTTCTTCGGATAGATTCCAGGCCACACTTTCCCGATTTCGTAGCAGGCGAGCGTCCACAAAGCGTCCACATCATCCATCGTGGTTGGGTGGTTGGATCGAAGGATTGCCGAGGCGGGCGCGGTTACAATCGCGGCATGCGCCGCTCGCCGATCGTTTGGTTGTATTGGCTTTTGTTCGTCGTCTGTCTAGGGCTGGTCATCGCGCTGAATTTGCCCTGGCCGGGTTTGCCGCCGCAGGACCCCGGCGCGTTGCTGCGCGATAACTGGTTTTTGTGGGGCTTCAACTACTTCGGCATCCTGCTGATGCCGCTGGCCGGGTTGGTAATTGACGACGCGCTGCGCCGGAAGATGCGCTGGCCGCTCTACGTCGTCCCGATGTTCGTCGTCGGCATCCTCGCGCTAAGCGTGTACATGGCGCGCCGGCCGGCCGGCGACCTGATCAAGCGTGAGACGCCGCGCCTGCTCGAACTGCGCTGGCTGTGGTGGATCTTATGTGCTGTCGTGATCCTGATCGGTGCGTTCTTCCTGCCGCGCGGCTCGCTGCCAGAACTGATGGACACGATGAGTCGCAACCTTGGCCTGGCGTTCATGTGGTTGGACATCGCGCTCAACCAGATCGTTGCGCTGCCGCTGGCCCAGGCCGACATGCGGCGTCGCGGCATCGCAGCGCAAGCACAGACTTCCTGGTTAATTGCTATTCTGCTCACCGGGCCGCTCGGCTTGTGTGCCTACATGGCCACGCGGCCGGGTGTCGCGGCCGACTTCCGCGCGCCGACGACGCAGGCCGAGCCGGCATGAGCATCACGCGCCTCAGGTGTGCTTCTTGGGTGTGTCGAAGCGCACCTCGATCGGCTTGCTGTTCACCATGTCCACCCAGCGCTTCACGTCGAAGGTGAGTTCGACCACGGCGCAGGTGGGCAGGTCTTCGATGTCGTTGCTGAACCGATGCGCCAGCTCGGTCAACTCTGGGTTGTGTCCGAAGAGCATCACCTGCTTGTGCGCGTCATCGAGTTCCTGGATCAGGTAGAGCAGGGTGCTGACCTGCGCGCCGTAGATGCGCCGGTCCACCACAATGGCCTCGCGGTCATAGCCGATCTTTTCGGCGATGATCCGCGCCGTGTTGATTGCGCGCGCGGCAGAGCTGGATAGGATGAGGTCTGGACGGATGCCGCGCTTCGCCAGGCGTTCGCCCATCTTGGGCGCATCGCGCTCGCCACGCGGGTTCAGTGGGCGGTCATGATCGGGCAACGACGGGTCATCCCAGCTCGATTTGGCGTGGCGAACCAAGATCAAAGTCTTCATACGTCGTCCTCTGGCGCGATGGATTGCCTCGGTTGATGGGGTTCATTCCAGGGCGCGCCACAGCTTCTCCCAGGCCTTGCCCTTGATGCGACGATAGACTCCCGGGAATTCGGCGCGCAGCGCCTCGGCCTGTTGGGCGTAGCGTTGCGAGACCTCGCCGAGTGCGAAGATGGTCTGCGCCGGCAACTCGTGCTGTGACGCCAGGCTCAGGCGGCGCATCTCCTCGATGGCGACATACACATCTTGGAGCAGGCCGAGCAGGTCTTGCAGCGCCGTCAGGCGCGGCAGATAGGCGCGAACCGCCTTCCGGTAGAGCGGCTCGGCGAATTCCAGTGCGTAGCGCAACCGCTTGCATTGAATGCGCAGTGCGTGATATTCGCTCGGCGACGAATCCTGCGCGATCGCGTCGCCCAGCTTGCGCAGCTTATCGTAGCGGCGGCGGATCAGGCCGGGCATCTCTTCCTGGGCCGGCTTCATGCATTGCTCGCCCGCATCCAAACACGCGTCGTCGCGCAAAAAGCCGGTAAATTTGGTGACCAGTCGCTCGTAGCGCGCCGAGTTTAGTCCGCGGAGTAGCTTCTCCTGCGCTTGCTCGCGCCGGCGGGTCAAAAGCGCGGTCACGTCATCCAGGGCGCGCAGGGAATCGTCTGTGCGCCAGTCTGCCAGGCGCGCCGATTGCACGTCCAGGTCGCGCACCTCGCCGAGGAGTCGGGCCACCCAGCGCAGCTCATCGCGCAGGCGCTGCGCGGCGGGCGGCAGGTAATCGCGAAAGAGGCTCAAGGCCGCGCGCAAGCGGCGCGTGGCCACGCGCGCCTGATGCATGGCTTCGCTGTCTTCGCCCAGCCGCACCGCCGGCTCCTGCCCCAGAAAACGCGCGAAATGTTCGCGCAATACGGCACATGCCAGCTCGCCGATGCGCGGGTCGTCGCTCAGTTGGGCGGTGCCCGCGGGTTGGCCGAGGTCCGGCGCGAACCCCGGCTGCAAGTGCTGTGCGCGCAGGCCAAGCTCGAACTTGGAATCGGCCGCCGGCCGCAGCCGGCGCGCCGCGCGCATTTCGGCGACGAAGACCGTCAAAACATCGAACGCGCCGCTTAATGCGCCATCGGGCGAAAGTTCCACTTCGACGCGCTGAAAGTGCGTCGGCTTGCGTCGCAGATCGGCGGCGATGAACACGTCGTCGAGGGCGATCTCTGCCAATCGCGCGCTGTCCTGATACACGCCGATGCGCTGGCGTCGGGTGCGCGCGTCGAACAGGTGGCGCAGAGTATGCGCCGCGCGCCTGCCCATCACGGCTTTCAAGCGCCGACCGACCGGCCCCGGCGCGCGAATGACGCTCTGAATGGGGTCGCCGCCGGCGCGCTTGAGGCGCAGTGGCTCGTTGATTTCGCACCGCCGACGCAGCCCGTCCCTCCGAGTGCCGAATGACTTGAGCGTGGCCTCGGCCGGCTCGCCTTCGACCTGCCGTATGCGCAACACGTAGCCCGCGCGAAAGAGCCGCCAGTCGGGCGTGTCGTAGTAGCGATCAACGTGCTCCTTCGGCGCATCGAAGTGTAATTGCAGGTCGCCGGCCTGAGCGCGCTCGCGCAGCCAGCTTTCCACTGCGTCGAGGTCGTCAATATCGAACTGCCATTCGACTTCCTGTTGATGCTCAGCAGTGTCGGTCGGCGCCATATTGCATGCTCGAATGTGACTCAGATGGCAACGCGGCCATCCCCCAAGTGTCTCGTGAGCGCACAAGTTGTTTGCACAACATTCTACAGCCGGCGGCCTGCCTCCGTTTTCAAAAACCCGGCAAGTGCAGCACCCGGTGTGCTCCGAGCGTGTCAGACGCTGCCTGCGGGCGGCGTGTCTATTTCAAAGCCCGGTCGGAAAACTCGGAGGGAGGTCAACGACGCACCATGGGCACGTATATAAACGCAGCCGGCGAATTAACCCACAGCGCGCTATCGGGTTGCGACCAGTGGCCTTGATCGTCCTGGACGCGGAAGGTGATGATGTGCGGGCCGGACGCGAGCTGCGAGATGGGCAACGTGGCCGTGATGCCGGTGGAGAGCACGCCGTCGCGGTGTGAACGCCACTCGTAGACGACGATGCTGCGCCCGCGCGCTGTGTTTGCCGATGCGTCACCAATCAGATATAGCCTGTCCGTGCGATTCCCCTCTATGGCATTGGCGTCGGCTTGCAAGATCACTGCCACCGGCAACTCGACAGTGATCGGCGCAGCAGGCGCAATCGTCGCGGTGCTCTCGGCAACCGGCGCGCTCTCCTGAGCGTCGGCGCCTTCGCCCGGCAACTGTGGGTCTTTGCCCTCCTCCGCTGGCGGCTGCGGCGTTTCCGGCGGCGTGTCGTCCGGCGGCTTGGCTTCGTCTTCGGCGCGTGCAGCCTGCGTGGGGTTCTGGCCGGTATCGAATACGCTTACTGCATAGAACGAGAAGGGTAGATCGGTCCCGCGTTGTGCGCCATACACCATCACGTAGCGCGCTAGCTGTCGCTCGAACCCGATCACGTCTACGCCGCCGTCGCCCTCGTTCGTCCAGAAGACGTTCCGCCAGGCATCGCCGTTGGAGACGAACACGCCATAGCGGCGGGCGTAGCCAGCCTCCCAGTTGATCGTCACTTGGTCGAACGATTGCGTGCTGCCCAGGTCCACGTACCACCACTGGCCATCGCCGGGCCTCGCTGCCCAGCGTGTGCTCAGATCGTCGTCGGTTGCCAGCCAAGGTTCTGTTCCGATAAACTCGGTCGAGGAGGCGACGGCTGGCTTGCCCTGTGCCAGGTTGGTCAGCGGCGCGCCCTCCAGGATGAGCTGGTATTGCCCGGACGAGCGGTATGCGTAGCTGCGCGCGACGATGCGATATACGCCGGTAGCAGGCGCGACGTATGAGAGGAGTGCGTTTCTATCTCCGCCACCGTCGTCGTTGTAACTCACCCGCATGCCGCTCGGGTTGTATAGCTCCAGGTATGGGTCGAGCGCGCTCGTCACTTTGTTCATGCGCAGACGCAGCGTGCGCCCCGCAGCGACCGAGACGTAGTATGTGTCACGGTCGCTAGCCGGGCTGATCGTGCCGGTCAACGTCTGGCCAGAGGCGATCCAGCGGAAGTCGTCGGGGTCGCCGCCGGTGACGAGCGAGAGGCTGAGGACATACGCACCAGTGCTGGCGCGATAAGCCTTCGCCCGAATGCGGTATGGCCCGTTGACCGGAAGCGTGGCCTGCAGGCGCGCATTTTTGTTGCCGCCGCCATCGTCGTTGCTGCCCAGCAGCCGACCGTCGGGCCGGTAAAGCTCAACGAAGCTGTCGAGCACACTGCCGCTTGCCTTGTTCTGCGTGATCAACACCACCTGTCCTGCCAGCCCATCGAATGTGAAGTCGTCGGTGTCGTAGGCTGGCATGATCGTGCCATTGCGCGACTCGCCGATGCCAATCGGACCACCGTCGTTGTCGGGCGTGTTGCCGGTACCGGGCGTGAACAACAAGCGATTGGGCGAGCCTGAGCCGGCGTTCCTCACCTTGTTCAGTGTGGCCATGTTCGTCAGCGCCTGGTGCACCGTCGCCGGCGAAGCAGTGGGGCTCACCTGCAAGTATTTCGCTGCTGCACCTGCGACATGCGGCGCGGCCATGGAGGTTCCGCTGAGATCGGCAGTGGCTGTGTCCGAGTCGAACCAGGCCGAGGTGATGGCGCTGCCGGGCGCGAACAGGTCGAGGCACGCGCCGATGTTGGAGTAGGCAGCCCGGTAGTCGGTGCGCTCAATCGCACCCACGGTGATGCCCTCGGCCACGCGCGCCGGCGAATAGTTACATGCATTGCTGGCGTAGTCGTTCCCGGCAGCCAGCACGTAGATCACACCGGCGGCGATCGAGTTGCGCACTGCCGTGTCGAGTGCTGCAGACGCGCCACCACCCAGGCTCATGTTGGCGACGGCAGGCTTGACATGGTTGGCCGTTACCCAATCTACGCCGGCGATGACGCCAGAGATCGTGCCGTAGCCGTCGCATCCGAGCACGCGCACGGCGTAGAGCGTGACCTGCTTCGCTGCGCCATACGTCGCGCCGCCGATCGTGCCAGCCACGTGTGTGCCGTGACCGTCGCAGTCGTTCGCGCCGTTGCCGTCGTCTATGGCCGTGAAGCCGGCGCGCGCCCGCCCGCCGAATTCGACGTGGGTCAGGCGGATGCCGGTGTCGAGCACATAGACGTGGACGCCGCTGCCGGTTTCGCTGTAGGTGTAGCTTGCGTCGAGCGGCAGGTCGCGCTGGTCAATTCGGTCCAAGCCCCAGGGTGGTTTGGTCTGCACCTCGCCGGTCGCGAGTCGCTCGGCGTGGTAAGTGACAAGGCGGTCCGGCTCGATGAAGGCGACACTGGGGTCGGCCTGCAAAGCTGCCGCGGCAGCAGCGCTCATCCGTGCGGCGAAGCCGTTCAGCGCAGCCGAGTACTCGTAGATCACCTCGGCACCGTAGACGTTGGCAGCTTGCCCCTTTGCCGCTTGCATCGCCGAGCGGCCAGCGCCGGGCTCGAACACGACGATGTAGCGATTGGGCACGACGTCGCTCCGTGGCTTGGGCGTAGCCTGAGCAACGGTCGTCTGTGGGATGGCTGTTGCCAGCACAACTGCAGCGGCGATGATGAGACGGATGGTAGTTTGCATAGGATAGGCCCCTCGGCAGGATTGTAGTGGTTTTTGTGCCGCCCACTCCCAATTCCTGATTCCCACTTCCCGAAGCGCACAGGGATTTAAAAAGCGGGAAGAAGCATGTTACATTTCCCTCTGTGAACGTCCATCCGCGCATTTTGATCCTACATGCCTCCGGCACCAACCGCGACCACGACGCCGCTGCCGCCTGCGAGCTGGCCGGCGGCGCGCCTGAAATCGTCCACGTCAACCAACTGCGTGCCGGCGAGCGTCGCTGGTCGGATTACCAAATGCTGGTGCTGCCCGGCGGCTTTAGCTACGGCGATGCGCTCGGCGCCGGCCGGCTGGTGGCGCTCGACCTCAATGTGTATTTTGCCGACGAGGTGCGCGCGTTTGTGGAGTCCGGCAAGCCGGTGCTCGGCATTTGCAACGGCTTCCAGGCGTTGGTGAAGGCCGGCATCCTGCCCGGCTGCGAAACCGGCGATATGGCGCAGTGCGCCACGCTGGCCCGCAACGCGCGCGGCCGCTTCGAGTGCCGGTGGGTCACGCTCATCCCCAACCCGGAGAGTCCGTGCCTGTTCACCTGTGGCCTCAGCGAGCCGATCTACTGCCCAGTGGCGCATGGCGAGGGCAATTTCATCCCGCGCGATGATGCCGTGCTGACGGCGCTGCGGGCGCGTGGCCAGATCGCGCTGACTTACAGGGAGCAAGGGGGCATGTTTGGGCGTGAGGAAGAACCAGAAGGCGAAGCCCAGCCCTTGCTTTCCGGCTCCTGGTCTTCGGTTGGTTATCCCGACAATCCGAATGGATCGGTCGCGGACATCGCCGGCATCTGCAATGCGCAGGGCAACGTGCTGGGCCTGATGCCGCACCCGGAGAACCACATTTACCCGTGGCAGCACCCACGCTGGACGCGCGGGGAGCGCGGAGGGCTGGGGCTGGCCCTCTTTCAGGCGGCCGTCCGCGCGCTGGCTTGCGGTGTTTGAACGGATCTTGCTGGCCAGTGCCGGCTGTGTGTTTGTGAGCATTGTTCAGCCGGCTCATACCGTGAACCGAATTAGAATCCGCCCATGCTGACGAGACTGAGAGCGTTCGCCGAGAAGCATCCTCGGCTGGCAGCGTGGATCGCGCTGGCGGCCGGCATGGTCATCATCCTCATTATTGCCGCGCGCGATGTCGGCCTGTTGTGGAACCAGTGGCTGTTCCTAATCCTGGCCACGATTGGGTTGGCCGGCTTATGCGTGTGGATCATCGGCTGGGAGGCAAACGACGATGCGCCGGCGGCGTCCGAATAATGCGCTTGCCGCTACCCCCTTGCGCGCCGCTCGGCGGCGCGGAACGCTTCCGGGGTGTTGACGTTGACGAAGGCAAGCCCCTCTGGGTCTAAGCGAGTGAGCTCCTCTTGTGTGATGAACCGCGTGCGCACGCGCCCCAACCAATCGGCCATCTTCAGCGCGCCGGCATCGAGCGCGGCTTTCATCGCCGGCGCGCAGGTCGCCGCGCGATAGACGGCGTGCAGCGCCTCCGGCCCGTTGGCCGTCAAGGGCGCCACGGCGTCGCAGCCTTCCGCCGCTAACACCTGGCAGGCGCGGGCGAGCACAGCCGCGTTGACGAACGGCATGTCGCAGGCCACCAGCGCCAGCGCGACCGAACGACAGGCCGTCGCCGCTGTGAACGCGCCGCCCAGTGGGCCGTGATCAGGCAGCGCGTCCTGCAGCATGGGCAAGCCGAGAAAGCGATATGCGCCGGGGCGGTTGGTGATGAGGATTATCTCGTCCGAGATCGGCCGCACGCGCTCAACCACGCGCTGAATGAGCGGCTGACCCAGAAAAGGCATCAACCCCTTGTCTTGCCCCATCCGGCGCGACCGTCCGCCGCACAGGACCGCGACCGTCAAGTTGCGCCGCAGTTCGTCCGTCACGCGATGCACTGCGCGCCAAGCAGCGCGGTCAGTTCCTTGCGCAGTTCCGGACAGTCGCGCGTGGCGTCATTTGGGAAGTCGAGCGTCACGGCCTTGCCGTTCGCCTGCCGCAGCGTCAGGGTAAACGGCTGATCGCCCTGATACTTGCGCAACGTCTGCAGTACAGCTTCCAGCTTGGCTATGTCGCTGCGCGGGTCGCCGTTGCGGTGCATGATGATGCGCAGCGGCTCGCGGGCAGCAAAAATGGGGGGCAGGTCCTGCGCGTTGGGATGCGGGTTCTCAACGGCCGCCGGCTCGCCCTCGGCGGCGGGTGCAGGCCGCCCGCCGTCGTTCGATCCGTCGAGCGGCGACGCCGCTTCGTTGGCTCCGTGGCGCGATGGGGTGGCCCGATCATCGGCAGTTGCATTTGCTTCGACGCCGGGCGCGGAGGGATGGGGGATAGTGACGCCATCATCGGTGATGCTGACCTCGTCCAAGGCGATCAGGTCATCCGTGTGCAGTTCAGCGCTGCCGACTGCGTCGGTTGAGGATGGCGGTGGCGTGTATGCCGGCTCAGCTTGCACAGAGTCGAAGTAAGCGTTGATGACTTCTTCGGCGACTGCGTGGTTTGATTCGGAGATGTAGCTATAGGCGGCAGGGGCGTCATCGGCGCTGCGAGCAATCTCGAACGAATCGCTGACCTTCTCGACCAGGATCTTCGGCGCGCCGCCCGGCTGCACCTCGGCCTTGCCCCACACCAGCAGCGCCTTATCTTTCTGGAACTTGTCCTGGTATTTCTCCCAGGTCTTCGGGAAGATGGTCAGCTCCAGCCGGCCGTACATGTCCTCTAGTTCGCCGAAAGCCATCGGCTTGCCGGCCTTGGTGGTGTGGGGGTGGATGGAGCTGACCACGCCGGCCACGACCACCTTCTGCCCGTTGTCGCCCTCGGTCAACGAGGCGCTGGTGTGCGTGATCTGATGCTGAAGCGCGTCGAGTTGCGCCTGGAGCGGGTGAGCGGAGACGTAGGTGCCGAGTAGTTCCTTCTCTTCTTGCAGCAGTTGCTTGCGCGGGATCTCGCGGACGTGCTTGGGCAGGACAATCAGGGCCTCATCGCCGGCGTCATCCAGCCCGCCGAACAACATGCCCTGACCGCGCTCGGCGGCGCGGCGCGCCGTCGTGGCCACGCCGATCATCTGATCCACGACCGCCAAAAGTTGCGAGCGCGAACCGAAGTCGTCGAATGCGCCGACCTTGATGAGCGACTCGAGCGCCCGTTTGTTCAGCGCCGTCATATCCACGCGCCGACAGAAGTCATCGAGCGACTTGAATCGCCCGCCCTGCTTGCGCGCCTCGACGATGGCGCGCACCGGCCCTTCGCCGACTCCCTTGATCGCCATCAAGCCGAAGCGGATCGCGCCGATGCAGTCCTTGGACTTGAAGTTCGGCGGGGTTTCGATGGTGAAATCGGCGTCGCTGGCGTTCACACTGGGCGGCAAGATTTTGATGCCGTGCTGTTTGGCGTCAGCGATCAGCGCGGTGATCTTCTCGGTGTTGCCGCTCTCGCAGGTGAGCAGCGCGCAGATGTATTCGAGCGGATAGAGCGCCTTCAGCCAGGCGGTCTGGCAGGTGATGGCCGCGTAGTCGGCCGCGTGCGCCTTAGGGAAGCCGTAGCGGGCGAAGTACTCGATGTCGCCGAAGATGGCCTCGGCCAATTCTGCGCTGTAACCTTTCTTGACGGCGCCCTCGCGGAACTTGGTCTTGTGCTTCAGCAGTTGCTCCGCGTTCTTCTTGGCGACGGCTTTGCGGATGGTATCCGCTTCGCCCACTGAGTAGCCGGCGATGTCGCGGGCTACTCGCATGATCTGCTCCTGGTACACGATGATGCCGTACGTTTCGCCGAGCGCCGGCGCCAGATCGGGGTGGCGATACTGCACCGGCTCTTCGCCGTGCATGCGCCGGATGTAGGTGGGGATGTACTCCATCGGCCCGGGCCGGAAGAGCGCCAGCGCTGCGACCACATGCTGAAAGCGCGTCGGCTTCATCTGCATCATCAGGTTGCGCATGCCGGTGCCTTCTACCTGGAACACGCCCTGCACGTCGCCTTGTGACAACAGTTCGTATATGCGCCGGTCGTGGATCGGGATGTTGGTCAGGTTTAGCCTGACGCCATGACGCTGCTCGATCAATTCGCAAGCCTTGCGCATGATGGTCAGCGTAGATAGGCCGAGGTAGTCCATCTTCAGGAGGCCGATGGACTCCAGGTGCGTCATCTCGAATTGCGTGACGGCGTTGAGCTGCGGGGTGAGCGGCGTGCCGGTCAATCGGTTCAACGGCGCATACTCGATCAGCGGGCGATCGGCGATCACCACGCCGGCGGCGTGGGTGCCGGCGTTGCGCACCGTGCCTTCAACCTTGATGGCGCGGTCGTACAGCTCGCGCACGTGCGGCTCGCTCTCGTAAAGCCGCTTGAGTTCGGGCACCTGCTCCAGGGCCTGCGTCAAGGTGATCGGCTTGCCGGGGATGGCCGGCACGAGTGACGTGATGCGCGATACTTCGTTCAGCGGGATGTCGAGCACGCGCCCCACGTCTTTGAGCGCGGCGCGGGCGGCCATGGTGCCGAAGGTGATGATCTGGGCCACGTTCTCGCGACCGTATTTGGCTATCGTGTAATCCACGAGCAACCCGCGCTGGTCGTCCGGGAAGTCCATGTCAATGTCCGGCATGGACACGCGCCCGGGATTGAGAAAGCGCTCGAACAGCAGATCGTTGCTAACCGGCTCGATGTAGCTTAAGCCGAGCACGTATGCCACCATGCTGCCGGCGGCGCTGCCGCGCACGTTCCACCAGATGCCGGACTCGCGCGCGAAGCGGATGAGGTCCCACACGATCAGGAAATAGGTGGCGAACCCCATCTCGATAATCACGCTCAGCTCATACTCTAAGCGCTGGCGCAGCACGCTGGGACGCAGCGCCGGGTTGCTGCGCGACTCCGGCAGCGCGAGGGGCGAGCGGGCGGCAAGGTCAATCGGCTCATCCGCTGAGGCGTCCGACCCAGCCTGCGCCGGGATGCCGTACTTCTCCTCAAAGCCCTGGTAGCACAGGTGGCGCAGATAGTCGGCGTCCGACGCGAATCCGTCTGGCAGTTGGAAGTGAGGGAGGTGAAACGACTTCGACTTCAGGGTGACGTCGCAGCGGTTGGCCACCATGAGCGTGTTGTTCAGCGCTTCAGGCGCAATTTGGCCGAACAGTTCGGCCATCTCCGCTTCGCTCTTCAGATAGTACGAGTCGTTATTGAAGCGCATCCGATTCTTGTCGCTGAGCAGCGCGTCGGTTTGGATGCACAGCATCAGGTCGTGCGAGGGCGCGTCTTCGCGCAGCACGTAGTGCACATCGTTGGTGGCGATTAGCGGCACACTCATCTCTTGCGACCAGGCGATGAGCGTCTCATTGATCAACTTGAGTTCGGGCAGATCGTGATCCTGCAGCTCGAAGTAGAAGCGGTCGCCGAACAGGTCGAGGTACCACTGCGTCACCGCGCGGGCCTGCTCGAACTGACCTTGCTGGATCAAGCGCGGGATCTCGGCCGATGGGCAGCCGGAGGTGCAAATGAGGCCCTCGTTGTATTGCGCTAACGCATCGTGGTCAATGCGCGGTTTGTAGTAGTAGCCTTCCAGTTGCGCCAGCGACGACAGTCGCATCAGATTCTTGTAGCCGGTGTTGTTCATCGCCAGCAAGAGCAGGTGATGCGGGCTGCGGTCGAAATTGACATCCTTGTCCTGCATCCTGCGCCCGCGCTTGCACAGGTAAAGCTCGATGCCGATGATGGGCTTGACGCCCAGGTCGCTGCACACATCGAAGAACTCGATGGCGCCATACATCGCGCCGTGGTCGGTCAACGCGAGCGCCGGCATGCCCAGCTCCTTGGCGCGCCGCACCAGCTTCTTGATGTTGCCGAAGCCATCCAGCAGCGAATACTCCGAGTGCACGTGCAGATGAACGAAGCCCATAGCCCATGTGGAGATGCGCAAAGAGGATAGCACAAGTTCGGCGCCTGTGTCGGGATTCGAGGGATGCGCCTGCTGCGCCGATGGCCGGATGCTAGAATCCCGCTCTGCCTCGGAGGGCGACATCTATCCACAATGAGGAACGCTTTCGCACAGCCGCCGGAATATGACTTCCTGTGGAACCAACTCATCGAATTGCCCTACTTCCGCGCCCTGCTGCGCGCAGTGGAGGCCCGGTTCTATCAGGAACTGCCGGTCGTCGAACCGGTGCTCGATCTAGGGTCGGGCGACGGCAGTTTCGCGGCGCATACGTTCTCCCGGCCACTTGATGTCGGTCTCGATCCATGGCGCGGCCCGCTGTGGGAGTCGCGCATGCGCCGGGCCCACAAACTGCTCACGCTGGCCGACGGCGCGCACATGCCCTTTGCCGATGGCACCTTTCGAACCATCGTGAGCAACTCGGTGCTGGAGCACATTCCCGATCTAGATCCCGTGCTCGCCGAGTGCTATCGCGTCTTGCAGCCCGGCGGGTATCTGCTCTTCTGCTCACCCTCCGATCACTTTACGGATTGGTTCGTAGGAGCAAGGGTGGCCGGCGATGCATATCGCCGGTTCTTTAATCGTATTTCACGCCACCATCACTGCGATAGCCCGGATGTGTGGCGTGCGCGCCTGGAGCGCGCCGGGTTCACCGTCGAGCGGATCTGGTACTACTTCTCCCCCCGCGCGTTGCGCGCGCTCGAGTTGGGCCACTACTTCGGGCTACCCAATCTCATCTCCAAGAAAATGACCGGGAAGTGGGTGCTCTTTCCGAGTGTCGAGAATCCTTTGTTGCGAATGTTAGATCGGTCGCTCAGGTCACTATACGACGAACCATTGCCCGAAACGGGCGCCTATCTTTTCTGTGTGGCGCGCAAGGGGTGAGATAGCTCGTTTATTAAGATAATGGTGATAAAATGTAGTAAATAAACGATTGCCCTGCGTTTGCTCAATGCTTTGCGGCTTAGAATTAAATGAGAAAGGCATTAGCGTTTCGTGTCTTTTTTGAGGTTTTGGTAGCGCTCGGAGCCGTGAAAACCCTATATAATCTCCTCTTGAAGAGGGGATCGTGATTCTGCTAATGCGGGCTCATCGTCTCACGACGACTTTCAAAGCAGAACATGAGTGAGCATCTGGTTAGCGAGAACGACGACGGATGGGATGAGGCGCGCATCGAGCGCGTGCTCTTAGCCTCCGGTCAGCGTGCCTCGCCTCTGAGTGAAAAGCGTCGAGCCGAAATGCTGCAAGCATTATTGGCAGAGAGCGCGCGCCTCGCAACCGTGGCTCACTCTCAATCTGCGCCCGAAACGCTGGGACTCTGGGATCTCATCCGTCAGGTTTTCACGCTGCGTGTGGTCGGCGCAATTGCTGCGACCTTCCTGATCATCTTCGGCGCCGCCGGCTATGTGCTCTTCGGTGGAACGCGCCCGCCGGTAGCTGCTCAAGTGGAAGGTGCTCTCACGTTAGCCGAGGCACGTCAAGGTGTGTTTGGCCTGCAATGGTGGTTGCCGCGCGCCAACGTGACGGCATCGAGCTTGCATGTCGGCGATGAAGTCTTCGCCACATCGCCGGTCACGATCACGTTCACAGACGGCTCGCAGGCTGTTGTCGCAGCCGGCTCGCAGGTACGCATCCTGCCCAACTCAGGCTTTCGGTTGGTCAAAGGCGAAGCCGTCGCCAGTACGACGCCGGCGACCGATCAGTTTGTCGTAGAGAGTATCGGCGCAACCTTCGTCGTCACCGATGCGACGTTCCGGGTGAAAGTTGATGAGACAGGGACGGTCAGCCAGTTCACCGATCTCGGCAAGGTCGTCGCCCAAACGAGCGCCGGCCCACCCACCGTCGTCCTGGCCGGTGAACAGTCAACTGTGACGCGGGATGGGCAGGCGGCCAAGGATCTACAACCCCCCATCGTCGAGGGTGAGAAGACAGATGAAGGTGCTCTCGCCTTCACTGCGCGTACGTTAAAGAACTCGACGGTCGTCGTGCTTGATTCGCAAACGGGCGCAGAACTGGCGCGCTTTAAGGCCGATGAGAATGGCATTGTCAGCGGCCAGTTACTTCCGCCGCCCGGCACTACGCCGGCCAGCATCGAATTCCGTGCCGATGCCCCCGATGGGCGCAGAAGCGAACCGGCTGCGGCCGTGAGCGACGGCAGAATGATCGTCTCCGCAGCGAGCAACACCACGTTGCCGCCGCCACCGGTGTTGACGTCGGCTACCTCCACTCCGCCGACGCTCACCCTGCCTGCGCTTGCTCCGGTTCAGGCGACCAGCCGTCTAGGCGCGGTTGTCCGGTTCGAAGTGACGGCGGCGGATGCGTTAGACGGGAAGTTGCCGGTTGAGTGTGATGCCCAATCCGGAGCTACCTTCCCAATCGGGACGACGACCGTAACCTGCTCGGCGACGAATTCGCAGGGCCGCACATCCACCGGCGCATTCAAGATCACGGTCGTGGATCGAGTGCCGCCGACGCTGACGATCCCATCCGATCGCATCGTTGCCGCCGTCAACGCCAGCGGTGCTCCGGTTACCTTCACCGTGCGCGCCAATGACGTCGTGGACGGTCCAGTTACGCCTTCGTGCACTGCGCAGCCGGGTACGATCTTCCCGCTTGGAAGGACCACGGTCACGTGCACAGCCGCGGATGGTTCAGGCAACGCTGTCCAGGGCAGCTTCGTCATAGATGTGCGCGACTTGACCGCGCCCGTGTTGCGCCTGCCGAACGCGATCGTCGCCGTCGCAACGCAGCGCGGCGGCGCGGAGATATCCTTCTCTGCGTCGGCAGAAGATGCGGTGGACGGTTCGATCACGCCTACCTGTTCGCCACGTTCTGGTGCGCTCTTCGGCGTGGGTACGACCTTAGTGAGCTGCGTTGCCACCGACAAAGCCGGTAACACGGCTGCGGCTTCCTTCTCGGTAACGGTGCGCGACCTGGAAGCGCCGGTGTTGAATGTGCCCGAGCCGATCTTCGCCCAGGCGACGAGTAAGTCCGGCGCGGTCGTCACGTTCGTGGCTTCGGCCACCGACGCCGTAGATGGCATCGTGCCCGTCACCTGCACGCCGCGGCCCGGCTCGGTCTTCCCGTTCGGCGTTACGACGGTGACCTGCCGTGCGACAGATTCGCAAGGCAATAGCGCGTCGCGGAGCTTCGACGTCACTGTGGCCGACACTGCTGCACCGGTCTTGAATTTGCCCGGCACGGTGAATGCCTCGGCGACCGGGCCGAGCGGTGCAAGCGTTAGCTTCAACGTTTCGGCCCGTGATGCCGTGGACGGCCCGGTGGCCGTCACCTGCACGCCGCGCTCTGGCTCGGTCTTCGGCCTAGGTGTTACGTCCGTCACGTGCCGCGCTTCGGACTCGCGCGGCAATCAAGCCAGCGAAAGTTTCTCGGTGATCGTGCGCGACACGACGCCGCCGACGATCAACGTGCCATCCAACCGGACGGTCGAAGCGACCGGACCCGCTGGCGCGACAGTCAAGTTCGATGTCTCGGCCCGTGATGCAGTGGATGGGACGCTCACACCGAGCTGCAGCCCGGCTTCCGGCAGCACGTTTGCCTTGGGCACGACCACAGTGCAATGCAGCGCTACGGACAAAGCGGGCAACGCGGCTGGCGGCTCATTCGAGGTAACCGTTGTGGACAGGACGCCACCGACTCTGAACCTGCCCGATACCATCAACGCCCGGGCAACGTCCCGGTCAGGCGCCATTGTCAATTACACGGCGACTGCATCGGATGCCGTAGATACCAATGTGACGGCAGTTTGCACGCCGCGCTCTGGCGCATTGTTCGGCCTCGGCCCGACGACGGTCACTTGTCGGGCTACCGACAACTCCGGCAACATGGCGACCGGTAGCTTCAGGGTGATCGTTGGTGACACAACACCGCCGGTGCTGGCGCTGCCAAGCGATCTGTTAATCGAGGCGACCAGCAGCGCCGGCGCGACGGTAAACTTCTCCGTCGGCGCCGAAGACGAAGTGGACGGCTCGATCTCGCCCGTGTGCAGCCCGCGCGCCGGCGCGACCTTCCCGCTTGGGACGACGACGGTCACCTGCCGCGCGGTGGACAGCGCTGGCAACCCAGCGACCGGTACCTTCCGGGTAACGGTGCGTGACACGACTGCGCCGACGATCAGCGTGCCGGCCGATCAAACAGTCGAGGCGACCAATGAGTCGGGCGCGACGGTCAGCTTCAATGCGGCAGCTAAAGATAGTGTGGATGGTGCGATCACGCCGATTTGCACACCGCGCTCGGGCTCGGTGTTTGGGCTTGGCTCGACCACGGTCACTTGTCGCGCGACGGACAATGCTGGTAACGCCGCTTCGGCGAGTTTCAACGTCATAGTGCGCGACACCACGCCGCCGGTCCTCAGCTTACCGTCGAACCTGACGGTCGAAGCATCAGGTACGTCGGGCGCAACGGTCAACTTTAGCGCCACGGCCAAAGATGCAGTGGATGGTGCGATCACGCCGTCGTGCACGCCGCGCTCGGGCTCGCTATTCCCAGTCGGTTCGACGACCGTGACCTGCTCGGCAGCAGATCGCGCCGGTAATGCAACGAGCGGTAGCTTCACCGTACTGGTCACATACGCGACGCCCACGCCCACGCCGGTGCCGCCGACGCCCACGCCGGTGCCGCCGACGCCCACGCCGGTGCCGCCGACGCCCACGCCGGTGCCGCCGACGCCCACGCCGGTGCCGCCGACGCCCACGCCGGTGCCGCCGACACCGACGC
>CALGMA010000051.1 GCA_937959265.1 uncultured Anaerolineae bacterium | reverse complement strand
GTTTACAGCGCAGTCAGTTTTGCGCCGGATGATCCTCACCTCAAAGACAGGCTGCGCGCAGCCAACTTCGGCCAATTGCCGGACATCGTGGTGGATGCGACCGGTTTCCCGAACGCCGTGAAGACGGCGATGAACATCGTCACCGACGGCGGGCGGGTGGTGATGGTGGGTAGCCCGCGTGGCATCGCCGGCGATGTGGACTTCTACTGGGACCTGCACGGCCGCTCGATCACGCTGATCGGCGCGCACGGCAGCGCCATCGGCTGGGAGCCGCGCGAGCAGTTCCCCTACACCGTGCCGCGCGCCATGCGCTTGCTGATCGCGCTGTTGGAGGATGGGCGGCTGAAGCTCGATGAGATCCTCTCGCATTTTGCGCATGCGCGCGAGGCTAAGGCGATGTATGACGGCCTGCTCAACGACAAGGAGCGATACCACGCTGTCGCGTTGCACTGGTAGATGTGGGGTTGAGGTTTGATCCCAATCTCCGTCGAATGGCTGAACATGAAATGTCTTCTCTACCCTGCCTGGGATGAGCTGGAGATCGCCGAACAACCGATGCCGGTTCTGGCTGAGGGCGAAGTGCTGGTCAAAGTCGCTGCGGTCGGCGTGTGTGGCAGCGAGCTGGAGGCTTTTCGCCATCGCAACCCGCGTCGCACGCCGCCGCTCGTCATGGGACACGAATTCTGCGGCGAAATCGTCGCGCTGCATCCGAGCGCGTCGAACGCTGGCTGGCGCGTCGGCGATCGGGTCGTTTGCAACGCGCTTGTGCCGTGCGGCGAATGCGTCCGTTGCAAGCGCGGCGATCCGCATCTGTGCGCCCGGCGCCAGATCTTCGGCATGCACCGTCCAGGCGCTTTCGCCGAATACGTCAACGCGCCGCTGCGCGCGCTCATCCCGTGGCCTGACGGTATGCTGGCCGAGCACGCTGCGCTGGCCGAGCCGCTCGGCAACGGCGTGCACATGGTCAATCTGGTCAGAGACCTACGGCCCAGCACGGCGCTCGTCATCGGCGCGGGGCCGATCGGCCTGTTGGCGCAGCAGGCGTTTCAAGCGCTGCTGGGCGTCACGACGTATGCCGCCGACCTGAGCGCCGAGCGCCTGGCGGTGGCGCGTCGCGTGGGCGCGGCGCAGGTGTTCAACCCGCGCGATGCGGACTTGGTGCAGGCGGTGCGCGACCTGACCGACGGCGAGGGCGTAGATGTGGTGATTGATGCGGTTGGCGCCGGCGTGACCAAGAAGCAGGCGGTGCAGGCAGCTCGGCCGGGCGGCGCGGCGGTGTGGATCGGCCTGCACGAGAATACGGTCACTGCGTTCGATACCTACGACGTGACGCTGCCGGAGAAGCGGGTATTCGGCACCTATGCGGCCAGGCTGGAAGAGATGCAAACCGCGCTTGAGCTGATGGCCGCTGGCAAAGTAGAGGTGAGCGGTTGGCCGGAAGTCTTCCCGCTCGAACGCGGCGTCGAGGCCTTTCGGCGCATGCTGGCCGCCCAAGGCCACGACATCAAGGCAATCATCAAGCCATGAGTGTGGCAATCAGGATAATCTCATCTGCCGGCTCAACTCCCCCTGGCGCGGAGGAGCCGGCCAGCTTGAACGAAGGACGAACATCATGGGTCTGCTGACAAACAAACGCATCATCGTCACCGGCGCGACGATGGGCATCGGACAGGCCGTCGCCGTGCGCGCGGCTAAAGAAGGCGCCGACGTGGCGTTCTGCGGGTTGACCGATGAGGGCGCCGATGAGACGATTCGCGCAGTCGAAGCCGCCGGCCGGCGCGCCTTTTTCAAGGCGGTGGACCTGCGCGATCTGGACGCTGCGCGGCAGTTTGCCCGCGAGGCGATTGCTGACCTGGGCGGGCTGGATGGCCTGGTCAACAACGCCGGCGCGAACACCTGGCATGGGGTGCTGACTTCGACGTTCGAGGATCTGGACAACTGCTTCCGGGTCAACTTCTATCACGCCTGGGCGTTGAGCCAAGAGGCGTATCCGCATCTCAAGGCAGCCGGCGGCGGCGTCATCGTCAACCTCTCCTCGATCAATGCGGAGCGGACGCTGCCGGGCGTGTTCCCCTACAACGTCGCCAAGGCGATGTTGGTCGCGCTGACCCGGTCCATTGCGCTGGAATGGGGCAAGGATAACATCCGCTCGGTGGCCATTCAGCCCGGCTTGATCATGACCAACCTAGCCGTCGAGTACTTCAACAAGTTCCCCGATCCACAAGCGGCGCGGTACCGCAGCGAAGGCGTGTATCCGCTCAAGCGCGGCGGCCGGCCGGAGGAGATCGCCGCCACGATCGTCCATATCCTGAGCGGCGAGAACAGCTTCTTGAACGGTGTGCCGATCTTGATTGACGGCGGCATCAGTGCGCTCTACGAGACGCGCCTGGATGAATAACAGCGCGCATGACAGATTCCCTAAAACCCGTTGTGCGGGCTGCGCATTGCGATTGGCGCGCCGATGACGAGACGGTCTATCAAGCCCTCAAGCGCGCCACGCAGCCGTTGACGCGCGCCTGGGATAGGCTGCGCAACGCCCGGCGCATCGCCATCAAGTTCAACCAAGACAAAGAGGCGCGCAATCACATCACCTTCCACCATCATCGCGTGCAGCTCGTGAGCGACTGCGTGGCGCGGGCGACGTTGCGCCTGCTGCGCGAGAACACCGCTGCCGAGTTGTATTGCGTGGATGTGAGCTTCTACCGCAAGTATGTGCCGCAGGCCAAAGACGAAGACACAACGCAATTGCGCCACGTGTTGCGCGAGTTCGCTGTGACCTACATTAATGGCAATGTGGATGTGGTCTGGGCATCCGTGCCCGGCGGCGGCCTGATGTTCGACCGCTACCCCGTGACGCGCGAATTCGCCGACATGGACGCCTGGGTGAGCGTGCAAAAGCTGAAGAACCATGCCTTCATGGGCGTCACGCTGTGCATGAAGAATCTTTTTGGCCTGATGCCGACCGAGCCGCTGGGCCGCCCGCGCACCTACTATCACCATCTTGTGCGCATGCCTTACGTGCTGGCCGACCTCGGCCGGCTCTACAACCCGGCGCTCAGCATCATTGATGGTTTGGTGTGCCAGGCCGGAGAAGAGTGGGGCGCGGGCGAAGAAATACGCATCGCCAACACGCTCATCGCCGGCGATCACGTCGTGGCGACCGACGCCGTCGGCGCGCATCTGATGGGCCATGACCCTGCGCATAGCGATTGGAGGACTGAGCCGTTTCACCGCGACCGCAACGCGCTGCGCGTCGCGGCCGAGAGTGGCTTTGGCACGGTGAACCTGGACGAGATGGACTTTGCCAGCGAGATGACCGCTCCGGTGGGCGACAAACCGTTCTTCGCCAAGATCACCGATTCGCCGCAAATTGTGCACAGTTGGCGCAAGACCACTGCCGAACAAGGGTTGTATTACCGCGACCACCGCGAAGATTTCATCCGACGCTACGCCGGTGAGTACATCCTGCTGCAGATGGGCGAGGTGAAGTGGCATGATCCCAGCGGCACGGTGCGCGCCTCGCGCCGAGTCCTTAGCGGCGATCACCCCGAGCAAGCGATGTGGATGAAATACGTAGACCCCGACGAGGCCGAGGGTGAACACTTCGAGGTGTATGAGCGTACGCTCGACGAGATACGCGCGCTAGAACCGGCGTAGGGAGTGTGATCGCGAAAGACGCGAAGCCAGCTCAGTTTGCTTCCCTGCGCCTTCGCAGCGAGTGAGTCAGGGAGAGAGGGCGACGAGGAAACTGCGCACGGCGGCGATGTAGCCGGCGAAGTTGTCGCGGCGGATGCTGTGGCCGGCGTTAGGGACGTGTGCGACGGATAGCCATGCGTTGAGCATTTGGGCCTGCCGCGCTTGCTCCGGCGAGATGATCACGCCGCGCGCAACGTCGCCGGTGATCAGCAGCGTCGGCATACGCAACGCGCGCACTGCTGTGCGCCAGTCCGGCGCCTCTTGCTCGATGTACTCCAACACTTGCGTGTGTACTTGTTGCTTTGCGACCGACCAGGGTCGCAGTTCCGTGTCCGACCAGGCCGGGTTGTTCGCGCGGCCTTTGGCGATGAGCGCATCCTGCGTGAGCTGATGATTGGCCAACAGGTCGGTGCGCCATTCCGCGGCGCGTTGCTTACGGGACTCCGATGGTTGTTGCATAGCATCGAACCAGGCCGGGTCTTCGAAGATCGCGGCGCGGACGAGGTCGGGGTGCTGTGCGGCAACCAGCGTTGCAACCATGCCGCCCATCGAGTGTCCCATGACGATCGGCTGGCTCAGCGCGAGTGCGTGGATGAGCGCGGCGACGTCAGCGGCGTGATCGGCAGCCGCGTAGCCGTGTTCCGGCGCGTCGGAGAGGCCGTGTCCCCGCGCATCGGGCGCCACGATGTCGAAGTCGTCGCCGAGCGCCTCGATGACCGATGTCCAGCATAGGCCGTTGTCGGTGAGGCCGTGCAAGAGTAGCAAAGTGGGCTTGTCGGCTGTACAGCGATAGTAGTGCAGGCGCAGACCGTTAGCCTGGATGAAGTGATCGCTAAGCATGACGCTCAATGTAACACGTCATGAAAATCGCTGCTTATGGTAAAACAGGCTACAATGATGAAGCAAGTGTGGATGTTGTTCTGTGCTGCTGCGGTCAGCGCATGCAGCCTGCCGCCGGCGCCGCCGCCGCGCGCTGCTTCGCCGGTCCAACCGCTCCCGATGCGCGCACCGACTGCTTTCGAGATACCGGGTCGTTCCTTCACGCCGCTCGATCCTTTCGAACAAAATCGCCGACTGGGGCGTGGCGTGAACTTGGGCAACGCGCTCGAAGCGCCGCGCGAAGGCGAGTGGGGCATGGTCTTGCAAGAAGAGTTCTTTCCACTCATCCGCGAAGCCGGCTTTGATACTGTGCGCGTGCCGATCCGCTGGTCGGCGCACGCGCTGCGCGAGGCGCCCTATACCATCATGCCCGATTTCTTCCAGCGCGTGGACTGGGTGATCGAAAACGCGCTGAAGCATGACCTCAACGTGGTGATCAATATGCATCACTACGAAGAACTGTTCCGCGATGTCAGCGGCGAGCGTGAGCGATTCCTAGCCTTGTGGGATCAGATCGCGACGCGCTATCGGAATTTGCCGGCCAGTGTGGTGCTCGAGCCGCTCAACGAGCCGCACGGCATGCTCACGTCCGCCCTGTGGCAACAGTTGTTCGAGGAGGTGCTGTCGGTGATCCGCAAGACTAACCCGCAGCGCAATGTGATTCTCACCGGCGCGAACTGGGGTAACGCGGATAGCCTGCTCGACATGAGGCGCCCGAACGATCCGCACCTGATTGCTACCTTTCACTACTACCTGCCTTTCGCGTTCACCCATCAGGGCGCAGAGTGGGTGGATGGCAGCAATGCCTGGATCGGCACGACGTGGAAGGGGAGTGGCAATCAAAAAGCTAACGTGGATTGGGATCTCGATCGGGTAGCGCGCTGGGCAAAAGATAACAACATCCCCGTTTGGATGGGCGAGTTCGGAAGCTACGGCAAATATGCCGACATCGAATCGCGCGAACGATGGACGCGCTACGTGGCGCGCGCAGCCGAAGCCCGCGACTTTGCATGGGCGTATTGGGAGTTTGGCGCTGGCTTCGGTGTGTATGACCGCGACCGGAAACAGTGGAACGAGCCGATCTTGCGCGCGCTCATCCCACAATAACCCAGGCCTGTCGCTCGCCTACTCGGCTCTTAGCGCCGCTTTTGCCGCGATGATGAATGCGCGCACTTTCGCGTGATCTTTTTTGCCGGGCTGCGCCTCGACGCCGCTGGCAACATCTACGCCCCAGGGCCGAATCATGCGAATCGCGTCGGCCACGTTGTCGGGCGTAAGGCCGCCGGCGAGCAACAGCCGGCAGCGCCGGGCCAGGTGCATTGCCACCGATGCGTCGGCGCGCTGACCGGTGCCGCCGTAGCGCGTAGGGTGATGGGCATCGAGTAAGAGATCGGGCAGAAAGCCATCAGCGGCGCGCGCCGGGATAAACGCGGCGCTATCGTCATCCCATGCGCGAATAGCCTTATACGCGCGGCAACCAATCGCGGCGAGATCGGCGGGCGATTCATCCCCGCTGAGTTGCGCGTAGTCCAGGCCGGCGACGTCCATCATCTGTGATATGTGGGCCGGCGCTTCATTGACGAACACACCCACGTATCGCGCGCGCTGCGCCTGTGGTGCGCGCGCCCGGATGTCGGCGATGATCGCGCGCGCCAGGTCAAGCGTCACCGCGCGCGGACTCTTGGGGTAAAAGATGAAGCCGAGCAAGTCTGCGCCCGCTTCAATCGCGCACAGCGCGTCGTCCAGATTGGTGATGCCGCAGATTTTGACCACTGTCATCTGCAGCAACTATAGCCCATGCTCCCATTCCTGGATTTCAGGCCTATCCGGTCACGCACCCAGCCATGGACGAATTTTTGCCAGAGCCGCTGCCCGGTCGAACCCTCGACTCTATCGTTGTAAGCACAACGGGATCACCGCACACCGGTTGGGCAGCACAACTGACCTGGTTAATCAATCAAAGAATGCCTTGTCCTCTTCACTCAAGTAAGCGATTGCCTTGTCCACGTCGAAGGTCACGCCCAGGCCCGGCCGGTTGAAGGCTGCTACGTCAATCATGCTGTTCTTCACAATGGGATCGGGTAGTCCTTTCACGATCTCATACCACCAGGCATGGCGTGCGTAAGGGTATTCCAACGCGATGTAGTTGTGGGGCAGCGCAGCGGCGCAGTGCACGTGTGCGGCCAGGCCGATCACGCCATCAATCGTGCCGTGCGGTGCGATCAGGATGCCATGCAGATCAGCGTATTCGGCTACCCATTTCAGCTCGGCGATGCCGCCGATGTCGGCCGGGTCGGGGCCGATGATGTTCACTGCTTTGGTCTCGATCAGCTCGCGGAAGTTCTGGCGCAGGTAGATTTGCTCGCCGGTGTGGATCGGCGTCGAGGTGGCACGCGTGACTTCGCGGTATAGGTCGGCCATGACGTAGGGTGTGTAGTCGCCGGTAATCATGTCTTCCAACCACATCAGGTTGTAGGGTTCGAGCGCCCTGGCGAGCCGGATCGCATCCGGCACAGTGAAGCCGGGTCCGCAGTCCAGCGCCAAACCGACCTCGTCACCCGTTACGCTTTTCATCGCCTCCACGCAGGCGATGATGTGCTTCATGCCCTTCTCGGTGAGCGGTCCGCGGTTTGGGTGGGGCGGGCCGGATTGCAGCGTGCTGTAGGTGAAATCGGGCACCTCGACCGGCATCGGGCTGTGGAAAGCGATGCCCTGCTTGATGATGGAGAAGCCCTCGGGCCGATCTTTCATCTGCTGCATCACTTTGGCGTAATGCTCGGGTTCGCTGCCGCCCATGTGGAAGCGCACGCCGCCGTTATAGACGCGCACCTGGTCGCGCACTTTGCCACCGAGCAACTTGTAGACTGGCATGCCGGCCGCCTTGCCGGCGATGTCCCACAACGCAAACTCGATAGCGCTGACGGCTGCCCCCCACGGCTTGAAGCCGCCTAGCCGGCGGATCTTGAGCATGCAGCGTTCGACGTCAGTCGGGTCTTCTCCGAGCAAATACTTTTTGTAGAACAGCACATAGGGCTTGAGATAGGGCTTGCTATCTTCGGCTTGCCCGAGGCCATCTATCCCTTCGTCGGTCAGGATGCGCACAACAGGGTTGTCGCCGATGACGGCGCAGCGGAGGTCGGTGATTTTCATGATGTGGAGAGTTTAACCACCATCTTCCAATACAGTGATGGGTAGCTGCGAGAGGATACACACGCGGCCAATCAACTCTTCTATAGACTTGACAGTCTAGACCATCAGGTCTAAACTGTCGTTACGATATGACTAAGGCATTCGAAACGTCATTTGAGCATAGCGAGGCGCTGCTGAAAGCAGCCTTGGCTGAGTTTGCCGAGCACGGCTATGAACAGGCTTCCATCAACCGCATCCTGGCCAAAGCTGGCATGAGCAAAGGCCAATTCTATTACCACTTCAAAAATAAGGAAGGGCTGTACTTTGCGCTGATCGGCCTACTCATCGAGCGCAAGCGGGCGCATCTGAAAGAGACGATGCAGCCGCGCGACTTCCAGCAAGACTTGTTCTCGATCTTCGCACGGCAGATTCGCCTGGGGCTGGACTTCGCACAGCGTCACCCCGAGATCAGCCGGTTTGCAGAGCGCTTCGCGCATGAGCAGGGCAGCCCGATCTACACCAAGGCGCTCAAACGCTTCAACTTTGCCGGCGATGCGGCGATGGGCGACTTGATCGAGCGCGCCTACCACGCCGGCGAACTGCGCAACGACCTGCCGCTGCCGTTCGTCAAGCGGCTAATCGCCTTCTTGTTTACGCACGCAGCCGAGGTGTGCGGCCTGGCCAACGCCAGCGCCGATGAGATCGAGCACAACCTCAATCATTTGATGACGTTCATTCGGTCGGGGGCAGCCGCCGATAAGGCCGCCAAACCCCGGCAACGGAGGCAATCGTGAATACAAGCGCCGTTCCAGTCAATCAGCAGCCGACGGCTTTCGCGCAACGCAGTTCGGCCAAGGTCTTCTTCGACCACAGGGACATGGATTTTTACCTGTCGTGGGTGCTCGGCCGCGAGGTCTACGATGGGAGCGACCGCGAGGAATGCCTGCGCGTCGCCGCGCAGATCAAAGATGGCGACGCGGCCAGTTGGCAACAAGCATGGCGACCGTTGGCGAACCAGACCGAGGCCGCTGCGCAAGCTGCCCTAAAGCGTGGGGAGCGTGAGGCGGCCTGCAAGCTGTTCCTGCGCGCGTGCACCTATCATCGTGCGCCGCTGTTCATCATGGGGCCGGCGCACCCCGACTTCCGCGAGCACGTCGGCAAGATGCAGGCATGCTTTCGCCAGGCGGCGGCGCTGTTCTCGCCGGCCATCGAGGCGATCCAGTTTGCCTTCCAGGGCAAGACGCTATCGGGTTACTTCTGGAAGGTGGACGAGAGCGGCGCGAAGCAACCGACGCTCATGGTCATCGGCGGCTTAGAGACGTGGGCCGAGGATTGCTACTTCATGGTCGGCCAGTCGCCTATCGCACGCGGCTACAACGTGATTACGGCGGATTTGTCGGGGCAGGGGATGACGCCCGATGTGGGCTTGCACTTTGGTGGGCAGATGGAAGTCCCAATGCGTGCGTTCGTCGACTACGCACTGACGAGACCAGAGATTGACGCGAACCGCCTTGCAGTTTTTGGGTTCAGTTGGGGCGGGCATATCGTGTTCAAAGCGGCAGCGAGCGATTCACGCATCCGCGCGCTGATCGCCAACCCGGCCATGCCCAATGTGATGCGCGCGGTGTGGGCGCAGCAGTCGAGCACCAGCCGTACTGATCCGGTTAGTCGCACCGCGTTCGACCAGATCGTGTGGCGCTTTGGCTTGTCGCTCAAGCCCACGCCGGGCAACATCGCCCGACGATTTGGCAAGATCTATGACTACCTGGTCCATGGCCGAGCCGATGTGCGCAAGATTCAGTGCCCGACGCTTCTGCTGGCCGGTGAGGGCGAGGCCAGGATCACGCTCGACATCGCGCGTGAGACGCTGGCGCAATTGCCCAATCCAAACAAGCAATTACGCATCTTCACGCGGGCCGAGGACGGCGAGGCGCATTGCCAGGTCAACAACCTGCCGTTGCCGAACGGCGTGATGCTGGATTGGCTGGACACGACATTAAAATAGAACATATGTCCGTGCCCGAACATCTTGAGGCAACCGTCAGGAATCTCCCGACGCTGCCGGGTTGCTATCTCTTCTACGACAAGCGCAACGACGTGATCTACGTCGGCAAGGCGGTCAACCTGCGCAACCGCGTGCGCTCCTATTTCAACCCCAACATATGGGCGTTCAACCCAAAGACGGCGCGGCTGGTGAAGGAGATCGCGCGGGTCGAGTTCGTCGTGCGCGGCAGCGAGCTGGAGGCGTTGATCCAGGAAGCCGAGCTGATCAAGAAGCACCGCCCGCGCTACAACATCCGGCTGAAGGACGACAAGCGCTATCCGTATCTCAAGGTGACGTGGCAGGATGACTTCCCGACCGTGATGGTCACGCGGCGAATCGAGCGCGACGGCGCGCGCTACTACGGGCCGTATAGCAGCGCCAAGGCCGTCTACGCGACGCGCGACGCGCTGCGCAGGATGTTTCCCTTCCTCAACTGCGACCGCATCATCACCGGGCACGACACGCGCGCGTGCATGTATTACGACATCAAGCTGTGCAGCGGGCCATGCATCGGCGCGATCAACCGGGCCGAATACCGCGCCAACATCCAGCGCCTGTGCGACTTTCTCGAAGGCAAGAGCGAGCAGGTGATGGCGGATGTGCGCCAGCGCATGGAACGAGCGGCTGAGCATTTTCAATTTGAGCGCGCTGCTGAATATCGTGACCAGTTGAAGGCGCTGGAGCACGTGGTCGAGAAGCAGCGCATCGTCAGCAGCGCTGGCGCCGATCAGGATGTGATCGCCTTCGCCCGCGACGAAGGCGAGACGTGTGTACAGGTGTTGTTCATCCGCGGTGGTAAGTTGCTGGGCCAGGAATACTTCGTGCTCGACGGCGCCGAAGGCGAAGACGACCAGAGCGTGCTGGATGCGTTCATCAAGCGCTTCTACGACGAGGCGGCCTACGTGCCGCCGGAGGTGCTGTTGCCGACGGTGGTCGAAGAGGCCAACATCATCGAAAACTGGTTGAAGCAAAAGCGCGGCACGGCGGTGAAGATTCGCGCCCCGCAGGCCGGCGCCGACGCCAGCTTGGTCGAGCTGGCGCGACAGAATGCCCAGGAACAGCTTGCGACGTTGAAGGCGCAATGGCGCGAGGACAGCGTGCGCCAGGAAGCGGTGTTGAAGGAGCTACAAGAAGCGCTCGACCTGCCCTGCTTGCCGGTGCGCATCGAGTGCTATGACATCAGCAACACCCAGGGCGCGGCCATCGTCGGCAGCATGGTGGTGTTCGTGCATGGCGTGCCGAAGAAGAGCGACTATCGCCGCTTCAACATCAAGGGCATCGCCAGCCCGAACGACTTCGAGAGCCTGCGGCAGATGCTGCGACGGCGATTTCAGCGGTGGAAGGACGCTCACGGCGGAAAACCAGGGCAAGGGGATATGGCGCAGCAGCAGGATGGACGGCCTCTTGTCCCCTTTGCCTCGTCGTCCCCAAGTCTGAAGAAAGGGGACGACGCGAGCTGGGCCTTGCTGCCTGACCTGGTCATCATTGACGGCGGCAAAGGTCAGCTTGGCGTCGCGGTCGAAGTGCTGCGCGAGTTCGATCTGGCCCACATCGTGCCTGTCGTATCGCTGGCCAAGCAGAAGGAAGAAATCTTCCTGCCTGGCAGGGCCGACTCGATCCTGCTGCCGCGCAATGCCCAGAGCTTTTTCCTCGTACAGCGCATCCGCGACGAGGCGCATCGCTTCGGAATCACCGGCCATCGAAGGCAGCGCGAGAAGATCGGCCTGGCCTCGCAGCTCGACGCGCTGGCGGGCGTCGGCCCGGCGCGCCGGAAGAAGCTGCTCACGACCTTTGGCTCGATCGAGGCGATCCGAGCGGCGAGCGTGGAAGAGCTGGCCAAAGTAGTGCCCCGGCCTGTGGCCGAGGCGATCAAGGACGGGCTGGGCGGGTAACTGTGGAAGCCCTCGGTCTGGTATCATGATGAAGCAGGGCCTGTAGCTCAGCGGTGAGAGCAGTCGGCTCATAACCGATTGGTCGCTGGTTCGAATCCAGCCGGGCCCATTCCGGGGCGAGCCGCTGTGGCCTTTGAAGCCATATTGCTCGCCCTTACGAGTCTATGTCGGTCGTCACACTTACGCAGCGCTTTCTTGCGCCGCCGGAAGAAGCGTCCTATTCGGTTCGCACCGTTTACATTCCACCGGCCCGGCTTGAAGTGCCACAGACGCTCATCCGGCAATTCGACGTGCCATCTGAGCGGGCCGAGCAGTTGTGTCGTCAGGCGGCGAATGCGCGCCAGCCGGGCACGTGGCTGCAGCCCCATACATGGAATGGGGCTGTCGCCCTACTCATCTGTGGTGCCGGTGACAACCGCCATGCGTTCAAGTGGCTGCTCTTTCGTCGGTTGCTCGAGCGCAACATCGCCGTGCTCACCGTGGACCCACCCGGACATGGGGAATTCATGTCCGTGCCTTGCACGGTGGACAACGCCCGCCGTGCAGCGCGCACTGCGCTGGACTGGCTGTGCGACCAGCCCGGCGTGCGACGCGTCGGCGCTATCGGCATCAGCTTCGGCGGCAATCAAGTGTTGGATCTCGCAGCGCATGATAAGCGCGTAGCGGCGTTGGTCACAATCTCTGCGCCGGTGAGGTTGCCGCCGGTCACGCGCATGACGATCGCCCGCGAGTCGCTCGGGTTGGTGTGCCTGCCGCGTAACCTCGCGTTGCTGCGTTACCAGTCGCTGCCCAAGATGTGGGCCGAATGGCGGAGCATGAATGGCGCGTGGTTTGGCGAGAGCTTGTATGACATGATCGCGCGCTTCGACGCCTTGCAAGCTGTCCGCACAATCAATCGGCGCCCCAAAATGTTCGTTCATGGTAAGTGTGATGTGGCCGTGCCGCCCATCAACGCCAAGTGGTTATACGAGGCGTCTGAGCCGGAGCGCGAGTTACTCCTCATCTCGCAAGCCACCCATCTCAGCGTCATCCTCTTCGACAAGGAGGTGACGCAGATGGCCGACTGGCTGGCGGCCAAACTAGCTAACATTCCCAAGTCATGAACCAACCCGAATCGGCACTTGACGGTTTCCTGCCTGCCGTCAGCCTTGACGAACTGCAACTGAATCGCCCCCGTCGCGTAAAGACTGAAAACGGCTACGTCGTTATCGCTTTGACGGAAGTCGGTGGCGCGCGGACGGTGTCGGCGTTTACGCCAATCTGCCCGCATGCCATGGGCGACTTGTCGTACGGAGCGGTCTACAACGGGCAGGTGGAATGCCCAGTGCACGGCTATCGCTTCGACGTGACCACGGGCGAATGCGTCTGGCCATCCGGCGAGTCGCTCCTGCGCGTCTACCCGGTGCAAGTGGTAGATGGCATGGTCTATGTCAAGATCGAAAGGCCAAGATGGATGTAAATGCAACCGGGCGCTTGTAAAAATCAAATAAATGTCAGGCATGATCTGTGCCTGAAAGTACGATTTTGATCGGGAGGTAATTTGAATGTCTGAGCAGAATACTCAGCAGTCTTCAATCGAGCGCGAACTCAACAAGCTGGGAGAGAATTTGAGCAACCTCTTCCGCGCGATGTGGGAGTCGGAAGAGCGCAAGAGCATCGAGCGCGAGGTAACGGTCAATTTGGAGCGGCTGAACGCGCGTATGAACGAAACGGTTGAGAAGGTGCGTGCCGATAAGGTAGCGACCAACCTCAAACAGGGCGTGAAGGAGGCCTGGGAGACCGCGCATGGCCCGCAGATCCTGAACGAGCTGCAGGCAGGGCTTACCGAGACGCTCCGTAAGTTGAACGAGGAGATCGCGAAGCGCGCCCAACCGGCCCAGGAAGTGCAGCCGGATGAAGCGCCTGCCCGTCAGACGGCCAACGGTGAGCCAGTCGGCGCGAGCGAAGCCAAGCCGGAGTAAGGTCGCGAATCACGTATCCCTACCGCAAGAAATTTAAAACGTAAGGCGTGGTGTGCATCCTCTGCACCTCAGCTCCCATGCCTTGCGTCCCGCGTTTGAGTTCTACCGCTCGAAGATCTCGTGATGCAGTGTGATCCCGCGCAGGCGCTCTGGCACAACGTTGACGCCAAGGCCCAGGTCGGTGGGCACACTGAGCGTCCCGTCGCTGTTGATTTCGAAGGGCGGCTCGATCACATCCGGGTTGTAGTAGCGGTTGCTCGCGCTCAGGTCGCTGGGGAGCGTGAAGTTGGGCAGCGCTGCCAGCGCCAGGTTCAACGCGCGGCCGATGCCGGTCTCGAGCATGCCGCCGCACCACACGGGGACGTTGTGCGCTTCGCAGATGTCATGCACGGCGATCGCGTGCGTCAGCCCGCCCACGCGCCCTTGCTTGATGTTGATGATCTTGCACGCGCCTAGCTCGATGGCCATGCGGGCGTGGTCAGGCGTGTGGATGCTCTCATCCAGGCAGATCGGCGTCTTGAGCCGAGGCTGCAGCTTACTATGCTCGTAGATGTCGTCGTAGCCCAGCGGCTGCTCGATCATCAGCAGGTTCAAGTCATCCATCTGCTTGAACAGCTCGGCATCCTGCAGCGTATAAGCGCTGTTGGCGTCTACCATCAGCATACGGTCGGGGAAGGCGGCTCGCGCGGCGCGCACGTCGTGCAGGTCGCGTCCCGGCTTGATCTTCATCTTGATGCGGAGATAGCCGTATTTCAGGAAGCTCTCAATCCGCTCGAGTAGCTTCTCGGTCGTCGGCTGGATGCCGATGCTGACGCCGACGACGATGCGGTCTTTCATCGGTCGGCCGGTCAATCGGCCGATGTAGTCGCGCAGGCTCAAGCCGGCCTGTTGCGCGGCGATGTCCCACAGCGCAGCTTCCAGCGCGGCCTTAGCCATGTTGTGGCCGCGCACGCGGCCGAAGCGCACTGGCGCCTCGCGCGGGTCGCCGATGGGCGCGCTGAACAGCGCCGGAATGAGATAGCCGGTCATCACGTGCCAGTTGGTCGTGACGGTCTCGTAGGAGTAGCCGGGGTCGGCATCGGCCACGCTCTCGCCCCAACCGGTCACGCCGTCGGCGGTGATGCGCACTAGGGTGCTCTCGCGGTCGGTTGTCACGCCGAAACTGGTCTCGAACGGGGCGACGAGTGGAATGCGAATGTGGAAGAGTTCGATGCGTTCGATGTTCATGGCGGGTGGGGGACGAGGGTTGTCTGTTGTGAGTTGTTGTCCGTCAATTATCTATCAATCATGTATCAATCATGACCTCGCCGGCGTGAGCGGGTTCTTCAGCGGCTCGCCGCGCAGGGCGCGGGCGACCTCCTCGGCAGCGTTGACCTGCAGTTGGGTCATTGCCTCTTCGGAATACCAGGCGGCGTGCGGATGGAGGATGACGTTCGGCGCATTGCGGATGGGGTGGTCCGCGGGCAGCGGCTCCTGCTCGAACACGTCGAGCGCTGCGCCGGCAAGTTTGCCCATCTGCAATGCATCCGCCAGCGCCAGCGTGTCCACGATCGCCCCGCGCGCTACGTTGATGAGATAGGCGCTGGGCTTCATCTTGCCAATCGCTTCGGTGTTGATGAGGTGGCGCGTCTCCGGTGTGAGCGGTGTGTGGACGGAGATGAAGTCTGCCTCGCGGAGCAGCGTGTCGAGGTCTACTAGGGCCGCGCCGGCCGCCTGCGCGTTCTCTGGCGAAAGGTACTTGTCGTGCGCGATCACATGCATCCCAAAGCCGAGCGCACGCCGGATCACGGCGCTGCCGATGCGGCCCATGCCGATCAAACCGAGCGTCCGGCCCTCGATGCGGTGCACCGGCTTGGCCGTCCTCAGCGTCGCCCATTCGCCGCGCCGCATGCTTGCATCGAGCGGGATCACCTTGCGTGCCAGCGCCAGCAGCAGTGCCATGGCATGATCGGCTACTTCGGGAATGCAATAGTCGGGCACGTTGGCGACCTGGATGCCGCGCGCGGCAGCGGCCGGTACGTCAATCGTCTCGTAGCCGACACCGTAGCGCACGACGCAGCGCAGCCGGGGCAGGGCATCCATCACGCGGGCTGTGATGGGCACGAAGCCGATTATCAGCGCGTCGGCATCGTGCGCGGCGCGCATCACATCATCCTCGGTGCGCAATGGGCTACGGTCTATCACTTCTGCTAGACCGTCGAGCACGCCGCGTTCCGGATCAAGCGAGGGAAATGCATGGTCAGTGATAACAACTTTATACATAAGTTTCTCGTGGAAAAGGTGTAGGTGCTGCGACTATCAAGCCGCGTCGAGAGTCACATATGCGATGGGTTGTGTGCGAGTTTACGCTTGTCATTTTCTTGCCAATTGTGGATGAACTGGGTATACTATTACACACACTCACCAGTAGAGGCGTTCATGCGGCGCCTCTATTTTAATTCTGAGGTCGCTGCACGATACTCACTGCAGCGACCGTACCGACCACACCGACGCAAATCGTCCAGAAGGTAGGTAGATACACATGATCGAACAGGAATATCTCACTCCGGAGGGGTTGAAGAAGCTCGAAGAGGAGCTGGAGTATCTGAAGACCGTTCGCCGGGCCGAGGTCGCTCAGCGATTGCACGATGCGATGGCCGAAGGTGAGGTCGAGGAGAATCCCGAGTACGAGGATGCCAAGAATGAGCAGGCCTTCGTTGAGGGGCGCATTCTAGAGATTGAGACCATCCTTGCCAATGCCGTGCTGATCGAGAACAAGGGCCCCTCGAATGAGGTGCGCCTGGGCAGCAAGGTCACCATTACCGAGGTCGGCTCCGGCAACAAGGAGCACTACATCATCGTTGGTTCGGCCGAGGCCGATCCAGCCAGCGGACGAATCAGCAACGAATCGCCGCTGGGCCGCGCTTTGCTCGGCCATAAGGTGAACGACATCGTCTCCGTGCAAGCGCCCGAGGGCGAGATCAAGTTCAAGGTCACCCACATCGCGAACAAATGATCTACAATTGCAGTCGGCTGCGCGGATCGGACGGAAGAGGAGCCATCGCGATCGCGGCGGCTCCTGTCTTCCTGGCCGCAGCACCGGCCTGGCATGAGCAAGCGTTACCTCGTCGGTCATCCGGGCGTCGGCAAAACGGCGCGGCTTACTGATCGTCTGATCGAGCTGATCGGCAGCGGCGTTCGCCCGGACCGCATCCTTATCCTCGTCCCGCAAGAATCTCACGCCCGACGTTTTAAAGCGGCTCTGACCCTCGCTCGCGATGCTGCATCGGCGTCACGCGAAGGACGCAAATCGAGGCGCGCGCACCTCGGCGAGCCGGAGATCCACACGTTCTTCGGATTGGCTCAGCGGCACGTCAGCCTGTTCTTCCCGCGGATCGCGCCACGCGCCGGCTTCGCCGATCCCTACCGCGAGCCGGTCTGGATGAACGTCGAGGCTGCGCAGTATCTCCTCGATCGCATTGTTGCGCCGCGCATCGGCGAGTTCGAAGACCTGCGCATGCCGCGCAGCCGGCTGCTCATCCAAATCCTGGACGATCTCAATCGCGCAGCGACGACGGGCTTCCCGCTGGAGAAACTGGCCGACCGGCTGGCGTCGGCCTGGCATGGTGCCGAGCCGCGCGAGCGCGCCTATCGCGCCGTGCAGGACATCGCGCTCGCCTTTCGTCGGTTTTGCCTGCAGCATACGCTGGTGGACTTTTCGCTCGGCATGGAGCTGTTCAGGATGCATCTGCTGGCAGCCAGCTTCTACCGCGAGTATGTCGCGGCGCGTTATCGTCATGTGCTGGCCGACAACATTGAGGAAGGCGCGCCGATCATTCATGACTTTCTGCGACTGCTCCTGGAAACGTCTGAAACTGCGATGCTCGCCGAGGACGCCCCGGGAGGTTTCCGGGTCAACCTGGGCGCGTCGCCTCAGTCGGCGCGCTCGCTCCGTTCGGCGTGTGAAGTGACGCCGATCCCCGATCCGCGGCTGCGACCGGACGCGCTGGATTCGCCGGCCCGTTTCGGCCAGGCCTTGATGCGCGCGATCAACGAGCGTGAATCGCGCGTTGCGCTACGCAGTTCGGCTGTTGAGAAGCTATACGACGGCGAGGCACCGGCACGCTACTGGGCAACCATGCTGCAGGCCGTAGCCGACCGCATCGGCGCGCTCGTTCGCTCCAGCGTAGCAGCGCACGAGATCGCCGTCGTTGCGCCAGTGGTGGAGGACGTGCTGTGGTTCGAGTTGAAAGAGCGCCTGAGTCGCTACGATGTCGGCGTGCGCGCCGTGCGTCCCTCGCGGCCGCTTCACGACCAGCCGCTCGTCCGCGCCCTGGTGACCTTCGCGCGGTTGGGACATCCCGAATGGGCGCAACCGGTTTCGCCATCGGAGCTGGCGCGCGCCCTGGCGTTGGTTATATCCGGGTTGGACGTTGTGCGGGCGCAGCTCATCGCCGATGCGGTGCGTCGTGCATGCGGACCTGCCGGCATTGTTGCCTTGCCGTCGCTCGATGAGCCGATCCTGTGGGATCGCGTGGGAAAGCCGTTTCACGAGCGCTACGCCGCGCTGCAGGACTGGCTGGCTACATGGGCCGGCGGGCGCCAGGCTCAAGAAGCGCCTCTCGACCTGTTCTGGCAAGAGCTGACCACTGGGCCGATGTCCCAGCCGGGCTTTGTGTTCGGCGAGGATGCAGAGGCCAGGGGGGTATGCGACAAGCTGATCGCTTCGGCGCGTGCCTTCCGCGAAGCGTTCGAGCAGGCCGACTTCGAGTTGTGGCCGATCGGTGAATCGTTCCAGCTGCCGGAGATGTCGGTGTTGGGTCTGTCACCCAGGCCGGAGGTGGCCGAGCAGGTGGAGGCGGGTCAAGCCTACGTCGTCGCGCTCATGCAGAACGTCCTGGCTGCCGAATATGCCCCTGAGCGGACGCCGGATGTATCCGAAGGCAGCATCCTGCTGGCCCCGGTTTACACGTATCTCACCGGCGACTACCGCTCGCGCTATCAGTTCTGGCTTGATGTCAATGCCTTGAACTGGCATGAGCGCTTCTATCAGCCGCTCACCCATCCCTATGTCCTCTCGCGCGAGTGGTCGCCGGGCATGCGCTGGACCGACGACGACGAGCAGCGCGCTGGCCGCGATCTGCTAGCGCGCGTGGTCGGTGGGTTGGCGTTTCGCTGTCGCGACAAAATCTATCTGGCAGCCAGCGGGCTGACCATGGCCGGACAGGAAGAGAGCGGCATGCTCGCCCAGGCGCTGCGAGGCTTATGAACCTACGACCCCAGCAAGCGCGCATCGTCAATGAATACGCCGGCGGCAAGCTGGCCGTTTTGGCCGTGCCCGGCAGCGGCAAGACGCACACGCTGGCTGCCCTGGCGGCGCACCTGCTGGCGCGCGGGATGGTCGGCCCGGACGCCGAGGTGTTGGTGGTGACCTTCACCAACTCGGCGGTGGAGAACGTCCAGGCGCGCATTCGCCTGGCTCTGCGCGACCTAGGCTTGAGCGATGGCGGCTTTCGCGTGTTCACCCTGCACAGCCTGGCCAACGCGATCGTGCGCGAACGCCCTGATCTCGCCGGCGTGACCTCCGACTATCGCATTGACGATGAGCTGAGCAACAGCCGCGCGATGACCGAAGCTGCGCGCTGGTTTATGCAACAAGAACGCGACTACTGGCTCAGCTTTCTGCCCTCTGAGCTAACACCGCAGCAGCGCTACCGCCTGGAGAGCGCATGGTCCGACGACACAGCACGCCTTGGCGCGGAGGTGACCAAGCTGGCAAAGCACCTGCGGTTGACGCCGGCGGCAGTGCGCGCGCTCATTGCGGAGCGCGAAGACCGAGCGCAGGGGCAGATGGTTGTATCGCCGTTCCTGCGCATCGGCGCAGCGATCTACGAGCGCTACGACCAGATGCTGCGCGCCGGCGGCCGGCTGGATTTCGATGACCTGATCTGGGCGGCCGTTCGCGCCTTGAACAACGACGACGACTTTCGCCGCCGGCTGGGACGGCGCTGGCCGTTCATTCTGGAGGATGAGGCGCAGGACAGCACGCCACTGCAAGAAGAGATCCTCGCGCTGCTCTCGCGCGAGCATGGCAACTGGGTGCGCGTCGGCGATCCCAATCAGGCCATCATGACCACTTTCACGGCGTCGGACGCGCGCTTCTTCCGCGCATTCAAGGAGCGTCCCGATGTGCGGGCGATGCCGTTGACGGTGAGCGGCCGTAGCGCGCCGGAGATCATCGCTCTGGCAAACCGACTGGTGGATTGGGCGACCCGCGCGCATCCGGAGCCGGATGTGCGGCGCGCGGCGCTGAGCGCCGATGGGATCATTCAACCCGCGCCGCCCGACGATCCTCAGCCGAATCCACCGGCGGGGCGCATTCGGCTGCAGCCCTTCGATGATGACGACGCCGAGGCGCAGAAAGTAGCCCAGAGCGCCGTTCGGTTTGTCCTGGACGCGCCCGATCGCACCTGCGCCATCCTTTCGCCGACCCACTACTTTGGCCAGCGCATCGTGCAGGCGCTGGAAGAGATACAAGCGCGCTACCCGCAGCGCAAGCTGTATCAGGATCAACTGCGCAATCCACAACCGGTGCGCGACGTGGCGCGCGTATTGGCCCAGGCCGTGCGCTTTTGCAGCCAGCCCACGAACATGAACGCGCTGGTGGACTTGCGCACGGCGATGATCGAGGCCGGCGTTGGGCCGACCGGCGATGCGCGCGACCATCGCGTGAAAGCGCTGCTGCGAAGCGCGCGGCCTGAGCGACTGCTCTTCCCGCTATCCGATGCGGCGCCGGCTTTGCCGCCCGGCCTTGCCCTGCGCGAAGATGAGGCGCGCGAGGTCTATGCGCTGGCGGCGCTCACCGCGCGCTGGTTGCGGGCCAGCGTGCTGCCGGTGGATCAGCTCATCCTCGCCATCGCTCAGCAGCTCTTCGCGCGGGAGAACGACCTGGCAATCGCGCACAGCTTGGCGTCGAGCCTGCGCCGTTATATGGCGCTCCACCCCGATGCGCACTTGGCCGATGTCGCGCGCGAGCTAGACGAGATCGCCAGCAATCGCCAGCGATACCTCAGCAGCTCGCTCATCGAGGCCGGATTCCAGCCCATGGCCGGTCAGATCACAGTCACGACCATGCACAAAGCCAAAGGGTTGGAATGGGATCGCGTGTATCTCACCTGCGTGGACGAGGTCGAGTTCCCGCACGATGCGTCGGGCGAGTTTCGCGGGCAGGCTTGGTACCTCGCCGGGCACGATCCGGCCCTGGAGGCGCGCATCCAACTGGAGGCGCTTGCCGGCGGCGCGGCGAGTTGGACCGCCGCCGACCTGGTGCGACAGGAGCGCATCGAGTATGTCGCGGAGCGGCTGCGTTTGCTGTATGTCGGCATCACGCGGGCGCGGGCCGATCTGTTCATCAGCTATAGCCGTCGGCGCATGGAGCGAGATAATAGCATCGCGTTGGCTATGCGCGAGGTGTTGCGTCATGCTGGGTAAACTACTCGTGCGCGCTCGTGGCCCGGCCGGCAATCTGCCTCGCGCCAACTGAACAACCTTCCATCTGGCAATCGAACGTTGACGCTATGAAAGGCCTCATCTTAAGCGGCGGCAAAGGCACGCGCCTGCGCCCACTCACCTTCACCAGCGCCAAACAGCTCATCCCGCTCGCCAACAAGCCGGTTCTCTTTCGGGTCATTCAGGCGATCCGCGACGCCGGCATCGAGGAGATCGGCATCGTGATTGCGCCAGAGACCGGCGCAGAGATCAAAAGCGTCGTCGGCGACGGGTCGCGCTGGGGTGCCCGAATCACCTACATCCTTCAGGACGAACCGCGCGGCCTGGCGCATGCGGTGAAGATCAGCCGGGACTTCCTTGGCGACTCGCGGTTCGTCATGTTCCTCGGCGACAACTGCATCGAGGGCGGCATCCATCGCCTGATCGAGCAGTATGCCGCTTCGGACTACAACAGCCAGATCGTGTTGACGCGCGTGGCCGACCCGCGACAGTACGGCGTCGCCGTGTTGCGCCCCGACGGCAGCATTGAACGCCTGGTCGAGAAGCCCAAAGACCCGCCCAGCGATCTGGCCCTTGTCGGCATCTACATGTTCGACAAGCATGTGTTCGAGGCAGTGGAGGCCATTCAGCCCTCGTGGCGCAATGAGCTGGAGATCACCGACGCGATCCAGTGGCTGGTGACGCATGGCTATCGCGTGTATCCCTACGTGCATACTGGCTGGTGGGTGGACACCGGCAAGCGCGAAGACATGCTTGAAGCGAATGCGCTGGTGCTGGAAGAGCTGACGCCGCGCTGCGAGGGCGAAGTGGACGCGCGCTCAACTGTGGATTCGCGGGTGACCCTGGAGCGCGGCGCGCGCGTCGTCAACAGCGTTGTCCGGGGGCCGACGATCATCGGTGAGAACACGCAAATTATCAACAGCTACATCGGCCCGTTCACCAGCATCGATCGCGATTGCATGATCGAGAACGCCGAGATCGAGCGCAGCATCGTGCTGGAAGGATGCCGCATCGAGCACATCCCAGCGCGCATTCACGATAGCTTGATCGGCCGGCGTTCAATAATCACCCACGCGGCGACCAAGCCCAACGGTTATCGCCTGCTGTTGGGCGATTACAGCCAGGCGGGTTTGCTGTGACGAGCGACGCCTGCGCCCGCCTGCGCGGCGAAACATATCCTCACCGGTCACCTCGCCTTACAATGGGCTCATGCGTTCATTCGACGAGGTGCTGGCCTGCGTGGATCGGCTGGCGGAGGCTTTCGCTGCGCGCGCCGATCAGCATGACCGCGAAGGCTCGTTCGCCTTTGAAAACGTGGCTGACATGCGCGCTGCCGGTTTGCCGCGTTTGCCGGTCCCGGCGGCATTGGGCGGGGATGGCTTTAACCTCTTCCAGTGCGTTTGCGTCTTGCAGCGCCTCGCCCGCGCCGACGCCAGCACGGCGCTCGGCCTGGCCATGCACTTCCATGTGGTGGGTTCGCTGGCCGAACACTGCGCTTGGCCCGAAGATGCTTATGCGCGATTGTGCGAGGAGATCGTGCGCGACGGCGCGCTGGTCAACAGCGCGGCCAGCGAGCCCGAGATGGGCAGCCCATCGCGCGGCGGCTTGCCCGCCACCCGCGCGACGCGCGTCGCCGGCGGTTACCGGCTGAACGGGCGCAAAAGTTGGGTGACCTACGCGCCGGCTTTGCGCTACTTCCTCGTCACGGCGACGCTCGATGACGCGACCGGCGTGTTCGCCGTGGCCGGCGATTCGCCTGGCCTGACGCTCATAGACAACTGGGGGACGAGCCTCAGCCTGCGCGCGAGTGGTTCGTTCGACGTCGTTCTGGAAGATGTATTTGTGCCGGAGTGCTGGCACGTCGAACAGCGCGCGCCCGGCCAGGCGCGGCGCGGCGGCTTGCCGGCGGGTTGGGCCACATGCGCCTTCGCAGCGGTGTATCTGGGAGTGGGCGAGGGGGCGCTACACGCCCTGGCTCGCTATGCCCAGCAGCGCGTGCCGACGGCGCTAGGCAAGCCGATTGCTGAGTTGCCCCACGTCCAGCGCGGCATCGGACAGATGGACGTTGCGTTGCGCGCCGCGCGCGCAGCGCTATACACAGCGGCGCAGACGTGGGCGGAGCAGCCGGCGCGGCGCGCCGGGATGGAAGCGGACTTGGCGGCGGCCAAGTATCTATGCACCAACGCAGCCATCGCCGCAACCGACATCGCGCTGCGCATCGCCGGCGCCGGTGGGTTAGACCGCCGCCTGCCCCTCGAACGCCACTTCCGCGACGCCCGCGCCGGCTTGATGCATCCGCCACAGGACGATCGCGCCCTGGAATTGATCGGCAAGGCGGCGATTGCAAGCATCGGGGCGTGAGCGCGCTGCACTTGCTTCCCATGCCTGGCTCGCTATGGCTGAACTGACGCGCAAAGAAGTGATCCAGATTCTGGCGGCTGTGCCTCGACTAAGGGAGGGCGAAGCGGGCGCACGGCTGACGGGCGTGGACCTAAGCGGGCTAGACCTGCGCGGCTTGAACTTC
>CALGMA010000050.1 GCA_937959265.1 uncultured Anaerolineae bacterium | reverse complement strand
GTCGGCTTCGATGATGTTCTTGCGGATCTCGCCCTCGCCCGATTGGTTGGAGGACATGGAGCCGTTTGCCAGGACGAAGCCCGCCAGGCCGGTCGGGGCCAGGTGGTGGATAAAGTGTTGCACCCATGCGAAGTTGGCGTTCCCGGCGGGCGGGATGCCGTACTTCCAGCGCTTGTCATCCTTGAGGCGCTCGCCGCCCCAGTCGGACATGTTGAACGGCGGATTGGCAAGGATAAAATCCGCCTTGAGGTCGGGGTGCAGGTCGCGGTGGAAGGTGTCGGCGTGTTCTTTGCCGAGATTCCCTTCAATGCCGCGGATGGCGAGGTTCATCTTCGCCAGCCGCCAGGTGGTATGGTTCGATTCCTGACCAAAGATGCTGACATCAGCATTGGTTTTTCCTCCATTCCCATTGCCGGTGGCGTGGGCCTTGACGAACTCAACCGACTGAACAAACATGCCGCCGGAGCCGCAGCACGGGTCATAGACGCGGCCCTTGTAGGGGGACAGCATCTCGACCAAAACACGGACCACGCAGCGAGGCGTGTAAAATTGGCCGCCCTTCTTACCCTCGGCGCTGGCGAACTGGGACAGGAAATACTCATATACGCGCCCCAGGATGTCCTTCTCGCGCGCGGCCTCATCGCCGACGCGGATGTTAGAAAGCAGGTCAATAAGCTGCCCGAGGCGCTGCTTGTCGAGCGCCGGGCGGGCGTAGTCTCTGGGCAGCACGCCCTTGAGCGCGGGGTTATCGCGCTCGATGGCCTCCATCGCCTCGTCCACAACCTGGCCGATGGCGGGGGAGCGCGCCTGCGCCTTCAACCGCTCCCAGCGCGCCTGCGGCGGCACCCAGAAGATATTTTGGGCGCGGTACTCGTCGGGGTCTTCGGGGTCGGCGTATGGTTCCCCCTTCAAGCGTTGGTAGTGCTCCTCGAAGGCGTCGGAGATGTACTTCAGGAAGATCAGCCCAAGCGCGACGTGCTTATACTCGGCGGCGTCCATGTTGCCGCGCAGCGCGTCGGCCATCTGCCAGAGCTGAGCTTCGTAGCCCAGGGTCGCCGTGGGGGGCTGAGATTGAGATGTTGCGGAGTTGCGTTTGTGCCGGGCCATGGCTTCTCACCGTCATTCCTCACTTGCGGCGCGCCGCCGAGATAGTATAAGCAGCTCTCCTTTCTCATGCCAACACTACCTGAGCGCCTGAGCGCCGAGTTGCTAGAATCAACGCGGGCATAGTCCCGAACTCAGTCCATACCCCGAAAACAGACGAGAGACCATGACGCACAACGTCCACCCCTACGTGCGCGACTTGCTCGCCCGCATGACGCTCGAAGAGAAACTCGCCCAGCTCAACGCTTGCTGGATGCGCGACCTGCTCACCGACGGCCGGCTCGACGCCGACAAGCTGCGCCGGCATCTCCGCCACGGCATCGGCCAAATCACCCGCCCCGGCGGAAGCTCCACGCTGCTCCCCGGCGCGCTGGCCGAGGCCGCCAACCAGATTCAGCGTTTCCTCGTCGAGGAGACGCGGCTGGGCATCCCGGCCATCTTGCACGAGGAGTGCTGCGCCGGCGCAATGGTGCGCCAGGGCGTGATCTTCCCCCAGCCCATCGGCTTGGCCGCCGCCTTCCAGCCGGACCTCATCGCCGAGATGACCGAGGCCATTCGCCGCCAACTGCGCGCGGTCGGCCTGCATCACGGCTTGGCGCCGGTGCTCGACTTGGCCCGCGACCCGCGCTGGGGTCGCCTGGAGGAGACCTTCGGCGAGGACCCGACCCTCGTCGCGCGCTGCGGCGTGGCCTACGTCCGCGGCTTGCAGGGCGACAACCTGCGCGACGGCGTGATGGCCACCGGCAAACACTTCATCGGCCACAGCGCCTCGCAGGGCGGCCTGAACTGCGCGCCGGCCTTGCTGGGCCGCCACGAGCTGTTCGAGGCTTACCTGCTGCCCTTCCAGGCGGCGATCCAAGCGGCCGGCTTGGCCTCCATCATGAACGCCTACCCCGAGCTGGACGGCGAAGTGGTGGCCGCCTCGCGCCGGCTGCTGACCGAATTGCTGCGCGAGACGCTCGGCTTCGACGGCCTGGTGGTCTCCGACTACGAGGCGATCATGATGATCCACACCTATCACTTCGCCGCCGATAGCCTGCGCCGCGCCGCCGCGCTCGCCATTCGGGCCGGCATAGACATCGAGCTGCCCACCCCCTGCTGCTACGGCGACCTGTTGCGCCAGGCGCTGGAGGCCGGCGAGGTGGACATGGCGACGATTGACCAGGCGGTGAGCCGAAACCTGCAAAAGAAGTTCGAGCTGGGCCTGTTCGAGCGCCCCTACGTGGAGGCGGAGCGCGCCGCCACGACCTTCGCCGACCTGCGCCCCCGCGCGCTCGCCCGCCGGCTGGCGCGCCAGAGCCTGGTGCTGCTGAAGAACGACGGCCTGCTGCCGCTGCCGCGCAACCTGCGAACGCTGGCCGTAATCGGCCCGAACGCCCACGACGCGCGCAACTTGCTCGGCGATTACACCTACCCGGCCCATCTCGAAGACCAATTCCCCGCTGAGACGGCGGAAGAGTTGACGCGCGTCCCCACCGTGCTGGATGGCATCCGCGCGCTGGTCGCGGCGGGGACGCAGGTGCTCTACGCGCGCGGCTGCGACAACCTCGACCCCAGCGCCGAGGGCTTCGCCGAGGCCGTCCGCGCCGCCGAACAGGCCGACGCGGTAGTGCTGGTGTTGGGGGATCGCTCCGGCCTGACGCCGCGCTGCACCTCCGGCGAGACGCGCGACAGCGCCTCGCTGCGCCTGCCCGGCGCGCAAGAGGCGCTGGCGGAGGCGATCCTGGCCGCCGGCAAGCCGGTCGCGCTTGTCCTGGTCACCGGCCGGCCGTATGTGCTCACGGGGCTGGCGGCGCGCGTCCAGGCCATCCTCCAGGCGTGGCTGCCCGGCGAGGAAGGCGGCCCGGCCATCGCCGAGGCGCTCTTCGGCGAGGTCAACCCCGGCGGCAAGCTGCCGGTCACCTTCCCGCGCAGCGCCGGACAAGTGCCGATCTTCTACAACCACAAGCCCTCCGCCTCGCGCTCGAACTGGCACGGCGACTACCTGGATGAGTCCGTGCGGCCGCTGTATCCCTTCGGCCATGGCCTGAGCTACACCCATTTCAGCTACAACGACCTATCCATCTCGCCGGCCCAGGTCACGCAAGGGGAGCGCGTAGACATCTCGCTCGAGGTGCGCAACAGCGGCGAGCGCGCCGGCGACGAGGTGGTGCAGCTCTACGTGCGCGACGAATACGCCAGCCTGCCGCGGCCAGTTAAGGAGTTAAAGGGCTTCGCGCGGCTCACGTTGGCGCCGGGCGAGCGCCGACGTGTGACCTTTCACCTGCCTGCGGACGCACTCGCCTTCTACGACGCCGACCTGCGCTTGGTGCTGGAGCCGGGCCGCGTCCAAGTCATGGTGGGCAGCTCGTCGGAGGACATTCGTTTGACCGGCGCGTTCGAGGTCGTCGGCGCGGGGCCGATGCAGATCGGCCGGCGCGTGTGGGATTGTCCGGTGAGCGTCACATAACAGCAGGGCGTGCATCCGCGCATCAGGCCGGGCACAGCGTTAGCCTTGGCCAATGCGCCATCACCGCCTGCGCCACCCGATCCAGCTCGGCGTCGAGCTGGGCATGCCAGTCGCGCGCCGCTCCCTGCCAGCCGAGCTGCGCCAGCCACCATTGGCGGTAGGCCGTGTGCTTGAACAGGTCGTGGAGATAGACGCCGATCACGTTGTCCTGCCGCCAGCCCAAGCCGTCGCTCAGGTGCGGGCAGGCGCGCGGGCCAGCCACGGTGAGGCCGTGATGGATCTCATAGCCTGCCACCGGTCCGACTTCCACACAGTGCACCTCGCGCTGTTGGGTGACCTTGTCCGGCGCCAGCTCGGTGACCACATCCAGCAAACCCAGCCCGGCCATTTCGCCGCCGCCCTCTAGCCCGTGCGGATCGCGCAAGGCGTGGCCCAGCATCTGCATCCCGCCGCACACGCCGTGGATCAGCGCGCCACGCTGCGCCGCGCGCCACACCTCGGCAGCCAGCCCGCTGCTGCGCAGCGCCGAGAGGCTGGCGGCAGTGTGCTTACTGCCGGGCAGGATGACGGCGTCGAAATCGTCCAGTGGCTGCCGATGGCGGAGCACACTCACCTGCACGCCCGGCTCGTCCACTAACGGGTCGAACTCGTCGAAGTTGCTGGCGTAGGGGTAGGCGAGGATCGCCACCCGGACGGCGCGCTCCTCGCCCGGGCACAAGCGATCGGCGCGGGCGGCCAGCGCGGCGATGTCATCTTCCTCCGGCAGGGCGTGCGCCAGCATCGGCACCACGGCCACCGTCGGCACGCCCGTGCGCTCACGCAGCCAATCCATACCGTCGCCCAACAAGGCCGGGTCGCCGCGAAACTTGTTCAGCACAAAGCCGCGTATCAGCGCCTGCTCCTCCGGCGCGAGGCAAAGAAAAGTGCCCAGCAGGTGGGCAAACGCGCCGCCGCGGTCAATATCGGCCACCAGATACACGTCGGCGTGTGCCTCTAGCGCTACGCGCATGTTGACGATGTCGCTGGAGCGCAGGTTGACCTCGGCTGGGCTGCCGGCCCCCTCGATTACCACCAGCTCGAAGTCGCGCAGCAGCGAATGCAGGCTCCTGCGCACCACGCCCCACAGGTGCGGCTTGCGCGCCGGCCAGGGCATATCGGTGATGCGCGGGTCATAGCGCCCCAGCACGATGACCTGCGAGCGCGTATCGGCCTGGGGCTTCAGTAGCACCGGCTGCATGCGCGCCTCTGGCCGGACGCGCGCGGCCAACGCCTGCACGTATTGGGCGCGGCCGATCTCCAGGCCATCGGGCGTGACCGCCGCATTGTTGCTCATGTTCTGCGCCTTGAAGGGCGCCACGCGCACGCCCTGGTTGGCGAAATGGCGGCACAGGGCCGCGACCAAGAAGGACTTGCCGGCGCTGCTGGTGCAGCCCACGATCATGATCGGCTTATAGCGCATTCGGAGAGGTGCAAGGTCTGCCATGCCTCAATCAGCTTGCGGTTGTCGGCCGGCGCGCGGGTGGCCACGCGCACGTGGTCGGGCAGGCCGAACGACGCGCAATCGCGCACGCGGATGCCCTGCGCGCGCAGCGCCGCTGCCACGGATGCCGCATCGCCCACGCGAACGGTGAAGAAGTGCAGGCCTGTCTCCTCGCCGCCGAGGTCTTGCGCCAGTCGCTTTGCCCACCCTCGCGCGGTGGGCAGAGTGCGCGCCAGAAAATCGCCTTGCGTCGGCAGCGCCTCTAGCGCCGCCGCCAACGGCGAGGGGATGGCCCAGGCCGGCTGCAAGGCGCGCAACTCGCGCGCCAAGTCGGGTTCGGCCAGGGCGTAGGCCAGGCGCATCCCCAGCAGCCCATGCGCCTTGCCCGGCGATTGCACCCGCACCAGCCCCGGCCACGGCGCAACCGGCAGCGGCGCGGCCACAAACGGCAGGTAAGCCTCGTCGGCGATGACCACGCCGGCGAACGCGCGCAGCCGATTCAGGTCGAGGTAGTGGCCGGTGGGGTTGTGCGGGTTGGAGAGATACAGCACGCGCGCCGCCGACTGCGCCAGACACGCGCGCAGGCCGCCCTCGTCGCGCGGCAGCACGCGCACCTCGCCGCTTTGCTGCGCGACGGCGAGGGCGAACTCGCCGAAGGGCGCGCCCAGGCTGAGCACCACGTCGCCGGGGCGCACCAACAGCCGGGCCAGGCGGTGTAGCAGCTCGCTCGCCCCGACGCCCAGCGCCACGCCGTCGGGATGCCACCCGTGCCAGGCGGCCAGCGCCTCGCGCGCCCGTGTGTAGTGCGGGTCGGGGTAGTCGGCTAGCGGCGCATCGCGCCAAACGCGCACCAGCGCCGGATTGGGACCGAGCGGGTTGGTGTTCACGCTGAAATCGAGCAGCGCGTCATCCGGCCCCTGCGGGCCGCCATGCGTGAAGGCGAACGCGCTCATCGCAAGCCCCCCATCTGCATCGCCAGCTCAACCGCGCCGGCGATGACAACCCACGTCCACGCCGCAACGCCGCACCAGCGCAGGGCACGCCGAACGTCCGCATCGGCCGGCAAGGGGAACTCCGCGCCCAGCGAGTACACGTTGCGCTTGGTCAAGTTCACGCGCAGCCCGCCGGCCGCGGCGCTCATCGGCTGGCCGGCGTTGGGCGAGGGCGTCCGCCGGCCGTCGCGGCGCCACACGCGCCAGGCGCTGCGCGTATCCAGGCGCAGTAGGGGGGCGGTCGCCAACAGCAACAGCGCGGTGAGCCTGGCCGGGATGAAGTTCAGCGCGTCGTCGGCGCGCGCCGCCCACTTGCCGAACCATTCCAGCGCCGGCGTGCGGTAGCCCCACATGGCGTCGGCGGTGTTGGCGAAGCGGTAGAGCGCGGCGCCAGGCAGCCCGCCCACCAGGAACCAGCATAGCGGCGCCACCACGCTGTCGCTCAGGTTCTCCGCCAGCGACTCGATGACGGCGCCGTTGACCTCTCCTGCGCTCAACTCGCGTGTGTCGCGGCTCACCAAGTGCCAGCTCAACAAGCGCCGTTTCTCGGCCAGCGCGTCGGCGCGGAGGATCTCCAGCGCTGCCGCGCGCAGCCCGCGCCAGGCAAACAGCGGTTTCAGCATCACCGCAAGCGCCACTGCCGAGGCCGCCGGCGGCAACGCGGCCAGCAGCGCCGACTGGATCAACCACGCGCCGCCGGCGAACAGCAGCGCGCCGCCCCACCACGCCAACACGCCGACCAGAAAGCGCGCCGGCAGCCGCCGCTGTGTGTAGCGCAAGTAGCCGCCCATCCACACCACCGGATGAAGGCGCGCCGGCGGCTCGCCCAGCAGCACGTCCAGCGCGAAGGCCAGTGGGATGGTCATCACGCCGGTTGCCCTCTGCCTTGCGCTTGGCGCAGCGCCCAGGCGCGATCCATGAAGTCTTCCAGATCGCCGCTCAGCTCAGCCAGCGCCTCGGCTAAGCGCTGCTGCATCTCCGGCGCAGCGTCCCACAGGTTGCGCTGGATCGCCTCCAGCAAGCGCTGGATGATCTCGCGCATCGCCCAGGGGTTGCTTCGCCGCAGGAAGGCCTGCGCCGAAGCGTCAAAGACGTAGCGCTCGGCCAAAGTCTCGTACATCCAGTCCTCGATCACGTCCGAAGTAGCGTCGTAGCCGAACAAGTAGTCCACCGTGGCCGCCATCTCCAGGCCGCCCTTGTAGCCATGCCGCATGATAGCTTGAATCCACTTAGGGTTGATCACACGGCTGCGAAAGACGCGCGCCGCCTCTTCTCTCAGGCTGCGGGTGCGCACGCGCCCGGGGGCGCTGGAGTCGCCGAAGTAGGCCAGCGGCGGCTTGCCGCTCAAGGCGCGGATGGCCGCGATCATGCCACCGTGATATTGCAAGTAGTCGTCGTAGTTGAAGATGTCGTGCTCGCGGTTATCCTGGTTTTTGGTGGCCACTTGGACGGCAGCAAGCGCGGCGCGGAAGTCCTCGCGCGCGTCGGCGCCCTCCTCACTGCGCGTATAGGCGTAGCCGCCCCAGTTGACGTAGGCCAGCGCGAAGTCGCGCGCGTCCTGCCAGTTGCCGGCCTCGATCAGCGGGAGGATGCCGGCGCCGTATGCGCCCGGCTTGCAGCCGAACACGCGATAGCGCGCGCGGCGGTCGGCCTCGACCGCCGAGGCGCCGCCGGCAATGAGCGCGCCAAGTCGCTCGAAGTAAAGCCGCCGCGGCGCGTTTTGCTCCAGCGGCTCATCCAGGCCGATCACCGTCTGCGCAGCCTCGTCCAGCAGCGCGACCGCATGGGGCAGCGCGTCGCGCATGAAGCCGCTGATGCGCATGATCACGTCCACGCGCGGCCGGCCCAGCTCGCTCAGCGGGATCACCTCCAGGCCGACTACGCGGCGGTTCTCGCGTTGCCATACCGGGCGGACGCCCAGCAGCGCCAGCGCCTGGGCGATGTCGTCGCCCTGTGTGCGGATGGCGGTGGTGCCCCAGATGCTCAACCCAACGCGCGAGGGGTACTCGCCCTGCTCGGCCCGGTAGCGCTCGACCAGCGTCTCGGCCAATTGCTTGCCCACCTCCCAGGCAGTCGGGCTAGGCAGGGCGCGCGGGTCCGCCGTGAAGAAATTGCGGCCGGTGGGCAGCACGTGCGCCATGCCGCGCGTCGGCGCGCCGGCGGGGCCGGCGGGCACCGGCCTGCCTTCCAAGGCATCGAGCAAGTTGGTGATCTCATCACTCGTGCGTTGAAGGGCGGGCACGACTTGGGTGCAAGCATAGCGCAGCGCTGCAACCACATCGGCGGATGGCGCGCGCGGCAGATGCGCGCGAACGACAGCATCCACTCGCGTCGGGTCGAAGCGCGCCTCGGCCAGCGCCTGCAACAGCGTGCGCGCCGTCGCGTCCACCTGCTGCTCGGCCTGCGTCTTGCCGCGCCGCCAATCCGAGTTCAGCTCAACCTGCAACGCCTGCGCCACCGCCGCGCGCAAGGATGGCACGTCCAGGTTTGGCAGGCGCAGCAGCGCGTAGAGCGTGTCAATTAACGCAGCGCCCTGCGGCGCCCGGCCCAGCGTGTGCAAGCCACAGTGGATCTGCAAGCTCTGGAGTTCGCACAGGTAGCCGTCCACGTCCTCCATCATGTGGGCGAACTCCTTGCCGCTGAACTCGACGATGCGCACCGGAATGCCCTCTGGCGTCAAGGCGGGGTCCCAGCTATGGCTGTGTTTGGCGTTTTGCCGCTGCAAAATGGCGCCGATCTCCTTGTCCAGCCGCGCACGGCAGATCAGCACCCAGATTTGCGATTGCAACATCGGCAGCTTGTCGGGGCTGGTGGCCTCGCATGCATAGTACTCCGTCACCAACTGCGCCAACTCGGCCAGCTCGCCGTACAGCTCCGCAGTAGTCTGCGGCGGCATGAGGTGGTCGAGGATGACGGCGTGCGCGCGGCGCTTGGCCTGCGCGCCCTCACCGGGGTTGCTGACGATGTAGGGGTAGAAAAAGGGCACATCGCCGATAAACGCATCGGGGAAGCAGTCGGGCGATGGGCCGACGCCCTTGCCGGGCAGCCACTCCAGCGTGCCGTGGGTGCCCAGGTGAACGATGGCATCGGCGCCCCAGCCACCGGCTTCTCGTGGCGTCGTCAGCCAGCGGTAAAAGGCGTGGTATTGGTAGCTCGGCGGCAGATCGGGCGAGTGATAAATCGCCTCTGGGTCATCCCCATAGCCGCGCGGCGGTTGCAGGGCCACCAGCACGTTGCCCAGCTCCAGCGCGCTGAAGAGCAGACCGTCGTTGTGCACGTAAGACCGGCCCGGCGGCCCGCCCCAGCGCTCGTCCATGTGGCGACGCTGGAGGTCGGTCAGCTCGGCGTGCCAGTGGGCGTAGCGCGCCAGCGACACGCGGAAGGCTTGCTCGCGCTGGAAGTCCAGCAGGAAGTCCGTGTCGTAGCTGCCGCGCATGACGATCGCGTGCATCAGCGCGTCGCCGTCCGATGGCACGTCGTCGCCAAGCGCGTAGCCCCGCTCGCGCATGGCGGCGAAGATGCCCATCAGCGAGGCCGGCCCATCCAGCCCCACCGCGTTGCCGATCTTGCCGGCCTTGGCGCTGCTGTTGGTGAGCACGAACGCCACGCGCTTTTCCGCATTTGGCTTGCGGCGCAGCCGCGCGTAGCCGAGGGCCAACCGCACCAGCCGGGCGATGCGCTCCGCGTCGGGCCGATACTCCTGCTCGTGCTTAAAGCCGATCGGCACCGTGATCACCCGCCCGTCGAACTCCGGCAAAACCACGTTCATTGCCGTATCCAGCGGGCCGAGGCCGCGCTGGGCGGCCAGCCACTGCTCGCGTGCGCTGCCGCTGGTGATCGCTTGCAGGATGGGGAAGGGTGCTTGGGCGGCCACCTCCGGCGACATGGCGAAGCTAACCGTACTGATGAGCACGTCCATCGGCTGAGTACTGCCCAGCCCGAATTTCTGGACGAGGGTGACCAAGTCGTTGCGGCTGCTGACGAAGAAGGGCAGGGCATTGGCGCCCTGCGCCTCGATCTCGGCCACCAGCGCGTCCACAAAGGCCAGGTTGCCGCTCAGCCAGTGCGCGCGATAAAACATCACGCCGACGGTGGGGCGGTCTGCCTGGGCGCGCGCCTGCCACGCTGCGAGGTCGGGCTGCTCGCCCAGCGCCGGGTGGTAGATGCCGAGCCGAGGCTGAGGTCGGGGCGGCGCATAGCCGTAGCCGGTGGCGAAATAGTGGTCGCTGAGGAACAGCAGCAGTTGGGCCACGTTCTCGGCGCCGCCCTCTTGGAAGTAGGTGTAGGCCTCACGGGCGATGGGCGGATCGGTGGAGAGGGCGTCGAGCTGAGGGTCGGGCTGAATGGCTGAGACGCACAACAGCGCGCGGTCGGCCTGCCGACAAAACTCGGCGATGCGGCGCAGCTGGGGCGCGTTCTCGACGCCGCCTTCCACCCGCGCCACGACAAGCTGCGCGTCGCGCAACACATCGCGCTCGAACTGCGCCAGGGCCTCCGACGCGCGGAGCGGCTCCAGCGGCAGGGCGCAAACCGAGGGGAAGTCCGCCGGCAGTCGCTCGCGCGCGCGGCGGACGGCCAGCAGGTCGGTGTCGGCGTGAGAGAGCACCACGATGGGCGACACTACTGCCTCGTCGGCCGGCGCGACCACGTCGGTGGCCTCGGCCATTGCCTGCGCTTGCCAGGCATAGAAGTTGAACACAAAGGGGCGCAGCGCCTCCGGCACCGGCAGCAGCCGATTGGCCGCAAGCATGGCCTCGATGTAATCGTAGAGCGCCAGCACCTGCCAATCGGTGTTAAAGGACTGGAACCACAAGCTCGTGCCGGCAAAATTCAGCATCACCACGTTGGCGAGCGGGCACGGACCCAGGCACCCGCCGATGGTGAGATGCACGCGATGGCGCAGCTTGCGCCGCTCCCACTCGTTGTGAAAGAGCACCTCCGGCACCGGCGCGTGGCCTCGCTCGACGTGGCCGCAACAGCAGCCCTCGCACACGAAGAGGTGGCCCGTCTTGAGGATGAGGTTGATGTACTTGCCGTCGCTGCGCAACACGCGCGCATGAGGTTGGCCGGTGCTCATCGTCAGAATTCAATCCCCGGCTGGGCGCGAATGCCCTGGTCGCGGTAGGGATGCTTGACCTCGCGCATCTCCGTCACCAGGTCGGCGAACGCGATGAGCGCTTCGGGCGCGTCGCGGCCGGTGATGATCACGTGGGTCATGGGCGGCTTGTGCGCGCGCAGCCATGCCACCACCTCGTTCGCGTCCAGCCAGCCGAAGTGCATGACGTAGGTGAACTCATCCAGCAGGAACACGTCGTATTCGCCGCTGGCGATCTTCTGCTTGGCCACTTCCCAGCCGTGCAGCGCCTTGGCCTGCGTCTCGTCCAGGTCCTTGCTGGTCCAGGTGAAGCCGTCGCCCATCGGCGTCAGCTCGATGCCCATCTTGGCCAGGGCTTTCAGCTCGCCGTAGGACGACTTTTCGTGCTTGAAGAACTGCACGCCGCCGACGCGCAGGTTGCGCCCCCAGGCGCGCACCAGAATGCCGATGGCCGCCGTGGTCTTGCCTTTGCCTTTGCCGGTGTTGACGATCACCAGCCCTTTGGGGCGATGCATCTCGCGCGCGGCCTTGCGCTTTGCCTCACGCTCAGGGTCGCTGCGCAACGGCGTGTTGGCCAACTCGATGCCGAAACGGTCAACCGCTCGCGGTTCGCTTGATTCGCTGTTCATGTCTTGTCACCTCTGGCTCATCTCATGCCGGCGGCGCTGCCAGGCGGAGAGCGCTGCTTCAGTGGCAGCGCGCACGGCACGGCCCACCAGCGCGCCGACCAACGAGATCGGCCCGCCATACTCCAGCCATGCGCCGCGCTCGGTGCAGGCGACCACCAGCGCATCGGTGCCGGTGCCGCTGGCCAGCCATCCTTCCGGCGTGCGCACGCCCTGTTCCGCCAGCACGAGACTCTTCGCCTCGGTAGCGGTGAGCAGCAGGTTGATGTGCGCGCCGGGCGCCAGCCGACCGTCCACCAAGACGATGATGTTGATGGTGCCGGGCCTCGCTTTGCCGCGTTGAGAGACGGCACATTCGGAGCGTCCGGCAGCCGTGGGGTGGCTGATGCCCAGCGTCACCACAGCAGCTGCCGCCACCTCGCCGTCGCGCTCCGCGCAGGCACGCGCGTCGGCCAGGCTTGCGGCGGTCATCAGGCCGACGAACGGCTCGGCAATGCCCAAGGCGAGCGCAGCGCGCTGCAAGTCCGCCACGTGATTGCCGCAGCGATACGCCGCCGACACGCCGAGGTTGAGAATGTGCCGCGCGCGCTGGAGCCCGCCACCCACCACGGCCGAGCTGACGCAGCTCAGCGGCCGCGCGCCCTCTACATGAAGCGCGTGATCGTGAAGATGCAGAAGCACACCGTCTAGGAGCGTCGTTGTGCGCTCAAGTTGCAAGGATGCCATTGCGTCGCTCCAATTCGTGCTGCGCCCAATCGCGCGCAGCGCGCGCCAAGCGCATGGCCAGCTCGGGCTTGGCGAGAAAATGCACGTGCAGATACGAGGCGATCACACTGCCGGCCTGGGCGCCGTCCGGGCGCGGTTCCTTGAGGTAGTGCATCGGCTGGAAGATGTAAGCAGGTTCGAGCATCGGCCCGTCGGCCTGCCACGTTGAGTAGTGGAACTCGTGGCCGCGGATGGTCTCGCCGGCTCGCCACAGCCAGTTGTCGCGCGGCGCGCGGGCGAGGCGGTAGCCCAGCGTCAGCCGGCCGGTCATCGCCGAGCGGCCGGGCAACACGCCGCACATGGGATGCGCTGCGCCCGATTGATCCACCAGCGCTTCGCACAGGTACATCAGCCCGCCGCACTCGGCGTAGATGGGCATGCCGGCCCGCGCCGCCGCGGCGATGGCCGCGCGCATGTCGGCGTTGGCCGCAAGCTGCGCTGCGTATAGCTCTGGGAAGCCGCCGCACAGGATCACCGCCGCGCTGCCCTCCGGCAGATGCGCATCGCGCAGCGGGCTGAAGAACGCCGGCTCGGCGCCGGCTTCCTCCAGCAATTCCAGGTTGTCGGGGTAGAAGAAGCTGAAGGCCTCGTCGCGGGCGATGGCAATGCAAGGGCGCGCGGTTGCGCTATTGGAGCGAGGGAGGGGGTCAAGCGGCAGCGCAGGGGTTGCGCGAAAGGGGAGCACGCTCTGCTGCGCGCTGGCGCGCGCGAGCGCCAGCAGCCCATCCACATCCACGTTGGCTTCTACGGCGGCGCGCGCAGCCGCTACCCAGGCCGACACGTCATGCTCGGCAGCGGGCACTAAGCCGAGATGCCGTTCCGGCAGCGCCAGGCGTTCATCGCGCGGCAGGCTGCCCAGCGCCCGCACCGATGTGTGCTGCGTCACGGCCTCGCGCAACATGGCAGCGTGGGTGGGGCTGCCGACGCGGTTGAAGATCAAGCCGGCCACCTGCACGCGCGGGTCGAACGTGGCCAGCCCGTGCACCAGCGCGGCGGCCGTGCGCGCCATGGCTTGCGCATCCAGCACCAACACCACAGCGGCGTTGAGCAAGCGGGCGACGTGCGCGGCGCTGGCGGTGTCGTCCTCGCCGGCCACGCCGTCGAACAGCCCCATCGCGCCCTCGATCACGGCGAGGTCAGCGCCTCGGCTGCGTCGGGCGAAGCTGGCCAACGCGCCGTCCTCGCCGAGCATCCAAGCATCGAGGTTGTGGCACGGCTGGCCAGCGGCCTGAGCCAACAGCGAGGGATCAATGTAGTCTGGTCCCACCTTGAAGGGCGCTACGCGCAGGCCACGCGCAGCGAGCGCGGCAAGCAAACCGACGGCGATCGTCGTCTTGCCGCTGCCGCTGTGCGGCGCAGCAATGACCACGGAGGGCGGGAGAAAAGGGTTATCAGCCATGAAATAGCGTCTTGGCCGTGCGGTCTTTTGGGTCCGGCCCTAGGCCGAGGTACTTCGCGCGCAGATGATCCCACAGCGCCAGCCGATCCCAATCCGGCGCGCGGGCGATTTTCATCTCGTCGGTGATGAAGGGGTTGGGCAAAAACACCGTGAGCTGGTTCTCATCGCGGCCGTTGAACAGCCGCAGCCGCCAACTGCTGGGCGTGCCATCGGGGTTCAACCGACGTACTAGCTCTGCGCGGCTGGTCTTGCGGATGGCGCGCAGCTCCGGCGACGTAGGGCGCGCGGCCGTGCCGAAGTGGTCGCCGATGCAGACGTGGAAATGCCACGCGCCGAAGTCCACCGTGAGATAGCCATCTAGCAGCGTGATGCGCGTCGGCGGGCGCTCCGCCTTGATCTCGAAGACGCTGCCTTGGATCATGGTGCCGAAGACAATGCAGGACCAGTATTCCTCGAACAACTCTTTGAGCAGTTCAAACAGCTTTGCCTCGCCGACCTCTAGGCGCCAGCCTTCGATCAGGCCATCGCCCAGTTCTTCGTTGACGAAGTGCGGTTCAAGTGCAGGATGCGTCATGTCGTTTGTTCTCCGTGGATGGTAAAGATGCGAGTAGTTGCGCGTCGTGCAGCTTCAATCGCTCGTGCATCTCCTGCAGGTAGCGTTGCACCGCTTCGCCCTCGCCGGCGAAGATGCGCAGCAAGTCTCCCCGCCGATATATCTCCTCCGGCGCGCCGGCGACGAACGCGCCGTCGTTGCCCATCAGCCACAGCGCATCGGCGAAGCGCAGCGCCAGCTCCAGGTCGTGCGTGCTGAGCAGCAGAGCGCGGCCGGTCTGATGCGCCAGGTCGCGCAGCAGGTGCATGATCTCGATGCGGCGCGGGAGGTCGAGGAAAGCGGTCGGCTCGTCGAGCAGGATGATCGGCGTCTGTTGGGCGAGCGCGCGGGCGATCATCACGCGCTGACGCTCGCCGTCGCTGAGCTGGCCGACCGCGCGCCACGCCAGCGACTCGCAGCGCGCCGCGCGCATCGCCTCTTGCACGATCTGCTCATCCTCCGGCGTCAGGCGGCCGTCCCAGCGGGTGTAGGGATGCCGTCCCAGCGCCACCAGGCCGTAGGCCGTCATGGAGCCGATGTCCACGCGGTCGGTGAGCACCACGGCTAGCTTGCGCGCGCGCTGAGCGGATGAGAGGCGATGCAGCGGTTCATCCTCGATCCACACGACGCCGCCCAGCGCCGGCTGCAGGCCGCACAGCGTGCGCATCAGCGTGCTCTTGCCGGTGCCGTTTGGGCCGAGCAGCGCAGTCAGCCGGCCGCGCGGCAGGCTGAGGTCGAGATCGCGATGCACGACGCGCACCACGCCGCCGTTGCGATAGCCGGTAGTGAGGCGCACTGCGCGCATGGCAGCCGCGGCAACCGCAGCTTCGCCGTCGAGAGGCCAATGGCCGCTGCGTGACGGCATCGCTTGTTCCGTCCTCATCTCGGCCTCACACCCGCCCGAAGCTCTGGCGGCGCAGGACGATCCACAGCACGATGGGCGCGCCCACCGCCGAGGTAACCACGTTGAGCGGCAGCGCGGCGCGCGCGCCGGGCATCTGCGAGATCAGGTCGAAGATCAGCGCCAGCCCGCCGCCTAGCAGCAGCGCCGCCGGCAGCAGCACACGGTGGTCGCTGGTGCCGAACAGGGCGCGGCACAAGTGCGGCACGGCTAAGCCGAGGAAGCCAATCGGGCCGCAGAACGCCGTGACCGCGCCGGCCAACAGCGAGGCGCTGGCCGTCACCCACCAGCGCGCCGCGCGCACGTTCACCCCCATGCTGGCCGCGTAGTTCTCCCCCAGCAAGAGCGCGTTGAGCGGCTTCACAGTGAACCAGCCGATCCCCAGGCCGAGCAACGCGGCCGGCGCGAAGGCGCGCATCTGCTGCCAAGTCACGCCGCCAAAGCTGCCGAACGTCCAGTTGACGTAGGCGCTGACCTGCTCCGGCAGGGCGAAGTACAGCAGCACGCTGACCACCGCGCCAGTGAGGTAGCCGATCATCAGCCCCAGCACCAGCAGCGTGATCGCGCTTTGCACGCGGCGGGCGATCAGCATCACCAGCGAGAACACGGCAGCCGCACCCAGCGACGCCGCGCTCACCAGCCCGAACTCGCCCAAGAAGGCCGCGCGACCGAAGACGCTGACGCTGGCTGCTGTGCCGCCCAGCACCACCAGCGCCACGCCCAGGCTCGCCCCGCTGCTGATGCCCAGCACAAACGGGTCGGCCAGCGGGTTACGAAAGAGCGTCTGCATCTGCAGGCCGGCCACGCTCAGCGCCGCGCCGGCCAGCAGCGCGGTAATGGCCTTGGGCAAACGAAAGAGCAGGATGATGGTCTGCCAGGTGTCTTTGCTTGCTTGGCCACCCAGCAGTATGCGCACCACCTCGTCGAGCGGGATGCGCACCGAGCCGATGGCCAGCGACAGCAGGAAGGCAAAGGCAGCGAAGGCGACCAACAACGCAAAGACGCCGCGCCGCATCCCCAGCGGAGGGAAGGGGTTGGCCGGCGCTTGCGCTCGGCCAACCCCGGTTGAGGGCAGGGATAGGTTCATTGCGTAGGCTCAGCGGGGATCTGCCGCCAGAACACCAGCTCGTGATCCGGCAGGAGTTCAGGGTGCAAGATCTTCACCAAGTCCGCCAGCAACAGGTCGGGATTGCCCACGCCGGTCTCCCAGTAATCGTTGCCGCCGTTTTCGTTCACGCGCTTGTCGTAGTTCCAGACGTTGCCGCTCTTGACGGCGGCCATCTCGGCGTAGCGCGGCTCCGCCTCCAGCACCGCCTTGATGCTGTCGTAGCGCTGGAAGCTGGTTAGCAGCCACACGTCGGCCTTAACGGCCTTGTCGTACACCTCCTCGAAGGTGAGCGAGAGACTGCCGGCGCTGGTGTCGTCGGCGTAGAGATAAGCGCCGCCGGCGTCAATAACCAGCCTGGCAGCGTAGCTGCCGCCGCCCGGCACGCGCCACTTGTCCTTGCTGGCCATGCCGGAGATGACGGTAGGCTTGTTCGCGGCTGCCTTCGCCTTCTCCGCCACTTCTTGGTAGCGCCGCTTCATCTTCGCATACTCTTCCTGCGCTTTGGCCTCCTTGTTGAAGAAGAGCGCGGTGAACTTGATCCACTCGGCGCGGCCCAGCGGCGTGCCCTCCATGTATTCGGCGTTGATCACGGTGGGGATTTTGGCTTCCAGCAACTTGGGGTGCGCGTCAAACTTCGGATCGCCCACGCCGAAGGTCATCACTAAGTCGGGCTGGGCGGCGATGGTTTTCTCGACGTTCACCTCGGCGCCGTCGCCGATCTCGATCAATGCGCCGGCCTCGATGAGCGTGCGCACCTTAGGGTTGTTCACATACAGGAAACTATCCAGACCCAGCAGACGGTCGAGCAGGTCCAGCTTTTCCAGATGGGGAAGATGGGTGGTGCTCATGGCGATCACATCCTTTGCGGGCGCTTCGATCACCAGCGCGTCGCCGACATCAGTCGGGGCCGGCGCGCCGCATTGCACGATGACATACTTGAATTGCTGCTCGGCGCCGCGCCAGGGATTGAGCACGGTGATGACCTTGTAGTGCTTGTGATACTCCACCACGAAGCCGGTGGCGTCCTCGATGGTGACCTTCTCCGGGAAGTAGTCCACATCGGGGCTGAAGCTCGTGATGCAGCCGTCGGTCAGGTTGGCAGTTGGAGCTTGGACAACCGGCGTAGGTGCGACGGTTGGTTGCGGTTCAGGCGTGGCCGTCGGCTGAGGCGCAGTCGTAGCGGTGGGTTGTTGAACGGCCGTCGGCTGCACAGGCGCAGCGGTCTGCACCGGCGGCACAGGCACAGCGCAAGCAGTCAACGCCGCAGCGAGCAAAGCAGCAGCGGACAAGCGATGAAAGGCTTGGGTTGTCTTGTCGGTGTGTGACATGGGTGATTGCAAGCGGTTCATTCAATGTACGCTCGGACGAGCGCACAATCGGATAGCACAGTCTCTGCGAATGAAAAACCCCGCCTTCTCAGACGGGGTAAGGATGTCGCTTAACCAGAATCACACACCGACTTCACGGTGCATTGGTCATACTTCACCTCCTTGATCACGAGAAGGTCATGCAATACCGAGTCGAGGCAAGCATCCTGGCTCGCGCGCTCAGCGGCGCGCTTACAGTTGCGGCACAGCGCCGGACTCTCACCGGCTTCCACCTTTAAGCCCTAGCTTCCGAGCTTTTCAGCCTGCGCGACGCGCAGGCATCGGGTCACCTCGACGTATTCGATTGTTGAAAACCAGTATAGCATAGCTTGGAGAGCATCCCCCCAACGACGACTTTGTAACCCTGGTGCACGCGAGGCAGACCCAACCTACACATGCACTGGGGGATACACCCACTCCCCTTCATGCTCGTCAACAGCGCATACGCGCTCGCGAGTACGTAGCAGAGTGTCTCCTCCGCAACACCAACGCTTTTAGCAACCACTTAAATAGCAATGCGTTCTCTCCGAGTGACCGTAGCAACTTCCCACCTCAGCCGTCTCAATTAGTTGAACACACATATTCTTGCTTCGGACCGGCCGATTTGATTATGTCATACCAAGATTATCAGCGTTGGAAGATGACACCGATCGAGGAGCAACCAGCTCTCTCTATCGTGATCCCGGCCTATAACGAGGAAGCGCGCATCGTACCGACCATCGGTGCTATTGCTTCACACGTCTCAAGCCTGGGCATCCCCTGGGAATTAATTATTTCTGACGACGGTTCGAAGGATCGAACGGTCCAAATCGTCGAGGAGCTGGGATTCGTCAACCTGCGTGTGTTGCGCGCGCAGAGAAACGAGGGCAAGGGAAGCGCAGTTCGGCGCGGCATGCTGGCAGCGCGAGGCAAAGTCGTGCTATTCGACGACGCCGACAACAGCACGCCCATCGAAGAGATCAGCAAGCTGCTAGAGAAAATCAATGAGGGATACGACATAGCGATCGGCTCACGCGCAGCTCGAGGTGCGGAGGAAGCAAACAAGAGCCTAGCGCGTCGCGTTATGAGCAGCGGCCTACGCTGGATCGCCACCAGCATCTTCTCGGCTGGCGCTCGTGATACACAGTGCGGTTTCAAGATGTTCACGCGGGAAGTCGCACAACGTCTCTTCCGCGCTCAGACAATCAGCGGATTCTCCTTCGATCTAGAGATTCTCTATCTGGCGAACAAATTTGGCTACCGCATCGCCGAGGTTCCCATTACTTGGGTAGATGCGCCGGGCTCCAAACTCGACCCAACCAAAGAAGCCCAGCGTTTCTTACGCGACCTGATCAAGATCAAACTGAACGACCTGAAGGGTACCTATGCCAACGCCTAAGCTTCGTCTAGCCATCATTACCACCCATCCACCAGGCAAAGGCTCGCTCAACGAATACGCTTATCACTTCGTACGATTTTTGCGCCAAAAGGAGGAGGTCGGCGAGGTTATCCTGCTCCCTGATGAGCTGCCGCCGGGACAGGCATATCACTTCGAGATGCGCCAGGGTTATGCCCCAGTAAGGGTTATCCCCTGCTGGTCTTTTGGCGCCAGAGACAACGCTCTCCGTATTCGCGCCGCTGTGAGTGAGGTAGATCCTGACGCGGTGTTATTCAATATTCAGTTCGCCACCTTCGGCAATCGCAGAGTTGCTGCTACGCTCGGCCTGACAGCGCCTTATCTCGTCAGGCGCGCAGGTTATCCAACCATTGTGCTCTTGCACAACATCATAGAGACGATCAACCTGCGCAGCGCTGGTTTTGCTAACAACGCGCTCGTCGAGTCGGTGACGCGTTTCTGTGGCGCCCAAGTCACCCGCTTGCTTTTGATGGCCGACCTGGTAGCAGTGACGATCGCCAAATACGTCGAGATCCTAGAGTCGAAATACAAAGCTACCAACGTGGTGCTCGCCCCACATGGGGCGTTCGAGGATGCACCTCAGCCTTCGTTCGAACTTCCCCCCGGCCCTATCAAGATCCTGGCGTTCGGCAAGTTCGGCACCTACAAGAAGGTAGAGACGCTAATCGAAGCTTTCAAGTTACTACAAGAGGGCGGCAGCCGGCCACCGCTGGAGCTTGTGATCGCCGGCACGAATAGCCCAAACGCGCCAGGCTATTTGGAAGGCATACGTCAGCGCTACGCCGACATTCCCAACATCCGCTATACCGGCTACGTAGCTGAGCAAGACATCCCGCGTATCTTCGGCGAAGCTGCAGTGGTCGTCTTCCCCTACACGAGCACTACCGGTAGCTCAGGCGTGCTGCATCAGGCCGGAGACTATGGCAAGGCGGTGGTCCTTCCTTACATTGGTGATCTCGCCGAAGTGATCACTGAAGAAGGCTACAGCGGCGAATTCTTCGAGCCTGGTGATACTCGCAGCCTAGCAGCCGCCATCGCCCGAGTCATTGACAACCCTGACCGCCGTCGCGAACTGGGCCGACAAAACTGGATTGCCTCGCGTGGTCTGCCCATCGCCGAAGTTGTGGACTGGTATCTGCTGCATTTTGAGACCTTGATTGCAAAGCGACAAACGGGCAATGCGCGCCGCTTGCCCGCCACTTAAGGGGAGGAAGCCGAAGGCTATGCAAATCAACTTACAAGAAATCAAGCCTGCGCCTAGCAACGACCAGACCGTCGCGATCATTGGTTTGTCAGGACGTTTCGATGCTCACGAAGTGCCCCAAGTGCGTCAAATGTTGACGCGAGCCGCGGACCGAACGAAAGGGCACATCGTGGTTAATTTAGGTGGGGTCAACTTCATTGACTCCAGCGGTCTTGCCTGTCTGGTGCAAGGCATGAAATACTGTCGAGAGCTCGGCGCCGACCAGATTCTCTGCAATCTGCAACAGCCAGTGCGCATCATCTTCGAGCTCACTCGTCTGGATCGCGCTTTCAAAATTTCGGACTCTGTTGAAGAAGCCGTGACTGTGCTTGTTGCTCAATTCGAAGATGGCGTTTACGTTTCTTGCTAACCGCGCTCCTCTGCTTCAAACCCTTGCGTCGGCGTGGTTAGCCAACGGCGCAACGAGCTTCAGTTTGTGGCAAGGTGAAGAGCTGTTGGCCTGCTGGCCGGCCACACCAACGCCACGCTCGGCTGGGTTGATGGCACCCATCATAGACGACACGGGCGACTGGCTGGGAGAGTTGCGCGTCAGTGGCGTGCAAGGTGACGCAGCGCTGGCCCGTCTACAAGCCGACGCAGCGCTGCTGGCCTCGCTCACGATTTTGGAGGGTGAAGTAGAAAATTTGGCGGATGCGCTGGCCGAGACCGAGGACCAATTGCTCGCACTATATGAGCTAAACAAGTCAAATGCTGATCAATTGGATATTGATCGGCTGCTCCATCGCCTGGTGGAACAGGCGATGCGCCTAGTAAAAGCTGACGCCGCGTTCGTCGTGCTAACTGCGCCGGCCAAAGTCATATGCTCCCCCGGTCTGACGGTACCGGAGCCCTGTCTGATTGCGCTCTTCGAACGAGTGCGACAGGCTGGCAGCGAACTTCTACTGAGCGGCGCAGAACTCTCTTCCAGCCCCTGGCATGACAAAGGCAACCTCTTCGTCGTGCCGCTTCTTCTCCGCGAACGCCGCGAGATTGTCGCTGCGTTCGGACTTTGGCTGAACCGGCCGGCGTCTGACTTATCGCCCGACCTGAAGCTAGCGCGCTCAATCACGGAACAGGCCGGTGTCCAACTCGAGATCGCCCTGTCGCACGCGCAACTGGTCGCCCAAGCGCGATTACACACCGAAATAGAACTGGCGCGCAGGGTGCAACTCGGTCTGTTGCCACAGCGATCGCCGCTCATTGCTGGCCTTGACATTTACGGCGCTTTGCGGTCTGCGTTACAGGTGGGCGGCGATTTCTTCGACTACATCGTCCCCGGCGGCGCAGCAAGCCAACCGTTCACTTTTGTCGTAGGCGATGTATCGGGCAAGGGCTTGCCTGCTGCGCTCTTGATGGCCATGACGCGAATAGATCTGCGCAGCAGCACCTTGTGCCACAGCTCCATCACTCCGGCCGCAATCCTCGCTCAAGCCAACGAACACCTATATGACGACTTCACCAAAGTTGGCATGATGGCTACTGTCTGCGTCTGTCAATATGATCCAGAGAAGGGGCAACTCACTATAGCTAATGCAGGACATTCGCCGGTCATCCTTCGCTCGGCCGGCCAAGCAGCATGTTTGCTAGATGCCGACGGCCCTCCCATCGGCGTCCTACCTCTCTCACTTTGGCAGGATAAGAGCATCCCGTTTCAATCTGGCGATGTCCTCGTGGTAGCAACGGATGGACTCAACGAGGAACGGAACCAGAGAGGCGAACTTTTCGGCATAGACCGGCTGCTCGATCAAGTGGATCTGCTATCAACGGCTTCGTCCAAAGAGATTGCCGAGGGGTTGCTGGCCGCTGTGGCTCAGTTCAACGGCGACGATGTGCAAGATGACGATCAGACTGCGGTTGTGCTGAAAGCATGCTGAAAGAGCACCGATGGACATAAACGGGTTGACTCATCAAGGTGGAGAGAGGGCCGTGGGCACCAAAAACGTCATCGAATTCATTACGCCAGCCAACCTTGCTGCTGTGCGAACAATTGACGCCGCCATCAATGATTTACTGATCCAGGCAGGCGTTGACGAATTCAACATCTACAACGTGCAGCTCGCCGCCCATGAGATTTGCACCAACATCGTCAGGCATGCCTACGCTGGACGCGATGACGGTACGATAGCCGTGCTGCTCTATGTATCTCGAACACCACCTCTGGTCGTCCAGATCGAACTGCGTGACCAGGGGCGACCGTTCGACATCCAATCGGTGACCGAGCCAGATCTTGATCAGCCGCAGGAAGGGGGTTACGGCCTCTTCCTCGCCAGAGCACTCCTGGACGAGCTGCATTATCACCGCGACGATCAGGGCAATCTCTGGCGACTGCGCAAACGACTCTAGACGAACAAAGGAAAGGACTGAGGCGATGAAGCTCGTGATATGTGAACATGTGCTGCGCGTCGTGATCGTTGCGCCACAAGAACGCATTGACGTGGTCAACGTTGCCGAGTTTCGTCAACAACTCGCGCAACTGTACGAAAGTGGTGCAGTCAATTTTGTGATTGACCTTTCGGAGGTGCCCTTCCTGGATTCATCCGGCATGGCTGTGTTAGTGAGCATTCTGAAGCACGCGCGCCAGACAGGTGGTGACGTCAAGCTGGTGTGGCCCCGCATCGAGGCTGCCCGGCGCATCCTCAACCTGACCAAATTCGATCGCGTCTTCAACATTGCCGACACCGCCGAAGCCGCGCTCCGGCTCTTCTGACATACGGTGAAGACATATGGCGACCATTCTCGTTGTAGAAGATCACCCGATTACGCAATTGGTGATTAGCAAACGGCTGCGCAACCGCGGACACAAGGTCATTACTGCCAGTAGTGGTCACGAAGCGTTAGCTCACCTGGGCCAGTCCTGCGTCGATCTGATCATCTCTGACATTTCCATGCCGGAGATGGACGGGCTGGACCTTTTGCGGCATATGCGCGCCGACGAGGCCCTGCGCAACGTACCAGTGATCATCCTGACGAACAGCGTCCTCGACCAGCATCGCCTCGAAGCCAGTGCTGAAGGAGCCAACGGCTTCCTGGAAAAGCCCGTCAGTTCCTGGGAGCTTGAGGCGACGATCCAGCGCTTTCTACCCAACGTATGATGCCTATGGATCAGACAGATTGCCTGCAGATTCGCATCCAAGGTGTGCTGCAGCAAGCGGATGTCCATGCGCTGCTCGCTGCCTGCCTACGGGCGATGCTAGCGCGCGTTGATAGCCTGGTGGAGGCCGACGCTGTCGCTGCCGAAGCGCTAAGAGCGGCCCAGCAACCACTGGCCCAGGCAGTCGCTCCGGGAGCTGGCACGGGCGAGATTAGCGCAACTTTGCAGGTGAGCGGTAAACCGCAGCGTTTCTCTCTCAAACTGGATGGTGGTTGGTGCTATGAGGCCTTATTGCCCGAGACAACGGCGCAGCCGACTCCGTCCGACGCCAGCGCAAGCTCAATCAACCTGGGGGTAGGACTCTTCCTAGTGCGCCAATTAATGGATGAGGTAATGTATGTTCCCCGCCCCAGGGGAAACCGCTGGCAACTGGTGAAGGCTTTGCCTTTTAGTGCCACCGGCTGCGCGGAGGAGAATGAACAGCCAACCTCGTTGACGGTGGACTTACCTGCTAGCTATCGCTACCTAAACGTATTAGGGGAAGGAGCCACTGCGCTGCTGATTCGAGCATCGGTGCCACCCACCCACAATCTCATCAACCAAATCCAGTTAGCCATCCAGGAGGTCTGCACCAACATTATTGAGCATGCGCTGAACGGCAGTGGCCGGCTGCAAGTGACCCTAACTCTCGATCGGATGAGGCGGCGCTTCGTCATCGAGACCCGGGACGCAGGTATGCGCACCTTCGACCCAACCGCGATACCCAACCGATTTACGTTCCCTCCTTTCGAATCGTCGAACAACAGGTTGCTGCGCGGCAGCGCAGTGTTGTTTATCAGTGCCACCTTGGTCAACATCGGGAATTACGCCTTCAACCTCATCATGGGACGCTGGCTCGGTCCGTCAGCCTTCGCCGATCTCAGCTTAATCGTGACGCTACTTCTCGTCACCTCATTCTTGACTACCGGTTTGCAAACGCCGGCAGCACGCTTCAGCGCTATCTTCGCTGCGGAGCACAACCTGACGGACATTGCCGGCTTGCGTCGTTTCTCGCTGCGACTTGCCCTACTGATTGGACTGGGGCTGACGGGCGTGTTTGCCTTGGGCGCACCGCTCTGGGCTAATTTCTTCTCGGTGAGTTCGCCCACTCCATTCATCCTATTCGGACTCTTCATGCCATTCTTCCTAATGCAGGGCATCGAGCGTGGTCTGCTACAAGGACGTACGCGTTTTGGTCTCCTCGCGGCCACCTACCAGGTCGAGATGTGGTCACGCCTACTGCTCAGCCTGGCTTTTGTGGCGCTGGGTTTTGGAGTAAATGGCGCTGTGGCAGGAATCACTCTCTCCTTTGTCGCCGCCTGGTTCACCGCTCGCCGTATCGCCGCCGATCTCCCGGCCGCACAGCCAATAACACCGTCGTTGCGCCGCGAGGTGATGGTCTTCGCTGGTCCTGCGCTCGTGGCTCAGTTGGGCCAAATCTTGATCAACAACAGCGACATACTAGTCGTGCGACGCTTCTTCCGCCCCGAGGAAGCGGGGCTCTATGCTGCACTGGCCCTGACAGGCCGCGTTGTCTTCTTCGCCACTTGGTCGATAGCGACAGCGATGTTTCCCGTCGTCGCACAGCGCTATAGCCGCGGCCAACGCCACCGACACTTGCTCCTGCTTTCGCTGGCAATCGTCTTGGCCGGATCGCTCGCCATTGTGACCCTGACCTACTTATACCCAGAAACACTCATACGCGTGCTGTTCGGGCCGGCCTATTTGCCCATCGCTCCGTTGCTGTGGATATACGCTCTGACCACGGCTGCCTATGCCCTGGCCAACGTCATCGTCAATTATCGGCTGTCCATCGGCAGTGCCGACGGTGCCTATCTGTCAATCGGAGTTGGCACGCTCCAGGTGCTGCTGCTTTGGATCTTCCACGACTCGCTGTATCAAGTCGTTTTCATTCAACTCGGCCTAATGATCTGCTTCTTCGCGGGGTTGCTCATGTGGGATTCGTTGCACGCGCTCAGGCAGGTCCCCATCCGACATACTGGCACGCTGTTAGCACTGGACGAGAAAAGAGCTGCTCAACCGTGAAACGCTTATTCCTGTGGCTATGACCTCCAAACATATCGTCTTCCTGGGCACACACGGACAGTACAACATCGGCGACGAACTGTTGCTGGAGACGTTCCTGACCCAGTTGGGCAATCGCCATCACTACGAGGTCAACTCCTACGATCCGCCGTTCACTGCTGCGCAACTGCAATCACGCTTCCATGCCGAAGTGTTCAACACGACCAGCGAACGGGGCCGGCTGTTGCGCAGCCTAAAGCAGTGTGACCTGGTTTTCTTTGGCGGCGGCAGCATCATCAAGGAACTCTATGCCAGTGTCGGACGTAACCGCTACGCCACACTGCTCATGGTGCTGGCAATCGTCACTTTCGCACACCACATAGCGCGCAAACCCATCGTGATGAGCAACATCGGCGTCGGACCGCTACAGACCAAGCCGGGACGCCGGCTCGCTCGCTGGATACTCCACCAAGTGGACCTGCTGTCGGTGCGCGATTGCAAGTCCTATGAGACATGTTTGAGCCTCGGCCTGCCACCTTATCGAGTGCAATGCGTGCCTGACGCCGTGTTCGCTAATTCGCCGGCCCAATTTGCGCCGCTCTCCCACGAAGAGGTAGTCGGCTATCCAGTCTCGCGACTGGCAGCGCGCGATAGCACGCCGCAGCGGCCCGTGCGCGTGGCGCTCAACCTCAACTACGACATTGAGAACCCAGCCAACTGGACGACCTTTCTGAAGAACTTAGAAGACGGGCTACGCGCGTTGCATGCCAGCCACCCGATCGAGATCCACACACTGCCAATGCAGTCTGGGTTCAAAGCCCAGCACGACGCCAAGGTCCTTGCTGAGTTCTGCACACGTCTGCCCGAGATTGAAGCACATCAGCACTTGCCGACGACGCACAGACAGGTCGCCGCCCTTATCTCTGGGTGCGACCTGTTGATAGCAGAGCGGCTGCACGCTTTGGTGATCGCAGCGATCCTCGGCAAGCCTTTCTTAGCCCTTACGTACGACGTGAAAGTGCGTGAGCTCATCACAAGCCTCGAAATGGCTTCTTACGCGCTGGATGCCAACACGTCTTTCGACCCACTCGCACTCAAGCGCATGGCGGAGGCTGCCTTGCATGAGTCGGCAATCATTCGGAACCACCTACTGAGGCATAGCTCGGCAATGCGCATCGAACTGATGCGCTACTTCAGCCAGCTGCGCCGACAGTTACAACTGTAGGTTTGAGGTATGGAGTTGCTCTCGGCTATTGCCAAACAGAAACGGACAGCGGTGCATGTCCGCGTGGGTAAGATGGCCGTCATCCACCGGATTGCATTCATCGTGGGAGCAATCTATCTTGCATGCTCACTGTTCATCTTTCGCGACGTAGCGGCCAATATCCCCCGGGTGTTACACGGTGAAGCAGTGATCAACGGCGACGAATTGGTGCCTTTCTTCAACCCCAACAGTCAGTTCATCGAACAGGCCGCCGGCAAATTCAACCAGTTGACCAACGGCTATGAGTTCCGCGTCCGTTACTCCTTCCTGACTACCTGGCTGCGCTATTACAAGATCTTGCCTTGCGCCATCATCCTGGTCATCCCTGCAGTGACCTTCGCCGCCTACCTAGCAGTAAGCCGCTTCCTGGTCGCCAGCGTACAGGTTAGCGCAGCGCCCACGATCTATATCGCTGCTGCCTCTGCCGTCGCAGTCATCTTCGCGATCCTTATCTACGCCAAAATCACCCACTTTTATACCCTGATCCTTGGCTTCAGCTTGTTCACGATTGCGTCTTTGTTGGTGACATTCGGCCTCATCTTTGCTCAACGACACCCCTACCGCTTCATCGCAGCTGCATGCATCATCACCCTGTTCAATCCGGCGATTCACTATCTCATCCTCTTTGCGCTCTACTTGAGCATTACGGTCGCCAGCCTATTGACGCTCGAGGCAGCACGACTCATCCGCAACGGCAAACTACGGCATCTGAGACGCTGGAGACAGCACTGGGATGGGTTGTGCTGTCGCAAAGCTACCCCTCACTTACCATCGCCTATTTGTTCAGGAGGATGGATCAGTAACTTTATTAGTTGCAATCTGGCGTTGTGGTCGCGTATGAGCCACACAACGCCGGCGCGCTGCGCACTCGCATTCGTATTGCTTGCCACGCTCACTATCGTCCCCTACGGGCTGATGGTCAAGTTCGTCTTTCTACGCGGCGTGCCCAACATCTCGGAGACTGTGCCGGGTGACTTTTACTTCATCAGCGATGCTTCCGTGCCGCCGGGACACATGCTCTCGTTCGACATGGCCGGCATCATGGACAAGATCATCGGCGGTGACTACCTGGTCAAAGAGCCGCGCTGGCCAAACGCAACTTACACTGTACTGACGTTGCTGCCGCTGATGTTGCCAACCATGCGTCGCAGCATCTTCAACTCCTGGCCACGTCAGCAGTTTCTCATCGTCGCCTATGCCAACGTCTTCTTCTCCATGTGGGCGACCCTGGGCTACTCGGATCCCGCTTGGTTTCCCACTTTCCACCGCACCATCGCCTCCATCAGTCGTGCAGCTGACGGCATGCAGTCCACCATAGGCAATTTGATCTTACAACTCACCAGCACCATCGTTCAGGTGCTGCGCTTCCCCCACCGTTTCCAACTGGTTCTTTTCATGATGGCCTGTGTGCTCATGACTATCAGCATTGCCTGGCTCAGCGAGAGGCTGATCCGGCGCGATAGGCGCCAGTCAGCGCCAAGGGAAGGCGTCGCGCTGGCGCTCGTCGCATCCCTCTGCATCGCACCACTGCTCAGCAATGCTCACTACTACGATGCCTTCACAAGCGGGAACCTGCGAGGCTTTTTGGTGCCCTACCCAGTCGTTTATCTCAAAGAGGTCAAGACCGTTCTGCAGCGCATGCCGCCGGGCAAGGTGATAGTGCTGCCACCAACCGAAACTGCCAAAGTGGCTGTCAGCCCCACCGGCGTAGAGCATAAGTTCATTGATAAATTTCACATCTACTATCTTGACCTACCCAGCTACTACTACGGCCTCACGGGTGATTCGGACAACAAGTTTGAGTTCTTCCTCCTGCTGCGAGCCCTTTATTACGGCCAGGACTGGTGGGTGAACATCGCGCGTGACCTGCATATTCGCTATATCGTCATCAACCGCGAGTTGATCGCCAGCACAGTAGGCGGCGCTGAATATCTGAGGGAATTGGAGCGCATCATCGAACCACAATTTGACCGGCTTCCCACCTACCTGCATAAGCTCCATGAGAATGATAGTTATGCGGTTTATGAATTCGTTGACCTGCCTCAGGCCACACGCAAGCCGCTACTGATTGACACCGGTTGGTCTGAATTCATCCGTCTACTCTCCAACCGACTGGACCTGACCCGATACTACGACCTACGTCATCTGACTGTATCGGACGATCTGACCAGTTATACCAACTTAGATTTGGTCACCGATGATCCACGCATGGCTGCGCTGGACCTATTCATCAAGGCTAATCCCGACCGATTCTTCGTCCCGAGCAGCCGCATCTTCGCTTTCAGCCCAGACATCATCCCGAGCTCCTACTATTTGTCACCGATGTTTCGACTGTTCCAGTTCCTCTCAGACAGCAAATGGAACCGCTTGAACATGATTACGCCTGGCCTCTACGGCACCATCAAAGGCAGCTTTATCGGCCTTCCCCGGCCGACTCGTTTTCGCATCGACGCGAAGTTTCCAGAAGACGGTAGATACCGTCTATTGTTAAGGGGCGCAGCGACGTGGAATCAGCTCACCGTCCGTGCCAAAAGCCTGAGGATTGCAACCACAGCCGAGTTGCGGGCGACCCCGGGGAGGTTGGATCTTTACGATCAGAGGACGGTATTTAGTACCGACCGGAAAGCAATGGATTTGGAACAATACACAATCGAAGAATTGGAACGACTGATCCCAAGCGACATCGTAGCGGTTAACAACCGTTACCAATACTTCGACCTGGGAACCGTAGATGCCAGCAAGGGGTCGCACACCTTGTATTTCGACAAGCGGGACGGGAATCCCTTGCTGGTCGAGGGCATTTTGGTCATACCAGAAGAGATCTATCAGAACTTGAAGCTTCCAGCGAACGTGCGTTGGGTGAGCGTTGTTCAGGACTTGTGCTGCCGGATGCTGCTCTCGAACAACGCAGCACCTTAGCCGAGTAGCCAGGCACACACGAGCGCCATGCTATGAGAACTGACATGATGCACCAGAGCTCAATCCACTCAATCGTCGCCAAACTGCCCCTCGATAGGTTCAGGAAGCAGTTCATGCACGGATTGCCAAGACACCGGCTGATTGGGCTGGCGCTCGTGGGGTTAGTATTGCTAGTCCTCGCGTTGGCGATCACTCGACTCCTCGGCCCACGCCAGCGCTTCGCAGCGTTCGAGCTGCCCTACGTTCAGGATTTCAGCGACGTTGACATTAAGCCCTGGTTCAGCGATCGTGGCGCATGGGTAGTGCGCGAGAAGATGCTGATGCAAACGGCCAACTTGGAAAGACCGGCTCACATTTTCGTGCCCCACCAGCTAGATGCGGAACAGCTTTATCACCTCAGCGCCTATCTGACGCTGGCGAAGAACACACGCGCGGCCGGCATCAATTTCAACGCCCAGTATCCTCATTTGGCTACCCGACTTCACCGCGTGATGATCAATCGCAGCGAGAGAGGGAACCTGGAACTAGTAGCCGGGTATACCGACTCAGAGGGCAATTTCGTGAACCAAGTGACGGTACCCCTGAGCACGGATACGCAAGAGTATCGCCTTGATCTATACGTGCTGCACAAAACCTACACCGTGCAGCTCAACGGCCAAAATTTGATCGAACGGCGGCCGCTGTTTTATCCCAGCGGCCTGATCGGTTTCTACAGTCTAGGGCCCGCCCGTTTCGACGCGCTCAAACTCACGGCTGCGGCCGAAGGAAAGCCCAGCGAACTGGTCTACGTCAGCGACTTCGACAGCAAATCCGGTGGCGCCGGTTGGGTACCCTTCTCAGGAGAGTGGAAGCTCTCTCAGGGAGAGCTGGTGCAGGTCAATCCGGCCGCACAAGATGCCGGCATCGGCTATCAGGGCGGCACCTTTGAGAACTATGTGCTGCGAGTGAATCTACGGCATCTGATCGGACTTGGCGGCGGCCTGCTCTTCAACATGGCGTCGCCCTATCAGCTCAACGATGCCCACATAGTGCGCTATTCCGACCAGACGAATTCGCTGTTTTGGGGTTATTTCGACGCCGACGGGATGTTCTTCCGCCAGGGCTCTCAAGCGTTAGCCGATCCCGGCAATGAGCCTCGCCAGATTCGCATCTATAGTGGCGAAAGCAGCTACGACATCTTTATAGACGACGCGCCCATCGCGCGAGACGTGCCACTGCAGCGAAGCAACGGCCATATCGGGTTGATCACCTCGCGCAGCAGCGTCGCTTACACTTCGGTGGAAGCCTTCCCATTGTTCGACAAAACGCCGCTTGTCCTGGTCAAAACCGACGAGCGACATCCGACGCCCCAGCCATCCGCTGCTCAAGCTTCCCCCAAAGTTACAGCAAAGGTGACGCCTGGTCCTGCCGCAACGCCACTCGTCGCCGATAGTCCGCTGATCGCTAGCGGCGCCGCTCAGCCTTGGCGCAGCGTCTTCAGCGGTGATTTGCGCACTGCAGGCTGGCAAGCAATTAGCGGTCGGTGGCAATTCGCCAATCAAGCGCTCGTGCAAGAAGACGTGACCGGCTACGACTTGAGTATCGTTTACACCAACAGCGCCTTCCGCAACTACGCTCTTGAAGTCGTGCTAAGTCATCGTAACGGCACCGGCGCCGGCGTGCTTTTCAACATGCCCTACACAAATCGCCTCGCCAGCGCCTACATGTTTCGTTACTCTGACCGCCGGCCCGGAGGCGTGTTTTGGGGTTACTACGACAAGACAGGCAAATTCATCGGCCAGGGATATGCCAATGTTGATCCACCAGGCACTCACCGCCACGTTATCCGCATCGTCAGTGGCGACACAAACTACAGCATCTTCCTAGACGGCATTCTGCTGGCAAACGACATCCCCCTGGTCAATGGTCAAAACTTTGGCTACATTGGCCTGATCACTTCACGAAGCGCATCGGTCTTCGAGTCTGTCGCTGTTGGTGCTGTGGGTCGCGTTCCATCCACGCTCGCCACACCAACGACAGTGGTCATATCGCCTTTGACCCGAGTCGGCAACTACGGCGGGGAGTCGAGCTTTCCAGACCAGCGCATCATTAGCGGCAACTGGAACATTGCCCAGGGCGTCTTCACCCAGGTGGTCCCCAACCCGGCCGACTACATCCTAAACACGGGCATCTATGCCTCGAGCTACACCATCCAGGCCGATATCATCCTGCCCGACACGCCAGACGCCGGTGGTGGATTCATGATCCACATGCCCGAGCGGTCACAAAAGAGTGGTGCCACGATTGTGCGTTTCATCCGCGGTGGTGAGGGCATCTTTTGGGGCATCTACGATGAGGCCGGCATCTTCCGTGGCCGCGGCTCCGCCAAACTGAATCAGAAGTTACAAGGCAGCAACCAACTGCGGTTAGTCGTGCGGGGCAACAGGATAGATATCTTCGTGGACGATCAGACCATCGCCTCGGGCATACACCTGCCACGCGCCGAAGGATGGATCAGCCTGGTTGCCCATGGCGGGCCGGTCACCCTGGCCAACGTCGAAGTCAATGTAGGGCTGGCACAATGAGCAGCACACCCGGCAATCAGCTCGCTTCCGCATTTTTCCTAGGTCGGCGCCGCATGGAGCGCAGCTTAATAGGCCTCACTACGCTACTTATGCGGCTCGACTGGGTAGTTCAACCGACCATCGCGTTCGCTATCTCGCGCGCAGCTCTATTCATCGCAGGCATTGTGGGCGATGTGCTCCTCCCTACCGAAGAGGGCCATTGGGTTGCCGACCCGAACAGCACTTTCCTAAGCCTGTGGGCAAAGTGGGATAGCCAGTGGTACGTGCAGATCGCGCGCGATGGCTACTGGTTCCAACCCCTGCGTCAAAGCAACGTCGCATTCTTCCCTGTGTATCCCTTGGCAATGCGCTTGCTGGCACCCCTCGTCGGCGAGAACTTGGTGTTGGCCGGCTTTCTGGTCAGCAACGTGGCTTTCCTGCTGGCATTGATATTCCTCTACCGTCTAGCGGAACTGGAGCTCGCCGATCGAGAGTCGGCCCGCCGCACGGTCTTCTACTTAGCGCTCTTCCCGACCGCGTTCTTCTTCAGCGCAGTCTACACCGAAAGTCTTTTTATGCTGCTCTCTGTAGCAACTATGTATTACGCTCGTTGCCGGCATTGGCTGGCTGCGGCACTCACCGGCATGCTGGCCTCAGCAACTCGTAACTTGGGAGTCGTGCTCTGGGCACTGGTGGCATGGGAGTGGCTTCGCCAAAACGGATGGAGCCTACAAAGCACGATGCAACGTCGAACTTGGTCGCTGCTGTTGCGAAACGCCAAGGCGCACTGGTCAGAATTGGTCATCATTGCCGCTATCCCACTTGGTTTGCTGCTTTACATGGCCTTCCTCAAAATCCACTTTGACCGGCCGCTGGCCTTCATCGAGGTACAAGCTGCCTGGGGCCGACAAAACGTCGGTCCCGGCGCTGTGATCGCTCGCGAGTTGAGCGCGCTGGCCGATTTTCAACTCAACCGGGGCAGCCTGAACCGCCTGCTTAATCTGAGCGTCGCGCTGGCCACATTGGCCATCGTGCCTTTCATTTGGCGGCGATTGGGTGAGGGCTACGCTGTCTACAGTTTGGTGCTCATCCTGGTCCCGCTCTCTAGTTCGGTGGCAAGCGTGCTACGCTACGTACTACCTCTCTTTCCTGCTTTCATCCTACTCGGCTGGTGGGGACGCTCACCAACACTTGATCGGGCCTTGATGGCCAGCTTCGCTGTCGGCCTGGGCGTACTGACTGCAGTCTTCGCCAATTGGTACTTTGTTGCTTGACATCCAAGAGGGGCAAGCTATGGATGGAACTGAACAAACAAGCCTTGAAGCCTTGCCTGACCAAACAAACGACTCAGAGCAGGGTGGACCGAAGCCGATCACTCAACTGGGAGCCGGCAGAGCTCACTCGAGCGGCATTGTTGACCTAGCAAATGACGCCATCATCGCTATTGACACTGAGCAACGCATTCGCCGCTTCAACGCCAGTGCGGAGCGCATTTTCGGCTACGCGGCCGAAGAGATAGTAGGTCAACCATTAGACCTGCTCCTACCAGAGCGCTTCCGCGATAGCTATCGGAATACGCTCATGATTCATGCAGCAGACGGCGACACTGCGCAGCCAAAAGGCGAATTGCGAACGGTTGTTGGGCTACACAAGAATGGTAAAGAACTCTGTCTGAAAGCGACCACTCACAACCTTAGGGAGGATGACCAGCAGATCATGCTCATTGCCTTGCACGACGTCACCACACATCACCGCGCCGAGAAACAGATTCAGCAAGAGCTGGCTGAGCGCCGGCGCATTGAGGACATGCTCCGTCATCGAATCGCCTTCGAAGAGTTAGTGACCAGCCTTTCGACGCGTTTCATCGCCTTGTCCTCGGCCGAATTAGATGAAGCGATCACTCAAAGCTTGGCAGCCATCGGCAACTTCGCCGGCGTAGATCGCGCCTACGTCTTTTTGTTCTCCGCCGACAACGCGTATATGAGCAACACACATGAGTGGTGTCGTCCTGGCATTGAGCCACAGATCGCGAATCTCCAAGGCATTCCGACGGATATCTTCCCTTGGTGGATGAACAAACTGCGCCGTGGTGAAAATATCTACATGCCGTCTCTGGCTGATCTACCACCAGAAGCTAGCACCGAGCGGAGGATCTTGGAGCCACAGGGCATCCATTCGCTGATCGTCGTGCCGATGATCTCGAGCCGCAAGCTAATTGGGTTTCTCGGCTTCGATGCAGTGCATGCGGTGAAAACCTGGTCGGAAGATGACATTGCCTTACTCAGAATCGTCGGCGAGATCTTGGTCAATGCGCTGGAGCGCAAGCGCAATGAAGAAGCGCTACACAAAAGCGAGCAAATCTACCGTGCGCTATTCGAGCGCACCAACGATGCTGTATTTCTCATCAGCTTGGAAGGTCGCCACCTCGCCGTCAACCAGAGGGCTTCGGAGTTATTAGGCTATACACCGGATGAGTTGCTGGAATTAACAGTGCACCACATCGTCGTGCCGGATGAGGCACACGGCGATGCAAATCAGGCTTTGGCGACCTTGCTGGCCAACTCTCAGCTACCAGTTTACGAGCGCACACTGCGTCGCAAGGACGGCACCCTGGTGCCCGTAGAAATCAACGCTGCCTTGGTGCGGGACGTTGATGGCACCCCCCTGCATTTTCAGAGCGTCGTCCGCGATATCACCGAACGCAAGCGAGCCGAGGAAACGCTGCGCCAAAGTGAGGAAGCGATCCGAGCACTCTATCAGATCGTCTCCGCTCAAGAGCTAGACTTCACGGCCAAGCTCAAGGCGTTGTTGGCCATGGGCACGCGGCGATTCGGCTTGGACATCGGCGTGCTAGCTCATATCGAAGCAGAGCGCTATCAAGTGATTGAGGCGCTGACACCGAACGGAGCAATCCGGTCAGGCGATGTCTTTGATCTAGGCCGAACCTATTGCCGCGAAGTCCTGCGTCACGGAGAGCCCATTAGTTTCGAGAACGCAGGCGCCTCTGAGTGGGCTGCGCACCCCTGTTATGCCACTTTTCGAATGGAAGCCTTCCTAGGAACGCCGGTTACCGTGAACGGACAAGTCTATGGCACGCTCAGCTTCGCCAGCCCCAGGCCGCGTTCCCAGCCATTCAAGCCTGCTGACAGAGAGTTTCTACGCTTGATGGCACAGTGGATCGGTGGAGAAATAGAACGCAACTTGAAGACCGAGCAGCTCCAAGCCTATGCGGCTGAAATCGAGGCGACGAATCTACAGCTTGCTAAGGCGCGCGATCAAGCATTGGAGGCCTCGCGACTGAAGTCCGAGTTCCTGAGCACCATGAGTCACGAAATTCGCACACCGATGAACGGCATCATCGGCATGGCCGAGCTATTACTTGACACCTCGTTGAGCGATGAACAGCGCGGATATGCCAACATCGTGCTCAAGGAAGCGGAGCATCTACTCACCATTATCAACGATATCCTGGACTTCTCCAAGATCGAAGCCGGCAAGATGATGCTCGACATTCAAGACTTCTCGCCCCGAGATGTCATGGAGAGCGTCGCAGACTTGCTCTCGACCCAGGCGAACGCCAAAGGGCTGGCCATAATGACGCACGTCGCTTCTGATGTGCCAACGCTGGTACGTGGCGATCCGGTACGCCTGCGCCAGGTATTCACCAACCTCGTGGGCAACGCTATCAAGTTCACCGATGTCGGTCATGTCACAGCAAAGCTCGAAATTCAAGACAGCGATGAACACTTCGTCATACTGCGCGGTTCGGTCAGCGACACCGGCATTGGCATCCCGGAGAAAGCGCAGCGTTATTTGTTCCAACCCTTCACCCAGATTGACGGCGGTACCACTCGGCGCTATGGCGGCACCGGACTGGGGTTGGCAATCGCCAGCCGTCTAGTGCAAATGATGGGCGGCGAGATCGGCGTACAAAGCCGAGAAGGCGAAGGCACGCTGTTCTGGTTCACCGCACGTTGTGAGCGTTCTTCGCATATCGAACCAACCTCACGAGAAACGCCGGATGTCTCCCGACTGAGCGGACTGCGCGTCTTGATCATCGACGACACGAAAGCCCACCGAGATATCCTGCTCAGCTACCTACGCACTTGGGGTCTGCAGGTCGACAGCGCGGAGAACGGCACCGAAGCCATCTTGAATTTGGTCCGCGCCACTGCATCCGGCAAGCCCTATGATCTCGCCATCATTGACCAAGTCATGCCTGAGATGGACGGCTTGACGCTGGCGCGCATTGTGAAGGGAGATCGTTCATTGGCCCATACGCGGCTGATCATGCTGACAGCCTTCAAAGAAAGAGTCTCTTGGAATCAAGCGCGCGAGGCCGGATTCGTCGCTCATCTGGCGAAGCCGATACGCCAACAGCGCTTGCTGACTGCGTTGTTACAAGCGATTGATGAATGTGGGGTCAGCTCCAACTCCCACTCGTCCCAGCCGGCGCCAGCAACCAGGACAGCCGACGTAGCTTCCCAATCAACGAGCACACCACCTAAAGCAGGCATCCTCCTTGTGGAAGATAATCCCTCGAACCAAGTAGTTGCATTGCAACAGCTGAGCAAGTTGGGATATGCGGCTGAAGTGGTGACGAATGGCCGAGAAGCTGTAGCACGGCTTACCCGGGCAGAACACGGTTATCGGCTAGTGCTGATGGACTGCCAGATGCCGGATATGGATGGCCTAAAGGCCACCCAAGCGGTACGAGACTGGGAACGGAGCAATGGAGGACATGTGCCGATTGTCGCCATGACAGCCCAGGCTATAAAAGGTGATCGCGAGCGCTGCATCGCCGCCGGTATGGATGATTATCTGAGCAAGCCCGTACACCTAGAAGAGCTGCGTCAGATACTCGATCGCTGGCTGATCAATCCGCTCTCTGCGATCGAATCATCCTTAGATTACGCAAGAATCAGTGACGACCTGACGAAACGCAGCACAGGACTGCTTGACGAAGAACACCCAATGCGCTAGTGCGTTGACCGACATGAACGCACGATGGAGGCCGTCCAAACGCCTCCATCGTGCGTGTATTCATGTGTCTGCGCTGCTGATAAAAATCGGCAGATGGCCCAGCGCGATCACGTTGTTCCAGCGAGCGCGGTCGCCCTCGGTGAAGATGGCCGCTTCGGCGATCACTTCTGCGCCGGCTTTTTGCATGATCAGCCGCATACCCTGAAGTGTGCTGCCTGTGCTGATCACGTCGTCCACCAACACCACTTTCTTGCCCTTGATCGCCTCACGATCCTTTTCGTCCAGGAACAAAGTTTGTGGCTTATTCGTGGTGATGGAGAGCGTCTCGGCAGAGAGCGCATCGCCCATGTAGGGCTTATGCGACTTGCGCAGCACGATGTAAGGCAAGCCGGATTCGACCGAGAGCGCATGGGCCAGGGGAATGCTTTTAGCTTCCGCGGTGACCAAATAGTCTGCACCCACAGGCAACTGTGCTGCCAACGAGCGCGCTGCCGCCTGCACCAGTTCGGTGTCGCCCAAGATGTTAAGCACGGCGATCTTCACGCCGGGCGCTACTTCCATCAACCGCAGCCGGCGCTCTACGCCGGCAACGTTCACAGGGTAAAACTCGTTGTCGCTCATATCTGTTTCAAGCGCGACGAATTCGACATTGGCTTTCACTTAGCTCAATGGTGAGATTCCTCGACAAAGTAAGCAGAGTGGCCCAAGGCGATTATCGTCCACCTCGAAACCACCGTCCAGTTCAGAGGATGAGCAGCACTTTGCCACGGGTTTGGCGCGCTTCCATGTAACGGTGGGCATCGGCGGCCTTGCTCAACCCGAAAGTGCGATCCACCCGCACATGAAGCTGGCCGGCTGCCATCCAGTGGAAAAGATCGCCGGCGCGCCCGAGCAACTCGGCGCGCGTAAGCGTGTAATGGCCCAGCGTCGGCCGGGTAAGGAAGAGCGACCCCTTCTGGCTGAGTACTTGCGGGTTGATCGGATCCACCATCCCACTGGACTGGCCATACAGCACCATGTAGCCGCGCGGACGCAGCACGTTCAGGCCCTTGAGGAAGGTATCCTTGCCCACTGAGTCGTACACGACGTGCACGCCGGCGCCATCGGTCAGGCGCTTCACCTCGGCTTCAAAGTCCTGCTCGCGGTAGAGGATCACGTGATCCGCGCCGGCAGCCTGGGCCAGCGCGGCCTTATCGGCTGCGCCAACGGTGGCGATGACCCGCGCCCCAAGCCGCTTGGCGATCTGGATGAGCAATTGGCCCACCCCACCTGAGCCGGCGTGCACCAGCGCCACGTCGCCCGGCTTCAGCGGATAGGTGGTGAGCGCCAGGTAGTGCGCGGTCATGCCTTGCAGCATCACGGCAGCGGCTTGCTCGATAGATACGCCGGGCGGAATCGGCACCAGCCGACTCACCGGCACGACGGCATATTCGGCATAAGCGCCGAGCGTCATCGCGTAGGCGACGCGATCACCGGGCTTGAACTCGATTACCCCTTCGCCCACCGCGTCTATCACGCCCGCAGCCTCCTGGCCGGGGGTAAACGGCAGCGGCACTTTGTACCAGCCGCGCCGCTGGTAGATGTCTATGAAATTCAAGCCAGCCACGCCGATCTTTACCCGCGCCTCGCCCGGCCCTGGCTCCGGCATCGGCGCATCCTCGTATACCAGTACGTCCGCATCGCCGTATGCGTGCACTCGAATTACTTTCATCGAAAAGTCGTCTCCTTTGCAGTTGCAATGAACGTTGCGCCGATCAGCCGATCAATGCGATCAGGCGCGCCACATCCTTCTTGAGATTACGCCCGTGAGCCTCTGACGCCGGATCCACCGGGCCGATGCATGATGGGCAGCCATGCTCGCACGGGCACTCGTGCACGCGCTGCGCCGCCATTTTCATCAATTCTGCGTGATGCGCCATCAGCTCATCGGCCAGTCCGACGCCACCGGGGACTAGCTCATACAGGGTAATGGTCGGCAGGCGGGTATGTGGGCTGGCGGCATCGAACGTAGCCGCGATGTCGCTCGGGTCGCACATGACGAACAACGGCGCCAGGTTACCAAGCAAGTAGCACAGGCCCCCCAACGCCTGATTCACCGGCTCTGCCGTCTCGATCTTGGCATGACACGACGGGCACACCGTCATCAGGTTGTCCAGGTCATTGGCTTGCAAGTAAAAGTCGTTTTCATCGCGCACGTAGCCGAAGGTTCGAAACGGCCGGCGATGATGCACGTGATGCTGCTGATGTGGGCTTTCGGGCTTGCCGCAGATCGTGCAGCGGTAGCCATCGCGCGCACGGGCAGCACGGCGCTGTTGTTCCCAGTTCGGCCCATAATCGTTTGGCAGACCGATGATGCCCTCTTTCTCCAGTTGCCGACAAACGACCTCTGGGATGGCGAACCAGTAGCCGGTGGTGAGCAGCTTTTGCGGCGGCAAATTCACGTCGCCCCACCCCAGCGTCTCGTGCGTGCTGAAGCGCACTTGCCGATAGCGGGCGACAGTAGTCGTGACCTCGATCTCGCCGCACGCCGGCGCGCAGTTGCCGGCGAGTGGCTGCGCCGAGCCTGATCGGTCGAACTCGCGCAACACGATCACTTCGGACACGGCGCTGGCTTGCGTGTAATAGTCCACATCCACGCGACGCGCCACGGCGCGCCCCATTTCCCAATCCAGCTCGGTCACCAAGTAAGGGGCTGCCTGGTGCAGATAGATCGCGCCCGGATGGACGCGCGCCGGAGCGGTATGGCGTTCGGTCTCGCCGATCAAATTGCCCCGCTCATCCACAATGCTCACGCGCTCGCCTGCGCTGCGCAGACTCACCCGGTCGGCCGGATAGCCCTCACCCACCCAGGTGTAGCGCGTCGCCGGCTGTCCGCCGTCTGCGTCCCTAAACAGCGGCAGCGCGCCGACGCCGCTGGCGTGCACCTTGCCCGCTTCGGCCAGCGCGTCGAGCAGCTCGCGCACGTCGGCGCCGCAGAATCGTTCGCCGCGGACGAACGGCAGCTCGAAGGCCGCGCAGACGACATGATCTGCCAACACGCCGAGGCTGTCCGGCGCAATCCGCGCATGCTCAGGCGACTGCCGGAAGAGATAGCCAGGATGAGCGGCCAGGTATTGATCGAGCGGGTCAGGGGTGGCAACCATGACGGCGACGCTAGTGCCCTGTCGCCGGCCGGCGCGCCCTACCTGCTGCCAAAAGCTGGCGACGCTGCCCGGATAGCCGAGCATCACGCAGGCATCCAACGCGCCGATGTCAATTCCCAGCTCCAGCGCGTTGGTCGCAACCACACCCCGCACATGGCCTTCGCGCAGCCCCTGCTCGATCGCGCGCCGCTCTTCGGGCAGGTAGCCGCCGCGGTAGCCGCTGATCGGGAGCGGGGACTGCGAAGCGACGCTTTCCGACTCGCCGTCGGCATTCGGCCACATTGCCCGCAGGTAAGCCAGCAAAATCTCGGCTTTGTTCCTCGACCGCGCGAAGCAGATCGTCTGTAGCCCCTCGCCGATAAAGCGCGCCGCGATGTCGCGGGCGACGAAATCGGCGCTGCGGCGCAGGCCAAGCTGTGGGTCGGTCAACGGAGGGTTGACGATGATGACGTGGCGCTCGCCGCGCGGACTGCCGTCGTCGTCCACCAGCGTCACCGGCGCTTCGATTAGGCGCTCGGCGTGTTCCTGCGGGTTGGCAATCGTAGCCGAAGCCAGGATAAACACCGGATTTGAGCCGTAGAACGCGCACAGGCGCTTCAGCCGACGAATGACGTTGGCGACGTGGCTGCCGAAGACGCCGCGATAGGCGTGCATCTCATCAATGACGACGTAGCGCAGATGCTTGAAGAACGCCGCCCAGCGCGTATGGTGCGGCAGGATACCGACGTGCAGCATGTCGGCGTTGGTAATGAGCACGCGCGCGTCACGGCGAACCTCGGCGCGCCTGGTTTGCGGTGTGTCGCCGTCGTAGGTGTGGACGACGGATGATCGGCCATTGCCGACGAGATCGGCTATCTGCAATCCACAATCGTCAATCATCGCCCGCAAATGCGCGAGTTGATCCTGCGACAGCGCCTTGGTGGGAAACAGGCAGAGCGCTCGCGCGTTCGGATCACGCAGCAATCCGTCGAGGATTGGCACATGAAAGCACAGCGACTTGCCGCCGGCGGCATTCGCGACCACAACGACGTGCTCGCCCTGCAACGTCGCCCCGATGGCCTGCGCCTGGTGCGTGTAGGGCCGCTCGATGCCGCGCTGCTTGAGCATCGCGCGCACATGCGGATCGAGGGCAGTGGGGAATTCGGCGAACCGCGCAGGGCGGGCCGGCGCGCGCTGCCAGTCGCATACGTCGCGCATAAATTCGCGGTCGGCGCGCAGGCGGACGAGCACGTCGTTCACATCAGCAACGCCGGCAGCAATCGTGGCACGCATCACTCGACGAAATTGTAACGCTCGCTCCCTATAATCGCCCACGAGATGATTCGTATGCGCGCGCTGCTCACGCTGGCAAGCTGGCTACCTTTGATGGCATGTACGGCCGGGCCGGGGGAAACGCCGACACCCGACCCAATCGCGATGCAGACGCGCATTGCACGCGAGCTGGCAAACATCCCGACGGCTGCGCCGGCACCCGGCCGCACGCCACTGGCCAGTCCTACGCCCGCGCCAGTTCAATCACCCGCCACCGTCGCACCCCTTACGCCTACAACAGCGCCAAGCCAGCAATCCTTGCAGGCCGCCGGAGAGTACACTGTGCAACCCGGCGACACACTATCGTCCATCGCCGTCAAGTTCGGCACATCCATAGCAGCCATCCAGCTTCTCAACGGCCTGGGCGACACACAAGTCGTCCGTTCCGGGCAAGTCCTGAAGCTACCGACGGACAAGCTTCACCCCGAAGAAAGTCCATGGTGGTTCATCTACACGGTGCAACCCGGCGAGACGCTGAGCGCGGTTGCGACGAAGTTTCGTGTGCCGCTCGCCGACTTGTTACGTGTGAACGAAGTCACCAACCCCGGCCTGGTACGCGCCGGCCAGCGGTTGATCATCCCGGCCAAAGGGCCACGCGCAGGTTAGTCGCGTATACTTGCCGCTATGCTGCCGGCATAGTAGGACAACTCCCAAGAGTTTTTCTACTAACGAGAACTGACATGAAGAGATGCCTCATCCTGTGCGCGTCGCTGGCCCTGATAGCAGCTAGCGTCCTCGGGCCGATTAGGAGCGCACACGCTGTCCAGCCTGCGAATCCCCCTCGCGAGTATGTGGTACAGCCGGGTGACACGTTGCTCGGCATTGCGCTCGCCTTTGGCGTATCCCTGGCCTCTATTCAGGCACTCAACGACCTGGAAGATCCAAGCATGATCCGGGTCGGGCAGAGGTTGAAGATTCCGGCGGAGCCGTCGCAACCCGGCGAGAGCGTGTTCTGGACGCTCTACGTCGTCCGGCCAGGCGACACACTTGGCGCAATCGCTGCTCGTTTTCAGCTCCGGGTCAGCGACTTAACCCACGTGAACCATATCACAGAAGACACAATCATCCGGGTGGGCCAGAGGTTGGTCATCCCGGCGAGGGGCGCAGTTCAAGCAGCAAGCTCACCTGTTCCGGCTGTCGAACTCATCCCGGTCGCGGCCTCGGCGTCGGCGGGCGAAACAACGCAGGCATCTCCAGCAAGTCCCGAATCGAGCGCCATGCCGGCGGCACATCCCATCGCAGAGATCGAAACGATCCGGGCGCGCCTGCTGGAGCTATACAACCAGGCGCGCATTGCCAACGGCGCCCCGCCGCTGGCTTATTCATTCGTTTTGCAGGCCGCTGCGCAGGCGCATGCCGAGGACTGCGCCGCGCGTGGCACAGGCAGTCACATCGGTTCGGACGGCTCGCGCGCCAGCCAGCGCATCGCCCGTGCCGGCTACCCCAGTCGCGTGACCGGCGAGAATTGGGCGTTTGCCCGCAGCGCCGACCAGGCCTTCGAGATGTGGTATACGAAAGAGATCCCCAGCCAGGGCCCGCATCTGAAGAACATTCTCTCGCCGCGCTACAAAGAAGTCGGCTTCGGCGTTGCGCCCGCGCGCAATGGCTTCTTCCTCATCGTCAACTTCGGCGGGTGAGTTTGGTTGCGTGCAGCCTGCAACATCGCACATGGACCTCTCCGACTACCAACGCCTGTCGCGCCGCACGGCGCAATACCCATCCATCGGCCACCCGGTGATCTATCCGGCGCTCGGCCTGACCAACGAAGCCGGCGAAGTAGCCGGCAAAATCAAGAAAATCTTCCGCGACAAAGCCGGCGCCATCGGCGAGGCCGACCGCGAGGCGCTCAAGGCCGAGCTGGGCGACGTGCTGTGGTATTTGGCCCAGGTGTGCACCGAACTCAACCTGTCGCTGGAAGACGTGGCCCAGCACAACCTGGACAAGCTCGTTTCGCGCCAGGCGCGCGGCGCCATCGGCGGAGAAGGCGACGAACGATGAACCTGACCATCGCCGCCATCGGCGATCACCCGGCGATTCAACTCGCCGCGCACGAATTACAGAGCACGCTGGCGCTTGCGACCGGCCTGCCAGCGAGCGTCGAGCAGCGCGCCGCCTACGACGCTGGCGCGGACGCCCTGTGGGTCGGACTGGCCGGCGCCTTCCCCGCGCCCACCCTGCCCCCGGTGCGCGACCCGCGCTTCGACGACGCCATCGGCATTCACACCGACGGCGCGCAGGGTGTGATTACCGGTGTCAACCCGCGCAGCGTACTCATTGCCGCGTATCGCTACCTGCACGAATTGGGCTGCCGCTGGATGCGCCCGGGCCAAGATGGCGCCTACATCCCGCACATCGAGATTACGGGCACAGCTATCTATGTCGTCGAGGTGCCGTCTTATCGCCACCGCGGCATCTGCATCGAGGGCGCGGTGAGCTACGAGCACGTGCGAGACATCGTGGACTGGTTGCCTAAGGTCGGGATGAACAGCTACTTCATCCAGTTCCGCGAGGGCTTCACGTTTTTCGATCGGTGGTATTCGCATGTGGGCAATCCACCCGGAGCAGACCCACCGCCGGAGCAAGCCTTCACGGTGGAAGGCGCGCAGGCGCTGGTGCAACGCCTGACCGGCGAGATCAAGCAGCGCGACCCACTCTTCCATGCAGTTGGGCATGGCTGGGCGTGCGAGCCGTTCGGCATGCGCGGGCTAGGCTGGGAGTATCTGCCCGAGCCAGCCCCGCCCGAGGCGATCCCGTACCTCGCCCTCGTCAACGGCAAACACGAGGTGTGGCAGGGCATCCCGCTCAACACCAACCTATGCTATTCCAACCCCGACGTGCGTCGCATCGTGACCGAAGCCGTCGCCGATTACGCCACCGAGCACCCGGAGGTGGACCTCCTGCACTTCTGGCTCGCCGACGGGGCCAACAACCACTGCGAGTGCGACACGTGTCGGCGGATGCGCCCGGCCGACTTTTACGTGATGATGCTCAATGAGATAGATAGGCTGTTGAGCGCACGGAAGCTCGATACGCGCATCGTCTTTCTGATTTATGTGGACCTGCTCTGGCCGCCGGAGCAAGAGCGCATCGCGAACCCCGACCGGTTCATCCTGATGTTCGCGCCGATCACGCGAAGCTTCAGCCGGCCATTCTCGGCGACCGAAGCGCCGGCCGCGTTGCCGCCCTACGTGCGCAACCAGTTGACTTTCCCGCGCAGCGAGGACGGGAATGTTGCCTTCCTCCGGGCGTGGCAGGAGCAATACGCATCACCACTGGACAGCTTTGACTTCGACTACCACCTGATGTGGAGCCATCTACACGACCCCGGCTACATGCAGATCAGCCGGGTGCTACACGCCGACCTGCAGCGCCTACGCGACCTTGGCCTCGACGGCTTCAACAGTTGTCAGACACAGCGCGCCTGCTTTCCCACCGGCTTGCCCATGACGCTGATGGGCTGGACGCTGTGGAATCACAAGCGCGACTTCGACACGATGGCGCGCGACTACTTTGCCGCGGCATTCGGCCCCGACGGCGAGGCGTGTCGCACATACCTGGAAGAGCTCAGTGAACTGTTCGACCCGGCTTATCTGCGCGGGGAAAGGCCGGGCGGAGACGTTGAGGCTGTCGAGCGGCTGAGCCGTGTGCCGGTTCTGGTGGCGGCCTTCTACCCCATCATCGAACGCAACGCTGATCACCTCGACCCATGCCGGGCGGCGTCGTGGGCGTATCTGCGCCAACACGCCGAGATCGTCGTCGCCCTGGCGCAGGTGCTCGAGGCGCGAGGCAGGGGCCAGGCCGGCGAGGCAGCGCAGCGCTGGGATCAACTTCGGCACATGGTTGGGCAGCGCGAGGCAGTGCTGCACAGCGTGCTAGACGTGTGGTTGTTCACACGAGTGATGGACCGATTGTTCAAGGGCGTATGAAGTCCTATCGCAAAGAAATCTGGATGAATGTGCCCAGGCGGCGCGCCTTCGTTAACATCACGCCGCAAGTCGAACAGGCGCTGCGAGAGAGCGGCATCCGCGAGGGATTGTGCCTGGTGAACAGCATGCACATCACCGCCTCGGTATTCATCAACGACGACGAGAGCGGCCTGCACCATGACTTCGAGCGCTGGCTGGAGGAGCTGGCACCGGAAGTCCCCGGCCCATCGCGCTACCGACACAACCTGACCGGCGAGGATAACGCCGATGCGCACCTCAAGCGCCAGGTCATGGGCCGAGAAGTCGTCGTGGCCGTGACTGATGGCCGGCTGGACTTCGGCCCGTGGGAGCAGATCTTCTACGGAGAGTTCGACGGCATGCGTCGCAAGCGCGTGCTGGTCAAGATCATCGGTGATTAGCACCGACGGAACCCGCGCTATTGCTGCGGGCACAGTTTGGCCTGGTGCTCTTGGAAAGTCACCGAGAACTGATGCGAGCCGTCGCCGTTACACGACGCGACGAAGTAGTAGAAGTCGGTCTGCGCCGGCTGCAGCACCGCCTGGATAGAGGAGAGGCCGGGGTTGGCAATCGGCCCGGGCGGCAGGCCAGGGTTGGTATAGGTATTGTAGCCGCCCGGATCCACGAACTTCAAATCGTCCAGCGTCAGCCCTTTCTTCCACCATGTGCCCTGATCCGGCTGATAGCCCAGCGCATATTGCGTAGTGGGGTCAGCCTGCAAGGGTTGCCCTACCCGCAAGCGATTGAAGAACACGCTAGCGATGGTCGGCCGTTCGGCCGGGATGACCGCCTCACGCTCGACGATGGACGCCAGGGTCAGCAGCTCATGCGGGTTGCGCCCTGCCTCGTGCGCCTGCTCCAACAACGGTGCCGCTTTGACGCCGAAGTTATCCAGCATGCGCAGGATGACATCCTGGGCTGTGGGGTTCTCCGGCAGGCGATAAGTGTCCGGGAAGAGGTAGCCCTCGAGCGTGGCGTCGGTGGGCACCCCGCGCAAGAAGGGATAGCTGTATGCGCGGGCGCGGCTGGTCAGCCGGATGAACTCATCGGCGCTCAAGCCGAGCTGTTGCTCCAGAAGCTGAGCGATCTCCTCGCGCCGCCTGCCTTCGGGGATGGTGACCTGAACTTCGCGGGCGGAGCTGCGTTGGAGGGCGAACGCGATCTGCTCAATGTTCATGTTTGGCCGCAGCGTGAATACGCCGGCGTTGATGGTCGCATCCAATCCCTTCAGCCGCACATAGAGCCGGAACAATTCGGGGTCGTCAATCAAACCTTGTGCCTGTAGTTTGCGCCCGATCTCGGCCACGGACTCGCCAGGCTCGACCACGAACGTTTGCGGGGTCGGGTCGTTGCTGGCCGGGCGGCTCAGGTCGTTGCTGCGCAGAAGGTCCAGATAGGTGCCGATCAGCCAGCGATCCAGGCCAGTCATGCGCTGGGCATCGGGAATGCCCACGCCGCGGACGCGCTGCGTCCACATCGTGCCGGCAAAGACCAGCGCCGCCAAGGCTACGGCGAAGACCCCTAGCTTCAAGATCGAGAATCGTGCTCTGTTCATGGCTTGTTGATGATCGAGGGTGATTAACGCGCACCGCCCACTTGCTCATCGAGATAGCGCTGCAAGATGACCGCAGCAGCGATCGCGTCGTCGTGATCGGGCCGTTTGCGTCGTCGAACCTCGGCGAGGATTTGCCTGGCGTCCTGCGTCGTGTAACGCTCATCCACCCAGCGAATCGGCACGCTGAGGCGTGCGCCCAGCACTTCGACGAACGCCTGTACCTGCCGGGCCTGCTCGCTGAGGTTGCCGTCGGCGTGCAACGGCAGGCCGACCACGACCTCATCCGCTTCATGCTCGGCGACCAACGCGATGACGCGCTCGATCGCGCCCTCGCGCTTGCGGTCTATCACGCATAGCGGCCGGGCAATCAACTTCGTCACATCGCTCACCGCCACGCCGATGCGGCGGTTGCCTATGTCGAGTGCAAGTGTCCTTGCCACAGAATTGAGAATTGAGAATTGAGAATGCAGAATTGAGAATTGAGAGCTGTTCTTTCTCAATTCTGCATTCTCAATTCATTCCCGTTCCACCTTCGTCTCGATGCGCAAGGTGACGAGCGGCAGACGGTTGACGTACTGCATCAACCAGTCGGGGCCGGCTTCGATATGCGGGTTGCGCTTGAGCGCAAAGTTCTGCAACAGCGCCGCCTGTGCATCGGCCGGCGTCTTGCCGCGCACCAGCCGCCGGACAGCGTTCTCGTCAATCGCCGCGCCGGCCAATCCGCGCGCCTCGACGAACAGCAGCGTCTCGTTGCCGGTGCCCTCTTCGGCCACCTCGCCGCGCCACGCCTCTGCGGAGAGCAGCTCGAAGCCCTCTGGGGTCTTCGATTTGAGCGCCTCGCGCGCCACCGTCTCCAGGTCGCGCGGCGACACGGCCAATCCGGCGACCTGCAGGCGCATATTCAAGGTGACACTGTCGGCCTGCTCGGTCACAAAGCGGTCGAACGTCTCATCCTGCCGCTCGGCGATGAACAGCGTCTCCGGGAGGACGATCAAGCCGTCGTTGACGACCTCGCGCTGCTGTTGCATCTTCTCGGCAGCTTGTTGGAGCAATTCATCGCGCAGCGCACTGCGCAGCCGTCGATAGTCCTCTTCGGTCACTGCAGGCAAAATCACGTTGCCGCCACCACCCGTTGGGGCAGCGTTGAACACAGTCACTGCCAGCGCCGGCACACCCTCCACCTGGTTGATCTGGCCAGCGGCGACGTTGCCGTTCGGCCCTTCTTCGATCGCTTCGATGGCGACTTCCGCTCGGCCACCGGGCGGCACTTCCACATTGGCCAAGGTGACGAAGCGCGCCGGCGTGCTCGTCGCCGTGGTACGCACCACCGTGTTGCGCGGCACGACGAAGGGCGTGGCAAGCACGTTGGTGAAGGTCACCCGACCGCGCGCCTTCGCGCTCGGGATGCTCTTCTTGCCAGTGGCATTCGTGCTCATCCGGCCTTCGACGATCACGTCAATGCGCGTCGCCGGAATCGTGCGCACCGCCAGGTTAACCCGGTCGGCTCGGGTGTCCAGCGTGACCGGCACGATGGTGCTGACACTCTGGCTGGACGCTGTGAGCGTGACCTCGGCGCGAGGCAGCAGGGTGAGGACAGCCGCCACCATTACGGCGAGGGCGATGAGCGATACCAAAACCCGGCCAGCTAGTAAGAGCCAGTTGCGGCGCGGGAAGAAGCGTCGCAGCGAATCCGGCGCGAACCGGCGCGGCGGAGTCAAGCGGCAGATCGGCTCGACACTGTCATCGGGCAGCCACTGCCGGTTGATCGCGTCGTTGACGCTGGTAAAGGCAACCAGGCCGACCTCACGCGCAGCGATGCGCTGCTCGAGATCGCGGTTGACGACTGCGACTTCGACGCCGTGATCCCGCGCGGCGCGGCGCACGTGCGCAAAGTCCAGCTCGCGCCAGCGCATGCCTTCAGGCATGACCAGGGCGACGCGATCTGCGTCGGCCCATTCGATGCGGTCGCACGCGCCGGGGGCATCATCGGCAGGGTCGAGCGTGACGATGCGTCCGATTATCATGAGCAAGGCTTCGCCCAGACGAACGGGCTAGGCGAGAGGCAGCTCGGCCAACAACTGGCGCGCTTTATCCAGCGCCTCGCCCAGCCTGCGAGGATCTTTGCCACCGGCCTGCGCCAGTGTGGGCCGGCCGCCTCCCCCGCCGCCGACGATCGGGGCGATTTCACGGATGAGCTTGCTGGCGTCCACGCCTTTCTTCGTCAAGTCCTGCGTGACCGAGACGAGCAGCGACGGCCTTTCACCGATGATCGCGCCAAGCACGACCACGCCGCTGTGATACTGCTCGCGATACCAATCGCTCATCTCGCGCATCAACTCGGGCGTATCGGCCTGAACCTGCGCGACGAGCACGCGCGCCCCATTGCGCACCTCGGCCTGCGCCATCTGCTCGGTGAAGCGCACGCGCGCCAGCTCACGCTGCGCCTGCTCCAGGCGCTTCTGCGTCTCGTGAAGTTGGGCGGTGAGCTTGCCGGCTTGCTCTGCCAGATGATCGGGCGTGGTGCCAAGCGCACGCGCTGCCTCGTTCAACTGGCGTGCCTGCCGGCGGGCGTATTCGAGCACGCTGCGCCCGGTGAGCGCTTCGATGCGGCGCACGCCGGCGCTCACCGCGCTCTCGCTGACAATCATCGCACTGCCGATGTCGCCGGTCATTTGCACATGCGTGCCGCCGCACAGCTCCATGCTGAAAGGCTGTTCGCCATCGCCGCCGATGCTCACCACGCGTACCACGTCGCCGTACTTCTCGCTGAAGAAGGCCAGCGCACCGTCGGCGATGGCCTGCTGGTAGGGCATATATCGGGCCGTCACTGGCAGATTGTCCAGAATGGCATCGTTGAGCATGTCGGTGACCTGGTCGAGTTCGTCCCTGGTCAGCGGCGCATTGTGCGAGAAGTCGAAGCGCAGACGATCCGGCGCAACAAGCGAGCCTTGCTGGCTGACGTGGTGGCCAAGGACCGTGCGCAGACTGGTCTGCAGCAGATGTGTGGCCGTGTGGTTGCGCATGATGGCCCAACGGCGTGCTTCGTCTACCTGAGCCGTGCACAAGTCGCCAACGGCCGGCTCACCCCATTCCACCTGGCACACATGCACGATCAGCTCCGGCGACGGCCGGCGCACATCTTTGACAGCAACACACCAGGCCGGTTCCTCTTCCGTCTGCGGGTCGGTGCGCGCGCAGATCAGGCCAGTGTCGCTGACCTGGCCGCCGCTCTCGACATAGAACGGCGTAGCGCGCAGCACGATCTCCACCGTCTCGCCCTTCACGGCGCGATCGGTCATCTCGCCGTCGCGCAGGATGGCGAGCACCTCGGTATCGCGGGCCAGCTCGCCGTATGGGTCATAGGTCACGCCGCCTTCGGGTAACTTGCCGTCGGTGCGCAGCGTCTCGAACGCTTCGCGATAAGCGCGCGCCGCGTCGTAATCGCCGGCGAACCTCTCCTGGCCAGCGGCGCGAGCGACCTCCTTGGCACGTTCGCGCGCCGCCTGGAAGCCCGCCTCATCCACGGTCAAGCCATGCTCCCTGGCCACGTCGCGCGTGATCTCGAACGGCAGGCCATAGGTGTCGTAGAGGCGAAAGGCGACGTCACCCGGGATTGTGCGAGATGGAAGGCTAGAGACTTCTTGCTCAAGCCGCTCTAGCCCTTGGTCGAGCGTGCGGGCGAAGCGTTCCTCCTCGGTCTGGATGGTGCGCAGGATGTGATCGCGGCGATTGACCAGCTCGGTGTAGTAGCCACCCATCTTCTCGATCACCGATGCGGCAACCTGATACAGGAACGGCTCGTGCAGGCCGAGCTGTCGTCCGAAGCGCATGGCGCGGCGCATGACCATACGCAACACGTAATTGCGGCCTTCGTTGCCGGGCAACACGCCATCGCCGATCAGGAACGCTGCTGCGCGTGCGTGGTCGGCGACGACGCGGTAGGCGACGAGATGTTCGCGGCGTTGCGCGTCGGTTTGGCGCGCCAACATTTGCACACGATCCATCAGCGGCAGGAACAGATCGCTGTCGTAGTTGCTCTCGCCGCCCTGCAACAGGCGCACCAGGCGCTCGAAGCCCATGCCGGTATCCACGCCGGGTTTGGGCAGCGGCGTGAGCTTGCCGCTCTCGTCGCGGTCGAACTGCATGAACACCAGGTTCCATACCTCGACCGTGGTCTCGTTCGGGTCATCGTCGTTGTTGACCCAACGGGCGTCGTTGTCTTCGAGCCTGCCGGTGAAGTAGTGGATCTCGCTGTTCGGCCCACACGGGCCGGTCGGACCCATGCTCCAAAAATTGTCCTTCTCACCGAAGCGCAGGATGCGCGACGCTTTGATGCCGACTTTCTGCCAGAGGTCATACGACTCGTCGTCGTCCTCGTAGATGGTGAACCACAGCCGCTCACGGGCGAAGCCATACTCGCGTTCCAGCAGCTCCAGGGCAAACCGCATGGCGTCCGCTTTGAAGTAATCGCCGAACGAGAAGTTGCCCAGCATCTCGAAGAAGGTGTGGTGGCGCCGGCTCGGCCCGACATTCTCCAGGTCGTTGTGCTTGCCGCTAACGCGCATCACCTTTTGGGCGGTCACAGCGCGCGTGTAATCGCGTTTCTCCAGGCCGAGGAACACGTTCTTGAACTGATTCATCCCGGCGTTGGTGAAGAGGATGGTCTTGTCGCCGTACGGGATGAGCGACGACGACGGCACATGGCGGTGGCCATTGCGCACGAAGTAGTCTATGAACGTCTGGCGAACCTGATTGCTGAGCATGGGCAAGAAATTATAAAGGGCAGTTCAGCTTGCATTCCTCGCCCAAGAAATCAGCGATCGAGCGATCCACCGTCGGATGTCGTCGGCAGGAATCGGCAGGAATTTGAAGCCACTCCCTCTTTCAGGGGAAGAGGGAGTCCAGATTCATGACCAGCCTCTGGCGGATTTAAGCACAATGCTGCCCTCACTGCGTCACTCAGTCGTGCCTCGCCAAGGCGTCGAAGCGTCGGGCAGCGCCGCGTATCCCGCGCTATAGTGTTGTGCAGAAGCTCATGCGCATATCCGTCTCTCCCCTCCTCGCCGGCATGCTTGCCACCGCCTTACTTGCGCACACGCCGACGCGAGCGAATGAACACGCCGCCATCGGTTACGACATTGTCTACGTGCGCCAGCCACGCACGGGCGACAATCAACACGTGGTCTGGCCGGAGGTGTTTCATCCCGCGCGCATAGAGCCCGGCTCCGATCTGGTGCTGCTGCATCCCGACGGCAGCGAAGAGGTGCTGGTTGCAGCGGGGAAAGGCGCAGTCACCGACCCGTTCGTGTCGTTGGATGGGCAGTCGGTCTATTACAGCTTCTTCCCCGACGTGCGCAAGGAGCAGTTGAACCATCAGCGTGGCGACCTGCCCTACGCCGGCGCAGACATCTATCGTATCCACCTGCGCACACGCCAGGTGCAGCGCCTGACGTATGGCGAGTTCACACCGAATACAGGCGCTGGCAAGTGGGACGAATCCAATCCGGTCAACCCATCCAGCGCGTTCAACCGCCTGGGCTACGGCATCCTGAATCTTGGCCCGGCACAGTTGCCCGGCGGCAAACTCATCTTCACCAGCAACCGCAACGGCTTTGTCCCACCCAAGAACTTCACCAACCCCACGCTGCAATTGTTCGTGATGGATGAAGATGGCTCGAACGTCACGCCGATCGCGCCGATGACGATCGGAAGCGCACTGCACCCCACGCCACTGCGTGATGGGCGGGTGATGTTCTCTTCATTCGAGACGCAGGGCCTGCGCGACGCGCGCTTATGGGGGATGTGGACGATCTGGCCGGACGGGCGCTACTGGGAACCACTCATCAGCGCGTTCAAGTGGGCCAGCTCGCTGCACTTTGCTACGCAACTCAGCAACGGCGACATCGTGGTCGAGGGCTATTACAACCTGAGCAACTTCGGCTTCGGCGCGCTGTATCGTTTCCCAGTCACACCGCCAAACGGCCAACCGCGTTTCCACGATGCATTGGTGAACGACAACCCACCGGTGATGCAGGTGATCGGCGCGGGCTTCGCGTGGCCGTTCCGAATGTCGTTCATGCCGCGTGGCATGATCTCGATCACCCCGTTCACGCATGGCGAGGACGAAGCTGCGCCGGTCGGCACCGACGGCAAGTACGTCGGCAAGTTCACCCACCCCTCGGCTGCGCCGAACAACGACCTGCTCGTGGTCTGGTCGGGCGGGCCAGTCAACGCGCTCAATCGCCCGGCGAATCTTCCCGCACCCGATGCGGGCATCTACCTCATGCCGAACGGCGGGCCGATCAACAGCCCCAGCCAGTTGGTGCTGCTGAAGAACGATCCGAACTACAACGAAGTGTGGCCACGCGCTGTCGTCCCCTACAGCGCCATCCACGGCGCGGCGCAACCGGCGCTCACTCCCTGGCTGCCGAACGACGGCTTGGTTCACGCCGAGTTGCCCACAGGCACGCCCTTCGGCCTGGTCGGGACGAGCAGCTTCTACAAGCGCGAGTCGTTCCCTGGCTTCTCGACGACGAATGCGTTTGGCGGGCTAGAGCCTTTCAACACGAGCGAGAACGACGCGAACAGCAACTGGCTGTGGCAGGGCGCGGATGCGGGCAAATACAGCGACAACGACATCTGGGCCGTGCGCATCCTGGCAATGGAGCCGAACACGCATCGCAGCTACGGCCCGAACGAAGGCCAGCACTTCTTCAACCACATCAACGAAAAGCTGCGCATCCTGGGCGAGATTCCGCTGCGCAAGTGGAACGGCGGCAATCCCGTGCTCGACCCGGAAGGCAACCCCGACACCAGCTTTCTGGCGAAGATTCCGGCAGACACGCCATTTACCTTCCAGATGCTCGACCGCAACGGCATGGTGCTGAACATGGCACAGACGTGGCATCAGGTGCGCCCCGGCGAGATGCGCGCCGACTGTGGCGGGTGCCATGCCCACAGCCAGCAACCGCTCGCCTTCGCGCAGACCATGGCCGGCAAGCCCGGCTATTCAGTATGGGACGTGAGCGATGTCACGCCGCTGCTCACACACGACGCAAGCGGCAACCCAACCATGCGCACGGTGAATAGCAGCGTCGCGAACGTCGAGTTCTACCGCGACATCCGGCCGATTCTGCAACGCAGTTGCACACAATGCCACGCACAGAGCAATCCGACGCCGCCCGGCAACCTCGTGCTCGACGATGTGAAGATGTATCCTGGCCCGCCGTTCAGCGGCATGTCGTTGCCCGGCGACTACGCGCGGCTGTGCTTCGATAGCGATGCAAGGTGGGGCTATCCACCGCTGGTGAAAGTGGGCAATGACCCGGTCTGGCGATTCCCCAACGCCAGCCGCTACGTGCGGCCATTTCAGAGCCGGCGCAGCCTGCTGATCTGGAAGCTATTCGGGCAAAGACTGGATGGCTGGATGAACAGCGATCATCCCACCGAATCCACCCCCGGAGACGCCAGCACATTGCCACCCGGCGCCAAGCCCAACGATGCCGACCTGGATTACACCGGCACGATCATGCCGCCACCGAACAGCGGCGCGCCGTCGTTGAGCATTGACGAGAGGATGGCGTTCGCGCGTTGGGTAGATCTCGGTTGCCCGATCAACGTTGGCGAAGGCACGAACAACGCGGCGTTCGGCTGGTTCCTCGACGACGTGCGCCCAGTGCTCACGGTCAGTGCGCCGCGCCCCGGCGCGAACAGCGGCCCCCTGACCGCGATTCGCGTGGGCATCGCGGACGCCTACACCGGCATTGCCGCAGGCACGCTTTCGATCACGGCCAGCGTGCCGATCAACGGTCGCCCAGCCGGTGCGCAACTGGCCGATCTGGCGCAATCCATTGGCAAGGGGATTTACGCCATCACGCTCGATCCACCGCTGCATGCGGCGACGGGCGCGCATCTCTACGTGCAGGTGGCAGACAATCAAGGTAACGTCACACGAGTAGATCGGAAATTCTCGGTTGGCTCACCGGTGCTGGACAAGCGCGTGTTCATCCCCGTAGCAGGGCAGTGAGTGTGAAGGGTAAGATGCGGGGCACGCAACGAGTCCTTACATGACCGACACGCCAGCCAGCCCGGATCGCCCCTCGCCTCGTACCCTCGCGCGCGCTGCGCTGGTCGGGCTAGCTATCGTCATCGTAATCGGCCTGATCATTGCGGCCGGCTCGGCGCTCACGCCGTTCATCATCGGCCTGGCGTTGGCTTACCTACTGATGCCGGTCGTCAACTGGCTGGACAAGTGGATGCCGCGCTGGGCGGCGATCCTGCTCGTGTATGCCATCGGACTGCTGATCCTGGCAGCGCTGCTGATCTTCCTCGTGCCGCCACTGGTAAACCAGACCATCCGACTGACAGCGAACATCGCCCGGCCCGATGCGCTCGAACGACTGATCGCAGCTGTGGTGGACTGGTATCACACCAACGTGCCGCCGGAATTCCAATCCCCGCTCGAGCAGATGGTGCAGAGCAGCCTGCCGGCCATTCAAGAGAACCTGAGCACCATCGCCACGACCGCCGGTGCCTTCCTCCTGCGCCAGATGCGTCAGATCTTTAGCTGGTTGTCGTTCCTGGTCGGTTTCCTGATCGTGCCGATCTGGCTGTTCTACGTGTTGCAAGACGCGCGCAAGGCACGCATCTTCATCAACCGCCAGCTCAACTACCGCATCCGGCCGGACTTCTGGAACGCCTGGGGCATCGTGGATCGTTCGCTCAGCGCCTATATCCGCGGGCAGCTCACGCTGGGGCTGATCGTCGGCGTGGCCGTGGGCATCAGCCTGGCCGCAACTGATCTCATCCCCGGCATCAACGTGGACTACATCCTGCCGCTGGCGCTCTGGGCCGGCGTCGCCGAACTGGTGCCGATGATCGGTGCGATGCTCGGTGCGATTCCGGCGGTGATCGTCACGTGGTTCGTCGGCGGGCCGATCTCGGCGCTGGTGGTGCTCGTGGTGTTCACCGTCGTGCAACTGGTGGAGAACAACTACCTGGTGCCGCGCGTGATTGGTGAAAGCGTCGGCGTGCACCCCGCGATTTTGATCGTCATGCTGGTAGTGTTCGGCACGCTGTTTGGTCTTTTGGGCGTGGTCCTGGCAGCGCCAGTCACCGCCGCCACACGAGATCTATATCTATACACTTATCGCCGGCTGAGCGGCAAGTCACCGGCGGAGGCGATTGCGCTCACATCGCGTTTTGTGAAGAGGGCCAGGCGGCCCACCAGCCAACCGGCAGCCGCGAGCACGACGCAAGACCAGACGCTGCCGTGAAGCACGCGCAATGCCGCGCAGTGTTCGTCGAGCACGTCCATCGGTTGGGTCACTTGTCCTGCACTCTGCGCCGCAGGTTCAAGTGATCGTGGGGAGGGGTATGGCATCTGCACCGCGTGCCACTACAACTGACATGTGCGTCGCTCGAGACGTGCGCTGCCTCCCCTCAAGTCTGCGACGACATGATACTATCTGCCTCCATCACGATGTGGTTCTTTCGCTCCTCAACCATCGTCCACGGCGAGGACGCCTTACAACACCTGGCCGAACTGTCCGGCCGGCGTGCCCTCATCATCACCGACCCGAACGTCCGCAAGGTCGGCCTGCTCGACCCCGCACTCGAACTACTCACCCAGGCCAACATGCAAACGGCCATACACGACGACGTCGAGCCGGAACCATCGCTGGCGACCATCCAACACGGCGCGCAGATCATGCAGCAGTTCGCGCCAGACTGGATCGTCGCTATCGGCGGCGGCAGCGCTATGGACGCCGCCAAGGCGATGTGGGTATGCTACGAAAATCCCGAAATTGACCTGGAGGCGCTCAGTCCGCTGGAGCCAATCGCACTGCGCCGCAAGGCGCGCCTGGTCGCTATCCCTACCACCGCCGGCACAGGCAGCGAGGCAACATGGGCTTTCGTCATCACCCTCCCTGGGGACCCACCGCGCAAGCTGGGTAGCGGCCATCCACTGGCCATGCCCGACCTGGCCATCGTGGATCCGCGCATGACGCGCACCGCCCCACCCCGCGTCACCGCCGACAGCGGCATGGATGCGCTGACGCAGGCGATCGAGGGCTACCTCTCCACCTGGGCAAACGATTACACCGACGGGCTATGCCTCGTCGCTACCCGATTGGCGCTGGACTACCTGGCGCGCGCCTATCACAACCCCGGCGACACGGCGGCGCAGGAGAAGATGGCCAACTGCGCGGCCATTGGCGGGCTAGGCTACATCAACAGCATGGTCGGGTTGGCGCACTCGATGGGGCACGCGCTCGGCGCGATCTTCCACCTGCCGCACGGTCGCGCCGTCGGGCTGTGTCTGCCCTACGTCATTGCGTTCTACGCCAGCGCGGCGCGCCCGACCGAGGTGAAAACGCGTTTCGTCGAGCTAGCCCGCTTTTGCGGACTGCGCAGCGGCGATGAGCGAGAAGCAGCACAGGCGCTGATCGAGCGCATCCGGGCACTGGCCGGCGAGATCGGCCAGCCGCTGACCATCGCCGAGGCCGGCATCGCACCGGCAGATTTCGAGCGCCGGCTCGATGCGCTGGTGGACAACGCGATGAACGACACGGTGATCTTCGCCTCACCGCGTCAGCCATCGGCAGACGAGCTGCGCGCGCTCTTCGCGTGCGCCTTTCACGGCAGGCCGGTCGAATTTTGATTGACGCAGACGATGCGCATCGCGCTGATCAGCTTTCACACTTCGCCGCTGGCAACGCTGGGTGGCAAAGACACTGGCGGCATGAACGTGTTCGTGCGCGAGGTCGCGCGCGAACTCGGCCGGCGCGGCATCGCCGCCGACGTGTTTACCCGCAGCCAGAGCGCACAGTCGCTGCGCATTGACCCGCGCCTCGGCCCGAACGTGCGCGTGATCAACGTGCCGGCCGGCCCCGAGGCGCCTGTGCCCAAGAACGGCCTGCATCAGTTCGTCCCCGCCTTTACGGAATGGATCTGCCGCTTCACGCATGAAGAATCGCACCTGCACAACGCCTACGATACGATTCACGCGCACTATTGGCTTTCCGGCCTCGTCGCCGAGGCGCTGCGCGCATGTTGGGACGTGAGGTTTGCCATCACCTTCCACACGCTGGCCGAGCTGAAGAACCAGATCGCACAGCGCGACCAGGAGCGGGAGAGCGAAATTCGGTTGCGCAGCGAATGTCACTTGTGCAGCGTGGCCGACCGCATCACGGCCAACACCAGCGTAGAGAAGCAACAACTCGTGCGCTTCTACGGCGCCGGCTCCTCGCGCATCCGCATCGTCCCACCTGGCGTAGACCTCTCACGTTTCCATCCGATCGAACAAAGCTACGCCAAATCGGTTGTCGGTATCCCACCATCGCATCGCATGATCCTGTTCGCCGGGCGCATCGAGCGGCTGAAGGGCATAGACACGCTGTTCAAAGCCATGGCGCTGCTGAAGGCCAAGCGCGACGACTGGGACTGGGACAACCTGTGCGTGGCCGTCATCGGCGGCGATCCCAGCGCAGCCGGCCAGCGCGAGAACGAGGAGATGGCTCGCCTGCACGAGCTGCGCGACGAACTCGGCCTGGGCGAGCTGGTGATCTTCCTCGGCGCACGCGACCAGGATGTTTTGCAGTATTACTACGCCGCCGCCGAGATGCTGGTGATGCCGTCTCATTACGAGTCGTTCGGCATGGTCGCGCTCGAGGCGATGGCCTGCGGCACGCCGGTGATCGCGTCGGACGTGGGCGGGCTGAGCGTGCTGGTGCAACACAACAAGA
>CALGMA010000049.1 GCA_937959265.1 uncultured Anaerolineae bacterium | reverse complement strand
AAATAGCTAAAGTCCGCACGAGGACACTGAAACAGGAGAGTACGATGATGAACGTCGTAAAAAGTTTGCCTGAAATAGCTAAAGTCCGCACGAGGACACTGAAACAGCGGGATGATGTTTACCTTCCTTGCACCGCAGACGCCTGAAATAGCTAAAGTCCGCACGAGGACACTGAAACGCGTCGCGCGGCAGAGCACCAAACGCCTTCTCAAGTCCTGAAATAGCTAAAGTCCGCACGAGGACACTGAAACACCATGTCGGCGCTGGTCAAGTCTGCGCCGCTCAAGTCCTGAAATAGCTAAAGTCCGCACGAGGACACTGAAACTGACGACGAGTGGCTGTACAAGGCCGTCAGATACTCCTGAAATAGCTAAAGTCCGCACGAGGACACTGAAACGGGACGGTGATGTTGGTGGCCAAGCTCCGGTATCGCCCTGAAATAGCTAAAGTCCGCACGAGGACACTGAAACTCTGCACGGCGCGAACCTGTATCGCGCCGACCTGAGCCTGAAATAGCTAAAGTCCGCACGAGGACACTGAAACATGCTCAGGTCTGCTTCACTCAGATCTGCACCTGACCCTGAAATAGCTAAAGTCCGCACGAGGACACTGAAACAGGAACTGGACGAAGGATGTATCTAACGACGAGTCCCTGAAATAGCTAAAGTCCGCACGAGGACACTGAAACTAATCAAGTTGGTGCCGCGCAGCTCGGCACCAAACCCTGAAATAGCTAAAGTCCGCACGAGGACACTGAAACCGGCGCTTTTTTCGCCCCCTACCCGGTTTCCTCCGACCTGAAATAGCTAAAGTCCGCACGAGGACACTGAAAGATATCAAAGTTTTGTCAAAATAATTAGTTACCTTTATGCTGAAATAGCTAAAGTCCGCACGAGGACACTGAAACGTGCGGATATCGGCGGCGTAGAATGTTGCCTCGATGCAGTGTCTTGAGCCACGCAATCCCATTAGCGCCCCTATGCCATCTTCAGCCCCTGCCGCAGCCGGCTTTCTTGCTGGCGCCGACCTCAGCGCCAATGCTATCGAATGCGCGCGCCGGGCATCGCCTGGCTACCTCGACCTGACCAGCAGCAACCCGACGCACCACGGCCTAATCTTCCCACCGCAGGTCCTGCGCACTGCTGCCGAACCTTACTGGGCGACTCGCCGTTATGATCCCGAACCGCGTGGTCTACCCGCCGCGCGCGAGGCGATCACCCGCCACTACCTTGGCCGCATTCCCCCGCTCCATCTGCAGCCAGACCACGTTGTGATCACCGCCAGCACCAGCGAAGCCTACAGCCTACTGTTCACGCTGCTGGCCGATCCGGGCGATAACCTGCTGGCACCCGACGTGACCTATCCGCTCTTCGAGCACCTGGCCGCTGCACATCACGTCGCCCTGCGCACCTATCGCCTGGACGAATCGCGCGGCTGGCAGATAGACGAAGCGTCGCTGCTCGCGCGAGCCGACTCACACACCCGCGCCGTGCTGATCGTCTCGCCGCACAACCCCACCGGCATGATCGTGCAACGCCCGATCGTCGCGCTCGACCAGCTCGGCCTGCCGGTGATCTGCGATGAGGTGTTCGCCGATTTCACCTACCGCGTGCCGCATACGCCGCCGTTTGCGGCACTGCATCCTTCGCTGCCGGTCTTCATGCTCAACGGTATCTCCAAGATGTTCGCCCTGCCCGATCTGAAGCTAGGATGGATCGCCATGAACGCGCCAGCGGCCGCAACGTTTGGTGCACGCCTGGAGATCCTCAACGATCTCTACCTGGGCGCAAACTCGCTCACCCAGGCAATGCTGCCGGCGCTCTTTGCGAACAGCCTGGAGTTCACCGCCGTCATGCACCAGCGCATTCGTGCATCGCTGGACATGGCGCTGGCGATGCTGGCCGGCTGCCCGACCCTGCGCGTCCGGCCACCCGATGGTGGTTACTACCTCTTTGCGCGCGTGCAGGGTTGGGACGACGAAGAGGCATTGGTCTTGCATTTACTCGCACGTGGTGTGCTGGTCCACCCCGGCTTCTTCTACGGCTGTGAGGATGGCACACACATCATGATCTCCTGCCTCATCGCGCCGCAGACGCTCGAACGCGGGCTCGAGATTATCATTGAGGCGCTTACACCTTGATGAGTTCGGACCAAGCGAGGACGATCACCGATACGCCGCTGACTGCGCTGCGCCGATCACTTGCGGCCCACTTCAGTGACGCCGAGCTGCAAATACTGGCCCACGACCTGGGCGTAGATTACGAGGAGCTGGCCGACCAGACCAAGTCGGCCAAGATCGTCCACCTAATCCAAGCTGCGGCGCGTCGCAGCGCGATTCTCGACCTGATCACGCGGTGCCAGGCGGAGCGACCGAATGCCGACTGGGGCGCCATCCATGCTGCAGCGATGGCAGACCCGCAGCAATTTCTCCTTGCACCGGACGAGATTCAGCCTCCGCTCGCTATATCACCCAACCGAGCGCTGAAGATCGGCTTTGCGCTCGGCGCATTGATGATGTTGTTGCTCGCCTGCGGTTTCGGTGGTGGGTTACTGGCCGGCCAGGTCGTCCGCGTCACCCTCAACCCCGTCCAGCCCAACCCAGACTCGCTCAGCCAGGTGATCATCCGCATCGAGAATCAGCAGTTCACCCCGCAGAGCGCCAGCATCTCCTTCGCGCGCGCGATGCAGATCATCGGCCATTTGCCGTCCGGCGCGTCGTTGGCGCTGCAACTGGACAACGTGCAGGCCACTACCATCGCTGACATGGTGGCCAAAGGACAGCCCAACGCACCGGCTGGCGATCCGCACATACGCTTCCTTGCCAACGGCCAGATCACCGCCAACGTGCGCATACGCCAGTTAGGAGACAAACGCGTGGTGCTGGCGTATACTGCTCGTGCAGAAGGCGGCCGGATCGTGACCACGCCGGCGTCGGCATGGGTGAACCTGGTGGAAGTACCCAACACTACGTTCGGCTGGTTCCCCCTGCCCCAGCCGGCCTTGGAACAAGTGACGCGCTGGATACAAGCCCAGTTGGACACCGCTACCCGTGACTTTTGGTTCGATAACGTGACGGTCGAGGAGAACAGGCTGCTCCTCGCCGGCACAAAGCGATGATCAGAACACAAAGGCTGGCCCGCCGTCGAAGAGAAGTATGCCTAGATCGCGAATCAAATACGAGACCACACCCGAAGTTCAAAAAGCCTTTCTCGTCGGCGTGGAGTTCAAAAACCCCGCCTATCGCGCCAGGGAAGGCATGCACTTGCCGCTCGAATCCTCGATGGAAGAGCTGGCGCTGCTGTGCAAGACCGCTGGCCTAGCAATCGTCGGCCAGACCACGCAGACGCTGGACGCGCCGAACCCGAACACGTTCATCGGCCCGGGCAAGCTGGAAGAGCTGATCGCCTGGCGCAACGCGCGCGACTTCGACGTGGTGGTATTCGACGACGAACTATCGCCGCGCCACCTGCGCGAGTTGGAGGAAGCGCTGGGCGAGGATGTGATCGTGCTGGACCGCACCGGACTGATTCTTGACATCTTCGCGCAACATGCCAGCACACGCGAAGGCGCGCTCCAGGTCGAGCTGGCGCAGTACGAATACCGCAAACCGCGGCTGACCCGACAATGGACGCACCTGGCGCGGCAAGCCGGCGGCGGCGCCGGCCGCAGCGGCACCGGCGGCGTGGGTCTGCGCGGCCCCGGCGAGACTCAGCTCGAAATCGATCGTCGCCGGATTGACGAACGCATCGCCAGGCTCAAGCGCGAACTGGAAGAAGTGCGCAAACAGCGCGCACAACACCGGGCGCAGCGCAAACGCGCCGAGATCCCCGTCGTCGCCATCGTCGGCTACACCAACGCCGGCAAGTCCACGCTGCTCAACGCCATCGCTAAGGCCGACGTGCTGGCCGAGGACAAACTTTTCGCCACGCTCGACCCAACCACGCGCCGGGTGCGATTGCCGCATGGCCACTTGGCGCTATTCACCGACACCGTCGGCTTCATTCAGAAGCTGCCGACGCAACTGGTGGCCGCCTTCCGCGCCACGCTGGAGGAGATCACCGAAGCCGATGCGCTGCTGCACGTGGTGGACATCACCCACCCCAATGCCCTCGAGCAGGCCCAGACGGTTATAGACACGCTGAGGGAACTGGGCGCCGGCACCAAGCCGATCGTGACAGCGCTGAACAAGGCCGAACAGCTCTCGCCGGAGCAGCGCAGGCGCCTGGCGATCAATGTGCTCGGCGAAGGCATCTTCATCTCTGCGCTGCGCAGGGAAGGCCTGGACGAACTGCTGGCCGAAGTGGAAGCCGTGCTGTTCGAGCGGCTGGTGCCGATTCGGGTGCGGCTGCCCTACAAGGCAGGCGACTTGATGGCGCTCTTCCGGCGCGAGGGCACAGTGGACAGCGAGCTCCCTGAGGAACGCAGCGTGGTGCTCAGCGGCCGCATCCCCGGACGACTGCTCGATGTGTTCATGCCTTACGCAGCCAGAAAGTCGGCGCCTTGAATTTCTCGCGACATGCTCCATCCATGCGTCGTTTGCCGGACGCAAGAATCGGCTCGTCCGTTCTCCTACGCCGAGCATAGCGGCCGGTGTTCTCAGCCTGGGTCAAGGAACAGATGATAGCATCCGACAAATCCTATGGGCTGGTCATTCAGAATTGCGCGCGTGCGTGGCATTGACATCAAGGTTCACGCCACGTTCTTCCTCATCTTGATCTTCGGTGCACTGCAATGGGCCGGCAGCGTGCCCGGCAACCCCGTCGAGGGCGCGTTGTTCGGAGTGGCGCTCATGATTTTGCTCTTCACCTGTGTCACATTGCACGAACTCGGCCACAGCATCGTCGCCCAACTCTTCAACATCCCGGTACGTGAGATCGTGCTGCTGCCGCTGGGTGGCGTAGCGCTTATCGCCAAGAGCCCGGAGAAGCCATGGCACGAGCTGTTGATCGCCGTGGCCGGGCCGGCAGTGAACGTGCTCATCGCTGCCCTCCTACTTCTCGTCACCGGCGGCATCGGCGTGGACTTAATGAATGTCAACGCGCTGTTGGCAACGCTGCGCGAGCCATCGCTCACCACCATGCTGATCTGGTTGTTGTTCGCCAACATCAGTCTCGTGGTGTTCAACTTGATCCCGGCCTTTCCGCTGGATGGCGGGCGCATCCTACGCGCGGTGCTGGCCATGGGCCTAGGCAACGCGCGCGCCACGCGCATCGCTTCGATCATCGGCCAAATCTCCGCCGTGATCCTCGGCATCCTCGGCATCGCCAACGGCCAGCTCTTGCTCACATTGATCGCGCTGTTCATTTTCTTCGGCGCCGGCCAGGAGCGCGGCTTAACGGAGGCACGCACGGTGCTGAACACGCTGCGCGTCGGTGATGCCTATAACAAACACGCCCTTAACTTGCAAGTCGGCGATCGCGTAAGCACCGTGGTGGAATACATCCTCACCAGCTACCAGCCCGACTTCGCCGTAATGCAAGGTAACTACATCATCGGCGTGATCACCCGCAACGATGTGCTGCGCACGCTGGCCACCGATAGCGCCGACCGCTACGTGACCGAGATCATGCAGCGTGAATTCCTGCGCGTCGAAGCGCACAAATCGCTGGACGAGGTGCGCGAAATCCTGATGGAAAGCGGCGCGCATTTGGCCGCCGTGTTCGACGGCTCGCGCTACCTGGGCCTGATCAGCATGGACGACATCAGCGAGGCGTTCACCGTGCTCACCTTCGTCCGCCGTCAAAACGAGTTGCGCCAGCGGAACAGCGCGACACTTTGAAGGCGAAACAACGTCAAGACTTGCTTCGAACCATGAACAGCGTCAAATCTCTTCCTCGCCAAGAGCGCAAATCGCCGATTCAGCGCATGCAGCTTACCTTCGCCGACCACCACACCAGCCTCTCCTGGGAAGTGCTGCGCATCACTGCCGAGTTCGTGCAAGGGTTCGAGTTCCTCTCCAACCTGGAACGCACGGTGACCATCTTTGGCTCGGCGCGCCTGCCGGAGAGCGATCCATATTACGCGCTGGCGCGCGAGTTGGGCCGGCGGCTCGCCCGCGCCCACTTCACTGTCGTGACCGGCGGTGGGCCAGGCGTCATGGAAGCCGGCAATCGCGGTGCGACCGAGGCCGGCGGCCACTCCGTCGGGTTGAACATCCAGTTGCCTATGGAGCAGAAGCTCAATCCCTACGTCAAAGAGGGCATGGGCTTTCAGTACTTCTTCAGCCGCAAGTTCATGCTGGACTACTCGGCCCTGGCCTACGTATTCTTCCCGGGCGGCTACGGCACGCTGGACGAGCTATTCACCATCCTCACCCTGGTGCAGACCGGTAAGTCCAACGGTGCCGTGCCGATCATCCTCGTCGGTCGCGAATTCTGGCAGCCGCTGCTGGACTGGATCACTGGTGCGCTGGCTGCGCGCCGGCTGATTGGCCCCGATGACCTTGCGCTGCTGCACCTGACGGATGATCTGGACGAGGTCATGCGCCTGATCCGCGCCGTTGGCGACTACGCGGACGAGCTTTGAAGCAGCGCCGCGCTACGGGCGCAAGACAAGGCGAAAGCCATAATCGTAGCTACGCTCATGAGGGAAGTTGGCTGCGCGGTAGCCGCAGCGCACGCCATCCTTGTTGAAGTCGAATGCGCCACCGCGCAGCACGCGCATCATGCCCTGCGCGGGCCCACGAGGATCGCTCACCCGCGTCCCGGCACGTCGCAGGTACTCTTCCTCGTTATACCAGTCAGCGCACCATTCCCAGGCGTTGCCGCACATGTCAGCGACCTCGTATGGGCTGTCGCCAGCCGGCGAATACCAGCCTACTGGCGTCGTGTCCTGAATGTTGCTCTCACGGCTATTCAGCCGCCTGGCGTCGAACTCATCACCCCAGGGATAGACTCGACCATCTGTGCCGCGCGCCGCCTTCTCCCATTCCGCCTCGGTCGGCAGTCCAAAGTTCAATCCGGTCGTCTGGCTCAACCACACGCAAAACGCCACGGCGTCGTTCCAGGAAACGTTAACGACCGGGTGGTCCTCTTTGCCGGCCGGCATCTTGAAGTCGCGCTGCGTGGCCTGCGCAAAGAAGGCATACTGCTGATTGGTCACCGGATAGCGTGCGATATAGTAATCCGACAACCGCACGCGATGGCGCGGCATCTCGTTCACCTGGGCTGCGCGGTCACGCTTGACGTGGCTGCCCATCCAGAACGATCCGGCAGGAACACGCAGCAGCTCCAGCTTGACCGGCGCAACGACCGACAGCTGGCTCGGCCAGCGTCGCTTGCCGCTTGGGCTGCGCAGCCAACGCGTGACGCTGTCGGCCGCCACACGCGCGGGCGATGACCCCAGCTCGACCAACAATTCGGCCAACGCCTGCTCGTAACGGTTGGACGCCGGGATGATTTGATAGGATGTCAGGAAAGCCGACAGGAGCGATGGATCGCAAGACTTCAGCATCATCGGCACCAGGCGCAGCCTACCCTGATGCTCGAGCTGGATGGCCAACCGGGTCTCGCTCCTGACCCACTGGGACTTGACCGCCGCCGGCGAGAGCAAGGCGAGAAAGATGCCACTCTCGTGCAGTCCACGGTCAATTGCGCTCACCCACGACTCGCCAGGCTGAATGCTCTCCGGCGCGATCCACACCGGGTAGTCATGCCGCCGCAAATCAGCCGCCAAGCGGCGCGCAACGGGCGCATCCTCGTGGGCATAGCTGATGAAGACCTGTCGCGGGTCATGGACGCGCCGGGATTGACCGGCGACCGGCGTCAGCGCGAAACGCTTGGCAAAAGGTTCGGTGCGCTCTTTCTGCAACGCAGCGCGCAAGTTGGTCAACCGATTCCGGCGCACACAATATTCGACGAGCCGATGCGCCCACTGACTCCTGGATAAATTCGATCCTTCATAATCCAGGTAAAAGTCACGAAAATAGTCGGCGCAGAAAAGCTCCAGTTCATCTCTGCTGAAATGTTCTACAATGAAATTGCGCAAGTCAGAAATTTCACTACGCTGTGTCCGATGCGCTGACAGAGCACTTCTCAAAAGCATCACGAGAGCGGCACCTCCTACGAGCGATTGCTTGGGACAAAGGGTCAGTTTCATCCTCGATAATGCCCATAACAGTATCTTATTTGCGACAAATTATTGTTTTTCGAGATCAATCCGACTACACATGATGATAGTCGCAAAAATACTATGTTCCACGCGGTGCATAATGCAACAGGGCCGGATCGTTCCCCCATCGTCAGGCAAGCGTGGCATACAAAGAGGGCCAGCGTGTGCACAGAGTTAGTTGACGAGTTGCTACGAAGATCACGTTGCAAGAAGGCAGCCCCTCACCTTTCATTGCCGTTTAATGAATTGAGGGCGCGCCCTGCCCTAAACCCTTTTATGGTGGCACATACACTGGGTAGCGTGAGACGGCGCGGAGACGGCCGTAACCGATCCGACAGCAATTGACATCTCCCTCCTGTCCACTTTTAATCGGCTTCGCTATGAAGATCACCGATATCAAGGTCTATCCCACCTGGGTGGGCAGTCGCAATCAACTGATCGTCAAGATCGAAACGGACGAAGGCGTCCATGGCTGGGGCGAGTCCGGGCTGAGCGGACGCGAGCTGGCCGTGGAAGGCGCCCTCCGTCACTACCGTGAGCTGTTGATCGGTCAAGATCCGATGCGCAGCGGATTCATCTGGCAACTGCTCTACCGCTCGCAGTACTTCGAGGGTGGGCGCGTGCTGACTGCAGCCCAGAGCGCCATTGACATTGCGCTCCACGACATCAAAGGTAGGGTGTTAGGTGTGCCGGTGTATCAACTGCTCGGCGGTAAGCAGCGTGACTACGTGAACTGCTTTGCTACCACCGGCGCAGACAGCGCCGAGCAACTCATTGAGCGTTGTCGGCTGCTGCTCGACCAAGGCTGGCATATCATCCGCATGTCGCCGGCCTACGCCGGTCCGCGTGATGGAAACGTCTGGGAGCCGTGGGCATCCATCGGCATCACCGCCGAATGGTTCGCCCAGGTGCGCGCAGCCGTCGGCAGCGGGCCGATGTTGGGCGTAGACTATCATCATCGGCTAAGCGTAGCCGAAGCGGCGTCGTTCTGCCAACGCATGCCCCGGGGCACGCTGGATTTCCTGGAGGAGCCGATCCGCGACGAATGCCCCGAGGCCTACGAGCAGTTGCGTCACTTGACCGACGTGCCGATGGCCATTGGCGAAGAGTTCAGTAGCAAGTGGCAGGCGCTGCCCTACATCGAGCGTGGGCTGACGAACTACATGCGGCTGGACATCTGCAACATCGGCGGCTTTACCGAGGCGATGAAAGTGGCCGGCTGGTGCGAGGCGCACTACATTGACCTGATGCCCCATAACCCGCTCGGCCCGATCTGTACCGCCGCCACGGTGCACCTGGCCGCAGCCGTTCCCAACTTCTTCGCGCTCGAAGTACGCTATTCGCCAACCGAGAATCTGAACTTCTACGACGAGGACATCTTTCCCGTACAGCTCAAGCTCGAAGGGACACACTTCCGTGTGCCAGAGGGACCTGGCCTGGGCGTCGAGTTCAACGAGAAAGACTTCGCCGACCGGCCGTTCAAGTTCTGGGAAGCGCCCAAGCTGTATCGTAGTGACGGGAGCGTGCAGAACTGGTGATTCAGGTTGTACAGTGGATCCGTCATCGGGTTGCTGAGTAGCCGGTATGCGCACTTCGCAACTTGGCCACTCAATAACTCACCGATGCCATGCAGAATCTCCACGTCATTGACTCGCACACCGGTGGTGAGCCGACACGGCTGGTGGTGAGCGGCGGGCCTGATCTGGGCAGTGGAAACGTAGCCGAGCAACTGCGCCTCCTGCGCGAGCGACACGATTGGCTACGCCGCGCAGTAATCCACGAGCCGCGCGGCAGCGACATGATCGTCGGCGCGCTACTCTGCCGGCCCGACGACTTGGCGTGCAGCACTGGCGTGATTTTCTTCAACAACGCCGGCTATCTGGGCATGTGCGGTCATGGCACGATCGGCTTGATGGCCTCGCTGGCCTACCTCGGACGCATCACGCCCGGCATGCACCGCGTGGAAACGCCGGTAGGGATCGTCGAAACGACTCTGCATCCTTCGGACGCTGCAGCACAGACCTATCCGAACCGCGTCTCCGTACGCAACGTGCCCAGCTACCGCTATGATAAGAACGTGCGGGTAGACGTAGACGGCATCGGTATAGTAACCGGTGATGTGGCCTGGGGTGGCAACTGGTTCTTCCTCGTTCAAGAACACGGCCAGGCGCTGAATGCAGCCAACATCCCGGCGCTGACGCAATTCGCCGTGCGCACCAAGGATGCCCTACGGCACAATGGCATCACCGGCGCAGGCAGCGCAGAGATTGATCACATCGAGTTGTTCGGGCCAAGCATGCGCGCCGACAGCCGGAACTTCGTGTTGTGCCCTGGCAACGCCTATGACCGCTCACCGTGCGGCACCGGCACCAGCGCCAAGCTGGCCTGCCTGTATGCCGACAGCCGGCTTGCGCCCGGCCAAGTGTGGCGACAGGAAAGCATTATCGGCAGTATGTTCGAAGCCAGCTTCGAGGTGAACGCTGACGGCTCGATCACACCGACGATCACCGGCGAAGCGTTCGTCACTGCCGACGCCACGTTGCTACTCGACCCGCGCGATCCATTCCGTTTTGGGTTGCATGACTGAGGTTGCTCGGGCTGCCGTGTTGAGATTGACCAGATGTATTTGCTTCCTCACCTTGTGGCGATGAGTTCTCCTCAACGGCCAACGTGCGCCATGACGCATTCTGTGAAATCAATTGACAATTAAACCATGTACGCATAGAATTTAACAGCTGTTAAATTACAAGTTTTCTAATACTCGAAGATGTCGAAAACGACCTACTCCGACCCGGTTGGCGTAAACGATGCGACGTTGCACTATCTGGATGTCATCTATCGCCTGACCCAACAGTCCGATGCCGCGAACACTACCGAGATCGCGGAGAAGCTGGGCGTCACGCCATCGGGAGCAAGTGTGATGCTCAAGCGACTGGCCGAACGCAGGCTGGTGCAGCTCACGCCGTATAAAGGCGCGACCCTGACGCCCGAGGGCCGGCGGCTGGCATTGCGCACCATCCGGCGCCATCGCCTGCTCGAGATGTTCCTGCATCGAGTGATGGGGTTCGCGTGGCACGAGGTGGATGACCATGCGCACGCGCTCGAAACAGCCATCACCGAGCCGCTGGAAGATCGGATGGATGAGATGCTCGGGCATCCCACGCGCTGTCCGCACGGCCACCTGATTCCCAGAAAGGACGGTACGTTGCCCGAGGTGAACGACGCGCCGATCCTTTCGCTTGCACCGGGTACAAGCGGCATCATCCGCTGCGTAGACACCGACAACGGTGAATGGCTCAAATATTTGGGCGAGCAGGGGCTGAAGCCGGGCGTACGGGTGACTTTGAGAGGCATTGCCCCATACGGTGGTCCGGTAACCGTCGAAACGCCCGATGGCGCTGTGGCCATTGGACAAAACCTGGCCGAGCTCATTTACATCGAACCCAACTAACAGCATGGAAGCTTCGGCACAACCCCGACTGACTACAGCGGGCGACCGACCCACTCCAGCCTCGTCGTCGTTTGCGCGCGTGCGCGCCTGGTTCACGCCGCTGCGACTGGAGGCCACCTGCGTGGCGATCACCTTCGTCGCCATGATGGCCGGACTGATCACGTCGAACATGGACGTGAATCCGACCGTGCCGGCGCTCTTCTACCTGGTCGCCTACGTCAGCGGCGGCATCTTCGGCGTGCAGGCCGGCATCGAGTCGCTGCGCCGCTTCCAGATAGACGTGGACCTGCTCATGGTCCTGGCTGCGCTGGGCGCAGTGGTCATCGGCTCGCCGTTCGAGGGGGCGATGTTGCTGTTCCTGTTCTCGCTCTCGAACGTCTTACAAGCGTACGCCCTGGGCCGCACCCGCAGCGCCATCCAAGCGCTGATGAAACTGCGGCCCGAGCAAGCGCTGGTCAAGCGCGATGGCGAGACCGTGCTGATGCCGATCGAACAACTCGCCATCGGCGACCATATCCTGGTGCGGCCCGGCGAGCGCGTGCCGCTGGACGGTATGGTCGTAGAGGGCGAAAGCACACTCGATCAGTCATCACTCACCGGCGAGTCTATGCCGGTCGGCAAGCACGTCGGCGACCTGGTCTTCGCTGGCACGGTCAACCAGTCCGGCAGCCTGGAAGTGAAGGTCACCAAGCTAGCCCGCGACTCGACCATTGCCCGGCTGATTCAGATGGTCGAAGAGGCGCAAAGCCAAAAAGCCCCCACCGAGCGCTTTCTTGACAAGTTCGAGCAAGTGTATGCCGTCGGCGTGATCCTCTTTACGCTGTTGCTGATGATCGTCCCGCCGGCGCTTTTCAACGCGCCGTTCGAGGCGTCGCTCTATCGCGCCATCACCGTGATGGTGGTCGCGTCACCCTGCGCGTTGATCATCAGCACGCCAGCGTCCATTCTTTCGGCCATCGCCAACGGCGCGCGCCGCGGCATCCTCTTCAAAGGCGGCGCACATCTGGAGCGCGCCGGCCAGCTCGACATCGTCGCCTTCGACAAGACCGGCACGCTCACGGTAGGCAAGCCGACCGTCACCGATGTGACGATCATCCCACTCAACGCGCCGGATTGCGACGATCGAACTCATGACGGCGCAGGTGACCCGTGTCCGCCGGACATCCCCGAACACATCCGCACGGAACAGGAGAACATCCTGCTTGCGCTGGCTGCTGCCGTCGAATCCAAGTCCGAGCATCCGCTGGCGCTCGCCATCGTGGACACCGCCAAGCATCGCGGCCTGAACATTCCGGAAGCGACGGACTTCGTGAACACCACCGGCAAGGGGGTGCGGGCGCGGATTGCTTTCATGGGCGGGCTGACCATCGCCATCGGCAACCCGCGCTATTTCGAAGACTACCAGGTCACCGGCTTGACGCATGCCATGCGCCAGGTTGTTCACCTGCAGGACGAGGGCAAGACCTCGGTGTTAGTCGCCAAGATCAACGACGGGCGCGCCAACATCCTGGGCGTTATCGCCATCGCCGACGTCGTCCGCCCCAGCGCCCTCGGCGTTATCAAGCGACTGCGCGAATTGGGCATCAAGCGCACGGTGATGCTGACGGGCGACAACGAACGCGTCGCGCGCGCCGTCGCCCGGCAGACCGGCGTGGACGAGTTCTATGCCGACCTGCTGCCGACGGACAAAGTGGCGCAGATCAAACGCCTGCGCGACGGGGCCGGCAAGTCGAACGAAGTGGCGATGGTTGGCGACGGGGTCAACGATGCGCCGGCGCTGGCCAGCGCGAGCCTAGGCGTTGCGATGGGCGCCGCCGGCACCGACGTGGCGCTCGAAACCGCCGACGTGGTGCTGATGTCGGACGACCTGCGCAACATCCCCTACGCGATCTCGCTCAGCCGACAGGCGCGCCGCGTCATTATCCAGAATCTGGCGTTCGCCATCGCCGTGATCGCCCTGCTGGTGATCGCTGCGCTGGGGTTCGATCTGCCTCTCCCTATCGGCGTCGTCGGGCACGAGGGCAGCACGGTGATCGTGGTGTTGAACGGGTTGCGGCTCTTGATGTTTCGGGAGAAGTCGTGAGTGATCCGTAGAGCCGTGAGGTGAAAAAGCTAACGCGCGTTTGTGGCAGACGCGTCGGCGCGGCTCGCTCTCCGGAGACGAAGTACAACGTGAGGCCCTGATGTTCTCGTGCAGAACATCAGGGCCTGGCTTTTTGCCTCTGCGCAACTACGCGATCAACGCAGTGGCGCCCAACGCTCACGACTTCTTTGCCGCAGCCGCCGCGACAGCCTTGTTGTAAAGCTTCATCAAACGCGACTTGCGCCGGGCGGCGTTGTTCTTGTGAATCACGCCCTTGCCGGCGGCGCGATCGAGATAGCTGATCGCCTTGACCAGTTCGACTTTTGCCTGCTCAAGGTCTTTCGACCCGATTGCCAGGCGCGTCTTCTTGATCGCAGTGCGCGAGCGCGAGCGATGCAAACGGTTAAACTGCGCCTTGCGCGCGCTATTCCGAATGCGCTGCTTTGCCGATGCAGTATTAGCCACTGGAATCCCTCTCCGATTCGGTTGAATGAAAATTGAGTTGACTTGCGCGCCTCTTGCCGGCGCGCAAACGGCCTGCATTCTACCCGGGGTCGGCCAGGCCGTCCAGCGGTGATACACTTCGGCGTCGTGTTGCCCTTTGTGCTGCCGATCGCGCTCACGGCATCGCCATTGCTCGGCATTCTGCTTGCTGCCGCCTTCGCCCAGCCCCCTTGCCAGACGGCGCGGCTCGCGTTGCCAACCCGGCTGCCGGTCATCGCCGGAGCCGGCGCCGCGCTGATCGCGGCTTGGATGCTGCTTGGGCAGGCCGACTGGGAAACCGTCGTCGGGAACTGGTCGCCTGTGTCGTTCACCGGCCTGCCTCTGGCAATGGCCGGGTTCGCACCCTCTGCCGGCATCATTATCGCCTGGACTACGCTCTACTTTCTGCACAGCTTGCAGCCGCCGAACGCAGCACACTCCGAAAGCCACCGGGCTGCGCCGGCGCTCCTCGTCGCCTCGCTGGCGCTCGTTGCGTTTGCTAACAACCTGGTGACGCTGCTGGTCGGACTGGGCCTCACCGATCTGCTCACGGCGTACTGGGCGTTGCGGCGGCAGGACAACGAGCGCAACGCGCTGATCGGGCTGATGCTGAGCGGCTTATCTGTTGCGCTGCTAACCCTCGTTGCTGCCGTGCACATCTCCGCAGGCAACAGCCCGCATCTTCCCCTCGTCCGCCTAGACGCGTCCGCAGCAACGACCCTGGCGCTGGCCATCGCGCTGCGATTGAACTTTGCGCCGTTTCGCACATCGTCCGACGTGTGGGGCGACCTGCGGACGACTGCCGGGGCGGTGGGTGGTCTGCTCGTGCTCACCCGCCTGCCGACGCTGGGCATCGCGCGCTTGCCAGAATGGTTCTATGGGCTTGCGCTCGCAAGCGCGCTGCTCACACTCCTCATCGCGCTCTTGCGGGCCGAAGACCGGGCCAATGCGCTTGCGCCGGCCGTTGCAACGGCCAGCGCATATCTCGCCGGCGCGAGCGCCATCCTGGCCACGCCCGGCGCAACGGCGGCTGCGACCATCGCCTGGCTTGTCGGAGCAGCGCTGCTCGGCCAGCCGCAATTCACCGATGCGCCGTTATCGGCCAGGCGCGCCCGATACGCTTTGCGCATCGCCGGCGCGCTGTGTTTGGTCGGCCTGCCGCTCACAGTGGGGTTCGTCGGACAAGCTGGCGCCGTCGCAACCTGGACGGAGCACAGCGCAGGCGGATGGCCGTTCGCCCTCGCCTGGAGCGTCGTTTTGGCAGCGATGACCTACGTTCTGCTGAAGCTCGTCCTCAGCTCAGCCGACGAGCAGGCGCAGCCAGTGCGCTCCATCGCGCATCCTCTTCGCCCCAGTATGTGGATCGCGCGCGAAGCGATCGGGGGGCTAACTGCGCTGGCGCCCATCCTGATATTCGGCATCGCCCCGGCATTGCTTACGGCGGGATCTCTGGCCGATGCGTTGGCGCGCAATAGCGCAGCCGGCTGGGCCAGTTGGAGCATCGCCATCATTGCCGGCGCTCTGCTCTGGCGGCTGGAACCGCGTTGGCGGCCTGCCGTCCGCTCGATCAGTAATCGCGCCATCGGCGCGCTGGAACTCGGCTGGTGCTACAGTCTGCTGGACGGCGCAGTGGCGCGGCTGCGCCAGCCGTTTGGACAGGTGTTCGCGCTGCTGGAGAGCGACGGCATGTTGCTATGGGCGATCATCGCCGTTTTGCTGGCCGTGCTGATCGCGCGGCCAGGTGGGCCGTAGCGCATGGGTGAGAGATTGCCGCTGCGCGTCTTTCCGCTCGCTGCCTTCGTCGTATTGGCGCTGCTGGCCGCGGCAGCGCCGGCGGAATGGTTACGCGCTTTTGATTGGGTCGGGAACGCCGTATGTCATCGCATCCCGGCGCGGTCGTTCTTCGTCGCCGGACGGCAACTGCCGGTGTGCGCCCGCGATACCGGCATGTTCTCTGCCGCGCTGCTCGGGGTCATCAGCTTCACATGGAGTTTGCGCAGCCGCGCTTCCGCCTTCCCGTCCCGACCTTACGCCTACATCTTCGCCGGGAGCTTCGTCGCCTGGGCGTTCGACGGCTTCAATTCCTACTGGCTGCTGGCGACCGGGCGGACGCTGTTCTACCAGCCGCACAACTGGCTGCGCTTAACGACCGGCGCATTCATGGGCGTCGCGCTCAGCGCCTACGTGACGGCGATGGCCAATCAGGCAATCTGGCGGACGGCAGATGCTGCGCCGGTGGTTCACTCGTGGCGGGATGTGCTGCGGCTTATTGCCATCGCCGTCTTCGTCGTGGTCATCGTGCTCTGGCGTCCCGATTTCTTGTTCGGGCCGATTGCGCTCACCAGCGGCCTCAGCGTGCTGGCGCTGCTCACGCTCGTGAACGGCTTGATTGCGCTGGTGGCAATGCGACAGCACGGGCGCGTGGAAAGGTGGCGACAGCTCATCCTGCCGGCGATCATCGGCTTCATCCTCACTCTGGCACAGATCGGCCTGATCAACCTAGTCCGCGCGGCGCTCACCCAGCAGTTCGGCGCGCCGTTCTGAGCGCCGCCTCACGCGCTTATTCGCCGAGCGCATGCTCGGCGAATAAGCGCATGCCGCTATCGTCCGGCGCATCTACGAACCACAGCATGAAGTGCGTCACGCCCAATTCGGCGAAACGGCGGATCTGCGCTTCGATTTCGTCCGGCGCGCCGATCAACCACGTTTCGCGCATCCAGGCCGGCGGCTCTGCCGCCTCGCCCCGCGCGAACGCCACTACGTCGGCCGGTCGCTCGCCAGGCGGGATAAGCGCCAGCATCGTGTCGAGCTTGCGGCGCAGCGCATCGCGATCCGGCGCGATCAGGATTTGGGCCTCGTAGGTCTTCTCGATGGCGTCGTAGTCGCGGCCAACGCGGGCGCAGGCGGCGCGCAACTCGGTCAACCGCTGCCGCAGCGCTTCCAGTCCCACCGGCACGCTGTTCCAGGCATCGGCATAGCGTGCAGCGGCATCGAGCAGCATGGGGTGCGCTTCGCCGATCCAAATCGGCGGGCGGGGCTGCTGCAAGGGCTTCGGCCGGCACACCGCCCCGGCAACCGAATAGTAACGCCCGGCGAAGGTGACCGGCTCGCGCGCAGACCAGAGCTTGAGCGTCAGCTCTAGCCCCTCGACCATCTGCGCGATGCGCTCCTCAACAGCATCGTCAGGGTGCAAGCCATAGGCCAGGAACTCGCGCGGTTGATTGCCGTAGTCTATGAAGTGGATGTACCGGCCGCCGCTGATCTGATCGAGCGTTGCGGCCATCTTAGCCGTCAACGCTGGATGGCGGAAGGCGTTGTTGTAGTGGATGACGCCGAGCTGCGCGCGTTGAGTCATGCCGGCCAGCGCGCAGAGCGTCGTCCAGCCTTCCAGGATTGCCTCGTCGCGGCCCAGCATTAGATGATCGGCAACCCACAGCGAATGGTAGCCCAGCGCATCCGCCAGGCGGGCCAGGCGCATGGTCGTCGCCGCGTCGAGCTGAGGATAGGCCGGCGCGCGAAACAGCCCCGGCCCCGGCCAGGCAAAGATGGGCAAGCAGAAGCCAAACTTGAGCATGATTCGGCGAGCAGCTCAATCTACAAAACGGAGATTCAAGCCACGCGAAAGGCAATCGGTTCGCCATCGAGCACCCGTTTCACGTTGCCCCAGATGGCCTGCGAGTCGCGCACATGCGTCCAGACGCTCTGCCAGGCATCATGCGGGGTCAGCGTGACGTGATAGCTCAGGTCCTCGTGCAGCGCATGCAGCGGATCGTCCACCGGCAGCGGCTCCTCGTAAAACACGTCGAGGCCGGCGCCGCCCAGCCGTCGCTCCTGCAGCGCGCGCACCAACGCCGGCTGATCCACCAGCTTGCCACGCGCCGTATTCACGAAGAACGCCGTCGGCTTCATCAAGCCGATCTCGCGCTCGCCGATGATCCGGTGCGTCTGATCGTTGAGGGCCAGGTGAACGCTGAGGACGTCGGCCTGCTTGAACACCTCCTCCCAGGGCACCCATTCCACCCCGTAAGCCTGCTCAAGGTCAGGGAAGCGCGCGATGTCCCAGAAGATCACGCGCATCTCGAAGGCCCTGGCGATGCGCGCCATCGGCCGGGCGATTTCGCCAAACCCCAACAGACCGAGGGCGCAGTCGCGCGCCAGTTGCAGCCCAGGCGGGAACAATCCCCACCGATCCACATACTCGCGGCGCTGCATGTACGGCCGGGTCTGCGGCAGGCGCTTGAGGTGGTTCAAGATGAGCGCCCAGCTATGCTCGGCCACCGCGAGGTAGTTCACCATTGGCACGGCGGTCAGCGGCGCTCCGAGCGCGGCAATAGCATCGAGCGGAATGCCGCGATAGTCCAAGCCGAGATGCTGCACCAGCCGCAAGCGCCGGCCCTTCCGCAGTACTTCGCTCGGCACATTCACCTTGTGGGCCATGAAGAACTCGGCGTCACCAATGACGGCATCCAGTTCTTCGACGCCGGCGACTTTTTGAACGCAGACGGCATGGGGCGCGAGGAACTCCTCGATCGTCTGGATGCGCGCGCGCCCCTCTGGATCCTCGCGCAAGAACTGCGCCTGAATAACCGGAGAGTACTCCTCCCAGGCGCGCATGCCCCACGTCACGTTACCGACGGCATCCCAGACGACGACAAGGGGTTTTTGATCGCTCATGGTTGATTAGCGGCGATGTGCTCCAGTTCATCCTGGTATTGAGCGGCGTCGCCCGATAGCAGCGCCTCTGCGCTCACCGGGCGACCCAGCCGCTCAGCTTCAAGAAAGCCGTACACGAGAGCGAGTGAACGCAGCCCGTCCTCCCCGCTCACCTCCGGCGCGCGATCGTCCAGTATGGCGTCAACAAAGTCGTCATATTCAATGGCGATCAGGTTGGCGTCAATGTCGGCGAAGTCCATGCGATAGCTGCTCAGCCGATCCCCGCCGAACAAGGCGGCCGTGGTCGAATCCAGGGCGAAGTCCGGCACAAGCGCCAGTTGCTCGTCCTCGTTCAGCGCAACGTCTTTGCCATCGCGCCGCGCGGTCAGTTGCAAAGGCTGGCCGGTGCGATCCATAGGGATGACGAGTGAGCCGCCGTCGCCGTAGACTGCGCGATGAAAGTAGCTCGCGCCGCGGCCGGCCATGCTCAGCATCCAGTTGCCCAGGGCGCCGCTCCTGAAGCGCACCGCGCCGACCGAAAGGTCCTCGGCATCGGCGGGATAGCGCGCGCCGTCGGCGCCCCGGCGATAGGTGTCTACAACGGCGTTCATGCCTATCACGGCCTCGATCGGGCCTAGGAGATATTCCAGGATGTCGGTGTAGTGCACGCCCATATCTACCAGGATGCCGCACTTGCGGCGCAGATGTCGCCATGGCGTGATGATGACGAACTCACCACTGCCGGAGGATGCCTGCACGGCCAGGAATGGCCGGCCAATCGCGCCAGCGGCAATCAGCGCCTTCGCCAACCGATTGATCGGGTCGCGGCGATAGTTCTCGGCGACGGCCAGCTTGCGGCCGGCCTCCTGCGCTGCCGCGACCAGCCGCTTCCCCTGCCGCACCGTCAGCGCAATCGGCTTCTCAACCATCATGTGCGCGCCGGCGTGCAACGCCTCGACGCCAAGGTCCACATGCGCGTCGGGCATAGTCGTGATGCTGATACCGTCGAGCGGGATGGCCGCGCGCATCTCGGCAAGCGACGCGAATATGCGCGGGCGCTTGCCCAGCAACGCCTCGGCCAGATCAGCCGCGCGCTCGGCGCTGGACGGAATCAGGTCGCATACGCCCTCCAGCGAAAAGCGCATGCGGCCGGCCTGGCGCAGTTTGGCCATGCCTTTAATGTGGCGTTGACCCATCACGCCGCAGCCGAATAGTCCAAATGAGAGCGTCATCGTTCAGGTATTCGGTGTCCGTTGTTATTCGGTGTCCGTTGTATAGATGCGCGATTGCTAAATCGAATAGCCCAGGCTACACAGATACAGCGCGTTGACCCGGGCGCTGTCGAGCGGCGAGGTCTTGCTCACGCTGTGCTCAACCACGCACCAGCTGGCGAAGCCTTGATTTTCGAGTTCCCTCAAGCACGCAGCGAAGTCAATGCCCAGCGTCCCCTGACCCATCTCGACGAACTCGCCGCGCGCCCAATCCTTGAGATGAACGTAGCCCAGCCGCTCGCGATATTTGCGCAGGTGCGCTACTGGATCTTCGCCCACCAGGGCGATGTGCGACACGTCGAGACAGAGCTTCAACGCTTGCGTCTCGTTCATCAGCGCATCTATCTCCCCTTCGTTCTCGACGGTGCAGCGCGTGTGAGGGTGATAGGCGACACACAGGCCAAGTTCCGCCGCATATTCGGCCAGCGACTCACACGCCCGCGCCAACGCGCGGATGTCGTCCGCAGTAGGCGGATGGGCGCGCGGGCGTAACGCGCCGACCAGCCCGTAAGCCCGCGCGCCCATCTCGGCAGCGTAATCAATCCGCCGCCGGTGCACGGTCAGGCTGTGTTCCGAGGCCGGCAACTCGATTGCGCCAAAGAAAGTGGCAACCTGTAAATCACCCAACCAGCCGCGCAGTCGATAGGGTGGACCCAGCCAGTCGAGCGCATGGTTGAACAGCTCGACAGCGCGCCAGCCAGCCGCGCGAATGTCGTCAAATGTCGCGTTCAAGTCGCACCATTCACCCCAGTTGATGGTGCTATAAGCGAAGCGAAGGGAAGGCATGGGTAAGGATTAAGTGGTCAGCGAAGGTTCATTGAATGCGACCTTGACGGATTTTACTATGTGCATACAATTCAACGCATGTTGAACTATTCAGCTACGGCTCAGTCGGAAACGATAAGCCTTGAGCTGTTAGCCGAACGACTCAGAGTCTTAGCGGAGCCAAACCGCCTGCGCATCTTCAACTTGTTGATGGATGGCGTGCAATGCAACTGCGAACTCAGTGAGGCGCTGGCCATGCCGCCCAACTTGATCTCGCACCACCTGAGCAAGCTGCGCTCAGTCGGTTTGGTGGATGTGGAGCGCGACGAATGGGATTCGCGTTGGATTTACTACTCCATCAACCGCGCTGCGCTTGAAGAACTCAACGCAGCGTTTGGCTCATTCTTCGACCCCAATCGCATCCAGCCTCGACGGCTGACCTGCGGGCCACAGCACGCGATCTGCCGCCCCGAATCGTCATCGTAGCGCCTTGCGCGCGAGGCCAGTCGCAAGCACAACCGTCGAAACGGAGAAGTAACCATGTCTGTAGATATTCCTTTGCTCGATAACTTACTCAATCCCAACGCCGCCCCCCCTGCGGACGTAGAACTCTTTGATCCGCCAATGTGCTGTCCGACGGGACTGTGCGGCCCCACGCTCGACCAGGCGCTGCTGGACGTGAACGAAATGGTCATGACGTTGCAGCGTGAAAACTTGCGCGTAGAACGCTATCAGATGACGAGCCACCCTCATGCTTTTCTAGGCAACGCCGAAGTGATGAAGCTAGTGCGCGAGAAACAGCTAGCGGCATTGCCGATTGCCGTCGTGCGCGGCAGAGTCATCAAGGTCGGCGCGTACCCGACGCTGAACGAAGTGCGAGCCGCGCTGAACGAGGCTGCACCGGCGTAACACAAACCGGGCTTCGACGCAGCTGCCCAGATACCCCAAAAGAGTAAAGCAGAATGACGATGCCTCTCAAGCCGTCCGAACACTCAACGCGGTTTGTCTTCTTCTCCGGCAAAGGCGGCGTCGGCAAGACCAGCATGGCTTGCATGCACGCCGTCCGCTATGCCGATGAAGGCAAACGCACGCTCATTGTCACTACCGACCCCGCTTCAAATCTGGCGGACGTCTTTGAACAGGAAATCGGACATCGGATCACGCCGATTGCGCACGTGCCGAATCTGTTCGCGATGGAGATTGACCCCGACCAAGCCACGCAGGAATACATTGACCGCGCCATGGTGCCCATCCGCGCCGCCTTCCCGCCGCAGATCGTCCGAGTGATGGAAGAGCAGATGAGCGGTCCTTGCACAGCCGAAGTTGCCGCCTTCGACCGCTTCACCGACTTTCTGGACGCTCCTGCCCAAAACGGCAGCGCTTTTGACGTGGTCATCTTCGACACTGCGCCGACGGGACACACTATCCGCCTGCTGGAACTGCCCGCCGAATGGAGCCAATCCATCGAAACCGCCAGCGCCGGCAGCGGGCAGACCTGCATCGGCCCTGCGGCTGCTATTCAGGACGCCAAACACAAGTATGAGCGCGCTCTCGCCACTATGCGCCGGTCGGCGCAGACGGAATTCGTCTTCGTGCTACATCCCGAAGCGATCTCTATTAAAGAGACTCGCCGGGCGATTGACGAGCTGAGCAAACTGGGCATCCGCAACTTCCGCTTGATTATCAACGGCATCATTCCACCCGAAGAGACGCAGAGTCCTCTCTTCGCTGCGCGCGCCACAATGCAGGCGCGTTACCTGGAGCAGGTCGAGCGCGAGTTTGATTACCCCCAGCGGCGGATGATGCTGCTGCCGGGCGAAATTCGCGGCGCGACAAAACTACGCCAGGTGGGAAAGATCTTCTTCGACGGCGGTCAGGAATTGGAGTTTGAAGATTGGCAGGCTCCTATTTCACAGGGTGAAGATCATCGTTCCAACCCGCAACCCATAACCTTTCACCCCCCTAACTTGAAACCGACCAACGGTCACCGGCGGACAATTTTCTTTGCGGGCAAGGGCGGCGTCGGCAAGACGGTCGCCGCGTGCATGACAGCAGTCTGGCTGGCGCGGCAGGGGTATAAGACCCTGCTGTTGACGACCGACCCCGCCGCGCATCTTGGCGACGTGCTGGATACGCCCGTCGGCGATGAGGTGAACCCCGTGAGCAGGCAGCCGAATCTGTGGGCAGCCAAGATTGACCCAAAGGCCGCCGCCGAAACCTACAAGGCGCGCATTCTCACCGACGCGCGCCAACGCGGACGCTCCGAAGCAGCGATCAAGGTGATGGACGAGGAACTCAATTCGCCCTGCACCGAAGAAATCGCCGCATTCGATCGGTTCATCGAGTATGCCGCGCAGGATCACTGGGACGCCGTCGTCTTCGACACTGCACCAACAGGTCATACCCTACGCCTGTTGGAATTGCCCATAGACTGGAGCAAGCAGATTGACGTGAAAGTCTTCGCATCAGTAGACGCAGCGGCGGCCGACGACGTGGCCAAGGCGCGCTTTGGCAAGGTCATTCAGATGATGGGTGATCCCGCACAGAGCACTTTCACCTTCGTGATGTATCCAGAGTCTACGCCGATGCTCGAAGCCTGGCGCGCCGCGCAGGAGCTGAGAACCGTCGGCATCTGGCCCGGATTGGTGGTTGTCAACATGGTGATCCCAAGCGAACAAGCCACCACGCCCTTCGCGCAGTCGCGCCGTGCCATGCAGGAGAAATACTTGGCAGAAATCAGCGAGCGTTTCGGCGCACCGCTGGTGCAGATCCCGCTCCTGCCGGGCGAGGTCAAAGGACTAACGATGCTGACGAAGCTGGGCGAGCAGGTGTATGGAAAAGTCGCTGCGGGTGAAGCATTGTTCGCAACATAATTCACGAAAGGAGCCAAATATGAAGACACCAATGGAACTCTTGAAGGCATTTGCCCCTGAGTTCGCCAAGAACCAGATGGACGAAAAGGCCCTGCTCTTCGAGCATCCCGATTACCAATCTGTGCCGGCCAAATACAAGCTGTTGATCGGCATCGCAGCAGCGGCCATTGCCGGCTCGGAGACTTGCACCGAAATGTGGGTCACGATGGCCAAGGAGCAGGGGGTAACCAACGCAGAAATCGTCGAAACCATGATGATCGCGCAGTACATGAAACAGGCTACAGTGAACGATACAGTAAGCGGCTCACTGCGCTTGCTCTTGTCCCAACAAGAGAGCAGAGCATGAAGCTGATCCTACGCGCAAGGTGATCACGTATGAACCAGCCTGTATTCGTCCAAATCGTGGGTGCACCGGTCGCCTGCGCCAGCGGCGTGAAAGACACCTGGAGAGATGTGGCGCACTGGGCGGCCGAGCAGTTGAAGATGCATTTCGACAGGCGAGTGGAAGTGAAATACTACGACCTGTTCGACGCCGACTGCCCGCCTATGCCTGCTGGCGCGAAGCTGCCGCTCGTGTTGGTCAACGGCGAAGTCGCCAGCAGCGGCGGGAAGATCGCTATCCCCGTCATCCGTCGTAAAGTTGAGGCTGCAATGGAGGCGCAAGACGCATGAAACGCAAGGTGCTCTTTCTTTGCACGGGAAATTCCTGCCGTTCACAGATGGCCGAAGCAATCGTCAACGCGCGGCTCGGCGACACGTGGGAGGCAGTCAGCGCAGGGACGAAGCCTGCCGGATACGTCCACCCCAAGGCGCTAGCCGTGCTGGCGGAAATCGGAATTCAGCACGAGGGTCGGTCGAAGCAAGCAGACGAGTTTCTGAACGCAGATTTCGACTTGGTCATCACCGTCTGCGATTCGGCAGCGGAGGAATGTCCTGCCTGGCCGGGAAAGGGGAAGCGCGTCCATTACAGCTTTCCCGATCCGGCGCCGACCGATGACATCGCCGAATTTCGCAAAGTGCGCGACGAAATCGAGCGCACGATTCTCCCGTTGCTGCGCGAGAACAGCGGATGATTCGCTTCATCGCCGTTCGCTGTAGGTCTCTTCAATCGGCGAAGCAAGTTGGAAATTGAATGAAGATTCTCACATTTAGAGGTGTGTATGTCTAAAACTGTTGTGCTCAAAGCGCCGGCGCAAAGCCTACGCAAGCAACTATCCTTCTTTGACCGTTACCTGACGCTGTGGATTTTCCTCGCGATGGCCGTGGGAGTCGGCATCGGCTTTCTGTTTCCGACGGAGGTCGAGCGATTCAACGCCGCAGTCTCGATCGGGACGACGAATATCCCGATCGCGATTGGGCTGATCCTGATGATGTATCCGCCGTTCACCAAGGTGAAGTACGAAGAGCTGAGCGATGTCTTCCGCAACAAGAAGGTGCTGTCGCTTTCGCTGATCCAGAACTGGATCATCGGCCCGCTGCTGATGTTCGCGCTGGCGGTGATCTTTCTGCGGGGCTACCCGGAGTATGCGGCCGGCTTGATCATGATCGGCCTGGCGCGCTGCATCGCGATGGTGATCGTGTGGAATGAACTGGCGCGCGGTGACACAGAATACGCGGCCGGCCTAGTGGCGTTCAACAGCGTCTTCCAAGTGCTGTTCTACAGCGTATATGCCTACATCTTCCTGACGGTTCTGCCCACCTGGTTCGGCTTGACGGCGGTCACAGTGGACATCACGATGGGGCAGATCGCCGAGAGCGTGTTCATTTACCTGGGCGTGCCATTCCTGGCCGGCTTTCTCACGCGCTTCATCCTGGTGCGCGCGAAGGGCAAGGAGTGGTACTACAAGCACTTCGTCCCCAAGGTCAGCCCGCTGACGTTGGTCGCCTTGCTCTTCACGATTGTGGTCATGTTCTCGCTCAAGGGCAACCTCATCGTGCAAATCCCGCTGGACGTCGTGCGCATCGCCATCCCGCTTCTGCTCTACTTCGTGCTGATGTTCCTGATCTCGTTCTTCATGGGACATCGCCTCGGCGCAGACTACTCCAAGACGACCACGCTTTCGTTCACCGCCGCCAGCAACAACTTTGAACTGGCGATCGCGGTAGCCGTGGCGGTCTTCGGCATCAGCAGCGGCGCGGCGTTTGCCGCAGTCATCGGCCCGCTGGTGGAAGTGCCTGTGATGATCGGGTTGGTCAACGTGGCGTTCTGGCTCCAGAAACGCTGGTATCCACAGGCCGCATCCGCGCCGGCAATGGTCGCTGCGGCCCAAGAGGCCTGCCCGCCGAACGAGGCGCTGCTCCGCAAATAAGCACGCCCGATGTTCACCCGCGCCCTTTTCCCAACCGACTTTTCTTCTTACGCAGATTCCGTCCTGGCATGTCTGCCGGATCTGACATCCGCCGGCTTGCGCGAGGTGATCTTGCTCAGCGTGATCCGCTCCAGCGATGTGCCTCTGCCGGAGACAGTCAACCGCGAGAGCTTGGACTACTGGCGCTGGAGCCTGGGCGAAAAGCTGAATATCGCCAAGATGGCGCTGGAGGGAAAGGGGCTGCGGGTGTGGACGCAGGTCGAATACGGCAATCCTGCCGAGCAAATCGTCCGCGTGGCCGAGGACGAGCGCGTCGAGATAATCATCCTGGGCGCGCAAGGCGCCACCGCTGCTCAGGAATTGTTGATCGGCAGCACCGCCTACGAAGTCATCCGCCGCGCCACCGTCCCGGTGTTTCTGCAAAAGTTCGAGGTGGTGCGCGAGCTGGGACGGGTGAAATGCCGGCAGGCATGCGCGGGGGTTTTCGAGCGGATTTTGCATCCCACCGACTTTTCCGAGTGCGCCGACGCCGCCTTTCAAGTGGTCAAGCGCTTGAAGGCGGCCGGCGCGAAGGAAGTCATCGTCTTGCACGTGCAAGATGCACGCGTGATGAAACTGCGCCCACGCGAACAATTGGCCGAGTTCGACCGCCAGGACGCCGAACGCCTGGAGGCGCTGTGCAAGGCTCTGCGCATGTTCGGTCTGCAAGCCACATCTGTTCTACGACACGGGATCCCATTCAAGGAGGCACTGGCTATCGCGGACGAGATGAAGGTGTCGCTCATTGTGCTGGGTTCACACGGACGCAGCGCCGTCCGCGAAATGCTGGCCGGCAGCACCTTCGAGAATGTGGCGCGCCTCAGCCGCCAACCCGTCCTGGTAGTAAGACCATCGAGGGGTTGAAAATGGACGATCAGAATGTAAAGCTCGAACTTTGTTGATCACTATGCCGCAACCAGGGGGCGTCAGGCGTCGAGTCGAAACTCGAAACTTATGGAGGCAACGATGGCAAAAGATTTAAGCAAAACACAATGGCATGGCATACCACGAGAGAACATTCCCTGGTATCCCACGGTGAACGCAGATGCTTGCATTGGATGCGAGTTGTGCTATGTCACTTGTGGCAGAGAGGTCTACGAGATCGAACTCCAAGACAACAAACGGCGTAAGGCTCGCGTGGAGCGGCCCTACAACTGCATGGTAGGGTGCTCGACCTGCGCCGTGGTATGTCCCACGGAAGCTATCCGTTTCCCATCTCGGGATATCGTTTGGAAGGCGGAGCGAGAATACAAGATATTCAAGATAGTTCACGCCGAAGCTCAGGCAAAGCGTGACAAAGCTGGGGCAATGGCCGAAAGACAAAAGGCAGAGGAACAACTCAGCAGCACGCCGACGCGCGCCTCGGTCCGCATTGCAGGTGTATTTGGGGAGAAGCAGTTTCTGATCAAACTTCAGCACCTGATTAAAGACCGGCCCTTCGACATTGTGAATCTCCAACTTCACGTACCCACCCTGCAAGGTCTCTCGGAGAATACGCCGGCATATATGGACTTCGAGGTGACCTCGACCTCACAGGAGGATGTGACTCCTTTCCTCAGCGAGCTCAGAGCCGTTGTAGCTGACAACGATCTGGTGTGGGTGGAAAGGTAAAGCGCATCGCAGAGACCTGCAGCGGACAGCTACTGCCGCTACGAGCCATCCCTTAGGCAGCCACCACTGATCATCCCATCCCCGCCCGCGCCGTCGCGCGTTGTTCAGCAACGCGGTGCCGGCATGCCACGAATCGGGCAGCATATGCGTTATTGATCGGCCGACACCGGCAGCGCGCTCTCGTCCAACATCTCGACCACCCAATAGCCAACTCAGCCAATGACTCGCACGCCCGCGCCAGTGCGCGGATGCCGTTTGTGGTGGGTAGATGTGCGTGCGGGCGTGTCGCACCAACCAGTCGGTGAGCCTGCATGCTCATCTCAGCAGCGTAATCAACCCACCGTTTGCATTTCACGAATTTCACTTTGGGCTGGACAGGCGAAAGGTAGAGCGACGAGCGGTCGAGTTGCAAAATATGCGATCAGATTTACTATACAGACAACAGAGTTTAGCTATATGAACATAGAAGTCAGCTCAGTGACATTAGGGGTCAATAAGGAGAGGAAATGGGTTCAGGGCAAACGTTGGCGCAGGATACAGTTGAGGAGCTTGATCGGCCGACCGGCATTTTGCTATCCCTCAGGCGTGGTCTGCGCGTTCTCGAAGCAATTGCGACCAGTAACGGCGCCGCAACGGCCAAATGGCTGAGCCAGGAGACTGATATCAAGATCGGCACGTGCTATCACATCCTGCGCACGCTGGAGGAAGAAGGATATGTGGTGCGGCTGCCGGGCAGCCGGTTTGGGCTGGGCAGCCGTGTGGCATTTTTGCACGACAACTTCCGCGCCCATCTGGCGCCGCCGCCCGAACTGCTGGACATCCTGTCGCAATTGCATGCCGAGGTGGGCGAAACGACCTACATCTCCGGCTGGTACGGCGACAACATCGTGTTGCAGCGTTATCTGGAAGGCGTGAACGCCGTACATGTCCGCTCATTGGAGATTGGCTACGCCGGCTTCGCCCACGCGCGCGCGTCGGGCAAAGCGATTCTAGCGTTCTTGCCGGAAGGTCGCGTGCGCGCTTATCTCACCGCACACCCGCTCACTCGCCGCACAGCCAACACTATCACCGACGCCGACCAATTGATTGCGCACCTCAAACAGATTGCCACACAAGGCTACGCGGTGGACCTGGAAGAATTTGCCGACGGCGTGTGTTGCGTTTCAGCGCCCACCTTCGACCGGAGCGGGTTCCCGGTTGGTGCCTACACCATCTCGCTGCCGGCCAATCGATTCGAAGACAAGGTGGAGGCGTTGGCCGGCGCCGTGAAGCGCGCAGCGATCCAGGCGTCCGTGGCGTTGGGTTTTTTGGGTACCTATCCACCCCTATCGCCGCTGCTGAAGCGCTGAAGATCGAACTAATCTCCGTTGTAAGGAGGTGATTCACGCAAACCTGACTTGTCCGATTCCCTGATATTGCCCTAGATCACCGTTCGAATGAAGTTCGAATCCCTTTCGGAGGTTTACCATGATTCGTGAACGCACCCGTACTTCGTACAAGGGCACTGTAGCCATCATCGCCGCATCTACCGTCATCATCGCGGCTTGTGCCGCGCCCGCCGCGACCCGAGTCGTCGAGGTGACCAAAGAGGTCGTCGTCACTGCGGCACCCGGCGCCGGCACGATAGACCCCAATGCAAAGTTCCAGCTCACCTACTTGAACGCCTGCTTTCCTTCGTCCATGGCCGTCACTGACCTGATGCTCGCGGCCTTCGGCGCCAAGTATCCAAACATAGACGTCAAGGTGGACTGCGCACAGGGAGACTATGCCGAAGGCATCTTCGCTCAGGCCGCTGCAGGCAATCTACCCGATGTGGTCTTTTCGGCCGATTTGTTCACCGTGCCATTCGTGAACGCCGGCGTGCTCCTGGATCTGGAACAGTTCGACAAAGCCGACGACTCGTTCAGCTTCGACGACATCTATCCGAACATCCTCGCCCTGGGCCAGGTGCCCGGCAAGCCCGGCACGTACATGATCCCGGCGTCATGGGACAGCGTGCAGATGTACTACAACAAAGACCTGTTCGAGAAGTCAGGCGCGCCCGTGCCAACGGACGAATGGACCTGGGATGACCTGATCACGGCCTGCAAGGTTGTGCAAGAGAAGAACCCCGGCGTGTACTGCGTCGGCAACGGCGGCACCGAAGGCTGGGACTGGTGGGCCTATTTCATCCCTTGGATCGTCGGCCACGGCGGGTATCCTGTCAGTGAGGACTTCAAGACTTCGACGTTTAGCTCGCCTGAGTCGCTCGCCGGCATCCAGGCCTACGTGGACTTGTGGACCAAGCACAAGGTAACCATCCCCATCGGCGAGCAACTGCCGAGCGGTCGCGATGGTTGCTTCATCGCCGGCAAGTGCGCCACCTACTTCATGATCCCCGGCTTGATGAAGACCTTCCGCGAGAAGATCACCGACTTCACATGGGACGTGGTGCAAATGCCTGCGCTGCCTAAGAAACGTGTCACCGGTATGGGCACATATGGCTATGGCATCAGCAAAGACAGCAAGAATCCGCAGGCAGCCTGGGAGCTGATCAAGTTCCTGGCATCACCTACCGGCCAGCGCCTCAGCCTAACGAACTACATCGGTGTGCCATTCCTCAAGTCCATGGCGAACGACCCGGTGTATGAGCGCTTGCAACCACCGCCACAGAACGTCAAGGCTTTTCTCAAGGGCGGCGAAATCGGCATCTTCCCACCCAACGGCTACCCGCCCAAATGTGGCAGCCTGTACGCCGGTTTGATCAACCAGACCATCCGGACGGCGCTTGAAGAATCTATCCGCGGCGTCAAGACAGTCGAACAAGCCTTCAAGGATGCTGACGCAGAGATCCAGTCCTGCCTGGATACGGCGCAGTAGTGTTCAGCCCTCACGGGGTTCACCACCCTGTGAGGGCTTCACTTGAGGGGACGTGGTCACACAACCGACAGCACCACACACGCGCCGGACACGCCACAGCAAACTCTACTGGCGCGAGGCGATTCAGGGCTACGCCTTTATCATGCCGGTCGTGCTTGGACTGATTCTGTTCGTCTTTGGGCCGATGATTGCTTCGCTATACATCAGCTTCACGGAATACAGCATCCTTCAAGCACCCACCTGGGTCGGTTTGCGCAACTATGTGGATATGTTCACGCGCGCGCCGCTGCGGGTGATGCATTCGTTGTGGGTCACGATAATCTACGCCGTATGCTCCGTGCCGCTCATCCTGGTGACTGCGCTGGGCGCGGCACTACTACTGCACCAAAGGTTGCGTGGCATGCGCTACTTTCGCACCGCGCTATATATCCCCACCGTGGTGCCGCTCGTCGCCACGGTATTCGTATGGGGCTGGTTGCTAAATCCATCGCTCGGCCTGGTCAATGCTACGCTCAAGCTGCTCGGTTTGCCTCCCGGCACATGGCTTTCCGAACCAAACACAGCGCTGCCGACATTGATCATCCTCAGTGTCTGGGGGATTGGCGGATCCATGGTGGTCTTCCTGGCAGGGCTGCAGGGTATTCCCGAATCACTATACGAAGCCGCCAAAATTGATGGCGCGAATGAATGGCGCACGTTCTGGCACATCACCCTGCCTCAGCTCTCGCCGACGATCTTCTTTCTGCTCATCACCGGCGTCATTTCAGCTTTCCAGTACTTCGCGCCGGCTTTCATCCTCACCCGCGGCGGCCCGCTGTTCGCAACGTATTTCTACAACTTGAACCTGTACGAAAAGGCGTTTCGCTGGCAGTTCATGGGTTTAGCTTCAGCCATGGCCTGGCTGCTTTTCATCATCATCATCGTGCTCACCTATATCCTGTTTCGGTCATCCGACGCTTGGGTGCACTATGAGGTGAAACGATGACGACGATCCACGAGCCGATGCGCGCAACAACGCACTCTAGCGCTGCATCCTACGCGCGACGCCGCAGGCTTCTCTACGGCCTGCGCGCCATCTCAGTCTACGCCACCCTCACGCTGATGTCGGTCATCTTTCTGCTACCGCTAGCGTGGATGATGCTGACCGCGATCAAGACGCCGCAGGAAGCCATGCAATTCCCACCCACCCTCATTCCGCAGACGCCGCGGCTGGACAACTTCATCAACGCGTGGAACTACCCCGGCATGCAGTTCACGCGTTGGACGGTCAACACGCTGTGGATTTCGCTCACCGTCGTCACCGGCGTCGTGCTTACATCGTCGTTGTGCGCCTATGGTTTTGCGCGCATCCGCTTTCCAGGACGGGGATTCTGGTTCGCGGCCACGCTGGCCTCCGTCATGCTCCCTCCGCAAGTCACACTCATTCCACTCTACATCCTCTTTTATCGCATTGGCTGGCTCAACACATTCAATCCGCTGATCATCCCAGCCTGGTTCGGCGGCGGCGCACTCAACATCTTCCTGCTGCGCCAATTCTTCATGGGTATCCCGGCCGAGCTGGAAGACGCCGCGTACATGGACGGCGCAAACCGTCTGCAGATCTGGTATCGCATCTTCTTGCCTTTATCTATGCCGGCCCTGCTCACCGTGGGTATCTTCACATTCCAGGCGACGTGGAACGATTTCTACGCGCCACTGATCTACCTCACCGGCCGCGAAAACTACACGCTCGCGCTAGGCATCAATTTGTTCAATAGCCAGTTCGGATCCGAAATTCAATACATGATGGCCATCGCATTCCTGATGACGATTCCCATGATCGTGGTGTTCTTCGTCGCCCAGCGCTATTTCGTCCAGGGCATCACCCTTACCGGCATCAATCGCTAGATTCGCTCGGTGTCGGCGCGAGCCACCCCCCTACTCACGCTTGTGGGACGCGCTTGAGATGATCAGGCGCGCACTGCGCCTTTGCAGGTTTGGCACAAAATAGCACCTATGCCTTTCGTCGAATCGCTGGAAGCCTTCCGCGTCGTCGTCCCGTTGTCCGAGCCGCTGTTCGTGTGGGGCAAGGTCATCACCGAGCGCGAGTTCGTCTTTGCCTGTGCGCACGCCGACGGACAAGCCGGCGTCGGCTACGGCCTCGGCCGCGTTGCCGGCATCGTCGAGATCATCGAACGCCATCTCAAGCCGCTCGTCATCGGCCGGCCCACACATGCCATTCGCCCGGCCTGGGATGCCGCACGACGTGCCATGCGCATGATCGGCGAAGTTGGCGCCTTCGCCCGCGCGCTGTCCATCGTAGACCTCGCCCTGTGGGATCTCCACGCCAAGCTGCTGGGTGTGCCGATCTGGAAGCTGCTCGGCGGCGACCGGCGCGATGTTCCCTGCATCGCCATCGCCGGCTACTATCAGCCTGACGATCCGGTGGGCAAGGTGCGCCGCGACGCTGAAGCGCTGTCCGCCGCCGGTTACACACACTTCAAGATGCCCTTCGGCGAAGACCGCGCGCTGGACGCGCAGCGCGTGCGCGCGATGCGCGAGGTGGCGGGTCGAGATGCTCTGCTCGGCTTAGATGCTTCCGGCGCATTTGACTCGATCAAGCAAGCGCTCGACGCCTGGCGGGCCGTCGAGCAATTCGACATCGCCTTCCTGGAAGACCCCTTCCCTGCCACCCACTGGCAGTTGGCCGTTGCGCTGGCGCAGCGCTGCGATGTGCCGATCGCCTTCGGCGAGTCACTTGCAGCGCCCGATGCGATTCAGGCGATCGGCTCAGCCAACGGCGTGGACATCGTGCGCCCGGACGCCACCCACCAAATGGGCGTGACCGGATACGTGCAGGCCATCGCGCCCGCGCTGGAGGGCGGCAAGACGATCTTCCCGCACTACTTCCCCGACCTTCACGCGCCGTTAGTCGCGGCCCTTGGCGGCACATGGATCGAAGAATCGCCAGCGGAGGCCGATACGGTCGGCTTTCGCTGGTTGCGCGCGGAGCAGCCGCTCATTCAATCCGGGCGATGGCGCATCAACGAACGGCCTGGCTTCGGGATCGTATGGGACGACGAAGCGCTGCAGCGCTTTCGTCGTCCCTAGCGTCTTACGAAAGCAAGAAGCCGGCTTGCACCAGGTGCGCGATGATCCGCGCGGCGCATCGTTCCGGTGACTCATGCACCGTGTCGAGCGTAATCTCCGGGCTGAGCGGCGGCTCGTAGGGGTCGTCCACGCCGGTAAAGCCTTTGATCTCGCCACGGCGCGCCCGGGCATACATCCCTTTGGCGTCGCGCTGCTCGCAAACTTCGATCGGCGTATCCACAAACACCTCGACGAAGCGCCCCTCGCCGATCTCTTCGATCATGCGGCGCACGGCGTCGCGCGCCGCGCGATACGGGCTGATCGCCGCGCACACCGCCACACCGTTGTGGCGCACCACCTCACCGGCCACGAAGCCGATGCGCAAGATGTTCGTGTCGCGATCCTCGCGGCTGAACCCCAGCCCCTTCGACAGGTGCGTACGCACCACGTCGCCGTCGAGCAGCGTCACCTGCCGACCGCGTTCCATCAACATTGAAACCAGCGCCTCGGCGACGGTGGACTTGCCGGCGCCGCTCAGGCCGGTGAACCATACGCAGAAGCCCTGCTTGTGGCGCGGCGGGAAGATGCTCGCCAGGATGTCCGCCGTTTCCTTTCGAGTGAACCAAGTCGGCAACGGCTTGCCCTTAGCTAAGAAGTCGCTGCGCACTTGCGTGCCGGATATCGAAGCGATGCGCGCGCCCGCCGGCACTTTGTCCAGCTCGACGTATTCGTCGCGATCCTCCAAATACACCAGCTCCTGGAAGGGAATCATCTGCACGCCAACCTCATCGGCATAGCGCTGCACCAACACCTGCGCATCGTACGGGCCGTAGAAGGGTTTGCCGGTGCTGTCGTTGCCCGGGCCGGCGTGATCGCGCCCGACGATGAAATGCGTCGCGCCGTAGTTGCGGCGGATGATGGCATGCCAGAGCGCCTCACGCGGGCCGGCCATGCGCATGGCCAGCGGCAGCAGGCTGAGCAGCGTGCTGTGCGGGTCGTAGTAGCTCTCCACCAACGTCTTGTAGATGCGCACGCGGCTGTAGTGATCCACGTCGCCCGGCTTGGTCAGGCCGACCACCGGATGAATGAGCAAACTGCCCCCCACGCTGGCCGCCGCGCGCTTGGTTAGCTCCTCGTGCGCGCGATGCAGTGGGTTGCGGGTCTGAAAGGCCACAACCCGATGATTGCCCATGCGGGCCAACGCGGCTCGAACCTGAGCCGGCGTGCGCCGCAATTCGACGAAATCGTAGGCCTTGGGCAGGTTGATCACTCGAATCGGCCCGGAGATATACACCTTGCCCCAGCGTGCCATCTCCGACACCAGAGGATGGCGCGAGTCGGTCGTGCCCAACACTACGCTGGCCTCAATCGCTGGATCCCACGTGAATGCTTCCTCGATGTGCATGATGGCAAGCGGATTGTTGCGCGCGTCGCGCAACACGACCGGCCGGCCAAGCTGCACCTGATCCGCATCCACCGGCAGTGTGACCGGGACGGGGAAGAGTTTGCCATCGCTCAAACGCATCTCATGCAACACGTGCTCGTAATCAGCGCGATCCATGAAGCGATCGAGCGGCGAAAAGCCGCCCACGGCCAGCAACTCCAGATCACACAGCGCACGCGCCGAAAGCTGGATCGAATGAAGATGTGTAGCCAGCTCGGTCAACCGTGCGCGTTCGTCGGCATCTTCGACGACGAGGTTGACCAGCCGGCCGCCATACGGCGAGATCAGTTGAGATTCGTCCATATGTGTATCATTTGTTGGGTGGGCGAAGGCAATGCCTTCGCCCACCCTTGTAGACTTCTGCTCAGCCATAGTAAGCCTTTGCCCGCATTTGGGCTAGCTTAGCCATAAGTAAATTTGACTAATAACCTGTTAACCCTACCTCTGGAACCGGCCTAACGTCAATTGCGGCGGCGGACTTTACTGAACCGGCATTTGCGCCGGGCGGCGGGGAATGGTAGAACAGACGCCTGCAAGACCGACATCATGACCGAATCCGCTTCTCAGGCGCTCTACGGCGGCATCGAGGCCGGCGGCACCAAGTTCAACTGCATCATCGCGAGCGGCCCTGATCACATCGCCGCCGAAGCGCGCTTCCCCACCACCACACCCCAGGAGACGCTCGCCCAGGTCATCACCTTCTTCAAAGACACGCGGCTGCCGCTGAAAGCGATCGGCATCGCCTCATTCGGGCCGGTTGACCCCGACCCAGCGTCACCCACTTTCGGTTACATCACCAGCACACCTAAGCTGGCCTGGCAAAACACCGACTTCGCCGGCGCGATCCGGTGCGCGCTGAGCCTCCCAATTGCTTTCGACACCGACGTGAACGCGGCAGCGTTCGGCGAATACACATGGGGGGCGGCGCGCGGGCTGCGCACCTTCGTCTATTACACCATCGGCACCGGCATCGGCGGAGGCGGGATGGTCGAAGGCCGGCTGATGCATGGCTTGATCCATCCAGAGATGGGCCACATGCGCCTGCCGCATGACCGAGCGCGTGATCCATTCGCCGGCGTCTGTCCCTTCCACGGCGACTGCTTCGAGGGATTGGCCAGCGGGCCGGCCATCGCCCAGCGCTGGGGTGCCGACCCCAAGACGCTGCCGCCGGCGCACGACGCCTGGCGGCTCGAAGCGCACTACATCGCGCTGGCGATGGTCAATACCGTTTGCATGCTGTCGCCCCAGCGCATCATCCTGGGCGGCGGCGTGATGGAACAAACCTTCCTCTTCCCGATGATCCAGAACGAAGTGCAGCGCCTGCTGAACGGTTATATCAACCATGGGGCGATCCTCGAAAGGATAGAGGACTATATCGTCCCGCCCGCGTTGGGTGGGCGCGCCGGCGCGCTTGGCGCGGTTGCGCTGGCGCAAAATCTAGCCGCCGCGATGCACGCACAAGAGACATGATGGCTGACGCCCACACGCCCCGATTGTCCGCCTCTTCAAGGAGCCGGCGCCGCAGCCTGGGTGCGCCGGGTATCGCGGAACACCTGCGAAGGTCGGCTTCAGCGGGCCTTACACGCTGATATACGACGGGCCGAACCCCTACGAGCGGGCCGGACTGATCACACTCGGCTCACACTCGGCAAGGCGCTGGGCGAAGTATGGGCACAAGGTTAAGATAGCCCGAGCAACCCTTCAGATGGAGCACTTGCGATGGCATCACGAACCTACACCCTCTTTCTCCTCGTTGCAGTGCTGACCGCGTGCAGCCTGCCGCCGGCGCCGCCCCCTGCGCCCCATGCAACGCCCCAGGCAACCGCCACCACCGCATTGGCGACGCCTCGCCCTGCGCCATCGCCGCAGGCCGATGTCGTGACCGTGCGCGTCAACTCCGAAATCACCTTCCAAACGATGGACGGTTTCGGCGCAAATTGCTGGACCTTTCCCTATGCCAACGATCTTGGCTGGGAATGGGAGAAGGTGAAATTCGTCTTTGATGAGCTTGACATCCGCTATTTACGACTAGCGCCGTGGTTGGGCTGGTGGGAAACGGCCAACGACAACGATGACCCTTACACCATCAACTGGGAGGGTTTCGGCACAGTCCACGATATCGTCAATCATCACGACGTGCCATTCGGCCAATACGTCACCGCACGCGGGATCGAGTTGGCCGTAGGCGTGTGGAACTTCGGAGGAGTCTCAAACCATTGCCCCACCTGCGCCGACTGGTTGGCCGGCGGCAAACCGCGCCGGATTCCACCCGAGCTATATCCGGAGATGGGCGAGTCCATTGCATCCTACATTTTGCACATGCGGAAACACAACGCGCCGGTGCGCTTCGCCGAAGTACAAAACGAGCCGGATATTCAAGCCGCCATCCAGTATCCCGGCCCGGAGGCGCTGCGCGACGCCGGCCGTGTGCTCGTCCAGATGCTTGATCATTTCGGCCTGTACGATGTGCTGTTGCACGCGCCTAATCTTCATTCGCCAAGCGACAACCTGCGATGGATCGAAGTATGGTTTGCCGACGAAACGCTGCGCAATCGAACGGCGGCCGTGTCGTATCACACCTGGTGGAGCGAAGATCGTCGCAGCTATGAGGCGATCCGCGACGCTGCGCGGCGCTTCGGCAAACCGGTATGGGCCAGCGAGGCCGGCTACTCCGGCTCGGCCACCGACATTGACCCGAGGCGCTGGCTGACGGCTTTCGGCTTCGCCGAAGCGTATTACCGCGCCATCGCCTGGAGCGACGCGACGCGCGTATACCACTGGTCTCTGCTGGGCTTCGACGGCGCGGTAGGCAAGCAGGGCGAACGCTATCCGATGTTCTACGCGCTCAAGCACTTCGCAAACTTCATCCGATCCGGCGCGGTGCGGCTGGAGGTGGAATCAAGCGACCCGCGCATCTGGGCGTTGGCCTTTCGCCGGCCGGACGGCGCACACAACCTGATTGTGCTGAACCGCAACCGCACCGCGCGGGCGATCCATCTCGATGGCCTCACCGGCAAGATCGGCCAGGCGATCACCAGCAACGACGGCAACTACGAAATGGGCATCGCGCCCGAACCAGATAACGTGTTGGCGCTACCGCCGCTCAGCATCACGAGCTTGACGATCGAGTGAGGCGCGCCGGAAGCATGTGAGGGCCAGGACAGCCGGAGGTGCGGTATCCTCGCGCTTATGCCGATCATTCACTGGTTCCGCCGCGATCTGCGGCTGGCCGACAACACCGCGTTGAACGCTGCTGCGCGCGACGGTGAAGGCGCGGTCATCCCTACCTTTGTGCTGGACGACAACTTGCTGAAGGGTCGCGATGTCGCGCCGGTGCGCGTGCAATTCATGCTGGAGAGCCTGCGCGCGCTGGACGACGGGCTACGCCGGCGCGGCGCGCGACTGGTGGTGTTGCGCGGCGATCCGGCGACCGAGCTGGTTCGGTTGGCTCAGGCCACCGGCGCATCGGCCGTGTATTTCAACCGCGATTACACGCCGGCCGCCCGCCGGCGTGACAAGCGCGTGGTCGCGGCGCTGCAATCGGCCGGCGTGCGCGTCGAATCCTTCAAGGACTTGGTGATCTTCGAGGAGGACGAGCTGCTGACCGCCTCTGGCCAGCCCTACACCGTGTTCACCCCCTACAAGAAAGCCTGGCTCTCGCGCATCACGCCGATCCGGCCGGAGCACGGAGAATGGCGATTAGCACCACTCCCTGACCTCCCCGCCGATGTCTTTTACATTCCCTCCACCGCCGAACTCGGCTTCACCCACACGCAAGACGGCCCCAAGGGCGGCGAGCCGGAAGCCATGCGCCTGCTGACGCAGTTCAAAGACAGCGGCGCGTTGCAGGCATATTCGACCCGGCGCGACTTCCCCGGCGTGGAGGGGACGTCGCGGTTGTCGCCGCATCTGCGCTTCGGGACGATCTCGCCGCGCCAGTGCTATGCCGTCGCCGTCTCGACGCTCAGCTATGCCTTTCCGGCCAAACGCAGCTTCTCGCCGGCGGCCAGCGATGCGAAGAAGGAAGGCGCGGATGCATGGATCAGCGAGTTGATCTGGCGCGAGTTCTACATGCAAATCCTGTATCACTTCCCGCATGCCGACCGCGCCAACTTCAACCGCGCCTACGACGCCGTGCGCTGGGGCAGCGGCAACGCCGCGCTGGACGAGGCGCGCTTCGCTGCGTGGTGCGAAGGGCGCACCGGATACCCGATCGTGGACGCGGCAATGCGCCAGCTCAACCAGACCGGCTGGATGCACAATCGCACCCGCATGATCGTCGCGTCTTTCCTGACCAAGGACCTGCTGTTGGACTGGCGCCTGGGCGAGCGCTACTTCATGCGCAAGCTGGCGGATGGCGACCCGGCATCCAACAACGGCGGCTGGCAGTGGGCCGCCAGCACCGGCACCGACGCCCAACCGTACTTTCGCATCTTCAATCCCAAACTGCAAAGCGAACGCTTCGACCCCGACGGCGCATACATCAAGCGCTGGCTGCCGGAGCTGGCGCGCGTGCCGGCGGAATACATCCACGAGCCGGCGTCCATGCCGCCGCTGGTGCAGGCGCAGGCCGGCTGCGTCATCGGCCGGGACTACCCTGCGCCGATCGTAGATCACGCCGAGCAGAAGGAAGAGATCCTGCGCCGCTTCAAGGCGGTCAAGGCCGGCTCGTGATGCCGTGATGCGCTTGCAAGCTGCGCACTTTGAAATCCTTTGCGCGCATGGCGCGGATAGCCTGCACGGCTGCCGAGGCGGCGCTCAACGTCGTGAGCAGCAGCACCCTGTGCTGAATCGCCGCCGCGCGGATTGCCTGACCGTCGGTGTAGGCGCGCTGGCCCAGCGGCGTGCTGATCACCATGTGCACTTCTCCGCGCCGGATGTAATCCACTACGTGCGGCGAACCTTCGCTGACCTTGTTCACGGCGACCACCGGCACGCCAAAGCGATTGAGGAACTCCGCCGTGCCGCGCGTGCCCAGCAGCTCAAAGCCCATCCGATGCAGATCGCGCGCGATCTTGATGATGTTGGGTTTGTCGTTGTCGTTGACGGTGAGCAGCACACGGCCGGAAGACGGCAACCGTTCGCCCGCGCCCAGTTCGGCTTTGGCGTAGGCATGGCCGAAGGTCGAGGCGTGCCCCATCACCTCGCCGGTGCTGCGCATCTCCGGCCCAAGCTGATAGAACGCGCTGGGGAACTTATTGAACGGCAATACGACTTCTTTAACAAAAAATCCGTCGAGCTTCGGTTCGTCGAGAAAACCAATTTCTTCGAGCGTCTGGCCGGCGGCAACGCGCGCGGCGATCTTGGCCAGCGGCACGCCGGTGGCTTTGCTCACAAAGGGCGTCGTGCGGCTGGCGCGCGGGTTCACCTCCAGCACATACACGATCTCGTCCTTAATGGCAAATTGCACATTCATCAGGCCCTTCACGTCGAGGCGCAGGCCGATGCGCTCGGTGTAATCGCGGATGATGTTGAGGTGGTATTCGCTCACCTTGAGCGGGGGCATCATGCACGCGCTGTCGCCGCTGTGCACGCCGGCCTCTTCGATCTGCTCCATGATCCCGCCGATCACCACGCGCTCGCCGTCCGCCACGGCATCCACATCCAGCTCGAAAGAGTCTTCCAGGTAGCGATCAATCAGCACCGGCGCATCCGGGCTAACGCGGGTCGCTTCCTCAATGTACTCCTGTAGCTCCTCCTCGCCGTAGACGATGCCCATCGCCCGGCCGCCCAGCACGTAGGATGGGCGCACCAGCACCGGATAGCCGATCTGGGCGGCTACCCGGCGCGCCTCGTCCAGCGACATGGCCGTGCCGTTCTCCGGCTGAGGAATGTCCAGCTCGCGCAGAACCTCGGCGAACTTCTGGCGATCTTCGGCCAGCGCAATCGCATCGGGCGATGTGCCCCAGATCGGCACGCCGTAGTCCTTGAGCGCCTGCGCCAGGTTCAGCGGCGTCTGCCCGCCAAATTGCACCAGCACAGGGGTCAGGGAGCGAGGACTACTGCGCTCCGCGCCCTCGCTAGTAATCCCCGATTCGCTCTCCCACACATTCAGCACGTGCTCCAGCGTAAGCGGCTCAAAGTAGAGCCGGTCGGCGGTGTCGTAGTCGGTGCTCACCGTCTCCGGGTTGCAATTGATCATGATAGTCTCGAAGCCAAGGGCGCGCAGGGCATAGCAAGCGTGTACGCAGCAATAGTCGAACTCGATGCCCTGGCCGATGCGATTGGGGCCGCCGCCCAGGATGATGATCTTCGGCTTTTGGAACTGCGGCTTGCTCTCATCGAAGCCGTCGTAATTCGAGTAGAGGTAGGGCGTGCTGCTCTCAAACTCTGCGGCGCAGGTGTCCACGCGATAGAAGGAGGGGACAATGCCAAGTTGACGGCGCTTCGCGCGCACCTGGAGCCAGGAGGCGGCGCCGGCCACGCCCGGCTTCAACAGCTTGGCGATGTACGCATCGCCGAAGCCCTCTTGCTTTGCCCGCAGCAGCAGCTCGCGCGGCAGCGAGTCGAGCGTGTGCTGCGCCAGCGCGCGCTCCGTTTCAATCATCTGGCAAAACTGCTCGATGAACCACGGGTCGTATTTCGTGGCCGCGTGCACCCGTTCCGGCGTCACGCCACAGCGCAGCGCGTCGAAGGTTTGAAAGAGGCGCTGCGCCGTCGGCGTGGCGATTTGTGCTTCAATCGCCGACTCTGACGCTGGTTCTCCAACGCCCGCCCCCGCAATTCCGATCTTGCCGATTTCCAACCCCTGCACCGCCTTGTTCAACGCTTCCTTGAAGGTCCGGCCAATGGCCATCACCTCGCCCACGCTCTTCATCTGCGGGCCGAGGGTGGAGTCGGCGCCGGGGAACTTCTCGAACGCCCAGCGGGGAAACTTCACCACCACGTAGTCCAACGACGGCTCGAACGACGCCGGCGTTTTCTTCGTGATGTCATTGGGGATTTCATCCAGCGAGTAGCCAACGGCCAACAGCGCCGCGATCTTGGCGATGGGGAAGCCAGTCGCCTTGCTGGCCAGCGCCGATGAGCGCGACACGCGCGGATTCATCTCGATCACCAGCGCTTCGCCGTCGTCGGGGTTGACGGCGAACTGCACGTTGCTGCCGCCGGTCTCTACGCCTACAGCGCGCATGACGATCTTGGCCATGTCGCGTAGCCGTTGTAGCTCCTTGTCGGTCAAGGTCATGGCCGGCGCGATGGTGATGCTGTCGCCGGTGTGCACCCCCATCGGGTCGAGGTTCTCGATCGAGCACACGACCACGAAGTTGTCCTTACAGTCGCGCATCACCTCCAGCTCGTATTCCTTCCAGCCCAGCACGCTTTGTTCGACCAGGACTTGGCCGACCGGGCTTTCGCGCAGGCCGCGCGCGCACTTCTCGCGCAGTTCCGCTTCGCTGTGAGCCACGCCGCCGCCGCTGCCGCCCAGCGTGAACGAGGGACGAATGAGCACAGGAAATTTGAGGATCGAAAATTGAGCATGGAGAAAAGGAGAGTCGCCAGGCAAGGCGCCGGTATTGATGCCGACAAGCGCTAGCGCTTCATCCACCGAGCTGACCGTCGCCCCCTGCGGGCACTTTAAGCCATGGGCCTCCATAGCTTCTTTGAACAATTGGCGGTCTTCGGCCAGCTTGATAGCGCGCACATTGGCGCCGATGAGCTGAACATTGTATTTCTTCAATATGCCTTGTTCTTCCAGCGCCGTCGCCAGGTTGAGCGCCGTCTGCGCGCCGACGGTGGGCAGGAGCGCGTCGGGACGCTCCTTGGCAATGATCTTCTCGATCAGCTCCACCGTGAGCGGCTCGATGTAAGTCACGTCGGCAAATTCAGGGTCGGTCATAATGGTCGCCGGGTTAGAGTTCACCAGGACGATGTGGTAGCCCTCACGGCGAAGCACCTTGCACGCCTGCGCGCCGGCGTAGTCGAACTCGCACGCCTGGCCGATGACGATCGGGCCAGAGCCAATGATGAGGATAGAGTGAATGTCAGTTCGCTTCGGCATGTCGAGGGGCAATGTTAAACGATAGTCGGTGCAACAACCAAGATGAGGAGATGCCGGATCGTATGCTTTTCAAAGCGGCGTATTCTTTCATTCACATTTTTGAAAAGAGCTTTTTTAATTTGAAATTACAGTTTATCCAGCCAATTTGCGCAATAGAAAGCTTTGGATAAAAATCCGGGTCATGGACTTTAATGCATAGAGGAGGTGGTTGCTGCTGCTCTAGGTCAAAGGCGATTCGACTGACCGTTTGTCACACACATCTCGTTGCAGTTCAACAGCGATTCGACTGACTCGATCTCGATCCAAACCCAATCAGGAGGAATAGCTAAGATGAAAAAACCAAAGACGGCACTCAGCCGCCGTCAGATGCTGAAATTGTTGGGCATAGGCGCAGGCGGCGCGCTCTTGGCTGCATGTACGCCCGCTGCCCCCGCGGCACCCGCTGCGCCGGCCGCCACCGAAGCGCCCGCCGCACCTGCACCTACTAAGGCACCGAAGCCCACCGAGGCACCGGCCGCACCGGCCGGCCCAATGACGAATAGCACAGGCAAGGTACTGCCGGAAGACGCTGCGCCGCCGGAGCAGCAGGTGTACGTCACCGCCGGCCAGGGTAATCCCGGCCAGTTTATGGACATCAGCGCGAGCGTCTATAACCGCGCCGCGCTGGCCGACGTGTATGGCGTGCCGCTTACGCGCATTAACAAGGATTTCGAGCTGGTGCCCGGCGCGGCCAAGGAATGGAAGGTATCCGAAGATGGCCTGACGTGGACGTTTGCCCTGCGCAATGACATCATTTGGAGCGATGACACGCCGCTAACCGCCGATGACTTCGTGGCTACCTTCCGCTACATGGCCGATCCGAAGAGCGGTTACGACTTCACCTGGTACTACAGCAAAGGCTCCGGCAACATCAAGAACTTTGACGAAGTCGTCGCCGGCCAGGTGCCTGTCGAAGAGCTTGGCGTGCGCAAGGGCAACAACGACTACGAGCTGATCATCGAGACCAGCGAAGTTACGCCGTATCTGCCGCGCCTGTTCCTGTTCGCCATGCCGCTGCAAGCCAAGGCGCTGGCCGCCCACGGCCCGGCATACAACTCCAACCCAGCCACTTGCGTCTCATGCGGCCCGTTCATTGTCAAAGAGTTTAGCCCGACCCGCATCGAAGTCGTCGCCAACCCGAAGGCCGCCGACGACATCAAGCCCTTCCTCGAGCGCATGATTGCCGTGCCGTTCCCCGATGCCTTCCAGGCGTATCAGGCCAACCAGTTGGACTACGCCACCGTCGGCAACGCCGCACAGGTGGATGCGGTATTGAACGATCCGCAGTTGAGCGCTCAGGCCACGCCAGACGTGGGTGACTTCCGCACCGACTACTTCTTCTTCGATGTCACCAAGCCGCCGTTCGACAACCTGAAGTTCCGCCAGGCGCTCTCGCATCTGCTCGACCGCGACAGCATCGTTAAGTTCATCACCAAGCCGCTGCTGGCGCGCCCGGCATACTCCTTCCTTGCGCCCGGCTTCCCCGCAGCCAACGGCGAAGCGCTGAAAGAAATTCAACGCTACGATCCGGAGCTGGCCAAGCAGCTCTACGCGGAATCGGGCGTCAAGGTGGACAAGCTGCTGTTGCAGATGCGCGGCGACCTGGAGGGCTACTTCGGCAAAGAGATCGCCCAGGTCTATGCCGACTCAATCAAGCAGAACCTCGGCATCGAAGTTGAGGTCAAGTCCGTGCCGCAGAAGGACTACATGGCCGACCTGCTCAAGCGCGGGCCGGACGGCAAGCCCGATACGACGATTGACTTCGGCTACATCTCCTACGGCATGGACTACCTCGACCCGTCGAACATGCTGACGGTGATGAAGGGCAGCGACCTGGGCGGCCGCCATACCTGGAACAATAAACAATACCAGGAGTTGTTGGCCAAGGCCGGCCCGATGACCAACATCGAGGAACGCACCAAGCTATACCAGCAAGCCGAGAAGTTGATGGTCGAGGAATGCGCCTTCATCTGGTGCATCCATCGCACGCCGGTCAACTTGTGGAAGCCCTACATCAAGGGTGTGCCGATGGAACCCGGCAAGATCAATATCAACCGCGGCGTCGCCTGGCCGAACATTGGCGCGATGAACGGCAGCGCCTCGGAGATCTACATCGCCAACAACGTCCTCGAGTATCGCAAGAGCATCCCGTAATCCGAGTCGCGCAAAGCAACAATCGTCAGAACCTAAGGCCCGTTGAGGGCCTTAGGTTCTGATCCGTATCGTATGGCGAGATATGTCTTGGGCCGCCTGGCCGGGCTGATTTTCGTGCTGTTCACCGTCTCGTTCCTGACGTTCTTTTTGATGTACAACACGCCCGGCGGCCCTTTCGATGAACTGAATCAGCCACTATCGCCTGAAGCCAAAGCCAACATGATGCGCAAGTACGGGTTGGACCAGCCGTTCTATGTGAACTGGTGGAACTGGCTCACTAAGGCTGCGCAGGGCGACTTCGGCATGTCCTATTATTACCCCAACACGCGGGTGATTGACTTGTTCTCCAAGTACTGGGGGTCGAGCCTGATGTTGGGCTTCTTGGCAGTGGCGTGGAGCTTCCCGCTCGGCGTTGTGCTCGGCGTGATCGCCGCGCTCAAGCGCAACACCATTGTGGATCAAGTAATCACTACCGTTGCGCTGGTCACCGTTACCATACCGATCATCTCGTTGATCTTCTTCGGCATTGCCATCTTCGTCATCGGGCTGAAATGGTTCGGCTTCAACAACGGCCAGCCCCTGTATCAACAGCCGCCCAACGCCTGGGTGCTTCCGGCGTTCATCTTCGGCCTGGGCACGGTCGGTTCGCTCACGCGCTACACGCGCTCCGGCATGCTGGATGTGCTCGGCCATGACTACATCCGCACCGCCCGCGCCAAAGGGCTGAACCGCGCCGTCGTCATCATGAAGCATGCCATGCGCAACATGCTCATCCCCCTGGTTACCATCTTCGGCCCGGTGTTGGCCAACGCAATTACCGGCTCGACGTTCGTCGAAATCACCTTCGCGATCCCCGGCGTCGGGCGCTTCTTCCTGGAGAGCATCTACACCCGCGATTACCCCGTCATCATCTTCACGGTGATCATCGCCGCAACGATGTTGACGATCACCAACTTGCTGATAGACATCGCATATACACTGATTGATCCGCGCGTCCGATTGGGAGGAGGGCACTGACCGATGGCTACGCAGAATCCCCCGGTGCAGGGTGCGACCTCTGCCCGCGCAGCCGCCCAGGGCGCGACGATGCTGGAATACAAGCCGCTTTCGCCGGCGCAACTGGCCTGGCGGCGATTCCGACGCAACCGACTAGCCATCATCGGCTTGTTCATCGTGCTGGTATTCATCGCCGCCGGCGTGCTCGCACCAGCGATCTCACCCTTCCCCTACGACAAGACCAACCTGTTCAAGACGTGGCTGCCGCCCGGACGCGACTCGGCGCATCTGCTGGGCACCGACGAACTCGGGCGCGACATCCTCAGCCGGTTGATTTGGGGCGCGCGCGTCAGCCTGGTCGTTTCGCTTGCTGCGACCACCATCGTCGTAGCGCTCGCTTTGCTGTTCGGCTTCCTCTCGGGCTACTTCGGCGGCGCATGGGATTACTTGCTCAACCGCATGTTTGAAGTGATCGGCGCGCTGCCGGGCCTGCTCTTCCAGATCCTGTTGATGCTGTTGATCGGCAACGGCATCTTACAAGTCACGATTGCCATCTCCATACTGGGCTGGCCAGGGTTGGCACGATTGGTGCGCGCACAAGTGCTGACCTATAAGGAGCGCGACTTCGTCAGCGCAGCGCGCAGCCTGGGCGCGACGACGCCGTTCATCATGGCGCGGCACTTACTGCCCAACATCATCAACCCACTGATCGTAGCGGTCAGCTTCGCTATTCCCGGGTTCATCGGCGCCGAAGCCGGCTTGAGCTTCCTGGGCTACGGCATCAACGATCCATTGCCGAGCTGGGGCAAGATGGTCGGCGCGATCGGCCGCTACCTCTCCAGCCCGAACTATCTCTACGTCGGCGTTATTCCCACCGTCGCGCTGGCGCTGCTGGTGCTGGGGTTCTCCTTCCTCGGCGACGGTCTGCGCGACGCACTCGATCCATCATCCGACCGCGCGCGGCTATAGCGCAAGCGAGCGGCTTGTCCTGAATTCGGATGGACGAAGACATACCTTCGTCCATCCGTGCTTGGGGCCGTCTATTGCTTTCTTCCAGCCTTTGCGATGCTCCAGTCTTTTGCCTATTGCACCACCAGTACGCCATTCATCGTGTTGTAGTAGCCGGGGAAGGTGCAAATGAAAGGGTATTCGCCCGGCGGCGGCGCATCGAAGGTGATCGTGTCGCTCTCGCCGGCGGCAACCAGGCGCGTATGCGCGATGACATTCGGATCGTTCGGCTTGACGTAGCTCGTCTCGGGCGAACCCTCAGACTGGCCGTCACTCACCACGCGGAGCTTGGCGTTTGGCTTCACCAGCACCCAGTTGAACATCCGATTCGAGCCGGGATCAGCGGCGTTCTTGAACGTAAGCGTGACGCGCGCGCCGGCCTTGACCTCTAAACGTTCCCGGTCGTAGAACGGCGCGCTGCCTTTCGATGCCAGCGAAAGCGAGACTTCGCCTCCAGAGCCGGGCGGCGGCGCGGTGGGCTGGGCCTGCTGACCCGAATCACTGCCGCATGCAGCCAGCGCCGAGCCGGCCACGAGGCTCATTCCCATAAGCGCGAGGAATCGTCTGCGTGAAGTTTCCCTTGTCATCGCACACCCTCAATGAAGTTATTGAGCAACTGTGACTGAATTTTAGGTAAGCCGCTCCCCGTCATTCAGCACTCCAGGGGGATGCCATGACGACGGGCCGCCGCCTGAACAAAGTCGCGTGCCTGTGGCACAAGCGCATTCGGCAGATGCTCGATGATGAAATAGCCGTCCGGGCAGGCTTCCTGAAAGCGGCGCATGAACAGCGCATAATCCAGCGCGCCAGTGCCGGGCACGACTTCTTCGATGTGCACGACGAGCTGGTCGGCAAGGCGGCAATCCTTAGCGTGCGCCACCACGATGTCGCACCCCAGCAAATCATAGAGTTCGTTCAGCACACTCGCCGTGTCGTGCACCTGCTTCACCGTGCCGACGAAGTTGACCGGATCGTAGTTGAACTTAAGCATCGGCGAACCAACTGCGTCGAGCAAGTCGCGCACGCGCCGGGGCGTGTCGAGCGCGGAGAGCACATGCCCCTCGACGGCCATCCGCACCCCCTCGGTTTGCGCCACGGTGCACACCTGGCGCAGGCTGTCCACGACATTGTCGAACGTGCGCGCGGAGTGATTCTCCGGATGCGCGTACCAATGACCGTTGGGGTTGTGTCCCCCCGGCCGGACATAGACGCTTTGCGCATCCACCATCCGGCCAATGCGCACCAGCGCTTGCATGCCGCGCACGCCCTGCGCGCGCGCGGCGTCGTCGTAGCTGCACAGCGGCTCGTACCAGCCGTTCACCTGCGCCACTTCGAGGCCGGCCGCGTCGAAGGCGCGCTTCACCCGCCGCACCTCCTGCGGGTCGGCTTCTAGCGGGCGCTGGATGAATAATTGCGCGCCGCCAAAGCCGGCCTGGCGCACGCGCTGCGTTGCTGCTGCATCAATCGTCCGCCAGTCCGGCGGCAGGAGCACCGCATTGGGTTCGTCAGGACGAGCCAGTTGGCCGGCAACGCCGAGTTTCATTCAACCTCCTCTAGCGCGTCTGGATCATGCCGCGCACGTAGTCGGCGTCGTCGCTGGCCAGCCAAGCTAGGATGCGCCCGACGCCGGCCGGCTCGCCGAGGTTGAGCTGTTGCTGCTCCCTACCCGAACCGAATCGTTCTTGCTCAGCGGCGATCACCGACCGTTTCATCGCCGTGTCAATATTGCCCGGCATCACAACGTTGACGCGGATGTTGTCGGCAGCCAGTTTGTTCGCCAGTGTAATGCCCAGCGCGTTCACGCCACCTTTGCTTGCGCCATAGGCGTACGAAGAGCTGCCGCCGATCGCCGCGCCCGACGACACCAGCACGATCACGCCCTTACCCGCCTTCTTGAGCAGCGGGACAGCGTATTTGGCGCACAAAAAGCTGCCGATCAGGTTTACGTCCACGACGGACTCGAAAGTGGCGAGGTCGAACTCTTCGAGCGGCACGAATGCGCCGCGCAAGATGCCGGCGGTCTGGATCAGCGCGTCGAGGCGCCCATGTTGCGCAGCGATATTAGTGAAAGCAGCAGCGACCGAGGATTCATTGGCCACATTGATGGGGAAGAACGCGCCGCCGATGGCGGATGCCGTAGCGCGCCCCTCGGCTTCGTTGAAGTCGGCGATGATCACCGTCGCGCCGGCGGCGGCGCAAATCTCAGCCGTCGCTTTGCCGATGCCCGTCGCGCCGCCAACAATGGCAACGATTTTGTCGCGTAGATTCATAGCGCGCATATATCGCATAAGCTGCGCCAAACGTCAATCGGCGGCTTGCGCAGTTGCGCAGTCGCAAGCAGTCTGCCGAGCCGAGTCGGTTACACTTACCGGCTGTCGGCGCGCCAATCCGGCGACGCCGGCTGCGTCGTTCCTATGACCGCGCTGCTCTGCGCTGCGAACATCGGCAAACTGTATGGCTTACGCCCCGTGCTGCGCGGCGTCTCGCTCGACGTCTCATGCGGTGAATTCGTCGCCATCCTAGGCGCCAACGGCGCCGGCAAGACCACGCTGCTGCGCATCCTCGCCACGCTCACCCGACCGAACGGCGGCGCGCTCACCATCGGCGGGATAGACGCGCTGGCGCATCCCGATCGCGCGCGCGCCCGCATCGGTCTGGTGTCTCACCAATCGCTGATCTACCCCGACCTGACCGCGCGCGAGAACCTGGAGTTCTACGGGCGCATGTATGCCGCAGCAAACCTGCCGACGCGAATCGAAGAAGCGCTGCGGCGCGTCAACCTTTGGCAGCGTCGCGACGATCCGGCGCGCACCTTTTCGCGCGGCATGATCCAGCGGCTCGCCATCGCCCGCGCCATCTTGCCCGATCCGCCACTGCTCTTGCTGGACGAGCCGTTCACCGGCCTCGACCAGGCGTCGGCCGCCAATCTATCCGCGCTGCTGCGCGAGGCCGCGCTGGGCGACCGCGCCGTGGTCATGACCACCCACGAATTGAGTCGCGGCTTGGACGGCGTGACGCGCGCCCTGATCCTGAAGGGCGGACGCATTGCGTGCGAAGTGCATGACGACATCACTGCCCGGTCACTCGCCGCGCTCATAAGCGACGCTTGAACGCTGCCTGCTCCATGCCAACTGCCCTACGCCAAATCGCCGCCATCATCCGCAAAGACATGCTGCTGGAGCTGCGCACGCGCGAGTCCACCACTGCGATGGTGGTATTCGCTGTGATGGCTATCGTCATGTTCAACTTTGCGCTGCGGCTGCGCGTGGATACGTTTCGCCCACTGACGCCCGGCGTGCTATGGGTGACGCTGGTGTTCGCCGGCACGCTGGGGCTTTCGCGCTCGATGTCGTCCGAGCAGATCAACCAGTGCATGGATGGGCTGTTGCTGGCGCCATGTGACCGCAGCGTCATCTTCGCCGGCAAGGCCATCGCCAACGTCATTTTCACCCTGGCGGTGGCGCTGCTGGTTACACCGATCATGGCCATCCTGTTCGACGAAACGCTCATGCAACCGGGCGTGTGGCTGGTCATGCTGCTCGGCGTGATCGGCTACGCCGGTGCCGGCACGCTGATCGCTACGATGGCCGCCAGCACCCGCGCCCGCGAGGTGTTCCTGCCCATCCTGCTGTTTCCGCTTGCGCTGCCGTTGCTGGTCGCAGCCGTCATTGCGACCTCAGGCTTCCTCGACCGACTGCCGCTCGGTGAATTTGCGGCCTGGATCGGTGTCGAACTGGCCTTCATCGTCATCTTCTGGACGGCGGGGACGTTGCTGTTCGAGTATCTGGTGGAAGGATGAGAACCGCTCCCCTTCGCCGCATAGGGCTTTCCGCGATAATTCAGCCGCGATGAAAGAGCATTCGTTCTGGTCGGATACGGTCGAGGCCTTTTCGCCTGCGCCGCACGACTGGCCCTCGCGCATGGACGTCGCGATCGTCGGCGGTGGCTACACCGGGTTATCAGCAGCCCGCGAGCTGGCGCGCGGCGGCGCGCGCGTGGCCGTGCTGGAAGCGAACACGCTGGGCTGGGGCGCCAGTTCCCGCAACGGCGGCATGGTGCTCACCGGGCTCAAAGCCAGCGCCGGCGCGCTGGTCAAGCGCTTCGGAATGGAGACGGCGCGCGCGCTGTTTTGTACATCGCTCGACGCGATTAGCTATGTCGAGCAGGTCGTGAACGAAGAAAGCATCGCGTGTGACTTTCGACGCCGCGGCCATATCGAGCTGGCTTACAAACCCGGCCACTTCGCCGGCTTCATCCGCGAGGCGGAGCTGTTGCAGAAGCACTTCCAGCACCCGGTGCGCCTGGTGGATAAGGCCCATCTGGGCGATGAGATCGAAACCGACCTATACCATGGCGGGTTGGTGGACGAGACAAGCGCCGGAGTGAACCCAGCGCAATATGCCGCCGGCCTGGCGAGCGCCGCCGAGCGCGCCGGCGCGTGGCTTTTCGAGGAGACGCGCGTGACGCGCATCGAGCGCAGCGCCGCCAATGGACTGGGATTCGATGTTGTGACCTCGCGCGGCAAGCTGCATGCCGACCAGGTGATGATTGCGACGAATGGCTACACCGAACGCCTCGTCCCTTGGTTGCAGCGCCGCATCATCCCGATCGGCTCCTACATCATCGCCACCAAGCCGTTGCCGCCGGAACTCGCGCAGCGGGTCAGCCGACATCGGCGCATGATGTTCGACTCGAAGAATTTTCTGTATTACTTCCGCCTTTCGGCGGATAACCGCATGATCTTCGGCGGACGCGCCGGCTTCATGCCCGCCAACGCGAACACCGTACGCGAGAGCGCAGCCATCCTGAGGCGCGGCATGCTGGAGGTGTATCCGCAGTTGAAAGACATCGCGGTCGAGTATGCCTGGGGTGGCACGCTCGGCTTCACGTTCGACTTGCTGCCGCACGCCGGCACCACCGCAGAGGACATCCACTACGCGCTTGGGTGCGGCGGCCACGGCGTGGCGTTGCTCTCGTATCTGGGCGCATGCGTGGCGCAACGCATCGCCGGCCGGCGCATCGAGAATCCGCTCTTTACCCTGCCCTTCCCCACTGCTCCGGCCAACCTTTATCGCGGCAACCCGTGGTTCCTGCCGCTGGCCGGGCTATATTACCGGCTGCTCGATGCCGTTAGTTGAAGCGTCGCAGAGGCTTAGCTGCCGGCGTCATTCGATGGCGAGGATCTTGAAAACGGTCGCGCCAGCCGGCGTCACCACACGCACCTTTGCCCCGACGCGCTTGCCGATTAACGCCTGGCCCAGCGGCGACGCATTCGAAATCTTGCCGTTCATCGGATCGGCTTCCGCGACGCCAACGATCTGGAAGGTTTCCCGGTCATCAAAGCCGTCCTCAACCACGGTGACGCGACTGCCCACGCGCACTTCTTCCTGATCATTTGCTGCCTCGTCAAGGATGATGCAATCGGCTAGCATGCGCTCAAGGGCCAGGATGCGTCCTTCCAGAAATCCCTGCTCTTCTTTAGCCGCTGTGTAGTCCGCATTCTCCGACAAGTCGCCCTGCTGGATGGCGAAACGCAGACGCTCCGCCAGCTCCGGGCGCTTCACATCGCGCAGATAAGCCAGCTCGTCGCGCAGCTTTTGTGCACCTTCGGGAGTGAGATAGATCTTGTTCGAATCATGCGGGCTCGACATATACAAAATTTTACCTGACTGAGATCGCGTAACGTGATGCACAATCACAGCATGGAAATCGCAGGATCAGTCGTCCTCATCACCGGCGCCGCACAGCGTGTCGGACGTGCCTTGGCGCTCGACCTGGCCGAGCGTGGTGCGCATATCGCGTTCAGTTACTACCTCGAAAGCGAACCCTGGCGTGCCACAGCGGAAGCGATCGAGCGCCTGGGTGTGCGCAGCTTCACCATGCAAGTCGATGTGACAAAAGCCGGCCAGGTGCGCGCGTTGGCACAAGCCGTGCTACAGCACTTCGGGCGTGTAGATGTCCTCATCAACAACGCATCCATTTGGTTGAAGAAGCCGGCGCTCGAGATCAGCGAGGCAGAGTGGGACGCGGAGATGAACCTGAACGTCAAAGCGCCGTTCATGATGGCGCAAGCCATCGCGCCGCACATGATCGCACGAGGTTGCGGCCTGATCATCAACATCACCGACCTATCGGCGTTCCAGGCGTGGCCGGGCTACGCCCATCATTCGGCCAGCAAGGCCGCACTGGTGGCGCTCACGAAAGTGTTGGCGCTGGAGTGGGCGCCACAAGTGCGCGTGAACGCCATCGCACCCGGCACCGTCTTGTTGCCGGACGACGCCGACGACGCCAAACGGCAGTGGGCAATCGAAAAGTCTGCCCTCAAACGCATCGGCTCGCCGGAGGACGTCGCGCGCACGGTACGGTACCTGATCGAAGAGGATTTTGCCACCGGCGCGGTGTATTTCGTGGATGGCGGGCGGTCGCTGGTCTAAGCGCCTCGCAAATCCCGCTCGCGCCACATGCGCGCCAGCCGGCGGTACATGTCGAAGTTGTAATAGGCCATCAGCGCGCTCAGGCGCAAACCGTGCCAGCCATCGCGATAGCCGCGCAAAATGAAGAACCGCCGACGAAACTCGCGCAGCGGCTGCAACACGAAGTTGCGCGGCTTGGGTCGAACGCCCTGCTTGAACAGGATGCCGGCATCGTACTCGGCATACTTGCGCTGTTTGACGTGGAATTGCGCGACGGTGTCGTAGTTGTAGTGGATCAACGCAGTGCGCAAGTAGCCCATCGGGCTGTCATGCTGCGCCACTTCATGCACTTCGCGACGCGGATCAAAGCAAGCCCGGCCGACGCGAAACAGCCGCGCCTGGTAATCCGGGTGCCAGCCGGCGCCCAGCGTGAGCCGGCCGAACAGATAGTTCTGCCGGGGCGCGGCATACACATCGCATTGCGGCGCGGCAATCACAGCGCGAATTTCCTTGCCCAGCGCCTGCGGGCAGCGCTCGTCCGCGTCCACGAAGAACACCCATTCGCTCTCCACTGCGTCGAGCGCGGCATTGCGCTGTTGCGCATAGTTCTGGAAGGGATGCTGAATCACCCGCGCGCCGGCTTGTTCGGCAAGCGCGACCGTGGCGTCGGTGCTGAAAGAGTCGAACACGACGCGCGCGTCTGCCCAAGCCAGTGTCTCTAAACATGCGCTGATGTGCCGCTCCTCGTTCAATGTGAGTACGACGGCGCTGACGCGAGGTGACGAAGCAGCGCTCATGATTGCGTCAGTGTAGCATGTGTGCTGCGTGATATACTCCCGTCGTACGGCGACGTGGCCAAGTGGTAAGGCAAGGGTCTGCAAAACCCTGATGCGTGGGTTCGATTCCCACCGTCGCCTCTCTCGAAAACGAACTCAGGGGCTGCTCTCATCGAGCAGCCCCTGCGCTTTTCTACCGGGCCGCGCCAGCGGCTCAGCAGAAGCCATGGCAAACGATCAGTCAGTTCGACCGAATGATCTGGAACTCCTTGCCGGGCGGCGCGTCACGGTAAATCAGCAACAGGCCGTTGGTCTGCGAAGGCGGCTCGGTCCAGATGTCGTTCATACCGGCCATGAGCGTCGCCAAACCGTTGGCAGGCACGGTCAGCGCGCTTGCATCCGGATAGACAGGCAAGGTGTCCAGCTGCACGGTTTGCTGATGGATGGCATCCGTCAAGTTGCCCGTGAAGTAGTTATCGTAGGCATACACATAGAAGCTGAACATCTTGTCGAACGACAGGCCCATGTCGCTCAACAGCGCCGTGAAGATCATGTTGCCGGAGTTCAGGTCGGCATCGCAGAAGAAGCGCGTCACCTGCTGGAACGTGTCGAGGTTGAGCAAGTTCACCACACACTGGCCGGTCGCTGCGAATCCGCCGAGTTCGGAGTTGTAGAGCACATACTCGAACTCGCCGAAGCCTTCCGTGTCGTTGTGGACGCGATCTACGTCAATGTAGATGTCGAACTCAGCCGGATAGTTCGGATGTGCGCGGTTGCCAAAGGTGGTAACGGCGAACTGCACTGCCTGCAACGGCCCTGCGGAGGAGCTGACCAGCGCCGGGCGCACGCCTGCTGCAGCCAGGTCAATCAACGCGTAGTTGTAACCTGGGCCTGGCAGGGCACCACGGGAGATACACGGGCTGACGCCGGTGAGCGAGAACACGTCCACCTCGGCATCGTTCACAGCGCTGTTGTTCAACGTGAGGGTGTCGTTGCTCGGGAAGCGCAGCCGGTTCGGCGTCGCCCTCACTTCGGCCGCCTTGCGCGGCAGGATGTGCCACGGCAGGTGGATGGTGTCTGTGTCGTCGCTGATGGTCAGGTAGCCGTCGAACTCCACCGTCTGCAACAGCGCACCGGTGCCGCTGGCGCTGCCGCCGAAGAACGTCCATGGCCATGTCGGCAACTTGGTGCTATCCACCGTGAGTTCGAGCACGAACGAGCGTGTGCTGTTGGCTGGCACACGGATCGTGGCCGGAGCCGAAGGAGTCACCGCGCCGCTGGCCGCGTCGTTTGCATAGCGGAACCCGGGCGTGATCGTATAGGTGCGCGCGTAATTGCTGTAGTTGCGCACCATGATGCGCCGGCGGAGTGTGACTGTCCCGGTGATCGCGCGATACCCGAATGAGATGGTCGGGTTATCGTCGCTGGCCGACCAGGCTGCCGTCTTCGTGGCAACAGCGCGATTCACGCGCACCTCGCCGCCGCCAATGCGGGTGATCGGCGCGAGCACACCGGGCTGAGTGGCTGGGTTGATTTGGATGTTGGCGTCGGCTGTGTTGACCAGGACGGCCTTCACGTCGCGCGGCGAGTAATCTGGATGCGCCTGCAGGACAAGCGCTGCCGATCCGGAGACCATCGGCGCTGCACCAGAGGTGCCACCGAACGCCTCGAGGCCCGTGCCGCTGCCAGCAATCGCCGAGACGGAGGCACCAGGCGCGCCGATCTCCGGCTTGATCGCATTGTAGCTGTAGCTCGGGCCGCGCGAGGACGAAGCCACCATGCTACCGACCAGCGGGATGGACACCGCATCGGACACCGACACATTGACGACGTTGCCGGCTGCAAGCGCAGCGCGGATGGTGTTGCCATCTTGCAACGTGATGATAAGCGTCGGCACCATCGGCAGATCGCCACCGCCGAACGAGAAGCTCGGCGGATCGCCGGAGACGTTATTCTGGATCAGCACAGCGATAGCGCCAGCTTTCGTCGCGCGATCCACCTTCAGGCTGACCGCGCAGGCACCGCGCAGGATCAGCGCAACCTTCCCGGCCGGGTTGGCCAGGTACGGGTCATCTGGGTTCGTGCCGGTGATCGAGCCAGCCGGGCAACCACGACCGACGTAGACCACGTCACCAGTGAAGCCATCGCCGATGGGTGCCCACTCCACCGTGTTGGTGTTGCGGACGATGCCAGCGATGCTGGCCGGCGAGTTGATCACTAACGGGAAGGTCTTGGCGCTGGGCACCGCCGTCTGCGCTACGCTGATGACCTCGGGCTGCGAAGAGGGCGAACCGGTGATGTAAGGCCGATCCGCGCTGTTGCCGGCCGAGGCAACCACGACCACACCTAGATGAACGGCGTTGCCGAGCGCGAAGCTCAGATCGTCTTCCTTCTGGCCGTAGCTTGAGCCGAGCGATAGGTTCATCACGTCTACGGCATCCGACAGGTCGCCGTCGCCGTTCGGGTCGAGAGCGAATTCGACGCCGTTCAGCAATGCCAGGCCGCTGCACGAGCCGGACACGGCGCTGCACACCTTAATCGCGACCAGCTTGGCGCCAGGCGCGACGCCCTTGCCGGTGGGTGAGGGATCATCCACGCTCAAGATGGCGCCGAGCGCCGGCATGCCACCCACCAGCCCGACGGCATACGCCGTGTAGGTCTTGCCATTGGCGACCGCGACGCCGGGCAGGGAGAGCACGACCGTGCTCGTGCCGGCCAGGCGCACTTCGAGGTCATAGGTTCCGCCGGGCACTTCGATGTAGTCACCGACCTCACCGAAGGCCACGTTGCCGAACAGCACGGGGCCGCCAGCGACTGCGATGTCCACTGCCGGCGCGTTGGGCGAGGCGTGCACGAAGCGCAAGCGCGCCTTATCGGCGGTCGGCTTGTTGTTGTCGGTGAGCGGCAACACGCCAAAGCTGTTATCGCCCAGCAAGCCCTTTGCCACAACCGTCAGGTCAACGCCTTCGGCCAGCGGCACATCCGCATCGAACACGACCGGCGTCGTCGCGCCTGCCGGGACGACCTTGATGTTGTAGGTGCCGGGCGCCAGGCTGGCATAGCCGCTGATCTGCCCAAAGGCAAGGTTGGTGATGGCGGGCGCGCCGTTCACCAGGATGTCCACCGCCGGCGCATCCGGCGAGGCATGCACGACGCGCACACGCGCCATGTCGTTGCCGGCGATGATGTCGGCCACGTGCGTGCCGTGCCCCTCGAAGTCAATCGGGTCAGGGTCGGGCGCCAGGTCTTCGTCGCCAAAGCCATTCGGGCCACGCGGCCACACCTCGCCGACGAAGTCGTAGCCCTCGATCACCTTGGCCGTGGGGAACAGGCCATCGCGCGTGGTGTTGCGAGGGTCGCTCGGACCGGTGCCGTAGGCGGCTTCGTAGGCAGCCAGGGTTCCGGCCCCGCCGAGTTTGGCGTGCGTGTAGTCAATGCCCGAGTCGAGCACGGCTACGACCACGCCCGAACCATCGAAGCCGGCGTCCTGCACCGCCTTCGCGCCGATGTATGGAACCGTATCATACAGGTCGAGCTGGTAGTTGATGATCGGCCGGACGCTGACCACGCCGGGCAGACTGGCGAGCTGCTCGATCTTCGAGGCGTCCACCTTCATTGCCACGGCGTTGAGCGAGCGAGAGAAACGCGCAATCTCGCGGGCGCCGAGCGCAGCCGCCTGGCTGACGAAAGTGGTCTGCTCGGCCGAGATCGTCGCCAGATGTGCGCGCTGGTCGGCCGGCGTCACGCGCGCTGCACCCATGCGCGACAACTGCTTGAAGCCGGCGCCATTTTGGATCGCCAGCGGCGCGCTCTTGAGTTGGACGACTACGTTGACCTGGCCTTTGGCTTGTCTCAAGCTCGGTTCGATGATTCGACCAACGGATGGAGCAGATCCCCCTGCTTCGGCGACAAGACCCTCTGGGATCAACAGGCTGGACACATCTTTCGGCTGAGGGCCGGTCGCTGCCTGGGTCGGCGCCGCGAGCGAAGCTGTCAAGCCCAGGCTGACGAGTGCGAAAAGTAATCTACGCATCTTATCTCCTTAACTGAGTGTGTGTTGTGCACTTCAGGGTTTGAACCCGGACACGCCTCGAAGTTATCCCCCATACGGCCGGGTCACACTCAAGACGAACCTAAGAAAGGGTAAAGGAAATTTGCAGATCAGCCATCATGCCATAGGTCTCCCTCCTCGCTTCAGACCGATTTCAACACAAATTGTTGCGACAGTTTAATACCAAAGTCAACGAATGGCAATATTCATTGTGCATATAAAATCCGCCCACAATTGGAACAAATCGCCAGCACAGCGCCGGTGTGGGCCTGCTGGACGAGTTGAGAAGAGGGCGTTTCGCCGCACTGGCTACACGCGCCAGCCTTGATGAGCGCAACCGCCACGCCGTTGGGTTTCTTCGCCCGAATGGTCGAATACAGGTCGAGGTCTCTGGCGGGGATACTACGACACAGCGCCTCGCGTTGCTCCAAGTCACCCTCAATCGCAGCTTTGAGCTTGCCGCGCTCGGCGCGCAGGTGCACGCCATCGTCAGCGAAGTTGCGCTCGGCCTGGGCCAGCGCTTGCCGACAACGCAGCTCATCGGCGCGAAGCTGTTCCACCTGCTCCATCGCCGTCAGGAGCTGGTCATCCAGCGCGACACGGCGCTGCTTCAAAACATCCAGTTCGTGCTGTAGGTCGAGCATCTCCTTGGGGTTGCGGATCGCGCCGGAGTACAACCGCTGTTCCTCACCGGCGATTTTGTCATCGAGCGTCTGGGCGTCCAGCTCGAGCGATTTGAGTTCGGCCAAGGCCAGCCGCAGCGCTTTCTCGGCTCTGGCTGCCTCGGCGCGCGTGTGCTCCAGCGCGGGACTGCTGGCTAGCGCTGTCTCGATTTCGTCCAGGCGCTTGCGGGCACGGTCGAGTTCCAGGTCGAGCAATTGCAAACGGTAGAGGGATTCCGCACGCGACATACGCAATCAGTATAGGCGAGGTCTATAATCGCGCACGAGGTATCGAATCGTTATGAGACCCCCCAGTGGAGAGGGCGGGCGCGGCAGCCTAATAGACTTCGCCCTCATCTTGATCCTGTTCTCGATCGTGATCATCGTGATCGTCGTGCTGCTCGGGCCAGCCATCACCGACTTCCTGAGCCGGCTCGTCACCCGTTAGCCGATCAGCGGGTCGAATTCCTACTTGCTTCTTAGACGAGTCATGTTTACTATCCTTATATGTCGCGCATGAGCGCCCCGGCCGCGGCGATTGTGCACACCCGGCGCGCACTGACATTCCTGCTCGACTTGTTGTATCCCCCGCGCTGCGGCGGATGCGGCAAATATGGCGAGGGCTGGTGGTGCGCCGCATGCAACGGCCAGACACAATGGCTGAACGTGCGCGACAGCCAAACTGCGCTCGAACTGCCATCGGGCGAATCGCTGACAGTGATCTCAGCAGCGAAATTCGCCCCACCGTTGCGCGAAGGCATCCACCGCTTCAAGTACGACGGCCAGCCCCAACTTGCCGAAGCGTTCGCCGCCTACATGAGCGCCATCGGAAAGGCCAACAGCCTGTCGGCCGACGCGATCGTCCCCGTGCCATTGCACGCCACCCGGCTGAGGGAGCGCGGCTTCAACCAGAGCCTGCTGCTGGCGCGTTACGTGAGCGTAACGGCAGGGAGCCTGGTAGAAGTGCGCGCGCTGCGGCGCGTCCGGCCGACTCAGCAGCAAGCGCACCTGGGCGCAACGGCGCGTAAGGAGAACGTGCGTGACGCGTTTGCTGCTCTGCCTGAGCTGGTCGAAGGTAGAGCGCTCATGCTGGTAGATGATATTCTCACCACCGGCGCAACATTAGTGGAGTGTGCGAACGTCTTGTATCGGGCCGGCGCGCGGCGTGTGATCGCACTCACGCTCGCCCGCGCATGAAGCCGAAGATCAACTCATCTACAGGACGTTCGTTGAATGCGACGAATTGAATACAGTGGAGGAAGCACAATGCAAATCTCAGTTCAAGGTCACAACATGAACGTCAGCCAACGCCTCGATAAATACGTCCGCAACAAGACCGAGCGCCTACAGCGATATCTGCCCGGCGTGGAGGACGTGCGCGTGGAGTTCACGAGGCAAAGCACGAAGAGCGATGTGCCAAAATCAGCCGAATTGACCGTGCGCCGGCGCGGCACGCTGTTACGCGTCGAAGAGCAAGACCCCGACCCGTTCAAGGCGTTCGATTTGGCGCTGGAGAAGATGTATCAGCGCATCGCGCGCTACAAAGGCCGCCGCATAGACCGCAAGCGCAGCGGCACAGCGGCTCTCACAACCGAGGATGAAGAACTGCTCATGGCTGAGGCGTTGCCGATCGAAGAAGAAGCCCCGCCAGCAGCGCCGCCGCCCAAGCTGGTGCGCATTAAGACGTTCCAGATCGTGCCGATGAGTGTGGAGGAAGCGATCGAACAAATGGAATTACTGGGCCATGACTTCTTCGTGTTCGTGCACGCCGACGACAGCCGGGTCAAGGTGGTCTATCGCCGCAAGGGCGGCGACTATGGCCTGCTGCAGCCGGAGAAGTAGCCGATCGAAAACCTCAAAATGCCAGGCGGCCGTGGGAAGGCCGCCCTTTTCATTCGAGCAGTGCACGAACGCTCTCACGGAAAACCCGAGTGTGCATGTCTATGTCGGCTTCTGTGACATCCGGCGCGATCAACGCCATGTTATGAAAGGGCGTGAGCAAGATGCCCCGGTTAAGGGCTGCCAGGTGCATATAGCGATCCAGCTCGCCATCCATAGCTGCTGCCGCCTCACTGCCGTTACGCGGCAGATGCGCGCAGAACCAGTATTCGGCGCGGCAGCCGAGCTGCGTGACATGCCACGGCAGCTCGAATTCCTCGATGACTGCACCTACGCCGGCGGCCCAGCGTTGCGCCAGCGGGATAGTGCGCGCAAAGGCGGCCTCGGTTAACACGTGCGCAAGCGTGGCACGCATTGCCGCCAGCGAGAGCGCATTGCCGGCCAGGGTGCCGCCAACGCCGCTGGTATCTTCGTGCTCGGTCACCTGCACAGCGCGGATACGCGCAGCTACGTCTTCGCTCATTCCATAAGCCGCCGCTGGCAAGCCACCGGCGATCGGCTTGCCGATCGTGAGCATATCCGGCTGCAGCCCATGCGCGCGTGTGTAGCCACCCACCCCACAGCATATCGTGTGCGTCTCGTCAATGATGAGCAGCGTGCCGGTGCGGCGGGTAATCTCACGCAGCGCCTCGTGAAAGCCAGGCTGCGGATGTACGATGCCGATGTTGGTCATCGCCGGCTCGGCCAGCACACAGGCCACATCGCCGGGCGCCAGCGCCGCCTCCAGCGCATCCACGTCGTTGAACTCGACCACGCGCGTGGTGAGCGTCGGGTTGACCGGCATGCCACGGTTGCCCGGCCGCGGGCCGGGCCGTCCATCGTTCAGAGTGATGAACGTCTCGTCCACCGTGCCGTGATAGCACCAGTTGAACACGCAGATCAGTCGGCGGCCGGTGATTGTACGCGCCAGGCGGATGGCGAAGCGATTGGCATCGGTGGCCGTGAGTGTGAACTGCCAATACGGCAGGCCAAAGCGCCGCGCTAATTCCTCAGACACCCATAGCGCGTCTTCGGTCGGCAGCATAAAGGTGCTGCCCCGCGCCGCGCGATCAGCAATAGCTCGCACGGTTGCTTCGGGCGCGTGGCCGGTCATCGCCCCCGTGTCGCCCAAGCACAGATCGAGGTAATCATGCCCATCCACGTCGGTGAAGTGAGCGCCGCACCCTTCGGCGACAAAAATCGGGAAGCGGCCAGCCCAGCGCATCATCCAGTTCATCGGCACGCCACCGAGCAGGTGCGCCTGAGCGCGCTGGAACAACTCACGAGAGTAGGGATGCGTTTTGGCAAAACGCTGTTCTTCTGCAGCCAGGCAGACGCGCAGTCGCTCGCGGTCAATTGGACGCATAACGTATCAACACGTGGCGCAAGACAGCATCACAAGCCTTCCTGAATGCTGCGAATTTGTTCCGCCGTGCGCTGCTGAATCTCACGGATCTGTTGCGCCGCCCTGTCCTGGACTTCTTTAACCTGCTGCGCCGCACGTTCCTGGATGTCGCGAATTTGCTGCGCCGAGCGCTCTTGGACCGTCTGAATTTGTTGGAGGGACTTCTCCTGCACTTCGCGGATACGCTGCGCCATGCGTTCGAAGCGTTCCCGCAGGCGCACGTCGGCGAGGGCAGTCTGCGCAGGCATCGCCGGCTGAGGAGCGCCGTTTGCCTGGCCGTTGCGCCGAAGCGGACGCCGCCGATCATAATCGGCACGCTTATGCGGATCCGACAACACCTCGTAAGCTTCGTTCAACGCCTGCATGCGACGGGTGGCATCGGCAGATGTATTGCGATCAGGATGGTACTTTGCAGCCAGCGCCTTGTAGGCTGCAGCGATAACGGCGCTCTCCGCCATTTCGTCCACCTGCATGATCTCGTAGTAGTCCTTGTCGGATACGCTCATGGTTCGACTCGCTTATGCACAGTGCGCTATTACGAGAATTCTACGCTAACGGGTAGAATCACATCATCACGACAGTCAACGTCCAACTAGGTGAAGGAGTCTTCTCACACGATGTCTCTGTCCCCATCTCCGATTCCGATTCTGCTCCCGATCGTCGTCAGTTTGATTGGCTTGGCCTACGTGGCCGTCACCGCACGGGCTATCCTCAGCAATGATCCTGGCAACGAGACGATGCAACAGATCAGCCAAGCAATCCGCGAAGGCGCACAAGCCTTTTTATCGCAGCAGTATCGTGTGCTGGTGATCTTCGCGGCTGTGGTGGCTATCGCCATTGCTGTGTTCATCCGCTGGCAAACAGCGGTGTGCTTCATCATTGGCGCGTTCACATCGGCGCTGACCGGCTTTATCGGCATGAGCATTGCCACGCGCGCGAACACGCGCACCACAGCCGCCGCCATGAAGTCGCTAGACGCCGGGCTGCGAGTGGCCTTCCGCAGCGGCAGCGTGATGGGCATGAGTGTAGTCAGCATCGGCCTGTTCGGGCTGTCGGCTCTGTTCTTCCTGTTCGGCATGAATCAGCTAGCAATTGATGCGGTTACCGGCTTCTCGTTCGGCGCGTCGTCCATCGCACTGTTCGCCCGCGTGGGTGGCGGCATCTACACCAAAGCCGCCGACGTCGGCGCCGACCTGGTCGGCAAGGTCGAGGCGGGCATCCCCGAGGACGACCCCCGCAACCCGGCCACGATCGCCGACAACGTCGGCGACAACGTCGGAGATGTCGCCGGGATGGGGGCCGACATCTTCGAGTCGTATGTCGGTTCCGTCGTCGCGACGATCGTGATCGGTGCCACCAGTCCGATTATCCTGGATACTCAGCGGCTTTCCGCGATCTCGCTCCCAATCCTGCTGATCATGGCGGGGCTCCTGGCCAGCGTCATCGGGGTGCTCGCCATGCGGGTGCTGGAGCGTGTCGGTCCGGCGGCGGCCCTTCGCAACACGACCTTTATCGCCGCCATCCTGTTCTGGGTAGTTTCCTGGTTCATCACCGTGAACCTGGATGTGTTCGCCGACTCGCCCGCGACGTTCTGGACGTTGATTGACGGGCGAGCCGGGCCCTTCTGGGCCATGCTCCTCGGCTCTCTTGTCGGGATCCTCATAGGCTTGTCGACCGAGTACTACACGGCCGGACGGCCGGTCCGGAGCATAGCGGATGCCTCTCAGACCGGCTCGGCGACCAACATCATCCGAGGCCTAGCCGTGGGGATGGAATCGACGGCGATTCCGGTGCTGCTGATCGCCACGTCGATCTATCTCGCTTACGGGTTTTCCGGCCTATACGGAATCGGGATCGCGGCGGTCGGCATGCTGGCGACCGTCGGCGTGACGATGGCCGTCGACGCCTACGGCCCGATCGCGGACAACGCCGGCGGGATCAGCGAGATGAGCGGTCTCGGACCGTCGGTTCGCGCGATCACCGACGAGCTGGATGCCCTCGGCAACACGACGGCGGCCATCGGCAAGGGCTTCGCGATCGGCTCCGCTGCGCTCACGGCGCTGGCACTCTATTCGGCCTACGCCAACACAGTCGGCCTCCAGGACGTGGGAATCAACCTGCTCGATCCACTGGTCGTGATCGGCCTCTTCATCGGCGGCGTGACCCCCTACTTGATCGCCGCCTTGACGATGACCGCCGTCGGCCGCGCCGCCGCCGGCATGGTCGATGAGGTTCGGCGGCAGTTCCGCGAGATCGCGGGGCTCATGGAGGGTACCGCGAAGCCCGACTCGGCGCGTTGCGTGGACATCTCCACGCGGGCCGCGCTGCGGGAGATGATCGCGCCGGGACTTACCGCGATCCTGGTTCCGATCGTTGTGGGCTTCGCGCTGGGTGCCGAGGCATTGGGTGGCGTGCTGATCGGATCGATCGTCTCCGGCGTCTGCGTCG
>CALGMA010000048.1 GCA_937959265.1 uncultured Anaerolineae bacterium | reverse complement strand
AGGGAGATGACCCACAAATTTGACGGGCACTCGCTGTGCTACATTGAAAGCGGTTACGGCAAGGCGGTAATGATTGATTTCTCTTACGATATGGAGCCTTTGCCCGGCAGCTATCCCTACCCAGTGATAGGCCCGTTCTCGCTGCTCAAAGAAACGCGCATTAACCACTGGGGTAAGATGGCTTTCCGCTTCATGTATTATGATCTGATGCTCAAGGGAATTGACGTTCCTTTGCCCAGCGAATACAGCAAACTCGGCAAGGTAACTCCTCAATAGCCAAACCATCCAATACATTCTCAGGAGATTGAATTATGCCAACCAAAAAAATCGCAGGTTTTGAAGTACATGTCAACGATGAAGGCTTTATGACCAACCCCGCCGAATGGAACAAGGAGATTGCCGTTGAACTGGCAAAAGAAGAAGGCATTGCAGAGCTGACCGACGCCCACTGGAAAGTGATTGAATTCTGCCGCCAAAGCGCGGCTGCCAGCGGCGCGGCGCCCACCCTGCGCGCCATCACCAACGGCGCCGGCGTCAGCACCAAAGACTTGTTTGCGCTGTTCCCCAAGGGGCCTGCCAAAAAAGTCGCCCGCATCTCCGGGCTGGGGAAGCCCGAAGGCTGTGTGTAAACCGAAATCCTCTATCTCATCAGGAGACAAAACAATGGCTGAAGAAACTCGCAAAATAGCGTTCATCTGTTCCAAAGGCAACCTCGATATGGCTTACCCGGCGCTGGTGATGGGCTGGGCAGCGCTGGGCAACGGTATAGACGTGACGATTTTCTTCACGTTCTGGGGACTGGACATCATCCGCAAATCGCGCCAGGATCATCTGGAGATCGCCCCGGTTGCCAACACCAGCATGAAGATGAGCATGATGGGCATTCACGCCGATAACGCCGGCATCCCCAATGCGGTCGGCGTATTGCCCGGCATGACTGCGCTGGCCACCAAGTTGATGAAGGACAAAATGAAGGCCCTGGGTGTGCCGCCGGTGAGCGAATATCTTCAGATGTTGGTAGACGGCGGCGCCAAGCTCTATGCGTGCAAGCTCTCGGTGGACATGATGGGGCTGAAGCAGGAGGACTTCGTGGATGGCGTGGCCGGCATCGTCACCGCCGCCGACTTTATTGACATAACCGAAGGTGCGCAGATCATCTTCATCTGACGTTCGGCGCAGCAAGCGGCCAGGCTCAGAGCCTGTTGAGAAATGTCCATCGGGCGGCAAAGGCAATGCCTTCGCCGCCCGAACTGTTGCTTTTCAGCGATCATGGCGTTTAATCCGATGGGAGCGAATTTCGCCATGCCGATCACAATCACTAACGTCAAATGCATCCTGACCGCGCCGGCCGGCATCGGCCTGGCTGTGGTCAAAGTCGAAACCTCCGATGCCGGCTTGTACGGCGTCGGGTGCGCCACCTTCACCCAGCGCCTCACGCTGGTCAAGGCGGCGGTCGAGGACTATCTCAAGCCGCTGCTGATCGGGCGCGACGTCTCGCGCATCGAGGATATCTGGCAACTGTGCTACCAGAACAGCTACTGGCGCAATGGGCCGGCGCTGAACAACGCCATCAGCGGCGTGGATCAAGCGCTGTGGGACATCAAGGGCAAACTGGCGAACATGCCGCTCTATGACTTGCTGGGCGGCAAAAGCCGGGACGGCGTGGCCGTCTATCGCCATGCCGACGGACGCGATCCACGGGAGGTGCTGGACAACGTCTATCGCCTCAAGGAGCAGGGCATCTTGTATATCCGCTGCCAGCTCGGTGGCTATGGTGGGCTGGCCAAGCAGGACAAAGCCCTCGGCAGGCGTGCGAAGCGCAAAGCGCGTGAGAAGGAGAGACCCTACAACAATATCGGCGTATACGGCGGCATCAAGGGTCAGGCGCGCAGCCCCGAAGGAGCGCTGCCGGGCGAATACTACGACCCAGATGTGTATGTGCTGTCAGTCGAGAAGATGTTCGACTACATCCGCAGCCGGATCGGGTTCGAGACGCCGCTGCTGCACGACGTGCACGAGCGCTTGCCGCCGATCGAAGCGGTGCGCTTTGCCAAGCGGCTGGAGCCGTATCGGCTCTTCTTCCTGGAGGACGCCCTGGCGCCGGAAGACATCGAGTGGTTCCGGCGAATCCGGCAACACGCTGCTGTGCCGCTGGCGATGGGCGAGTTGTTTACCCATCCGCTGGAGTGGAAGCCGTTGATTGCGGAACAGTTGATTGACTTCATCCGCGTGCATATCAGCGACATCGGCGGGATCACGCCAGCACGCAAGTTGGCGGCGCTGTGCGAGGCCTTCGGCGTGCGCACGGCCTGGCACGGGCCGGGGGATGTGTCGCCGGTGGGCCATGCGGTCAACGTGCATCTCGACCTACACCTGCACAACTTCGGCGTCCAGGAGTTCAGCGGCTTCCCCGATCCGCTGCCGGAGGTGTTCCCTGGCTGCCCCGAGCTGCGCGATGGCTATCTCTATGCGAACGATAAACCTGGCCTGGGCATTGACATTGACGAGAAACTGGCAGCGAAATACCCCATCCATGGCGATATGGGACAGTTCAAGGGCGGCGTGATCTACTGGACGCAGAGCCGGCTGCCGGACGGCACGCTCTGGCGACCATGAGTCCGACTTGGGGAACCTATCGAACGTTCTGCGGAGGGCGTGACGAAACTCACTTGCGTCTCAGTCCGATTGCATACAATGGTTGCTGCATAAGAGGTGGCAGATGAAACCCAAATTCGTGTTCGGCATCGGCCTGATAATCGTAGCGGTGATCGCCGTGATGGTCTTCACCATCATGGGCAATAGCAGCATGGAGGTGCAGGTCAACGACCTGTTGGCCAAGCAGCGCGCCGGCCAGATCGCGCCGGATCGGTCGCTTAAGTTGATCGGCTGGGTGGTCGGCGACAGCATCGTTTACGACCCCAATTCGCTGCATTTGGAGTTCGACGTCGTGCACGCGCGCGAAGATCTCGTCGCTAACCTCCCCGACGCACAGCGCGTCCGAGTGGTGTATCGCGGGGTGAAGCCCGACACGCTGATGCACGAAGCGCGTGCGATCGTTACCGGCAAGGTGAACGGCGACGGCAAGTTCTATGCCGGCAATTCGCCCGACGCGTTGCTGTTGCAGTGCCCGACCAAATACGAGAACGCGGCCAAAGAGGCCAGCAAGTAGGCGGTGAAGGCGCTCGACGTGTGGGAACGCGTCGAGCGCCCTAAGCTCACGGCTTCACCACGCCGACCGTGAGCAAAATGTTGGCGTAGACGCGCTGTTCGCCGGTGGCAATGACCAGGGCCGTGTCGGGGTCGCGGCAAAGATCATAGAACGCAAAACGGTCGTGACCGCGCACCGGCACGCCCTCCGGGAGAAGCGCCCGGAACTCGGCGATGATGGGTGCTTCCTCGCCTTCGGCCGTGAGCATGACGTCGGCGGCTTCGATGGGGATTGCCCCCACCAACACGCGCAGCACCTCCACAGCGTTAACCAGGCCCGGCGCCAGATTGAGGTACACGCGCCGCGCCGCAGGATAGGCTCGCGTGCTGAACGGGTAGTTGCCGTCGGCAATTAGGATTTTAGAGCCGTGGCCGGCCCCGCCGAGCGCTTCGAGGATTTCGGGGTGGAGTAGGTTGTACTTCAACATTGTTGCACTCGCGTTTTTACCACGAAGCTGCAAAGACTCAAGGCGCTTCGCGCTGTATCTTCACCGTGATCGAACCAGATGTGCTGCCACCCGCAGCGCCTGTGCTGCAATGGTCAAGCACGGGTTCATCGCTGCGCTGGAAGGGAAGAACGATGCGTCCACCACATATAGGTTGTCCAGGTCCCACGCCTTGCAGAAAGGATCGAGTACGGACGTGGCCGGGTCGCCGCCGAAGCGTAACGTGCCGCATTAGTGGCTGTTGGTCTCGATCGGCATGAGCTGGTAGATGAATTCGCGATAGCCGACTGAGCGCAGCATCTCCTCCGCAGCGCGCACTAGTCGGTGATGGGCCGCTTCGTTCTTGAATTTGCGCCGCACGCGGATGCTTCCGTCGCTGCCTAGAGTGACGCGGTTCTCCGGGTCGGGCAGATCTTCGCTCATGATCCACCAGTCGCTGCTGTGGCGCGCCATGCGCCGGCGTTCATCAAGCGACAAGTGCGGCCGGCCTGCGGCGATGTACCCGCTCGCTTGAATCTTGCCCATGATCTGTAAGTTGCCTATAGGGTATTTCGCGTGCGCGCCGGGCAGGTAGAAGTCGTTGATGGCCAGCGTCTTGTGGAAGGTGTCACCGTTCTCGCGCGCAGGATCCACTGCGATCAGTGTCGAGTTGATATGCGCCATGTAGTTGCGCCCGACCTGGCCGGATGAATTGGCGAGGCCGTTTGGGTGTGCGTCGTTCGCTGAGCGCAGCAGCAACGCCGTGGAGTTCACCGCACCGCACGAGACGATGTAGACGCCGGCGCGCAATACGAAGCGCGCGCCGGCTCGCTCGACCTCCACACCGGCAATGCGCCGACCGGTCGCATCGGTCAGCAGCCGACGGGCCAGCGTCTGCGTCATCAGTTGCACATTCGGCGACGCAAGCGCCGGCCGCACACAGCACACATCGGCGTCGCCCTTGGCAAGCAGTTTGCATGGGAAGCCGTCGCACGTGAAGCAGCGAATGCATCGGCCGCCCTCGCGCCAATCTACGCCGACGGGCAGCGAAAACGGATGAAAGCCCTGGCCGCGCAGCCTCTCGGTCAGGTCGGTTGTGTAGGGCTCGTGCGGCAGCGCCGGGAAAGGGTATGGCGACGAGCGCGGCGGTTCGGTCGGGTCTTCGCCGGCTCGGCCGTGCACCAGATAGAGGCGCTCGGCCTCGGCGTGTTAGCATCTTAAACACCGAGGCCGAGACGTTGGTCACGGTTTGAGTCGGGCGCATCAGGTGCGACAATCCGATGAGCGTTAGCGAATGGGGATGTCGCGCCGGGGGCATGACATGTGGGCCAGCCGCCCATTGTTTGGGATGCCTCGTGGAGATCTCCACATGCAAGCCCGTCAGCATTGCCACACCAGTCTGCCGACTATTCGTATGGGATGCCGGCGAACGCAAGTTGCACTGTGCACTCGCAAGTTGTGCTTGCATTCGTTGGGCAAGCCCGCGCAGCGTGTTTGGCTGCCCGTTCGATTCCGCTAACCTGAGATGCCACCGACCGACGACTGGCTCTGAGCGAATGGTTGAACGGCAAGCTCGTACCTGTGTGTGAAGTCCTGACCCAGCAAGCGATGCGCCCGGCTGCACGGGCAGTCTACCCGTGACTTGAAACGAAGCAGGAGGCATAAATGGACACAGCAGCTGTTGTTAGTGTGCCAGCATCCGCACCCAAGCGTTGGATGGGACTGGACATCCACAAGGCGTATTTTGTCGCCACCGCCGTCAACGCCGACAAAGAGGTCGTGTTCGGCCCGGTTCGCGTCGCCAACAAAGACTTGAAGTCCTGGATCACCAAGCACATCACGCCTCGTGACGCGGTCGTGATCGAGATGACGACCAATACCTACGAGATGTATGACGCGCTCGTGCCTCACGCCCACTCGGTCATCGTCGTGCATCCGCCGCATGTGGCGCTCATCGCACGAGCGCAAGTCAAGACCGACCGAAAGGCCGCCCTCACTTTGGCGCAGTTGCATGCGGCGGGCTTGCTGACCGGCATCTGGGTGCCACCCAAGCCGGTGCGCGAATTGCGCGCCCTCATCGCCCAACGCTGGAAGATGGTGCGGCTGGCAACCGTCGCCAAGAACCGGTTGCAAAACGTGCTCCACCGGCACCACTTTGAGCCGCCCGACGGCAGCCAGCCATATCACCCCAAGCACAAAGAGTGGTGGCTGGGTCTGCCGGTCGAAGGCGTCGAGAAGATGAACCTCGAATGCGATTGGGAGACCGTCGAGTTCGCCGAGCGACAGAAGAAACGCATCGAAGAGAAGTTGGCTGAGACCGCCGCCCACGACGACCGCATGGCGTTGCTGGTGCAGATCACCGGCTTCGGCTTGATCACCGCGATGACACTACTGGCCGCCATCGGCGACATCGCACGCTTTCCGACCGCCAAGCAGCTGGTTGGCTATGCTGGCTTGGGGGCGAGCGTGCACGACAGCGGCAAGCTGCACACCACGGGTCGGATCACCAAATCTGGTCGGCGCGACCTGCGGCACTGCCTGGTCGAGGCGGCGCAGACGGCTGCACGTCACCATCCGCGTTGGAAGCGTGAGTTCGCGCGGCTGGCGCCGAAGATCGGCAAGAGCAAAGCTAAGGTCGCCATTGCAAGACGGCTGCTCATCCTGGTGTGGCATGTGCTGACCGAGCAGACCGCCGACACGCACGCCGACGCGGTGCAGGTGGCCACGGCGTTCTACCAGTTCTTTCACAAGCACAAGCTGCGCAACCACCTGCCAGGGCTGCGGGCGATGCAATTCGTGCGGCGCGGGCTGGACCGGGTCGGGCTGGCAGACAAAGTCGAGTCGTTCCCGCACGGCCACAAGCGTTACAAGATTCCACCCCTTAAGCCGGACCCGATGCCGCCGAAACAACCGAAGCAAGCAGTGCAAGCGCCGAACTAGTAACACCGCACCGGCTATTCAACTGATATTCGGACTGGTATTCAGTTGGTAAAGATCGGTGAGTGTCGCTTGCCGCCGTGACGTCCGCGTGCGGCTGGTTTACTGCGCCTTGCGCTCGGCCGTGACGGTTGTATGATTCAAGCACACGGGAACGAGAGAAGGGCGGCGCGGCATTTTGCCGGTCGCTCTTTTCTCATGTTGATTCTCGCTCTACGCCCTAATACTGTTGCATCACCACTACGGGTTGGCTTTCTTTGTGCACAAAGACGTAAAAAGTCGTGTCATCGTGGAAGACTCTCTTTGGTGGATCTTTAATCTCTAACTGACCAGCGAAAATCATTGGCACTCCATTGACGAAAGGCCATTGTGGGTTTTGAATCCAGTGAGGTCGGTCTCCTACGCTGATGAAATTCTGGGCCAACTTCTCACTCAACCAAGTGACAATGGCCGCGTCGTTCTGTGGGCCGGAATACGATCGAAGCAAGTTTCGAAAGAAACTCTCGGCCACAGGTGACGATGTCGGATCGACTTGAAACTCTGAGCAGACATCAAGTAGCAGCTCGAAGGTGTGTTCATCATCAAAGTGAAGCATCACTTGAACCCCAAAAAGTCATATCCCGTATTGCGACTTGGATCAAGTCCTTCATGTTCCCACGGCCAGACTTCCATCAAATTACTTGGATTATGCGGATCGGGTATGTTCCCACCATTGATGTGATGAAGTTCCTTCTCAACAGTAATGATTTCTTCGATGCCTGAGCCTCTCCATCGTACTCGCACACTGGCTTTCGGTGCAAATCCTTTCTTCATTAGACCAATATTCTGCCTGCTGAACTCGCCTCCCGCATTTTGGGCGCGATTCTGCCAGTATCGACTTCGCGCGACCTCCCAACTTGGATCGCCCTTGTTGATCGGTTCTCCAACTGTCCAATCACCTCGCTTGGCAAAAAGCGCCAACTGTTGTGCGGCATCCCCTGCTCCGCTCAATGCCGTCGCAGAACCATGATACACACCTGCTGCACCAAGTGCCATGGCCGGCGCACCCGCCACACAGCCGACACCGGTAGCGCAGGCTAGGACACCACCCCCAACGGTCGTTCCGCCCGCGCCCGCTTCTGCCGCGCCTTGCACCACTGCGATGACGCCACCCGCGATGCGCCCTTCACTGAACGATTGGTAGTCAACCGCCAGCGATTCGATGTTGTGCATGATCTGGCGTTCGGCGTCAGAAATGGGAATTGGGATGCCTTCGCGGTTGGCCTTTGCCCAGCCATACGCAACACCGGCGAGAAATGCAAGTGCGTCCTCTGGCGCATGACCACTTGGGTCGCGGTACTTGACAGGATTGTTTAACCCGTAATATGGTTCGAGGTCTTCGTAGGCGATTGGCCACGCCGGCGATACGCCCTCTTCATGTTCTAGCGCGAGGAAATCCTCGCGTCGGAAGCGGGGGAAGGCCGCACCGTACATCTTGGTACAGCCGCCGACGAAATAATACACGCCGGGGCGGAAGCCGCGCCCGGTGTCTGCGTCGAACCATGTTTCGTCAGCCTGGTAGCGCCGGCGGCCGATGACTGCGACCTCGTCCCAATTCTCGGGCTCCTGAGGCAAAAAGTCGCCGCGCTCGATCACCAGGATGCGTGTGCCGCTGTCGCGCAGGGCATAGGCCAGCGTCCCGCCGCCTGCGCCGCTGCCGATGATAATGATGTCGTAACTGCCGTGCGCGTCGCTCATGGACGACCTATTGGTGATACGGCAGCCACCACGGCTTGGGCCGGGCCTCGATGTCCCAGTGTACGTGCTTGGTCTCGCGGAACTCGTCCAGCCCCTCTTCGCCCAGCTCACGCCCGCCGCCGGTGTACTTCATCCCGCCGAACGGCCCGGCGTAGTTGTCGGTCAGCGGGTCGTTGATCCAGATCGTGCCGGCCTTCACGTCCTCGAAGAAGCGGCGCGCCTTTTTGGCGTCGCTGGTGTAGAGGCACGCGCCCAGGCCGTAGATGCTGTCGTTGGCCAGCCGGATCGCCTCCTCGAAGTTGTCGTAGGTCATCAACGGGATGGCTGGCCCGAACGTCTCTTCGGTCATGATCTTCATGCTGTGGTTCACGTCCACCAGCACTGTTGGCTCGTGGAAGTAACCGGGGTGATTCGGCGCATGCCCACCGATCAGCACGCGCGCGCCTTTGGCTTTGGCGTCGGCGATATGGTCCATGACTTTCTGCCGATACTTGTCGCCGATCATCGGGCCGATGTCGGTATCGGCATCCATGCCGTCGCCCAGGCGGAGTGATTTCACTAGGTCCACCAGTTGATCGGTGAAGCGCGTCGCCAGGCGCTGTGGCAGGTAGACGCGCTCGGTGCTGGTGCATACCTGGCCGGCGTTGATCAGCGCGGCGTAGGCCACGGCGCGCGCGGCCAGCTCGGGATCGGCGTCATCAGCGATCACGAAGGCGTCCTTGCCCCCCAGCTCAAAGTGCGTCTTCTTCATCATCGGCGCAGCGATGCTGGCAATCTTTTGGCCGGTGCTCAGCGAGCCGGTGAAGGCGATCATCGGCACGTCCGGATGGCGCACCAGCGCTTCGCCGGTGCGTCCATCGCCCGTCACCACGTTGACCACGCCGGGCGGCAGATGGTCGAAGGCGATCTCGCACAGTTGCAGCGCGGTGAGCGGCGTCATCTCGCTGGGCTTGATGACGACGGTGTTGCCGGCAGCCAGCGCCGGCGCGACCTTCCAGGCCAGCAGCAGCAGCGGATAGTTCCACGGCACGATGCAACCCACCACACCGTATGGCTCCTTGATCACCATGTTCAGCACGCCGTCCTCGGTGCTCGGCAGCACGCGGCCGCGTGAATGCCGGCCCAGTTCGGCGTAGTAGTCGAAGGTCGAATATGTCCAGACGACCTCCTCCTCGTTTTCGCCGAGGGGTTTACCTTCCTCGCGCGTGAGCAGCTCGATGATCTCGTGGGCATGGGCGCGCATCTTGCGGCTGGCTTCGTGCAATAGCTCGGCCTTCTCGCTGGCGCTGACGCGCTTCCAGGCGTCGAACGCACCTTTGGCCGCCTGCACAGCGGCGTCCACATCTTTTGGCGTGCCCAGCGGCACATGGCCGATGATTTGGCCGTTGGCCGGGTTGTCTACGGCAATGACCTCCGCGCTGGCGCCTTGGGTAAATTGTCCGTTGATGTAATGCAGTTTCTCCATAGCGGTTGAGAGACGAAATCGCGCAGCGGCAAGCGGTGCACCTCGACACATTGCGTGCTGCGCGCGTTTCGCGGCTACAGGTAATCTCGAATGTTGTGCGCTGCGGCGTAGGCCGCTGCCTCGGCGCGGTTGTTCACGTGCAGCTTGGCGAAGATGCTGCTGACGTAGTTGCGCACTGTGCCCTCACCCAGCACCAGGATGTCGGCGATCTCGCGGTTCGTGCGACCCTCGGCCAGATGCGCCAGCACGCGCAGCTCCTGCTCGGTGAGCAGCGCAAAAGCGCTCTCTTCGCGCTTGCGGGCGATCTCGCGCATACGGGCGAACACCCGCGATGTCGTCGTTGGGTCGAGCGATGCCTCGCCCCGGCCCACGTTCTCGATCGAGCGGATCAGCTCGTCGCTGCCGATCTGCTTGAGCACATAGCCCGATGCGCCGGCGGCGATGCTCTCGAACAATGTGTCGTCGTCGCCATAGGACGTGAGCATGATCACCTTGATATTCGGCGCGGCCTGGGTGATCTCGCGGCAGGCTTCGATGCCGCTCATGCCGCTTAACCGGACGTCCATGATGACGACATCCGGCCGGTGCATCAACGCTTTGCGCACGGCCTCCTGGCCAGTCGCCGCTTCGTCCACAACCTCAAAGTCGGGGTGGCGCGCCAGTAATGTGCGCAGCCCAATCCGCACGACTTCGTGGTCGTCCACTAGAATCAAACGCAACCTCGACATATTACTTGTCGTCCCACTGTTTTATCACCAAAGTCACCGTCGTTCCTTTGTCTGGCTCGCTCTCCAGATTGAAGTCCGCGTTTAGCAGCGCGGCGCGTTCGCGCATATTCAGTAGTCCGCGTCCGGCCCGTATGACCGGTTGGACAACGCCCCGACCATTATCGCGAATTCGCACCTGCACGACCTGAGTGCTGGCCTGGTCGTTGCAGTTGTCGTAGCGCAACTCCACCTGCGCGCGCGTGGCCGAGGCGTGCCGGGCGACATTGCTCAGCGCTTCGCGCACGATTTGATAGATGTGTTGGCGTTGCTCGGGGGAGAAATGGACTTTGCCACACCCCTCGACATTCCAATCGGTCGGGATAGCGGTGCGAATCCGAAACTCGGTCACGATGTCGAGCAGGCCGCGCGCCAGGTCCTCGTCCCCGGCCACCGAGCGCCGCAGATCGTAGATGTAGCTGCGAATCTCCTCGTTGGTCTTGTTCAGCACCGACAACACGGCGACCAGCTGTTCTCGCGCACGTTCGACGAGCGGGCCGGCGCCGTTGTGAGATTGCGCGGCCAACTGCTCAATCGTATGTCGCGCGTCGTCCACCATCAATCCGGCGGCGTAAATGGACTGAATCGTGCCATCATGCAGGTCGCGGCTGATGCGTTCTCGCTCGGTCATCAAAAATTGCTGCCGTTGCAGCGTCTCGTTCAGCCGGTCGGTTTCGATCCGGAAGGCGTCCAGTGACAAGAACAGAAACAGCGCAATGACGGCGCCAACGATGCTGCGATAGATACCGATCGGCACGCCGGTTGCCTCGAAGAGCCGTTCGGCGTTGATGGTGTTGGCAGGGAAGATCGGCGCCGCCGGCACGAACACGCTCTCCACGAGCGCGTAGAAGATGAAACCGAAGCCGGCCACGCGCAACACGCTGATCAGGCGCTGGTTCTTGAGTGGGCCGACCAGGCGGCCGGCCTGCAGGCGTAAGCCGTAGGCGACCAGCAACGCCGAAGGTAAACACAGCGAATAGCGCAGCAGCGCTTCGACCGTCGCGTTGTTGACCACGTCTACGCCACTGGTCAAAGCGCGGTTGGTGGCCAGGATGGCCGTCGCGACGAGCACTACTACCAGCGGCACATACACCGCCGCCCAGGAAGGCATGGCCGGTTCACTCAGCCGCAGACCGAAGCCGAGCAACGTAGCGAAAGTCAACAGATGCACCAGCAATTGCAGGAAGCGCAGGTTCTGAATGGTATCCGGTGGCAACAAGCGCTCCTGCAGGGGGATGAATGCGTTGCCCCACACGGCGACCGCCTCGAGCGCGCCGAACGCGGCCAGCCAGGGCAGGGCACGGGCCAACTCGAGCCGGCTACGCTGTATGAACCACTGCACGCCCATCATCACCGCCAGCAAGAAAAAGACTTGGCCATGCACGAATTGCACGATCGAGTCGTTGATCGTGAAGAAGACTTTAAGCTGGTCAACCACCGTTGCCCAATTATTAACCGGCAATCCTTACGATTAGGTGAGGACATCGTTTGGGGTGCCCATCGCATTCGCGTCCCGATCTTCGCCGCCAGTTGCCTGCGATTTCATTCACCGAGCAGTCCGCCTTCAGCAGGAACAGGCCCTGCAAGGTGTCATCCGTATAATGTCTGGTGTCGTGATTCCTGCGTCGAACCTATTCAGTATCGCAGCAGGCATCGTCGCCCTCGTAGCGCTCCTCGTCTTTCTCAACGCGATCTGGGTTGCTCGCTGGGCGCAGCGAGCCGCTTACTACGGAGTGCGCCGAGATGCACAGCGCACCGCCAACCGAAGGTTGACCCTTTCGATCTCTGCCCTGGCGCTGGCAGGTGTGTTGCTGGTGATGAGCTGGGCTTTGCCGGGCGAAACTGACCAGTCCCTGCCGCCGCCCAGCGCAACCCGCGCCGAGGCAGGCGTAGCCGTCGCTCCGCTCGCGCTGGCCACGGCAACTTTCGATGTCACGCCGATAGTTGCTACAAACACGGAGAGGACGGCGACGATTCAACCTGCCGTATCTCCCATGCCGCAGCCAACGCCTCAGGCGACTCCAATCCCAGAGCCAACATCGGCGCTGATCAGCGTGTTGGCGACGCCAGCGAACGTGTCAACACCCCCGGTCGAAACGCAGATCTCTCCTGATAAGCGCCTCACGCTCAACGCAATCGCTAGCAGTGTAGATGCAAATGGTGCGCCCATCGGCGTCGGCACGACGTTTACGCGAGGTGTCGAGACGATTTACATCTTCTTCGACTTCCGTGACGTGCCGCCCAGCGCGTTGCTGCGGCACTCCTGGTTCCGCGATGGCGGCAGCGTATTCTTTCGCTCCAGACGACTGACGAAGAACGGCCAGGGCACAGAGTATGTGTCCTGGTCGCCGCCGGGCGGATTCCAGCCCGGGCTCTATGAGGTGCGCATCGCGCTGGGCGGTGTGCCGCAATTCGTTGCCAACTTCGAAGTGCGTTGATGCGAGAGACGAACGGCAACAGCAAGGCGCAGGATGTGAGACGTCGAACGAAGAGCACGCCCGCCGGATCCTGGCACTTTACACTTGACGCTCGATAAGGGGCAACGATGACCATCGAGATATTCGCTTCGCCTTTCTCCCACCGCTACGGCAGCGAGGCTATGCGCGCGATCTGGAGTGAACGTTACAAGCGGCTGCTCTGGCGCCGAATCTGGGTGGCGCTGGCCGAGGCCCAGTGCGAGCTGAGTATCGTCTCACGCGAGCAAGCTGATGACCTGCGCGCTCATATGGAGGAGGTGACCGAAGCCAGCATCGCCCGTGCGCTGGAGATCGAGCGCGAGATCCACCACGACTTGATGGCTGAAGTGCGCGCTTATGCTGAACAGTGCCCCGTCGGCGGTGGCATCATTCACCTCGGCGCGACTTCGATGGACATCGAAGACAACGCCGACGCGTTACGCCTGCGCGAAGCGATGAACCGGGTACATGCTTCGCTGATCGAGCTGATCCGAACGCTGGCCGGCAAGGTGCTGCAATATGCCGATCTGCCGGCCATGGCCTTCACCCACTTGCAGCCGGCCGAACCGACCACCGTTGGCTATCGCCTGGCGCAGTACTTGCAAGACCTGCTCATAGACCTCGATGAAGTCGAACGCGTCCGGGACGACATCAAAGGCAAGGGGTTCAAAGGCGCAGTGGGTACATCGGCGTCGTATGCGGAATTGTTAAAGCCGAGCGCCGGCAGATCGGTGATGAGCGATTCGCCTGAGGCTCAGCCTTATTCCCAATCGCCCATTCCCGATCCGTCGCGTCTCGAACAGCGCATCCTCGCCAAGCTCGGTCTCACCGCCTTCTCCGTGGCCACGCAGACCTACCCGCGCAAGCAGGATTGGCGCGTGATGAACGCGCTGGCCGGCGTCGCGCAGTCGCTCTACAAGTTCGCCTTCGACCTGCGCATCCTGCAATCACCACCGATCGGCGAGTGGAGCGAGCCGTTCGGCGCTAAGCAGGTTGGTTCGTCGGCGATGCCGTTCAAGCGCAACCCGATCAACGCAGAGAAGATAGATTCGTTAGCCCGGCTGGTTGCCGCGCTGCCGCGCGTCGCATGGGACAACGCGGCTCACTCGCTGCTGGAGCGCACGCTGGACGATTCGGCCAACCGGCGCGCGATGCTGCCGGAAGCCTTCCTGGCCGTGGACGAAATGCTCGCTGTCGCCCTGCGGATCATCCGAGACCTGCGCGTGAACGAAGCGCAGATCGCGCGTACGATGCGCATCTATGGGCCGTTCGCTGCTACCGAGCGATTGCTCATGGCCGTCACGAAGGGGGGGGCAAATCGTCAGGAAATGCACGAGCGCATCCGTGAACATGCGCTTGCGGCATGGGCGAAGGTAAGTGCCGGTGAGCCGAATCCGTTGATCGCCTCGTTGTGCGCCGATGCCCAGATTGCGCGCTACATTAGCCCGGAAGCGGTGCGCGCGCTACTCGATGCAGACGATTACGTGGGTGATGCACCACGCCGCGCGCAAGACCTGGCATGGGCAGCGCTCCGGCGCATTGGTGATGGCGATGCATAAGCGATGCGCAGAGCGATTCCGCGCCTGGGGGATGCATGCACGCGGCGCAAAATGCGGTGTGTGACACATGGCGCGCGATACGATTGCAACTCATGAATGATCCACGCGACGCGAAGTGGCGTCGCCTTTTCGGCGGCCTGCTGGTTGGCGGGCCATTGCTGGCAGGGATGATCGTGCTCGGCATCACCGGCCAGTTCAGCGCCTTGCTCCTCAGCACGGTGATCTTCTTCGCGCCGATGCTGTTGGGCGCCTGGTTGTTGCTTCGCAGGCCGCCGGACTGAGCGGAGATGAACATGATGGCGATGAACGGTGTGACCGTCACGGTTTCCGGCCTGGCCAAGGCGTTTGGGCAGACACAAGCCGTGCGCGATGTGAGCTTCGAAGTGCATCGCGGTGAAATCTTCGGGTTGCTCGGCCCGAACGGCGCCGGCAAGACCACGACGATCCGCATGATCCTTGACATCTACAAGCCCGACCGAGGTGAGATCAACGTGCTGGGCGGGCCGATGATCGAAGCCAAGAAGGAACGGATTGGCTATTTGCCGGAGGAGCGCGGTCTCTACAAAGACTCGCGCGTCGAAGAGTGCGTGCTGTACCTGGCCGAGTTGAAAGGTCTCTCGCGCCAGGAAGCGCGCCGGCGCGCCGATGTCTACTTCGAGCGATTGGGCTTAGCCGCTGATAAGCGCAAGAAGGTGAGCGAGTTCAGCAAAGGGATGCAACAAAAGGTGCAGATCATCGCTACACTGATTCACGCCCCGGAACTCATCATCATTGACGAGCCGTTTAGTGGCCTCGATCCGGTCAATACGCGGCTGGTGCAAGACCTCCTGCTCGAGGAGCACCGCAAAGGTACGACGATCATCATGTCCACCCACCAGATGCACCAGGTCGAAGAAATGTGTGACCGAATTGTGTTGATTGACAAAGGGGCGTCGGTGCTCTATGGCAGTGTGGACGAGATTCGCCGGCAGCATGCGGATAACGCCGTGCGGGTCACCGTGCACGGCGAACTGCCGCACATCCCTGGCGCGCTGGAGACCAGCCGCAAGGGCAACACACATACGCTCTCGCTGCCCAGCGACATGGACACACAAGCGTTGCTGGCGCAGTTGGCGGCCACGCCGGGGTTGAAGGTCGAGGCGTTCGAGCTGGCCCTGCCGACGATGGACGACATCTTCGTACGGGTGGTGTCGGGGAGACGAGCATGACGTGCAAGTTGCGCGATGCAAAACGTAAGCTGTAACACGCGCATGCTGTGTGATGCGTATGCGGTAGCGTCGCTATGTCGAAAATTCTGTTGATTGCCTGGCATGAGTTCAAGCGCCACGTCTTCCGGCGGCGCTTCATCGGCGTATTGCTCATGCCGCTGATCATCCTCGCGATCGCGACAGTGGCCGGCTTCATCAGCGCCTCAGCAGTGGCGCGTTTCGAGAGCGGCGCGATCGGCTATGTTGATCCGAATGGTGCGCTGCCGCAAGCGATGAATCCGCCGGATGCCCCCTTTACCTTCACGCGCTTCGACGACGAGGCGGGCGCTCGTGCTGCGCTAGAGCGCGGAGAGATCACCGCTTATCTTGTACTCGCGCCGGATTTCCTCAGCAGCGGCGACGTGCGCCTGATCTACTGGGAAGATGAGCCAAGCAGCGCTGAGCTGGAAAAGGCATTTGAGCGCTATCACAACGCGCATCTGCTGGCGGGCAAGCCCGCATCTGTTGCCCGGCGCGTGCTGGACGGATCGCAGTTTGTCTTCGAGACGCTGGATCGTGCCCGCACGATCCGCAATGACGATATCCCTGCCTTCCTGCTCCCACTGGCCTTCACGATGCTCTTCATCACGGCGGCGTTCGGCGGATCACAGTACTTCATGCAGGCGGTGCTGGATGAAAAGGAGAACCGCACGATGGAAGTAATGATCACCTCGGTGACGCCTACGCAACTGATGGCTGGCAAGGTGTTCGGGTTAAGCGCGGTGGGGCTGCTGCAGATGGCGATCTGGTCCATTGCTGCATTCGTCGCGTTATCGGTGCTGCGCCTGCACCTGCCATTCTTGCAAGACGTCTCGCTCGACCCAGGCTTTGTGGCCCTGGCCCTCGTGCTGTTTGTGCTGTACTACGTGATGCTTGGCGCCTTCCTAGCCGCCATCGGCTCGATGGTCGTGGATGCCAAGCAGGGACAGAACTACGCTTCACCCGTCATGCTGATCGCCATGATCCCGCTCTTCTTCATCGCGGTGATCTTGTTCGATCCGAACAGCGCGTTTGCGGTGATCCTAAGCCTGATCCCACTCACATCGCCACTTGCGCTGTTGATGCGTTACGGCACGGTGAGCGTACCGGCGTGGCAGATTGTCCTCGCGTTGACGCTGCTTGCAGCCGGCGCCACCGGTGCGATCTGGCTGGCTGGGCGCATCTTCCGTATCGGCATGCTGCGCTTCGACAAGGGTGTGAAGTGGAGCGAGCTGGCAGCGAGTATTCGGTTTTGAAATTCCCGATTTCTGACTTCCCTCTTCTGAACGCATTTGAAAAGTCGGAAGTGGACAATGGGCCAAGTATATGTCGAAGACCTGGATCGTCCTGAAGCATGAGTTCCGGACCATCGTCTCAAAGCCCAGCTTCTGGTTTGGCATCATCGGCCTGCCGATCCTCCTGGGCGCGGCATTCGTCGTCATCGGCTTGATCAGCGGCATCGCGACGGCGACAGTGGTCGCGCAGCGCACAAACCAGTCGAGCCTGCCGCATGGGTTCGTAGACTACGCCGGCATCGTTCGCCGGCCCGACGATGGCTTCGAGCAGTTCGCCAGCGAGCCGGAAGCCGAACGCGCGCTTCAGTCCGGCGCGATCGAGGCGTTCTATGTCATCCCTGCTGACTACCTGCAGAGTGGCGAAGTGCGCATGGTGGTGAAGGAGTTGGATGACAGCCCGTTTGGCCCACGCCAGAGGATAAGCGCCTTTCAGCGCATGGTGAACCGCAGCCTGCTGGACGATGAGGCGCTGTGGTCCCAGCTCAACCAGCCGGTGCACATGACGCAGAGCGAATCGGTGGCCACGGTGCGGACGCGAACCGGCCCGTCGTTCGGCGGGTTCTCGCCTCTGATGTATGGCGTCGCTATGCTCTTCTTCGCCATCCTGGCAACGTCGTCGGCATACCTGATGCAGTCGGTGACGACGGAGAAGGAGAATCGCGTGATCGAGATCCTCATGTCGTCGGTCACGCCGACTGAGCTGCTAGCCGGCAAGATCCTTGGGTTGAGCCTGGTCGGCCTGATCCAAATGGCGCTTTGGTTCGGCTCGGCGATCTTGGCGCTCACGCGCCTGCCCTTCCTGAGCGAGGTGGTCGGCCCGATCTCGCCTGTGGCTATGCTGTTGACGGCGCTATTCTTCCTGCTGAGCTATTTCGTCTACGCCAGCCTGCTGGCCGGCCTGGGCGCGTTGATGCCCGGCTCCCGCGAAGCAGCGCAGTACACATTCCTGTTGATGCTCCCGCTCTTCATCCCACTCTATCTGAACACCGCCATCGCCGCAGAACCGAATGGGCCGCTGGCCGTTGTGCTTAGCCTGATCCCCTTTACTTCGCCGCTGGTGATGCCGATGCGCTTGTTTGGAACGGGTGTGCCGCCGTTGGAAGTGGCGATTAGCCTGGCGCTGCTGGCCGGCCTGGTCTATCTAGCGATCAACGGCAGTGCCCGTGCCTTCCGCGCCCAGGCGCTGCTGTCCGGCAGCAAACCGACGCTGAAGCAAGTGATCGCCGCCTTTCGTTGAAGTGCGCCGGTCGGCGTCAGCGAGATGAACATCGTCCTTGGCGCATATCTGCTCAGCAGCGCGCCTGGCTATCGACAGGCCGGCGTGCATCGCTACGCGCAGCATCTCTTACAGGGAATTGCCAGAGTCGCCGCGCGTCACCCGGAGGCGCACTTCACGGCGCTCATCAGCCCTACGGTCGCGCCTCAGGACCTTTCGATGACCGATTCGCGATTCTTGATCCTCCCCGCCTCGCGCAGCACCGAACGCCCGCTCAGCCGTATCCTCGTCGAGCAAACCGAGACGCCTCGCGTGCTGCGCGAACGCAAAGCCGACTTGTACCACGGCCTGGGCTTTGTCGCGCCGCTGCGCGCGCCCTGCCCCACTGTCGTCACCGTGTTCGACCTGAGCTTCATCACACAGCCGCAAGCGCACAAGCGTGTGAACCGCCTCTACCTGTCGCTATTTACGCGCTGGTCGTGCCGGCGCGCTGCGCGCGTGATCGCCATCAGCGAATGGACTCGACGCGACGTGGCCCAGCATCTGGGCGTCGCGCCGGAGAGGGTCATCGCCATCCCGCTGGGCGTGGATCACGACCACTTCAAGCCCCAGCCGCCAGAAGCCGTTGCCGCCTTCAAGGCGCAGCACGGCATTGGCGATCAGGCCATCTTCTACCTTGGCAGCTTGGAGCCGCGCAAAAACCTTCCTCGCCTGATCGAAGCTTTCTCCGTTCTGAATGCGCAATCGTCGTTCTCCCATCTCCAGTTGTTCGTGGGGGGGAGCCTGGCCTGGAAGTACGACGAAGTATTTGCGCGAATCCGGCAACTCGGCCTCCAGGATCGCGTCCGGCTGATCGGCCGGGTGAGTGACGCCGACCTGCCGAGGTGGTACAGCGCGTGCGCAGTGATGGCCTACCCATCGTTGTATGAAGGCTTCGGTTTGCCGCCGTTGGAGGCCATGGCATGCGGCGCGCCGGTCGTCACGTCGAACGTCACGTCGCTGCCGGAGGTCGTCGGCGAGGCCGGCATCACCGTTGCCCCCACCGACGTTCGCGCGCTTGCTGAGGCGCTGCATCGCGTGCTGAGCGACGATGCGCTGCGCGCCGATCTGCGCGCGAAGTCGCTGGCGCGCGCAGCCCAGTTCACCTGGCAGCGGACAGCAGAGCAGACGGTGGCGTGTTATCTCGACGTCGTGGGTTGACGGGGTTTAGGGGAGCGACGACCCATTACAATCCGCTCAACCGTGAGTGCGCAAATTCCCCCAGGCTCGATCAGCCTGCTGTGGCCCGACGGGGCAAGCCGTGCCGGTGTCGCCCTGAACGATGCCGCAGCAGCCGACTTGGGCATCGCCGAGCTTGCGCGCGCGCTCAGCCTCGACGGTCGCCATGAAACCCAGGCGCGCCAGATGTTGCTGGCGCTGTGCGACGATCCGATCGCCATCGCCTACCGGCAAGCCGTGCTGGACGACCTGTTGCGCAACGCGACGCTGGCCGAGGCCCTGGGCCGACTATTGCCCACGTTGATGCAGCTCGGGTTCTACGCCGTGAATAACCCGTCGCGGCCCAACGAGACCGCGCTGCAACAGGTCGTCTTCCGGCTGGGCGAGTTAGAGCTTTACGTCGAATGTGTGCAGCGGCTGCGCGCGGTGTTGTTATCGCATGCCGGTTCGCTCACCTCGGCCGGTTGGCGGCGCGTGCTGGACGCCTTGACTGCAATCGAAAACGATCCGGCCTTCCAGGCGCTGCGCGCCGAATTGCCGGAGATGCTGTCCAAAGTGCGCAACATCGGCAGCGTCACGATCGGCGTCAACCTCGATGCGCACTTGCAGCCGAGCGAGGCCACGCTGCTTGCCATCAACACCCATCGCTTCAGGGGCGCGGGGTTGTCGCTCCTGGGTAAGCTGCTTGGCAAGCCGGACGGCGACGTAGAGGCGTCACAAGGGCTGGCGCGCCTGCATCGCGTCACGCTGCCCGACCACATGCCCTACACGCGCGCGAACCTGATGCTCGCGCCGCTGTTCAAGGACCTCAGCGAGCTTCTCGATTCGGCGGCGCAGCCGGTCGCTGAGGCGCTGGCGTGCTACGCGCGGATGAGCAGTCAGTTCCTGATCGCGCTGGAAAGCGAGATCGCGTTCTACCTCGGCGCGGTTAGGCTCGTTCGTCGGATCGAGGCAGCCGGCCTGCCGATGTGCCGGCCGGAAATCCTGCCGCGCGAGGCGCGCGCCTGCGAGGTGCGCGACCTGTTCAACCTCCACCTGGCGTTGCGTATGCTAGCGCGCGAGCCGAACGCGGATCTGCGTGAGCGCATTGTGCTGAACAACATCGCCTTTGGCGAACCTGCCGCCGGCGCAGATGGCCGCATCTTCATCCTCACCGGACCGAACCAGGGCGGCAAGACGACCTACATCCAGGCGCTTGGCCTGATTCATGTGCTGGCGCAGGCCGGCCTCCCCGTGCCGGCGCGCCAGGCGCGCATCAGCCCCGTGGATGCAATCTTCACGCACTTCGCCGCCGAAGAGCGCCCTGAGTTGGAGTCCGGCCGGTTGGGTGAAGAAGCGCGCCGGTTGGGTCAGATCTTTGCGCGCGCGACGCGCCACAGCCTGGTGCTGCTGAACGAATCGCTCTCCAGCACCAGCCCGGATGAAAGCCTGTATTTGGCGCGCGACGTGGTGCGCGGGCTGCGTTTGCTGGGGGCACGAGCGGTTTTCGCCACGCACCTGCACAGCCTGGCCGCAGCCGCCGAGCAGATCAACGCCGAGACGCCGGGAGATAGCTGCGTCGCCAGCTTGATCGCACAAACCCACGTCTGCGACGGTGCAGACGAGGTTGGCGTGCGCACTTATAAGATTACGCCTGGCCCGCCACAAGGCATGAGCTATGCGCGCGACATCGCGCGCAAATACGGCATCAGCTTCGAGCAGATTGAGTCGGTGGTGCGTCACAAGACTTGAATTTGCCCTATGCGCTTCGTTATCCGGCCCTATCAACCGCGCGACTTGCGCGCGCTCTACGCCATCTGCCTGAAAACCGGTGACAGCGGCGCCGACGCAACGGTGCGATTTCGTGATCCGGATCTACTGGGTCATTACTTCGCTGCGCCCTACGGTGTGCTCGCGCCGGAGACGTCGTTCGTCCTGGTTGATGAGCATGATGAACCATGCGGCTATATCCTCGGCGCGCGCGACACCGCCGAATTCGCCGCGCGTTGCGAGCGCGAGTGGTTCCCGGTGCTCCGCGCGCGTTATCCCCTGCCGTCACCCGACGACCACTCGCCCGACGCTCAGATGACCCGCGCCATCCATGCCGGCATCGAGGTAGATGAGATCGCGCGCGCGTATCCGGCGCATTTGCACATAGACATCCTGCCGTTTGCCCAGAAGCAGGGTTGGGGCCGCAGGCTGATGGAGACCTTCTTAGCGCGGCTGCGCGAGCTGGGCGCGCCGGCGGTGCATTTGGGCGTGGGCGCGCGCAACCTCAACGCTATCGCCTTCTATGAGCGCATGGGCTTTCAGCGCCTCCGGGACGACCGGCGCGCCATCATGTATGGGATGCGTCTGTGAGTACGCCCTTTGGAGCCAGCGCCATTGCGAAGTGCACATCTCCATCGCGGCGTGCAACTATGCGAAATCCATGACGCATATAGAACGCGATAGCATCGTCCCACGTCTCGGTCGTCTCCAGCACGATAGTGCGATACCCGCGGGTTCGTGCTTCGTCGAGCAGCGCCTGCAGGATGCGTGCACCGATCCCGCAGCGACGATGCGAGCGGGCGACCGACATACGTACGATGCGCCCTGTTCCCTCACCCTCTGGCAGCAACGCGCCCGTGCCGACGAGCTGGCCGGCCAGCCTTGCGACGAGGAACGCGCCGGTGGCGTAACTGGCAGCAATGTCGGTCAAGTCTGGATTGAGCGCCGGGTCTAGCACGCCCCAGCGTTCTTCCAATCCCGCCAGAATCAGCGTCCGCGCCGCCGACTGATCAGCCGGTGTGAAATGCTCTACGATCAGGGCGCTCATTTACAATCCATTGTATGCGAACGTTGCGCCGGTTGATCGCAGCGACCGTTATCGCGTTGGCCCTGGCGGCGCCGCCTGCAATCGCGCGCTCGAAGGCCACGCAAGCAGCAAACGTCCTGGCGTTTGCGCTGGACAAGCAGGAAGCGGCCAAAGGCGAAACCGTCGTCGCTACTTATCAGCTTGACCGGCCCGCACGCCGCGTGACGCTGATCGCCTTCACCCTGGACGGCGCGCCGGCGGGATTTCGCCTCTCGCAGCAGGTTCGCAGCGCGCCCTCGCGCAAGGCGGGGGTGATCTCGTTCACCGTGCCTGCGGAAGCCGGGACGCTCAGCCCACTCATGCTCACGCTGAACATAGATGGCCAACTGCGCGGCGCGCAGCGCCTCACCCTGGCATGCGACCATCCCTGGTTCTTCGCGCCGCGCGTGGAAGGATGCCCGTTTGCGCCCGTGCACGCTACGCCGGCGGCCTTCCAGCGCTTCGAGCGCGGCGCGATGATCTGGCTCGCCGAGACGGATTCGATCTACGTGCTCTACGACGCGCCGCGCTTCGGCGACGCAGCCTTGCTCGAACGCTACGACGATGCGTTCGTCGAGGGTGACCCCGAGCCGGCGCTCCCAAGCTTACCGCCTGCCGGCCAATCTGTGCCGGTGCGTGGCTTCGGCCTGCTGTGGCGAACGACGTCAAACGTGCGCCAGGGCCTGGGCTGGGCAGTGGCGCCGGAGCAGGGCTACGTGGCGTGTCTGGGCTATGCGCACTATGGCGGCAAATCCATGCGCGCCTATGTGACGACCATAGATCGAAGCTTGCTCGAATTCGAGATCTACTACGCTCCCGCGCGCTGGCGCGCGCTGCGCGAGATTGGCGGCCGGCCGATCGCGGTTGCGGACTGCTGATGTGGATCGCAATCATCAATCCCGCGTCATGTTTGACGAGCGATTGAGGATTCATGATCATGATCGGCGTGCTACATTTGTGCCCCCATGTCCCTTTCGCCCTACAACTACAGCGTCCTAAAGGCCAAGCTACAAGCGTGGCTGGTCACCCTGCTCACCGTGGTCGTCGAAGCGTATGAACTCGGCGCAGTGATCGGCAAAGGCGCGCGCGTCGTCGTGGGCGACGATGCGCTCATGCCGGACGTGCTCTATGTGCCGAACAGCGAACGCAGGTCCGTCAAGGCGGATGCGATCTACGCCCCGCCGGCGTTGGCCGTAGACGTGCTGCACACCGGCGTGAGCGAGGATGAGCGCGCTGCGCTCCGACGACGCTACGCCGCCGCGCATGTGCTGGAGTATTGGCAAATCGAGGCCGATACAGGCCGCGGATTTTGCTATCAGGCCGACGCGAACTGGAATTACGACCTCATCCCGCCGGATAAAGGCGGCCTGCACTATTCAACGGCCATTGTGCAACTGGCCTTCCCGGTGGAATGGTTCCGCAAGCAACCCGGCTTGCTCAAGCTGATGGAGTGGTGGGGAATTGTGGAAACTGAAGAATAAAAAGTCGCCCTCCACCCCCTCTCTAGTGTGGAAGGCGACTGACCGACGCGCGTATCAACTCAACGCTTGGCGAGGGCCGCTTCGATATCAGCTTTCAACCGGTCGTAGGTCTGCATGCCGTTGCGCGAGGCAACCACCTCGCCATTCGGAGCGACGATGACGAACTGGGGTTGGCCAACGAACTTGTATTTCGCCATTGCTTCTTTGGAGCTGGCTTCGTCAATGTTCAGCGCTCTAAATTCCACCCGATCGCCGAATTCCTCTTCGAGCCTGTTCACGACAGGCTTCATGGCCATGCATGATCCTCACCACGGCGCGTAGAAGTCAATGAACAGGGTGCGGGCATTGGTCGCCGGCGCTGTGGCAGGCGCGACCGGCGTTGACGTCGGCGTCGTCTGAGTTGACCCACACGCCGACAGCGCGATCATCGTCGTTGCCATAACCGCTGCAACCATCATTCGGGGCATTCGCGTCATCGTTTCTGAATCCTCCTCGTCGTCAGAATATGCACTCCATCATATAGGGCAGGGGTTACAACTTGCTGAGAATGTGTTTGGCAAAACCAGGTTCGTTCTTATAATGCGCTTTGCATTGCTGCGCGCAAAATGGTTGTGAAATGAGTTCGATCATTGGGAGGATTGACTATGACACGTAAACGAAGTTTGATCTTATCTCGCCGCAAATTCATTCGCGCAGCGAGCGTCATGCTCAGCGTCGGCATAGGCGGTGTATTGGCAGCGTGTGCGCCAGCCTCGCGTGAGCCCAGCATGCGCATCGTGTATCCCGAGCCGGGTGTGCGTGTGCCGGAGGCAAGGGTGCCGATCCACGTGGAAGTGCGCAATTTCCGACTTGTGCGGCCGGGCGCGCCCAGGCCCGGCGAAGGGCACCTGCATCTGTTCATAGATGTGCCGGCAAACTCCATCGCCGATGGCCAGATCATCCCGCTCGACCAGACCGACAAATATGTGCACATGGGCGCACCGCCGTTCAACACACGCACGCTCTCACTCTCACCAGGCGTCCATACAATCACCGCAGTTATGGCAGACGGCACGCATGCCAAACTGCCTACGCCGGCGCCGGTGAGCGTCACCTTCTTCGTGCAGCCGCCGCCTGGAACGTAGAGGACACGTGCTAACGAAACTGGGTGAGGGCAGCCCCCTTTGACCTTTGTATGCCGGGGGCTGCCCAAGTCACGTGCGCCGGATGTAAGCCGGCTTGCCCCTGCAAGAGAGAACACCGGCTCCCTACGCTACAATGGTACTCTCCATGAGCAACTCCCGATCCAAATCCATCGCGCTGAACTCCGCGCAACCCCGCGTCTACCGTACCTTCGAAGATTGGCAAGCCGAGCAACTGCGCGACAAGCGCACTCCCGAAGAACGCGGCATCCACGTTGGCTCATCGGTCATGTGGCGCCACAAAGACAACGGCATCATCGTGACCGATCGTGCTACGGTGACCGCGATTTCCGGCAACACCATCACACTGCGGGTCAAGGATGTCCAAGAGCGGACATGTCAGGCGGACCTCACCGAGATCGTCGTCGGCGACGATGAGAAGTCCGGCTCGACGCGCCGGTGAGTACGCCATTTCTCATCATGCGGCGTCACGCCAACGTATCCAGCCGGTAGCGGCACTTGCGCGGCTCGCCGCTCAGGTAGATTGGGTTGTTGGGAGGAACGTCCACGATCTCCACCAGGCGCGCGCCGGCCAGCTCACAAGTGCGGCGCGAGGCCCAGTTGTCCGGGTTGCAGGTAATCCAGAGGGGGTTCAGGCCATGTTGGCGCGCCAGCGGCAGCAGCAGCCGGCAACTTCGCGCGGCCAGATGCCGGCCGCGATAGGCTGGCTCGACGTGGTAGCCAATGTGCCCCAGGTAATTGACGATGTGATCGGTGTTGGCGATGCGCAGGCTGATGCTGCCCACAGCGTGGCGCACGCCCTGCAGATACATGTCAAAGCGATAGGTGGGCACACGGCCTACAGCTTCGTCCAGCGGCTCCGTCCTGGCTAGGTACAGCAATAGGTCGCTGTCGCGCAATGGCGCCACGGAGAAGAGCGTTACGCCGCGCAACGCTTCGAGCGTCTCGTACATGCTTCGCCTCGCTTGCCTTCGCCCGGTGATTATCGGACGACCTTGCTGATGCGCAAACGACTGCGCGGCGGTCTGGATGGGATAATGGATCGCGCAGCGCGCTTGGATCGTATGGGCAAGTGGACGATCGCCCATTCTTACCCGGAGAGGTGGGTGACGCTCGGTCGCGTGAGCGTCGCAGCGCTATTGGCGTTGGCGCCGCTGATGTGCATCGCGTTTTGCCGCGTCGTGAGCGCCGCGCATCAGGCTGCGCCGGCCCCCGCCTTTCATTGCGATCCGCCTTGGTCACGTCATCAGCCCGCTTCACCGGATGGCGGTCGCGCGCCGCTCAATGACCTTCAGCAGTTGATGCGCGCGGTGACGGAATGCGCGCCCGCGCTGTGGCTGTGGCTTACTGCGCTGAGTGTGCTAGCGAGCCTAACAGCCTTTAAGGTGTCGCTTCCCCTCTGCGTTGGCCTGCAGCCGCCCAAGCCGCCGCCTCGCCTCGTCGCTTCATCCTTATAGTTCACCACTGTATTCGACATTCAGGCGCGCGGCCGTCGCGCAGCCGGCTGGCGCGCTTGCCACCATAAACGGGCTGCGCTTCTTTGAGAAAAAGGAAAGATGAGAATGTTGATCAAGAAAACGCTCTTGGCGGCCGTCGCAGGGTTGGTGCTCGTCGCCTGCGCCGCGCCGGCCACGCCTGCCCAAAATACAGGCGGGCAGAGTGACATTGTGGTTCGCGACGCCTGGGCGCGCCCCACGATGGGCATGGTAGGCGCCGGCGAAGGCCACAGCCATGGCGGTCATGGTGGTTCGGGTAAGACCGAC
>CALGMA010000047.1 GCA_937959265.1 uncultured Anaerolineae bacterium | reverse complement strand
CGGGTTGGCCGGCACGCCGGAATGGAACGAGGCGGTGGACATCCTGCTGCGGCTGCTGGCGCCGATCGCGCCGCACATGGCCGAGGAGTTGTGGCACCGGCTGGGCCGCCCTTACAGCATCCATCGCCAGCCGTTCCCCGTCGCCGATGAGGCCGCAGCGCGGGCGGAAGGAATCACCATCGTCGTCCAGGTCAACGGCAAAGTGCGAGACCGGATCGTGGTGCCGGCGGACGCCGGCGAGGAGGCGATTACCCAGGCGGCGCTAGCCAGCGAAGGGGCGCGGCGCTTCATCAACGGTGCGCAGCCCAAACAGGTGCACTACGTCAAAGGGCGACTGGTCAACATCGTGGTTTGATCTCGGGGCCTGGAGCATTTGCTCCGGGCTTCGAGCTGCCTGGCGCGATTTGTCACATCGCCAGTGATGGTGCAAAATGGCGTCAAGATGAATCCGCCAAGTGTGAATCCCCTCATCTACCCGATCGTGATTTTTGCGGGTAGCCTGGTGATCGCGATGATCCTGCTCACCTACGCAGTGTCGTCCATCACGATGGCGGTTCGCAAGCGGCGCACCCAGGCGATCAAAGATTGGAAGGCGCGTGGGGTGCAATTTGCGCTTGGGCCGACGCAGGCGAATTTCCTGAACGAGCCGCGCTCGTTTGGGGTGGGCGGCAACGGCACGCTAGTGTTGAGCGACACGGCTATCCATTTCGCGCAGGTTGCGCCGGAGCGCGAGATCATCATTCCCCTGCGCGATGTTGAGCGGGCGTTCTTGCTCAAGCGCTTCAACGGCCGCCGGGGAGCTAAGCCCTTCCTCATCATCCAGCGCAAGATCGGCGATCTGACCGGCTTTCAGATGGATGCGCCGGAGAAGTGGGCTGAGGCGATCAATCACGCTGTCGGCGCAGTTGTGGATCTTGGGCGACCTGTTCAGGCCGCCAGCTATGAACTCCAGGCCGGCTAGGCGATCTATGGAGCGCGGCGCGATGCGCGCAACATGATCCATAGCGCCGGCCCGCCGAATAATCCCATCCCCACGAACACTGCCGCGGCGACGGCCGGCCCGCCCCAGAAAACTGCGTTGGCCAGGCTTTCGCCCAGCCAAGTGGCAACGTAGGCCCATGCCGGCAGCAGCCGAAAGTCGAGAGGCGAGCGGCCGGAGTCAGGCGCCGTCTGCGCGACGCGCTCGGTCTTCGGCGGCTGCGAAGGCAGCCGCTCGATGCCGCGCCAAGCGCCATAGATGATCGCAGAAGTGATGAACCAGCCGGCGTAGTTGCTGAGTGGGATGCCGAAATATGCGCCGCCGTCGCGCCATACCCAGTTCCCGTCGGCCACCATGCGTGGGTCGAGGCTGAGGTCCCAAGCGGTCATCGCCAGCGCAGCGACGAAGACGCGCGCGACGGACGAGACGAAGGGCTGGGCGGCTGTTTCGCGTTGCGCATCGCGCCGGCGCGCAACCAGTAAATCCGCGACGCTCCACGCCGGATATAGCATCATGAACCAAGCCATCGGGATGATGACCGGCACCTTGCCCAGTGCCTTTGGGCCGAGGTTATCGGTGTAGTCGTAGTTGCCGAAGATCAGGCCGTATACGCTCCCCAGATATTCCGTCGTCAGCGCGACGGCAAAGCCGGCCAGCAACATGAGCAATGAACGCCGCATGCCGCGCGTCTCGATGCAGTGCGCCAGCGAGAAGGAGAATAGGCTGATCGCGGTGAACGCGGTGCTTGGCCCGATCAGCGCCTGCTGGCCGGAGAGGCGCACCAGGCAGTAAACCGGCATGGAGAGCAAGTAGAAGGCGAAGAGCACCGACGAAAGGTGAAACGTACGCGCGTATACGCGCACAGCTCTGGCGCTGCTCAGCGGCTGCATCTCAGCGCTGCTCATACGCTCGCGGGGCCTTCCCGCTGGTCAGCCGGCGTCGGGAGCCGCCTCACCATCCAGATGATGCCCGGCATGCGCTGCAGCTTCTCTCGGAAGGTGAGATGCGCGCGCTTATTGAACACGTCGAAGTCATTGGCGATGATTTTGTCTAGGATGCCGCAATAAAGCATGGCGGCTGCGGCAACCGCGATCCGGCCGTCCGACTTCAGCGCGGAGATGGCCGGGATGCTGCGCGCGTAGTAATCGCGCGCGCGCTGGATCTCGAAGCGCATCAACGCGCGAAACCGGTCGTCAATCACGCCGGCGCGCAGATCCTCTTCCGTGTAACCGAAGCGCCGCAAATCTTCCTGTGGCAGATAGATCCGCCCACGGGCCAGGTCCTCGCCGACATCCCGCAGGATGTTCGTCAACTGCAGCGCAATGCCGAGGTCTATCGCTGACTGTCGGCTGCGTTCGAAAAGGTCGGGGTCGTCGTCGTTCACACCGATGATGTGCATCGAGATCAGGCCGACTGTGCTGGCGACGCAGTAGCAGTAACGCTCTAACTCTTGCCAGGTTTCATAACGTTTGATGCTCAGGTCCATCTCGCAGCCATCAATCAATTCCTCGACGTACGTCTGCGGTACGGCGTAGCGATCGCGAATGGACGTCCAGGCCGCTAACACCGGATTGACTTGTTCACCGGGTGAGAGGCGCGACGCGCGGCGCCATTCGTCGAGGAAGGGACGCGCTTCGGCGTCGCTCTTGCTCAGCACATCTACCGTGTCATCAGTGGTGCGGCAAAAGGCGTAGAAAGCACGGATGGCGCGCCGCTTGTCTTGTGGGAGAAATGAGGTGCTGAAATAGAACGACTTGGAGTGATCGCGGGTGATTTCGCTGCATAGCGCGAACGCGCGATCGAGGTCACGCTCGTTTTCGGGTTCAGGCGGCGGAGTGCGCAGCTTCAGTGAGCGAATCATCGTTGTTCGGTGAGCCGGTCGGCGGCTGGAGCAATCGCCGCGTCAACCGGTTCGACTGGTTGAAGCGTAACAGAGTACGAATGCCTGTGTCAATGTCGTTTCGCCGGCTGACGTGCTCAAGATCACAGTATATGCGCTGCCGGAGGCGCTCATAAGAGTGCCGCTTGCCTTTTTCTCACGATTGTTTAAGTTGTGTACGAGTTGACATCGCCCGGCGTTTTAATAAAATCCAGAGCAATGGAAGCGAAAGTGACCAGGGAAGCGCCTTCGCTGTCGTCACTGGTAAATCCAACAAGACGAGAACAGGGCACGCATGCGACTGCACAGCGTGCCTTTTTTGTTTGTCTTCAGCCTTAGGAGGTAAAGCAAATGATGGATTCAAGCATGATCGGTAAGGTCGAAAAAGCGCATCGTTACGCTCAGGAACGCGACCGATTTCAATTCTTAACATTCCAGGTAATGGTGCGCGGAGATAACGGAGAGTATCTCGTCACCTACGATCATGGACAGTGGAGTTGCAACTCCGAATACTTCAAGAACCATGGTATAGACAGCCATACGATGGCGGTGGAGCGTTTGTTGGAAGGCATGCTCTACGAACCGGAGAAAGTTTGATCGGAGGGGCGTCGGGCAACGCCCCTCTGCTTCTTCGAGGCGATCACGCTCGTGCTAACATCGCGCTGTGCGATTGCGCGATCGAAGATACGCAGGGCTCAGCCGTCGGCGGAGCAACAGCGGTTGCGCGTGGTTGGCCTTGTTGGCCGCTATCGTTGTCCTCGTTGCCGGTGGCTATTTACTCGTGCAAATCCGGCTAGGCTACGGGATCCAGCTTGGCCGGAGCACACCTGCCCTCACACCTGCACCGACCCCCACACCCACGCGTAGCGTGGATTCTTTCATCCGCGCTGCAGAGGAAGCGGCTGCGCAGGGCGATTATCGTACAGCGATTGACGCCTATGATCGCGCCAGTCGCCGCCGGCCCAACGATCCCGACCTGCATCGTCGTGCCGCTCGCCTGCTGGTGTTCATCGGCCAGCCCGAAAGGGCCGAACAACGCGTTCGCAAAGCGCTGGAGATCGATCCCAATCATCTACCGTCGCGTGCGGTGTTGTGCATGGCGCTGGACTGGCAGAAGCGCATCGCCGAGGCAATTGCTGAGTGCCAGGCTGTCGTCGCCGCCGATCCGAACTACGCCACCGGCTACGCTTATCTGGCTGAAGCCTTAGCCGACAGTGGCGACTTCAACGCGGCGCGCACCGCTGCGCAAACGGCTGTGGATCTGGAGCCGAACAACCCCGATGCGCTGCGTAACCTCGGCTACGTTTACGATGTCTTTGGCCAATACGATATGGCGCGCTATCACTACGAACGGACGCTGGCACGCGATCCGAATATGCCGCACGTGTTGAGCGCCATCGGGCGTATCTTCTACGTCACCGGCCGGACAGCCGATGCGATCAAGCTCTTTGAGCGCGTTATCGAGATGGATCCCCAGCATGCTGAGGCGTATCAGCAGTTGGGCATGGTGTATCGGTTTATCGGCGAGCGGCAGAAAGCGCGCCAGGCGCTGGACAAGGCAATCGAGTTGGAACCGACGCGGGTGCGCGCGTTGACCGAACGCGCCTTGCTCAACTTCCAGGTGCGTAACTACTTCGGTGCAGTCGAAGATTACACGCGCGCCCTCACCGTCACGCAGCAATCGGGCGCATCGCTAAGCGCGATAGACTATCTATACTATGGCTTTGCCTATCGTTGGATTCAGGAGTGCGACAACGCCCGCGCGATGTGGACCAAGTCGCTCGAACTTGCCCCAGGAGACCAGGAGATCCGAGCCAATGTAGAAGCCGGCCTGGCCGCGTGCAGTGGTCGCTGAGCGTTGCGGAGTACATAGAGCGCATTGCACTGGACGTCGCCGGAGGATTGCTGCAGTGAATGGCGGTTATGTGCTCGGGAAGAAGCGAGGAGTTGCATTGTTCAAATCAAGCAACGTCACATGGCGGCTGATGCGCTACGTCAAGCCGTATCGCGTAGTGATCATCGTCGCTGCTATCCTCTTCGTCATCAGCACGGCGTTGAACCTGGCCTTCCCGTTGGTGAGCGGCCAGTTGGTAAACGCGGTGACCGGTGTCCCCGTTGGGCTGAGCGTCGGGCAGATCATCGGCATCCTCATCGCCGTGTTCGTCGTGCGCGCCGTCGTGGATATCGGCAGCCAGTTTTTGATCGCCGAGGCTGGTGATTCAGTCACGCGCGATTTGCGCCAAAGCGTCTATGCCCATTTGCAGCATCTGGACCTGGGATTCTTTGCCAATCGGCGCACAGGCGAGTTGACCTCGCGCTTGTCGTCGGACGTCACCGTCGTGCGCGTCGCGCTGGTGAACAACGTCGCTACCTTGCTCAGCAGCCTTCTGACCGTGGTCGGCTCGGCGGTGCTCGTTGTCACTATCAACTGGCGGCTTACGGGCATCGTGTTGTTGATCTTCCCGCTGGCGACGATCGTTGCGCGGCTCTATAGTCGTTCGTTGCGCCCACTTGCCACGAAGGCGCAGGATCGTCTGGCCGAAGCCAACGCGATTGCCGAGGAAGCCATCAGCGGCGTGCGCGTGGTCAAGGCCTTCGGTCGCGAGCCGTACGAAGTGCAGCGTTTCAACCAGGCATCACAGGAAGTCTTTCGAGCCTCGCTCAAGCTCTCACGCATCCGTGCGACGTTCGGCCCGTTGATCGGGTTGATGTTCTTCTTTGCGTTGGTCGGCGTGTTGTGGTTTGGTTCGCAGGAGGTGAGCGCCGGGCGGTTGCGTGCCGGCGACTTGGTGGCTTTCCTGCTGTACGGCGCAGTGATTGCTGGCGGTATCTCCGGGCTGGCGACTATCTTTGCGCAGTTTCAGGAGGCGATCGGGGCGACGCGCCGGCTCTTCGAAATTCTCGATACGCAGCCCGAAGTGCGCGACGCGCCGGATGCGCGCGAGGTCGGCGCCGTGCAGGGTCGGATCACCTTCAACTGCGTCTCCTTTGCCTATGAGGACAATCGCGAAGTGGTGCGCGATGTCTCGCTCGATATTGCGCCCGGTGAGATCCTGGCGCTCGTCGGCCCAAGCGGCGCAGGCAAATCCACCTTGTTCAACCTGATCCCGCGCTTCTATGATCCGACCAAAGGTGCAGTGCTGCTGGATGGCGTTGACCTGCGCCGGTTGAAAGTCGCGAGTCTTCGTTCGACCATTGCTATCGTGCCGCAAGACACGATGCTGTTCAGCGGCACCGTGCGCGAGAACATCCGGTATGGCGATCTGAATGCCAGCGAGGAGGAGATGATCTCCGCGGCCAAGGCGGCTAATGCACACGATTTCATCCTTGCCTTGCCCAGAGGCTACGATACGCTGGTCGGCGAGCGCGGCGTGAAGCTGAGCGGTGGCCAGCGCCAGCGCATCGCCATCGCCCGCGCCATTTTGAAGGACCCGCGCATCTTGCTGCTCGATGAGGCAACCTCGGCGCTGGATAGCGAGAGCGAGGGTCTGGTGCAAGAAGCTTTGAGTTGGCTGATGCAAGGCCGCACCACGATCATTATTGCGCACCGTCTGAGCACCGTGCAAGTGGCGCATCGCATCGCCGTGCTGGATAAGGGCTGGCTGGTGGAGCTGGGCACACACGACGAGCTGATAGCCGTGCACGGCTTGTATTACAAGCTATATAGCTTGCAGTTCGAGGTCGAAGAAGTAAATGGTTCGATGCAGCAGGCCGCGACGGCTCAGCCCACGGGCGAAGATGGCCATGTACCGCGACCGCGCCGACGTCGTTTCGATCCGTTCGCCATGTTGGATGCCGGAGCACCATGACCGATTTGTTCAGCATCGAAGGCAAAGCAGTCTTAGTCACAGGTGGCTCACGAGGGCTGGGTCTAGCCATTGCCCAGGGGTTGTCGTTTGCCGGAGCGAAGGTGGCCGTTGCGGCGCGCACGGCCCCGCCACTCGAAGCGCTGTGCTTTCTCCCCTGCGACTTGATTGCCGCACACGCGCGCGCCGGTCTGGTGGATCGCGCCGTGGCTGCGCTGGGGGAGATTGACGTGCTCGTACATTGCGCCGGCCAGCAGCATCGCCAGCCGGCCGCCGAGTACCCTTTGGGCACGTTCGAGGAGATCTATCAATTGCACGTCGTCGCCGGCATGGACCTGTGCCAGCAGGCTGCGCGCTACATGCTGCCGCGCGGCTCCGGCAAGATCATCTTTGTAAGCAGCGTACTCGGATTTCAAGGTGGCGTCACTGTGCCGGCTTATAGCGCCGCCAAGCATGCGATGGTCGGTCTGGTCCGAGCGCTGGCCAACGAATGGGCAGGCCGAGGGGTGAACGTCAACGCAATTGCGCCGGGCTACATGAACACCGAGATGGTCGCGCCGTTGATGAACGACCCCAATCGAGGACCGGCCATCCTAAGCCGCATTCCTGCCGGCCGGCTGGGCGAGCCGAACGAACTGGTTGGCGCGGTGATCTTCCTGGCCAGTGCAGCCTCCAGCTATGTGCACGGCCACACGTTGGTGGTGGATGGCGGATGGCTGTCCCGCTAGTCTTGTCAGCGTTTGAAGATCTCGTCCACCTCAACTTGAAAGCCGTTGGCCAGCCGGTTGGTCATATTGGCCGTGCCGACAATGGCCATCAGCTCTCCGAACATCGCATCGGTCATGCCCTTTGTGCGCGCGGCGGCGGTGTGCGAGGCGATGCAATATTCGCATCCGTTCGTCACGCTCACCGCTACGTAGATCAGCTCGCGCGTCAACGGGTCAAGCTCGCCCGGGCCGGTCATGACTTCCTTCACCATTTGCCAGGTGCGTCGCAGCGTAGGGGGGTGTTGCGCGAGCACCTTCCAGAAGTTGTTGATGTATTCGGTCTTGCGCGTGGCGCGGATGTCATCATATACCGCGCGCACTTCTTCGCTGGCGTCTTCGTATTCGATCATCTTGCTCATAGGCCAATCTTGAGATGATGGTATTCCTGACTCGACTCTCACTCCTGGCTTTCCTGGCTGGAATCGGGGAGTGACCTTCAAATGATGACTTAGATTGCGACCGGCCTGCCCTCTCGCGCCGAACGCAGCAGGGCGAGGATAGCCGCCACATTGGCCTGGCTGTCTTGCAGGCTGATGCGCGGTGCTGTGCTGTGCAGGATGGCATCCGCCATGTCTTCCACTTCGCCGAGATAGAGCAATTCTGGGCCTTCGATGGTGAGCGATTCGAGCTGGTCGCTGGCTTTGCCGATGTAGATCGTCTCGTGTGTCGTGGGCTTGAACGGACGTGGGATGACGATCATCCCCTCGCTGCCGACGATCTCTATGTGCGTGCGGAAAGGGGCGCGAAAGCCGCAGTCGAACTGCGCATAGACGTCTTCGCCGAAGCGCAGCGTCCCAATGAACGTTTCATCCACGCCGCTGGGGCCGGTGAATTGCATGCCGAACGCTTCCACCGGCTCGGCACCGATCATCGTACGCGCATAGCTGATCGGATAGCAGCCCACATCCCAGATGCTGCCACCGTCTAGGCCGGCGTTCACACGGACGTTAGCGCGATCGGTCAAGGTGAAGGTGAACGCGCCACGCACCAGGCGCACCTCACCGATCGCGCCGCGCTCGATCAGCGATTTTACCTGTAGCGTTTGTGGATGATGGCGGTACATGAATGCCTCGGCGGCGACTCGGCCGGCTTCTGCTGCTGCCGCCGCGATGGCATCTACGTCCTCGATGTGCGTGGTGAGCGGCTTCTCACACAGTACGTGCTTGCCGGCGCGCAGCGCCTTGATCGTCCATTCGGCGTGCAGGCTGTTGGGTAGGGAGATGTAAACGATGTCAATGTCTGGGCTTTCGAGCATGGCCTCGTAACTGCCGAAAGCGCGCTCGATGCTCCATTCCCGTGCGTAGGCTTCGGCTTTGGCCGGATCTCGGCTGGCGACCGCGACCAGCCGACTGCGCGGCGACGCGCGCAGCGGTGGAATGAGTGAGCGGTTGATACGAGCAGTGCTGAGCAGTCCCCAGCGCAGGATGCGGTTGGTCATGGGATATGTCGGGTGTCGAGTATCAAGTGTCGAGTGTCGTGTAATACGCAATATGTGATACGAGCATCACGAGTATACTGACTTGCGCGAAACCCTCAAAAGGAAAGAGCATGAGTATTCGATTCGAGCACATCGCGATCAACGTGAGCGACGCGCGGAAGGTCGTCGAGTGGTATGTCAGAAATCTTGACTTAGTGGTGATGCGCGGGACGAACGAGCCGCCCTATATGACCTTTTTGGCCGACCAGGGGCGCAACATGATGTTCGAGTTCTACCAGCAACCGGTGGGCGTGGCCGACTATGCGCGCCTGCATCCCGTGGCTTTTCACATCGCCTTCGCCGTGGATGACATCGAGGCGACGCGGGCGCGGCTGATCGCTGCCGGCGCGACGGCCGAAGGTGAGGTGACGACGACGCCGGCCGGGGACAAATTGTGCTTCCTGCGCGATCCGTGGGGCATGACGCTGCAGCTCGTCATGCGCGCTCGACCCATGTTGAGCTGACGCTCACTCATCAGCGTTGAAATATGCTCGATACCAGTTCACCGTGTCCTGAATGGCCACATCGTGCGGCGTGTACTCGAAGTCGGGATATGCAGCAGCGAACTTCGCGCCATCCAGGACGAATGGCTGCTCAAACTGGTAGAGCACTTCGGCCATGTCGCTAATGCGCGGCGCTACCAGGCCGGCCAGTTGGAAGAACGTGCGCCCTCGTGCGCCGATCTTCGGTGTTTTGCCGTAAGCCTTGAAGACGCGCCGGATGAACTCCTCGCCGGTGAGTGGGCCGGCGCCGGGCACGTGCCAGGTCTGGCCGTAGGCCTCGTCGTTGAGCGCCAGCAGGACGCATGCGGCTGCGGCATCGGGCAAGTAAAGCACATCGTGCGGTACATCGAGCCGGCCGAACCACAACGCTTTGTGCCCCTGGTAGGCCGACTCGAAGATCATGCTCATGAATGTGCCGCGCACGTGCGCGCCGTAGAACGTGGCCAGGCGCACAATCACGGCGGGCGCTTCGCCTCGGGCGTGCGCTTCCATCACCAATGATTCGGCGACCCTGCGCATCAATCCACGGCGGCTGTTGGCCGCCAGCGGATGGTCCTCCTTGGCCGGTGTGTGTTGCAGCGGGCCATACACCAAGCCGTTGCTCGGATACACCAGCCGGGCGCCGGCGGCCCGCGCGCCGGCGAGCAGGTTGCGCGTGACCAGCTCCAACTTGTCGCCTGCGTAGATGCAGTTGTAGATCACGCTTGCGCCCTTGCAGGCCGCGATGACGCTCTCGGGGTCTGTTGCATCGCAGGCGAGGATTTCGACGCCATCCGGCAGCCTCTCGGCAGCTTTGGCCGGATCGCGCGCGATGGCGCGGACCGGCAGTCCCTCCGCTTCCGTCAGGTGGTGGACGACTGCCGCGCCTAATGCGCCGGATGCGCCGAAGACGGCATGGAGTTCAGCCATAGCATCGGCAATCGTACTTCATTCCGGCGATTGACATTTGGCGCACAGGCCGACGATCTCAACGGCATTCTTTCGCGACTTAAAACCGGCAGCGCGCAGTTGCGCCAATAGCGCATCAGAGGAGTGGTTGGATTGCAACTCGATCACCGTCCGACAGCGCTCACAGATGAGATGGAAGTGCAACGACTTCTCCTTACACGCCAGTGTGTAGCCCTTGTTGCCGATGTGCACACGCTCGAGGTAACCTTCGGCGTGCAACACATCCAGCGTTCGATACACTGTGGCTAGGCCGACGCTCGGTTCTATCTTGCGTGCGCGCGCCAGGATTTCCTCAGGGCTGAGCGAATGTCGAGCGCGCATGATCACCTCGATTACCGCCCGGCGCGGCTGCGTGATGCGATAGCCCGATTCGCTGAGGGCTTTTTGGATATCGCGTGTGCGCTTGTGCATACCGGTGATTTTAGCCGACTTGTATCTGGTATACTTTTTACCCTTCATGAGAATCATTCTCAATAAAAAGAAAACTACTGGCTCGGAGGAGGTCAGGCAGATATGAAGAATCAGTCTGTGTTGAAAGTAAGTTCGCTGCTTGTGGTGACAGCATTGATAGCAGCGGCATGTGCCGCGCCGGCAGCGCTGCAATCTCAGCCGACTCCTGCTACGCCGGCGGAATCGCCTGCGTCCGACTCGCCTGCCACAAAGCCGACACCAATGCCCGCTGATGCCGCTGCAGCACCGAAGCTGAAGGCGTTGGCAACTTTTAGCATCATCGCCGACTTTGTGCAGAATGTGGCCGGCGACAAAGTGGAATTGGTCACTCTGGTCGGCCCGGGCACCGACTCTCATGACTATGAGCCGACGCCGTCCGATGTCGCCAAGGTCGCCGATGCTCAACTGATCTTCGAGAATGGCTTGATGTTCGAGTCCTGGCTCGATCGCCTCTACGAAGCCTCCGGCTCGCGCGCCAAGCGCGTGGCGTTGAGCGAGGGGATAGACCCGCGCCCATTCGAGGAGGCGTATGGCGAGGATGAGCATGGCCACGAGCACGATGCTGATGGCAAAGAAGGCAGCAAGGAAGCGGGGCATAGCCACGACGAGGAGAAGGCCGGCGATCACGCCCACGAGCACGGCGAATTTGACCCGCACGTGTGGCAAGATGTGCGCAACGCCATCCAGATGGTGCGCAACATCGCCCAGGCCCTCAGCGAGGTTGACCCTGCGAATGCCAACTTCTACGCCGCCAACGCTGCAGCCTACATCGCTCAGCTTGAAGCGCTGGATGAAGAGATCGTCAGCCTGGTCGAGCAGATCCCCGAAGCGCGGCGCAAGTTGGTGACCTCGCACGAGGCGCTGGGCTACTTCGCCGACCGTTACGGATTTGAGATGATCGGCGCCGTGTTGGGCACTATGTCGTCGATGGCGGGCGAGCCTTCCGCGCAAGACTTCGCCAGTCTAGCCGAGGCCGTCAAAGCGGAGGGCGTGGATGTGATCTTTCTGGAGAACGTCACCAATCCCCAGGCGGTGGAGCGCCTGGCCCGCGAAGCCGGCATCCGCGTAGGCCCGTCGCTCTTCACCGATGCGCTGAGCGCGCCGGGCGAGCCGGGCGCAACCTACATTGACATGATGCGCTACAACGCGCGCGCCATCCGCGACGCATTGACGCAGTGACGGAAGCGAGTAATGCGCTTTTGTTTGCCCTACGGCGGAAGTCGCAGTGAGCAACCTCCAACCGACGCACCGGCTTTGGCGGCGCACGGTGTGACGGTGCGCTATCCAGGAGCGGCGCGGGCAGCCTTAGAGGGCCTGGACTGGGTAGCGCCTTGCGGCGCGCGGGTGGCGCTGGTTGGCCCAAACGGCGCCGGCAAGTCTACTTTGCTAAAAGCCATCGCCGGCTTATTGCCCGTCGCCGCAGGCAGCTTGCTTGTCTTTGGCGCGCCGGTCGGCGCGTTTCGCCACCGCGTGGCATACCTGGCGCAGCGCGGCGAGTTGGACTGGCACTTCCCGATCAGCGTGCGCCGGCTGGTGCTCACCGGCCGCTATCCCCATCTGGGTTGGCTGCGCTGGCCCACGCGCGCCGACTGGCGACGCGCCGACGAGGCGCTGGAGCGACTGCAGTTGCTCGACTTGGCCGAGCGCCAAATCGGCGAGCTATCCGGCGGCCAGCAACAGCGCGCCTTGTTGGCCCGCGCGCTGGCGCAGGAGGCGGACTTGTTGTTGCTGGACGAGCCGCTCAACGCGGTGGACGCCGCGACGCGCGAGGTGGTGTCGGCTGTGCTGCGCGACCTGCAGCGCCAAGGCAGGACGGTGATCGTCGCCACTCACGATCTCGACCGTCTGCAAGCTGACTTCGACGATGCGCTGTTTCTCATGGATGGCCGAGTGGTGGCGCGCGGCGTCAGCGCCGTTGGCGAGCGCGTCCATCACGAGTTGCTTGGCAACCATCGCGTAGCAGTTGCGGCATGAACGTCCTCGACTGGTTTCTTGCGCCGTTTCAATACACCTTCATGCGCACAGCAGCGCTGGCGGGCGTCTTGGTAAGCCTGACGTGCGCATCCCTTGGCGCCTATGTGGTGCTGCGGCGCATGGCGTTCATTGGCGACGCCCTGGCGCACACCGTCCTGCCGGGCCTGGTGATTGCCTACTTGAATCGCTGGAATATGGCCGTCGGCGCAATGCTGGCCGGCATCGCCACGGCGCTTGGCATCGGTTGGCTCTCCCGCCGCCGCGAGGTGCGCGAGGACACGGCCATTGGCATCCTGTTCACCGGCATGTTCGCGCTGGGCATCTTGCTGATGAGCAGCGTGCGCAGCTTCCGTGACTTTACCCACATGCTCTTCGGCTACATCGTCGGGGTGACCGATGCGCAGTTGCGCCTGTTTGCGCTCATCGCGCTAGTTGTCCTTGTTGTGCTCATTCTGTTGCACAAAGAGCTAGAGCTGACCTCGTTTGATCCGACGCACGCTCAGGTCATCGGCCTGCGCGCCGACCGACTGCGCGACGTGCTGCTGGTGCTGATGGCGTTGGCTGTGGTCGGCGCGATCCAAGCCGTAGGCGTGGTGTTGACCAGCGCGCTGCTGATCGTGCCGGCGGCAGCAGCGGCGATGTTGACGCGCCGCCTGGTGCCGATGATGGCGTTAGCCTCCGCAATCGCCATCGTGGCCACGCTGGTCGGTCTGCTGGCCTCCTATCACTTGGATGTCTCCTCTGGGGCAACGATCGTGCTGATGTGCATTGTTTGCTTCTTGGCCGCTTGGGGGTTGCGCGCGATGCGCGAGCAATTGAGTCGCAGGCGGCGCGCTGTCGAAGCCTGACAAAACACGGTGATTTAGATGGTCAACAGAATTACTCTGCCCGAATATGCCGCTTGGCGTCGCTATCTGGCCTACGCCGCCCTTGCTGTGCTGGGCTTCATGCTGGCGCATGCTGCGGGCCAGTTTGCTGTGGCGCTGCTCGTTGGTAAGCCGTGGAACCAAGCAGTGCCGGTCATAGAAAAGCCGGTCGCCGATTTTGGCAAAGCGGTCGGCGCTGCGTTGACTGGTTGGCTGCCAGATTTGTCACTGTCCACCCCATTGGGGCCGCTCTCCGTTCGATATACCGTTGCCTACACGATTTACGAGTGGGTCAAGCTGCCGCTCCTGCTCTTCTTGACGACGTTTGGGATGACGTTGCTGCGGCTGAAGGCGGGCGTCCGGCGCATCGAGAAGACGCTGGGGCGCGATGACTTGTTCGGCGTGTTGGGCGGCACTGCGCTCGGCATGTTGACGCCGGTGTGTTCTTGCACGGTCACCAACTTGTATGCGGGTCTAGTCGCCGGAGGCGCAAGCCGGCGAGCGTCCGCAGCGTTCCTGTTCGCCAGCCCAGCGCTGAACGAGTTTGCCATCGTCTTCATGTTCATCTTCGGCGGTTTGTGGGGTGGGGTGGTTTACGTGGCCGCCGGCGTGTTGGCATCGGTCGCAACGGCTTATCTCTCGCCGCTACTAGGGTTGAATCCTCAACATCTCATCGCGATCAAGCAGAGCGCCTGTTCGCATCAAGCCTCATTCAACGACAGCATCATGGAGCGCGCCTTTGAGGAGGCATTGGCCCTTTGCAAGCGCTTGTTAGCGCCGGTGTTGATCAGCGGCGCGTTGGCCGGCCTGCTGGTGAACTTTAACCTTACGGTCGTCCAGGTTTTGCAGCGGGCGCAGTTTCAGTGGTGGGGGCCGATTGTCGCCACGTTGGTCGGCCTGCCGCTCGATGTCAATGCAGCGGCGACGGCGCCGATCCTGGCGGCCGCGAGCAGTTTTGTGCCGCTGGGCACGCTGGTGAGCGTCATGATGGCCACCACAGTCGCCTCCATCCCCGAAGTGACAATGCTCAATCGGTTGATCTCGCGGCGGAATACGTTGAAGGTGGTGGCCTGGTATGCGGCATACACGATGGCTATCGGCCTGTTGATCAACAAGCTCTTCGCTGGGGTGTAACAAATGATAGATGCCACTCCAACCTCTCAATCACCTTTGCCGGTGACGGTGCTCTCCGGCTTTCTGGGCGCCGGCAAAACCACGCTGCTGAATCACGTGCTGAACAATCGCGAGGGGCGGCGCGTCGCGGTCATTGTCAACGACATGAGCGAGGTCAACATTGACGCCCAGCTTGTGCGCGACGGCGCGCAGCTCCGCCGGGTAGAAGAGAAGCTGGTGGAGATGACCAACGGCTGCATCTGCTGCACCCTGCGCGAGGACTTGCTGGTGGAGGTGGCACGACTGGCGCGCGAGGGCCGCTTTGACTACTTGCTGATCGAGTCCACCGGCATCTCCGAGCCGCTGCCGGTCGCCGAAACCTTCACCTTCGAGCTAGAGGACGGCCAGGGGCGCAGCTTCTCGCTCTCCGACGTGGCCCGGCTGGACACGATGGTGACGGTGGTGGATGCGTACAACTTCCTGCGCGACTTCACCGAGGCGGAGGACCTGCGCGCGCGGGGCTTGGCTGCCGGCGAGGAAGATGAACGCACCATCACCGATTTGTTGGTGGAACAGGTTGAGTTTGCCAACGTCATCGTCATTAACAAAATAGACCTCGTCAACGAGTCGGAGCTGATCAGGCTGGAGGGCATCCTGCGTCGGCTGAATCCCGATGCGCGCATCGTGCGCGCCACGCATGGCCGCGTGCCGTTGGACGCCGTGCTGAACACCGGCCTATTCAGCTTTGAGAAGGCTGCCCAGGCGCCAGGCTGGTTGAAGGAGCTGCGCGGTGAACATGTGCCCGAGACGGAAGAGTATGGGGTGAGCAGCCTGGTCTATCGCGCGCGGCGGCCCTTCCACCCGCAGCGACTGTGGGAAGTGGTGAACGCCGACTGGGGCAGCACGAATGTGCTCCGCTCGAAGGGCTTCTTCTGGTTGGCCTCGCGCATGGATGAGGCCGGCTTGTGGTCACAAGCCGGCGCGCTGCTGCGCATTGAGTATGCCGGCCGGTGGTATGCGGCGACGCCGCGCGAGCAGTGGCCGGACTATGCGCGCGCCGAAGTCGAATCGCACTGGCAAGAACCCTTCGGCGACCGCCGCCAGGAGATCGTCTTCATCGGCGCTGATCTCAAGCGCGAGTTGGTACAGGCGGTGATGGATTCCTGCCTGCTCACCGATGAGGAGATGGCCGCCGGCCCTCAGGCGTGGCGGCTCCTCGCCGACCCATTCCCAAGCTGGTGATGAGCCTCGTTGTGCTGCATGGCGCGCGCGACGTCGCTCTTCTCACTGTTACAGGAGAGAAACACGATGAAAGTAGCCTATGTCTTTGCGACCGATATGTCTGCGACTTACAAGCTCGGTAAGATGATCCTGCCGCAATTAGAGCAGGGCATTCATGGCGCGCAGGTGGTTGGTATGATGTTCTTCGACGATAACCTCTACGTGTTGCGCCGGGGAGAACCGATCGGCGAGCGCTTGGCCAAAGTGGCGCGCGAGCACAATATCCTGTTGATGGTGTGCGATCGCTGCGCGGTGGAGCGCGGGCTGGCCGAAGGTGACTTTTCGCAGTGCGGCCTGGGCCAAGTGAAAGCCAAAGGGTTGGTGGATGGTGTGGTGGCCGGCTGCTTCCCGCAGCTCTACGCGGCGCTGGCCGGCAACCCGCCGGATCAAGTCATTACCCTATGACGCAGCACCATCCCGTTGTTGTTGTTGGCGCTGGGGCGGCGGGCGTTGGCGTCGGCGTCGCGTTGCGGCATATCGGCGCGCCGTTTGTCATTCTTGAGCGCCATGGAGTCGGCGAGTCGTTCAAGCGTTGGCCGGCGGAGATGCGCTTCATCACGCCGTCTTTCAACAGCAACGGGTTTGGCCAGATTGACCTGAACGCTGTTACTCCCGATACCTCGCCGGCCTACACGCTGCGTAAGGAGCGCTTGAGCGGCATGGACTATGCGCGCTACCTCGATGCAGTGGCGCGCCACTTCGAGTTGCCTGTGCAAGTTGGCGTGGATGTGCGACGCATACAGCCTACTGACGGCGGCTTCCTGTTGCATACGTCAGTCGGCGAGGTTCATGCCCAATTCGTCGTTTGGGCAGCCGGCGAGTTTCAGTATCCGCGTTTGAACGGCTTCCCCGGCGCTGAACTAGGCTTGCATAATGCGCAAGTGCGTTCTTGGCAGTCGCTGCCGGGCGACGATTACATCGTGATCGGCGGCTATGAGAGCGGGATAGATGCTGCGATTCATCTCTCTAATTTGGGGAAGCGCGTGCGCGTCTTGGATGGTCGCGCGCCGTGGGCGCTGGAAGACAGCGATCCCAGCGTCGCCCTCTCGCCATACACGCATCAGCGGTTGCGCCGCGCCATGCAGGATGGTCGCATCAGGCTGATCGGCGGAGCTCGTGTGACCGAGATCGTTAAGCAGAGACGTCAATATGCTGTTCGCACCGATGACGATGATTGGCACACCACCGCTACTCCGCCGATCCTAGCGTCCGGCTTTGAGGGCAGCTTGCGCTTGATCGGCGACTTGTTCGATCTGCGCAACGATGGTTATCCCCTGTTGAACGAGCAAGACGAGAGCACGCTCACGCCGAACTTGTTTGTGGTGGGGCCACATGTGCGCCATGACCGGCACATTTTCTGTTTCATCTACAAGTTTCGTCAGCGTTTCCCCGTGGTAGCCGGCGCCATCGGCGCGCGGTTAGGGCTAGATGTGACGCCGCTGGCGATATATCGCCAGGCTAACATGTTCTTAGACGACCTTTCTTGCTGTGGCGCTGCGTGCGCCTGTGGGTAAGCCCGATTCAACCGTTACCAATGCCGATCTACGTGTATGCTTGTCCCAGCTGTGGGCTGGAAGTCGAAGAGCTGCGCCCCGCCGTCAAGGCCGATGATCCGCTGCGCTGTCCGGTGTGCGGCAGCCTATGCATGCGTGGCGTAACCAACTTCTTCGTCAGCCTAGGGCGCAAGGAGAAAGATCCGACCGTGCGCAAACCGGCTCACCCGCCGGGTTGCCCATGCTGTGCCCCCCGTCGTCCTAAGCCTGCGACGAAGGAGCAGACAAAGAATCCATGAGTAAGAAGCTCAAACCTATCCCTATCACGATCCTGACCGGCTTTCTCGGCGCTGGCAAGACGACGCTTCTCAACCGCATCTTGAAAGGCGACCACGGCTTGCGCGTGGCCGTGTTGGTGAACGATTTCGGCGCGGTCAACATTGACGCTGAACTGATCGTAGGCGTCGAAGGGGAAACCGTCAGCTTGGCGAACGGCTGCATCTGCTGCACCATCCGCGATGATTTAGTGCGCGCCGTCCTCAACCTGCTCGAGCACGAACCGCCGCCGGAATATATCCTCATCGAAACCAGCGGCGTCTCCGACCCGTATGCCGTAGCGCAGTCGTTCTTCCTGCCTGCCTTGCGTCCCTATGTGCGGGTGGATAGCATCATCACGGTGGTAGATGCCGAGCAGATTCGCGACCTCCGCGATGATGATGCCATGCTAGCCATAGATCAGGTGAGCGCGGCCGACATCGTGGTGTTGAACAAGGTTGACCTGGTGACGCCGGAGCAATTACAGAAGGTGAAAGACTGGATTGACGAAGTGACGCCCCGCGCGCGCATCCTAGAGACGACCTACGGCCAGGTGCCGCTGGAATTGCTGCTCGGCGTCGGCGAGTTCGCGATCGAGAAGCTGGCCCGACGTGAACAGCGCGACATACACACCCACGAGGTTCACGCGCGCGGCAGCGAAGGCGAGCACGACCATGCGCATGACCACGACCACGACCATCATCACGATCACACGCTGGTGTTCAACACTTGGCACTACAAGACCGATGAGCCGCTGGTGTATGAAGCGCTGTGCAACGCCGTAGATGCGCTGCCGACGACGATCTACCGCGCAAAGGGCATCGTGTATTTGAAAGAGGCTCCTGATCGCAAAGCGCTGATGCAAGTGGTCGGCCGGCGCGCCACCTTGACCATCGGTGAGCCATGGCAGACGCAAAAGCCGCGCACGCAGATCGTGGTCATCGGCAGCTACGGCGGCGTGGATGGCGAGGCCCTGCACAAGCTGTTTGATGCCTGTCGCGTCGGCGCAGTTGAGGCGGCCGGCGACGACAAGCTGCAACGTGCGCTTGAGTGGGTGCGCCGCAACTGGCCGAAGTCGTTTTCGGGCGGATAAGGAATGGCGCATCGCATTGCCTATGTTGTGGTGACCGGCTTCCTCGGCGCGGGCAAAACCACGCTGCTGAGAAATCTGATTCGCAGCGACTTCGCCGCCGGCCGGCGCATCGCCTTCATCGTCAACGACCTGGCCGACGTTGATGTAGACGGTCAACTGCTCGCGCAAGAAGTGGGTGAAGCCGGCATCGTAGCGCGCCTCTCGTCCGGCTGCATCTGTTGCACCATCCGCGGCGAATTCGAGGCAACCCTGCGCCAAATTATTGAGGCGCATCAGCCCGATATGGTCGTGGTCGAGAGCAGCGGGGTAACTAACCCACGGGCTGTGCTACATGGCCTCCATCATCCGCGCCTGCGGCTGGATTCGGTCATCACCGTGATAGACGCCGAGCGTTTCCTCGAATACATGCGTTACTCGGCGGCGGTGGAGACGCAGGTGTACATGGCCGACTTCGTGTTGCTCAACAAGCGCGAGCTGGTGACGCCCGAGCAACTGGCGCAGATCGAGGCGCAGGTGCGCCGCTTCAATCGCAAGTGTGCCATCATCCCGACCCGCTACGCTGATGCGCCGCTGCATGTGCTATTCGGCGCGCACGCCGCACATGCTGCGCACGACCTCGCCACGCCAACCGATGACCACGCGCATGAACATGAACACGAACACGACCATGACCACCTGCGCCATGACGAGATTGAAAGCGTGACGCTGCCGGCCCCTGAGTTGCTTGACGAGGACAAGCTAGCGGCCTTCCTGCGCAGCGAGGCGGTGCGCGATGTATACCGCGCCAAAGGCTTCGTGCAAGTGGCCGGCGACGGCGGCCCATCGCTGTTCAACTTCGTGCCGCGCCGGTTTGGGTTGGAGCGGCTACCTGCCGAGGCCGCCGGCGGTCAACGCTTCATTCAGTTCATCGGGCGCAACCTTAAGCAGCAGGAAGATGCGCTGCGCGCCGGCCTGGCCGCATGCGCAGCGTGAAGCGTGCGGGGTAGGCGAAGGCACTGCCTTTGCCTACCCGATAGGCAACGTTTGCCTTGACTTCGATGAGTCCATGCGTATAACTTGGCGTGCTTACTCCTCTCTCATCTCCCTGGGCTAGAGTTGCTCGTGAATGGATGATTCCGAAATCTATGCTGCCGGCGCAACGCCAGACCGGCTGCCGAACGGTAACGAAGCGCTGATGCTGCTGCGCGCGCGCGTAGCTGAGGTCATGGCTATCGAAGAGTCGCAGGAGCTGGCTGCCGGCCAGGCCATCGCCTTTAAGGGCCGGCTGCGCATCGGCGCGCAGGAAGCGTTCGACCGGCTCAAGGCCCGCTTCGCCGATCTGGGCTATGTGCCGCTGCTGCGCGAGAGCAACTCGGGTGAGCGCCAAGAGGTGATGGCGATCAAGGGTAGCCTGCAAGCGCTGCTGACTCAGCGGCCATGGGTGAATTTGCTGCTGTTCCTGGTGACGGTGGTCACCACCACGCTCTTCGGCGGCATGTTTGCAGCGGCGCTCACGCCGGGCGGTGACCTGTCGTTGTCCTCGATTCTGGCAAGTGGCGTTCCGTTCTCGCTGACACTGCTGGCCATCCTGGCTGTGCACGAGTTCGGGCACTATTTGCAGGCCCGGCGACATGGCGTGCCGGTCACGCTGCCCTATTTCATTCCGGTGCCGCTGCCGGGCACACTTGGCACGTTTGGCGCATTCATCCAAATGCGTGGCGCGGTGGAGAACCGGCGAGCGCTGTTCGATGTTGGCATCGGCGGGCCGATTGCCGGCTTGCTGGTCGCTGTGCCGCTGTTCGTGGTCGGCCTTGCTGCGGCAACGCTGGCCAACGATCCCCCGCCGCCAACGCGCTCCTATCTAATCACCCTGTTGATCGCGCTGTTCCGGCCGGAAGCCATGGACTACGGCATCATCATGAACCCGGTGCTGTTGGCGGCCCGCTTTGGCCTGGTGATCACTGCGCTGAACTTGTTGCCGGTCGGCCAGCTCGACGGCGGCCACATTGCTTACGCTGCGTTGGGGCGCCAATGGGCGCGCCGGGTTGGTCTGGCAACGGTCGCGATCATGGCCGTGCTCGGCCTGACAGCATCGCCGACATGGCTGATCTGGATGGCCTTCGCGCTGTTCAGTGGCCTCAACCACGCTCAGCCGCTGAACGACATCACGCCGCTCGACCTGCGGCGCAACGTTGCCTTCATCGGCACGTTCATCGTGTTCCTCTCCATCTTCACGCTCCGGCCATTTTGACGCGCCGAGCATGCCATGGATCCATCCGCACATTGCAGGTGGCGAAGCTAGCTTCGCTCCAGCTTATTGAGCATTCCTCATACTCAAGAGTTTCGGTGTCATTCCCGTGAAAGCAGGAATCCGGCCCGGATGAAGGACGCGCTGCACGGGATGCCAGATTTCGAATCATCCAGTAACATACGACCTTTATCAGCGCCCGTCCTGGCCCGCGCTTGCATACAAACCACAATTCAGGATCGATCATGACCCACGCTCGCATCAAAATGTTCCTCTCACTCGTCCTCGTACTTGCCTGCTCGATCGCGCCTGCCGGCATCGCCTTAGCGCAGTCGTCGTCGCCCTTTGCCGATCCGCCACAGCCGTTCAAGCTCGACCGCGCCCGGCAGGTGTTTATGCGAACGTGGCAGTTCATCCACGATCACTACGCCGATCCCAGTTTCAACGGCCTGGACTGGGAGGCAATCCGTGCGGAGTATGAGCCGAAGGTGCGCGCAGCGCAGACCCCTTCGGAGTTCTATAACCTGATGGTGGAGATGGTAAGCCGGCTGAACGACGGGCACTCGACCTTCCTGCCGCCACAGCAGGCCGGCGCGCTGCAAAGCTATCGCCTTGGCAGCGGCGCGGCCTCGGTCACCGGCCTGGCGGCCAGCTTGCGCAGGATGCCAGACCACAGCTTGCTGGTGTTGCAGGTAATCCCCAACTCGAAGGCTGAAGCAGTGCTCAAGCCCGGTGATCGCATCGTGGCGATCGAGGGCATCCGGCTGGATCGCGAGGACCGAGCGCATCTGCTTTATGGCCGCGCGGGTATTGTGCGCGTCACGGTGCAGCCGCCCAATGGCGCGCCGCGTGAGGTGCCCATTGAGCGCGAGACTTATTCGACTTCGCTCATCCCGCCGCCGGTGGTTGCCCACCGCCTGCCCGGTGACATTGGCTATCTTGCTATCTATGATTTTCTCTCGTTCACCACGGGAATGCGCGCGCGCGAAGCGCTGTTGCGGTTGCTGCGCGACGGTCGGCTGAACGGCCTGATCGTAGACATGCGCGCAAACGACGGCGGCATCATCGGGCAGATGGTGGACGTGCTCGCCTTGCTCGTCGACGGCGGCTCGGCCGGCAGCTACGTCAGCCGATCCGGCGAGGTAGACACCTATGCCATTCCGCGCGGTAGGACGATTCGCGCGCTGGACGGCGTGCCGGTGGTAGTGCTGGCCGGCTCGGGGACGAACAGCTCCGGCGATATCTTCGTCGCGGTCATGCAGGCGAGTGGTCGGGCGCGTGTGGTGGGGATGCCCACGCCGGGTAACGTTGAAATGCTGCAGGCGCTGCGTTTACCTGATGGCTCGGTGCTGTGGGCTGCGGTAAAGCATTACCGTGATCCAAACGGCCGTTTCCTGGAAGGGCGGGGTGTGCAGCCTGACCGGCTGGTTAATGTCGAATGGTGGCGCTACGCGTTGGAGGATGATCCGCAGGTGAAGGCTGCCACCGCACTGATAGCCCTAGGCCGATAAAGCGGAGTGGGTGAAGGCACTGCCTTCGCCCACCCGGTATGCCTTTGCCCAGCCGGTGTTGCCTTCAGCGTCTAGATCGCCCCTTGGTTTGAGCCGATAGCGCTTCACCACGCCTGCAAAATCAGCGCGTTCATGGCTGCGCGCTCGACGAGGGAGGAGAGGATGATGTGCTCATCGGCCGCGTGCAGGCCGTCGCCCACGGCGCCCAGGCCGTCCATCGTCGGCGCGATCGGGGCGGTGAAGGCCGCGTCGCTGCCGGCGCCGCTCGGACCGTGCTCCAGCGTGAGGATTGGTGCAACGATCTGTTTCATGCGCTCGAAGATGGCCAGGCGCTCGGCGTTGCATTCCATCGGCGGGCGCTCGAACTTGCCGCTAATCTCCAGTCGCGCGCCGGGCAAGACCGGCTGCAAACTGTAAATTTGTTGGGTGAGCCAGTCGGCGTCGGCCTGTGCGTTGGCGCGAGCGTCCACGTGGATTTCGCAGCGATCGGGCACCACGTTGTGCGCGATACCGCCCTTGATCTCGCTTACCGTGGTCGCGATGCCGCGCCGGTAGTCGGTCAGCGCTTGAATAGCCAGGATGTGATGGGCCATCTCCTGGATGGCGTTGATGCCGCGCTCGTGGCCGCCGCCGGCGTGCGAAGCACGCCCATACGCGACGATGGTGAAATTGCCCACACCGCGCCGTGACGACTTCAGCCGGCCGTCGGCCAACGCCGGCTCCATGATCATCGCCAGTTGTGCGCCGCGCGCCTGTTCCACGATCAGCGCTTCGGACGTGAAGCTGCCGATCTCTTCATCGCTGGTGAACAGCATGCGGATCTCGCGCCGGGGCATTTGACCCAACGCCTGCAACGCCTGCACGGCGTAGAGCGCGATGACGTGACTGGCCTTCATGTCGAACACGCCGGGGCCGTACATCTTGCCGTCTTCGAGCTTATAGCGCGCCGCAAACGAGCCGCGCGGATGCACGGTGTCCATGTGCAGGATCATGGCGATCGGCGATCCCGCGCCGCGGTTGAGGGTGCCCAGCACGTGATCGCCGGTGGTAGTCTGCGGGAAGACCGTCACCTCGGCGCCGCGCGACCGCAGCTCATGGGCGATCAGCCAGGCAACTGCGTCCACGCCGGCCTTGTCGGCGCTGAACGATTCGAGGCTCACGATCCGTGTCAGCAGCTCGGTCATCGCCGGAAGCTGCGCATTCAGGTAAGCGATGAGTGGATGCATGGTAGCCTCAATTCTCACATCCTTCGCCCTTCAAGCGGGCCATCAGGGTGCGGTAGAAATACGAAGGCGGTTGCACGCGCGCAAACACGGCCACATGCTCGCTGGCGCGCACCAGCACGCGGTCGCCGTCCTTGAGCGTCGTCTCGTGCTGGCCGTCGGCGGTCAGAATGGCCTGGTGATCAGTATGGACGACGATCTCGACCATGGAACCTTGCGACAGCACGACCGGCTTGTCCAGGCTGAGGTGCGGCGCGATTGGAACGAGCACGAAGTTCTGTAGCGTAGGGGGCAGGATCGGCCCGCCGGCGGCCAGCGCGTATGCCGTGCTGCCGGTCGGCGTGGCCACGATCAGGCCGTCGCAGGCGAAGGTCGTCAGACGGCTGCCGTCTACGTGCACTTCCGGGCGCACGATGCGCGCGAGCGTGCCGCGACTGACTACCACATCGTTCAACGCTTCGTGTGTGCTCAGCATTGCTCCCTCTCGGTATGCCTCGGCATGGATCATGATGCGTTCTTCACGCCAGTAATCGCCCGTGATCATGCGCTGTAGCGCTTCCCGCCAGTTGGCCGGGGTCATCTCCGACAAAAAGCCCAGCCGGCCCATGTTGACCGAGGCAACCGGCACGTTATGCGATGCGGCTACGCGAGCGGCACGCAGTGTGCTGCCATCGCCGCCCAGCACCACAATCAGGTCTACTTTGGGCATGATCGCTTCGAGCGCCGGTGTGTCCCACGTTTTGGCACGATAGGGCAGCACGCCCCATGCGTGCAACGCCGCGCTGATCTCGTCGGCCACCTCGCCGGTTGCCGGTAGCTTGGGGTGATCAAGGACGCCAACCGCTTGGATCATCATGCCTGCACCATCTCGGCCAGCGCTGCCGCGGCTTCGTCGCGATTCAGCGTAATCTCGCTTGCTTTGGCTAGATCCTTCACCTTCACCTGATCGGCAGCGAACTCGGTCTCACCGGCGATCACCGCGAAGCGGAAGCCTTTGCGACTGGCGTACTTCAACTGATCGCTGAGTCGGGCTTTCTCCAGATACACCTCGGTGGCGATGCCGCGTGCGCGTAGCGCGGCGCCGATCCGCAGGTAGTCCTGCATGTGCGCCGGGTCCATCGTCGTGACCAGCACCAGCGCCGGCGTCGCGGGGCCGGTCTTGAGCACGCCGGCGTCCAGCAGGCGCAGCACCAGCCGGCTCAAGCCGATCGAGATGCCGACACCGGGCAGTCTTTCGTCGGTGAAGTAGCTGGCCAGGTCATCGTAGCGCCCACCCGAACAGATGCTGCCCAGGTTGGGATGCGCCACCAGGCGAGTCTCGTATACTGTGCCGGTGTAGTAGTCCAGCCCGCGCGCGATGCTCAGGTCAACCTCGAAGTAGTCGTCCGGCACACCCAGACTGCGTATGCCCTCGACGACAGTCTGCAGCTCCTCTACGCCGCGGGCGAAATCCTCGTTGTGGATCTGCCCGCTTTCGATTTGCGCGCGCAGTGCGCGCAGCACGTCATCGGTGTGTGCGCCTCGGCTGCTATCCAGGAAGTCCAGGATGCGGCCGGCCGTCGTCTCGCTCAAGCCGATCTTGTTGACCAGCGCGTGCGCCACGGCGTCGCGCCCGATCTTTTCCAGGGCGTCCACCGTGCGCAACACCTCGATCTTGCGTTCCGCCGGCACTCCGGCGGCATCGAAGAATCCCTGCAACAGCCGGCGATTGTTGATGCGCACGATGAACTGGCCGATGTCCATCTCGCGGAAGACGTGGTAGATCACGCTGGGGATCTCGGCGTCGGTCATCAAGCTGACTGAACCGCGACCGATCACGTCAATGTCGCACTGATACAACTCGCGGTAGCGGCCGGATTGGGGGCGTTCGCCGCGCCAAACTTTTTGAATCTGATAACGCCGGAAGGGGAAGGTCAGCCTGTCTTTGTGCTGGGCCACGTAACGCGCCAGCGGCACGGTCAGGTCGAAGTGTAGGGCGAACTCTGTCTCGGTGCTCTCGCCCGGCCCGGCGGACAGGCGCGATAGGGCGTAGATTTCCTTCTCGTTGCCGCCCTTGGAAGTGAGCACGTCCTTGCGTTCCACGGCCGGCGTCTCGATCGGCGCAAAGCCGTAGCGCTCGAAGGTGTGACGGACGATGTCCAGACAGCGGTTGAACACGAGCTGCTGCTCCGGCAGCAGCTCGGGAAAACCACTCATCGGTTTGGGGGTGACGATTGGCATAGCGTTTGTTCACTGGATGCGCTCGAACAGCCCTTGCAGTTCAGGGGTATCGGCAACTTGTCGGTAGCGCGCCTTGAAGCGCAGGTCATTCATCAGCAGGCGGTTCGAGGTGTTATCCACGATGAAAGTTCCATCGGCCGCTTTCGCGATCACATGCACTTGGATGAAGCGCGGATTCTGCGCGAGCACATAGTCTACATCCCATTTTCCGAACCCGTCGCCGTGCCCAAACAGGCCGCTGGGGAATTCTGGCTTCCGGTGGGCGATGTGTGCGTCGGTCAGGCCAAACATATCTACGACGCGCGCCTCGAGCGGGAGCACATAGGCCAGTCCGCCGGCGTCGGTGACGGCCAGCACATCACCTGGCCGCCATCGCTCGCGCAAATAATCCACCATGGTGGGGCCTTGCGTTGCTTCTGCCCGGCCCACGCCTTGCACGAAATGCGCGTCGAGCGCGCCGAGATAGAGGAAAGCAACCTGTGCCAACGCCAGCCCAATGCCGACCAGGATCGGTCGCGGCGGCCAGATCAAGGCGGCCAGGGCCATCAAGCCGGTGTGCGCGAGCGCGAACAGCAGCGGCGCAACATGTACCCAAAAACGCTGCATCGGCATCCAGTCGCCGCCGCCGGCGAAGATAAAGAGTGCATAGGCTGCGACGCACGCGAGTAGGAAGTCGTGGCGCAGCGTGCGCCTCTTGAGCACGACGAGCGTGATCGGGATGATCAGGAAGCCCAATCCGCCCAGCGCCACGGCGCCGTTGAACAGGTAATAGCCGCCCTCGATGAAAGTGCGTGGGTGCAGTCCCATCGCCTTGGCATACACCGTGTTGGGTAGCGGCTGACCGTAGTAGCTCAGCCGCCACAGCAAGTGTGGGATGAACAAGGCACCGAATCCAATCAGCCGCAGCACATCCTGCCGCGACGGGCACCATCCAACGCGGCTTGAGGTGTGCGCCTTGCCTGCGCGACCTTCTGGTGTGGCGGCAGCGCGGCTCACCCAAAGGCGCCGTGGGCGAAAGATGACGGCCAGGCCGAAGAAGAGGATACCCTCTGGACGAGCCAGCGCCAACAGCCCGAACAACAAGCCTGAAGCGGCGCCATGCCCCCGCTCTTCCTCGCGGATGAAGGCATAGGCGCCGGCTGTAGCGAGGAAGGCGAACAGCGACGTCTCCAGTCCGCCCATCGTCCAGGCCGCGAAGGGCGCGTAGGCGGCCAGCATGATCGGTGCAAGGGTGAGAGCAGGACTCGTGCTGGCGAGGCGGTAGGTGAGCAGCAGCGTGCCAACGCTCAGCGCGACGCTCAAGACGCGCGCAGCCAGCAGTAGGTCCATGCTGAGTACCGCTGCTGGTGACAGCAGCATCACCCACAAAAAGTTCGAATAGCCCTCGACTCGTTCGCCGATGTTGAACACTAGGCCGTTGCCGGCGACGAATTGTCGGACGTAGCGAAAGGTGATGAATGCGTCGTCAATCGAAAAATCTTTGAACAGCCAAAGCTGCGAGGTGAACAGGCCAGCGACGGTTAGCCAGCCTAGCACGTTGCGCAGACGAGACATCAGACGGCGCTAGGACCACAGCATGGCAGGTGCGAATGCGAACCCCTTGAGGGTGCGGGAGTAATAGTAGCCTGTTTCGTCCGTCGGCACGCGCGCGTAGCGCCGACGCTCCAGGACGAAGAAACTCGCTTCGCGCCGTTCCACGTCTATGATCCAGTATTCGGGGATGCCAGCGAGCTGGTAGTCGTGGAATTTCTCTATCCTGTCGAGCCGTCGATTGCGCGCATCGGTGATTTCTACCACTAGCCCCACGCCGTGGCTGTTCACGTAGCTTTCTTGCACCGTCTCGATGAACTCGTTGGGGATGAACAGCAGGTCGGGTTCGCGCCCGCGACGCATCTCTTCCGGCATGCGGATGGCGAACGGTGCAGGGATGACCAGCCCGATGCCGCTCATCTCGACGTATTCGCCCAGCAGCTCCAGTAACAGATCGCGGACGCGCTCCTGGGCGCGCGAGAGCGAAGGCAGCAGCTCCAGCGCGCCGTCAATCCACTCGAACATGCGTGAGTCGTCGTGTCGGGCATATTGATCGAAGGGGATCATGGTTGATATCGTAGCTGGTAATTCGTCATTGGTTATTCGGCGATCTTCTACCAGTTGCTACTCATGACCATCCGCAAGCGCCTTGACCAGCTCGCGGTTGAAATCGGGGATGTCGGCGACGACGCGCCCCCACACCAGGGTGCCATCGCGAAAGGCGGGCGCGTCTACCCAGGTCGCCCCGGCATTTTCCAGGTCGTCTTTGATGGCGACGCTGCCGGTAGCGCGATGCCCCTTGACGATGCCGGCGCTGATGCCGACCCAGCCGGCATGGCAGATCATGCCGATGATCTTGCTCTGCGCGTAGGCGTCGCGTGCTAGCTGTTTCACGCTCTCGTATCGGCGCAGCTTATCGGGCGCCCATCCGCCCGGCACGATGACTGCGTCTATGTTGTGCACAGCGATTGCGTCGGCGGCGGCTTCGCTCGTCGCAGTTAACCCCCCACTCTTGCTGTGGAAGGTGACGCCGGCTTTCGGCGCGACCACCGTGACGTGCGCGCCCTCTTCGCGCAGGCGCATGTAAACAGCCCAGAACTCCAAATCCTCGAAGCCCTCTTCGACGAAGAAAGCGATGCGTTTGTCCTTCAGTCTCATGGTGTCGTCCCTGTCACGCCCTACGGTTTGAGCAGGATGATACCCGTTCGTGGCCCCATTGTGATGCTGGCATCCACCGGGTTGCCCTGCAACGACTTATAGGCGCTGTCGAGTGTGGTCTTCTTTTGTTCGTTGGTCGGGTTGACCAGCACCACCCCTTTGCTGAACTTGCGCTGGTAGATGCCGCTGCTGAGCTTGGTGTATGCTTCGACCGGTGCACCGATCGGCGCATTCAGGATGGGGTCGTTGGAGTAGGCCGGATCACCGGCGTCGAACTGGAAGTAGGTATACGCACCGTTCTTGCCGAGCAAATACGATGCTGTGGCATAGCTCAGCCATTGGCGTGTGAGGTCTTCGGGCGCGCCGATCAGCCGCGTCGTAAGCAGCACGACTTTGTTGTCCTGCGAGGCGACGCTGAGGTAGTCTAGGTCGCGTTTCCAGGTAGCTTCTGATTTGAACTCGTTGGTTTTGCTGATCGGGGCGCGCAGAAATTCTGCGATGTGGATGCCATCCGCCAGTGTGGCAAGCGTCTGAGCTTCGTCGCTGCGCGCGGCGAATGCCAAGCCGTCCTTCCAGGCATAACCGCCGATGATTATGAGCTTGTTGGGAATGCGTGCGCGGATGGTGCGCAGTAAGCCCTCCACGGCGTCGCGGCGTTGCTGCTCGGTGAACGCCTGCGTGCCGGTATACACCGGTGAAGGTGCTGGACGAATCAAGTCCATGCCTGCGTCGTCAATAAGGACGCCCTCGAACCCGCCGTCGTTGATCGCTCTGGCGACGTCCTCGGCGAGTTGGTCCTTTACAGCCTCGTTGCGGATGTCGAGAAGCGGCGCGCTCTTGTCTGCTGAACTGAACACGACTCGCTTGTTGCGATCGTAGAGCAGCCAATCTGGCTTGTTGGCCTGAAGATCGGCGAGTTGGTCGCCGTTGGCTGCGCTGACGCTTTTCTTGGTCAGCGTGACCAGCAACTGGTTGCGCTCGCGCTGATAATCGCGCGCTGCGTCGCCGGCGGCGATGTCGAGAAAGCCGGGGAATGACTGCACCGACGCGATGGTGTCACTCCATAGGCCGATGGCCGCTGTGCTCTCTTGAGGGAATCGCTTGGGGACGGCTGTCGGCGGCAGTGGGGTGGGGGTGGGGATCGGCGGCACTGTCGGCGTTGGCGTGGGCTCCGGCAGCGGTGCGGCAGTTACATAGGCAACCGGCGACGGAAATATGTTCACCTCGCGCGGGCCGGGCAGGCTGGCACATGCTGCAAGCAGAATCGAGAATGCAAAATCGAGAAAGAAGAGGAGCACTGGGCGGCGCGCCTTTCGCAGTGCTTCGTTCTCCATTCTCGATTCTCTAGACGCCGAACGCATCTTTTAGCTTGTCGAAGAAGCCCTTCTCCTGTTGCGGGACGACTTCCCGGCCTAATGTCTTGGATAGCTCTATGAACAAGCGTTTCTGCTCGGCGGTGAGCGATTGTGGGACTTGTACAGTGACCAGCACGATTTGGTCGCCGCGCGTGTTGCGACGCAGATGAGGCACCCCTTTGCCTTTGATGCGGAACACGCTGCCGCTCTGTGTGCCGGCCGGGATCACCAGCTTCTCCTTGCCGTCCACGGTGGGCACTTCGATCTCATCGCCCAGCGCTGCTTGCGCGACATTAATCGAGACTTCAACGATGATGTCCTCATCCTTGCGGCGGAAGAAGGGATGCGGGGCCACATTGATGACGACATATAGGTTTCCCGGTGGCCCCCCGTTTGCGCCGGGTTCTCCCTCCCCGTTTAGGCGGATCTGTGTTCCGGTGTCCACGCCGGGCGGGATATTGACTGCTAGTGTGCGTGTAACGCGCACCTGCTTACGGCCGCCGCATTGCCGGCATGGGGTGGTGATCACCTCCCCCGTGCCGTTGCATGTAGGGCAGGTGGCGACGTTGACGAATGACCCGAGGATGCTCTGTTGCACCCGGCGCACTTCCCCGGTGCCGTTGCAAGTGCGACAACGTGTAGGGCTGGTGCCCGGCTCCGAGCCGGAGCCGTTGCAGCGCGGACAAACGTCGTTGCGGACGACTTCGATTTCTTTCTCTGCGCCGAAGACCGCCTCGAGGAAGTCTATCTTCAGATCGTAGCGCAGGTCTGCGCCGCGTCGCGGCCCACGGCGCGCCTGGGCGCTGGCTCGGGCAAAGCCGCCGAAGAACTCGCTGAAGATGTCATTGATGTCGCTGAAGCCACCGAACCCTTCGGCGCCGAAGCCGCCTTGCGCGCCGGCATGGCCGTAGCGGTCATACGCGGCGCGCTTCTGGTCGTCGCTCAGCACCTCATAGGCTTCGTTGATCTCCTTGAACTTGCTTTCGGCGTCTGGCGACTTGTTGACGTCGGGGTGATACTCGCGCGCAAGCCGGCGAAACGCTTTTTTGATTTCGTCGCTGCTGGCGTTGCGCGGCACGCCGAGCACTTCGTAGTAATCGCGTTTGGTCGTTGCCATGGGCATGTGTTGCGCGCGTGGCGCGTCTTACCGCCTGCGCCTCACGTCTTCGCGCGTCGCGCAAGACCCAGGACGCGAGCGGTTAGACCCAGGACGCTCATTTCGTCTCTCTGAATTCGCCCTCGACGACATCGCCTTCGGGTGGTTTCTGGTCGCCGCCCGAATCTGCTGAGGCTTCGCCGGCTGCGCTGTCGGCGGTAGCACCGGCCTGTTGATACATTGCTGCACCGATCTGGCTAAAGGTGTTCTTGAGATCCTGCGTGGCGTTACGCATGGCCGCGATGTCGTCGCCCATGATGGCCTGACGCACGGCCGTAATCTTGGCTTCGAGTTCCGCTTTCTTGTCGGCGGGAATCTTGTCGCCATTTTCGCGGATGAACTTTTCGGCCTGGTAGGCGGCGTTATCGCCTTCGTTGTGCGCCTCGACCCTCTCGCGGCGTGACTTGTCTTCAGCAGCGTGCGCCTGCGCCTCGCGCACCATGCGCTCGATCTCGTCCTTGGCCAGGCCGGATGAAGGCTGGATGGTGATGTGCGCCGTTTTGCCGGTGGCCTTGTCGGCGGCGGTCACGTTTAGGATGCCGTTGGCGTCAATGTCGAACGACACCTCGATCTGCGGGACGCCGCGCGGCGCGGGTGGGATGCCATCCAGGATGAACTTGCCGAGCGATTTGTTGTCGGCGGCCATCGGGCGTTCACCCTGTACGATGTGGATCTCGACGCTGGTCTGGTTGTCGCTGGCCGTGCTGAAGATCTGGCTCTTCTTGGTGGGAATGGTCGTGTTGCGTTCGATCAACGGTGTGGCGACGCCGCCCAGCGTTTCGATGCTCAAGGTGAGCGGTGTGACATCGAGCAGAAGTACATCGCGCACCTCGCCGCCCAATACGCCGGCCTGTACCGCGGCACCGATCGCCACGACTTCGTCCGGGTTGACGCTGCGGTTGGGATCCTTGCCGAATGCGCGCCGGACAGCCTCTTGAACGGCCGGCATGCGGGTCATGCCGCCCACCAGCACCACTTCGTCAATCTTGCCCTTGTCAATGCCGGCGTCCTTTAGCGCCAGCTCGCACGGTCCCAGGCTGCGCGTAATCAGGTCTTCCGTCAGTTGCTCCAGGCGCGAGCGTGTCAATCGCGTGACCAGGTGTTTGGGTCCGGTTGCGTCGGCGGTAAGGTAGGGCAGGTTGATCTCCGTCTCCATCACCGACGATAGCTCGATCTTCGCTTTCTCCGCTGCTTCCTTCAAGCGCTGCAGCGCCTGGCGATCGTTGCGGATGTCAATGCCGTTCTCTTTCTTGAACAGGTCTATCAAGTACTCCATGACGCGGTTGTCGAAGTCGTCACCACCGAGGAAGGTGTCGCCGTTGGTGGCTTTCACTTCGAACACGCCGTCGCCGACTTCGAGCACGCTCACATCGAACGTGCCGCCACCCATGTCATAGACGACGATCGTCTCATCCTTCTTCTTGTCCAGGCCATAGGCGAGTGAGGACGCCGTCGGCTCGTTGATGATCCGGAGCACTTCGAGGCCGGCGATCTTGCCAGCGTCCTTGGTGGCCTGGCGCTGCGCGTCGTTGAAGTAGGCCGGCACGGTGATCACCGCCTGCGTGACCGGCTCGCCCAGATATGCTTCGGCGTCAGTCTTGATCTTCTGCAAGATCATCGCGCTGATCTCCTGCGGCGAATATTCCTTGCCGCCCATGATCACGCGGCAGTCGCCGTTGGGTGCCGGCACTACTTTGTACGGCACGACCTTGATTGCGCGCTGCACTTCGGGGTCGTTGTACTTGCGCCCCATGAAGCGCTTGATGGAGAAGATCGTGTTCTCAGGGTTGGTCACGGCTTGCCGCTTGGCCACCTGACCCACCAGCCGTTCGTTGTTCTTCGGGTTCACGGCCACGACCGATGGAATCAGCCGTGAACCTTCTGCGCTGGGGATCACCGTCGGCTCGCCGCCTTCCATCACCGCGACCACGCTGTTCGTCGTCCCCAAGTCAATGCCAATTATCTTTCCCATGTCTGCTCTCTCATTTTCATCTCTTGCTTTCGCCTTTCATTCGGGGGCGCCTGCGTGCTCCTGAATAGAAGACGAAAGGTAGGGAGATGTTGAATCCAAATTTACTTCGCTACTCTGACCAGGGTCGGCCGGATCACGCGGTCGCCGATCTTGTAGCCTTTCTGCAACTCTTCGATGACGTGTCCGCTCTCCACGCCTTCGGCCTCATCATGGCTGATGGCCTCGTGCAGCGCAGGATCGAACGGGTCGTTCCTGTGAACTTCGATTTCCTTTACGCCTTCGCTCTCCAGGATCAACTTCAGCTTGCGCTGGATCAGCATCACACCTTCGATCCACGTCATATGTGCGATACCTTCGGGAAGCGTCTTGGCGGCGCGTTCGAAGTCATCCTGGATCGGCAGCAGCTTGCGAATCAGGTCTAGGGTTGCGAAGGCGCGCAGATCGGCGTTTTGCTGCTCTTGGCGCTTCTTGTAGTTGGCGAACTCCGCACGGGCGCGCTGCCAGCCATCGAGGTATTCGTCGGCTTTCGCTTTTGCCTCTTGCAGGGCTTTTTGTAAGGCCGCGATTGGATCGGCTTCGGCAGCAGGCGTCGTTGCTTCTGCTTCAGCAACCCCTTCCGCTGCGTTCGTCGTTGTCGCATCCGTCGTCGTGGTCTGATCTTGCGCAGTTGTCTCCGTCATCATTTCACTACTCCACAGTGAACGGCCGGGCAATGGCGTCCGACCAAGGATAGCCGTGCACGCTTAATGCAAGCTGATACAGCGGTGCGCTTATCGCATGTTGTGCGTCGCGTGTTACGTTTTTACGCTTTACGCAATCTGCAATGCGTATTCCCCTTCAGTCTGCGTATAAGTCGCTCACCAGGTCGCTCATCAGGTCGGCGACGTAGCGCACCGTGCCGATGGCGCGCCCGTAGGGCATGCGCGTCGGGCCGAGTACGCCGAGTGCGCCGGTGGCAAACCCTTCCACGCCGTAGCGCGCGATCACCATGCTACATGCGCTTAGTTCACGCCAGCGGCCCTCACCGCCGATTACCACCTGCACCGTGCCGACTGGCGAAGCGATGACTTCGTTCAGGAAGGTGGGTTGCTCGAAGGCGTTGACCAGCGCGTTGGCATCGCCGCGCTTGTTGAACTCCGGCTCTTGTAGCACCTCGGTCAAACCGTCGCGATACACCTCGTTGATCGGCACTTCGCTGCCGCTGGTGGTCAACTCCATCAGCAGGTCGAGTATGGCGGACTCGAAGTCGGTCGGATCGCTGATCTTCGCGCGCAACGAAGCTGCATCCAGTTCGTGTCCAAGCGTGTTGAACTTCGCCGCAACTTGGCTGAGGGCCGCTTGATCCATCGGCTCCTGCAGCGTGAGATAACGCTGGCGCACCGTGCCGCCCTGGAACACCACCACTAAAAGGACGAGTTGTGACTGCGTCGAGATCAACTCGAGGTGTCGCAGGCGCGGCTGTTCGACTTTAGGTGCCGTCACCAGCGCGGCGCTGCGCACGGAACGCGCCAGGATCGCTGCTGTCAGTTGCATCCATTGGCTCATCTCTAGCTTGGCCTGGTGGAATTGGTGGCGAATCATATTCTGCTCGGCTTGGGGCAATTCCACATCGCCGATCAGCCGCTCGACGAAGTAGCGGTAGCCCTTGTCGGTGGGCACGCGGCCGGCCGAAGTGTGCGGGTGAGTCAGGTAGCCCAGCTCTTCCAACACGGCCATCTCGTTGCGGATGGTCGCGCTGGACACGCCCAGGTCGTTTGCCTCCAAGAGCGCCTTGGAACTGACCGGCGTCGCCGTGTTGATGTAAGTCTTCACAACCAGCCCGAGTATCGTCTGCTGTCGCAGAGTCAGCTCTTGTATGGTTATGGTATGCTGATTAGCAGTCATAGGTATAGAGTGCTAACGTAACGGCAGAGATGATACCATGCCTTGAAACTTAGCGTCAAGCGGCTTGGACGGGTGGACGGGTGTGGACGGGTGGACGGGGACGGGTGCGGACAGCGACCAACCGCACCGATGACCTCCGGCAAGCGGCTTGTCTCCGCTGCACAATACCCCTTGACCAAGCGCGTTTTGAGCGTGAGAATGGAGCTGCGTGATGCAGCGCCGGAAGTATATCGGTTCACTGATAGCGGCTTTCGCGCTTGCTGCGTGTCAAGCGTCATCTTCGACCCCGCGCATCGGCACCAACCCCGACGTGAAGCCGAGTTGGCAGGTCGCCCTCGGCCGCCCGATCCACTGGATGCCGCTCTTCCTAGAAACAGGCGGGCGTGCAAAGGTCATCGTCGCGCCGGACTCCGACGAGGTGGTGGCGCTGGACGCGCGAAATGGCCGACCGGTCTGGCGCTTCGCCAATGGCCGGCGGTTATGGGCGGACAGCGTCGCCGTGCTGGGCGACGCTGTGTTCGTGGCCGGGGAGGGGGCCGAGGTGATTCTGCTGGACGGCGCGACCGGTTTGCCCCGCTGGCGGCGCAGCCTGCAACCGACCGATGCGACGCCCCTGACCGGCCTGGAAGCGCGCTCGAAGCCGGTCTTATCGGGCGATACGATCTATGTGCCTACCGCGGGCGTCGGCAGCCGCGCGCGCGTGAACAACGCGCGGCTGCATGCGCCTTTGGTTGCGCTCGACTTCAAAACCGGACGCGAAGCGTGGCGCTTTCAGAGCGACAGCTATATCCTGCGCGCGCCGGCGGCGGATGCGCAGGCCGGCGTCGTCTATGTCGGCGGCAATGGGCTTAGCAGCGCGGATATTGACGAAGGCGGCGCGATGCGCATTTATGCGCTCGATCAAACCGATGGGCGTCTCTTGTGGACCTACCAATCGTCCGATGGGCTGATCAAGTCGTTGTGGGCGGACGGCGGGCGCCTGGTCTTTGTGGCTTATCGCGACTTTTTGGTCGGCCTGGATGCCGTGGTCGGCATCGAGGTTTATCGGCGCACCACGGGCAACTGGGTGCAAAGTTTCACGCCGCTGCCGCTGACCCCGGCGCCTTCCGGCTTGCCGGCGCTGGCCTATGGCTCGGCTAACGCTTTTTTGAACCTGGCTGATCCGCGCGACGGCCGGCTGATCTGGCAATATAACGTTGAGGGAACCTTCAATTACCCCATCGGCAACGCGGTGAGCGACGGTCGGACGATCTACTTCATCTCACAGCGGGGTGACTTGCACGCGCTGGACGCGCGCACCGGCGCGTTGCGTTGGCGCCGCGCAACCGGCATCGAAGCGCGCGACGGCCCGGCTCTGGGCGCAGGCCACCTCTTTGTCACCGGCGCGGATGGCCTGGTGTCCGCCTTTCGATTACCGTGAATAGCAGGGTGTATTTCCGGCGAGGGGCAGGCGCAACATACGAGGGTAGGCGCAGGCATTGCCTGCGCCTACCCTCGTCTCGCCCCTGCAGAGAAATGCACCCGAATCGCAAGCAGCCAGGCTGATGTTGCCTGGCTGCTTGCGTTTGCGCGCTGTGCGGCGCGCCTAGCGAACGTGGCTGCGCGCGCTACTTCCACTCCAGGGTAAGCACGTCTGGCACAACAGCGTGCTCCAGGCCACCGCCGTTGTCTACCACTGCCAAACCAAACGGCACCGGCTTAGGAGGTGTAAACGCCGCGTCGTCCTCATAGCCGGTGTTCAGCGCGCGCTTCATCACGATGACCCACTTCCCGTCAGCCCACGCGCCTGACGCCTCTACGTCGCCGCGCGAGCCAACCGCTTTCGACAAGATGTATCCCGGAATCACCGCGCCCGGACTGAGCTTGGTTGTATCCAGCTCAACTTCTTCACCCTTGAAGATGAACTTGACATCTACGCCTTTGCTGCTCATGAACTTTGGGCCGGTTTTGTCATCGTTCACGTTGTCGGCATAACCGCCGCTCTCCTTGGCGTCGTTGCGGCGCGAGCTGGACGGCTTGTTGGGATCTTCCAGTATGTTCCACCATTGGTCATCCGCGTAGCCGGCCGGATTGGTGCGTGTGGACTTCCAGTGCCAGTTGTCATAGCGCACATCGGCGCTGGTTGAACCCATCCACCACTTTTCCGGGTCAGGGTCGGTGTTGTGACAGGCTGCGCCGCAGCCTTTGCTGGCAAACTCGGCGTTGTTGCCGATCGGCCAGGCGAACATCAGGCGGTCTTCGTCCGACGACTTCTTGAACGCTGTTCCATCCCACGTCCAGGCATTCTTCAGAATGCTCTCGGTTGGGTCAGCCCATTCAGCCCGAATCGCGATGCTCTCGTTGTCGTAAACGGCCTGGAGGACAACGGCGGGGCCATCGGGGTTGCCTTCTTTGGCGGCTTTGGCGGCCACTTCGAGGCGTGGGGCGTTGGCCCACACATTGGCATTTGCGTCGAGCGGCGCAGCGTCCACCTTGATAGCTGTTAGCGTATTGGGCTTTGCAGCGGGCGGCGCTGCGGGAGCTGGCCCGGCTTGACCTCCCGTGGATGGGGGGCTGGATGGCGCCGGCGCGCCGCCACCGCACGCGGCGAGCAACCCGCCAGCGGTGATCATCGGAAGTAAGACGCTCAGTAATCGTTTCATGGCTTCATCTCCTTTCGCAAACTTGCGATCTGTAATGACTCATCCTGTGGCGCCAAGCACTGTGAAGATCAGGATGATGATGATGTAGAACAGCCCAGCGATCGTCGTCACAGGTTTCTTCCAGGGACGTCGCTCTTCGCTGCGGTCGAAGAACGGCAGCAGGATCATGCTGCCGAAGATGAACAACGGGATCAGCACCGTTGCGACCGGCTCTAATTCGCCGGGGAAGTACTTCAGCATCTGAAAGTAAAAGAGGAAGTACCACTCCGGCCTCGGCACGTAATTGCTGCTGGTGGGGTCGGCCGGGAACTCGAGCGGCGCGCGAGCCGTGTAGCTGAGATAAACCAGCAGCGCCAGCAGACCCAAACCAAGCACCGCATCTTTCACGACCCAGAACGGGAAGAACGGCACGAATTTGTGCGCCAGCGCGCGCCCTCGCTCGGTGAGCGGCGGTGCCATGCCATGATGTCGCAGCAAGTAGATGTGCGCGGCAATGAGCAGGCCAACCGCGGCCGGCAGCATCAAGATGTGCGTCGCATAGAAGCGCGTCAGGGTGGCCTGCCCCAGATTCTCGCCGCCGCGCATCAGGCGCAGGATGGCCTCGCCGATCAGCGGGACCGAGCCGGCGATTTCAGTGCCCACTTTGGTTGCCCAGTAGCCTTTCTGGTCCCAGGGCAACAGATAGCCCGTGAAGCTGAACAGCAGCACCAGGAACAACAACAGGACGCCAGTCAGCCAGTTTACCTCGCGTGGCTTTTTGTAGGCGCTGAAGAAGTAGGTGCGCAACATGTGCAGCGAGGTGAGGACGACCATCGCGCTGGCGCCGTAGTGATGGATGCCACGGATGAGCCACCCCAGCGGTAGTTGGTAGGTGATGAAATCTACGCTGTTATAGGCCCCTTCCGGGCTGGGGTCATAGTAGAAAGTCAGCAGGATGCCGGTGATCACCTGAAGTGCAAATGTGATCAGGCTTAGGCCGCCTAGGGTGTAGAGGTAATTCCGAGTCACGTACTTGGGCACCGGGTAGTTCAGAAACGCGCGGATTGGTCCGTTAATGCCGGTGCGCTGGTCAATCCACTCCAAAATGTGAGCCATCGCTGTGCCTCCTAAATCTTGGCCCAGAGCGCATCGTCCTCGATCTTGGTCTCCAAGCGTCGCAGCGGACGCGGCGGCGGGCCCTCGATCACCTCGCCCTCGCGGGTGAAGTAGCCGGCGTGGCACGGACACGCAAAATGATTGCGCTCCGGCCGCCACTGCACGATGCAGCCCAGGTGGGTGCACGCGCCATCGAGCACCACGTAACTTGCGCCACCATCTGGGCTAAATGCGTAGAGTGCGCCGGTCTGTTGCACCTCGCGCCAGGCGTCCAGGGCACGCATGCTGTAATTCACTCGGTTGACCGCGTTAGGGTCTAGCTCTGAGAGTTTGCCGAGTTTCACCCACTTACCGGCGCGCGCCTCGAACGAGTTGCCGATCAGGAAGCGCGCTGCCGGCGCGCCAACGGCAAGCGCGCTGATGCCGGTCACCGTCCACAGGATGATGTTCAAAAACTTGCGGCGCCCCAATGCGCTTTCATCCCATTGGTCTTGCTCGGATTTGAGGGCCGGCAGGTCGGCTTGGTTCATTGCTTATGCCTCCTCGTTCGCAATCGAACTTGCCTCGTAAGCCTGCTCACAGGGTAGCACTTTCCAGCCTCGTTGAGGGTCAAAGCGCCGTCTCAAAATGTCTCAATTCCGTCTCAAATGCTCGGCGTCTATGCTACGTCGGCAATGGAGTGCTATATTTCTTCGCAGATATCTCGCAACCTGGGGAGAGTGACATGAGCGCGATTTCGCTGAAAGGGTGGGTCGCTCCGGAGAATCGGCAACTGCGTCGCGTGCGCTGGATTCGGCTCTTGCTGCCGCTGGCGCTTTTTCTGCTGGTCGTAGTATTTGAGCTGAACGAACACGAGTTCAACGCGAACGCATTCGATGTCGAGATGATCGGCGAAATCGTGTTCTTCGGCATCTTGGGGCCGAGCATGGTCTTCCTGGCGTTGTCCTATATTGAGTGGCTGCTCCAACGTGTGATCCGAGCCAACGATGAAGTTGTGGCGATCAATCGCAAGCTAGAGCACGTCGTTGCCGAGCGGACGGCGGCGCTGGCTGCGCGTAACGCGGAGCTGGCGCAAGCCAACGCCAATCTGCGGCAGCTCGACCAGATGAAATCCGAGTTTGTCTCGCTGGTCAGCCATGAGCTGCGCGCTCCGCTCACCACGATGAGCGGAGCGCTGGAAATCGCCTTGCAGCACGCTGAGCAAATGCCATTCCGCCTGCGCCACACACTCGAGGTCCTGGCGCGCGAAAACCAACGATTGACGACGCTGGTGCAGACCATTCTCGACTTGTCGCGCATCGAAGCCGGCAGGCTTCAGGTGAACCTAGGGCCGGTCGCCGTGAGGCCGCTGCTCCAGCAGGCGGCGGAGGTGATGCTGGCCCAATCGTCGCGTCGCGTCGTGTGGGAGGTATGCAGCGCACTGCCGCCGGCTTGGGCCGATGAAATTTTGCTGGAACAGGTGTTGCGTAACCTCATCCGCAACGCCGATGTGTATTCGCCGGCTGGCGAGCCGATTTGCTTGAGCGCTTGCCTGACTGATGACGGGCGGATGCGCATTGCCGTGCGCGATCACGGCCCTGGTGTTCCGCCGGAGATGCGGCAAAGCATCTTCGAGCGCTTTGCTCGCGGCAGGCATGGTGAACATGGGCCGCGGGGGTGGGGCCTCGGCCTGTATTTTGCGCGTAAGCTGATCGAGCGGCAGCAGGGCGAGATCGGCGTCATCTCGCCAGTTTGGCCGGATGCAGATCGCCCCGGCAGCGAGTTCTACATCCTGTTGCCTCTCGCCGATTCACCTGATTGATATTGCCGTGTCTAAGCTCTTGCTCGTTGATGACGATCGTGATCTGCTGAGCCTGCTGGCCGAATTCCTGACCGCCCAAGGCTACAGCGTCGTGACGGCCGAAGATGGCCGCGCAGGGCTGCACGCCTTCTATCAGGAACGCCCTGATCTAGTGGTGCTGGACGTGACGATGCCGGGCAAGTGTGGTTGGGACGCGCTGAAGAGTATCCGGGAGTTGAGCGAGACGCCGGTCATCATGTTGACTGCGCGCGGCGACGAAGCCGACATATTGCACGGGTTCTCGCTGGGCGCAGATGACTACGTGACTAAGCCATTCTCGTTCGCCCAGTTGCAGGCGCGCATTCGCGCAGTTCTATCGCGCGCTCAGCGCAATGCGCGCGCCGAGGGCATATTAACTGCCGGCGACCTGGAGGTGAACCTAGAACTCAAGCGCGTGATGCGCGCCGGCAAGCCGATTGACCTCACGCCCACCGAATTCAAGTTGCTGGTGGCCCTGATGCGCCGCCCTGGTGAAGTCCTCTCGCCAGAAGAATTAGTGCGCGAGGTGTGGGGGCCGCAATATGCGGATGAGGTGGGTTACGTGCGTCGCTACGTTTGGCATCTGCGGCAGAAGCTCGAACCCGACCCAGAGCACCCCCGATACATTCACAACGATCGGGGATTCGGGTATCGCTTTTGCGTGTCCGGTCAGTGAAACGTAGAAGCGGGAGTCGCCCCCTCAGGCGCTCCCGCTTCCACGATGCTCAGCCCCTGCCTATTTCGGACACTCCTGGGTTGCCAAAAAGGCGACCAGCGCTTGCAACTCTTTCTCGTTATACAGTCTGCCGAAGTTGGCCGGCATCAGGTTGGAAGGGTACCCTTCGGCGATCATCGCGTTTGGATTGACGATAGACTGGTAGATGAACGCTAGGTCAATCTTGCCAGTCTTGAACTCTTCCGTCACTTCGCACCACGACGGGCCAAGCGTGCCATTCGCGTTTTTCAGGTTTGGCGTCGTGTGACAGGCTTTGCAACCGCCGCGATCCACCAGTTGCTCGATCACAGCTAGGTCAGGCGGCTTGAGCAGTGAGCCGCTCAACATGGCGACGACCCCATCGCGTGGCTTGCCTTCCAAGTGGCCGACCTGAACGACCGGCCCTTCGCGGTTGGCCGCGGTGATGTCGAAGGGCATGCCGGGGCGTGCGGTTGTTGCGCAAGCGCCCGCGCAGGCTGGCTTTGGCCCAGTTGAAGTCGGCGGCGCCGGGTGCGCTCTGGCCAAGGATGGGCACGCCGGGCGGCTTGGAGAGGCGGTCGCCGCCGGCCAGGATGCCCTCGTAGCTGCTGAGATCCATCTCGTGATACGAGTTCTCCAGGTTGGCGTGGTGGCAACTGGTGCAGGCCGGCGCGCCGAGATACCACACGTCCGGCTGGGTGAACAACGGCAATACGTCCTTGTCGAACGTTGCCTGGTAGGTTTTGCCGTCTTAGCCTTGATAATCGAATGGCGCTGTGCGGGGTGCGCCTGCGTCTACCCACGCGCCGATCAAGTCAACAGCGTGTGATGCCGCAGCGGGGACTTCTGCTGGCTGGATTTCTGTTGACTGATGAAAATTAGCGACGCTCACATCGCGAGAGCCTGTTTGCGGCTCAGTCGCTACGCTGCCAGGCGCTGGTTTGTTGCTCAGGACACTCACGCTGCAAGCTGCGACTAT
>CALGMA010000046.1 GCA_937959265.1 uncultured Anaerolineae bacterium | reverse complement strand
GGTCTGGCCGTCGGCGCTGATCTTGGCCACGAACGCGTCGAAGCCCGGCCGGTCGGTCTGGACGGGGTTGACGGTGGGGAAGTCCGTGGCCGGGGTTATGCCGGTGACCAGCATGTTGCCGTCCGCGTCCACCGCGATGTCGGTGACATACTCGCGCCACGGGTCGCCGTCCGATCCGCCCAGGAAGGTGGCGTAGACCAGGGTCGGGTCAATCACCAGCGGCCGCGCCCGGTCGTAGGGCCCCAGCCGAAAGCCCACCTGGCCCGCAGCGTCCAGGGCAAAGGCCGCAGCCACCGGCGTCCGCACGCCGCCGACCTCCTGATAGGCCACGGGCGCGGCCTCCCGCAGCGCACCGGTCGGTGCAGTCACGACCAGCGCACCATCGGCTGCGATCTCCACCCGCTGCGCGCCCCCGTAGGTCCAGCGGATCGCGGCTGGATCGGCGCCGGCCGCCACCAGGAACTCGCTCTTGAGCGCACGGCCGTCGCGGCGGTAGACCAGATCCACGCCGGGGTAGAGGCCGCGGTAGATCACGCCGGCATAGGTGGGCAGGCCGCTCAGCCAGCCGACCGGGTCGGCCCCGCGGTAGTCGTTCACCGCGCCGGGCTGCGGGTTCAGGCCCTCGACAGCCGTCGGCGTCCCGGCGCCCAGGAAACGCACTTGCAGGTCGGCGCCCGCGGCCGCTGCGCTCCCCGCGAAGTGCACGTCTACGCCGTCGGCCCGGAAGCCCAGGGCATACGCGCCCGTCCGGACCAGGAAGTGCACGGCGGCGTCGGCCTGCCCCGCGTTGGGTACAAAGCTCAGTGGCAGCAGCGGCCGGCCCGCAGCCGGGCGATCGGCGGCCGCCGCGGGGATCCCGGCCCGCGGCCACGTCGAACCTCCCGTCGCCAGGAGAACGGTTAGAAAGAGGGTAACCCAGAAGGCAACCCCTTGGTAGCCGCGGCTTCAGCCGCCCGCTGACGGCTGCCTGCCCTGGCGGCCAGGCCAGGGAAGCCGTCACTACGATGAGGGGATAGGTGCGTGATCATGATGTGCATGCCTCCACAGTGGTCAAACGCCTGATTTGTTTGCACTCACGACCGCAGCCGACCGCTGATGGTCGCCTGCACGCGCGTGCTGCCGGGATAGAGGTAGCCGGAGCCGATGAAATCCAGCTCGCCGCGCACCTGGCGGCCGTCGCCGGTGAAGCGCAGGTCCATCCCGCCGGCCAGCACCTGGTAGACGTTGGCCGTCAGCCCCGACTTGACGTTGAAGGCATTGAGCTGGCCCGTGCGGGCGACGGACTGGTCGTCCACGCGGATGCCGATCGTGCCGCGCCGCGCGTTCACCGTGACGTAGGCCACGTCCAACGAAGCCAGCCGTTGGCTCATGTTGCCGATGCCCACGTCAGCGAAGACGGTCGTGTTGGTGGCAAACCAGACCGACCCGGCCTGGGGATTGGAGAAAGGCCGCCCCACGAAGATGCCCACGTCGCGGGCGTTGCGGCCGTTGTCGAAGTTGACCCCGCTGCGGTCCCGCGTGGGCAGCACCACCAGTGTGCCCCGCAGTGTGAAGGTCTGGTGGGCGCTGTAGCGGGTGGACGGGCCGGGAAAATTGGTGTCCCCAAAGTAGGTCGTGCCCGTGATCGTAATGTCGTAGACGGCGGTCGTCGGGATTGTCCACAGCTCTGCAGCCTGGGTTACAGCCGGGCTCCAGCCCAGCAGGCTCAGGGCGAGCGCCAGCCCCAACAGCAGATGATACATCTTCGATCGGTTCTTCATGGTTCAGGCTCCTTTCGGCTCGTTGGGCGTACCTTCGTCGTATTCGCTGCCCTAACGTAACACAAATAGCCAACAAAGGTTCTGACCGTTTGCGGCGGTTCTCTGACCGTTTGGAGAGACAGGACGCGTGCTGTACAATCTCGGCGCTGGTTGCCATTGGCAACGCAAAGGCGCAGAGGCGCAAAGATGTCGCGCGTTCCTGGCGTCTTTGCGTTATCTCAGAGGCAGACCGTGAGCGAGTGGACGTTTCCTCCCCTGCTGGCAGGCCGCTATCAGCTCGAGGCGCTGGTGGCGCGCGGCGGCTGCGGCGCGGTCTATCGTGGGCTAGACCGGCAGACCGGCGCGACTGTGGCCGTCAAGCAGGTGACCGTCGCGGCCGACGACGACCTGTGGGGGCAAGCCCTCCGCCGCGAGGCGCAAACCCTGCGCCGGCTGGCGCACCCGCGGCTGCCCGCGTTCGTGGACACCTTCGCGGCCGACAGCGATCACTACCTGGTCATGGCCTACGTGGAGGGGGAAGACCTGGCCCGCCAACTGGCGCGGCGCACAACCCCCTTCCCCGTCGCTCAGGTCCTGGCCTGGGCCGATCAGCTCCTGGAGCTGCTGGCGTATCTGCACGGCCAGCAGCCGCCGGTGATCCACCGCGACCTCAAGCCGGCCAACCTCAAGCTGGACGCCGACGGCGGCGTGGTGCTGCTCGACTTCGGCCTGGCCAAGGCTGCGGCGACGGCCCTGCACAGCTTGCCCGGCTACACCCTGACCTACGCTGCGCCGGAACAGGTGCGCGGGGAGGGAACCGACGGTCGCAGCGACCTCTACAGCCTGGCCGCCACCCTGTACCACCTGCTGACCGGCGTCAAGCCGGCCGACGCGCTGCGCCGCGAGGTTGCGCTGCTGGCCGGCCGACCCGATCCCCTGGCCCCCGCCCACGAGATCACCCCGGCCGTCCCACCCGCGCTGAGCGACGTGCTGGCCGTGGCGTTGGCGCTGGACCCGGCCCAGCGTTTTGCCGACGCGGGCCAGATGCGCCACAGCCTGCAAGCAGCGCTGGAGGAGCCGCCGACGCGGCTCGTTGCGTCCCGGCCGGCCGCATACACCACTCCCCACAACCTGCCTGCCCCCCTCTCCTCCTTCATCGGCCGGGAGCGCGAGGTGGCCGAGGTCTGCGCGCGGCTGCGGCGAGAGGATGTGCGCCTGCTGACCCTGGTCGGCCCCGGCGGCGTCGGCAAGACGCGGCTGGCCATCGCGGCTGCCGCCGGCCTGCTGCCCCATTATCCAGACGGCGTCCATTTCGTCCCGCTGGCCCCACTGACCGATCCCGCCCTCGTCCCCGAGGTGATTGCGCACACGCTGGGGCTGGCCGAACAGGCCGGGGAGCCAGCGCTGGGACGCTTGCAGCACGGGCTGGCCGGACGCCACATGCTGCTGGTGCTGGACAACTTCGAGCATCTGCTGCCCGCGGCCGAGCTGCTGCCTGCTCTGCTCGCCGCCTGCCCGCGTCTCAGCCTGCTGACCACCAGCCGGGAGCGGCTGCGACTGGTAGAGGAGCAAGTGCTGGCCGTGCCGCCCCTTTCACTTCCTCGTGCCGACGGTCGCCTCGACCCGGCCCAGATCAGCCGGGCGCCGGCCGTGGCGCTTTTCCTTCAGCGCGCCCAGGCACAGGCGCCCGACTTCGACCTGGACGAATACAACGCGTCCGCCGTGGCCGAGCTCTGCCGCCGGCTCGACGGCCTGCCCCTGGCCATTGAGCTAGCCGCCGGCCGCAGCCGCGTGCTCTCACCCCAGGCCATGCTGGAGCGCCTGGACGGCCGCCTCGAGTGGCTGCGCAGCCGCCGCGCGACCGGCCGCCACAGCGCGTTGCAGGCCGTCATGGATTGGAGCTACGAGTTGCTCGACGACGCGGAACGGCGCCTTTTCCGCCGGCTGGCGGTCTGCGCGGGCGGATGCACCCTCGCTGCAGCCGAGGCGATCGGGGGCGGGACGACCGACGAGGACACAACGCTGGTCTTCGATCTCCTCGAGGCGCTGCTGGACCACAGCCTGCTGGCGCGGGAGAGCGGGCCGGCTGGCGAGCCGCGCTTCGCTGCACTGGAGACGATCCGTCACTACGCCCTGGCCCGGCTGCGCGAGACAGGTGAGGAGCCGGAGGCCCGTCGCCGCCACGCTGCGCATTTTCTGGCGCTGGCCGAGGCGGCCGAGCCGCACCTGCGCGGGCCCCAGGCGGCCCTGTGGCTGGACCGGCTGGAGGCCGATCACGCTAACCTGCGCGGCGCGCTGGCCTGGCTGTTGGACGACGGCGACCCCGTAGCAGGACTGCGCCTGGCGACCGCGCTGTGGCGCTTCTGGTGGACGCGCGGCTATTTGAGCCAGGGCCGTGATTGGCTGGAGCGGGCGCTGGCCGCAACGGAGGAAGGCGTGCAGCTCGACCCGGCATTGCCGGCCCGCGCCCTGAGCCGCGCCGGCGCGCTCAGCCGCGACCTGGGGGACTACGCGCGGGCCCGCCGCTGCTACGGACAGGCCCTGGCCCTGGCCGAAAAGCTGGGCGATCCGGCCCTCCTGGCCAACGCGCTCAACGACCTGGGTTCCCTGGCCGTCTATCAGGAGGACTACGCTGCGGCCCGGCCCTTCTTCGAGCAAAGCCTGGCGCTGCGCCGGCAGGCCGACGACACCCTGGGCATGGCCGGGTCGCTGAACAACCTGGGCATGGCGCTGCTGCACCTGGGCGAGTACGGCCGGGCGCAGGCGCTGTATCGAGAGAGCCTGGGCCTCTACCGTCGCCAGGGGGACCGCTGGGGCGAGGCGCTGGCGTTGAACAATGTGGCCTTTGCCGCGTTCCTGCAGGGCGACCTGCCGACAGCGCGGCCGCTGTTCGAGGAGAGCCTGCTGCTCTTCAGCCGCCTCGGCGACGATGAGGGGATCGTCACAGTGGTGGAAGCATTGGCCTGGATCGGCCTGGCGGTCGGCCGGCTGCCCTGGGCCGCGACCCTGGCCGGCGCAGCCGAGGCCAGCCGTCGCCGGCTGGGCACGAGCCTCTACGGCCTCGACCTGGAACAGCACCGGCGCACGGTGGCTGCGCTGCGGGCGGCGCTGGGCGGGCTCGCTTTTCAGGCCGCATGGCAGCGGGGCGAGGCGCTATCGCCAACCGAGGCCGCAGACCTGGCGTTGAGCGAGGAGACAGCCGATGGCTGACACAGACCTGAGCACCGTCCGGCTGGCGGCGCTGACGCCGGCCGTCTCGCCTTCAGAGCTGGCCCTGGCAGGCGACCGCTACGAGCTGGGCCGCTCGGCCCTGCGCGCCGTGACCGTGCGGCTGGAGACCGTCTCCCGCCTCCACGCGGCGGTTGAGCGGCGGGCGGATGGCTACTGGCTGGCCGACCTGGGCAGCGCCAACGGCACCTTCGTCAACGGCCAGCGCCTGGCTGGGCCGCGGCGACTGGCCGACGGCGACCTGATCGGCCTGGGCGGGCCGGAGCCGCTGCTGCGCTTCCTGGACGAGGCGCCCACCGTGCAGCGCGGGGAAGCTGCGGCGCTCGGCCTCCGCCTGCAGTTCGACCCGGCCGGGCTCAGCTTCACCGTGGACGGCCGGCCGTTGTCCCTGCCGCCGACCCAACTGCGCCTGTTGCACCACCTGGTGGGCCACGCAGGCCAGGTGTGCAGCCGGGAGAGCTGCGCCCAGGCCGCCTGGGGCCGACCCTATGATCCTCTGCTGGATCGCGACGCGCTGGACAAGATCGTTTCCAAGCTGCGCAGCCGCCTGGCGAAGGCCGATCCACGGCTGGCCCAGGCACTGCAAAGCCGCCGCGGGGAAGGGTATATGTTTTCGGGCTAGATACCCAGGCCGCGGCCGGCGCCACTGCGGATAATTACCTTCGTAGTAATGGCTTCAGCCGTTCGGCGCAGCCTGGGGCGACTGAAGTCGCCACTACGAAGGAGAGTGGTCGGCTGGTGGGTCAGCCGCTGGTACATCGCCCAACAAGCCAGTCTCGTTGGCTGATGAGCGGCTCGGCCGCCTGGCGTGCGATAGAAGAGGGCGCCTGCGCGATTCTGACCCACAACACGTTAAACACTTGCGGTAACATTACCCACCCACCTGTCCGACAACGGTGGTGGGGTGTCTCTTTCTTTTCCGGCTGAGGGTTGTCAATGTCCTCACGATTGGCTGATTGCCTGCAAAGCGCGCGCCGGCGCCGTTTCATCGGCCGCACGGCCGAGTTGGCGTTGTTCGACGCTGCCTTGGCGGCGGCCGAACTGCCCTTCTTCCTCCTCTACGTTCACGGGCCAGGCGGCGTGGGCAAGACGGCGCTGTTGACGCAGTACGCGCGGCTGGCCGAGCAGGCCGGCGCTATCCCGTTGACCATCGACGCGCGCAACATCGAGCCGACCCCAGAAGCGTTCCAGGCCAGCCTGTGCCTGGCGCTGGGCATTGCCCCGGACCAGTCGCCGGCCGAGGTGATGGCGCAGCGGCTGGACCGCCACGTGCTGCTGATAGACACCTTCGAGCTACTGGCGCCGTTGGAGGGCTGGCTGCGCGACACGTTTCTGCCCCAACTGCCCGAAAACACACTCACCGTCCTGGCCGGTCGTCAGGCGCCGGCCCCGGCCTGGCGCGCCGATCCCGGCTGGCAGCCGTTGGTGCGGACGCTGGCGCTGCGCAACCTGACCCCTGAGGAGGGCCGCGCGTACCTGGCTCAGCGCCGCGTGCCCGACGATGAGGCGCAGAAGGTGCTGGACTTCACCCACAGCTACCCGCTGGCCCTGTCGTTGGTGGCCGACCTGTATGACCAGCGCCCCGGCTTTCGCTTTGATCCGGCCGAAGCGCCCGATGTGATCAAGCTGCTGCTGGAGCAATTCTTGCAGCGCGTGCCGGGGCCGGCGCACCGAACGGCGCTGGAAGCCTGCGCGCTGGTGCGGGTCGCCACCGAGTCGCTGCTGGCCGAGCTGGTGGCCTTGCCGGACGTCCACGAGCTGTTCGAGTGGCTGCGCGGGCTGTCCTTCATCCAAACGCGGCCGGGCGGGCTCTTTCCTCACGACATCGCGCGGGAAGTGCTGGCGGCGGAGCTGCGCTGGCGCAACCCAGCCTGGTACACCGAGCTGCACCGGCGGGCCCGTGCCTACTACACTGCAGCGTTGCAGCGCTCCCAGGGCGCCGAGCAGCAGTTAGCCCTGTTCGATTTCGTCTACCTGCACCGCGACAACCCGGTCGTGCGCCCCTTCTTCGAGTGGCAGTCCGGCGGCCGTACCCTGCCCGACCGGCTGCACGCCGCCGACGTGGAGTCGCTGGTGGCCATGGTCGCCCACCATGAGGGGGACGGGGCGGCCGGACTGGCCCGCTACTGGCTGGCCCGTCAACCGCACAACGTGATGGTGTTTCGCGACAGCGAAGGCCGGCCGGCTGGCTTCATGACGCTGCTGGCGCTGGAGCAGGTCAGCAACGCCGATCGCTCGGCCGATCCGGCTGTTGCGCTGGCCTGGGACTACTTGCGCCGTAGCGCCCCGTTGCGTTCTGGCGAGGGCGCCACCTACTTCCGTTTCTGGCTGGCGGCCGACACCTATCAGGGCGTGTCGCCCACGCAGAGCGTGATCTTCATCAATATGGTGCGGCACTACTTCACCCCCGGCCTGGCCTACACCTTCTACGCCTGTGCAGACCCGGCTTTCTGGCAGCCGGTCTTCGCCTACGCCGAGCTGGAGCGGCTGCCGGAGCTGGACTTCAGCGTGGCCGGCCGCACCTTCGGCGTCTACGGCCACGACTGGCGGGCGATGCCGCCCACGGCGTGGCTGGAGCTGCTGGGCCAGCGCGAGACGGCTCTGGCGCCGCAAGCGATCCAACCGCCGGCGCCTGCAGTGCGCCTTGTCGCGCTCAGCCAGGACGCCTTTGTCCAGGCTGTCGAAGAGGCCTTGCGCGATTACGTGCGGCCGGACGTGCTGGGAGGCAATCCGCTGCTGCGCTCGCCCGTGGTGCAGGGTCGCGTGGAAGCGACGGCCGGCGACGCCGAGCGGGTGGCTGTGCTGCGCGGTCTGCTCAAGGAGGCAGCCGAGCAGTTGCAGCAATCGCCCAAGGAAAACAAGTACTATCGGGCTGTGTACCACACCTACCTGCAGCCGGCGCCGACGCAAGAACAGGCCGCCGAGCTGCTCGACGTGCCTTTCAGCACCTATCGCCGCCACCTCAAGGCCGGCATGCAGCGCATCGCCGAGATTCTATGGCGCTCCGAAACCAAGGGCGCGGAAAAATGAGCAGAGACTGGGCAGGGTTTGACCTGGACATCGGCTGGCGTTATGGCATAAAGTAGCATTGGCAGCACTATGATTCCATCGTCTCTGCCAGGAGTGCAGCATGACCGAAGACAACAAGTTATTCGCCGTCCAGATCGTCGAAGCCTGGAACTCGCACGACCTGGATCGCGTCGTCGCCCGGTACTGTACGGATTGCCGCGTCGTGGATGTGGCAGTTCCCCAGCCGCTGGTTGGCCGGGAGGCTGTCAGACGCATGTTCGAGGCTTACTATCACGCCTTTCCTGATCTACGCCTGACCCTGACGGATGTCGTTGCCGACACGGACCAGGTGGCGCTGTTTTGGGTCGCCCACGGCACGCACCAGGGAGCGATCATGAACATCCCGGCGTCCGGCCGCGCCGTCAGCGCCAGGGGCGTCAACCACCTCAAGCTGCGCGACGGCCTGGTGTGCGAGACGACCACCATCTGGGATGTGGCGGGCATGTTGCGGGGGATCGGCTTGCTGCCGGATCTTGTAGATGGCGACCTATCACGGTGAGCTAGAAGCCTCTTGGGAGTAGGGCTGGGAGGGCCAGAAAATGAACAAAAACTGAGCACCGTTTGGTCTGGAAATCGATCAACGACGGGGGGTATCCTGTGGGTGTCAGCAAGACCTAAATCTGTTCTGATCAATCTACAGGAGAGCCATTCATGCCGAACCCTGCCATCGAGTTTACCGTCCGCAGCTACTTCCAGCGCATTGACACGCACCAGCTCTCTGCGCTGGCCCAGTTCGCCGCCCCCGACTACCGCCTGCACTTCTCCGGCATCCCCGATCCGCTGAACCTGGCGGGAGCCACGCAACTGATCGCCGGCTTCCAGGCCGCCTTCCCCGACTTGCGCCACGACATCGAGCGCATCGCCGAGCGCGATGGCCAGGTCGAGGTGGAGATCACGGCCAGCGGCACGCAGCGCGGCGAGTTCCAGGGCGCGCCGCCCAGCGGCCGCAGCGTGCAGGTTCCCTCGCGCCACGCGTTTCGTTTCGCCGACGGCCGCATCGCCGAGCACCGGCTCACGGTGGACGTCGCCGAGATCATGCGCCAGATCGGCGGCGGGCAGCCGGCGCCGCAAGGGGCCTGAGCGCCTGGAGGTGCACGATGGCCGATTATGCTTTCACCACTCTCTGGCGGATCCCCGCGCCGGTCGCGCCGATCTGGGCGGCCATCACCGGCGTGGAACGCTGGCCGCAGTGGTGGCCCGGGGTCAAGGCGGTCGTCCCGCTGCGCAGGGGCGATGCGCAGGGCGTCGGCGCCGTCTACCGTTACACCTGGCAAAGCCGGTTGCCCTATCGGCTGACCTTCGACATGGAGACGACCGCGGTCGAGCCGTTGCGGCGCATCGAGGGCCGCACCCAGGGCGAGCTGCAAGGCATCGGTCGCTGGACCTTTGTCGAGGCCGCTGGGACGACCACCGTGCGCTACGACTGGAACGTGGCGACCACCAGGGCCTGGATGAACCTGCTGGCGCCGCTGGCGCGGCCGCTCTTCGCCTGGAACCACGATGCGGTGATGGCGTGGGGCCGCGAGGGCTTGCTCCATCTCCTGGACAGCGGCGGCTTTAGCCGCCCCATCGGCGACTGATGAAAACTAAGAGATTAGTCCGCTAATCGCCTTCTCCGACGCGCCGCGCGCTGTGCCAGGCCGCCCGGCGATGAATCGTCCGGGCTACCAGGCGGCGCCCCGTTAACGGGGCTAGAGCAGCATCGACGCAATAGTCCAGCCCGGTTGACCGGGCTTGATGCTGCGCCACAAAGCCGGGTTCAGCCAGCGTCATTTCGTAAACCGGTTCGTTGACCCTTGCCAAGGAGAAAAGCCATGACCCACCATTTCCAACGCACCGCCGGCCTGGCCGCCATCCTGGCCGCCCTGGGCGGGCTGCTGTATGCCGTGTCCTTCGTCGTCCTGCAGAACGCTCTGCTCTACTCGCTGTGCCTGCTGATCGGCGGCCTGCTGTCGCTGGTCGTGATGGTCGCCCTGTTCGAGCGCCTGGGCGAGGTGGATGCGCAAGTGGCCATGCTCGGCCTGATGTTGGCCGCAGTAGCGGCCCTGGGCGCGGCCATTCACGGCGGCTATGACCTGGCCAACGTGCTGCACCCGCCCGCCGACCTGCCGGCCGGCATGGCCGGCCTGCCCAGCCAGATCGATCCGCGCGGCCTGCTGACCTTCGGCGTGGCCGGCCTGGCCGTGCTGGTCGCCGGCGGGCTGATGCGCCGCCATCTGCGGTTCTCGCCCGGCTTCACCGCCCTGACCTTCGTGCTGGGCGGGCTGCTGATCGCGGTTTACCTGGCCCGGCTGATCGTGCTCACGCCAACCAGCCCGCTGGTGCTGCTGCCGGCCGCGCTGACCGGCTTCGTCGTCAACCCGCTGTGGTACCTGCTGCTGGGCCTGAGCCTGCGCCGCGGCGAAACGGCCGCAGAAGTCGGCTCTCCGCTTTTAGCCTGATCTTGACACCGTGGAGGACAGCGAGCGCGACCCCCGCGGATCCGCCCGTCGGCCCGGTAGCCTATCTGCCGCAGAGCAACGAGTTCAAAGGAGACTAACCAATGACCACCACCAACACCCACGGCCGCGCCCTGGTGCTCGGCGCCAGCATGGCGGGATTGCTGACGGCTCGCGTGCTCAGCAAGCATTTCGATCGGGTGACCATCGTCGAGCGCGATCCCGTGAACGACCGCCCCGAAGCGCGCAAGGGCCAGCCGCAGACGCGCCATCTGCACGGCCTGCTGGCCAGCGGCCTCGACATCATGACCCACTATTACCCCGACCTGCCCGACGCGCTGGCGGCCGGCGGCGCACTGGTGACCGACATGACCGAACACATGCGGTGGTACACCTACGGCGGCTATCGCCAACGCTTCAGCATGGGCCGGCGGGCAGCGTTGATGAGCCGCCCCTTCCTGGAACACCTGATCCGCCAGCGTACGTTGGCGCTGCCCAACGTGACCCTCGTCGACAACTGCGCGGTCCAGGCTCTGACGACTACCGACGACCGTCGGCGCGTCACCGGCGTGCGCGTGGAACGTCGCAATGGCGAGATCGGCGAACAGGTCTGGGAGGCCGACCTGGTGGTAGACTGCACCGGTCGCGGCTCGCGGTCGCCGCAGTGGTTGGAGGCGATGGGCTATGCCGCGCCGGCCGAGAGCGAGGTCAAGGTCGGCGTCGGCTATGCCACCCGCCTCTACCGCCGCGATCCGGCCGACCCGCGCAGCCAGGACTAGCTTCTGCTGACGCCCGAAGCGCCCAAAGAAACCCGTTTCGCCGGCATGTTCCCCATCGAGGGCGATCGCTGGGTGCTGTCCATGGGCGGCTGGATGGGTGACCACGCGCCCACCGACGAGCAGGGCTTCCTGGAATACGCCCGCGCGCTGCCTGCGCCGGACGTCTACGACATCATCAGCCAGGCTGAGCCGCTGTCGGACATCACGCCGCACAAGTTCATCTCCAGCCTGCGTCGCCATTACGAGAAGCTCGAACGGTTCCCAGAGGGCTACCTGGTGCTGGGCGACGCCATCTGCAGCTTCAACCCGACCTACGGCCAGGGCATGACCTCGGCGGCTATGCAGGCGGCCGAGCTGGACGCCATCCTGGCGCAGCGGCAGGCGAACGCAGCCGGCATAGCTCCCGTGTTCTTCAAGCGGGCCGCCAAGGTGATCGACACGCCCTGGCAGCTTGCCGTGGGCGAGGATTTCCGCTTCCCTGGAACTACCGGCCCCAAGCCGGCCGGCGTCGATCTGATCAACCGCTACGTGGCCGCCGTCCACCGCGCCACCCTCGTGGATACTCTGGTCGGCGCGGCGTTCATCCGGGTGATGAACCTGATGGCCCCGCCCACCAGCCTGATGACCCCAAGTCTGATGCTGCGGGTGTGGCAGGCCAACCGGCGGCTGGACCGGCGCACAAGCGAGAAAGCATCAAGCAGCCAGCGCTCATAATCCCTGGCTGTATCGTGAACCCGTCCATGTTCCCCAGCGCTTTCACCACATCCGACGGGTTGCGTTTGTCCTGCTACGGGCAGCAGCCGCTCATGGGTTCCCCGCGGGCCCGCGTGATCCCGGTGCACAGCCTGGGCGACCACAGCCGCAGCCTGCCCTACCGCTATCTGGCTGAGGCCCTGGGTGCAGGGCGCTGCGCCGTCTACGGCTTTGACCTGCGTGGCCACGGCCAGTCGGAGGGCGTGCGCATGTTCGCGGGCGCCTGGCAAGACCTGTTCATCGAGATCAACCGCGAGGAGGCGTCTGACGACATCGTGCAGTGGATCGAGCAGCGCTCCCATGAGGGCCAAAGATCGAACTGAGCAACAAACGAGCACCTTTTGATCTGGAAACCGGCCAAAAGGGCGTGATACGATGGGATCATGCGGGCGGCGTGCCCTGATGGTGCAGGCGCTGACCCGTCTCCACGCGCGCTGTTCGACGCCCCGCCGGCCGCGGTGCGTCCCTCGGCCGAGCTGCGCGGCCAGGCCGCCGTAGCCGTGGACCGCATCACCGGCGGCTATTCGACCGACGTGGCCGCCGACTGGCGGGAAGTGGAGCGTCTGCTGCAACAGGCGTACCGTTCGGTGCAGCAGGCTGCGCAGCCAGCCATGTCGTGAAAAGTGAGCAATAAGTGAGCACTGTTTGATCTGGTATCCGGCCACTGATCCGGCGTATGATGGCATCGTCAGGCAGGACGCTTTGCGAACTGACAATCCATAGATGGTTGGAGGCAGTATGTATGGCACCGTTGCACGGGTCAAGATCGACCCCACGAAAATCGAGGATTTGAAGGCAGTGGGCGACCGCATAGGCGTAGGTAGGGCCCCAGGCGAGGTCGCTGGCTACGTCTTCCAGATGGACGCTGACCCCGGAGAGCTATTCCTGGTCGCCTTGTTCGAGAGCAAGGAGGCCTATTGGGCCAACGCCCAGAGCCCGGAACAGCACGAACGCTTCCTGCAACTGCGCGCGCTGCTGCTCGAAGACCCCGAATGGCACGACGGCGCAATCGTCAGCGCCGCCTGACCCGTTCTACCAATCTACCCATTTACCATTCTACCAACAAGGAGCGAGAACCCATGTCCATTGAGCGCAACAGAACCATCGCCAGCGAGTTCTTCATGGAGCAGGATCGGCGCAAAGGGCCGCTGTCGCCTGAGCTAGTCGCAGACAACTACACGGCCAAGATCGGCAGCAACCCGCAGATGGACCGCCAGGGGCATTCAGTCTTCGGCGCAGCCTTCTACGCCGGCTTCCCCGACCTCTATCACACCATTGACGAAGTGCTCGCCAATGAGAACGGCGCGGCCGTGCGCTTCACACTGCGCGGCACACACACCGGCGACTTCATGGGCATCCCGGCCACGGGCAAGCCGATCGAGGTCACCGCCATCGCCATCCAACACATCGCCGACGGCAAAGTGACCAGCCTGCGCGCCGAGTTCGACCAGGTCGGCATGTTGCGCCAGCTTGGCGTGCTTCCATCGTAAGGAGCGAAACCATGGATAACCCGAACGTCGTCGCGCTGCGAACGGCGCATGATGGTGCGAGGTGTAGCGCTTCGGTCCTGACGGCCTGGCCGTCGAGGGCCACAACTACTCGGACGGGCTGGGCCTGCTGATCCAGTTGGGCCATCTGACGGCGCCGGCGTGAGGGCATCTTGGTGGGCTATCCAGGCGTCTCCCCAAGCGCCTGGATATGCCCTTGAACCCAGCCGACCAGAATCGCCCATCCCAGTCTCGAGTCAAGTGCGCGGGCAGTATGGCCATACTGCTAATTTCCTGGCCGTGAACGACAGCGCCGACCTAATCTCATCCTGCAAGCAACAGCCAGACCCCCAACTGGCAGCGTAGCATCTTTCACAAGACCGTTTCGACAGGCTGACGCGGGTCGTGCCGGATGGTAACGTCTTCGTCCCGGGTTGGGCGACGTGCTAGCGCTTTTACGGGGTCGGTGACAGATGATCGGTGGGAAACGTCCCGAATTGTGGGACGCTGTTCGCGCGCAGATCTACTTGCTCTGCTATCAGAAGATATGCCTTGCAGTACGTACGCCTCGATGGCGTTGTGCGTCGATCTGCGAATCGTCTACTGTTCGTCTTGCTCGCACAGCCAGAGCGGACTGAAACGCAATTGTCATGGGGAAGGGTTGCCCTCAAAATAGGCACAGGCCACTCGCGCCGCAGGCGTGAGCCGTCTTGAAGTGCCATGGGCAGGCTAACATCCCTCCACGATAGCCTCGTCGCGTCCTACACATTGGACGAGCTGGCCGTGCTGTGCGGCTCGCTCGACATCCCGTTCGAGCACCTGAGCGGCGAGACGCTGCCGACGCGCGCTTGGTCGCTGCTTCAACATGCCGACCGGCGCAGTAAATTGCCCGAGCTGGTCGCCCAATGCGCGAAGGACTTCCCCAACCGCGACTGGCAGGTTCCGCCGCCCCGCCAGCCCGGCGAACCAGACGACGACGAGCCACCTGCCGGTGGCGTGCAGGTAAAGGTCGAGGGCGTGAGCGGCGCAGTCAACATCGGCGGCATCGCCGAGGTGCGGAATAACACCGGCCAGGTCGCGGTAGGCAGCAAAAACGTCATCCAGATCGGCTCGCTGAACGTGCCACGCTGGCTAGCTGTTGCTCTGCCGCTGTTACTGGTGGCGGTGCTGGTCGTCGCCGGCGTCGGTACGGCAGGTGTCCTGAGCGTCACCGTGCCGACGCCGACGCCGGTGATCGGGCCGACGCGCATGTCCGGCGCGTTCAATATTGCCGTGGCACAAATTCCCGAAACCGACATAGACGGCCGGCAAACGCGCACAGCCGATGGCGACCGCGTGAGTGAATGGGTATTCAACAGCCTGCGAACGGCGCTGAAGGACACGCCGGCAGCTCAGATTTGGCACGACAGCCTGCCGCTGGCCGAGAAAGGCGCCGTAATCGGCATTATCACCGGCACCACGCCGGCCGAGCGCCAGGAGTCGGCCCGCGTGTTGGCCGAGCATATCGGTGCACATCTGGTGATCTACGGCGATCTGAAAAAGAGTGGCAACATGGCCGAGCTTGAGCCGGAATTCTACGTCGCCACGGCGGCTGCCTCGCTCAAACGCGAGAGCGAGGCCGAGGACATCGTGGGCAGCAACCGGCTCGGTGCACCCGTTGGCATCCCACTGCCGCTCAAAGGCGATATCGGCTTGGGTGTGAGCGCCTCGCTCGAATCACGCGCGATCTTCGTGCGCGGTTTGCTGTTCGACCTAATCGGCTTGCATGACAAAGCATTGGAGGACTTCCGGCGCATCCGTGGTACATGGACCAGAGACGACGAGCGGGCAGTGCTGAACTTCTTTCTGGGCCGTGAGGCGTTGTTCCTGCTGCGCAACCTGGACAAGGCTCAGGCGCTCTTCGGCTCGACGGCGCAAGCGCTGGAAGATGCACGCGCTGGCTTCGACGCAGCAACTAAGCTGAGCCCCACCTTGCCGCTGGGCTTCTGGGGATTGGGTACGGCGCTGCTCAAGCGCGCCGAGCCGGTGATTACTTCAGACACCGTGGATGTTGCCGGCTCGGAGTTCGCCGCTGCCGAGGCTGATCTGGCGCAAGCAATCGAGGCCTACACCACCGCGCTGACTAAGATCAACGCTGAACGACAGCCGGCGCTGGTCGGCAAGATCCGCACCTCGCTGGCTAACGCGCACCGCCTGGCGGGTTTCGCCGACCTGGTCAAGGTGGACCAGGACCCCACCAATGCTGCTGAGGCCGACGCGCACTTTGTCGAGGCGCTGGCGTTGGTCAACAGCGCCTTCCCCCTCATAGATGTGCGCGACGCGCGTTCGATGGCCAACGCCTTCTTCGTACGTGGTGTGACGCACTTCAACATGGGCCTGGCGCGCAGGCTGTTAGCGGAAGACGCTGCCGGCGGCAATACACTGCTAGAGAAGGCCAAGGCCGACTTCGAGGCTTGCCTACAACAGTTCGACGATCCGCAAGGCAAACTGGTGCTCGATCAAACGCTCAAGGACTATCGCGAGACCAACTGCGCGCCGGCCTTGGCTGATGTGATTGAGGCACTCAAGGAGTGAACGACATGCGACGAATCGCGTGTGCTGCCCGCTGGATGCTCGTGGCGATCTGCGTGACCGCCGCTGCAACTGCGTTTGGCGCACAGCCATCCGCAGCGCCGGCCAGCGCCCAAAGCGCCACTGCAACCGTCACCCCTACGCCTACGCCACGGGCGGGCGCGCGCCTACGGCTGGCACTCAAGGGCGTCAATCGCAACTCGCCGGATGGCGTCGGCACGCTCACCGCGCAGTTTCGTTCGCAGGACGATGGCGAATGGGTCGGTGCAACGTTCGAGTGGCTGCCCAGCCCGGAGACGGTGAAGCTGGCGAGGAATAAGCGAAGCGGCCGGCTGCGCGCCGAGTTCGTCTTCTTTGAGGAGACGCTGAACGGCCCGGTTGAGGTGTATCGCCATGTCGAGCGGAACGCGCCATTTTGTGCTTTCGGCGATCGGAACGGCCGCTGTAACCCGATGCCGATCGTGAATGGCGTCTATCGTTGGCCGGATAGCGACGGCAAGCCCGGCAGTAGCTCGCCGGTGAAGCCGGGCCGATACACGCTTGAGATCAATGCCTTCGCCTACGTGGACGGCGACAAGGGTAACTTCTTCGCTAACTGGAACAGTTCGCCCCAATTCGCCATTGAATTCGAAGAGAGAACCGAGCTGCCGGTGCTGGCCGGCCGCGCCACCATCACCTCGCCGCGCAGCGGCGCCACGCTGAGGGGCATCGTCAACCTGCGTGGCACGGCCACGGCGAACAACTTCGGCTTCTACAAGTTCGAATTGATAGATCCGCGCTGCGCAGGCGGCGTATGCTTCGTGGCCGATGGCAAGCGGCCGGTGTCGAATGGCACGCTCTTGCGCTGGGATACCCGCACTATTCCCAACGGCGACTATGTGTTGCAGCTGGTCGTGGTGGATAAGTTCGGCCGTACGCTGCCCAACCCGCCACACATCCGCATCCGGTTGCAGAACTGACCGGACGCGCCGAGCGTCTCGGGACTCGGGAGGAGGAAATCATGGTTGGCAGGCAATCTCTTTCGTTATCCGTGCTTGCGGTGGTTGCAATCGCGCTGTCTGCTACGCTCGCCCCGCTGATACTGCCGGCAGGCCCGACGGCGCAAGCTCAGGTCAATGTCGCCCTCACGCCCCCCGTCACGCCGACGCGCAGCGCTCGAGCCTACTTGGTGATGCGGCTTCGTGGCGTAAACACCCGCTCGCCCGACGGCGCGGGATCGAACATCAAAGCGACAGTGCAATTGCCGGCGGAGGGTGTGTGGGCCGGGCGTGGCTTCGAGTTCCAGCACATCGAAGGATCGCCCATCGCCACCGTCGAGTTCAGCATCTATCGGCGCGATCCGAATGCGCCGGGCAGCCGCACGGAGGTCTACCGCCACGTCGAGCGCCATGCGCCTTGGTGTCCGTTCGGTGACACAAATGGCGTGTGTAACTCCATTCCAGTCGTCAACGGCCAGCCAACCTGGCCGGATAGCGACGATGCTTATGGCAGCGGTAAGCCGGTCCAATCCGGTGACTACGTGATGGAGGTGATCGCCACCGGCGACCTGAACGCCAGTGGCGGGAGCTGGCGTAAGCGCGAAGCCGAGGACAACGCGATCTATTTCAGCGTAGACGCGACGTGGGAGGAGCCGCTGCCGGCGCTGAGCGGCCGCGCCGCCATCACTTGGCCACACAACGATGCTACGTTCAAGGGCGTGGTCGTCATTCGCGGCACAGCCACCGCCAGCAACTTCGGCTACTACAAGTTCGAGCTGCTCGATCCGCGCTGCGAAGGCGGCGTATGCTTCTTGCGGCGCTTCGAGCGGCGCGTGGTGAACGGTGTGCTATGGCGTTGGGATACGCGCCAGCCCTTGCCCAATGGTGTGGTGTTGCCCAACGGCACGTGGACGATGCAACTCGTTGTGGTGGACCGTTGGGAGCGCCCTTTGCTCAATAAGCCGGTGCTGCGGTTCACGGTGCAAAACTAAGTGAGCAAGATGCGAGACCTAGTCTGTCTCGTATCACTCACCGGCAATGGCAGCCAGCGTCTGCAACGTGACCAGGATCTTGCGGTCTAAACCCGCGTGGCTCAGGTGGAAGTCCTTATCGCCTTCGTCAATCAAGCCGTTGTTCGGCAGATCGCGCGTGGCGGCCCAAAAGTCGAGCAGCGGAACGCTGTACTCATCTGCCAGCCTGCGGATGACGCCGTTGATGTGGCCGGACGGCGCATCGCTGACCGTCTCGATGTCGTCGGCCTTGGTCACCAGCACCGGCAGCACGCCCGTGTTCAGGGCATGCTCGACCATCGGCCGGTAATACTTCTCGAACTCCTGCCACGAATATTGCTCTTGTGTGCCGAGCGAGATGAACACGATGCTGGCGCGCGATACCCACAGCTCGCACTCAAATGGGCCCATCTGCGCGTCACATAGCGCGCCGTCGGCCCAGGTCGGATCCATCATCGAGTGTGAGCCGAACCCGCCCTGCGCTGCCAGGCTCACCCGCCCGAACGACGGTGCGAAGCGCTGTACGACAGCCTGTAGGCGCGGCTCAAGTGCGCTGGCATCGAATTGACCGCTGGCTAGCCGGCGCAAATACACCGACGGCTGCGAGTTGCAATCGCCAACCACAGTGAACAGATTCAAGTCCTTGCCGGCCCGCGCGCTGTTCTGCCAGATGGCGCGCTGCTGCGGCGTGATGCGCGGGATCCAGGCCGGAAACGGCGCAGCGCGCACTGCGCGCTTGCGAGGCGCGGCGGGTTGGGCCAGCTTCAGGGGCGCGCTGACCACCGGCGCAGCTTTCAGATCGCCCGAATAAGGTGCGCCGAGGTCGGCCAACAGCCAGGTGCCTGTGGATTTGTCCGTGCCCGGCACAGCCAGTTGCCACCAGGCGTTGTCTGGTGTGCGCCCGATCACATCGTAGAACTGCCCCTTGTCCACCGGCACAGAATTGCCGGCCGTTAGGCTTGGTGCATGGCGCAACCAGACTTGTTCCGCTGTGATCGTGATTTTGGCCGGTGCGGGTCCTTGCGCTCCGGCTTGGAAGAGACCGGCTGTGATCACTAAGCCGGATCCAAGGCATGAGATGAGCGTTCTACGCAGATGCAGAGCGAACGATGTACTCATCGCTTTCTCACTGGTGGATTCACGGTCGGGAACTGGGCCAGCGTCTGCAGGGTGAGGAGGATGCGGGCGTCCATACCCGCTTCGTTCACGTGGAACGGTTCGATCTCCTGCATGTTGGTGTTGTGCTCGATCACCAACCCCCCGTTGGGTAACTGCCGGGCAGCCAGCGCGAAGTCAATCACCGGCAGGCTGTATTGCGCACCGAGCTTACGCACCACGCCATTGATGTAGTTGGCCGGCGCGCCGCCTTGTTTCGTCTCCAGCATGTCGGCTTTGGTCATCAGCACCGGCACGACCTTTCTGGCCAGTGCATATTCGACGATGGCTTTGTAGTTCGCCTCGAAATCCTGCCAGGTGAATGTGTCGCCGGTGCCGAGCGAGATCAGCAACACACTGGCGTTGGATAAGCGCAACTCACAGGCGAGTGGTCCTTCGTCGCGCTTACATTGTTTTGGATCGGACCAGGTCGGGTCGAACGCCATCGCAGCGTTGAAGCTGCCGCTGGTAGCAACGCTGATGCGCTTGAAGGAGGCGGCGAAGACCTGCGCAGTTCTCCGCAATTCGGGGTAGGGGGTCAGGTCAAATGCGCCAGCTCCGAAGCGGCCGAAGTACACGGGATGTTCGGAGTTGCAATCGCCGATCACGGCGGCCATGCCGGGTGTCCGGCCAGCGCGCACCGCGTCGCGGTACAACTGCTGTGCCTTGCGGCTGACGGTGGGCACGCCGGGCAGGCGCATACGCCTAGGGGGTGGAGCCGGTGGCACCTGGTCGGCAGACGGCAACTGGCTGATGTTCATGCCGTCTGCGAAGCGCACTGCGCTCAAGTTCACCCAGGCGCGTGTGCTGCCATAGGGCACGAGGATCCACTCGCCCGCGACATCTCGGCCCAGCGCCGGGTAGCACTGGAACTTCAACATGCGCCCAACTTCGGGCGATTGCCAACTGTTCTCACGGCGAGCAAACGTGCCATCAATATCAATCATCACTTGCGGCGTCTGCGAGTCGCCGCACAAGAAGTTGATGGCGCGTGGCGCCGCCCTCGCCATGCTGGCGACCCCGCCAGCGGAGATGACCAGGGCAAGCGAAATGATCGTAGCCGCAGCGCGATGCGCGATACGTCCGTTCATCCGAATCTTCACTTCTCCTGTCTTTTCTCGAGCGCTCAGGTCACGGGTTGTAACGCAAAGTCATTGCGCGACCTTGACGTTCGGTTGCCTAATGCTCGACGGTGCGTCGCAGGCAGCAGGCGTCGGTCGCGCCGACGGTGATCTAGGGCGTTGCCAAAGTAGAATCCCGTTCATGCTCCGCTTTTTGCGACGCGCTTTGATTGTAAGCGCCTTCGTGTTCGGCCCGACTGCCTGTACGTCCATGCCGGGTATGATGCCCGTCCCCACGCCGACGTTGTCCCCTACAGCGACATCGGTGCCCATGCCTACGCTTGCTCCAACGGCAACGCCCGCCCCTACGCCGGCGTCAACGCAGCCGGCCTCGCCTGTCGAGCAGGATCTCCTGCCGCGCCAGCGCTCGGTGTGGGACACCAAGATCAGCCCAGGTGGGACGCTCGGCGAATGTGCGAGTGGGGCTATCCTGCCGGTCTATGGGCTGGTGCAGATCACGCCGACCGAGGATGGGCTGGAGTGGAAGAACCAAGAACCCCGCTCGTATGTGATGGCACGTGTCGCTCCCAACATGTATCGCTTCGCCGGCCCGAGCGTAGTCAACAATGGCGTGGTGACGATGACTGTGACCTTTCTGGATGAGAAGTCACTGGTTATGGTGCGCGAATTCACCCCTGACGCCGAACCGCAGTGTATCCACCGCCACGAGTACGCCGGCGAGTTCAAGTGGTTCCGTTGATGACCAATCCGCCAGTCAGTCCATCGTAGGGTTGCCTGCTTACGAGCCGTGACCCCACATGCCTCGAAGCGCTGTTACCGGTTCAGCATGACCTCGGTGCGGTTCGCTTTGTCGCGCGTCATATGGTAGTTCCAGCCGCGCAACACCAGCGCCTCGTTCGGGTGCATGTTGCCTTCTTCTACACGGTCGTCGCCGGCGTGCATTTGCACCAGCACCGTCTTGCGCACTTTGTTCGACCGGTTGGGCATCGAGCCATGGACGGTGAAGTAATGAAAGAACAGCACGTCGCCGGCTTGCGCCTCGACCGCTGTCGCTTTCTCAATCGGATATTCATTCAGCAGGATCTCGGAGACCGATTGCCCCCACGCGCCGGCGATGCGCCCGCGTTTGTGGCTGCCGGGATATATGCGGAAACAGCCCATCTGGTCGGTGGCATCGGAGACGTGGATGACGCCGGCCATCATCGTGTCCTTTTCGGTCGGGAAGTATGGCCAGTCCTGATGCATCGGGAAAGGCGCGCCCTTCTCAGCCGGTTTATGGAACAGCTTGGTGTGATGTAGCACGATGTCCGGACCCAGGATCGCCTCGGCGATATCGAGGAACCGGTCGTGCAGCAAAGCGCGATGCCAAACTGCCGAGTACTGCTGCACCTGATGCGTGTGATACACGATCGTGTCGAGCGCACCGAGCTTCTCCACTTCTGGCCCTTTCCAGCGCGCGTTGATCTGCTCATCGCTGCGCATCAGTTGCTGGACGATGCGGTCGAAGTCGCGCTCCAGTTCGGCTACCTCATCCGGCGAGAACACGCTGCGCGCGAGATAGTAGCCATGCTCGTCGAAGAAACTTGCGATTTCAGATGGAGATGGATTTTGAGTAGAGTACATCTAGCTTCTGTCTGGAGTTCGACGAATGATCGGCTCTCACATGCGACGAGGGCACAAGGGGCGACGACTTGCGCCCTCGCCAATCGGGTCACATCAACAACCGTGCTTTGACGGTCACTTCCGGCACGGCAGCCAGCGCTTTCGAGACTGGGCAATTCTTCTTGGAGACTTCCACCTTCTCCATGAAGGTCTGCTCGTCTAGGCCGGGCACTTCGGCTTCGGTCTCCAATTCGATCTTGGCGATCGTTGGGCCGGCTTCCAGATGCACCGTTGCGGTTGTGTGGATGCGCGTCGGTTTGAAGCCGGCGTTGGTGAGCTGCGCTGACAGGAACATCGAGAAGCAGCCGGCATGCGCTGCGCCGATCAGTTCTTCTGGATTGGTGCCTTTGGCGTCGCCTTCGAAGCGCGAGGCGAACGTGAACGGCGCTTGCTTGATGAAGCCTGTGCCCACCGACATCTCGCCGGCCCCTTCTTTCAACGTGCCATGCCAGATCGCTTCAGCTCTCGATACAGCCATGTGTGTTCTCCTTCGGTTGTGTAGTTTTCGGTATAGCTGCATTCTACGGCTTCCGCCGCTGTGCGCGCACAGGCGTAGAGGCCGGCGCGATGCCTACAGAATCAGCATGGCGTCGCCGAACGAATAGAACCGATAGCGCTCGCGAATCGCCAGCGTGTAGGTGCGGCGCATGAAATCCATCCCCATGAACGCGCTGATCATGGCCAGCAGTGTGCTGCGGGGTAGGTGGAAGTTAGTGATCAGCGCGTCTACTACTTTCCATTCGTAGCCGGGGGTGATGTAGAGCGAGGTAAACCCGCTGAACGGTTGAACGAGGGGGTGACCGCTTGCTTGCGATGGCGCCGAGGCGCCGCTTTCCAGCACGCGCGCACTCGTCGTTCCCACAGCGATGACCCGCCTGCCCTTCGCGTGCGCTTCGTTGATGGCCTCGGCCGTGGCCAGTGGTAGCGCGCACCACTCGGTGTGAATCTTGTGCGCTTCCACGGTTTCCTCCTCGATCGGTTTGAACGTATCCAGGCCAACATGCAGGGTGACGAAGGCAATTCGCACACCCATCGCCTGTATGCGCTCGAGCAACTGCGGCGTGAAATGCAGCCCGGCCGTCGGCGCAGCCGCTGAGCCGGCCACGCGCGCATAGATGGTTTGGTAGCGTGCCGGGTCGCGGATCTGCTCGTGGATATAAGGCGGCAGTGGCGTCTCGCCCAGGACGTCGAGGTATGGCTCGATCGGCTCGCTGAAGCGCACGATGAAAACAGTCTCGCCGGGTCGCTCGACAACCTCGGCGCTGATTTGCTTCCCGTCTCCGGTTCCCGGAAAGGCAATTTGTCGCACGTTGCGCCCGCCGACTAAGGCCTCCCAGGTGACCTCATCGAGCTTGCGCAGCAGCAATACCTCTACCTTGCCGCCGGTCGGTTTGCGACCGTGCACTCGCGCGTTGATCACGCTCGTGTCGTTGGCGACAAGCAGGTCGCCGGAACGAAGGAATTCCGGCAGGTCGTAGAAATGCCGGTGCTGGTGCGTCTGGGTCGCGCGGTCACATACCAACAGGCGCGATGCGTCACGCGGCTCGACCGGGTGTTGCGCGATCAGCTCCGGTGGCAATTCGTAGTCGAGTTCTGAGATGTGCATGGCGGATCTGTGGCGCAAGTGTAAGCGAGGGCGGGTTGCAGGTTGCGCTTATCGAAGCCTACTCGGTGTATAGTGGCTTAGTTGGGCGACACGATGACACACCACATTCACATCATCGGCGTGCCGATGGACCTCGGCCAACGCCGACGCGGCGTAGACATGGGGCCGAGCGTGATCCGCTACGCCGGCTTGCACCAACAGTTACGCGCGCTCGGCCATACCATCACCGACAGCGGCAACATCCCTGTGCCGTTGCCGGAGACCGTGCCGCTTGACTCGGAGAAAGCGCGCCACCTGCACAGCATCGCCGATGTGTGCCGCGACATCTACAACGCCGCCCGTGACATCAACGCGCGCGGCGAAATCGCGCTCTTCCTGGGCGGCGATCATTCGCTCAGCATTGGCACTGTGTCGGCCATCACCGCGCAAGAGGACAACGTGGGCGTGCTCTGGGTAGATGCGCATGGCGATTTCAACACGCCGGAGATCACGCCCAGCGGCAACGTGCATGGTATGTCGCTGGCTGCGCTGATGGGGCTGGGCGCGCCGGAACTTACCAACATCGGTCGCCCAGGCGCGAAGATCAAGCCGGCGCAGGTCGTCATTTTGGGCGCGCGCGACCTCGATCCGTTGGAGAAAGTCGCCTTGCGCGAGCACGGCGTGCGCGTGCTCACCATGCGCGATGTGGACGAGCGCGGCATCGCGGCCGTCACGCATACGGCGCTGGCGCACCTGCAAGCCTATCGGCGCATTCATGTCAGCCTTGACATGGACGCGCTCGACCCGGCCGAAGCGCCCGGCGTCGGCACGCCGGTGACCGGCGGCCTCTCCTACCGGGAGGCGCACTTGCTGATGGAGATCCTGCACGACAGCGGCAAGGTCACCTCGCTCGATATCGTGGAGATCAACCCGATCCTGGACGAGCGCAACCGCACGGCCAAGCTGGCCGTCGAACTAACGGCCTCGCTGTTCGGCAAGACGATCTTCTGAACTTCTCGCGCATGCATTGGCTTAAACGGATCTTGCTTGGTCTAGGCGGTGTGCTACTTGCCCTTATGGCGCTGCTCGTGGGTTCGGTCCTCGTGGACACGCTGCTCAGCCACGGTCGCCTGGATGCGCTGACCAATATGCGCGTTCCTAATCCGAACGGCCCCGAAATCCGCGCCTATGTCGCCCGACCGAGCGCACCGGGTCCTCATCCAACCGTGATCATGATTCACGAGTTCTGGGGATTGAAGCCGGAGATCCTCGGCAAAGCCGACGCGTTGGCACAGGAAGGCTATATCGTCGTCGCGCCCGATCTCTTCCATTGCATCGCGCCCGGCAAGCCTGAAGATGTGCACCACGCCGTGAACCACCTGCACGCTTGGCTGCCGAATCGCTAACAGTTCGTTTCCACACCGCATCTAACCGACCTTTCAGCAGGCTGCCTCTGACTCGGCAAAACCCACGCTAACCTGTATTCCTCGTTTCAATACGTTGACTGTTCTCTGATAAAGAAGACTTAAAGGTGCTGTGCTACGCTCTGAGTAAGTGTATACAGTTATCGTGAGTGCTGCTCGTAGGGGGGCAGCATGTCACTTGTCTACTTCAGGCAAATGCCCAGAGTGAGGAACACAGATCATGCAGCAGAGCAAAGCTGAACTTACTTCATCATGCGCTTTCGACTATATGCGGGCGCTCCGACGCACCATTGCGATCATCATTGCTATCGCGATAGCGTGCTCGCCCCTCTTTGCTTTGCTTCCTAATCGCACGCATCAGGCCGCTCGGGCTCAATCATCGAGCGATCTTTTCGTCTACGGTGATGCCCTAGCAGTCGCCTGGCAAGATTGGTCCTGGAACACGGCGGTCAACTTCACGAATGCAGCACCGACGTTCAACGGGAGTGCTGCATCCATTGCAATCGCCTATAACCAGCCCTGGGCCGGTGCCTTATTTGGCACGAACAGCCCGGTAGCCACGGCGGGCTACACGGCCATTGCCTTCCAGGCCTAT
>CALGMA010000045.1 GCA_937959265.1 uncultured Anaerolineae bacterium | reverse complement strand
TCGCTCTCGGCGGGCGGGGCGAGGATAGTGACCTGGACGCCAAGTTCTTTGCCCTTCTCGGTGGCGCCTTTCTCGACGGCAGCCCAGAACGGGTTGCCGCCGCCCGGCCCCTTCATCGAAACGAGGATCTTCACGTCCTTCGTCTCCGGCGCGGATGGCGCCTGCGCCGCCGGCGCTTGTACGGGCGGCTGCGCCGGCGCGGCGCATGCCGATAGCGCCATCGCCACAGCGGCCGACAGGCCAACGATCAATTGTGTTCTTTGACTCATCTTGCTTTTCCTCCTTCTCGGAATTCGGTTGATGTTGTGATCCGGAGCGAGTTACTCCGGGCGACACCGATCTGATTAGGTTGGTCAATGATTGGCTATCAAGTCAATTACCGGTTGCCAGTTGCGAATCACTCATTCGTGCTCCCGGCGCGCCGACGGAGGACGTCCAGGAACACCGCGAAGATGATGACGACGCCGATCAGCACTTGTTGCCAGAACACTTGCACGTTGTTCAGGTTCAGGATGTTGCGCAGCAGACCGATGACCAACACGCCGGCCAGCACGCCCAGCACGGTGCCTCGCCCGCCGAAGAAACTGGCGCCGCCGATGATCACGGCGGAGATGGCGTCGAGTTCGGCGCCAATGCCGGCGTTGGGGAAGCCGGAGTTGGTGCGGCCGGCTACCAGTAACCCGGCCAGCCCGGCCATCGCACCACACAGGACGTAGGCCAGCATGAGCGTGCGGTCTACATTGATGCCGCTGACGCGCGCGGCCTGAGGGTTGCCCCCGATAGCGTAAATGTGCCGGCCGGTGCGCGTGTACTGCAAGAACACGAAGAAACCGACGTATAGCGCAGCGACGACGAGCAGACTGACCGGAATTTGCACATCGCCGAGTGGGATGTTGCCGGCGCCCCAGAAACGTACTACCTCCGGCAAGCCGCTGACCGGCACGCCGCCCGATACCAGGTTGGCCAGGCCGCGCGCGATGTTAAGTGTGCCCAGCGTGACGATGAAAGGGTGGGGCAGGCGCATCTTGGTCAGCCCGAAGCCGTTGACCAGGCCCACCCCCATGCCGATCAGGATCGGCAGCGGCACGAGCAACGCCGGTGGAAACCCGTCGCGTGCCAGCACGGCCGTGGTCATCATCGCCAGCGCCAGCACCGAGCCGACCGAGAGGTCAATTCCGGCGGTTAAGATCACCACGAACATGCCGATGGCCAGGACGGCGTTAGCGGCGTTTTGCCCCGGCAAGTTCGATAGGTTGCGCCAGGTGAGAAAGACGCCCGGCTGTGTGATTGCGCCGATCAAGACCATCAGCAGCACCAGGAACAAGATGCCAAAACGATCAATGTAGGGGATCAGCCGCACGCGCAAGCTGCGCTCGCGGGCGGTCAGTTGGGCATCGGTTGTCGTCGTGGCCATGTCAGTTCAGGTCGAGGATTTTGGCAGCTTGTGCAACCGGCGATTTGTTGCCCATGATCCAGCCGATCACCTCGTTGCGGCTGGTCTCGGCCAGCGGCGCTTCGGCGAAGTTGCGCCCGTGAAACAGCGCCATCACCCGGTCGCAGACGTAGAAGATGTCGTCCATGCGGTGGCTGATGAGGATCACGCCAATGCCGTGGTTCCTTAAATCTTTGATCAGGTCGAGCACCTTGCGCACTTCTTTGATGGCCAGCGCAGCCGTTGGCTCGTCCATGATGACGACCTTGGCGTCGAAGGCAGTGGCGCGCGCAATCGCGACTGCCTGGCGTTGGCCGCCGGATAGCTCCTCGACGCGCTGCCGGACGCTCTTCACCTCGATCTTGAGCTTCTCCAGGTGCTCCTTGGCCCGGCGCATGCTTTCGGCGTTGTCCACGAGCCTGAACGGGCCGAAGCGGCGCACGCGTTCGCGGCCGAGGAAGATGTTTTCGTCAATGCGCATGTTGCCGGCCAGCGCCAGGTCTTGATACACCATCTCGATGCCTCGGTCGCGCGCATCCTTAGGGCTGGCGAAGTGCGCTGATTGGCCATCCACGTACAACTGGCCTGCGCTGGGTGGATAGAGTCCGGCGAGGATCTTCATGAGCGTGGATTTGCCGGCGCCGTTGTCGCCGACCACGCCCAGCACCTCTCCACGGTAGAGCCTCAGGTACACGTCTTCCAGAGCCGTCACTGCGCCGAAGTATTTGCAAATGCCGCGCGCTTCGATAACCGGCGTTTGTTCCCCTTCCGATGGACTTGTAGCTTGCGTCATAGCCTCCTCCTGTTCTCAGACTCGAGGGTTGCCTTGGACGGGCATCCTCGCCCCTTATATGCCTAAGCCTTTCAGGTAAGCGCGATTGCGCCGGGCGCTTTCTTTGGGCGTTCCCATCCCCGGCAACACATCTTGTTCGATGGTCACATAGCCCCGGTAGCCGTGTTGCTTCAGCCACGCAACCACGCGGTCGAACGGCACACATCCGTGTCCTAATTCACAAAACACCCCGTGGCGCACGGCGGTGTGATAGTCCCAGCCTTCGTCGGCAGCGCGCCGGGCCGTGTCGGGCGCGCAATCTTTGAGATGGACATATCTAACGCGCGCGCCGAATCGCTCTAGCCCGCGCATTACTTCATCGGCAGTGGTGCATCCGCTGCCGAAGGCGTAGTGGCCGGTGTCGAAGACCAGCCCGACGCGCTGCGGGTCGGTCAGCGCCAGCAGGCGGGCGATCTCCTCAGGCGTCTCGACGAAGCCGGCGCAGTGATGATGGAAGACGACGCGCAGGCCGGTGGCCTCGGTCACGGCGTGGGCGGCCTGGTTCACGCCTTCGGCGAAGATGCGCCATCGGGCTTCGCTCAACGACATCGCCGGCGTGACGCGGCCGGCGTGGCGGGTGCGCACAGGATCGCTGGCGTTGTCATCGCTCAGGACGAGGAAGGGGGGATGTTCTGGGTTGGCGACGGCAGCCAGCAACTGCGCGGTGCGCAGCGCGCGCGCTGTGCCCTCCGCATGCGCGGCGCGGTCGGCGAAGCGCACCGGCACGAATGCCCCGGTCATCGTCAACCCGCGCCGGGATAGTTCGCTGCGCAGCGTAGCCGGCTCGGTGGGCATGAAGCCCCAATCGCCCAGCTCGACGCCGGTATAGCCGGTCTCGGCAACCTCATCAAGCATTTGGGCGTAGCCGATGCGGTCGGCTCGCATCCCTTCAAATTCCAGCGCGCCCCAAGAGCATGGGGCGTTGCCAACGTGGATCATGGTCAATCGTTCGTCGTTGAACTTTCGATAACCCGCGCAGGACGAGCGACGGTCAATATCGGTTTAGAACAGCCTTTCCTCGGCGCGCTTCCTTTCCCACTCGCGGCGCGCTGCCTGCACGGCAGGCATGTCGCTGACCTCAGCGACCGGCACATCCCACCAGCTTTCGTAACCGGGCACGCCTTCGTAGCGGTCCACCTGCACGTAGACAACGGTGGTGACCTCAGTGTGTTTGGCCGCCTGGTAAGCCTGCACGAACTCATCGTAGGTGTGCGCCTTGAACACGGCTGCGCCCAGGCTGCGCGCGTTCTCGGCCAGGTCCACAGGCAGCGCTTCCACGTCGTCCTTCAACTCGTCACCAGGCAGCCGGCCGTTGACCGGATAGACATAGCGCGTGCCGAAGCCATCCTGACCCAGCGAACGGCTGAGGCTGCCGATGCTTTTGAAGCCCTGGTTGTCCACCAGCACGACGATGAGCTTATAGCCCTCTTGAACTGAAGTGACGATCTCCTGCGCCATCATCAGGTAACTGCCATCGCCCACCAGCACGGTCACTTCGCGCTCCGGCGCGGCCATCTTCACGCCGAGTCCGCCTGCGATCTCGTATCCCATGGTGCTATAGCCGTATTCGAGGTGATAGTGCTTGGGGTGATGCGCGCGCCAGAGTTTGTGCAGGTCGCCCGGCATGCTGCCGGCAGCGTTGATCATGACGCCGTCCGGGTCGCTCAGCGCATTGACGGCGCCGATGATCTCGCCCTGGCTGGGCAGCGGGCTGTGGCGGACGTCGTAGATGCGTTGCACCTCGCGGTCCCATGCCTCATGCAGTTGGCGCGCGCGCGCCTCGTGGTCGGCCGGCGCGCGCCAGCCGGTCAGCGCCGGCAACAGCTCTTCAAGCACGGCGCGCGCATCGCCCGTGACGGCGATGGCCGCGTGCTTGTGCGCGTCAAATTCGGCGACGTTGATGTTGACGAAGGCGACGTTGGGGTGCTGGAAGGCGGTCTTGCTGGCCGTAGTGAAGTCGCTGTAGCGCGTGCCGATGCCGACCACCACGTCGGCATCGCGGGCGATGCGGTTGGCGGCAAAAGTCCCGGTCACGCCGATGGCGCCCAAGTTGAGCGGGTGGTCGTAGCGCAGGCTGCCTTTGCCGGCCATCGTCTCGGCCACGGGGATGCCGGTGGCGTCTACGAACTGCCGAAGCGCCTCGGTAGCTTCGGCGTAGATCACGCCGCCGCCGGCGATGATGAGCGGTTGCTTGCTGTGGCGGATGACCTCGACGGCGCGGCGGAGCGCGCCTGCGTCTGGGCGCGGCCGGGGCACGTGCCACACGCGCTCGCGGAAGAAGTGCGCCGGATAGTCGAACGCTTCGGCCTGCACGTCCTGCGGCAGCGCCAGCGTCACTGCGCCGGTCTCGGCCGGGCTGGTCAAAACGCGCATGGCCTCGGGCAGTGCCGTGAGAATTTGATCGGGTCGGTTGATGCGATCCCAGTAGCGGCTGACCGGCTTGAAGCAGTCGTTGACCGAGATGTCCTGGGAGTGTTCGCTCTCCAGTTGCTGGAGCACCGGCGCGACGTTGCGGCGAGCGAAGATGTCGCCGGGCAACAGCAGCACCGGCAGCCGGTTGATCGTGGCGGCAGCCGCGCCGGTGAGCATGTTCGTCGCGCCGGGGCCGATCGAGCTGGTGCAGACGAGCGTTTGCAGGCGATTCTTCATGCGCGCGTAGGCGGCAGCAGTGTGCACCATCGCCTGCTCGTTGCGGCACAAATAGTAGCGGAAGTCGAGGTTTTGCTGCAGAGCCTGGGCGATGCCGGCGATGTTGCCGTGGCCGAAGATGCCGAAGCAGCCGGCAAATAACGGCTGGGTGCGGCCGTCGCGCTCGGTGTGCTGGGCCTTCAGAAACTTGATGATGGCCTGGGCGGTGGTCAGTCGAATGGTGCTGCTCATGGCGTTACTCGTGAGTCGGGAGTGGGGAGCAGGAGTCGGCGCTCATAATCCCCCCTTGCGCTCCACGAACTGCATCACTTCCTCCAGCGTCGGCATGAAGTTGGCGCAGCCGTGTTTGGTGACGAGGATGGCGCCGCAGGCGTTGGCCATTCGAGCGCTCTTGTGCCATCCCCAGCCGTGAATGTGGCCATAGAGAAAGCCGGCCGCGAATGCGTCGCCGGCGCCGAGGATGTTTACCACCTCGACGGGGAAGGCGGCGGCATCTATCGTCGAGCCGTCGCGCAAATATACGCGCGAACCTTGTAGTCCCCGCTTACGCACCACGGCCCGCACACCCATGGCCATCATCGCGTGGATCGCCGATTCGGCATCGCCTTGCACGCGCGCGTCGCTCACCTGGGAGTGGGTCAATGACATCTGCGCCGGATCGGCAAGGATTGCGGCGTTCAACTCGTCGTCGGTGGCGATCACGATATCCACCATGTGCAATGCCGAGCGGATCGCCACGCCGAACGCCCGCGGGTCGTGCCACTGATCGGGCCGAAAGTCTACGTCCAGCACGACTTGCACACCGCTGCGCCGCGCCAGCTCGGCGGCGAAGAGCGTCGCGCTGCGGCAGGGGTCTTTGTAGAGGTTGGTGCCGGCGAATTGAAAGACCTTTGCGGCGGCGATAGGCGCTGCCAGCACGTCGTCAATCGTCAGCTCCATGTCGGCGCAGTTGTCGCGGTAATAGATCAGCGGGAAGCGGTCGGGCGGCTCGATGCCGAGCAATACAGCGCTGGTGCGATGGCCGGGTTTGCGCGGGATGAACTGCGTCTCTACCCCTTCTCGCTTGAGGAAGTTCAAGATGAAGTCGCCCACCAGGTCTTCGCCGACGGCAGTGAGCAGCGCGCTGCGCAGCCCCAGCCGGCGCGCACCCACGCTGATGTTGGTGGGCGAGCCGCCGACGAACGCGGCAAAGCGCGTGATCTCTATGAAGGGCGCGCCGATGTCGTCGCTATACAGGTCAATGGACGAGCGCCCCATGTGGAAGGTGTCGTAGGTCATTTGTCATTTGTCATTTGTCATCTGTCGTGCCCACTACTCATAGCTCACCGCTCATAGCTCACAGCTCACAGCCCACAGCTCACAGCTCACAGCGGCACGCGCGGATCTTGGCTGCGATACGTGGTTTTCACCCATGCATAGCGCGGATCCTCGCTGTTGGCCAGCGATTGCGCGCTGCCGGCCAGCACGTTCAGATAATAGGTCGTATAGCCCGGCGGGCTGGCCACGGGATGGTAGCCCTCCGGTATGAGCACGACGTCATTTTGCTGGGCCATCACCACGACGTCAATCGGCGTGCCGGCCCGATGCAGCGGCGATTCAGGATCGGTGTAGATGCGCTGGTAGGCGTAGCCCTCGGGGCGGTCAAACTTGTAGAAGTACACCTCCTCCAGATCAGCTTCGAGGATCCGGCCGTGCGTGTCGGTCTTGTGCACGTCGTGTTTGTGTGGGGGGTAGCTGCTCCAGTTGCCACCCGGTGTGTAAACCTCGACCACAACGAGCCGGTGACAGCCGAAGCCCGGCGGGATGATGTTGTTGATTTGGCGTGTGGCATGATCGCCGCCGCGGATTTCAACCGTTACATCCGTGGGGCGAATCAGACGGGCGGGGTGATCTTGGTCGGTCGGCGCCCAGGCCAGTGCAATTTCGGCGTCAGTCTGCGCAGCGACGATGAACGTCATCCGACGGGGCAGGTAAACCGCGTAGGGCAAGCCGTCAAAAACCGAGGCGCGTTGGCCGATGTCGCGCCAGCGGCCGGTGTTGGCATCCAGGCTGATTACCCCGCTGAGCACGACCAGCCCCAGCTCGTTTTCTCCGGTAGCGTTGGTGTAGCTTTCGCCCTGCGTCAGACGGCGTGCCTCGAAGGTGATGAATTCCCAGCCGGCCAGTGCGGGCGTCACGCGCGTGATCAGTCCGGGATCGCCGAATGGCTGTGAGTGAACGACGAGGTTCGTGTGATCGTATCGCACGAGCGTGCTCCTCCAGGATCACGCATCTATTGTGCATAGTTTCGATTCGAAATCAAGAGGGGATAGAAAATTTTCGATTGAATTGCATAACTCGAAAATCGAAATCTGTTGCGTCATGTCTCGATCTCGGCGCGTCCGGTCATGCCGGGCAGGATGCGCACTTCGGTGGGATCGAGCGCGATCCGCACGGTGAACAACGCCACGCCGCCCTGCGCGCCGGTGGATTGCGGCAGGATTGCTGCGACGGTGCCGCTGAAGGTGCGGTCAAACGCTTTGAGCCGGACGGTCGCCCGGTTGCCGATCTCGATCTTCGCTAGGTCGCGTTCGGAGAGGTTCGTCGTTTCGAAAATCAACGCGTCAAGTTGCACCAATGTGAACGCGACGCCTTTGGGGACGCTGCCGACGGCCACGTTGACTTCCTGAACAATGCAGATGCATGGCGACCGCACGACGGCCTCGCGTAGGTTGTCTCGCGCTCGTTGGACTGCCGACCGCGCCTGGCTCAGTTGCGCCTCGAACACTTGCTGTTGCTCTGCGCTGGGGCCGGCTTCCAATGCTTGCAAGCGTGCACGCGCTGAAGCCACGTTGGCACTGGCCTGCGCCAGTTGCTCTCGTGCGACCGGCTGCAGTAGCCGTTGGTAATTGGCGTATGCAGCGCGCTCGCTTTCGTAGGCGTTGCCGTACGACGCTTCCTTTGCCTGGCATGCGGGGATGCCTGTGCCGGCCGGCGTGCCGCAGGCGACGTCGCGATCCACCTGCGCGGCCAGATAGGCCTCGCGCGCTGCGATCCAGCTTAGGTGCGCCTGCTCGATCTCGCTTTCGGTCGGTCCCTGCTGAATGAGCGTGTAATTGGCTTGTGCTGCGGCCAGGGCAGCTCGGGCGCTGGAGATGTCCTCTGGCCGAGCAGGGGCCTGCGCCTGGACAATCTGCGCCTCGACCAGCGCCAGTTGCAGCTCGGCGTCGGCCAGTGCGTCGCGCAGCGTGGCGTCGTCGAGTGTGGCGAGCACGTCGCCCATCTCCGCGGCCTGGCCCGGTTCGACGTGGATGTTCAGCACCTTGGCGCTGACGTCGGCAGCGAGCGCGATCGGCGGCACTGCCGTCTTCACCACGCCGTCGGCGAAAATCGTTGTGCGCGTCGAGACCACTCGGGTGGGAACGGCTGGCGCGCCTGCAGTCGGTCGCGTCGTGAGAGACTGGCCGGCTGTAGCAGAGGAGGCAGATGGCGCAGGTGTATCGGCAGAGCACCCGGCAATTGTGAGGACGATGGCGATTGCCGTGAGCAGCTTGATCGAGAGTGGCTTACGCATGGACTCAAAAATACGAACCGTTGTAGGTGAAGTTGCGCGGTTGAGCCCCAACAGGTTTGCACTGTGCTTCACACCGGTTGAACAACTCAATCGGGGTGTATACTCGCGCACGTTGTCAGCGTCAAGTATCGTTTGCCCTGTGTCAGTCGCCGGTTGCTCGGGCTAGCCGGACCCCTGTGCTTATCTTTGATCCGCGTGAACCTCGGGTTACCTCCTCGTTGGACATCCACCTTTCTAGTTGCTGAGTCGTTGATATGTCCCGCGTATTACCAGGCACTTCGCTAGAACCCATCAAGCAGGTATTGATTGGGCGGCCGCTGCGCACCGAGGAGGCGCCTCACCAAGCCGTGAGTAATCCTGTCGGCCTGGCCGTCTTTGCGTCCGACGCGCTGTCGTCCACGGCCTACGCGACGCAGGAGATCCTCGTGGTGCTCGCGTCTGCGTTTGCCGTCGCCGGCGTCGGCGTATTTCGCATCTCGGTTCCGATCGCAGTCGCCATCACGGCAGTTCTTGCTGTGCTGATCATCTCTTACCGCCAAACGATCAAAGCGTATAACGGCGCAAGCTGCGGCGCATACGTGGTCTCGCGCGACAATCTGGGCGTGCTGCCCTCGCAGATCGCCGGCGCCGCGCTGTTGGTGGATTACGTGCTCACAGTGGCCGTCAGCATCTCCAGCGGCGTAGATCAAGTGGCCTCGGCGATTCCTGTTCTGCGTGGACGGGAGGTGCTGGTTGCGCTCGCGGCCATCCTGATCATGACGATCATCAATCTGCGCGGCGTGAAGGAGTCGGGGCGCATCTTTGCTGTGCCAACATATTTCTTCGTCGGCATGACCTTCCTGACGCTGACGGTTGGCATGTTCAAACTGCTGACCGGCCAGCTTACGCCGGTTGAGAACGTCCACATGGTGGCGCAGACGGCCGAGCCGCTGAGCTTGTTCCTCATCCTCTATGCGTTCAGCAGCGGTTGTACGGCGCTGACCGGCATCGAAGCAATCTCCGACGGCGTGCAGAACTTCAAGGAGCCGCGTGGTCGGAACGCCGCCCTGACGATCTCCGTGATGGGCCTATTGCTCGGCGCGCTCTTCATGGGCATCACCCTGTTGGCCAATCAGGTGCAAGCCCTGCCTTCGGAGGAGGAGACGATCATCTCGCAGATTGCGCGCGCGGTGTTCGGCTCCGGCGCATTGTACGGATTGCAGATTGCAGCGACGACGATCATCCTGATCATGGCGGCGAACACGGCCTATGCCGACTTTCCGCGCATTGCCGCCTTTGTGGCCAGCGATAGTTTCTTGCCACGCCAGCTTGCCATCCGCGGCAGCCGGCTGGTGTACTCCGGCGGCATCGTCACCCTGGCGGTCGCAGCCGGCGTATTGATTACCATCTTCAACGCACGCACGACGTCGCTCATCCCACTGTATGCGATCGGTGTGTTCATGTGCTTCACCCTGTCGCAGTCGGGCATGGTGCGACGCTGGCTGGAAGTTGCCAGGCTCAGGCCCGGTGAATCGTTGAAGATGGGCCAAAGCGTGGCAACTTACGACCCGCACTGGCGACGCAACCTCGTCATCAACGGCGCCGGCGCCGTCGTTTCGTTTGTGGTGATGGTGGTCTTCGCAGTGACCAAGTTCACGCATGGCGCGTGGATTACCCTGTTGGTCATCCCGGTCATGGTGTTCGTGTTCTACCGCGTGCATACGCACTACCGCAACGTCGCGCGCATCTTGAGCCTCAGCAAGGAGCGCGTCAAGCCGACGCCGCACCCGGTGAAGACCATCGTGCTCGTGGATGACGTGCATCGCGGCACTGTGCGCGTAGTGGACTTCGCCAAGTCGCTGGGCAATCCGTGGACGCCGCTGCATGTGGATTACAACGATCGCAAGACGCATATCGTGCAGCAGAAGTGGCGCGAGCGCATCGGCGAGGGCGAGCTGGTGATCTTGCCTTCGCCCTATCGCCGCCTGGTCGAGCCGATTCTGGAGTACGTGAAGCACGAGTTGGAAGCAGACCCCAACGTCTTTGTCCACGTCATCATGGGCCAGTTGGTGATGGATACGCCGTGGGCGCGTGTGCTGCACTCGAACAATTCCCTGGGCATCATGTCAGCCTTGCAGGCCATGGATCGCGTTATCGTCACCGACGTGCCGTATCAGTTGCACGCCGAAGACGTGGAGCTATATCCGGAGAACGAACCGGACGACTACGAGCGGGCCAAGCAACGCGAGGCGCAGCAACGGCAACAAGAGCAGGAGACGATCGAGGCGGCGATTGGCTGACCTTCGGCGCGCCCTAGCGGTCCTTCAACCGTTGTAGCCGCTCGCGCGCCTGTTCGAGCGTCTCGCGCTTTTTGCAAAAGGCGAAACGCACGATATTCCGGCTCAGCTCCGGCTGGCTGAAGAACGGCGACCCCGGCACACATGCCACGCCGATCTCCTTCGCCATGCGCAGGCCAAAGGTGATGTCATCCTCGTCGCTGACGGCGCTGAAGTCGGCCATGATGTAATACGCGCCTTGCGGGGTGACCGGCTTGAATCCGACCTCGCGCAGCATCTCCAGCGCGAACCCGCGGCGCTGCGCGTAGTCCTCGCGCAATTGCCGATAGTAGTCGTCGCCCAGCGTCAGCATCGCGATGCCGGCGACCTGCAGCGGGGTGGCGGCGCACACGCTCATGAAATCGTGCGCCTTACGTACACCGACCATTAGGTCTGCCGGGGCCACGGCGTAGCCCAGCCGCCAGCCGGTGACGCTGAACGTCTTGCTCATGCCGCTGATGGTGATGGTGCGCTCGGCCATGCCAGGCAGCGTGGCGATGGGCGTGTGCTGCGCGCCGTCGTAGGTGATGAACTCGTAGATCTCGTCGGTGACGGCGATCACGTCGTGCTCGATGCACAAATCGGCGATCAATTGCAGCTCGTCGCGCGTGAAGACCTTGCCGGTGGGGTTGTGCGGCGAGTTGACGATGATGACTTTGGTCTTCGCGTTGAACGCGCGGCGCAGCTCATCGGGGTCGAACTCCCATGTGCCACCGGCTGCCGGTCGCAGCGAGACGAAGCGCGGTGTGCTTTGGGTGATGAAGCAGTTGGGGATGTAGCTCTCGTAATACGGCTCGAAGAAGACCACTTCTTCGCCGGGGTTCACCACGCCCAGCATCGCGGCGATCATGCACTCGGTCGCGCCGCAACAGACCACTACGTCTGTATCGGGGTTGACATCCATCTCGTAGCGCCGGCGGTAGTGATCGGCGATCGCGTCGCGCAGCGGCTTCAGTCCCCAAGTGACCGAATACTGGTTCCAGTCGTCCTGAATCGCACGTGTGGCAGCGTCTTTGATTGCCTGCGGCGCAGCGAAGTCTGGGTAGCCTTGCGAGAGGTTGATCGCGCCGACATCGAGGGCAATGCGCGTCATCTCGCGGATGATGGACTCGGGAAAGTGTTGGGTGCGGGCAGAGGTGCGCATCATGATGAAAGGGCGTGATGGTCGAACGGATCTTTACCGGCACAGAATTGTACTCGCGCGGTGCCTCACCCTTTAGGTCGGAACAGCCGCACGTCCAGGCCACGCCTGTCCACCGGTGACTCCAGCACAATGGACGTGGTGAGGCTCCGCGCGAACGGCCGCAGGCGTGAAATGAGCGCATCGAGATGAGCGATTGAAGCGACCACCACTTGCAAAAGGTAACTGTCACTTCCGGTCAGCATGTGGCACTCGATCACCTCGGGCTGTGTCTTCACCAGCTTAATCAGCCGCTCGCATGGCTCGCAGTCACTGACGCGGATGAAGGCTCTGATCTGCAGGCCGAGCCTGGCAGCGTTCAAGTGAGCGTGATAACCGACTATGATGCCGGCCTCTTCCATCCGTCGCAAGCGCTCGGCCACTGCCGGCGGCGTCAGCCCGACCCGCCTGCCCAACTCGGCGAACGACATGCGCGCGTCCTCCTGCACCAGCCTGAGCAGCTCTAGCCCAGTCCTATCTAAGAGCTTTTCAGAATCGGAAGCCATTCGACGCCTTTGATTTTAGTTTGCAAATAAACAGCGGCAAGGACTTTTGTTCCTGTCTTCACCGGCCGGCTCAGTCTTTCTAGACTTCCTCTCGTCTCATGGCGCAGGTCGTTGCGCCCGGCGATTCAAGAGAGGAGGTGAAGAAAGTGACAAGCGATCCCTTGGACTTTCAGGCGATAGATTATGTGGAGTTCTATGTGTCGAATGCGCGGCAGGCAGCGCATTTCTACCGCACTGTCTTCGGCTTTCGACCGGTGGCCTACGCCGGCTTGGAGACCGGCGTGCGCGATCATGCGTCGTGGTTGCTGACCGGCGGCACGGTTAATTTTGTCCTCACTTCTCCGCTCGATCCACATAGCCGGCCCGACATCAGCCAACACATCGCCACGCACGGCGACGGCGTGAAGGACATCGCCTTGCGCGTGCGCGACGCGCAAGCGGCCCACGACGAAGCAGTAAAGCGCGGTGCGCGCAGCGTGATGCCGCCAGTCGTCGTCGAGGACGAGTGCGGCCGATTCGTCAAGGCCACGATCGCTGCCTACGGCGATACCGTTCATAGCTTCATCGAGCGCGAAGGCTATCGCGGCTTCATGCCGGGGTTTAAGCCGATCGAGAATCCGCCGCCGGCGCCGGAGACCGGCCTGGTCGCCATTGACCACATCGTTGGCAACGTCGAACAAGGCAAGATGAACGAATGGGTCAGGTTTTATGCCGACGTGCTGGGGTTCACGCAGCTCGTCCACTTCGACGACAAGGACATCAGCACGGAGTACTCCGCTTTGATGAGCAAAGTGATGCAGAACGGCAGCGGCCGCATCAAGTTTCCCATCAACGAGCCGGCCGAAGGGAAGCGCCGCAGCCAGATCGAGGAATACCTCATCCACTACGGCGGCCCTGGTGTGCAGCACATCGCGCTGGCGACCAGGGACATCATCGCCAGCGTGGACGCCTTGCGCGCGGCCGGCATCGGCTTCTTGCGCGTGCCGGAGACCTACTATGAGGCATTGCCCGAACGCATCGGGCAAATTGAAGAAGACGTTCGCGAGCTGGCCCAGCGCGGCATCCTCGTAGATCGCGATGATGAGGGCTATCTGCTCCAGATCTTCAGCCAGCCGATGCAGGATCGCCCGACGTTGTTCTTCGAGATCATCCAGCGTCGCGGCAGCCGCGGCTTCGGCAAGGGCAATTTCAAGGCGCTGTTCGAGGCGCTCGAACGCGAGCAGGCGCGGAGGGGAAATTTGTGAACGTATTGTTGGTGTCGTTCGTGTCGTTGACACGAACGACACCAACAATACGAAACCAGCGGAGGCCGGCTATGACTCCAACACCTGAACTTCGTTCCGTTCCGGTGATGCCGAATTACACCGACCAAGATCACCAGACGTGGGCCACGCTATACCACGCGCAGATGCGGCGGGTGCCCGACTACGCTTGTGAACTTTTCTTGAGCGGGTTGCCCAAGTTGGCGTTCGACCCCGATCGCTTGCCCGACCCTCGGGTGATCAGCGAACGGTTGTATCGCCAAACGCGCTGGACGCTCGGCGATGCGCAAAACGAATACCTGAATGCTGTCAAGTGGTTCGAGCACCTGCGCGAGCGGCGTTTCCCGGTGACCAATTACATTCGTAAGCCGTCGGAACTCGAATTTACCCCCTTGCCCGATGTGTTCCACGACTACTTCGGCCACCTGGCTTATTTCATGGACCCCTACTTTGCCGACCTGGCGCAAGCCTTCGCGCCGTTGTTCTTCGCCGGCGATGCGCGCCAGCAACTCGAAATCTCGCGTCTGTGGTGGTACACCACCGAATTCGGGCTGATCCGCGAACGTGGTGCGCTCAAAGCCTTTGGCGCAGGTCTGATCTCGTCCATCGCGGAGCTGCAGAAAGCCTTTGCGCCGGATACGCCGCGCGTACCGTTCGACATCCGGCGGGCAGCCGAGCTGGACTCGGCCAAGTACCACATGCACAGTTTGTATTTTGTGTTCGATGACGTCGAGCAAATCTACAACATCCTCCGCGATTACGCGCGGATGGAGGGCTTGCCTGAACCAGCAGGGGTGGGGTGATTCCGATGGCTTATTACTACAAACTCGGCGACATTCCGCACAAGCGGCATACTCAGTTTCGCAAACCGAACGGCGGCCTGTATCGCGAAGAGGTGATGGGCCTGGAGGGCTTCCACGGGGTGCAGTCTGTGCTGTATCACCACTTCCTGCCCCCGCGCGTGCTGCGGACGGAATACCTTGGCGACGCTCAGGTCGCCTATGCGGATTACGGCGCGGTGCGCCACCGCGCCTTTGCGACCGCCGATGTGCCGGCCGGCGGCGATCCGGTCTCGGCGCGGCGCGTGCTGCTGGGCAATGCCGATGTGACGCTGGGCGTCAGTCGCGCCACGCAGAGCATGAGTTACTTCTACCGCAACGCGCAGGCGTACGAAGTATGGTTTGTGCACGAAGGCGCCGGCGCGCTCCGCACGCAATTCGGCCGACTCGATTTTGGCAGCGGCGATTATCTCGTCATCCCATACGGCGTCACCTGGCAGATGATGCTGAGCACGCCCGAGGCGCGCTTCTTCGTCATCGAGTCGCGCAGTCAGGTGGCGCCTCCCAAGCGTTATCGCAATGCGTTCGGCCAACTGTTGGAACATGCGCCGTACTGCGAGCGCGACATCCGGCCGCCAAGCGCGTTGGAGACCTATACCGAGCGCGGCGAGTTCGAGGTGCGCGTCAAGGTGCGCGACGGCATCAGCCGCCACTGCCTCGACCATCATCCCTTCGACGTCGTCGGCTGGGATGGTTATCTGTATCCCTGGGCGTTCAGCATTCACGACTTCGAGCCGATCACCGGCCGCGTGCATCAGCCGCCGCCGGTGCATCAGACGTTCGAGGCCCACAACTTCGTGGTGTGTTCGTTTGTGCCGCGGCTGTTCGACTATCACCCGCTGGCCATTCCGGCGCCTTACGCGCACAGCAACGTCAACAGCGACGAAGTGATCTACTACTGCGACGGCAACTTCATGAGCCGCAAAGGCATCGCCAAATACGACATCACGCTGCATCCCAGCGGCCTGCCGCACGGCCCACAGCCGGGCATGACCGAGGCGTCCATCGGCGCTAAGGAGACCAAAGAGCTGGCCGTGATGGTAGATACCTTCAATCCTTTGCATGTGGCCGTACAGGCCCTTGAGCTGGAGAAGCCGGACTATCAGGCCACGTGGCTTGAGGGCAGCGGGGAGTGAGTCGCAACATCTCGTGATGAGCATGCTGAACATCCCTCCTGCTCGGCGCGTGTCGGCGCTTCACGCGCATCTGTTTGCGCGGCTCAACCGGCGCAAGGCTGAGCTGCGCGCCGCCGGCGTAGACGTCATCTCGCTCGATATGGGTTCGCCCGATCTGCCGCCTGCGTCGCACATCGTCGAAGCGCTCGTGCGCGGCGCGCGCTGCCTCAATCGCTACGGTTATGGCGAATTCAGCGGTTCGCCTGCCGTGAAGCGCGCCTTCGCCGATTTTTACGCGCGGCGATTTGGCGTTACGCTCGATCCGGAACGCGAGGTGTTGCTCTTGCTCGGGTCGAAGGAAGGCATTTACCATCTCAGCTTTGCGTATCTGGACGTTGGCGACGTGGCCCTGGCGCCTGACCCCGGCTATCCCACCTACGCGGCTGCGGCGAAATTGGCCGGCGCGACGGTCTATCCCTTGCCCCTACAGCGCTTGAGCGACACAACGCGCGAGGGCGCATCGGAAGCGGAAGGCGACTTGTGGTTGCCCGCGCTGGAGCGCATCCCAAGCGATGTTGCCGCGCGGGCGAAGGTGTTGTGGCTGAACTACCCGAATAATCCGACGACTTCGGTAGCGCCATTGGCGTTCTTCGAGCGCGCGGCGGCTTTTTGTCGGCAGCATGGCATCCTGCTGGCGCATGACAACGCCTATAGCGAAACCGGCTACGATGCCTATCGGCCGCCGAGCGTGCTCCAAGTGCGCGGCGCCAAAGAGGTGGCCGTGGAGTGCTTCTCGCTGTCCAAAGCCTACAACGTCGCCGGCATGCGCGTCGGCGCGTTGGTCGGCCACGCGGAGGTGATCAAAACGGTGGCGGCGCTGAAGAGCAACGTGGACACCGGCGCCTTTGCCGCGATCGAGGACGCTGCTGTTGCCGCGCTGACCGGCAACCAAACTTGGCTGGAGGCGCGACAAGCGGACTACCGCCGGCGTCGCGATGTCTGTGTGGCTGCCTTACGCGCGCTCGGCTGCGTCGCGGCGCTGCCCAGGGCCACGATTTACGTGTGGGCGCGCTTGCCGAGTGGCGCAACCGACAGCGCGGCGTGGTGCGAGGCCGTGCTCGAAGCGACCGGCGTCTCGTTCACTCCCGGCGTGGCTTTTGGCTCAAACGGCGAAGGCTACTTTCGCGTCGCGCTCACGGCGACGCCGGCGCGGCTGAGCGAGGCGATGGCGCGCCTGGACGCCTACTTGCAGCGAACGGATGGCCGACCTATTAGCAGTTCCCAGAGCGCTCGTGATCTCCACTGCGAACATGCAATCTTGGCTTGACGTTGCTCCGACTTCCGACTTCAGCATCCACAACCTGCCGTTTGGCATCTTTGAGACGCGCGATCGCGCGCCGCGCGCGGGCATCGCGATCGGCGACCACATCGTGGATCTCGCCGTATTGGCCGAGCGACGACTGCTTCCTCTCCCCGATAACGCGCCGTGCCGAGAAGAAGATTTGCAACGCGCCCTGAACTGTCCAACGCTAAACGATTTCATCGCCCTGGGCAAATCGGTGACCGGCGCTGTGCGGTTGCGCGTCCAGCAGTTGCTTGTGGCTTCGTCGCGGGATGCGCATTCCTCGGAGTTTTGGGCGCGTGTCCTGGTGCGGCAACGCGATGCCAGAATGTTGATGCCGCTGCGCGTGCCGAACTACACCGATTTCTACTCCAGCCTGTATCACGCTACGAACGTCGGCGCGATGTTTCGCGACCCGAAGAACCCGCTGTTGCCGAATTGGCGTCACCTGCCGGTGGCGTATCATGGCCGCGCTTCGTCCATCGTGGTAAGCGGCGCGCCCATCCGTCGTCCACGCGGCCAGACCAAGCGCGATGATGACCCCACGCCCACCTTTGGCCCCACGCGCGCGCTGGACTTCGAGTTAGAAATGGCATTCGTCATCGGCAAGGCCTCGCCGCTTGGCCGGCCGATCTCCGTCGCCGAGGCTGAGCAACACATCTTCGGCCTGCTGCTGTTCAACGACTGGTCGGCGCGCGACATCCAACGATGGGAATACCAGCCGCTCGGCCCGTTCCTCGGCAAGAACTTCGCCTCGACCATCTCACCTTGGATCGTGACGCTTGAGGCGCTTGAGCCTTTTCGCGTGTCCATGCCATCGCAAGAGCCGCTCCCGCTGCCGTATTTGCGCGCAACGGGCGACCGGAGCTTTGACATACACCTGGCCGTAGACCTGATAACCTCAAGTGGTCTGACGTTGACCCTCTGTCGCAGCAACTTCCGCCACATGTATTGGACGATGAGCCAACAACTGGCGCATCACACGGTGAACGGTTGCAATGTAGAGGTCGGCGATCTGATGGCGTCCGGCACGTTGAGCGGGCCGACGCCGGAGTCATACGGCTCGATGCTCGAACTGACATGGAATGGGCGAAACCTGCTGCGCTTGCCAGATGGCAGCGTCCGCACTTTTCTTGAAGACGGCGATGCGGTCGCGCTGCGCGGGTGGGCGGAGCGCGACGGCGTGCGCGTCGGCTTTGGCGAGGCGCGCGCAGCGATCTTGCCTGCTTTGGACGGCGAAGCCTGATTCGGCGCGCTGCGTTACAGCGCAGCCGGCTGCGCCGTTCGCGTGAGCAAGCGCTCACCGACCCAGCGGATCGCCGCATGAGCGACGATCATCAGCCACAGGTTGCGCGCCGTCACGTAAAGCAGCCCGCTGGTCAGCATGCAACAGGTCGCCACGAGGGTATGCGACCGATCCGCATGCGGCGGCGCATGGCGCAGCCGTCGCGCGAGCGCCCACTCCACGGCGATTAGGGTGAAGCCGGCGATTGTGCCCCAGTAGGCATCTTGGAACAGCAGCACGAACGGCGCGCGGTAGAACGCCCAATGCGCCTCGGCGTATGCCGCATCGCGCAAGATCGGCAACGCGCCGGGCCGCTCGCCTGGCAGCGCCGATGGCAGGTCGGCGCTGCGCCGCGCCATCCAAAGCACGGCCAGCACGAATCCGGTCGCCAGGCCGGCGGCGATGCTGCCGCGCGTCCAATCGCGCAGCGTGAAGCCGCCCAACGTGGATGCGTTCTCCACCGCGATCGTGCCCAGGCCAAACAGATCCACGCCGAGCGCGCCGGTGATCAGCGTCCCGAACGGAAGCCCGATGTAGTAGGTGAAGAGCGCGACCTCGATGAATATGCTGCCCAGCTCGGATTCAGCGAGCGCATGGCGGAGCCGGCCTGCGCCGGAGCGGTGGACAGCGGCAACAGCAGCCAGGCCGATGGCGAACGAGCCGGCTACCCAGAGGGCTAGTTGGAGTTCGGGGTTCATCGGCTGCGGATGACTGCGCCCGATGGCGGCGCCTGTGCCAGGATCGTTTCCACCGAAGCGTCGAGCAGGCCGTGCTGCGCGCATTTGAGCGATGCCGCCGTCGTGGCGAAATGCGCCACTTGCGCAACCGACCAGCCGGCGAGTAGGCCATATATTGCCGCGGCGGAATACACCGCGCCGGCGCCCTGCGTGTCAACGACTTGCACAGCCGGCGCGGGAACTTCGATTAGCCCCGTCCGATCGAGCGCCAGCGAGCCGTGCTTGCCGCGTGTGACAAACGCGACCTCAACCCCCAGCGCTTGCAGTGCTTCGGCAATCGCGCGCGGGTCTTCCTGTGCCACGTGGACGTCGGACATCGGCGCTTGCGCGTAGGTCGCTTGGCTGACCAGATGTTGGTAGCGGTCGGGTTGGCGCAGCGAATACTCCACGTTTAAGAAGACCGGCACGCCGTGGGCGCGCGCAAATGCGATAGCGCGCTCGGCAGCCGGCCCGACGTACCAATCCACATACAGCATCGCGGCGCCGATGATGGCTTCGAGATCCGCCTCGATCAGGCTTTCCCACACTGCGGGAGCGTCCTCGACGAAGAAGGTGCGCGTGCCGTCGCGATCAGAGATGTCCACCTCGTCCGGCGTGTGCAGGTCATCCCGCAGCGCGATGTGCGCGCGCACGCCCAGCTCGGCCAATTTCGCCAGCGTGCGGCGGCCCAGGTCGTCGTTGCCGAGCGCGTTGCCGATCAGGTGCGCTTCGACGCCCCATCGCGCCAGCATCTGCGCGGCCATCGCGCAGTCGGCTCCGATGAACGGCCGCTTAGCAGTGACGTAGGCGCCGGTGTTGGCAGCCGGGTAGCGATCCACCGAGAACACCACGCCGGGGTTGACGTAGCCAAAACAGACGATGCGAGGCGCGGAGGACATAGTCGCAAAATTAAAGGCGCACGTGCGTGCGCCCTCTTCTCGATGGCCTCCACAGGGCTCGAACCTGTGACCTCACGGATGTGAACCGTGCGCTCTGACCGACTGAGCTACGCACCCCCGTCACGCGGCATAGTATAGCATGGCTTCGCGCTGCGTGCAAACTCGCAGCGGTGCCGTCCGACTGAAGTCGGCGCTGGTGGGCCGATGGCCACGATGTCCCCCTGCGACGACATCGCGCAGTCCACACAGGTGGACTTCCCGGCGATCACGTCCCCTAGCGGCGGTTTTAACCGCGCGATCGCAGGGATAGCGGTCAAGCCCGCGGGTGGTGCTCTCGACGCAGTCCCGCTTGCGTTTCACGGGATCGTGCGCCAAGGCGGCTTATTCTGGAGCAAGGGCCAACTCTGCCCCCAACTTGGAGTGCGCCCCACTCAGCCATTGATCGGAGCAGCCAAGCGCGCAACCGTTCCACCCGTTGACACCTTCCCGCGCCGCACCGACGCTGGCTCGGCGCGTTGGCCGGGGCGATTAACACCCCGGCAACGCCGCAACCCCTCAATCA
>CALGMA010000044.1 GCA_937959265.1 uncultured Anaerolineae bacterium | reverse complement strand
GCGTGCGCCAAAGTGCGCTACTTCACCAGCAACGGCGTGCGGATCGCCGACGAGATCGACAGCGAACCGCAGCGCGATTGCAACGGTGGTTCTCCCTCGCCGTCGCCGACCAGCACGCCGAACCCACGCGAAGACAGCAAGGTGTATGCGCGCGTGGATGCTTTCCCGCCCGCGCCCTACGTCGGCGTCTGGCGCATCGGCGGCGTGGAGTATCAGGCCAATAGCCGCACCGAGTTCGAGCAGGAGCATGGTCCGTTCGCAGTAGGTGTGTGTGTCAAGGCCGAGTTCACGCCGATGAACGGTGTGAATATGCTCAAGGAAGTGGAGACCAAAAACGATTACAAGTGCCAGGGGACGACGGGTGAGCCGGTCAATACGTTCAAGGCCTACGGCGTGATTGATAGCTTCACCACGACTGTGCCCAGCACCTGGGTGATCAGCGGTATCAGCTACACCGTGAATGCGTCCACTAAGCTCGAAGCGGAGCATGGGCCATTCCAGGTCGGCGCATTCGTCGAGGTGAAGTATGTGCTGGTCAGTGGAGAGCGCGTCGCGACGAAGATCGAAACGCACATTGCGCCGGGCAGCGGCAGCAACAATACGCTTGGGGTGTTGGATTCGCGGCCGAGCGACGACTGGGGCGTGTGGGTGATCAGCGGTGTGTCGTATCAGGGCGACCCGGCGATCCGCATCGAGCTGCCGCGGGCGGCGTTATCTGCTGCATCGCCAAATGCGGTCGGCCAGAAGGTGTTCATCAATTCCTATGTGGCCAACGGCGTCAACATGCTCACTTTGATCCGCGCGGTGCCGAACGGGGTTTACGTGCCCGCGGTCTCGCGCTGACGCCTCGTATGTGGCAAGGCAGGATCTGAGGTTTCCTCTCCGAGAGCCTCAGGTCCTGCCGGCTGTGGTGGTGACTTCGACTGCGTCGCCCACGCGAAGCCAGCCGGTATTGGCGGCTACCAGATTCTGGCCGAACAGCACTTTTTGTCCGAAGGTGCGATAGGTTGCCAGCGTCTTGATCGGCTCGCGGTCAGCGATGGCTGTGTTTTGGTCAATTGTCGGGACGGTGCAGCGGGCGCACGGTTTGACGACGTTAAAGATGATGTCGCCGATGCGAAGCTCGCGCCAATCGTCCTCGGCGAAGGCGTCGCAGCCGCTGACCACGATGTTTGGCCGGAAGCGGTTCATTGGGACGGGTGAATCGAGCCGGGCATTCAGGTCGTCCAGCGATGCCTGGGAGGTGAGTAGGAACGGATAGCCGTCGGCGAAGCCGGTCTGGTCGGATGGCCGGCGGGCGTAGCGGGCATCTACGCGGCGCACAAAGTCGTCGGCCATGCGCACCAGACGCGCCGGTATGGCCAGGAAGTCCTGCAACCATGCGGCGACTTCACTGCCCTGGTCAATCGCGTCGCAGACGTCGTGCCACACACGTGCCTTGACGCACCGGCCTTCGTTCGATGGCATGAAAGAGACCGATGGCTTTTTGGGCGCGTGCAGCGTCATCGAACCGTCATTGTTCATCACCGGTTCGATCAGTGCCAGGCGAGGCATATCGCGCTGGGTGATGAACTCGCCGTGTGGATCTACGATCATCATGCGACGGTCGCCGACGATGCCGCGCGCGTCGGTGATGGCCTCGTGCAGGGCGTGGCCCTTGCATGACTTGATCGGGTAGCGATGGAGCGCCGAGACGCGAATCGTCATTTCGCGGTAAAGACAGGGGAAGCCACCGGGATGTCTTGCTGCGATGGCATACGGCTAAGCGGCGGCGCCATGATACTGGCTGCCAGCAGCACGAACGCGATCCAGACGGCATCAGCCAGCAGCAAATGCACGATCTGCATCCAGACCGGCGCCAACAGAATGACGTTGAGCACCCCCACGGCGCATTGGATGAGGAATAGTCCGGTGAGTGCAGCGACCAGCCGCCGGCTGAGGTTGTCGTTTGCGTATTGGTAGGCACGCCACGCCGTCGCGATGACGTATAAGCCCATCAAGAGGGCGATCGCGGGGTGCACCACCCGTAGCCGGATCAGGAAGTGCGCTGTTGGCGAGAACTTGGCCTGCCAGCCGGCTTCGAACGTGTCCGGCCGGAACAGCGTGTCGCCAAGCGCTGTGATCGCGCCTGTCGCGCCCAGCACAATGAGGCCGGCGACGCCAAGCGCCAGCAACCCGTGCAAGGCGCGCGGTGGCGCCGTGTGCGCCTCTTTGTCCTCGGCGCGATTGGCGAACCATGCTGTCAGCGTGATCGCGCCGAGCAGAAACAAGGTGTTTGCCTGGTGAATGGCGATCACCGCAGCGCGCAGAGCCGAGTCGTCCATGCCGGTCAGCGACTGTAGCACGATGAACGCGCCGATCAGCGACTCCACGACGATCAGGATGAACGAGATGCTCGCGAATCGCCGTGCGCGATGACCCGGTGCAAATATGCGCCGTGCTGCGATCCACATCGCCGCGACGAGGATCAGCGCCAGGCCACTGGTCAGCCGATGAAAGAGTTCGATGAACGTTGCCAGAGCAGGGGCAGGTGGAATCACGTGACCGTCGCACAACGGCCAATGGTCGCCGCAGCCGGCACCGGAGCCGGTAGCGCGCACGACGGCACCCCACAGGATCACCAGCACGTTGAATGCCAGGACTGCCCAGGCATATCGTCGGAAGAAGGTCATGCGCGATGTGTTGCCCAACGCTACGGATTCTATCCCACGCCCAGCGCGCACCCGGTGATATTCGTCACCCCGGTCAGATACAATCTGAACGATGTCTCAGCTCATCGAACTGTTCGACCGGTTGGCGCAAGCGGCGGTGACCCCACTGCTCATTTTGTTGGCCGTTTCGGCCGGCATCGTCGCGGTCGTGCGCAACTGGCGGCTTGCCCTGCCGATGATGGTGTTGCAATATGTGGCGGTCGGCGTCCTGCTTGCGCGCGTGATCGAGCCAAGCGTAGCGGTGATCAAGCCACTGGCGGGCGCGATCGTGTGCTTTGCGCTCAGCATCGCAGCCCAACGAGGCGACATCGTGCGCGCCGAACGCGGCGAGTCCATCGCGCGCGAGAGGCTGGCACAACCGGACTGGCACCGGTTACCGGCGCAGTTGTTGCTACGCGCCATCGTTGCCATCCTAGTGTTGACGGCGGCCTTCGGCGCGACCATTCGCTTCCCGTTGCCCGGTACTGCGCGTGAACTGGGCCTGGGCGCGTATGTCCTGATCGGTTTCGGCTTACTGATTGTGGCGACGGCGTATGAAGCGCTCAATGTCGGCTTGGGGTTGTTGATGCTGTTGTCCGGGTTCGAGCTGGCCTACACGCCGCTTGAGCCAAGCATTGGTGTCAGTGTGTTGTTGGGTCTGACGACGCTACTGGTTGGTGCAGCAATCGCCTATTTGACACTCGCGGACGCTGGCGCGGCCGCTGCTGAATTGAGAGTCGAAAACTGATACTGATATGGAAAGTCGGCGCGCACCTCATTCTCGATTCTCAATTCGCAATTCCCAATTCGCATGATTCCTGCTGCGTTGCTGGTCGTGAGCATCCCGCTGGTCGGCGCGTTGCTGGCTTATTTGTTACGCCGCTGGCAAGGGATCGAGATCGGTGCGGCTGTGCTCGCCTGTGCCAGCGTCGTTGCGTTGCTGGCGCAGCCGCTGGATAGCAAAATCGCGTTGCCCGGCGCGCCGGTCGGCATCGAGCTGAGCGCGCCGTTCGAGGTGTTGGGTCGGGTGTTACGTGTGCGTGCTGCCGAGCGCATCCCCATCTTGCTGTTGTTCATCTGTGCTGCAGCGTTGTTCGTGTTGTCCTGGCGTGCGCCGCAGGGCTGGCCGTTCGTTCCCATCGGCCTCATCGTGTTGGCGGCAGTAGGCCTGGCGCTGATGATTCGCCCGTTCGTCTATGCCGCGCTGGCGTTCGAAGGCGCGGCTGCATTGGCAGCACTGATGATCCAGGCCGAACGCAGTGGCGAGCGATCCACGCTAGGTGCGTTGCGTTACCTCAGCGCAACCACGCTAGCGTTGCCGATGTTCTTGTTCGCCGGCTGGGCCATAGACCGCGCTGGTGTCGTTAACCTCAACGACGCCGCGGCGCTGGCAGCGACATATGGCCCGGCCACTGTGCTGCTCATCGGTGGCTTCGGGCTGATGATCGGCGCAATTCCGCTCTACACCTGGGTGCATCCGGTGGCGCGAGATGCGTCGCCGTTGGTCACGGCCTTCATCGTTGCGGTGGGCGTAGGCGCGGTGAGCTTTCTGTTGTTGGACTTTTGGCAGGCCTACCCGTGGTTGCGCATCGGCGGCCAGGCGGCTGATGCGCTCGCCGTCGGCGGCATCGTGTTGCTCATCTTCGGCGGTGCGCTGGCGTGGGCGCAAAACGCGTTCGCGCGCGTCCTGGCATGTGCCATCCTGGTGGAGATGGGTTGCGTGTTGCTGGTTATGAGCCGTGGATCCCAGTTGTCGGTGGAAGCGCTGACGTTTGCCACGTTGGCGCGCACGCTCTCGCTAGGCGTTTTCGGTTTGGGGATATGGCGTTTGCGCACGTTACGGTCGAGCGACGCGTTTACCGATGTGCGTGGCGTGCGTGACCTGTGGACGGTGCTGGCGCTGGGTGTGGGTGGGCTATCGCTGGCCGGCTTCCCCGGCACGCTGGGTTTCGTCTCGCGCTGGTCGGCGGCGCGTGCCTATGGCGTCGCCGACGCCGAAGGGCTGACGCTGCTCCTAGTCGCCAGTGCCAGCGTGGGGGTTGGCGTCGTGCGCGGTTTGATCGCCACCTTCGATGCGCCCTGTGTCGAGGTGATCGAGGAGGCGCCGGCCGGTGCGCAGCAGATGTCCCTGTTCCCAGAGCGCGTTCTGGCGATCGGCGGCGAAGGCAAAGTTACGAGCACTGCGGCGGATGCATCACCCATGCTGGATGACCCGCCGTTGCTCGAAGGCGAGACGCTCATCGAAGGCGAAGTGTTGCAGGACGCCCAGCAGCCGGCTGCCATGAGGCAAGATTCGTTCATCGCTCGGCTGATGATTGGCCTGGGCGTCGCTGCGGTCATCATCCTCGCGATTTGGCCGGGGATCATCACGCCGTTGGCGAAGGCCGCTGCTGCGCAATACACCTTTTACCCGTAGCGCAGCGTCGTGCCCTGTGTCCCACGGAGATGCGCGCAGCGCGCTTCGCGTTGGCCTTGCTGCTATCGCGGCAGTAGAATCGGGATTTGGCAATCTGACCACGCTGTAGCGTCGCAGCGAAGAAACCATCTCACTGTGACTATTGCGCGGTTTATTGGGAACGCACATCCTTGATTCAGGAGAAAGTTTTCAGATGGCAGTGAAAGTCTCAACCAGACAAACGACGACGCGACGGCCAGGCGCCGGCAGCAAAGCCAGCATTAGCCGCGATGGCCTTGCGAAGAAACAATGGGTCTTCTTGTTCAACGACGAAAAGGGCGTGAGCAAAGTAGCCAAGACCTGGCCGGAGATCCGCGAGTTGCTCGGCGGGAAGGGCGCCGGCTTGTTCGACATGACGCGCGCCGGCCTGCCGGTGCCGCCCGGCTTTACTATCAGCACTGAGGTGTGCAACGAATTCGTCAAAGCCGGCAACAAGATTCCCAAGGAAGCATGGGATCAGGCGCTGGCGGCGATGAAAGTCGTGGAGAAGCAGACCGGCAAGAAGTTCGGCGGCGGCGTGAAAGGTGTGCGGCCGCTGCTGGTATCGGTGCGCTCCGGCGCGCGTGAATCTATGCCTGGCATGATGGAAACCGTGCTCAACGTCGGCCTGAACGATCGGACGGTCGAGGAGATGATCGCTGTCACTGGCAATGCACGCTTCGCCTGGGATAGCTATCGCCGCTTGCTCATGATGTTCGGCAGCACGGTGCTCGACATCCCCGACGAGAAGTTCGACGAGCCGATGGAGCGCATGAAGCACGAGCGCGGCTATAAGCTCGACACCGACCTCACCGTCGAGGACCTCAAGGAGCTGGTGGCCATCTTCAAGCAGGTGATCAAAGACGAGACCGGCCGCGATTTCCCGCAGGACGTGTACGAGCAGCTCAAGGAGTGCGCCATGGCGGTCTTCCGCAGCGCCACCGGCCACAAGGCGCGCACCTACGCCAAGCAGATGGGCTGGAAGAGCACGCTGCCGACGGCGGTCAACGTCGTCACCATGATCTTCGGCAACATGGGCGACGACAGCGCCACCGGCGTCGCTTTCACCCGCGACCCGTCCACCGGCGAGAAGAAGATGCTCGGTGAATACCTTGTCAACGCGCAGGGCGAGGACGTGGTGGCCGGCATCCGCACGCCTAAGCCCATCGAAGAGATGGCTAAGGAGATGCCCAAGACCTATAAGGAGTTCGTGCGCATCTGCAACCTGCTGGAGAAGCATTACAAGAATATGCAGGATGTGGAGTTCACCATTGAGCAGGGCAAGCTCTACATGTTGCAGACGCGCAACGGCAAGCGCACGGCCAAAGCCGCCATCAAGATCGCGGTAGACATGGCTAAGGAGAAGCTGATCACCAAGGAAGAAGCGGTTCGCCGCGTGACACCTGCTGACGTGGACTTCCTGCTACACCCGCAATTCGATGAGCAGGCTGTGAAGGATGCGAAGCACGATGGCCGGCTGTTGGCGACCGGCGTGAACGCCTCGCCCGGCGCGGCCAGCGGCATGCTGGCCTTCGACGCCGACCTGGCCGAAAGGTGGGGCAACGAGGGCAAGGCCGTTATCCTGATCCGCCCGGAGACCAAGCCGGATGACGTGCATGGCATGGTCGCAGCCAAAGGCATCCTGACTGCGCGTGGTGGCGCCACCTCGCATGCCGCCGTCGTCGCCCGGCAGTTCGGCATCCCGGCCGTGTGCGGCGCAGATACGCTGCAGATCAACCTGAACGACCGCAGCGTCACCAGCAATGGACACGTCCTGCGCCAGGGCGACTGGGTCTCGATTGACGGCGGCAAAGGCGAAGCATACGTCGGTCAATTGCCGATGGTGCATCCGTCGTTCGAGGAGCAGGCCGATTTGGTCACGCTGCTGAAGTGGGCCGATGAAATCAGCGCGCAGAACACGCGCAAGGCCGAGGATGGCAAGCCGCGCCGCGGCCTGCAAGTGTGGGCCAACGCCGATTATCCGAAGGATGCCCAGCGCGCCCGCGATTACGGCGCGAAGGGCATCGGCCTGTGCCGCACCGAGCACATGTTCTTCGAGGAGGAGCGCCTGCCGATCGTGCAGCGCATGATCCTCGCGGACAACGACGAAGAGCGTCAGCGCGCCCTCGACGAGCTGCTGCCCTTCCAACGCAGCGACTTCGCCGGCCTGTTCAAGGCGATGACCGGCCTGCCCGTCATCATCCGCCTGATTGACCCGCCGCTGCACGAGTTCCTACCCTCACAGGAAGAGCTGATCCGCGAGGTGACGCGCTACGAGACCAAGCGTCACTACGACGCGCTGGGCGAGGAAGAGTACGCTGACTACCAGAAGAAGCTGGCCTTGCTCAACGCCGTAAACGCCATGCATGAGCAAAACCCGATGATGGGCTTGCGCGGCATCCGCCTGGGCATCATGATTCCTGGCCTAATCGCCATGCAGGTGCGCGCCATCTTCGAGGCGGCCTGTGACGTGGAGAAGGAAGGCTACGAGCCAATGCCGGAAGTGATGATCCCGCTGACCGGCCACGTGAACGAATTGAAGCGCGTGCAGCCGGAGCTGGAGAAGGTGGCCAAGGCGGTGATGGAAGAGAAGGGCGTGAAGGTGAAGTACAAGTTCGGCACGATGATCGAGATCCCGCGCGCGGCCGTCACCGCCGACGAGATCGCGACCATGGCCGAGTTCTTCTCCTTTGGCACGAACGACCTGACCCAGATGACCTACGGCTACTCGCGCGACGACGCCGAACGCGGCTTCTTGCTCAAGTACGTCGAAGAGGGCATCCTGCCGGATAATCCCTTCCAGACGCTCGACCGGGATGGGGTGGGGCAGTTGATCAAGATGGCCGTTCAGAAGGGCCGCGCGACGCGCCCGACGCTCGAAGTAGGCATCTGTGGCGAGCACGGCGGCGACCCGCGCTCGGTGGCCTTCTGCTACGAGGCCGGCCTGAACTATGTGAGTTGCTCTCCGTTCCGCGTGCCGATCGCACGGCTCGCTGCGGCGCATGCGGCGCTGGGCGTGGGGACGAAGTAGAAGTAGTGCGAATTCAGAAACCCGATGCTTGCAGACACCCGATTTCGTAGAAATCGGGTGTCTGCAACTTCTGGTTTCTGCTTGGCTCATCCGCTGTCCTACCGCACCACCACCGGCACGAACACTTTCACCGGCACGCTGCCGGCAATGCGCTCATCGGTCTCGATGCCGTCGCGGTTGAGCACACGCACGCGATATTGGCACTTGGTCGTGCCAGCAGTGGTGTCGGTGTAAGCCTGCGCTGTCGTCGTGGGGAAGGCATCTCCTAACAGCGCCGGCGTGTCTTCGCTTTCGCATTGACGATAGACGTTGTAGCCGAGCACATCAGCCGTCGTCCCGCTCCATGCCAGCGCGTTGTTGCCCGGCGCGGGCGTCAGCGTGAGTGAGGTCAGCGTCGGTCGCTCGCAGGCATCGCCCAGGCCATTGGCGTTGGCGTCGGCCTGGTCAGGGTTAGGCGTTTGCGGACACGAATCCATCGCGTCGGCGATGCCGTCGCTGTCCGTGTCTAGGCAGCCTTCGTCAATCTGATCGTCGTCGTCGTCATTCACGCCGTTGCATTGCTCCAGGTTGGGCAGCGCTGGCAGGGCCACCTGATTGTCATGCTCGTGCGGGCCGGGTGGATACACGTCGTTGGCGGCGCCATGATCGCCATGCGCTGCTACACGCGCCGGCGCACCAGCAGCGGCGCGTTGCGCCGGCAGCAGGGATGCCTCGCTCGTGAACAGGCTCATCCCCATGTCCGTCGCCGACGCCAGCCGGCAGTCGCTCCCACCGATGGCCGCGCGATACGCTGCCGGCATCACCGCTGCGATGGCTGCGCTGGTGTCGCGCGCGATCCAGCAGCCGCTGCCCGGGCCATACGGCAAACCGATCCAGTCGTCGGGACTAGTCAACGTTTCCAACGTTCCGTTGCCGAAGGCATCTTCGACGCCATCGCCGTTGATGTTCTGGCTGAGTGCGCCAGCCTGAATACTGCCGTTGCAGTTCCAATCCACGCCGGGGCCATGCGCCGGCAGGCTGGTGAATTGCCAATCGCTGCCCTCGCGCAGGCGGCCCAGGGTGCGCGTGCCATCGCTCAGCACGATCCATTTCTGGCTCATACTGTCGGTGCAGCCGTAGTTGAACACGGGCACGAAGGCCGCGTCGGCGGTGTCGCACTGCACATTGCGGGGCAGGGTGTAGCCGAGCGACGAACTCTCGAACAGCCCGCCCTCGTTGAGCGAGGGCAACGTGCCGCTCTGGAAATCCGTCGCGGAGAGCCACTCGCCCGTGGCCGCCTTGTAGCACAGATGGCTGGTGCTGTAGCGATAGTTCATCACGCTGATGTAGTGCGGTTTCTGGTTGGTGCTCTCCCAATCACCGGCGTAGTACACGATGTCGCCCAGGCGCGTCTGCACACCGGTGCCCTGCCGCCCGCCGTGCCCTAGGCCCAGGTTGTGACCTAGCTCATGCACCACGCGGTAGATGTGTGCGGCCGCGTAGCGCAGGGTGTGCGTCCCCCCATCCTCGCCGATGAACCAGCGACAGGCCGAGTCGTTCTGCGGATCGGGCGAGGTGAGCGGGCAGTTCAGCGTGTTCACGTCAATCGTCACGTGATGCCACGCGCCGCTGCGGCCCGGGTTGTGGCGGCTGTAGATGTAGTGATGCGTCCAGCTCAGCTTGGGCGGGAAGTAGTACTGGCCGGTGGTCGGGTCTATCGTCGCGGCGGCTTGATCTGCGCCGATGGTTGAAGTCACGCCGGTGGTCGGGGCGAGGAAGCCGGACGTTGGGCGCGGGCGCTCGTTCTCGGTCAGGTGCAGGGTGATGCCGTGGCGGCGGAACAGCTCGATGATGTAAGGCCACGTCTCCGGCTCGACCTTTGCGCCCCGCTCGTAATCGTACTGCACGAACACATCCTTGCGCAGCGGGTTCGCGCCCAACGCTGGCAAATTGACGACCTCGCTGCCGAAGTCCAGGCCCAAGACCTCCCAGCCATCGGGCAGCGCGTCGCGGTCGGTGTCGGGATTCGTTGGGTGTGTGCCAATCAGCCGTTCGATTTCGTCTACGATGCCGTCCTGGTCAGTGTCGGGCCGCGTCGCGGTGGGTGTGTTGCCGAACAAGATGCTCACGCCGGACGTGTAGGCATACAAACCTTCGTTGTCGGTGGCGCTGGCGGAGTAGTTAACGATGCGCCGGCTTCCGGGTGTGAGAGTGACCGAGCATGTTTCGCTCGTGTTCGCGCCGCTGAAGGTGCATGTGCGGAGAGACGGCGAATTGATGGTAATGGTGCGCACGCCGCTTGGGTCTGTGGCGGTGGCGTTGATAGTGACGGCCGCGCCAATAGCCGGCGAGCGCGGCGAGTGGCTGATGGTGATGACCGGCGCGCGGCCATCTACCTGTACTAGAAAGCTCGACAGCGGTGCGAAACCGGCCCGGCCGCGGTGATCCACCACGCGGGCGTAGTAGCTGTGCCGGCCCAGCGGCAGGGTGGTGTTGAAGGTGCATTCGCCGCTGCGGTCGTTCGCGCCGGCGAAGCCGCACGTGCGGCGCGACACGCCATCCACGATCAGGTCAATGCTCTCGATGTCCACGTCATCTGCCGCCGAGGCGGTGAAGTAGACCGTCACACCGCGCCGGACGATGTTCGGCGTGTGTCGCACGGAGACAATCGGATTGCTGCTGTCGGCGCGCGGCAGGTCGGCGTCGTTGATCACGAACGTCAGCCAAGTGACCGGCGCGTTTTGCGCCGCGCCGAGCGGCCATGTGCGGTCATTGCCCGTGATGCCGCCGATGCCCTGGTGCGCGAAGGCTAGGCGGAAGAGGGCGGGCGAACTAGACAAGAGTGATCGCGGGAAGACGAATTCGGCGCTCGCCTTGAATTCATCTGGGAAGGCATGGCGCGCGTCATACGTGCATGATGCAGCAGTGACGTAACCGCCGGCGCCGTCCCCATTCTTGCACTCGCGTGTGCCGTTGGCCATGGCGATGAAGGCCCAGTCGCTGGGCTGGGCCAGCGCATCGCCGCTGTTGTTCGGGTCGAGGTAGACCGCCATGGCCGCGGTATCCAGCTCGGCTTGCTCCATGCACACGTAGACACTGCTTGACGTCGCGCCGACGTTCAGCCACACCGGGCTTTGCGGATAGCTCACCCCGTCTAGCCACATTGGCAGGCGCAGCCGCAGCGCGCCACCGCCGTATTCGCCGGCGCCGGTGCTGCAGATGCCATCCACCGTAGGTATGACGGGCAAGCGCGGCACCTTGATTGGGTTGTGCACCATCGGCGGCGCAGCCGGGCCGTTGAAGAAGAACGCGCCCACGCCGGTCGCGTTGTGATTGCCGAAGACGTCTGCGGGCGTGCCTTCCAGATGCCAGGCGGCGATCAGGTTGGGCGTTGGCGCGTCGAACAGGCGCACCATGTTGCGGCGGATCTCGTCGCGGCTACGCGCCACGCCCCATAAGCGCACGTCGGCCAGGTGACCGGTGAAGCGGTAGTCGCTGACTAAGTCGCCGACGTCTGCGCCGATTCGCAGCGGTGCTGTGTTCACCGGCAGCGGGCTTGCGCGGATGCTCTCAACATCGAGGTTGCCGTTGACATACAGGCGGCGCGTTGTCCCGTCGAACGTCGCAGCCACATGTGTCCATTCGCCTGAAACGAAAGCCTTTGTGCCGTCGAAAGACGATCCTCCGCCATTGCTGTAGAAGCGTAGCTTGTTGTTGCAGATGCCCAGCCAAAAGCCGGTCTGGTAGCCCTTGCCGACGATGGTCTGGCACGCTGTCGAGGTGTCAATTCGGCGCACCCATGCTTCGACTGTGAGGCCGCCGCTGGGGTTGAGCGCCGGCGCGTTGGGCACGTTGAGGTAACCCGAGCCGGATAGATACAGCGTGTTGGCGGCCGTGTCAGTAGCGTCGGCATCGTGGGTGGGTGCGGCTGTGACGGGCGCTGGTGTCTGAGCGAGCGATGTGATGATCAGCGCTGCCCCTACCATAGCGCTGATGCGATGAGAGGATGTATGAAAGTGTTGCATGCATTCTCCTGTGTGCGGGGCGAGCAGCCCTCCCTCCGGGCAATGCCCACCACGCGCGCTACACATAGCTTAGGGCAGATGGCGGCGCTGCGCCTCTCAAGTTGAGCCGAAGGACTCTCACTGTTGACTGCGTTCACTGCTCGTATAGGGACTGCTCTGTATAGCTCGCCAAAGGGAACGCTGCAGAGAGCGTTCCCTACTGTTTCACCGCCAGCGGCACGAACTGCAAGTGTTGTGCATGCTGAAAGGTGGGTGGTCGGCCGCCATCAATGGGGTCGAAGATCACTTCATCCAGCGTGCCGCTGAAGGTGCGCGACAGGTTGCTGGGCGAGACGCCGATCCAGAACGCGCCGCCGTTGGTATAGAAGTTCACCGGCCCGCGCGGTGCAAAGGTGGACAGGATGCTGTCGTTGAGGAAGTGCGTCACGGTATAGACGTCCGGTCCGCCGTCGTGATCCACGGTGAAGGTGAGCGGGATGTCGTTGTCAATCGCGTTGTTCGCCGTGACGTTGGCCACGCCGTTGAACTCGGAGCGCATCTCCGGGACATTCGCCAGCAGAGGCACATACAACCCGATGGAGGGCTCGCTTTCGGCGTTGGCCCGATACACGCCGATTGGGTTGCTGCGAGGATCGGTGTGCAGAGCGTTCGAGAGCGTACCGGCCGCGATGAGGGTGAAATACGGGTAACTTTGCCGGTTGGGCACGACGGCCGGTGGCGAAAAGGCCGCCAGGCGCTCCTGAATGTTCACCCCACAGAAGATGTAGCCGTTGGTGAAGGTCGCCTGACCGTTGCTGAATGCCACGTTGCCGACAGCCTTGCACGGCACCTCCGCAAAGTCGGTCGGTGCGAGCACAGTGCGGTACAGCATCAGGCAGCCGAGCGGCGCATTTTCTGCCCCAAACGCGTCGAAGTTCAATGCGAACACCCAACCAGGCGTGCGCGGTTGGATGCGCGTCCTGGTGACGCAGGCGGCTGGGATTGCGGATGGGCTGGCCGAGCCGGATGAATAGACAGCGACGGTGGGTTGCAACGGTGCGCTGACCAAGCTGATCGTCACTAGAGTCAAACTCAGGAACGCTCGTATTGTCTTCATTACAGGGTAATGATAGAGGCGCGCGCGCAGCACGACCATCAAACTGCGGACAAGTGCTCTCATGGCGCATTGTATTGTTGTGTAGGGGCTGGCCTATATGCCTGCCCGCGTCCGTCGGGCATGGTGCGGGCAGCCACGCAGGGCCGCCCCTACCTGCCCCTAAACGCGAATGCACCCGTGCTCTCACGGCGATAGAACGTGGGTTCTGCCATCTAAAATTCACGGCGTGGCTAAGAGCGAAAAGTCCGCCGATGCCTTCGTTCAGGCTGTGGAGCAGGCGCTGGAGCGGTGCAACGACGCGATCTGGCTGGGCAATCACTCGCCGCTGGCTGCGCCCTACTTCATCGGCGCCGTGCTCGATCGTACGACAGACGGCGACAGCGCTGCACCGGCCGATCGCGGTCAGGCTTTGATCGAGGCCTTGCGACGCGCCGCCGCCAGTGTGGACGAGGCGCACCAGCGCGTGTTGAACGCCTCTTTTTTTCAGCGCAGAGCCAATTTGAACAATATCGGCGTGGCTCGCCAACTGGGCATGTCGGAGGCGACGTATTACCGTCACCGTAATGCTGCCATCGAATCGCTTGCCGGTGCACTCAATCATATGGTCGCGCCGCCCCTGCGAGCCGAGCGACCCAAAGCGCGATACATCGTTGGGCGGGACGCTCTCATTTCGGCTTGCCTGGATGCACTGGTGAGGCGGCATAGTGTGTCTCTCACCGGTCGCAGCGGCATAGGCAAGACCACACTCGGTTCGGCCATCGCCGAACGCTGGGGACGCGAGCGCGCATTCTGGTTCACCGTACGGCCTGGGCTGAACGATTCATTGAGCGCCTTCGTGTTCTCTTTCAGCCACTTCCTACGCGGCCTGGGCGCGTCCAACGCATGGCGGCAACTGGCCGCCGATCACGGCGCGATCACCGCCGAGCGCATCCTCGGCCTGATTCGGCACGACCTGAGTGAGCTGTCTGGCCAGCCTATCCTGATCTGCGTGGACGACAGCGACCAATTACGGCCAGAGATGCGGTTGCACGCTCAGGTAATTCAATTCCTGGAGGCGCTCACCGATGTGACGCCGGTACTCTCGCTCAGCCAGCAGCCGCTATTCGATGCCGACCACCAGTTCGCACTTAGTGGTCTGTCGTTGCCCGACACGCAACGGATGCTGGCGCTCGAAGGTCTAGCGGTGAGCGACGCACAGGGCGCGACGTTGCATGCCGCCACACGCGGCCATCCGTTGCTGATCAAACTCAGTGCGCTGCTGATGCGCGAGGGTGAGCCAACAGAGAGCGTGGTGAGCCAGTTGAACGGGGAGCGCTCAGCGCAGGCGCTTTTTGCGCGTGTGTGGAAGCGCCTGAGTGACGACGAGTGCACGATGCTGATGGCGCTGTCTGTCTTTCGTTCGCCCGCGCCGGTGGACGCCTGGCGGGCGCATAGCGCTGTGCTGGAGCGGCTACTGCGCGTCGACCTGGTACAGGTGGATGGTCAGGGTGGCATCAGCGTCGCTGCACAGGTGCGTGACTTCGTGTGTGAACGCATCACCTCCGATGCGCTGCCAGCATTGCACCTGCATGCTGCGGTTGTGCGTGAGGCGCGCGGCGAATACACTGCTGCGGCGTATCACTACGTGCAGGCTGGGCAGCCTGCGCTGGCGGTATGGCTGTGGTTCAACCATCGCGCTGAGGAGATGGACAAGGGCCATGGGCCGGCCGCGCGCGAGACCTTTCGCGCAGTTCGGCAAAACGAATTGCCGGGTGCGGAAGATCGCCGTGCGCTGGCGCTCATTCGATCGGAGCTGGCCTTGCGCCTGGGCGAAGCAGAGAAAGCTGAAGCGGAATTGTCCAGCCTGGCCTGGCCTACAAAAGGCGCACTGACGCCGCTGGCGCGCGAGTTGATGGGCGATGCGCTGCACATGCAGGGCCGCGTGGAGCAGGCGCTGGCGCACTATCGTGAAGGCCTGCAAGCCTTGCGCGAGGCAGGTCCACGCCAGATGGAGCGGTTGCACACCAAGATCGGCTACGTCTACGTGTCGCGGCTGCGTGATCTGGCTCAAGCGCGCGAACAGGCGCTGATCGCGTCGAGTCAGGCATTCAACTTTCGCGGCCTGGTTGAGGAGGAAGCGGGTAACTATGCCGAGGCGCTCCGACACTACGAGGCCGCGTTGGCTCTCTCGGCAGAGATGCGCGACGGTAGATCGGTCCGCGCCACGACACAATCGCACCTTGGCCATTTGTTCATGCGAATGGGTGATGCACAGCAGGCCATCGTCAACCTCACTCAGTCGCTCGACCATGCACGGAGCGTAGGTGAGCCGGTCAATGCGCTCTACGACGCGCTCAACCTATCGTCGGCCTACGTCGTGGCGGGTCGGTATGAAGAGGCGCTGGCGCTGGCGCGGGAATCGCTTGACGCTGCCGAAGCGATGAAGCACGCCTTTCTCGCTGCCAGCTTTGCAGCGGCTGCCGCTGAGGCTTGCTTGCGATTGCATGCACTCGATGACGCCGAGCGCTTTGCCCATCAATCATTGCGTGAGGAGGAAGAATCACACCGGCCGTATGCGCTCATCACCCTGGGCGGCGTGGCTCACGCGCGCGGAGATTTTGCGCAGGCCGAGCGACTCCTGAGCGAGGCGATCAACAGTGCGCAGCATGCGTCCGACCGATATGCCGAAGCGCACGCCTGGCTGGCGCTGGCAAGGTGTCGCCAGGCCAGCGGCGATGCCGCCGAATGCGACGCATGGTCGAAGGCACTGGCGTTGAGCGAACAGCTGGGTCTGGCGGCTGAGGCGCAGCAGGCAAGGGATAATCTGGGACGCTGAGAAGTTAGAACCCCAACTTCGACGAAATCGGGTTTCTGGTAGATCACGCCATCTGCTTCTTCAGCTTATCCACGAACAGCTTGCGAAACTTGCTCACCTTCGGCGCGATCACCACGCGGCAGTAGCCCTGATTGGGATTATTGCGGAAGTAGCCTTGGTGATACGCCTCGGCCTTATAGAACGCATCGAACGGCGTCACTTCGGTCACGATTGGGTCATCCCAGATCTTGGCCGCTTTCACTTCGGCGATCACTTGCTTCGCAGTCTCGCGCTGTTCGGGCGAGTGATAGAAGATGGCCGAGCGATATTGCGTGCCCACGTCCGCGCCCTGGCGATTCAGCGTGGTTGGATCGTGAATGACGAAGAACACCTCGAGCAGCTCGCGGAACGAGACCACATGCGGATCGAATGTGATCTGCACTACTTCGGCATGGCCGGTGATCCCTTCGCATACATCCCCATAGCTAGGGTTGCGTACGTGCCCACCCGAATAGCCCGACTCCACGCTGAGCACGCCATTAAGTTGTTCATACACCGCTTCGAGGCACCAGAAGCAACCGCCGCCCAGGGTGGCAATTTCTGTCGTGCCGGCGGTGCCATCTTTTGCATCCGTTGGTGAATTCGTCATCTGTCTTTCTCCTCTTGCTGATACCTATGTTACCTGCTACAGGTTCCGGCCGTGTTGCGCAGTCGCGGGTTGCGTTCCACAATCCGGCTATGCCCTGGATCGAAACCATCCCCTCCGATGTCGCCGGCCCCGAGCTGCGCGCCATCTATGCGCAGATCTACGCCCTCTATCCGTCGAGCTACCGGGACGCCGTGCCGACGCTTATCAATCCCGACGGCAGCGAAGACAGCATCATCGCCGCGCACAGCCTGATCCCCCAAGCGATGTTGCACATCGGCTCGGCGCTGGGCGTGCTCTACCAGCCCGATCTGCCGCTCTCTCGCCGGCAACAGGAGATGATCGCTGCCGTCGTCAGCGCGCAGAATCGCTGCTTCTACTGAACGGAGAGCCATGTCGAGTTCTTGCGTCGGGAATCGCTCGACGACGAACTCGCCGCCGCGTTGCGGACGGATTACACCCAGGCAGCCCTGGATGCGCGGGATCGCGCCATGCTCGACTTCGTCGTCAAGATGACGAAGCACTCCTACAAGATGACTGAGCGCGATGTGCAGATGCTGCGTGGCGTCGGCTTCGATGACCGGGGGATCTTGCAGATCGTCATGATCGCCGGCTGGTTCAACTATGCCAACCGTGTGGCCGACGCGCTAGGATTGGGAAAGTCAGCAGTCGGCAGCACATCCATCCTGCCGGACACGCCGCCGACCCCATAGACAGGCCCACCTGATGATCCGACCGACTCGAGCGAGGCCTTTACGCTGTCGGCAGCGGCGCAGGAGATGTCGGTTCGGCGATGAGGCCGCTCACGCCGGTGAACTGCCGGTAGGCCAGCGTCCACACCGTCGAGCTGAACGCCGCGAAGATTGCGTTGATGATGGCGCTGACGATCACTACCACCAGGAAGGTCAGGCCACCGAGGATCAGCGTGCCGGTGCCGACGCCGCCTTCGCTGCCTGCGCTCAAGATGGCCGTGACCAGCGTGGGCGCAAACAATAAGCCACTCACGATCGCGATGACAAAGCCGACCACGAGGCCGATCACGAACATCAGCAGCGCCAGCAGAATGATGTTACCCAGGTTGCTGCGGAATACTTCCCAACCTCGGCTGAGCGCATCTATCACGCCCTTCTTCTCCAGCACGATGGCGCGCTCGCCGAACGTCTGCAGTGCGGCTGCGATGATCGCGTAGATCAGACCGACGCACCCTAATGCGCCGCCGCCGCAGATAAGTACAAACACGCTGCCGGCTGCGGCCGCCGAGGCGCTTTCATCGCCCGAGGCTGCTGCTGCGATGATGGGGACGAGCGTACCGCCGAATAGCAGCGCGAACATTGCCAGCAGCAAAAGCCCTGGCAGCGCCAGCAGCAGGCTCAAGCCGAACAGCGGCCAGAAATTGCGTACACCGACTGACCATGCCTGTCCGAACGTCGTGTTGCCCTCCTCCTCGATCTGTCGCACGCCGCCGATCAGTCCGCCTTGTGCCATGATGCTGATGACCCATAGCACCAGGCTGATGAGCAGCACGATGCACAAAAAGCCGGCCAGCGCCCCTACCACCAGCCCAGGCTCTCTGGTGATTTGGTCGAAGAAACGCTCGGCCTCGGGCGAAATCTCGCCTGATGGGCCGGGTGTAAACGATCCACTCGAGGCATTGAAAGAATTACCGGCGCTGTTCACGCCGCCGGCCAGCGATGCCAGAAAGCCTAGGATCCATAGTGCCCGATGCTTCAAGACGATGTTAAATGCGCGCGAAAGCGTTGCTCCAAAATCCATTGTTGCGCTCCTTTGAGTGTGCCAAAGGCGGTTGCTCTGCGCCAGTGCGCACGGTGCCTCACCCATTCATACGAACTAGATTGAAGGGAGTTTTGTCCCTGCGTCGTCCGATCGTTGTGCGCAGCGGTTTATTCCCACTCGATGGTCGCCGGCGGCTTGGTGGTGATGTCATAAACGACGCGGTTGATGCCGGACACTTCGTTTACGATGCGGTTGCTGATGCGCGCCAGCACATCGAAGGGGATGCGCGCCCAGTCGGCCGTCATGAAATCGTCGGTGGTCACGGCGCGGATGGCGATGACCTCGCTGTAGGTGCGTCCATCGCCCATCACGCCCACGGTGCGCACCGGCAGCAGCACGGCGAACGCCTGCGACGTAGCGCGCATCAAATCGGCGCGGTGCAATTCTTCTTGCAAAATCGCGTCGGCCGCGCGCAGACGCTCCAAACGCGCCCACGTCACCTCGCCCAGCACGCGTACGGCCAGGCCCGGTCCGGGGAAAGGCTGACGCCATACGATCGCGTCCGGCAGCCCCAGTGCTGCGCCGATGGCGCGCACCTCGTCCTTGAACAGGTAGCGCAGCGGCTCTAGCAACTCGAACTGCATGTCCTGGGGCAACCCGCCCACGTTATGATGCGTTTTGATCTTCGCCGCCGCTTGGCGCTCCGGTCCGCGACTCTCGATCACGTCAGGATACAGCGTGCCCTGGCACAGCAATGGGCGATCATCGGCAAATGCCGTCCCGATCTCCACTCTGGACTTCTGACTTCCGACTCCTGCCCCCTGACCTCCGCCTTCTAATGCTGGCTCCCCAACCCTTGCCCCCCAGTCCCTCGACCCTATCCTGTGTTCCCTCACCACCGCCTCGAACACGCGGATGAACTTCTCGCCGATGCGCCGGCGCTTTTCTTCCGGGTCGGTCACACCGCTCAAGACTTCCAGGAACTCCTCGCTGGCGTCCACGGCGATCAGCCGCATGCCCTGCTCACGCTCGAATGTCTCGACGACCTGTTCCGGTTCGCCCTTGCGCAGCAGGCCGGTGTTCACGAATACGCACGTGAGTTGATCACCCACCGCTTTGTGCACCAGCGTCGCTGCGACCGATGAATCCACGCCACCGGACAGCCCGCAGATCACCGGTCGCCGTCCCACTTGGTCACGGATCTTCTGCACGCTCTCTTCGATGATGTTTGCCGGTGTCCATGACGCACGGCAGCGGCAGATGGCATGCACGAAATGGGCGATGATCTCGCGTCCGTGCTGGGTGTGGTTCACCTCAGGATGGAACTGGATCGCGTAGAGCCGACGCAACGGGTCGGCCATGCCAGCGATCGGTGAATGCGCTGTGCGCGCGATGACCTTGAAACCCGGGGGCAGCGCCTCGATGCGATCGCCGTGGCTCATCCACACAGTGATCGGCGACTGAAGATGAGCAGTCGCGTCTGGCCACAGCTCACAGTCTTCAACCTCCAATCTCGCCTCGCCGTACTCCCGCTGTAGCGATGGCGCCACCCGTCCGCCAAGCGCATGCGCCAGCAGTTGCATGCCGTAGCAGATGCCCAGCACCGGCAGGCCGCTCTCCAATACATAGCCGGGCAGTGCCGGCGCGCTGGCGTCGTATACGCTGTTCGGCCCACCGGAGAGGATGAAGCCGCGCGGCTGCAACGCCATCACTTTCTCGCGTGGCGCGTCCCAGGGGAACAGTTCGCAATATACGTGTGCTTCGCGAACGCGGCGGGCGATGAGTTGCGAGTACTGCGAGCCGAAATCGAGGACGGCAATGGCGTCGGTCATTGTCGTGATTGTAGCAAGCCCGAGGGTGCAATCAGCCGGAGCGCGCCTGGGATGACTTGAAAGCTGGCCGGTGCTTCGCCGAACAATTCACCTTCGGCCTCCACGAACATGCGCTGGCTGGTGTTGACTAACTCGATGCGAATGGCGACCACGCGATATTCGCTCACTTTCGGGTGTGAGAGATGTGTGCCGCGATAGACCTTCGGAAAGTTCAGCACGAACTCGGCGCGGCTCATTGCCTCGATCACGATGGCTTCGAAGCAGCCGTCGCATGTATCGCTGTTGGGGCTGATGCGCATGCCGCCGCCGAAGTATTGGCCGTTGCCCACGGCGATCAGGTTATAGTGTCCTTGCAGGACGTGTTCGCTGCCGTCCGGTGCAGTCAGTGTCACGCGTGCGTGCTTGTGCTCATAGCCGGCCAGCACGCGAAAGACGGTGAGAAAGTAAGCCAACGAGCCGCCGTGCTTGCCCTCGCGGTTGACCACGTCGGACACATCTCCGTCGAAGCCGGCGCCTGCCACGTTGATGAAGTAGCGCGCCCGCGCCTGACCAGCGCGGTAGAACGAGGTCATGCCAACATCAATGCGCCGCTCGGTGCCGCGTCGGATAGCCTCAATGACGCCGTCCAATGCTTTCGGCCAGCCCAGCCCGCGCGCGAAGTCGGTGCCGGTGCCGCTGGGGATCAGACCTAGCGCGGGGCGCCGTTCGACCTCGACCTGCATCAGACCGTTGACGATCTCGTTCAACGTGCCGTCGCCGCCTACACAGATCACTCGCGTGTAGCCCTGCTGCGCTGCCTCGCGCGCCAAGTCAACGGCGTGCCCAGGTGCTTCGGTGAGCTGCGCGTCGAACCGAATCCCTTCGGCGCGCAACCGGGCGGCGACGCCGCTCCAGCGCAGGCCGGTAGCACCGTTGCCGGAAGCCGGGTTGGCGATGATGAACGTGCTCAGGGCGCTTCACCTCGGCGAGGTGTTTCGAATGCGCCGAATTTTGCGATGGATTGTTCAAGTTGTCGAGAGAAGGCGTGCCGCCCGCGACGACTGCGTTTGTAGCACGATCTCGGTGGGGCAGACGGTGGGCGCCGAGGTGATGACGAAGCGCACTGCCTCGGCGATATCCTCTGGCTGGATCACCTCGTTGGGTCGCAACCAGTCGGCGAGCAGGCCGGTATTCGTCCACCCGGGATAGATCACGCACACTTTCACGCCGAAGTCGCGCACGTCTTCGAACACGCTGCCGCCGAATCCGGTCAGCGCGTGTTTGGCCGCAGCGTAGCCGGCGTTGGTCGGCGCGGTGAATTTGCCGCCCAGCGACGAGATGAAGATAACCGCGCCGCGCCGACCGGCCTGCGCGCCAGCGATGATGCGTGGCAGTGCTAGCCGCGTCGCATGCATCGCTGCGCGCAGGTTGACGTCCAGCATCCGATCCCACACCTTCAAGTCGGCCTCCGTGGCCGAGGCGAATTGATGGATGCCGGCGTTGTTGACCAGCACGTTCAGCCCGCCGAACGCCTCGTCACACGCCTTGACGGCCAAAGGGAGCGATGCCGTCTCGCTCAAGTCCATTGCCAAAGGCAATGCGCGCGCCCCGTATGCTTCGCACTCGGCCTGCGTCTGGCGCAGTGCTTGGGCATCCCGTGCGATCAGCCCGACGTCGCAGCCTTCGCGCGCCAGCATCAGCGCGATGGCGCGGCCGATCCCGCGCCCGGCGCCGGTGACGAGCGCCGCGTGTCCTCGGAGCAGTCGTGTGTTCTCCATGCGCGCGATGGTATCAGCCTTGCGCGGCGGCGGCCAGCGCGATGCCCTCATCCACATCAATCGGCGAATCGAGCAGGGCGTTCAGTGTGCGCCAGGCAGCGATCGCTGCTTCGTGCGTCGTCCAGGTGAAGCGTACATCGTCGCCGGGCATGAGCTGTGCTGCGCGATGCAGGTCGGCCTGAATCGCCACAGCAATCACCGGATAGCCACCGGTGGGTTGGGCATCGGCCATGAGCAGAATGGGGCGCCCGTCGGGTGGGAGCTGGATGACACCGGGGAAGACGCCGAACGACGGCAGGTCGCCGGCTTGCTCGCTGCGCAGCCCAGCACCCTCCAGCCGCAGGCCGATCCGATTCGACGTTGCGCCGACGCGCCAGGGTCGGGCAGTCAGGTCGTTCAGTGTGGTGGGGTCAGTCGGGTCAGGCTGGCCAGGCGAGGTGTGAAAGGGCAGGATGCGGATGAGCGGCGCGTAGTCCACAGGCGCAGGCCAGATGCGTCCGGCAAGACGCGCCAGGTCGAACGCCGATGACGCCGGTCGGATCACGTCGCCCATTTGCAGCGCCCGTCCGCCCAGGCCGCCGAACCGGCCGGGCAGATAGGTGCTGCGCGAGCCAAGCGCGAGCGGCGCATCCACACCGCCGGCCAGCGCAAGATAGGCGCGCGCGCCTTGACGGCGCCCTTCGAAGGCGATGTGCTGGCCTGGCCGGACGAGCGTGCTCGTCCAGGTCGGCAGCGGCCGGTCATTGAGCGTCGCGCCGAGGTCCCCGCCGGTCACGGCGATCACGCACGGCGCCATGACCTCGAAGGCAGCGCCGCCGGCGGTGATCTCCAGGCAGGCGGTAGTTGGCGGATTGCCAGCCAGCCGGTTGGCAATGACGCAAGCGACGCGATCCATCGCGCCGCCGATCGGCACACCGAAGCGTTGATGTCCCGAGCGTCCCAGGTCTTGTACGGTGCACAGCGCGCCCGAAGCGATAACACACAACACGCCTGCTCCTTTCTTCTCATCCCCGGTCGGCAGGCCGATCAGGGCGTCGGGTCACTAGGTGATCGCCACAAACTGCACATAGTCACCGGGTTGCAGGAATGCCGGCGGTTCACATGCGGGATCGAAGAGCATGACTTCGGTTCGACCAATGAGGTGCCAGCCGCCTGGCAATTGCGACGGATAGATGCCGGTCATGCCGGCGGCGATGGCAACCGAACCGGCCGGCACGATGGCGCGCGGCGTGGCGCGCCGCGGCAGCGTCAGCGATGCCGGCAGTGGGCCGATGTAGGGGAAACCCGGCGCGAAGCCGATCATCAACACGCGCCACGGCCGTGCCGTGTGTTGCGCGATCAGTTCATCCGGCGCGAGGCCAAGCCGGCGCGCGGCGTCTTCCAGGTCGGGGCCCTCTCCGCCGCCATAGCGCACGGGTATGGTCACCTGCTGCCCCAAAGGGAGCGCGTTCGGCGAAGCTTCAGTGAGTGCGCCTCGTATGCGGGCTTGCACGTCGTCCTGTGCATGGCGCAGGGGGTCGAAACGAACCAACACCGACCGAATAGCCGGCAGTGGGTGCAATTCCGCGGGTAAAGCTTTGGCCAGTGCCAGCGCGTGTGCGTTGGCGCTGGCGACGTCATCCAACGTGCACTCGATCAGCAACGCCGCCTCACCCATCGGGTGGATGCGCCAGGGCGTCATCGCACGGCGACCAACTCGACGCCGGCTTGTAGCAGCCCACGCCGCAGGAAAGCCGCGCGCTCGGCTGCGCCCGGTGTGTCGCTGTGGATGCAGATCGTGTCGGCGCGCAGCGCGATGAGTGCGCCGTCATATGCCATCACCAGCCCGCGTAGGACAATGTCTTCGGCCTGCGCCAGGCAGCGCGTGTTGTCCTCGATGAGCGCGTCGGGCAAGTCGCGGGCGCGCAGCGAGCCGTCGTGCTCGTAGGCACGGTCGGCAAATGCTTCGCGCAACACATATAGCCCGGCTGCTTCGCCGGCCTCGATGAGCGCCGATCCCGTCAAGCCGATCAGCGCCAAACCTGGGTCACACTCGACGATGGCGCGTGCGATCGCATCGGCAATCTCGCGGTGTGCTGCGGCCTGGTTGTAGAGCGCGCCGTGAGGCTTAACGTGCGTAAGCAGCATGCCCTCCTCGGATGCAATGGCGGATAGCGCCTGCATCTGTTCGCGGACGGAGGCGGCAATCTCGGCGGGTGTCATTGGCAGCACGCGCCGCCCGAAGTGGGCGTGATCCGGATATGAGGGATGCGCGCCGGCGCTCACGCCGAGCTGCTTGCACAAGCGCAGCGCAGTACGCATCGAATCGGCGTCGCCGGCGTGCCCACCACAAGCGATGTTGGCTGCGGTGACGTGTGAGAGGATCACGGCGTCGTCGGCCATCCCTTCGCCGCAATCGCAGTTCAAAATCACTCGGGGAGAGGAAGGTTGTGTCGTGGTCATGTGCGCGGCTTCAACCGAGATGCCGGGCGAAGAACGCTGCCCGGCGGCGATAGGCATCTACGCGGTTCTCCACCTTGCTGAACCCGTGGCCTTCATCTTCGTAGAGGATCATCTCCACCGGGATGCCGCGCGCGCGAAGTGCGTGATGCACTTGCTCGGTCTCAGCGGCCGGGCAGCGTGGATCGGTGCGGCCGGCGATGAGTTGCACCGGTGCCGTGACACGATCTATGAAGAAGATCGGCGAGCGGTCGCGGTAGCGCGCAGCGTCCTCCGGCTTTGCCGGATTGCCCATGTTCTGCAGGTCCCAGTAGCGCAAATCCTCACGCTCCGTCTCGAATTCGGTGAAGTAGTTGAAGAAACCGATGAGCGACGACCCTGCAGCCCAATAGTCCGGATATTTGGCGAGGCACATCATCGTCATGTAGCCGCCCTGGCTGGCGCCGGTCACACCGATCTTGCCGTGGCCGGCCATGCCCTCCCGCAACAGCCACTCTACACCGGCGATGCAATCCAGCACGTCGCCGCGGCCGATGTCGTAACGGTTGGCATTTTGGTATGCGCGGCCGTAGCTGGTGCTGCCGCGATAGTTTGGCCCAATCACGGTGTAGCCCATTTGAGCGAAGTGTTGCGCTGCCGGATGCCAGAAGTTGTGATAGGCCCAGGTTGGCCCGCCGTGAATCAGCAGGATTGCGCCGGCGTCGCGGCCGGCCTGTCGCGCAGGATAGACGATGGCCGGCACGATCAGCCCGTCGGCGCTCTCATAGCGCACGTAGTAGGGGGCGATAAACGGCGCATTCAGTGTGTCCTTCAGCGGCAGGGTAAGCTGGTCGCAGGTGCGCGCATCGAGGCGATATTCCCACAGGCTGTGGGGTATGCGGTGGTTGCTGAATTCGAACACGACCGACCGGCCGCCGCGCGCGAACCGCGCGCGCTCGATCACGCCGTCCTCCGGCGCGATGCGCGCTATCTGTTCTCCACTGGCGACATGAATCACGCATACGCTGTGCGCGCCATCCTCGTTTTCGAGGTAAAGCGCGTGCTGGCCATCCGGAGACCAGGCGGCCCCCCATTCATCCCAGCAACTCTCGGCCAGCCAGCGCACCTGGCCGGTGCTAAGCTCGAACAAGCCGACGTCTTCGCTCTCGCGCATCGAGTGGAACAGCAGGAATCTGCCATCGGGCGACCATTGTGGGTCGGCGGCGTCAGGCAGCGGCAAGGCACGAAGCCCGGAGCCGTCGGGTGCGATCACAAAGACGCCGCGATCCTGTCCGACGGTATGTGTGTCGAACGCAATCTGGCGTTCGTCGGGCGAGTAAACGCCATGCTCGTCGTTGAATGCGTGGCGGGTGAGCGGCATCAGCGCGCCGGTCTCCAGGTCGTAGCTGTGCAGGGTGAATCGCCTGTCGCGGGCCGATGTGATGAGCAGCGACCGGCCGTCTGGCGACCAGCTTGTTGCCGGATAGCTAGCGACTCGTTGTTCGAGCAAGCAGCGCGAGCGTCCGGTGGCCAGGTGGATCAGGTAAAAATCCCAGCGCTCATCGCCGTCGTGATCCTGCGCATAAATCACGTGCTGTCCATCGGGCGAGAAGCGCGGGCAGGTCGCGCCTCGTCCATGATCGGTCAGTTGCCGGATGGCCCGCGTCTCCAGGTCAAGCAGATACACCTCGAAGCGACCGGTTCGGTTGTCGGTGAAAACAACGCGGTTGCCGTCGGGCGACACATCGAATTCGGCTTCGATCTCCGGCGCGCGCGCGAGGAACTCGATGTCAAGGAGCTTGTGCATGCAGAGAATGTATCACACTGACGAATTGACCACGTGATCGCACGACGATCATGCATTCAACCCCCAGTCGTAGTCTGCGTAGCGCAGCCGCGTTCTCGTGTCGCATCGTTCGATCACGGCGCGTCGGTTGTCGTGAGGCAGATGCGCGCATAGGAAGTGGATCACGCCGGCGCGCCCGCCGAAATCCCCCGCGTACCAGCGGAATAACGCCGATACCTCTAGCACCTCGCCGGCGCGGCGTGTGCTTTGATCCACGAAGCTGCACGCTGCCTGCCAGAGCTGCTCGTTCAGCCGACCGGCGTCGTAGACGCCGATGGGCGGGCAGGCGCGGCTGGCGCAGTTCAGCGCGAAGTGGATGCGCGGGTCGGGTGGTTCGATTACCCAGGCTCGCCGTGGGTCGTTCGAGGTAAATTGGTGGCCCGGAATGAACGGATGGCCGCGATTGGCGCGCAGGATGCCATGCTCGATGTCATCGCAGCTCAGGCGTTGGCCGTTCACAACGCAGCCGGCGCGCCGGAAGAACCGCAGCCCGCCCAGGCTGCCTTCGGTGACGCTGCGCGTCACGCCGGCGGTGATCACGGCGTCAATGACGACTGCGTTGTAAAGGTTGATCCAGAACGCCACGCGTTCTGCGCGCGTGCGTAGCACTGCCGGGTCGAAGGCGGCCAGTTGTGGCAAGAGCTGCTCGCGGTAGTATGCATAGTCGCGGCTGCGCCGCGCGTCGGCATAGTTCACCCGCATTCCGTCCTGGCTGATTGCATGCGCTTTCAGCCGGTTCATCGTCCCGCGCAATTCGGCGGCAATGTCCGATGTGACTGCGCCGGTACGCGTCGCGCGAACCGTGTCATCGGGTTTGCCGAGCGCCCAACCCAGCGTTGCGTCTCGAACGCGGATCGCTGCGTCGCTCAGCCGATTCACAGGCGCGGTAGCTAGAATCGTTCGCATCGAATCAATCATAGAGGTGGGTTGTGAACAGAGGCTTACAGATTGGCGTGAGTATGGCGGCGTTATTGGGGTTGACGGCGCTGGGCTGGGCTGCTTTTAGCGCGCCCGAGGGTAGTGGCGAGCAGGCGCGGGCGACCGTCGCCGGCCTGCAACGCGATGCGATGTCGGACCGCTTCGCGCATGCGCGAGAACCGCGTGCGTTCGACTTCCCGTGCGATCATGGCCCGCACGACGCCTATCAGACGGAATGGTGGTATTACACCGGCAACCTATTCGACGCTTCGGGGCGCCACTTCGGTTACCAGCTCACGTTCTTTCGCCGCGCGCTCGTCCCACCCGATGAGCAAGCGATGCTCGCCGATCGTGATTCAGCCTTCGCTTTCGATCAGGTGTACTTCGCACACTTTGCCATCACCGACAGCGCAGCGAACGCGCATGTCTCGTTCGAGAAGTATAGCCGGGGCACCGCCGGCCTGGCCGGCGCGCAGGCCAGCCCGTTTCGCGTGTTCGTCGAAGATTGGTCGGCAACCGCTGCGCATGACGATGGCGACGCGGCTCGGGTTCGACTGGTTGCCGCGCAGGATGGCTACGCCATTGATCTTACCCTAACAAGCACCAAGCCGTTCGTCTTTCATGGCGATCGCGGCCTCAGCCAGAAGTCGCCCAACCCGGGGAACGCCTCGTATTACTACTCGATGACGCGCATGGCGACAGCGGGCAAAGTAACCACGCCGCGCGGAACATTCGAGGCGACCGGTAATAGCTGGCTCGACCGCGAGTGGAGCACCAGCGCCCTCGATGAGGATACCGAAGGCTGGGACTGGTTCTCCCTGCAATTCGACGACGGGCGCGAGATCATGTTCTTCAAGCTGCGCCAAAAGGAGACTGGTGACATCACCTTTGCCAAAGGCACGTATGTGGGTGCCGATGGACGCACGGAACTCGTTCGCCAGGATGAGGTGACGATCACCGTGCTCGATCGCTGGACCAGCCGGCAGACCGGCGCGACATATCCGGTGCGATGGCGGCTGGCGTCGCCGCGCTATGGCCTGGATATCGAGATCGTCGCGCGCATCCTGGATCAGGAGATGCGCCTGACGCAGCGTTACTGGGAAGGCGCCGTGACGTTCGAGGGCGTTTCAGCCGCCGGGCCGGTTGCCGGCGTGGGATATGTGGAGATGACCGGCTACTGATGCGCCTGCTGGCTGATTGAGCCCGCTGAGCTGGCTACAAGCGCTTGTAGCCGTGCGGGTGCGTCCGGTGCCACTCCCATGCGCTGTGGATGATCGCCTCTAGGCTGGCGTACTTCGGCTCCCAGCCGAGTTCGCGCTGGATGGTCTCCGACGAGGCGATGAGCACGGCCGGGTCGCCCGGCCGGCGTGGGCCGACGACCGCCGGGATCGGGTGACCGGTGACTTTGCGCGCCGTCTCGATCACTTCCTTGACTGTGTAGCCTTTGCCGTTGCCCAGGTTGTACTTGCGCGTCCCCAGCCGGTCGAGTGCCTCCATCGCCAGAATATGCGCGTGGGCCAGGTCAATCACGTGGATGTAATCGCGCACGCATGTGCCGTCTCTGGTCGGGTAGTCGTCGCCGAAGATAGTGACGTGCGGACGCTGGCCCAGCGCCACCTGCAGCACGAGCGGGATGAGATGTGTCTCGGGGTTGTGATCCTCGCCGCGATCGGGCGAGTCGCCGCAAGCGTTGAAGTAGCGCAGGCAGGCATATTTCAACCCGTAGATGCGGTTGAACCAGTACAGCATGCGCTCGATGAAGAACTTGCTCTCGCCATAAGGTGAGCCGGGGATGATGGGGAAGTGCTCGTCTATTGCGTCGAACTTCTTATCCGGCGGCAGGTCGAACAGGTTGGCCGTGGATGAGAGGATGAAGCGCTTCACGTCATGCGCGATCGCCTCTTCCAGTAGATTAGCGGCGTTGACCAAGTTGTCGCGCAGATACATCAGCGGCTTCTCCATGCTCTCACCCACCAACGTATACGATGCAAAGTGCATGATGCCGTCAATGCCGGGGTGGTTGTCGAACAACGCCTTGACGGCGGCTTTGTCGGCCAGGTCGCCCTGCACGAATGTGGCTTTGGGGTGGACGGCTTCGGCGTGACCTTGGTACAGGTTGTCGAATACGATGACGTCGTAGCCGGCATTGATGAGTTCTTGCGTGGCGATGCTGCCGATATAGCCGGCGCCGCCGGTGACGAGGATCTTGTTGAGCAATTTCATGGCGTGGTTGCTTTGCGCAAATTCATCCGAGTGGTAGGCGCGAACGCACTGCGCGCCCACAGGAGAGTCGGTCGAGCGCTCCGAGGCTGCACACTGGCCGAAAGCTCACGCGCTCAGCGCCACATCCAGCGCTTCGCCCAGGCTGCGCACTGGCAACAACTGTAGCCCCTCCGGTGGATGCTCCACTTTGCGCGCGGTTTTGGGTAGGATGCAGCGCGTGAAGCCGAGCCTGGCAGCTTCGTTCAGCCGTTGGTTGAGCTGGCCGACGCTGCGAATTTCGCCGCTCAACCCCACCTCGCCGACCACCGCGATGTCGGCCGACACCGGTGTGCCTTTGTGCGCGCTGGCAATGGCGACCGCGGCAGCCAGATCGGCGGCCGGCTCGTCAATCGTTAGCCCGCCCACCACGTTTACGAATACATCCTGGTCGTATAGGCGAATGCCGATACGCTTGCCTAACACGGCGATCAGCAGGAAGAGCCTGTTGTAGTCGAAGCCGTTGGCAGTGCGGCGCGGCATAGGGTTCTGGGTGGCGCTGGTCAACGCCTGGACTTCCACCAGCAGCGGGCGAGTACCTTCCATCGTGACAGCTACTGTGCTACCGGGCGCGTGCCGCATCCGTTCGGCCAGGAAGGCCTCGCTGGGGTTGAGTACTTCGCGCATGCCGTCGCCAGCCATCTCGAACACGCCCACCTCACTGGTTGCGCCGAAGCGGTTTTTCATGCTGCGCAGCACGCGGAACGATTGAAAGCGGTCGCCCTCCAATTGCAGCACCGTGTCCACGATGTGCTCGAGCACCTTCGGCCCGGCGATGTTGCCCTCCTTGGTCACATGACCGACGATGAAGACGGCCACGTCGCTGGCTTTGGCGATCGCTTGCAGTCGCTGTGCGCTCTCGCGCACCTGGGTGACCGTGCCGGGTGAGGATTGCAGGCCATCCACATACATCGTCTGAATCGAATCCACGATGCACAACTTTGGCTTCATGATCTCGATCGCGTGCACAACCGCATCGAGGTTGGTCTCGGTGAGTAGATAGAGTTCACTATCGCCCACGCCCAACCGCTCGGCACGCATCTTGATTTGTTGGGCGCTCTCTTCACCGCTGACATACAAAGTCGGGCCGACGTGCCTGGCGACGAGCACTGCGCTTTGCAGCAGCAGCGTACTTTTGCCGATGCCCGGGTCGCCGCCGATCAACACGAGGGAGCCGGGCACAATGCCGCCGCCCAGCACGCGGCTGAATTCGCCGATGGGCAACGGCAGCCGTTGGATGGCATCGGCGCGCACGTCGGCCAGTTTCTGCGGCCTAGCGCCAAGCGCGGGGACACGCCGGCCTGCAGCCGCCGACCGTTCTTCGACCACTTCCTCGATCAGCGTATTCCACTCGCCGCATTCCGGGCACTTGCCCGACCAGCGTGCGTACACGCTGCCGCAGTTCGTGCACACATATTGCGTCTTCAGCTTGGGTGCGGCTGTCTTCGGCATGGCCGCAGTGTAGCACGGATGTTCTGCGCAGGGACATTCACTTCATCGCGCGTGGACGTAGTGCACGCTGATCGTTGTGTGGGTGTAAAGCGGTCCGGCTGCGCCGCAAGCGGTAAATAGCAGCGCCGTAGTGAGCACCGTGATTGCAATTGCTTGAAAGACCCTCTTGCGCGACATGTCTACGGGTTCCCCCTAATGAATTGTCGCAACGTCGCGCAACCACCGCACGACGGATGGCCAATCGTGCAAGGGTGACTGTTATACTGGCAACGATGATGCGACGCGTATGGGCGCTGTTTGCGCTCATGGGCATGCTTGCGGCCTGCGCTTTCAATTCTCAGCCGGTGAGTGAGGTGCTGGTTGCGCCGAGCGTGATCAGCCCGAATGCGGACGGTAAGGATGACCTGGCCCGGATCAGCTATCGGGTCAATGCCCCGGCGCGAATTTCGATCTATCTGACCGATCGCCAGGGGCGGCGCTATGACATTCGGCGTGATGTGGAGCGGCCGGCTATCCCTCGCCCATACGAATATCTGTTCAACGGCATCGTCGAGGATGGCCGCCTGCTGCCCGACGGCGAATATATCTGGACGCTGGAGGCGACGGCGCTCGACGGCCGGACGGCGACGCATACCGGCACGCTCACGATCACAGGGGCCGACTTGCCCTTTCCCAAAATCGAGGAATTCACCGTCTCGACGAACGTCATCACGCCGAACCGCGATGCGATAGACGACCATGTGTATATCAACGTGTTCATTACCCAGCCGGCCAAGCTGCGCGTGTATGTGATCGGCCCGGACAACTTCCGCTACGACGTGCCGCGCCAGGAGGGACTGCTGCAGCGGTTGCCAGTGGACGAGGTGTTGCCTGCCGGGCGTTACTTCTATGACTACGACGGCGGCATAGACCTGGGCGCCGACCCGCCGCCCGATGGGCAATATGTCATCGTCGCCGAAGCCGAGGACCTCATCGGCCAGCGCGATGTCGTCACAGCGCCGCTGACGATCGCCGACAGCGGCCGGCCGATGGCCGAGATCGTGTTACAGCCCAACGGCAACGGCATCCAGTGGTCGGGCGTAGGCGCGACGCCGGAATTGACGATGAAGTTGGGCGACACGCTCTACTTCACTACCACCATTCGCAACGTCAGCAGCACGCCCATCCGCACCGCCGGCCCATTCGATCCAAACGACTGCTACACCATGGAGACCAATCGCTACACCAAGGGCTTCCCCGAGGAGCCAGGCGTATGGCGCGTGGGCGTAGATTTCGAGACCAACACTGGCGAAGACCATCCTTGGCGCTGGGGCGTGGGCATGCTGGATGAGCTGGAGGTCGTCGCGCGCGACGGTGTGAAGTTGTATTACCTCCCGCCCGGCCGGCAGGTCGTCGTGCGGGGGTGCATCGTGCTCAACCGCGTGCCGGTGCGCAACCCATTTCGCATCTGGGGCGCGTTGATCCAAGAACAAGTTGAGATCGCGCCCATCAACAGCCGGGTCACGCCAATTCTCGTCACGCTGGTCGAGCCGTGACGCTGAAGACGAGTGATCATGTTGGCCGTCGTCATCGTCTCGTGGAACGTGCGCGACTTGTTGCGCGCGTGCCTTGCCTCGCTAATTGCGGACCTTGACGCCTCTGGCATTCCGCGCCGCATCCTCGTCGTGGATAGTGCCTCAACCGACAGCACGCCGGCGATGGTGCGCGCCGAGTTCCCATCGGTCGAACTGATTGCCTGTGACGAGAACATCGGCTACGTCAAGGGCAATAACCTCGCCTTGCGGAGCGTCTACCAGCCAGGGGCGAGCAGTGATCAAGCAAGTCCCGATGCGCAATTCGCCTGGCTGTTGAACCCCGACACGGTCGTGCATCCCGGCGCAGCCCGGGCATTGCTGGGGTTCATGCGGGCGCATCCGCGCTGCGGGTTGTGCGGGCCGAAGCTGCTCAACCCGGATGGCAGCCTGCAACACGGCGCGTTCGCATTGCCAGGTTTGGTGCAGCTTGCGCTCGAAACGCAACCGGTCTTGTGGCGGTTCCGCAACACCCGGCTGGATGGCCGCTACAACGCGGCGCAATACGATGGACCGCCCTTCCGGGTTGGCCACCCACTTGGTGCAGCAATGTTCGCGCGTGGCGAAACCATCCGGCAGGTCGGCCTGCTCGATGAAGGCCTCGAGATGTACGCCGAGGAGGTGGATTGGGCGATGCGCATGCACAAAGCCAGCTGGGAGATCTGGTGTGTGCCGCAGGCGGTTGTTACGCACTACGGTGGAGCAAGCAGCGGGCAGGTCAGCGAACGTGCTGAGCAGCTGAAGTGGCGCAGCCGGCAGCGCTACTATCGCAAGCATTACACACCGCTCAAGCGTTGGCTGGCGATGCAATTGGTGCCGGCGCAGTACCGCCAGGCTGGCGATGGCGCGACGGGTTGAACGCGCACGGCTGAGCATCACCGCCGGCAACGCCGTCCAGGGCGTGATGCTGGCCGGCGGCGTCGCGGCGCTTGCATTGAGCATGAGCGGCGTTGCGATCGAGTTCCGCATTGCTGGCATGATCGCCGGCTATCTGCTGATCTACTTCAGCGTACATGCAGCGGCACATTGGCTGGTAGGGCGCTTGGTCGGCATTCGCTTTACACACTATTCGATCGGCGGAACGACGCACGCCACGGCCTACCCGCCTGGCATGCGCCAACTCTTCGTGCGCTTGCCGTTCTTTGCCGCGCACGTGGACAGAGCATCTCTGCGAGCCGCTTCACCGATCGCACAAGCGATAATGTTCGGCGCCGGCATGACCAGCTCGGCGTTCTTGTGTACGCTAGCGGCGACCTGGTGCGCCATCGGCGGCGCGCCGGGCGGGATTGCACTGCTCGCCGTCAACACGATGTGGTTTGCCGGCGCGTTGATCGCCGAGACGCGCACGCGCGGGGATTACGCCAAAGCCGCGCAAGCGCTGGCCTCCAGGCAGCAGGGCCGGTGAAGCATCAGCGCCGCTGCTGTGCAAGCCACGCGTAGAGCCTGGGGTTGGCGTAGGTACGCGTCCAACAGTCGTGTCCGGCATCAGGGTAGATCGTCAGCCGGACGCTTCCGCCGCAACTGCGCAGCTTGCGCACCAGGATGCGCGACTCGCTCGGCGACACGATCTTGTCTTTTGCGCCGTGGAATGCCCATACCGGCGTATAACGCAAGCCGCATACGCGCTCCGGATAGCCCAACAACCCGTTGAACCCGCCGCAGACCGGGACAACTGCGGCGAATCGTTCGGGGTGCTCGCTGCCCAGATACCAGGCGCCGTAGCCGCCCATGCTCAGGCCGGTGAGGTATACCCGCGCCGGGTCTACTGCGTAGCGGCGCATCACGTCGTCCAGGAGCAGCAACAACGCGTCAGCCTGCATGATCCAGGTCGTGTGTTCGGGACATTGGGGGGAGACGGTGATGAAGGGAAAGTCGGTCCACTGCACAACTGCCTTGGGGATGCCGTGTCGCTTCACGACCTCGACGTTCGAACCGCGCTCGCCTGAGCCATGCAGGAAGAGAATGAGCGGGAACCTGCCTCGGCGCGAATAACCGGGTGGCAGGTGCAGCAGATAGTCGAGGCTGATGCGGCGCGTGATGCGCCTGGAGAACGTGTGCGGGATTTGGGTCATGGCCGGTCCGGAAATTCGAGGATGCGATAGGGATGCACGTTCACGATGAGCGTCTGGTCGAGCCGGGTTTCGCGCGCCTGCATCGGCGCATAGTTGCGGTGTTGGTGGCCGTGCAGCCACAGGCGCGGCTTGAACGCCTTGACCAGCCAGTTGAACGCGTCGAAGCCGATGTGCGCCGGATCGCTCCCGTCGTGGATGCCGCGCAGCGGCGCGTGGCTAATCACGATATCCGCGCCGCGACCCCAACGCGCCAGCCCCTGCGCCATCTTGCGCGCCAACCAGAATGCGCGGAGCCACTGGTCGCTCTGCGTGTATTGGAAGGGCGCGCCGGGTTTGTAGCGCGGGCTGCCTTCTAGGCCCGCCAGCCGCAGCGCGCCCAGCCGGTAGCGCTGCAGGTCGAGGTTAATCCATCCCTCCAGCCCGCGCCGGTCTTCGCGGTCGTGGTTGCCATGCACATAGAAGCAGGGCTTGCCGAGCATCGTCGCGATGTACTCGAGATAGTCGTTGGGCAAGTCGCCGCAGCTCAGCACGATGTCCACATCTCGGCAGCGCTCCGCAAGTTGTGGGCTGTGGATCCATGCGACGACCTCATCGCTGACGGCCAGCAGTTTCATGAATGGTGTACCCGGAATCGAAAATCGAGGAGGGAAGCCTGTGCTCGCTTCGTCCTCAACTCTCAACCCTCGATCCTCGATTTCAAATAGGCTTCCATGAAGGCATCCAAGTCGCCGTCCAGCACTTCGTCGGTCTGACTGGTTTCGTAGCCGGTGCGCGTGTCCTTCACAAGCCGGTAGGGATGCAGTACGTAGTTGCGAATCTGGTTGCCGAACTCGGCGTCCACGTGCTCGCCGCGCAACTGGCGCAACTCGGCCTCGCGCCGGCGCTCCTCCAGCTCCTGTAACCGCACCTTCAAAATGTGCATGGCGCGCTCGCGGTTTTGCGTCTGGCTGCGTTGATCCTGGCAGGTGACGACGATGCCGGTTGGGATGTGCTTGATGCGCACGGCGCTCTCGTTTTTCTGGACGTTCTGCCCTCCGGCGCCTTGCGAGCGGTAGGTGTCTATCTCCAGGTCGTTCGGGTTGATCTCGATGTGGATGTCGCCGTCCTGGATGTCGGGATACACGTCCACGCGGGCGAACGACGTCTCGCGGGTGTTACCGGCGTTGAACGGCGATAGGCGCACCAGGCGGTGCACACCGCGCTCGCTGCGCAAGTAGCCATAGGCGCGGTCGCCGGAGATTTGCAGCGTGACGTTCTTGATGCCGGCCACTTCTGCGGGGGTGTAGTCAATTTCGCTCGCCTTGAAACCGTGTCGTTCGGCCCAGCGCAGGTACATGTGATACAGCATCTCGGCCCAGTCCTGCGCATCCACGCCGCCGGCGCCCGGCTGAATCGTGAGGATCGCGTCGGCGTGGTCGTATTTGCCGGAGAACATCAACGCGCGCTCGGCGCGCTCGAGCGCTGCCTCTAGTGCGCGGACTTCGCCCTCCGCGTCGCGCGCCGCCGCTTCGTCATCGCTCTCATCGGCCAGCTCGATCATCACCGCCGCGTCCGAAGCGCGTTGCAAGAGCTGTTCGTGAGCGTCCACGCTCGCTTTGAGCGTCGCCATCTCGCGCATCAATGCCTGCGCGCGGACGGGGTCATTCCAGAAGTTTGCGTCCGATGTCAGCGTCTCAATCTCGCGAATGCGCCGCTCTTTCGCGGCGATGTCAAAGACGCTCCCGCAGGTCGGCGATGCGCGCCTGGGCATCGGCCAGCCTGTCTTTCAGTGAGGTGAGCACTTCCAGCATAGCAAGACCGATGATAGCAGGAAAACAGCTTGCCGACGTCTACAATTGCGGTGTTGTGCTTCAGCGCCTGCCTGCGCTCCAACATCGCGATTTTCGTTTGCTCTGGCTTGGCCAATTCGCCTCGTTCGTCGGTTCGCAGATGCAACTGACGGCGGTCAACTGGGACATCTTCGCCTTGTTGCGCGGCCGGACGATCACCTGGGAGGTATCTGGCGCGTCGGTCACGCTGGCCGCCGATGCGCTTGGCTTGGGCGCGCTCGGCTTGGTGCGTGTGTTGCCGATCATCGCGTTTGCATTGGTCGGCGGCGCGTTGGCCGATGCGCGCGACCGACAGGGGTTGATGCTGTGGGCGTCGGTCGTTTCACTATTGTTCGCCGCTGCATTGGCTGTGCTGGCGCTGTGCGGCAATACGGCTGTGTGGCCGATCTACCTCGCCACGGCGGGCATCGCGGCGGCGACGGCGTTTGGCAACCCCGCGCGCCAGGCGCTCTTGCCGAACATCGTCCCGCGCGAACACTTCACCAACGCTGTGAGCCTGAACACGCTGGGTATGCAGATCGCCAGCATCGCCGGCCCGGCCATTGCCGGTGCGCTGATCGGCGTGGCAAACGTGGGCGTGATCTATGCGCTGAACGCCCTCTCGTTCCTGTGCGTCATCGTCGCGCTGCTGATGATGAGGTATCGCGACGATGCGCGCCATGCGCGCAGCAACGCCGTCAGCCTGCGCGCCATCGGCGAGGGACTGCGCTTCGTGTTCCGCTCGCCGATGATCGCCAGCACCATGCTGCTGGACTTCTTTGCCACGTTCTTTTCGTCGGCGCGCACCATGCTGCCGATCATCGCCGCAGAGATCCTGCGCACCGATGCCGCGGGGTATGGTTTGCTCTCCACCGCCTCGGCACTGGGATCGGTAATTGCCGGCGTGGTCACCTCGCTGCGCCGGGAGATCCAACGCCAGGGCGCAGTGCTGATCGGCAGTGTGCTGGTCTTCGGCGCAGCTACCGCGCTCTTTGGCATTGCGACGAACTTTGCGCTGTCCTATTTCTGCTTCGCCCTGACCGGCGCGGCCGATACTGTCTCGACGGTCATCCGCAACATCATCCGCCAGATGCATACGCCCGATGCGCTGCGTGGCCGCATGGTGGGCGTGAACATGGTCTTCTTCATCGGCGGGCCGCAGCTCGGCGAGTTGGAAGCCGGCCTGGTTGCGGCCGCGTTCGGCGTGCCCTTCAGCGTGGTGAGCGGCGGCATCATTACCGTGCTGCTCACATTGTGGGTGGCGGCGCGGTTCCCAGTGCTGCGCGGCTATCGGGCGGTTGCACGACCGGTGGGAGGCTGATTGGACAAGGCGCATCTCCACGCATGCCACAAGGCTAGGGTGTATTGCCGGCGAGAGAGTGGACGCAGGAAGGATCAGCGGGGCAGGCGAAAGGGGGCGCGGGCGGGTAGGCTCTGGGTAGAATTTGTCGGATGCAACGGTTTTGCCGCCGCGTCTTCTCGCGCGAGAACCTGATCGCGCTGTTGTTGTGCTTGCTCATCCTCGCGCTGGTCGTCGCCTCCGCCGATAGCGCGCCTCAGTGGATCTATCAGGGCTTCTGAATGCTTGCGACCGAGACCTCCCCGCCGGCGGCTGCGGGTCGCTTGGCGCTCGCTCAGGCCCCGGCGCGCAATCTCGCCTTGTTCGCGGCCAGCGTCCTGGCGCTCTACGCATTGCAACCGGCCATGCCCATCCGTCAGATGGATTTCTGGCTGCCGACGGCTTCACTCGCGCTGACGGTCATCGTTTGGGCGGCGACGTCGTCGGCCCTTGCGACGCACCGGCAGCCGGATCGGGCGACGTTGACCGATGCGGCGCTCATCGGCGGCATTGCGCTGGGGATCGCTGCTTTGCGCTTCGTCGAGCCGCTCAGCGCGTTGATCACGCGCACCTCGCCGCCGGCGGTGCTGAGTGTGCTGGCGGCGCTGGCGATCACCGCGCTGTTGGCCGTCGCCGCCGGCCGCATCATCGGCCCACGGTCGGCGTGGACGACGGCGCTGGTCATCGCGCTGGTGGCGCTGTTGTTCGCGCTGAAATACGAGCCGCTCACCCAGGCGTTCGCTGCGCTCCTGCGCGTCACACAAGGTCAATCGGCGGCGCAGGCGTCGGCGCTCGACGTGCGTTGGCTGGGGTTCTCTTACATTTGCTTCCGGTTGATCGCGGCGCTGCGCGAGCGCGCGTCGGGCCGGCTGCCGGCTATGTCGCTGCGCGAGTTCGTCACCTACGCCGTCTTCGCGCCGGCGCTGATCGCCGGGCCGATTGACCGGCCGGATCGCTTCCTCAAGGACCTGCGCGCGCCGTTCGCCTTCAACTGGCCCGACGCAACCGAGGGCGCGCGGCGCATCGCCATCGGCGCGTTCAAGAAGTTCGTCCTGGCCGACTGGCTGGCACTCCTGGCGCTCAACGAGATCAATGCGACGCAGGCGCAAGGCGCCGGCTGGATGTGGTTGCTCGTCTACGCCTACGCCTGGCGCATCTACTTTGACTTCGGCGGCTATACCGACATCGCCATTGGCGTCGCGCGCATCTTCGGCGTCCGGCTGCCGGAGAACTTCAACCGTCCCTATCTCAAGCCCAACCTGACCCAGTTTTGGAACAGTTGGCACATGTCGCTGGCGCAGTGGTTTCGCGCCTACTACTTCAACCCGCTCACCCGCGCGCTGCGGACGCGCGCGTGGGCGACGCCGGCGATCATATTCGTCGGCCAGGTGACGACCATGCTGCTCATCGGCGTGTGGCACGGCGTCACGTTGAACTTCGCCCTGTGGGGGCTGTGGCACGGCGCTGGGCTGTTCCTACACAATCGCTGGGCCGACTTCGCCAAGGCGCGATTGACCTCCTTGCAGGAGCGACCGCACCTGCAGCGCGCAACAAACGCGGCGGGCGCGCTGCTCACCTTTCACTTCGTGGCGCTGGGTTGGGTGTGGTTCGCGTTGCCGGACGCTGCGCTGTCGCTCGGCGTGTTCCGCAAGCTCTTTGGCCTATGATGCTCGACGCTCGCATCGCCTTTCGCATTGTCGTCAAGGCGCTGGCGCTGTTCGGCGCGCTCAACCTCGTCTTTGCGCTGACCGATCCCGTGCCTGCCCTGGGGCGGCTCTCGCTCTACAACGCGCTGTGGCCGGGGCGCGCGCGCCTGCCCTACGGCGACGATCCCGCGCGGGCTTACAACCTAAGCCTGTTCGACCTCAACGCCATGTTCGCCTCTCACGAGTTGGCGGGCGCGCCCAAGCGCATGGATGAATACCGCGTGTTGCTCATCGGCGATTCGGCCACCTGGGGCTGGCTGTTGCGCAACGAAGACACCTTGGCCGGTCAGCTCAACGCCATGCGCCTGAAGACCGCCGACGGGCGCATCGTGCGCGCCTACAACCTCGGCTATCCGATCATGTCGCTGACCAAAGATCTGCTCGTGCTCGGCCGCGCCGTGGCATACCAGCCCGACCTTGTGGTCTGGCTGATCACGCTCGAATCCTTCCCGGCCGATAAGCAACTCGCGCATCCGATCGTGCAGCACAATGCCGAGGCGGTGCGCGTGCTGATCGCCGAGCATCGTCTGCGCAGCCGCCCAGACGATCCGGCCCTCCTTGCCCCCACATTCCTTCAGCGGACGCTTGTCGGCCAACGCCGCGCGCTCGCCGATTGGCTACGCCTACAGACCTATGGCGCGCTGTGGGCGGCGACGCGCATTGACCAGCACATCCCGGAGACTTACGAGCCGGCGCAGCGCGACCTGGACGCCGACCGGTCGTTCAAGGGCCTGCTGCCGCCGACGCTGCCGAAGGATGCGCTGGCGTTTGATGTGCTGGACGCCGGCATTCGCATGGCCGCCGACGCCGGCGCGCGTGTGCTCGTCGTCAACGAGCCGATCTTGGTCAGCACAGGGCGCAATAGCGACGCGCGCTATAACTTCTTCTACCCGCGTTGGGCCTATGACCAGTACCGCGCGCTATTGCGCGACCATCTGCAATTGCGCCGCGTGGACTACTTCGACGCCTGGGACTTGGCGCCCCAAGAAGAATTCACCAACAGCGCGGTGCACCTCACGCCGGCGGGATCGCGAATGCTGGCCGAGGCGTTGGCCACAGTGATTGTTGGCCGGAGATAATGGTGACATGATGGATGATTCGATTGCAGCGCCTATCGCGGAATACATCGCCGGCGCCATCCTAAAGAACCCGAAACGCGCGATCAAGCCGGATGAGCCGTTGATCTCCAGCGGCCTGATTGACTCGTTCCACCTGGTTGACCTGGGCCTGTTCGTCGAGGACAAATTCGGCGTGCGGATTGACGACGGCGAACTCAACGCCGACACATTCGACACGCTCGAGCAACTGGTCGCCCTAATCCGGTCACGGCAATGACGAACTTCTCGCAAGTCCTTGCGCGGGCTTATGCGGACGCGCCGGAGCGGCCGGCCATTCACTTGCAATTCGCCCGCCGCGATGATGTGACGCTCACCTATCGCGACCTGATGTGCGGCGCGGCCGGCTTCGCCCAGGTGTTGGCTCAGCGTGGCGTCGGGCAGTCCGATGTGGTCGTGATCATTCTGCCGCACGGCGAGCCATTGGTGTATGCGTTCTGGGGCGCAGTGTTGCACGGCGCAGTCCCTGCGATCCTGCCACCGCTGACCGAGAAGCTGCTGCCGGAGCGCTATCGCAAGGACCTTGCCTCCCTCATCCGCGTTACGCGGCCGCGCGCGATCGTCACCTATCCCGATTTCGCCCGCGAGGTCGAATCGGCTATCGAGGCGTCGGGCGCGGCCGGCGTCGCGCCTATCGTGGTCGGCGAAGTCACTGCGGCCATTCCGGATTTTGCCTCGCTGGGTGGAATGAAGCGCAGCGACAGTGACCTGGTGTTGCTACAGCACTCGTCGGGGAGCACGGGCTTGCAAAAGGGCGTCGCCCTGTCGCATCGCGCCGTGTTCAATCAGCTCAACGCCTACGCCCCGGCCATCGGACTGAATGAACGCGACGTGATTGTGAGCTGGCTGCCGCTGTATCACGACATGGGCTTGATCGCGTCGTTCGTGCTGCCGGTGCTGCGGGGCGTGCCGCTGGTGCTGATGTCGCCGCTCGACTGGGTGCGCGCGCCGGTCAAACTGATGCAGGCCGTGGCAAAGTATCGCGGCACGCTCACCTGGTTGCCGAACTTCGCCTACAACTTCTGCGCCACGCGCATCCGCGAGCGCGATTTAGACGGCATTGACCTGTCCAGCCTGCGCGCGGTGATCAACTGCTCGGAGCCGGTGTATCACGCCAGCCATCAGGTCTTCTTGCAAAAGTTCAAGCCCTATGGCCTGCGGGAAGAGGCGCTGGCCACGTGCTACGCCATGGCCGAAAACGCGTTTGCCGTCACGCAGAGCGTCATCGGCGCGCCCATCGCGCGCAACGCGGGCGGCGGCATCGGCAACGCCGGCCAGGTTTCCTCGGGTCGTCCGCTGCCCAACGTGCGCATCCGCATTTTGAGCGAAGATCGGCGCGACTTGCCTGAAGGCGCCATCGGCGAGATTGCCTTGCAGAGCGACTGCATGTTGAGCGAGTATTACCACCGCCCGGATGCTACCGCTCAGGCGTTCTTCGAGGGCTTCTATCTCACCGGCGACCTGGGTTACGTGCTGGATGGCGAGGTTTACGTCACCGGCCGCAAGAAAGACTTGATCATCGTCGGCGGCAAGAATGTGTATCCGCAGGACCTGGAACAGTTGGCCGGCGAGGTGCCCGGCGTGCGTCCGGGGCGCGTGGCGGCATTTGGCGTGTTCAACCCCGAGGCCGGCACCGAAGATGTGGTGATCGTCGCCGAAGCGGAAAGCGAAGATGCCGAGGAGCGCGCGCGCGTGGCCGAAGCCGTCCGCCAGCACGTGACGCGCAATTCCGACGTGGCCGTGCGGCAAGTGGTGATGGTGGACGCGCGATGGTTGATCAAAACCAGCAGCGGCAAAGTGGCGCGCAGCGCAAACAAGGAGAAGTACCTGGCCGAGCAACAGGCGCAAAGCGTCCCTTCATTCCCATAGCGCGACCAGCTCGCGCTTCAGCCGGTCGCGTTGCGCGCGATAGTCCGCTTCCGCGATTTGGTCCAGGGCGAACTTGTCGTCCAGGTCGGCGATTTCGCGCAAGAGGATCTTGCGGCGCTGGGGGGCGGCAGCCTCGGCCGCTCGTTGAGCGCGCGCGCGGCTCACGACGAAATAGGCGAGGCCAATCGCCAAGCCAGAGGCGATCAGGCCAAAGCCGATGGCGCGCGGGTCGGAGCCGGGCGCCGGCGCTGCCAACGGCCGGCCGCGCAGCTCGAACGAGAATGTCTCGCCGGCTGCCAGCGCCTTTGGGCTGAGGAACACGCGCAGGTCGCCGCTGGCCAATCGCTGCACCCCCTGGTCGGTCAGGCCGCCCGTCACCGTGAACGGCGCGCCCGGCCCGCTCACCTCCGGCACGATCACATCGGCGCGCTGGACGGGGTAGAACACGCGCCGCTCGAAGGCGCGGCGATCGCGATAAGGCAGCTCATAGAGCATCGCGATCTGCGCCGAGCGCAGGCCGGGCACCACAACGTCGCTGTCGTAGATCACCTCGCCATCCTGGAAGAACCGGCTGCCCAGGCCCAGGCCATCGAAGCGCAGGTTCTGCGCGTCCTTCGGCGCGCTGATCTTGAGCGTGCGCCGCCTGTTGTTAGGACCTGCCTCGCCGATGTAAGCGCGGTCGCTGATGTTGTCGAATAAGTAGTACTCGACGATCGTTACCGCGTTCTCCGTGATGTTCTGCACAAAGATGTGTAGCTCGTTGATCTGGATCGCGCTGGGGTCGGTGGTCGTCTCGAACACCGGCAGGATGTCGCTGATCAACTGCGTGCCGGTGATCGGGAACTGCATCGGCGCAGCGTAGAACCGTCCGTCGCTGTAGTCCAGCTCGGCCTGATAGAAGTAGTCGGCGCGCGTCGGCAGGTTGTCGAACGAGACAAAGCCGGCATCGTCCAGCGCCGCCGTGCGCGAGAAGACTTCGCCGGCCGTGTCATACACGCGCAGCGTTACCGGAAGCGCGCGGATGGGCCGGCCGTTCGGCGTGCCGTTGACCGCGCGCAGGTTGATGACTCCGTCGCCGGTGATGGCCGCGAGGCGGATCGCCGCCGGGTCGGCGTAGCGATAGCCCAGTGCGCGCACGAAGTTGGCAACTTGGAAGCGCTGCGCTTCATCTAGGTCAATGCCGGCGTGCGCGTCGCCGCGCAGCATCAGATTGGCGATGTCCAGCAGCGAGTGCTCGGCCAAGAAGCGCGGTGTGTTGAGTGAGCGCCGGGCGTCGCCAACCGGCGTCTCGCCGTTGGCTCCGTGGCATGCGGCGCACTGGGCCTGATAGCGCTGCTCGCCGGCCTGGATGCTCTCCGGCGTTGCGCCCAGCGCCCAAAGGTAAGCCTGCACGTCCCAGCGCTGCTGCGCGTTCAGCGAGCCTCGGAAGGGCGGCATCAGGTTCTGGATGCGCCCGTTGGTGATCACGTTGTGCCAGTCGCGCGGGCGCGCTGCGCGGAAGCGCGCCGGCTCCACGAGGCTGGCGACGACCTTGCCCTGCGCGCGGATCTGCGCGGCGCTGGGGCCATCGCCCTTGCCGGCGTTGCCGTGGCAGGCCGCGCATTTCTCCGCATAAATGGCCGCACCGGCGGCGGCGTCAGGTGGTTGGATTGGTACTGCTTCGCCGTCGGCGGCGACGGTCGGCATCGCCGCCGGCGTCAGCAGCACTTCCACCGGCAACGTTGGGCGGCTGGACATCGTGCAGCCGCCCAGCATCATCGCAGCAACGGCAACGAGAACCCCCAAGCTTCGCTTCATAGGTTGAATCGCTCGCCCGAATTTGCTCATTCTGCGCTTGCCACTGCCTCGGACTGCCGGGGCCAGAGGCGCTGTCCGCACTGCGGGCAGAACTTATCATCGGCGCCGACCGCGTGACCGCAACTCGGGCAGACGGCCTTGGCCGGCGCGCGGCCATCGGATGCGGCGACCTTGTGCAAGCGCGCGACTTGCGCCTCGATCTCCGCTTCCACATCCGTAGCATCATGCTCATCGGCCAGTTCGGCCAGCTCGCGCAGGATTTGCGCGCCACGTGCCACGCGCGCCTCGCGCAGTCGTTTGTAGTCTTCCGCGCCGATCTTGCCGGTGCGGTAGTCGAAGTCCAGCTCGCGGATGGCGCCGATGACGGCGCGGCGCTCTTGCTCCAGCGTCTCGCGCCGGCTGGGCGGCTCGATGGCCGGCGTCTTGCGGTCGAACAACGGCAGCGCCACGACCAGCGCCAAGATGATCAAGAGGGCAAGGCCAAGCAGGAGTGTTCCGGGGGACATTGAAATCCAAATTGAGAATTTGAACCGCGTCGCAATCTGAGCGTTTGCGTCTAGCCCTCCACGGGCGCTACTCGGCCAGCAACGCCTCGATCTTGGCGATGAGCTGCGCTTCGGTCAGCGGGGCGATGGTGACTTCGCGCACGACGCCGTTTCTGTCTATGAAGAACGTCTCCGGCACGCCGGTGATGCGATAGGCGCGGGCGATGCGCTGCTGCATATCCAGGCCGTTGGGATAGGTGACGTCGTACTGCTTCAGGTACGCCAACGCCGGCGCTTCGGTATCCAGGTAATCTATGCCGAGGAAGATGACGCCGCGATCCTTGTATTTGCGATAGACCGCTTCCAGGGCGTCGGCTTCTTTGTAGCACTCCACGCACCATGAGGCCCAAAAATTCATCACCACCACCTTGCCGCGCAGGTCGCTCAGTCGGATTTGCTCTGGCAGGCCGGCGCGGTAGCCGGGGTAGAGCGCCAGGGTGAAGTCGGGCGCCGGCGAGCCGGGCTTCGGGCGCGCGCCTTGCTGGGACACCAGGTTTAGGGCGATGGCAAACACCCCGGCGATCGCGACGATGCCCAGCAAGATGGCGGCGACGATCAACGGTTTGCCGCTCATCCCGCGCGCGCGCGATGGCTGGCGGGCGACCGAAGGCTCGTCAACCATCGCGCCTCACTTCTGCTTCCAGCGCTGCCACGAACGGGTCTTCGGCGGCGTCGGCGGCGGCGACGTTGGCCGATTCGCCGCGGCGCGCCGCGCGCCACATCGCTGCGCCGGCGGCGAGCAAGAATATCAGCGCCGCGCCGACCGGCGCCGCCCATAGCGGCGCAGTCACGCCGGCCTTGGGCGGCTCTTGCAGCACGGTGGGGCCAAAGCGCGCCTGGAAGTAGTCCAGTACTTCTTGGGCGCTCTTGCCCGTGTCGAGCTGCGCTTTAATCTCCGCCTTCCACTGCGCGCAGGTCTCAGTGGGGCAATCGGCCAGGTTGCGCCCTGCGCACGTGGGGCAGTTCAACTGCTTGGCGATGCGATAAGTCTCTTCATCCGGCGCAGGAACCTGCGCGATGACGGGCCGCCCCAAGAGACACGCCGCAAGGAAGAGCAGCCCGCTAAAGCGTAAAGTGTGAAAGGCAAACCGTAGCATCGTGTTTACCTCGCCGGCGCGCCCGCGCCGACTGCGCGCCGCGCCACAGCCGGCGATGCAACCGCCTCGCGCTCGGGCGCTTTCCAGAAGCACACCACGAACCCGAGGATCATGACGATCCCGCCGACCCAAATCCAGTTGATGAGCGGGTTGATGAACACCTGGAACGACGCCGTTGCGCCGCCGTCTTCCCACGCCGCCAGCAGCACATAGACTTCGGTGTTGAATGTGCCGCTGATGGCGGGAATCGTCGCGGTGTGTTGCTGCACCGGGTAGTGATCGCGATAGGGAAAGACCGCGCCCAGGACGCGACTATCGTTGGCCGACGTAACCAGCAACATCGCCTGGATCGTCTGACAGTCGTTGAATTCGCACGGCACGGGGCGGATGCCGCGATAGGTGAACGTGTAGTCGCCCACCGTGAAGCTTTCGTTGAGCTTCACCGCCGGCGTGGTGATGATGTCGTAGCCGTAGAACCCCTTGCCGATGACGCCGATGGCCATCAGCACCACGCCGATGTGCACCAGATACCCGCCGTAGCGCCGTTGGTGTTTCTGCGCCAGTCGAACGAGCGCAACCGGCGCGGACTCGTTCATGCTGCGCATGCGCGCCCGCGCGCCGCGCACATACTCCATGACCGTCTGCGCCAGAGTATAGGCGCACAGGCCGAACAACAGCAACGGGACCGGCTGAGTCGCGCCGGCCGCGAACAGGGCAATCATCACTGCGACGGCGAAGAGCAGCGGCGCGAGCATCTGCCGGCCCACGGCAGCGCCGTTGGACTTGCCCCACGCCAACAACGGCGCAACGCCCATCAGCGCAACCAGCGCGGCCATCTGCGGCCCGGCCGTCTGGTCGAAGAATGGCGGCCCGACGGTGATCTTCGTGCCGCCGATGGCTTCGCTCAGGATGGGGAAGATCGTGCCGATGAACACGGTGAACGCCGTGCTCAGGAAGAGCACGTTTTGGATCAGAAAGATGCCCTCGCGCGAGAACGCCGAGTCCAGCTTGTTCTCGCTGCGCAGCACGTCCAGGCGCGTCAACCAGAGGACGGCGCAAGCAGTCAGGATGACGACCATCGCCCCCATGAAGAACGGGCCGATGTCGCTGGCGGCGAAGGCATGCACGCTGGTCAGCAGGCCGCTGCGGATGAACGCCGTCCCGAAGAACATCGAGGCAAACGTCAGCATCATCAAGAACACGTTCCAGTTCTTGAACATGCCGCGCTTCTCTTGGATCATCGCCGAATGTAGGAACGGCGTCGCGATCAACCAGGTGATCAGCGGTTTGTTCTCCGAGGGATCCCAGCCCCAATAACCGCCCCAGCCGAGCACGTCGTGCGCCCAGCGTCCGCCGAGCAGCAATCCGGCCGTCAGGAACGCCCAACCCACCAGCGTCCAGCGTCGCGACGACCGCAGCCAGAGGTCATCGCTGCGGCGGGTGATCAGCGAAGCGACGCAGAACGCAAACGGGACGAGCAGGCCGGTGTAGCCGGCGTAGAGCATCGGCGGATGGATGATCATGCCGGGGTGGCGCAGCAGCGGGTTCAGTCCGCGTCCATCCTGAGGCGGAAAGTCGTAGCGCACGAAGGCGTTGGTGAGGAAGAGCTGCAAGAAGAGGAAGAAGCCGAGCACCAGCGCCATCGTCATCGTCACGTAGGGCAGCAGGGTCTTATCGCCGGCGGCGTCCCAGTCGCGCAGCATCGCCGCGGCGACGAATGCCGACATGATCAAGCACCAGAATAGGATCGAGCCGTTTTGTGATCCCCATAGCGCGGTGATGCGGAAGAACACCGGCGTCGCCAGGCTGGACACGCTGGCGACGTATTGCACGCCGAAATCGTGCGTAAGCAGCGCATACCACAGCCCCAGGCAGCCAATGAGGATCAGCGGAAAGGTCATCAGCGCCGCGCTGCGCCCACTTTGCACCAACCGGTCATCGTTACGCTGCGCGCCCAGCGGCGAGACGACGGCGGCGTACAGGCAAGCGACGAATGCGAAGATGATGGCGAGGTGGCCCAAATCGGTGAACATCTTGCTCCGAGATTATATGTGCCAGTTGCGCGCAAGATATCACTCAAAGATGAGAGCCCAGAGAGAAGGAGCGCAACGCGGTGTAAATCGCCCCGCGTGGGTCGAGCTGGCTTTGATAGAGAGAGATCGCCGTCGGTCGAATGGCCGTGACTGCTTCATCGCGCGGCAACGCGGCGCCGCGCGGGAGCGCATCCCGCGTCCGGCCGAGCGTGATGTGGCCTTTGAAAGGGCGCGCCTCACGATTGAGGCCGATCTGCACCGCGCACGCCTCGGCCAGTTTTGCCAGCTCAGACAGCATAGGGTTGTCTTCGACCAGGCAGGCGATCACGCGCGGTCGCGACGGCGTCGGGAAGAAGCGCGGCGACGTCATGGACAGGGTCAGCTTGGCCAGGCCGGCGATCCGCGTCAGCCCTGCGCCGAACGCCTCAGCATAGCGCTCGACCTGGGTCGGCGTCACGTCACCCAGAAAGCGCAGCGTCAGGTGCAGGTTATCGGGGCTAACCCAGCGTATGCCGTTCGCCCACGGCATCGCGCGCAGCCGGCGCAGGCGCGCGCCGAGCGCGCTCAGCGCGTCGTCGTCAAAGTCCAGCGCGAGGAAGGCGCGCAGGGTGGCGTGAGCAATGCCCGCCATGACTAAGTTCACCCAGTTGCTGAACGAGCCGGCCCTTGGATACGGCGTTCATGCCTCGGGACGTGGCAGCTCAGGCGCGCCGAGTGCCTCCCGCACCTTGCGCTGCAGCGAGTTGGGTAGCTCCTTCAACTTGCCGGCGCCGCGGATGTAGTCCTTCAGATCCTCGGCGCGCAGCACGGCGATGGGCGACGGCTCGACATCAAGCACGGCCTTGGGATTGCTGAAGACGATGATGCCGCGCAGGGGGATCTTCAGCGTCGGCAGTTTCTCGGTCAGCACCTGGTTGACCTTGCGCAGTTCCTCCGTAAGATCGGCGGTTGGGTCACCCAGCGGCTCGTCGCGGCCGAACCAGAAGCGCAGCAAGCTCTCCTTGCGCTTCCACTTGCCTTCCCTATATGTAATCTTGCCTTCCTGGTTGCGCACCACGAACACGGTCACGCCCCCCGGCTCGATCAGCATGTAATTGGTCGGGTTCGAGAACAACATCAGGGCATACTTGCGGTCCAGGCCTTTCAAGTTCTCACGCAGCACCATATCCGGCCGCGTCGGCGCGAGGTAGCGGTTGCCGTAGTGAAAGCCGACGCGCGACGCGGCAAACCCAACCAATAAGATGATCAAGTAAAGGATAAAGAACAGGCTGGAGTTCTCTGGGGTAAGTAGACCGAGTTGTGGGCCGAACAGCGTGAGCAGCAACCCGGCTAGTAGAATGCCCAGCGAACCGAACAAGGCAATGCGACCGAGCAGTGCCAGGCGCCTGTACTTCTTCTCATCAACGACGATCTTCATCGCGCTACCGCTGCCTCACACTTTCCCGAAAGCGATCGTCGCGTTCTGGCCGCCCAGGCCGAACGAGTTGGAGATAGCGAAGTTGACCTCTTTGAGGCGCGCTTTGTGCGGCACGTAGTCCAGGTCGCAGGCCGGATCGGGATGATGCAGGTTGATGGTCGGCGGGATGATGCCGGTTCTGATCGTCATCACCGTGCTGAGTGCTTCAATCGCGCCGGCTGCACCCATCGCGTGGCCGACCATGGACTTGGTGCTGGTGACCGGGATGTCGTAGGCGTGTTCGCCGAAGACATGCTTGATGGCGGCCGTCTCGAGCACGTCGTTGGCTTGTGTGGCCGAGCCGTGGGCGTTGATGTAATCCACGTGGTGCGGCGCCAAGCCGGCGTCCTGCAAGGCCCACATCATGGCGCGAATCGCCCCGCTGGCCGAGGGGTCTGGGATAGCGATGTGGTAGGCATCCGACGACACGCCCAGGCCCAGCACTTCGGCGTAGATCGTCGCGCCGCGCGCCCGGGCCCGCTCGTAATCCTCCAACATCATCACCACGCAACCTTCGCTATAGGCGAAGCCATCGCGCGTGATGTCGAACGGGCGTTGGGCCAGTTCCGGGTGATCGTTCATCGTGCTGAGCACGCGCATCTTGGAGAACGCGGCGATCGCGGTGGGGATCACCACGGCCTCTACGCCGCCGGCCAACACGGCATCGGCTTTGCCCAGGCGAATCATCTCAGCGCCGTCGCCGATGGCTTGTGTGCCGGAAGCGCATGCCGCCACCACTGTGCTCAGCGGCCCCTTCAACCCGAACTGCGTGCTGATGTGGTGACCTGGCGCGTTGGGCAGTGCGGCGGGCAAGGCAAACGGATTCGTGCGCTTGTAGCCATATTGGTAGTATTCCCGTGATCCGGTCTCCGACATCTCGTAGCCGCCCAAAGCCGTTCCCATCACGATGCCCACGCGGTCGGCCTTTGTGTCCTTGCCGATGCGTAGCCCAGATTGCTCGATCGCTTCCTGAGCGGCGGCCACGGCAAAGTGTGAACAGCGCGCCATGCGACGGACTTCCTTGGCGTCAATGTACTTAAGCGGGTCGAATCCTTTGACCTCGCCGGCGATGCGCACCGGCAGGTTGCTGGGGTCGAATTGGGTGATCGGTCCAATGCCGCTGCGCCCTGCCACCAGGTTGTTCCAGGTGTCCATCAAGTTCAAGCCCAGCACGGTGATTGCGCCAATGCCGGTGATGACGACGCGCCGCCGCTTGTTGCCGTTCGGCGCGTGAATATGCAACACGGGGCGTGGCTGCTCCGCGGCGTCTTGTCCGCGCCTCAACATGCGTTTACTGACGTTGGTGAAGCGGCTCAAGCCGCGCCGCAGGCTGGAGAATCGTTTGGGTCGTGCCATGTCGAGTCATCAATCTTCTGGCGCAAGGTGCAGCGTGAACCTCAGCGGGCCGGCATCTGCGCGCCGACGTTTGTCGCCCTCGGCAGCGCTTCCAGTCCTTTTTCAATAGCATCCACAACGCCGCGCTCAACGGCCTCGGCAGCGCGCATGAGCGCCGAGCGAATCGCCCGCGCTTTGCTGCGGCCATGTCCAATGATTACAACACCATCCACGCCCAGGAGTGGCGCGCCACCGATTTCCTCATAGTTGGTGCGGGCGCCGATGCGCGCGATGGCGTCCTTGATCAGCAGGCCACCCAGCTTGCTCTTGGGCGTGCGCATGATCTCTTCGCGCAGCATGCCCTTGATGAAATCGCCCATACCCTCGGACAACTTGACGATGACATTGCCCGTGAAGCCGTCCGTCACGAAGACGTCGGCGTTGCCGGCCGGCAGGTCGCGGCCCTCGGCGTTGCCGATGAAGTTGATCGGCGTCTTCTTGAGGAGCGGATGGGCTTCTTGCACCAGTGAGTTGCCTTTGGTCTCCTCTTCACCGTTGGACATGATCGTCACGCGCGGGTTGCGAATGCCCATCACGCGCTCGGCATAGAGGCTGCCCATCAGGCCGAATTGCGCCAGGTACTCCGGCTTACAGTCGGCGTTCGCGCCTACGTCGAGCAAGAGCCTCCACCCTTTTGCAGTGGGAAAGACGGCGGAGAGCGCCGGACGCAAGATGCCCTGGATGCGCCCCAGGTGAAAGAGTGCCGCGGCCAGCGCACCGCCGGTGTTGCCCATGGTTACGAAGGCGTCGGCGTCGCCGTTGCGCACCATCTGCATGCCGACCACCATTGAGCTGTTCTTTTTCGTCTTCACCGCCTGTGCCGGATGCTCGCTCATCTCGATCACTTCGCTGGCGTGCACGATCGGCAGGTGTAGATTGGCGGTGTTGTGCTGCACGAGCAGCGGGCGAATCATCTCCTGGCGGCCGACCAGGACGATCTCCCAGCCGAACTCGCGCGCGGCGCTCACGGCGGCTTCCACATTCGGCCCCGGGCCAAAGTCGCCGCCCATCGCATCTAACACGATCTTCATGGTCTTGCAGGCGTGATATACAGCTTCCGAACGAGGCGCGGCAGAAGCCGCTTCCCCCGTATCGCTGCTGCGCGTTCAGTTCCTCGAAAAGATGTGATTATCCTCTGGAGGCCGGATGGCGGAGGCGACGATGCTGATCATCTTCAGTTCCTCGCGCAGAACCTCGGACTCAATGGCTAGCAGATCGGTCACGCGCTCTTGAGAAAGCAGGAATTGTTTCTGCTCCAACGGTAGACGCAGGGCGATTGCGGTAAACACAGCGATGTCCACCGGCTGGGTGGGGAAGTGGTCGAATCGGAAACTGAGACCGTTGGCCTCGCCCAGCAGCTTCAGATAGCGCGCCAAGCGCCGTGATACCGTGTTCACGAGCGGGTCGGCAGATGCAGCATCCTCGACGAATGGGAACGACGTGACGTCGCCGATCAAATAGCCATGTTCGCTAACGCGGAAGTCATGCAGCCGAAACCGTTCTTCGCCCAGCGTCACGATGTTCATCCGGCCGTCGGATAAGCGCTTCGCATCAGTCACGCGTGCCGATGTTCCGATATCGTACGGTTCGTCTGGCTCTTCGTCGCGCGCCAGCACGATGCCGAACGGCTCGTCGTTCTCGATGCAGCGCCGGATCATAATCCGGTAGCGAGGCTCGAAGATGTGCAGCGGCAACGTCTGGCCGGGGAACAGCACGGCGTTCAAGGGAAATAACGGCAGTGCGTGAACCTTCGCCTCCATTTTTGCTCCAGAGTTCGCACCGATTATATCTGTCCTGAGCGGTCGCCCCATCCATACGTATGTGTGCTGGTAGCCGCCAGACGAACGTGATGCTACACTTACGGCATGTCCGCTTCAGCACATGACGTCCCCCCATCCTGGGCGCATAACTTGGACGCGGAGGAGTTTCGCACCTTCGTTGCGCTGGTCGAGCGCTACTTCATCGAGCGTCGGATTCCCGTGCAGGTGAAGGCCGACGAGGGGGTCGTGCAAGCCGAGTCCGGCGTGTTCGATCACTCGAGTGTGCTCGGCCTGCAAAATGTCGCGCAGTCGTGCGCTCAGGTCGCAATCGAGCGCTGGCCTAGCTTGATCGCGGAGCACTTCGATTGCATCTTCGCCGTGAGTGACGATCAGAACGCCCTGACAGTGGACGTGGGTGACTTCGACAAGGTGAGCGAGCGATTGCGCGCCCGGTTGTATCCGGTGGATCTGCTGAGTCAATCCGTCGAGACCATCCATCGCCCCGGTCCTGAGGGCACGATCGAGGTGATCGTGCTGGATCTGCCGACGACCGTCCGGACGATCTCACGATCCGAGGCGAAAGGGTGGGACATGGAAGCCCCGGAGTTGTTCGAGATCGGGCGGCGCAATTTGCAGCGCGCCGGCTCGCTGAAGCGCACGGCAGTTGCCTTGCGACCCGGCGTAGAGATCCATCTGTATTCCGGCGATCCCTACTACGCGGCCAGTCATGCGCTGATCCTCGATGCCTATCTGCCGGACGATCTGCCGCACGGCGCGCTGGTGGGCCTACCCAGGCGCGACGTCATCTTGCTGCACATCATCCGCAATATCGGCGTGGCCGAAGCGATCGGCTCGATGCTGCAAGCCATCGTCGGCATGTATGCCGACGGGCCCGGCTCGCTCAGCCCACACCTCTACTGGTTCTGGCAGGGCGAATTCATCACCCTGCCCTATGAACTGGATGGCAACGTGCTGGATTTCTCACCGCCCGCGGATTTCGCCGAGCTGTTGGATCGCCTGGGCGAGAGCGCTGAGCTATCCTGAAACGCCGGACGCCCTGGCACGATTGTCGAACTGGCACGGCCGAGGCGCGCCGGCGGCTCTGCCCACCCGCCCTGCGCCGACCCAGAGGCCAACCCGCACACTTTCGACGCTGTAACCATGGATCTGCAACTCAAGGATAAGGTCGCGGTGGTCATGGCGGCCAGCAAAGGATTAGGCGCAGCGACGGCGCGCGTATTCGCCGAAGAGGGCGCGCACGTCGTGATCTCGGCGCGCAACGCACAAGCGTTGCATGCGACGGCGCAGGACATCGCCCGTTGCACCGATGTCCGCGTACTGCCGGTAGTCGCCGATTCTTCCAAAGCGGCTGACATTGCGCGCTTGATAGACACGGCGGTCCGCACTTTTGGGCGGATTGATGCGCTTGTGGCGAATGCAGGCGGCCCGCCGGCCGGCCGCTTCATCGACTTCGACGACGCCGCGTGGCACAATGCTATCGAGCTGACGTTGATGAGCACCGTCCGCGCAGCGCGCGCAGTGATCCCCGTGATGCAGCAGCAGGGCGGCGGCAGCATCACCTTCATTACTTCGGTGAGCGTCAAACACGCGCTCGATAACCTGGTGTTCAGCAACAGCTTGCGTTTGGCGGTAGCCGGCATGGTCAAGACCCTGGCGCGCGAAGTTGGGCCGGACAACATTCGCGTCAACCTGATCTGCCCCGGCTACACGGCGACCGATCGCATCCTGGAGCTGGCCGCAGCGCATGCCCGGCGAAACGGCACGACGGTCGAGGCAGAGCTGGCCAAATCCGGCGCCCACACCGCGCTGGGTCGCGTCGCTTCGGTCGAAGAGTTTGCACGGCCATGCGTCTTCCTTGCCTCGCCGGCGGCCAGCTACATCACCGGCACAGCGCTCGTGGTGGATGGCGGCCAGAGCAGGTCGTTGTGAGGTCAGGGGCATCAGGTGGGGGAGAGGGTGGGTAGGTTGGCAACCGGGAAGTGTGCAGTCATAGATGTATAAGCTCATTCTTTTCGATCTCGACGAGACGTTGTATCCGCGCTCGGCAAAGCTGATGGATGCCATCACCGAGCGCATCAACCAGTACATCGCCAATCGGTTCAATGTGCCGATCGAGCAAGCGATCGAGTTGCGCCGGCGTTTTCGCGGCATCTACGGCACGGCCTTGCGCGGCATGATGGAAGAGGGCTACCCGGTCAACATAGACGAGTACTTCGAGTATGTGCACGACATCAAGCTGGATGGCGTACTGGCCGCCGATCCACAACTGCGCGAGATGTTGCTGAGCATCCCGCTCCGGCGCGCCGTGTTCACCAACTCCAACATCGAACACGCCCTACGCATCTTGCAACACATGGGCATTGAAGATTGCTTCGAGCGGGTGATAGACATCCGCGCCCTCAGCTTTCGCAACAAGCCCGATCCGTTGTCCTATCAGATCGCGCTAGAGATGTTGCGCGTGAAGCCGCACGAGGTGATCTTTGTCGAGGATACGCCGGTCAATACGCGGGCCGCGCGCACGATTGGCATGACGACGATTTTGATCGAATGCCCGCCGAGCGATGCCGCCGACTACTTCCTGGATAGTATCCTGGATGTCGGGCCGCTAGTGGCCAAATTGTTGAACGCTAAACGAAAATCATCCGAAGGTATTCACCCATGAACAACTATCGTATTCTGACTGAAGCGCAGGTGCGCAGCTTTCTGGAGGACGGTTATCTCATCGTCAAAGATTGTCTGGATAGAGATATCGCTCACCGATGGATCGAAGAAGCCTATGACCGCCTGGGATACGATAAGAACGATCCCACCACATGGGTCAAGGAGATCGTGTGGATGGATCACAAAAACCATTTGCCGGTGCGCGAGATTGCGCCGAAAGCCTGGGACGCCATCCTCGACGTGGTGGGCGGAGAAGAGCGCCTGGAAACGCAGGTGATGCGGCTGCATCACAGCGGCCACTTCACCACCATCAACTCCTTCATCTGGTCCGACGCCTTTATCGTCAACTTCCGGCGCGGCGCAGACAAGCCCTGGCAGCCGCCTTCGCCCCAGGTGGGTGGCTGGCACAAAGACGGCAGCTACTTCCGTCACTTTCTCGACAGCCGGGAACAGGCGCTGCTGACGATCGTGTTGTGGTCTGACATGCTGCATCAGGGTGGCGCGACTTTCATCGCCCCTGACTCGGTGCGCGTTGTGGCGCGCTATCTGTACGAGCATCCCGAAGGCGTCGAGCCGCACGAGTTTGACTTTCAAGCGCTGATCAACCAGTGCACGCGCTTCGAGGAATTGACCGGAGAGGCCGGCGACTTCGTCATCCTGCACCCCTTCATGCTTCACGCCTCGTCACAGAACGTGCGCGGCCAGCCCCGTTTCATGAGCAATCCGCCAGTCGTGCTCAAGGAGCCGATGAACCTCAATCGCGAGGCCCCCGACGAGTTCTCGCTGCTAGAACGCGCTACGCTGCACTATCTCGGCCTGGAGCGACTAGACTTCCAGCCCACAGCGCCGCGCCGGGCCTATTGGTCGCCGGCATAGCGATGCGCTGGTGAGCAGCCGGGCTGGACCGACGATAATCAGACTCAGATACAACAAGGTGATATTATGACGACGAATGGAACACAAGCGCCGACGCAATCCATGCAGCGGGTCAGCGCGCGCACGGCGGCCGTGCAACCCTCGGCAACGATGGCTGTCGAGGGCCGCGTCAAGCAAATGCGCGCCGCGGGCGAGCCGGTCATCGGTTTCGGCGCCGGCGAGCCTGACTTCCCCACGCCTGCGCTGATCAAGCAAGCCGCCATCAAAGCCATCCAGGACAACTTCACCCGCTACACTGAGACCGGCGGCATGGCTGCGCTCAAGGAAGCCATTGCCGCGCGAGAGCGAGAGAACACCGACCTCGACTACAAGGCCAGCCAGGTGGCTACGCACACCGGTGGCAAGGAGTCGCTTTACCTTGCCTTTCAGGCGTTGTGTGAGGCCGGCGATGAAGTGTTGATCCCCGCGCCGTACTGGGTGAGCTATGTCGAGCAGGTGCGCTTGGCTGAGGCGACACCGGTGATCGTGCCGACCACCGTGCGCGACCAGTTCAAGGTAACCGGCGAATTGCTGGCGCGCTACACTACGCCACGTACGCGCATCTTCGTGCTGAACTCGCCGTCGAACCCCACCGGCATGGTTTATACCGAGGATGAGCTAAAGGACATTGCAGCGTGGGCACGGACGAACGACGTCATCATCTTGAGCGATGAGCTATACGACCGCATCGTGTTCAACCCGCCCTACGCACGCTGGTTGCGCGTTGCTCCTGACCTGTACGACCGCACCGTCGTGATCAATGGGCTGTCGAAGGCGTATGCCATGACCGGCTGGCGGCTGGGCTACTCGGTCGGGCCGGAATGGATCATCAAAGCCATGCTCAAGATCCAGAGCCACAGCAACTCGCACCCCACCTCCATCACGCAGGCAGCAGCGCTGGCAGCCTACACGAGCGACCTGGAGGCCGAAATCGCCGCGATGGTGGCGGCGTTCAAGGAGCGGCGCGATTGGATCGTGGCCGCGCTGAACGAAATCCCCGGCGTGAACTGCGTCTCCCCCGACGGCGCGTTCTACGTCTTCCCGGATTTCACCGGCGTGCTGGGGCGGCCGCTAAAGTACGGTCGCGCGTGTGACTCCAGCGAAGCGCTGGCGATGTATCTGCTCGATACGGTGAAAGTCGGCATCGTGCATGGCGAAGCCTTCGGCGCGCCCGGCTGCGCTCGTCTGAGCTATGCCATGGGTCTCGACAAAATCAAAGAGGGGATCGGGCGGATGAAAGATGCGCTCGCGTTCGCTTGAAGGTTGTTCCAAGATAAATAAACCAGGCTTCTCGCAGAAGCCTGGTTTATTTTCGCTCACAAGTAGTCTTTCAAGTGCCGTGAACGGCGTGGGTGGCGCAGCCGGCGCAGCGCGCGCGCCTCGATCTGCCGGATGCGCTCGCGGGTCAGGCCGAATTTCTGTCCTACTTCCTCCAACGTATAGCACTTGCCGTTCACTAATCCGAAGCGTAAGCGTAAAATGCGCTGCTCGCGCGGGGTGAGCGTGCTCAGCACTTCCTCGATCTTCGTCTTCAGCAGCTCCTCATAGACCGTCTGAGCCGGGGAGGGGGTGTTCTCATCCTCGACGAACGAGCCGAACTCGTTGTCCTCTTCCTCGCCGATCGGCTGCTCCAGCGACAGCGGCCGCCACGACACTTTCAACATCCACTCGACCTGCTCGCTGTCCACGCCCAGCTCTTGGGCGACCTCGGCCGGCGTAGGTTGGCGGCCGAGCGCCTGCTCCAGCTCGCGCGTGGCTTTGTATAGCCGGCGAATGCGGTCGTTCATGTGCACCGGCACCCGGATGGTGCGGCTCTGATCGGCGATGGCGCGCGTGATGGTCTGACGGATCCACCATGTGGCGTAAGTGGAGAAGCGGAAGCCCAGTTTGTAATTGAACTTTTCGACCGACTTCATCAGGCCGAGGTTGCCTTCCTGGATCAGGTCAAGGAACGGCACGCCGCGCCCCATGTATTTCTTGGCGATGCTAACGACCAGGCGGGTGTTGGCCTTGATCAGGTGCTCGCGGGCCTGGCGCCCCTCTTCGATGATCTTCTCGTATTGGTGGCGTTCGCGGGGCGAGAGTCGGTCGCCGCGCAGCTTGACGCGCGCCTCGGCTGCCCGACTACGCTCGATCGCGCGCGCCAGGCGAACCTCTTCCTCGTTGGTGAGCAGCGGCACCCGCGTCATCTCGCGCAGGTATAGGCCGATGCCGTCGTCTACGCTGATGCCGGCCAGGTCGTCGTCGACGGCGGGTGGGGGTTCCTCTTCTTCCTCTTCCTCGTCTCCCTCGCCGTCGTCACCGTCGTCCAGGTTGGCGATCTCGCCCTCATCTTCCTCCTGCGCCACGAGGTCCTGCACGAGCACACCTGCTTCTTCCAGCAGGTTGATCACCTGTTCGACCTGCTCATAGTTGTCCTCGCCCTCCGGGAGTAGTTCTAAAATATCTTCTGTGACGACATAGCCTTGAGTTTCAGCCTTGATCAACAGTGAGGCAACGATTTGATCTTCGTCAAACTGGGTCATTTACGGTTCTCCCGAGTCTTGAGAGTTGCTCAGGTGGACGGTCAGCCAATCCCGGTCGTTTTCGTCCAGTGCGCTCAGTAGGTCGGCCGTGCTCGCTCTGGCATACTTGGGGTGGATGGGATTGATGGGGATAGCCATGATGATCTCTTCGCGCAGGGTCTCGGTCAGATCTATCCAGCCATCGTCGCTGATCCGGCGATCAGGGTCGGCGTCGGAGTGAGGGTACTGTGGCAAGCCAAGGAGGATGTCATCTAGAGGCACGCTGAGACATAAATTGAAGCCTTCGAGCGAACGAACGCATTGGACGGGGACTTCGGTCTCGACCGATCCGCGTAGTAATACGACATCGCTAAGGCGGACGAATTCGAACGCACCGCGCAAGTAGGGAACTTGCAAATCATCATCGAACTTCGTCGGTCCACGCTCAAGATGCTCGACTTGCGTGCTGCCAACCGGCCCGTAGAGCAACTTGTGAAGCCGGTAACGCATAAAATGATACTAACAGGTAGCAGGGTTGCAGTCAACAGGTTTTGCACATTTTGGATACACTTTTTACACACGGTCATAAATATCTTAAAACTTCTTCGCAATTTAAGGTTGGGGATAGCTCGACGTCTTGTGTTCGACCGTTGAGATGAATAGAATCGCGTTCCCGCGTTACAGGCGACTTGTGACAGTCGTCGTCCACAGAAGTTCGACCTCCTGTGGCTTGTGGCTCGGAGAACAAATAAGCTAGCGCATCGAGGGTGGACGATGAGAGCGGAAGAAGCATGGCGATCTGTGCTAGGCGAAATCGAGGTCGGAATGGGCCGCAGCAGCTACGTGACGTGGCTGAAGTCTGCCCGTTTGATCACATACGAGGATGGGCAGTTTGTAATTGGGGTGGCGAACGGGTATGCGAAAGAATGGATTGAGCAGCGCAAGCTCAGCGATATCCGGCGCATGCTGGGCGAACGGATGGGCCGGAGCGTGGATGTCTCGCTCATCGTCATGACGCAGAACGCCAATCAGCCGGTGGTGGATTCACCGCGTCAGGTTGAGTCTCCTGCACATGGCGCGATGCCTGCCCAACTTACGCGCTCACTGGGATACACCAATGGCGCGACGTCCGATGGGCTGCAAAAGCGTTACACGTTCGAAGCGTTCGTGGTTGGCTCGGGCAACCGCATGGCGCATGCCGCGGCCATGGCCGTGGCCGAAGCGCCTGCCGAGCGCTACAACCCACTCTTCCTGTATGGCGGCTCGGGCCTGGGCAAGACACACCTGCTGCACGCCATCGGCAACAGCGCCAAGCAGCGTGGTCTGGTCTGCCGTTACGTGACCTCTGAGACCTTCACCAACGAACTGATCAGCGCCATCCGCTCGCACTCGCAGGAAGCGTTCCGCAACCGCTATCGCTACGTGGACATGTTGCTGATGGACGATGTGCAGTTCATCGCCGGCAAAGAGTCCACGCAGGAAGAGTTCTTCCACACCTTCAACGCGCTGCATGGCGCAAACAAACAGATCGTGCTCACCAGCGACCGAGCACCCAAGATGATGGTCACGCTGGAGGATCGTCTGCGCAGCCGGTTCGAATGGGGCTTGATGGTGGACATCGCTCCGCCAGACCTGGAGACGCGCATGGCTATCCTGCAGCACAAGGTGGCTCAGATGGGGTGCACGATCCCTGCTGACGTGATCGAGTTCGTCGCCAAGCAGATCCAGAGCAACGTGCGTGAGCTGGAGGGCGCACTCACGCGTCTGCTCGCCACATCGGAGATGACCGGCCGCCCGATCACCATCCAGTTCGCCCGCGATACGCTGGCCGACCTGGTAGGCCGTCGCGCGCACATCACCCCCTCTCAGGTGATCGAGACCGTTGCTAAGTTCTACAACATCTCGGTGGCCGATATGGTATCGCCTTCGCGGAACAAAGAGTTGGTGCAGCCGCGCCAAATTGCAATGTACCTCATCCGCCAGGAGACCGATGCCTCGCTGCCGGAGATCGGCGGCTTACTCGGTGGGCGCGATCACACCACCATCCTCCATGGCGTGGAGCGCATCAAAGATCGGCTGGAGACTGAGGAGCAACTGCGCCGCGACGTGATGAGCGTGCGCGAACAACTCTATCTGAACGTCACCGCTTGAGGCTGGCGCCCATCAGTGCTTCACGTTCAGCACCGCTGCAACCTCGTCTATAACGGCGCGTTCCGCAGGATCTACGCGCCCTCCGTGACCTCGCACTGCTTCGGCCACATTCTCGGCCAGGTAAACGATCCAGCGCCCGTAGCTTTCGCGATCCTCGGGCGCGCCTTTCACCTCCAGCAGTGCCATGGCCTGCCGGCACCGCTCGACTGCCCAAGCCTTGGTTTCGTCCGGGGGCAGAGAGGAGAGTGCCTCCTCTCGCGCTGTGCGCAGCCGCATCTCCTCGCCCCACGCGTCGCGATTGCGAATGAGCGTGAGCACGAGCTGATTGTCGGCGAAGGGCTGCTCTGCAGATCGCCGCCAGGCCTCGAACATCGCTGTGCGCTCCTCGACCGCGCCGAACGGATCTGCTGCCAGCACAGCCAACCCCACTGCCTCTGGCGCAGCGGCCAGCACTTGCCATTCTGCATCTGTGAAATCGTCGCGGGATGCCATCCAATACTCCTTTCCTTGTAGCGCTCTCGCCAGCTTGTATCGCTCTCGCCAGGTTGTCGGCGACAGAAACCTATTCTATAAGCTCTTGTTGTGTTCGGTTGTCTCACAGCTCCTTGCCCCTGTAAGCCGAATGCACCCGATAGCCGGTTCGCCTGCGAGGCGCCGGTTGCGATGATCAAATTCGCCGGAAGTACGACTATCAGATCGGTGGCAAGGTCCGGATGCCGGAGCGCGGAGGCGATGTAACCCGTCTCCCCTTGACCGTATAATCGCGCGACGTGCAAGCCATAAGGAGTATCTCGCTGGAGGCATGTGTGATTCGGTGACAGGCAGACAGCCCGGCCATGCTGCGTGAGCCGTGGGCGTTCGAAATCGCCCACATGGACGACGTGCTGTTGATGTCGCGCGGTGAGATCTACACACGGGCTAGGCTAGACCGTAAAGCTTTTGCTGTGTGATTATGTGCAATCGTGGCATTCATAGTGCATTGGCCTGCCAGGTGCTGTGAGTGCTTGGCTTCGGTGATGTCGTGAATCTGGATAGCGGCATTGACGCTTGGGCGCGCTTCGTCGCCCCCGCATGAGGCGGTATTGACCTGGCCTCGGAACCGGGTCGTTTGAGATCATGTCCCACGCTCGAACTCACCCATCCCTGGTGCAGCGCTGGCTGGCCAGTCTGCTCTGCCTGGGATGTCTTTTGCTGCAGGTTGCGCCGTTGCCGGTCCAGGCGCAGGATCCCCAGCCACCGACCATCCCCTATCTCGAAGAGGCAAAAGCCATCATTGCCCGCATGACTTTGGCGCAACGCGTTGGCCAGCTTTTCATCGTCAGCTTCCCAGGCGACGATGTCTCGCCATCGTCCGACATTGCCAGGCTCATCACGGACTATCACATCGGCGGTGTGCAGTTGCGGGCAGCGAATCGGAACTTCGACAACGCCAAGGCCGATCCGCCGGTCACACAGCAGATTATTCGTTTGACGAATGCGCTGCAGCAATTGGCCTTCAGCGACGAGCTAGCCACGGAGGCGATCAGTGAGTTCGTGCAGGAGCCGATGACGCCGATGGCGAACGTGACGGTCTCGGCTTCCGCTATCCCGCTATTCATTGCGCTCTTGCAGGAAGCGGACTGGACGACGCGTTCCGAGTTGAGTGAGATCACCCAGGAAGTGACGCAGATCCCGAGCCAGATGGCTATCGGCGCGACGTGGACGCCGGCCATTGCGCAGACTATCGGTGAGATCCTGGGCAGCGAACTTGCGCAGTTGGGCGTCAACGTGTTGTTCGGGCCAACACTTGACGTCACCGATACTCCGCGCCCAAACACGCCGGGTGACCTAGGCACGCACGTGTTCGGCGGTGATCCATTCTGGGTGGGGAAGATGGGTGCAGCGTTCGTGGCCGGCCTGCACAGCGGCGGCAAAAACCGCCTGGCTGCTGTGGGCAAACACTTCCCTGGCCTCGGTTCCTCCGACCGCAACGTGGGCGAAGAGATCCCCACCGTGCAGAAATCCATCGAGCAACTCCGGTTGATCGAGTTGGCGCCGTTCTTCGCCGTGCTCAAGGGCGAAGCGTCGAAAGATACGACGGTAGACGGGCTGCTGGTATCTCACATCCGGTATCGTGGCCTACAGGGCAACATTCGTGCCAGCACGCGGCCGGTCAGCTTCGACCCGCAAGCGTATCAATTTCTGATGTCTCTGCCTGAGACAGCAGCCTGGCGCAACAGCGGCGGTGTGACATTCAGTGATCAGCTTGGCGTGCGCAGTGTGCGACGTTTCTACGACCCGCTCGAGACGTCGTTCAACGCCCGGCGCATCGCTCAGGAGGCGTTCATGGCCGGCAACGATGTGCTGGTGCTGGGTAACTTCGGGCTAACCAACGACTGGCCGGAGCAGTTGACGAACATCATCGAGACCATCTCGTTCTTCCAGACCAAATACTCGGAAGATAAGACGTTCGCCGCCCGTGTGGATGAATCGCTCATGCGCATCATTTCGCTGAAGCTGCGCCTGTATAAGGGCCAGTTCAAATTGAGCGACGTCCTGGTGAAGGAAGTCGAACAGTTGGAAGAGCAGGACGAGTCGGCTGCCAAGATTGCCAAGATGGCCAAGGAGAGCATCACGCTGCTCTCGCCGAACGTGCGCGACCTGCCAGCAGTCTTGCCGACACAGCCAACAAAGAACGATTACATCGTCTTCATCACCGACAACCGCACCATTCGTGAGTGCGTAGGTTGCGAGCCTTATCCCGCTGTGTCGCGCACGGCGCTGGAGGAAATCGCGCTCGATCTGTATGGCCCACGCAAGACCGAGCAGGTGGATCCATCGCGCATTGCTTCATTCACGTTCGGCGACCTGGCGGACTACAATCGTCGGGCGAGTGCGCTGGCGGCGACGCCGGGCAGTGCACCGCTCTTGCCGACAGCGACCGGTCCGGCCGTCGGCGAGGTGGTGCAACCGACGGCGACGCCCGATCGCCCGCCGCTCAAGATTCAATCTGCTATCGAGCGCGCGACTTGGATCATCATCGCAGTCATAGACACCAACCCGGCCGTGCCTTCGACTGCCGCACTGCGCACCTTCCTTGCTCAGAGCGCCGACATACTCAAAGACAAGCGCGTGATCGTATTCGCGCTAGGTGCGCCGTACTATCTTGACGCAACCGAGATCAGCCGGACTACAGCCTACTTCGGCGTCTACAGCCGCAGCCGGCCCTATCTCGAAGCGGCATTACGCGCGGTGTTCGGTGAGTTCCCGGCGCCGGGCAATTCCCCGGTCTCGATCAACAGCCTGGGTTACTCGCTCATCGTCCAAACAGCGCCGAATCGCGATCAAGTCATTCCGCTCGTGGCTGTGCCTGCTGGGAGCGAGCCAATCACTGCTACTGTGGAAGGCACGCCCGCGCCGCTTGAGTTGAAGATCGGTGATCGCCTGCGGGTTCGGGCCGGACCAATCTTCGATCTGAACGGGCGTTTGGTCCCTGACGGCACCGAGGTGCAGTTCATCCTCTCGTATCCAGACGAGCGCATCGAACAGCGCCTGCCGGGCAACAGGGCGATCACCCGTGATGGGTTTGCAGAGACCATGATCGAGTTGCAGCGGCAAGGTAAGCTCGAGATCCGGGCCGAGGCCGATCAGGCGATTACATCGTATACCATCAATGTGAATGCGACCGACAAGGTCTCGGTGGAGACGGTGATTCCCACCTCGCCACCGGCCGAGTTGTCGCAGCCTGCAACTGTATCGGCCGAGTCGCTGGCGCCCGAAGCGACGGCAGTGCTGCCAACGCCCACGCCGCGTGGTGTGCCTTCTGCGGCACGGTCCAACCTCGCCGGCTTCCTGCTCACTCTGATCGGGTTGCTAGCGGTGAGTGTGGGTGTGTTCACCATCCTGTCTCAGGGAGGGTTCGGCGTCCCCGATCTGCACACGAAGGTGCGGGTGGCGTTGGGCGTATGGGTCGCCGGCTGGCTGAGCTATACCCTGGCGGCGCTCGGCGCGCCGGGGCTGAACTGGGTGATGGCTGCATTGGATTGGAGCGGCGCTGTGCTGATGGCGATGCTGTTTGCCTTGCTGGGCGCCGGCCTGGCGCTGGTGATGTTGCGTGCGCGCAGCCGGAACAGGGATAATAGTGAGCGACAACGCGCATAGCGCATGCGACGGGAGACGCCCATGAATTTGTTGAAACGATTGTTCGGCGGCGCAGCCGACTCGGAAGCCGCTGCCCAAGACTCAGACGCACTGATTTACTACGTCAAAGGTCACAAGTGCGGCGCGATCACACGGGTGCGTATTGACCGGCGCAACGATCTCAGCCGGGACGACGACGACAACTTCTTCGTGCGCAAGGTGGTCGTGGACAGCAAGTGCTACGGCCAGGTTGAAATCGAGCTGCGCTTCGACCCCCGATACAATGAGATCAGCCGAGAGATCAAGGGTGGTATCTTCGTCACACGCCAAGAGTGGGAAGCGCAGCAAGCCGAAAAGCACCAACCTTAAATTGCGCGCTTCTCTTTAACAATGTTAAAAAAAACTTTTAAGCTTGCTGGGTGTGAATAACATTGACAAGTAAAACGCACAACATAGAATCGCGCCGTAAGACTCGATGAGTCCTGGCGCATATGGCAGCAAGTTCGCAGCAGGAAGAAGCAGAGATCGTACTCGCAAGCGTTACGACGAACGGATACCACGGAACGAGTAAGACCGCCGGCTCGGCGTTGCGAGTCACCCCCGACGTATGGCCGACGTTCCACACGCCGCCGGCCAATCGCACTTACCGGATCGCGCTACTCGTCAACCTGGCGCGCAATGCGCCGCCGATCCACCGCAACAATGCGCCTCCTGACATCTTGGCCGAGTTGGACTCGGACAAAAATGTGGAGTCGTATGCGCAGGCCCTGCGCCAGGCCGGCCATGAAGTGCTAATCCGTGAAGGTGATGCGTATCTTGCGTCCTGGCTCGACGAAGTCCGGCCCGATATTTGCTTCAACACTTGCGAGGGCTTCGGCGGTGACAGTCGCGAGGCGCAGGTGCCGGCACTGCTGGAGATGGTCGGTGCGCGCTACACCGGCCCGACGCCGCTCGCCGCAGCGATCACGCACGACAAGCCAACCACCAAGCGCATCCTGCACTACTATGGCATGCCGACGCCGCACTTTCAGGTATTCCATACGCCGGATGACCCGCTGCGTCATACGTTGCACTTCCCTTTGTTCGTCAAGCCGGCGCATGAGGGCACCGGTATGGGCGTGCACAACGAGAGCGTAGCGCACAACGAGCGCCAACTGCGCGACCGCGTCGCCTGGACAATCGAGGCTTATCAGCAGCCCGCGCTGGTCGAAACCTATATCGCCGGGCGTGATATCACCTGTGGACTGGTGGGCAATGGTCACGATGTGCACTTCTTCCCGATTACCGAGGTGGATTTCAGTGGCTATCCCCCTGAACTGTTGCCGATCTACGGCTCGGTGCAAAAGGTCGAACTAGACCATCTCTATCGAAACAAGTGCCCGGCGCCTCTTGGAGAGGCGCTGACCCGCAAAATTCAGCGGCTGACGCACCAAACCTTCATGGTCACCGGTTGTCGCGACTTTGCGCGTGTGGACTTCCGCCTGGACGAGCGGAACCGGCCGTTCATCCTCGAAATCAATGCTTTGCCCGGCATCACCCCACGCAGCGACCTGACGCTGATGGCCGAAGCGGAGGGCTGGACGCATGGCGACCTAGTCCGGGCAGTGCTGGATGCGGGTTTGAGGCGGTATGGCATGTGACGCGCGCCGGATGCGAATGACGCGCGATAGCCGGCACTCCGACACAGATGACCCCTCCGCTGCTTCTCCTCTACGGACTCGACGAAGCCAGTCATGACTTCGAGATTGCGTCTACGCTGGCGTTGGTCAAAGCCGCGACGGAAGCGTTGTTGTCGCGCGGCTGGCGCGTGCTTCCAATGCAAGTCGCTCATGACCTGATCACACTGCTCAGACCCTTCGACCCCGGCGAGTGGTTGATCTTCAACCTGTGCGAGGGCGCGCCGGCGCAGGAGTTCTACTACGCCCGCGTCACCCGTATGCTGGCCGAGCTAGGCTATGCCTTTACCGGTTCGGACGCCTGGGCGCTGGACGAGACGCAGTACAAGTGGCGCATGAAAGCACTCCTGGAGGCGCATGGCGTGCCGACGCCGACCTGGGCGATCGTCGAACGTGCGGAGGACGTGGCTTTCGACGCCTTTCCCGCCATCGTCAAACCAGCGGCCGAACATTGCTCCTACGGCATTACGCGCGACTCGGTGGTGATGAATGCCGATGAGGCACGCGCGCAGGTTACCCGTATCGTCGGCGAGTTTCGCCAGCCGGCGCTGATCGAGACGTTCCTGGATAGCCCTGAATACAACGTGTCGCTGTGGGGCAGCGACGACGATGTGAGCGTGCTCGGCATCAGTACGATGACCTACAACGCCTTCGATGATATTCGCGACCGGCTGTGCACGTTCGACGCGAAATGGACGCCGGAGTCGGAGGCTTACCAGCGCATCCCGGCCATCTGCCCGGCACCGGTCTCTCCAGCGCTGCAAGCGAAGATCGAAGCGGTCGCGATCGCCGCCTACCGGGCGACCGGCTGCCGCGACTACGGTCGGGTTGACTTGCGGTTGTGGGGTGATCAGCCGATGGCCCTCGACGTGAACGCCAACTGCGACGTGAGCCCGGACGGCGGCTTCGCCAACGCCGCGCGCGCTGCTGGCTTGGACTATGCCGACATGCTCGAGCGCATCGTCAGGCTGGCGATGCGTCGCATGCCAACCCGTGATCCCCACACTATGGCAGAGGTGGCGCAATGATGCGCGCGTTGCATGCGATTGCCGGCACGCCCGCGCCTGCGCAGGTCGAGGTGCGCCCTTCCACCTTCGACGAGCGGCAGGCCATCTACAACATCCTGATGCGCTCGGAGATCTTTGGTTGTGCAGACGCCGAGTGTGTGGACGCGATGTTCCTCGAAACGTGGCAGTCTCCTCCGCGCGAGGATAACTATCGTTGGCTGTCGTGCTGGTGTGACGGGCGCATGATCGGCTTTGCCTGCTACGGGCCGGAGTCGCTCACCGATCGCACTTGGGATTTGTTCTGGATTTGCGTGGTGCCCGAGGCGCGGGGCAAGGGCGCCGGCCGGGCCTTGATGGCCGAGGTTGAATCCCAGGCGCACCAGGCCGGTGGACGGTTAATGGTGATCTACACCTCGTCCACACCGAAGTATGCGCCTGCGCGCAGGTTGTATGAAAGCGCAGGATTCATCTGCGTCGCCGTCGTGCCTGATTACTATGCTGAGGGCGACGATTTGAACATCTACTGGAAGCGTTTATAGAGGAAGGAGCGTATAGTGTATGTCGAAGGACAAAATGCGCGCGCCGGTCATTGTGCTCTACAACATCTATCAGAGCTGGTCGCCACAGGATAGAACGGAGGCCGATCGCTTGACCCAAATCATGGTGGACGGCCTGCGCGAGCTGGGTCACAGGGTGGCCGTAGCGGAGTTCTGGAAGGACGTGCGGCCGGCGCTGCGATCCTACGATCCGGCGGAGTGGATCGTCTTCAACTGGTGCGAAGGCATTGAGGACGAGATCGGCGGAGACGCGCGGGTGTGCGCCGACATGGAGGCGATGGGCTTTACCTACACCGGTAACTCGCCCTATACGCTCCGGCTCTCGGTGGAGAAGGGGCGCGTCAAGAAGGTGTTGCAGCGTTGGAAGATCCCGACGCCCGGCGGGCGCGAGTTCAAGCATCCGGATGAAGTGACGCCGGCCAACTGGGATGAAGCCAACTTCCCGGCGATCGTCAAACCGGTCAGCTCACATTGCTCGGTGGCCGTTACGCGTGATGCGGTGGTGCATGACCTGGAGTCGCTGCGTCGCCGGGTGACCTATGTGCTGGAGACGGTGAAAGAGCCGGCCCTGGCCGAGAAATTCATCGCCGGGCGCGAGATCAACGTGGCCATCTGGGGGAACGGCCGCCCGCGCGTGTTGCCGCTGCGCGAGATCGACTTCTCGCGCGTGGCGAACCCGCTCCATCGCATGGTGACATGGGATAGCAAGTGGGTGCCTGATAGCCCGGAGTGGGATAGCATGCCGGTCATCACTCAGCCGATCGTGTCCGATGCATTGCGCGCGCGCGTTGAGAAAATCGCCCTGGATACATATCGGGCCTTCGACTGCCGCGACTATGCCCGGGTGGATTTGCGCATTGATGCGCACGATCAACCATATGTGGTGGACGTGAATCCGAATCCCGACATTTGCCCGGATGGCGGCTTTGCCGGCGCGTGTTACGCTGCGGGCTACACCTATGCCGAGGCCGTGAGCAACATCATCTCGATGGCGGTAGCACGACGCAACCGGCGTCAGGCGCTTTTCAGCACGCTGGCGCGGCTGCGCCAGGTAGAGCAGCGCCGCGTAGTCGTGCCGGCGCCAGCATAAGGTTGCGCCTTACCGGCCAGCGTAATACACCCAGCGATTTGAGCTCTTGAATACCAGGAGCGATACGAACAGAATGATGATGAAGAGAATCCAAGCCTGCGCTGAGGCATAGCCCATCTTGAGGAACTCGAAGGCGTTCTGGTAAAGATAAAGGGCGTAGAAGAGCGTTGAATCGGCCGGTCCACCGCCTGTCATCACGTAAGCCTGGCTGAACACCTGAAAAGAGCCGATCAATCCAATCACCAGGTTGAAGAAGATTACCGAACTGATCAACGGGATCTGGATGCGCCACACTTTCTGCCAAGCAGATGCGCCATCTAGTTCAGCGGCTTCCATCAGCTCTCTAGGAATATCCTGCAAGGCAGCTAGGAAGATGACGATTGCGTTTCCTACCGACCACAGGCTCATAAGAACCAGCGATGGTTTCGACCACTCTGGACTGGTCAGCCACGGGATTGGCCTTACGCCGAAGACGCTGAGAATGAAGTTGAAGATGCCGTATTGCGGGTTGAATAGCCAGAGCCAAATAATGGCAGAGGCCACTGTTGGAACCACAACGGGCACGTAGAACACTGTTCGGTAGAGCGAAAGAAAGCGCACGTTCATGTTCAGCAGCATCGCCAGGAATAGGGCTACAAAGCCGCCAATCAGATTTGAGAAGAAGGTGTAGTACAGCGTGTTTCCGAGAGACACGCGGAAGAGACGGTCGTTAGCCAGCAAGTGAACATAGTTGTCCAGACCGGTCCAGCGCGGAGCCTGAAGGACGCTGTACGTGGTAAGGCTAAAGTAGAACGAAGCTAGGATAGGGAGCACCCCAAAGGCAAAAAAGCCGATCAACCAGGGCGAGATAAAGGCCAAGCCTTTGAGGACTTTCCTCACTTCTCTTTCTCGCCTCGAGTGAAGATTGGCAGCCGGACCAATTGTTTGCATCTCCTTCCTCAGCGTTTGTAAGCGGACGGTGGTTGCGCCTGATTGGGCGCAGTCCGCCACCCGTCATCCTTTCATTCCTGTAAAGGTGATGCCCTGAATAAACGTCTTCTGGGCGACAAAGAACAAGATAATCACCGGCACCACAAAGAGCGATGTTGCGGCCATGATCAGCGAGAAACGGCTGAGGCCATAGGCGCTGCGCATCGTGGCCAAGCCGAGCGAGATGGTGAAAAGCTCTTTGTCGTTCAGATAAATCAGCGGTGTTAGGAATTCATTCCAACTGTTCAGGAACTGAAATAGAGTCACAACCATCAACGCCGGCCGAGACAGTGGCAATATCACGTTCCATAAGACGCGCAAGTCGGAGCATCCATCTATCACCGCAGCATCAGACAAATCTTTTGGGATGCCCAGGAAAAACTGGCGCAGTAGAAAGATAAAGAATGCGTTGCCGAAGAAGTGCGGGATGATCAACGGGTTCAGTGTGTTAACCCAGCCAATGCGGTTGAACAACACATACAGTGGAACCATGGTCACCGGATAGGGCAACATCAACGTGCTGAGCACCAGGATGAACAATACATCGCGTCCTTTCCACTCGAGCCGCGAGAAACCGTATGCTACCAGTGTGCAGGAGATGAGAGTGCCGACTACGGATGTAAAAGATACCCACAAGCTGTTTCTGACGTAGGTTGCGAATGGGACGAAATTGAAAGCGTCTGGAAAGTTTTGCCAGATAGGTGTTGCAGGTAGCAAGGTAGGAGGGTAACGTAACACTTCGGGGTCTGTTTTGAGTGCCGTTGTCAGCATCCATAGCAGTGGAAGAACGAAGAAGATGCCAAAGAAAATCAGCACAGCGTGTTTGAACAACGTGATCAACCAGCGCTTGAAGATGGCCGATCGGCTATGCAAGGTCCCTTTACGCACCCCCGGTGGGGTATTTCCATCCAGATGTCTGGTGGAATTCAAGGGGCTACTTACCATTGCACGTCTCCTTTTGACCAGCCTAAGTAATTGTGACTACATCATGATTGCGCGAACGGGTTCCCAAGCGGGAACCCGTTCGTTGTGCATCGAGGGAGCCGGTCAGGCTCAAACGCCTATCCCTGCTGCTTCTTGTAGAAGTCGTCCAATTCCTTCTGCACTTCTTCGACCACTTGGTCCATAGCCGCTTCTGGCTCCTGTTCCAGCAGCCGGATGCGATCACGTGCAGCCCTGAGCCGGCTGGCGTAGAAAGTGCCTACCGGCATCTTGGGCGGTAGCAACACGCGATCACCCTTGAGGAACATGTCGATCATCTCTTGGAAGCCGGGGTAATCGGCCACCAACCTCTTGAATGGCTCGAAGTCTAGAATCTTGGTGGTCACCGGCACATTGATGGGGCGGTTCCCCCATGTCAACACGGTGAAGTAGTCCTCTAGGCTACCGCCCAGGCCGCCGGTGTACTTGACAAACTTCCATGCTGCATCGGGGTATTTTGTTCCAATAGGTACAACAGTGAAGTCCCCATAGCTGTACGTTGCTACACCGGTCATGCCGGGAGGGTTTGGCGCCGGAATGATGCCAAACTCAAATCCCTCATCCGTCGCGTACTTGCGGAAATCCCCCAGTTTCCAAGCTCCACCGATCTCGTGGATGGCGATTCGCCCGGACAGAAAGGGATCGAGCGTGCCGGCACGCTCGCTGGCAAGCCCCTGCTCGAAAGCTGCTACCCTTTTTACGTCATACTTCTTCGAGTACGACGCCATCCACTTGAACATGTCGATCATCTTGGGGTCATTGGCTGTGACTTTGCGATTAGTCTCGTCGTACAGTTTGGCGTCCCATACTGCCGCCCATGTCCAGTGATTGGCGGGCATATGACCCATGCGGATGATCTGATCGCCTTCTTGCTTAGTGAGCTTTTCGGCCATGGCGTCAAGCTCGTCAATGCTTGTCGGTGGCTTGTTCGGATCAAGGCCGACTTCTGAAAAGGCGCGCTTGTTCCAGCCAATGCACGAAGTCTGTTGCCAGTAGGACAGGCCCCACACCTTGCCGTTGTAGGTGCCCAGGTCAAGCACGGCAGGGTGGAACCAGTCTCTCGCTGCAGGGAGGTCAGCTTCACTCATTGGGACCAGCGCCTTTTGCTCGACCAGGCTCGGAATGTTGATTGCCGAGTAGATTGTAATTACATCCGGCGGGTTGCCGGCAGCAACAGAACTCAGCAATTTGGCGATCAGGTCACCCCCAGGTGCCAACGTTTGGCTGGCTTCGATGCCTGGATTCTTAGCATTGAAGCCGTCACACACTGCCTGCGTCATCTCTTGCCACTGCTCTGTCCAGCCATGCCAGTAAGTTAGTTTGACGGTTTCAGCCTGTGCTTGTGGGGCTGGCGCTTGATGAGCCTGCTCGCCGGCAGGTGCGGCTACCCGCGGCGCGCACGCTGCTAGTGCAACACCGGCACCGCTCAACGCGGCGACTTTCAAGAAGTTACGTCGAGACACATTTTTAGTGTTCATGGATACTCCTGAAAGATGCAGATCAAAACAAAGTGTCAGGAACGGGCGAGAATGTCCAGAAAGTGCCGTGTTAAAAAGTCCACTTTTTGCCGGTAAGAATGTCCTCCGCAGAGGAGGACGAGATGATCAGCAGGGAGGACTTTGTGAAGATCAAAGCGATGCATAAGGCGGGGA
>CALGMA010000043.1 GCA_937959265.1 uncultured Anaerolineae bacterium | reverse complement strand
ATTGACGTTCACCAAAGTTGCTTAAGACTGAGGCCAGCATGATGAAAGAAGCTAAGCAGCACGTCCGGCTGGCGTCGCAGGGATGCGAAGTCACGATCAATGGGCTTGCGCATGTCGGCCACCGAGGTGGCTATGTAATTCTTGGCTCGCTGCTTGGCATGACCATGACAGTATTCTTCGGGGTTCAGTTCGGGCGCATAGGTTGGTAATGTCTCAACCAGGATGTGAGCGTTGGCAGCTAGATACGCCTTGACTGGCTTGGCACGATGAATACGCGATTGATCCCACACCACGATCTTTTTGCCCGGAATCTGACGATCCAGTTGCTTGAGTCCGGTCACAACGTGCTTGCCCTTGATTGACTTTCGGAAGTGCCGTTTGAACAGTTTGCCTGACACACTGATCCCAGCCATGGTCGAACTCTCGCGTCGATACTTGCCCACCCGCTTGAGCACTGGCGTCCTGCCACGTGGCGCCCATGTCGGTGCTGGCGCATCCACGAACACGATGTCTGCCCCAATCCGCCGCGCTTTTTTGATCCTGTTCCAGTCGTGGCTCAGCCACGCCCGAATCGCGTCTTCGTCACGTTCAATCGCGCGTGTTTCAGGTTTCTGCACACTCCAGCTCAATTGCTTCATCAATCGTCCGATGTAGTTGGTGTGATAGCTTACCTGAAACGTGCGCTTGATGAGCTGCTGAATCCGGCTCTGCGTCCAGCGTTCCGTCTCAAACCCGTTGGCAACCGCGCCGCGTTTCAGCAGCCGCACCAGTGGGCGCAACTGCGCCGTGCTCAACTTGGCTGGACGCCCACTGGCCTGTTTCAGGTGCAACGCCCGCACCCCGCCTTTGTTCAACTGGTGCTGCCACTGGCTAACTGCTGCTTCACTCACCCCAAGCTGTCGGGCGATGGAGGCTTGCGACAGCTTGCCAGCTTTCAGCAACTTCGCGCCCTCAAGTCGTCGTTCCGTCATCTGTTCTCGCGTCAATCGCTTCGGCTGCCAACTCATCCGCTAAGCTTAAGCGATTTTTGTTTCTGTCAATAGTCGTGAATCTTGCCACGTTGTTCCTCATGATTCTTGGTATTTTCGCAATTGTAGTACGGGTGGTTGAGCTGATTCTCAAAATCATATAGCGTACCTAGCCCGCGCTTCACCGGATCGCCATCAGCCCCTGCTCGATCGCCTGCAGCTTCTCCGGCGTAACCACGTGTGGCGCGATGCGCGAGGCCGCTTCGAGCGATAGATGCATCCACCGCCATTCAGGCGGGGGGGCTACCTCCTCGCCCAGGTGTCTCATCAGCACCGCCCGCGCCCTTTCGTCGGCCAGCAACTCCCGCAGCAAACTACCACGATCGAGCCGACCCGCGACGTGGCGCGCGTTGGTCATGGCCTGCGCCAGGTTCAGCCCGGTCGAGACAAACGCATAGCGCCCTGAGCCGACTTCAACAGTCGCGGCGCCACTCTTCGTCCGCGCCGAATGCACGCCCGAAGTTCGCCCGGCACGCAACGGCCGGCCCGATTCGGTCACTTGCGACAGCTTGCCGGCAGGGATGCGCACGGTGGCGCGCGTGTTGGGCGGGATGGTCACCTGCAGCCGGAAGTCCGCCTCGGTCAACTGCCAGGCGATGGCCAGTTCGCCATAGGGCGTCTCTAGCATCGCGCGCGCATGCGTGATGCCCCCGCCCGGCTGCGGCTGAATCAACGCATGAGCGTAACCGGCAGCGTCCTCGTCCAACTCCACGCCGGCGACGACGCGATATAGCCACTCGCCGATTGCACCGTAGGCGTAGTGGTTGAACGAGTTCATGCCTGCGTCCTGGAAGCTGCCGTCTGGCTTGATGCCATCCCAGCGCTCCCAAATCGTCGTCGCCCCCTTCTTCACCGGATACAGCCATGACGGATAGCTCTCCTGATTGAGCAACTCGTAGGCCAGGTCGGTGTGGCCGAAGCAGCTGAGCACGTGGCACAAATACGGCGTGCCGACGAAGCCGGTGGTTAGGTGATAGTCTGCCTTGCGGATCTCGTCGGCCAGGCGTTGCGCAGCCAGCGGGCGCAGCTTCCTCGGCAGCAGATCGAAGTGCAGCGCCAAAACGTAAGCCGTCTGCGTGCCCGAGCCGACGCGGCCGTTCGGCGAAACGAACTCGGCATTAAACGCTGCGCGCACTTTCTCGAAGAGCGCGTCGTATGTGCGCGCATCCTCCTCCTTGCCCAGCACACGCGCAGCGCGCCGCACGAGATCCACGCTGTGGGCAAAGAACGCCGTGGCGATCAACTCAGTGTTCGTCACCGGCGCAGGCATCAGCGAATTCGGGCCGCGATAGTCCAGCCAGTCCCCAAAGTGAAAACCGCTCACCCACAAGTAACGCTCGCCGGCCTGCTGGCGCATATAGTCCACCCAACCGGTCATGCTCTCGTATTGCGCTTCGAGGATGTCCCCGTCACCATAGCAAAGGTAGATCGTCCACGGTACGATAACGGCCGCGTCCCCCCATGCCGCCGAGCCGGCGGCCCGCCCTAGCATGCCGCCGCTCAGCACGTCAGGGATGACATGCGGCACGCTGCCGTCGGGATGCTGATCGGCTGACAGGTCACGCAGCCACTTGGTGAAGAACGCCGCGACGTGCTGGTTAAAACACGCCGTGCGGACGAACACCTGGGCATCGCCGGTCCAGCCCAGCCGCTCGTCTCGTTGCGGGCAGTCGGTCGGCACATCCACGAAGTTGCCCTTTTGCCCCCACACGATGTTGTGCTGCAACTGATTGATCAGCGGGTTGCTGCACTCGAAGTGACCGATGGGCGGGATGTCGGAGTGCACGACGACGCCGGTCAAGTCGTTGGGCGTCAATTCGCCCGGCCAGCCCTCCACCTTGACGTATCGAAAGCCCATGAACGTGAAGCGCGGCTCATAGACCTCCTCGCCCTCGCCCTTCAAGGTGTATTCCAATGTTTGGCGAGCCGCGCGCAGGTTTTCGGTATAGAAGTTGCCGTCGCGGTCGAGCACCTCGGCGTGTCTCAGGGTGACTGTCGTGCCAGGCGCGCCGCGCACCTTTACGCGCACCCATCCCACCATGTTCTGGCCGAAGTCGGCGATGCATTCGCCCCTGGGCGAGGTGACGATGCTTACTGGCCGCAACTCCTCCTGCCGGCGCACGAACGGCCCAACCTGCGCGACGAGGTGATCCTTACGATGGTCGAGGATCCGCACCGCAGACCAGCCGGCATCGTCGAAGCCAGAACGATCCCAGCCGGGCTGCTCCAGCCGGGCGTCATAGGCCTCGCCGTGGTAGATCTCGGCCATGCGGATCGGGCCAGGTGTCGCGCGCCAATGCTCATCGCTGATGATGATAGCCGTGCACCCGTCGGCGTAAGTCACGTGCAGCTGTACCAATAGCGCCAGGCGATCGCCATACAGGTTGCGTTGACCCTCGAAGCCAAGATACCCGCGATACCAACCATCAGCAAGCATGGCCCCGATGACGTTCGCTCCTTCGACCAGCAGATCGGTCACGTCGTAGGTTTGATACTGCAATCGTTTGTTGTAGCTCGTCCAGCCCGGCGTGAGCAGGCCATCGCCCACGCGCCGGCCATTGAGGCATAGCTCATACAGCCCCAGGCTGGTGGCATACAGGCGCGCAGCGCGCACCTGGCTGTCGAGCACAAACGGGCGACGCAGCAACGGCGCCGGCCGGGGTTGCGCCGGATCCTGCGGATCATCCCAATCCGGCGTGATCCACTGCGCTTGCCAGTCGGCGGCGTCCAGCAGCCCCATCTCCCACCAGCCGGATGGGCTCCACTCCGATGGACGGTCGTCTTGATCCCAGACGCGCACGCGCCAATAGCAGCGCTGGCCGGAGCGCAACTCTGGTCCGGCGTAACGCACGTGCACCGACCGGTCGGACGGCACCTTGCCGGTGTCCCAGCTCACGTCGCGTTCGCCGCCGGGGCCGGTGGCGACGACGATCTGATACGCTGACTGGCGCATGTCGCGCGCGGCCTCATCTGCGCGCAGCTTCCAGCTCAGCCGGGGACGACGCGCGCCCAGGCCGAGCGGATTGACGAAGTATTCACAGGTGAGATGGTCAGGGATAAGCATAGGCATCGTACTGCATATCGCCGTAGCGTCACTTGCGTCCGGCAGCATCCTGCTCGCGTTTGCGGGCGATGCGGTCTTCGATGAACGTATACACCCCGGCGATCGCGCCGATCACGATGATCACGGCAAGGCAGCCCAGAGCGTACACGACGACGTGCGTTGGAACAGCAATTTCCATGGATCAAGGGCGACGAACGAGAATACGGTACGGGCCGATCACGTTCGCCGTGCGGTAGTGCTGAGCGATGTACTCGTCCAGCAATGTCACACCGGTGCTTCGCGCGCTATCGTTCGGTTCATTGGCGCCTTCGAACATATTCGTCAGCACTAAGTAGCGCACCCGGTGGCGTTCCAAATCAGCCACCATCTCCTGCTGCACCGGCAACGTGTTGGTCAGGCTGGGATGCAATTCGTGATAGCGCGTGGCGCTGGGCCGTTGCGCGAGGAAGTAGAACATGGCGTCATTGGCGAACACCCGGTCGTGTCGCGACAGGCCGACATAGATCCGCTCATCCAGAGCGGTCAAGCTCTGCAGCGTCGCCACAGCCATCGTCTGCTGCGGAAGGGATCGGCCGGGCAACCCGATGGGCAGCGTCATACGCTGGTCGCGTTCGGCAGCTGGCCGCGACTCGATCACGCCGATGTAGGCGGCAACAGGATTCACGATTGCCGCAACCGAGAGCGCTGCGCCGACCGATGCGACGACGACCGACGGCGTCCGCGCAGTCAACGGGAAGCCGCGCAGCAAAACCGGCAGCAAGACGACCACGCACAGAAAGAAATGCACGGTGTGAATCGTATCCGACCGCACGCGCGCCTGGTTGAAACCAAAGGCGCCAAACAGGGCGACCATGACCACGCCCCAGGCCTGGGGGCGAGCGTCTGCCTCGTTGCGCGCACGCAAGACAGCCGAAACGACCGCAAGTGGATAGATCAGGAACGGCGCATAGAACGGCAAATTATCTACCGACCAGTTCAGCTTCGGATACGGCAGGTCGCGCACCTTGGGGAATTCGGTGAGCGGGAAGATGAACAATTGTTGGATCAGCTCGGCTGGCGATGCGCTTGCTGTGAAGAAAACGAGCGCGGGCACGACCGGCACTAGCACGCCGACCACGAAAGGCAGCATCGCGCGCAGCGCAGCGATGACTCGCCCGAAGATGGGCTGGCCCTCCGACGCGCAATGTATGAGCGCGAACGGCAGACCGACCGCCATCTGCGCCGCAGCGCAGTAGATTGCCATGTCGTGGCGGAAGAGGGCGGCGATGCCCAACGCCAGGCCGCCGGCGATCAGCCATTGGCGATTCAATCCGGCGGGCGAACCCGCCGCGTTCGGCGCCATTGCGCACAGCAGGGCATAGATGCTGAACAGGCTGAAGAGCAGGCCGGCAAAGATCGGGTAACCGAAGAACCCATAGTAAGTCACCCACAGCGCAGCGATCAGCCACGTCACGAACGCTGCACCACGCGAGGTCAACCGCTCGGCCAGCAAGAACATTACGAAGGCCAGCAAGGCGCGCACGCAGACATCCCACCATCGCTCAACGGCGATCTGCACACCGAAGACACGGAACAGTCCGGCAAGGGCGTAGAATTGGCCGGGACTGTACTGCGTCCAAAAGTCGCGATAGGGAATCTCGCCGTGCATCACGCGGGTCGCGCCATAGACGATGATGCCTTCGTCGTAGATATTGAGCGGCGCGATCATCGTCGGGTATAGGTGCACGATGGCCGCAGCAACCATGACGGCGCACAAAGCGACACGCGCCAACAGCGCAACTGATGCGCCTGAGCCAACGCGTGGCGCACACAACGGCTCACCCATTGAAGGTGCATTCGAGCGCATGACAGATATCAGTATCGGTGCGGCGCTTCGGCCGGCAAGCCCTCTCGGCCCTGTTCAGATGCCTTGCAACTCCAGTTCCTCGGCGCGATGGCAACTGACCAGGCGCGTGCCATCCAACGACCTGAGCTGCGGCACCTCCACCTTGCACCGCTCGACGGCGTATTTGCAACGCGGGTGGAAAACACACCCCGAGGGCAGATTGGCAAGGTCGGGCACTTCGCCGGCGGAGACAACGCGCTTACGCACGCGGCTGGTCGTGCGCGGCACCGACGCGAGCAATGCTTCGGTGTAGGGGTGCTTCGGCGATTTGAGGATATCGTGCTTGGCACCGACCTCGACCAGCTTGCCGGCATACATCACAGCGATGCGGTCACACATATAGCGCACCACGTTCATCGCATGTGAGATGAACAGGTAGGTCAACTGATACTGCGCCTGCAGATCCTTCAGCAGGTTGAGGATCTGCGCCTGAATCGAAACGTCGAGCGCAGATACCGGTTCGTCAGCCACGACGAGCTTGGGCTTGACCACCAGCGCGCGGGCGATGCCGATGCGCTGTCGCTGGCCACCACTGAAGCTGTGCGGATAGCGCCGCAGGTGCTCGACTCGTAAGCCGACTTGCAAAATGACCTCCCGCACGCGCTCTTCCATCTCCCGGCCCGAGGCGATGCCGTTCACGAACAGCGGCTCACCTACCGTCTCCAACACCGTCATACGCGGATTAAGCGAAGCATAGGGGTCTTGAAAGATCATCTGTGCGTTGCGTCGCAGCGTGCGCAATGCACTGCCGCTGAGGTCCATGACCGGTACGTCCTGGCCATCCACGTGCAGCATCACGTCGCCGCTGGTCGGCTCATATAGCCGCAGCAGCGTCCGACCCAGCGTGGTCTTGCCACTGCCGCTTTCGCCCACGATGCCCAGGGTTTCGCCAGGTGACACGGATAGGCTGACGCCATCCACAGCCTTCACATAGCCGACCGTGCGTTTGAGGAAGCCCTTTTGCACCGGAAAGTATTTCCTCAAATCTTTGATTTCGAGTAGGGCTTGCGCCGGGTGTGCGCTCACTTTGCTTTCTCCATCTCGGGTCAAGTCAGGTCTATCAGGTCGGTCAGGTTTGATACAAGAAGCAGCTCACCTGATGGGTGGGCGAGACACGGAACATCGGCGGTCGCTGAGTGTCGCACAGGCCGCGGATGCGATGCTCGCATCGCGAGAAGAACGGACAGCCTCTTTGCTCTGCGTAGGGGCTGGGCAACGTGCCGGCGATCGGCAACAGCCGCTCCAGGTCACCCTCGATGCGCGGAATGGATCGCCATAGCGCTTGAGTGTAGGGATGCAGGGGCTGCGCGAAGAGTTCCTCGGTCGTCGCGCGCTCCATCACCATCCCCAGATACATCACCATGATCTCGTCAGACATTTCGCCGACCACGGCCAGGTCGTGGCTGATGTACATCAGCGCCATGCCGAATTCCTCCTGAAGCGATTTGAGCAGCTCCAGGATCTGCGCCTCGATGGTCACGTCCAATGCGGTCGTCGGCTCGTCGGCGATCAGCAGCTTGGGGTTGCATGACAGGGCCATTGCGATCATGGCGCGCTGGCGCATGCCACCGCTGAGCTGGTGCGGATAGGCGTCCACCAACCGGCGCGGCTGGGGAATGCCGACCCGGTTCAGCATCTCGATCGTCCGCTCGCGCGCCTCGCGCTGCGACAAGTGTGGCATGTGCAACAAGATCGCCTCGATGATCTGGTTGCCGATGGTAAAAAGCGGGCTGAACGAGGTCATCGGCTCCTGAAAGACCATGGCGATCTCCTTCCAGCGGATGCTGCGCATCTTCTCGCCGCTGGCGTCCAAGTCGAGGATGTGGATGGCCTCGGGTGCACGGCCATTTTCTCCGGATAAGTGCAGCAGGATCTCGCCGCCAACGATCTTGGCGGGTGGCACAGGCACGATGCGCATGATCGTCTGCGCCGTGACCGACTTCCCGCAGCCGCTCTCGCCGATCACGCCCAGCGATCGGCCTTGCCGGATTTCGAAGTCCACGCCGTTCAGCGCGCGCGCCACGCCTTCGTACAAGTGAAAATGCACGCGCAGGTCGCGCACCTCGATCAACAAGTCGCTGCCAGCGTCGGATGTGCTCGAAGGTTGGGGGGGCGACATCGCGTCAATCGTCGTCATGCGCACCTCTCATCGTGTATAGGGATCGGCTGCGTCGCGCAAGCCATCGCCGACAAAGTTGAACAACAAGCCCGTTGCAATCACGAAGATCGCCGGGATGAGTAGCCACTGCTGCTGGGCGACCGCTACCAGGTTCTGCGCATCCTGCAACAGCACGCCCCAACTCACGGCCGGCGGTTGCATGCCGAGGCCGATGAAGCTCAGCGCCGTCTCACCCAAAATCGCCAGCGGAATGGAAGCGGTGATCGAGACGATCAAGTGGCTGGTGAAGCCAGGCAGCAGGTGTTTGAAGATGATGCGCGACTGGCTGGCGCCGGCAGCCTGGGCGGCCAGGGTGTAGTCTTCCTCGCGCAACTGCAACAGCTTGCCGCGTACCACACGTGCCAGGCCGGTCCAGCCGACGACCGACAGCAGCACCGTGATGGCGAAGAAGGTCTTTTCAGTCGGCCAGTCGCGCGGCAGAGCAGCAGCCAGCGCGATCCACAGCGGCAGCGTAGGGATGGATTGCAAGAAGTCAATCAGGCGCTGCACGATCTCGTCTACCACGCCGCCAAAAAAGCCGGAGACGCCGCCGAGCGTGACACCGATGATGAAGGTGAGGAAGACACCGACTAGACCGATGGACAACGACACGCGCGACCCATAGATCGTGCGCGAGAACAAATCGCGCCCCAGACGGTCGGTGCCGAAAAGGAAGATCGGCGTATTGTCCATCCCGGTGCCGAACAGGTGAATGTCGGACTCGATCAGCCCCCACAGCTTGTATGGTTCGCCACGGACGAAGAGCCGAATATAGACCGGGTTGCTCGTGTCAGGGACGAAGATGAACTTGAAGGTCTTGGGGTCGGCTTTGCGCGTCATCGGATAGATGAACGGACGCGAAAGCTGGCCGTCCCGCATGAATTGGATGGGCGTTGGCGGCTGCTGTTGCTGGCCCTGGAAGCGCGTTTGTGCCGAATAAGGCGCGAAGAAATCGGCGAACAGGGCAATGAAATACAGCGCCAGCAAGCCGAACGTCGCGATTACGGCCAGTTTATGCTTCTTGAAGCGCCACCAGATCAAATCCCACTGCGTGGCATAGTAAAACTTTTCGTCGGCTTCGACTTCTGTCGGCGGTTCGACCGGCGCCGGCTCAGCCAGCGGCGGCACAGCCTGGCTGGGCGAGGCAACACCGAGCGCGCCCAGACGAGAGGGATCAGGGAGGGTCGGCTGGCGATCTTGAGCGCTCACTTCTTCAAGCCTCCGAAACGAATGCGGGGGTCGAGCGCGGCCAGGGCGATGTCAGAGAGCAGCGTGCCGATGACGGTGAGGGTGCTGAGGATGAGCACGATGCCGCCAGCCAGGTACATGTCCTGCGCCTGCACCGCGCGCAACAACACCGGCCCGGTAGTCGGCAAGCTCAGCACGATCGAGATCAGCACCTCGCCACCAACGAGCGCCGGCAGCACGAAACCCACCGTGCTGATGAGCGGGTTGATCGCCATGCGCACGGGATATTTCATCAACAGTTGGCGTTCCTTCAACCCCTTCGCGCGCGCCGTGATGACGTATTGCTTCTTTAACTCATCGAGCAGGTTGGCACGGATGACGCGAATGGTGACACCGGTGCTGGTGAGGCCAACCACAAACAACGGCAATATTAAATGCTTCAACAGGTCGAGGAACTTGGCCAGGCTCCACGGCGCATCAGCGTATTCCTGAGAGAACAGTCCCAGCGGCGAGAAATTCAAATTATTGAGGATGAAGTAGGCGCCGATCAACGCCACGAGAAATCCCGGGGTTGCCAAGCCGACGAAACTGACGAATGTGCCGATGTAGTCAACGGCGGAATACTGCTTGACGGCCGAGATGATGCCGATGGGCACCGAAATCGCCCACGACACGAACAACGACAGCACAGCGATGAACATGGTGATCGGCACGCGCTCGCCCACGATCTTGATCACCGGCTCGTTCCACTGAAAGGAATAGCCAAAGTCGCCGTGCACGAGGATATTCTCCATCCAGCGAAAGTAGCGCACCAAGAACGGCTTGTCGAGGCCATATTGCATGGTCAGACGGGCGATCTCGCCTTCGTCCACTTCAATGCCTGACTGGCGCAGGCTCTCGATGCGAAAGCTTACCCAATCCCCAGGCGGCAGCTCGATCACGACGAACGACACGAAGGAGATCAGAAAGAGGATCGGGATCAGCGTGATGATGCGACGTACGATGAACGCAATCACCGGCACTCCCTCCTGAGTACGGCAGTGTAGGGGTAAAGCGCTTGACGCGCAAGCGCCTTACCCTCTACGAGCGATAAGCAGCGCAGCAGGCTGCACTTATTCCTTGAAGAACAACTGCTCACCAGCGAAGTTCAGCGCGATGGCATAGCCGCCCTGCGCCACGTTGCCCAGCCGCTTGCTGGCGATCATCGGGTACTTCACGTTCTCGACGATCTTGATGATGGGCAGGTTGGCGCGCTGCCAGGCGTGCGCCTCCTCGCTGATCTGCCTCCACTGCTCCGAGCCGGGTACGGACGACCACCAGGATTCCTGCAGTTTGAAGCCCTGCTTCATCCAGTCCGGCGGTTCTTCACCGCGTTGGCCCTGAGAGCTGTAGAAGTTCCACCAGGCACGGCCAGCGTGGTTCAACGTCTCGTTCAGGCCGGTGCCGCCGCCCCAGCCCACGTCGTGCGTCCAGAATACCGTCGCCATCAGGTCGTTTCCGGATCGCCGCTGGCCCCACAACTGCGAGTCAATTTTCTTGACCAGCACGTTGATGCCAACCTTCTTCAGATCCTCGGCTACGATCTCGGCGATCGGCGCCAGGTCTGGAGCATGCGCGCCATGCTCAAGTAACAACGTCAACGGCTTGCCGTTGGACGCCAGGCGCATGCCACTGGCATCTTTGTTCGTAAGGCCGACCTCGTCGAGCAGGGCGTTGGCCGCGTCGGGGTCGTACTTGCTGGCTTCGTCGCCCACGTCGCGCAGCGGCAATGACGCATAGCCGTAGTAGATCGTCTCGATGATCTCCGGCCGGTTGATTGCCAGGCTGAGCGCTTTGCGGAAGCGCGGATCGCGCGAATACTTGAGCCAGTCTTCTGCCTGTTCGGTATTGGTGAAGGTCTGGTTGAGGAACAACGCGCTCGAGTCCACGTGCATATCGAGCAGGACGACGTTGAAGCCGGCTTTGTCCTCGTTCTCCTTGTAGAGCGGCACCTTCACCAGCGCCGTGCTCTCGCGCAGGAAGTCCACCTCGCCGGCCAGCACCTTCAAGTTGACGGCCTCAACGTCTTCGACCTGTGTGGAGACCAGGCGATCAATGTAGGGCAACTGCTGACCCAACGTGTCCACCTTGAAGTAGTATGGGTTGCGCTCGAACTCCAGGCGGTTGTTGTCGGCGCTCTTCAGCACCCACGGATACAGGCCGGGATAGCCAATGCAGCGCGGTTGGTTTACGTGCCAGTTCAAGCAGCGCTTGTTCGCAAAGAAGCCTGGCCATTCGTCAGCGCCCATCTTGGCTTCTTCGAGCATCTTGGCAATCGCTGCTTCACCCGCATACTTCTCGTGGAACTGCTTCAGGTAGTGCGAAGGATTCAGCCACTCCGTGTAGCCTACCCAGCTTTCAATCGTGAACTGGCGCAGCAAGCCACCATACGGCTCAGGATACGAGATTTCAAAGGTGTAGTCGTCAATGACTTTCAACGACGGCTCGGCACCGTTCGGGCTGGCACCCACCTTCCAGCGCGCCGGGAAGGTTGGGGTCAGCTTGGGGTTCTTCAGGATATCCTCATAGGTGAAGCGAACGTCTTCGGTCGTCACCGGCTGACCATCCGACCACTTCAGGCCTTCGCGCATCTTGAAGGTGATGGTCTTGCCGTCCTCGCTGACAGTAAAGCTATCGAGCACGTTGCCGCGGATAGCGTCGGTGCCGATGCCAGGTGAAATTAACAGCGGCTCGTTAGCCATCACGAAGAAGTCAGGCGACCAGTTGGCCACTGCATGGGCTGAGCGCAAGGTGCCGCCATACTTGCCGGGTTGCCAGTCGGGCAAATCTTTCTCGGCCACGAGCACACCCGGACCAACCACGAAGGGCACCTTGGGCAGGCGTTCGGCAAGCGGCGGGATCTTGCCGGCCTTCTCCAATTCCTCGAGCATTGGCGCCTGTTTGTAGGTCGTCGGCGCAGCCGGCGCAGGACCTTCAGCAGGCTTGGCCTCTGCCGGTGGCGCGGCCGGGGCAGCGGTGGCTTCGGCAGCGGGCGCAGCCGGCGCTTGGGCAGGGGGCTGTTCGACAGGGCCGGCCGCAGGCGCACAGCTCGCGATAACCGCTGCTGCAGCGAACAGCCCTACTACCTTAGCGAAGCGACTTGGCTTGTGCATGACTCACTCTCCTGGTAGTGTGATAGTGTTTGCTTAAAACCTAAAGAAGCAGACTCCAAGGACTATCTTGTCGCATGCTGTCTGAACGTTCTCACTCCTCGATAGGCAGACCACCTCCTCCATACATCACCTGAAGGGGATGAAGACTTCGAAAGGCGCTAGACGCTCAGTTCGCACCTCGCCTCCCACACGAGCGGGAAGTGCTCGCCGCGCATCACCTCGCCGTCTTTCACTTCGACGAAGGGTTTCATGATGTGGTTGCCGCTGGCCACATAGCGCGTCTCCTCCGTCATATAGTGGATGGCGATGGCACGACGCGGGCGCGGGCTTTTGTTGTCAGGCGAGCCGTGCCAGGTCAACGCATGGTGGTAATGCACCTCGCCCTTCTCCACCGGACAGGGCCTAACCTCGATGCGATGGCCCTGGAATTCGACCGGCATCGCATCGAAGGCGCGCACGTGCTCGCGGATGAAATCCATATGGTTGCCCCACAAATGCGAGCCGGGCACCATCCACATGCAGCCATTGTCCACATCCACATCGTCGAGCGCTACCCAGGCAGTGACTTCGGTCATTGGCGCGAGGATCGGCCACAGCGGCGCGTCCTGGTGCCACATCGTGGTGCCACCGTAAGCCGGCGGCTTGTATTGCACCTGGTCATGCCAAATGCGCAACTGCGATGCACCGGTGAGCTGGGCCATCTCCTCGGCAATTTGCTGATTAAAGATCACCAGATCGCGGAAAGGCCGGCTAGCCTCCCAGATGTTGACGATCTGCCAAACCGGCGCATCGGAGCGATCCCCGTTGAGGTTGCGTAGCGACACCGGCTGGGGGACGCCGGGCTGACCGTGCTGCTCGATGACGCGCTGAATTTCCGAACGGAGCAGCTCCACTTGTTCGTCGCCGAGCACGCGGCCACCGCGCACATAGCCGTTGCGATGGAATTCCCGAATTTGTTCTTCTGAAAGCATTTCTCTACCTCATTCGATCACGACTTCGCGGTGCGCCGACAATGGGGAGAAAGCAACGATGAGGTCTGCGGCGCATTCAACACGGGTTCAAGACGGCACGCTGCGATTTCACAATCGTTCGATGATAGTAAGTACTCTGACAAGGCCATGTCAATCAGTCAATGAAATTTGTCGAAACGACAATCTTTCGGCTTTAGCTCTGTTCAAAGCATCACAAATCGCGTTCTGTCATGCGGGCAATTGACAAAGACGTTACAGTTTCTACAATCCTCGACACGCGCCATGAAGCCATCGGAGCGTCAAGATCAGATCATCGCCCAGTTGCTGGAGCATGGCTCCGTCCATATCATGGAGCTATGCGAGCGCTTCCAGGTCTCTGAGGGGACGATTCGCAACGACCTGCGCGCGCTGCAGGCACAGGGTAAGCTCATCCGCACCCATGGCGGTGCCGTGCCGGCCGACGTGACCCACCCGGTACTCGCCCGCAAGAGCAATGGACTGCACCGCGCCGGCGACGATACGCCATACATCGCCCAGATCCACAGCATCGCTAAGCGCGCCGCCGAACTCGTCAACGAAGGCGACCTGATCGCGCTATGCGGCAGCCCGATCACGCGCGCACTGGCCGTGGAGATCGTGGCGATGAAGTCGCTGGTCGTGTTCACCAACAGCCTCGACATCGCTCAGAAGCTGGCCCACAATCCGGCACACACGGTGATCCTGATCGGCGGGCAGGTGCGCACCGGACGCGACGCGCTGGACGGCCCGATCGCCGCCGGTGTGCTCGAACGCATTCGCGTGAACAAGGCGTTCATCCCCTGCGACAGTGTGAACATCGCGCAGGGGTTCGCCAGCAACGACCTCGCCGACGCCCAGATCAAAGCCGGCATGGTCACCTGCGCAGACAACGTGATCGTGTTGGCGACGGAGGATGCGCTCGGTAAACCAGGACTGATGAGCTTCGCCAGCCTGAACCAGGCACAGCAGCTCATCACCACGAACGGCGCGCCGGCCGATATGGCAAACGCGTTGGTCGCCGCCGGCGTGCGCGTGTCATTGTGCGGCGAACGCATCACCGAGGTGTGCAGCGACAGCTCGACTGCACGCACCTGGCGCATCGGTTTTGCCAATCTCAACGAGCAACAAGACTTCGCCGTCGCCGTGCGCGAAAGCATCGAGCGCGCTGTCGCCAAAGCCGGTAACATCGAATTGATACTTGCAGACAACGAAGCCGACATTCAAGTAGCCATTGAGAATGCCCGCCGGATGCTGGAAGCCAAGGTAGACCTGGTCATCGAATACCAGCAGGACGAACGCACCAACTACGCGCTGATGGACATGTTCCGCACCGCTGGCGTGCCGGTCATCGCCGTAGATATCCCCATGCCCGGGGCGGTTTACTTCGGCGCGGACAACTACCGCGCCGGACGGATCGCAGGCGAAGCAGCGACGGCATGGATCCGGGAGCATTGGAACGGTTGCCTGGATAAAGTGGTCTGCCTGGAACAATCCGAGTCTGGCTCGATCCCCGCGGCGCGCATCCAGGGCGCGTTGACGACCCTGCGCAGCCAGTTCGCGCTGAGAGATAGCGACATCATGCACTTCGAGACGCGCGGCATGCTTGACGAATCGCGCTCAGCGGCCACACAGGCCCTGCGTAACATCCCGTGGGGCCGGCGCGTGCTGTTCATCGGCATCAACGCCAATTCAACCATCGGCGCGTTGGAGGCCGCCGAGGTGCTGGGCCGCCAGGGGACCACTGCCGTCGTCAGCCAGAACGTGAGCAAGTCCATCCGCCGCGAATTGCGCCGCAACAATCCGATGCTGATCGGCGGCGTGGATTACTTCCCGCAAACGTATGGCGAACGCGTCATTCCGCTCGCGCTACAGATCCTGGCCGGCCAATCGGCGCCGCCGGCTGCTTATACCGACCACGTGTTGGTGACGGCGGAGAACGTCCATCGCCTCTACCCCGAAGATGCGACCAGCACGCCGGTCAACGGGTTGGCGAACCGGGTGAAGCCTGCGTCGCCGACAAATGTTGCGCGCCGAAAATCCCAGAGCGTTGCGATGAGGACATCATGACCCTGAAAGTCGCCGTCGTGGGCGTGGGCAACATCGGCTCGATCCACGCCCAGGTCTACAAAGACAATCCCAAAGTCGAACTGGTTGCAGTATGCGACATCATCCCAGAGAAAGCCGACGTCGCTGCTCGCAAATTTGGCGCACGGGCGTTCTACAGCGTACAACAGATGCTCGACAGCGGCATCGCGCTGGACGCATGTAGCGTATGCACGCGCGGCGAAGAGAATGGCAGCGAGCATTACCAACCCACGATGGAATTGCTGCGCGCCGGCATTCCCGTGCTGGGTGAGAAGCCCATCTCCAACGTAGTCGAGGAGGGTGAGGAGATGGTAGCCCTGGCCAGGGCGAAGCGCATCCCATACGCCATCAACCTCAATCACCGCTTCACGCCGGCTGCCCGGCGCGCCAAAGAGTGGGTGGAGAGCGGCCGGCTGGGCAAACTCCACCTTATCAACATGCGCATGTGGATCAACAACCCAGTCGAGACCTCGCCATGGTTCCACATGCGCGCGCTGCACCCGCATTCGTTCGACGTGATGCGCTATTTCTGTGGTGACGTGAAGCGCATAGCGGCTTTTATGAACAAAGGTGAGACGCTGGCCGGCAAACCACGCATCACCTACTCCAATACACAAGTCCTGCTGGAGTTCGAGAACGGCGTCGTGGGCAACCTGACCGGCTCATACGATGCCGGCGGTGGCTACGGGCTGGAGTTTTGCGACGTGGCCGGATCGAAAGGGCGCTTCTTGCTGGAAGAGGCCTGCGAACGACTGACGTTCTTCCGGCGCGACAGCATCGAGACGGAAAGTTATCAATACCTCGGCGGCATGCGCGCCTTCCCCGAAACCTTCAAGAGCCGCATCAGCGCGTGGATAGACCAGCTCGAAGCCAAGACCCCCTACGACCAGATTGATGGCTCCGGCGAAGACGCGCTGAAGGTGCAAAAGATCATCGAAGCAGCCATTCGCTCATTCGAAACACGCACCATCGTTGACCTGTGACCTTTCATAAAGAGACCCATAACCGATGATTCAGTTGGGCGTGAACTCCGTGTTGTTTGGCGGTTTCGACTTCGCAACCGCTGCTCGGCACATCCGGCTCGCCGGCTACGACGGCGTCGAAATCTCGGCCATCAAGGGCATGTGCGAGCACCTGGAACTCGACCGCTGGCGCGAACAAGCCGGCGCGCTGAGGCAGATCGTCGCCGATCACGGGCTGCGCTTTCTCTCGATGGAAGTGGCAGCGCTGGATGAGGATCGCCTGATGAAAGCGTTCGAGGCCGGCGCCGAGATCGGCATCCCCATCGTCAACGTCGGCCCAGGCGGCAAGAGCGACGTGGAAGAAGACTTCGTCAGACAAACCGACGTGATGGCGCACATGGCCGAACGCGCGGCTCACTTCGGCGTGACGCTGTGTTGCAAAGCGCACGTCGGTGGCGCGATCTACAACACGCCCACCACACTGCGCGCCATGGAGCAGATCACTTCGCCAGCTTTCGGCATAGACATGGATCCGAGCCACATCTACCGCGCCGGTGAGGATCCGTCCGCTGCATTGCGCGCCGTGCTCCCCCGCGTGCGACACATCCACATCCGCGACTGCAAGGGGCGAGGCCCATCGCCCGGCGACCCACCCTTGCAGGCCTGCGGCCGCGGTGACATTGATTTGTTCGCTTACTGCGAAGCGATGGTCCAGGGCGGTTACGACGGGCCGGTCGTCCTCGAAGTGATCGGCGCCAACAAGCTCGAACTGGCACACGTCGCCATCATTGCCGCCGAAAGCTACGGCTATCTCAACGCAGTTTTGAAGCGATTGGGAGCCAGGTGAAGTCTTACGGCCTAACTCACCACGTTGTTTGCCCACTTGCTGCATAGACCGCAACACACTTCCTCAACATGCCTAAACGAAAACCCAATCTCATCCTGTTCGGCATAGACAGTCTGCGGCGCGATCACATGAGCCTGCATGGCTATCACCGACTGACCACCCCGCACATCGCCGAGTACGCCAAAGGCGGCGTGGTCTTCGAGAACCTCTTCAGCCCATCCATCCCTACCACGCCGGCCTATGCGTCCATGTTCACCGGCATGGACTGCTTCGGCACCGATGTGGTGGCCTTGCGTCACCAGGGTGGCTTGGGTGGACACGTCAAAACGCTGGCCGAGGTGTTGGGCGAACATGGCTACAACACCACTTGCGTTGGTTTCAGTGGCAACCCGTCTGCGCGAGGCTTCCAGACATACCTAGACTTCGCTGGCTGGGGATCATGGGAAGAAGGCCGCAGCCCTAAGGCCGAGAACCTCAACGCCGTCGCCATCCCGGAGCTGAGGCGGCTGGCAAAAGAAGATGCGCCTTTCTTCTTGTTCCTGCGACACATGGACCCGCACTCGCCCTACTTGCCACCTCGCCCCTTCGAGCGCATGTTCTATGCCGGTGACGAATTCGATCCAAAGAACACGTCACTCGAGCCGGTCTACGCCTTCAAGCCGTTTGCCGACTACTTCCGAAGCTGGTTCCCGCCCGGCTGCACCGACAAAGACTACATCATCGCTCAATACGACGGCGCCATCGCCTACATGGACGCAGCAATCGCTAACCTCTTCACGGCAATCGAGGCGTTGGGCATCGAAGAGGAGACGCTGGTGGTGATCAACTCCGACCATGGCGAGACGTTGCACGACCATGACTGTTACTACGACCACCACGGCCTATACGAATGCACGTTGATCGTGCCGCTCATCTTTCGGTTTCCGGGGCGTGTACCGGCCGGCAAGCGCGTGGCTGACATCTGTCACATGAAGGATGTGACGCCGACCATCCTCGAGCTGCTCGGCATCCGCACGCGGATCAAGTTCGACGGCCGCAGCCTGGCACCGCTGATGCACGGACAACCGCGCGTGATGGAGCCGGAGATGTATTTGACCGAAGCGACCTGGATGCGCAAACACGGTTGGCGCACGCCGGAATGGAAGCTCATCCGCGCCCTGGAACCCGACTTCCACTTCAAGCCAGAAGTTGAGCTATACAATCTGCTGAAAGATCCCGACGAACTACACAACGTGGCCGATGAAGAGCCGGCAATTGTCGCTATGCTGACCGAGCGCATGAACGCGCACATCGCACGGCGCGAAAAGCAAACCGGCCGTCGCAACCCGATCTTCACCAACCTAAACTGGCACGGCCACGGCGGCCCGTTCACGTCGTCTCAACAAGCCTACGACACGCTCCACATCGGTTCGCCCAAGACGGCGCAGCAACTGCAAGCCAGAGACGCCGGCGCCCGGCGGACACTGAAAGAGCTGCAGACCCAGCGCGGTGCCAGGAAATTGTGAATCGTGGCACGTGGCGCGTCATTCATAAGTCGTCACTCGAAGAGGCAGCATTCTCATCATGATCATCGTCATTGGACGCGGACACTCCGGCACACGCGCGATCTCACACACCCTGATCGCCAGCAGTGTATTCATGGGCCGCGTGATCAACGAATCAGGCGACATGCTCCCGCCGGAGGACTTATACGACGCCTGTCGGTTAATGGCCAAACACGTCATCCATCTCGGCAACAACGAATGGGACTTCTCCGCATTGCACAGCATGCCGATTGACTCGGCGTTCGAGTTCCTGGTGAAGCGCTACCTGCGCCACGTGTTAGCGCGCAACGAGCCACGCGGCTGGAAATTGCCGGAAACCACGCTGATCTACCCATGGATCGTGCGTATGTTCCCCGATGCGTATTACATCATCTGGGTGCGCGACCCGCGCGATTGCATCCTCGGCGCCCACCTCACCGACGATCTGGCCGACTTCGGTGTGCCCTACGCCTGCCCGTCAGACAACGACGTGTTGATGATGCGGGCGATCAGCTGGAAGTATCAACGCGACATCCTGCGCGCCACACCGCCGCCCGCACGCAAGATCGAGGTGCGCTTCGAAGACTTCGTGCTCAAGCAGGAAGAAACACTCGCCCGGCTGGAGGCCTTTCTCGGTATCCCGCTTGGACGAATCATCGTGCGGCCGGAGACGATCGGACGCTGGAAGGCTAGCAGCGCGGACTTCAGCCGCTTCGATCACCTCTTCCGGCAGGATATGATCGAGCAGGGATATGCGTGAGGTGTCTTGCACACAGCAGAAGGCGCTGATCCATCAAACCTGACACCGGACACCCGGCAGCCTAGCACCGGGCGCTTGGCGCTCGACACTTAACGTCCGACACCCATCACATGCTTCGCGTCTGTGTCATTGGCATGGGGAACATCGGCAACCTCCATGCCGACATCTACAAAACCGACCCACTGGCCGAACTGGTCGGCGTTTGCGACCGCATCCCTGAACGCGCAGCCAAAGCCGGCGCGCGCCTGGGCGTGCCTCACTTTACCGACGCCCGTCACATGCTGGCTGCGCTCCAGCCCGATGTGTGCAGCGTGACCACTGGCGGCTTCGAATACGGGAGTGATCACTACGAGCCAACTATGCAGGCGCTGGACGCGGGGTGCCACGTCCTCGGCGAAAAGCCCATCAGCAACGACATCGCGCAAGCCGAAGCCATGGTCGCCTTTGCACGCCAGAAGCGCCGTTGCTATGCCATCAACTTGAACCACCGTTTCACGCCGGCGGCGCGCGTTGCCAAGCAATGGCAGGCCGATGGCCAGCTCGGCACCCTGCTCTTTTGCAACATGGCGCTGTGGATCGGACGGCCCGATGACCTCGACTCGCCCTACTATCACCTCAAGGCACTCAATCCACACTCGGTGGACATTATGCGCTACTTCTGCGGCGACATCGCGCGCGTACAGTGCTTCGCCACGAAGGCGCCCGGCCGCTGGATGTGGAGCACGGCTTCGATCAACATGCAGTTCGTCAACGGCGCAGTCGGCCATCTCACCAGCAGCTACGATATCCGGCGCGCACACGCCGTCGAACGCTGCGAAGTCGCCGGTGTGAACGGCCGCGCCGTCATCGAAGATATGTGGATGCGGGCGACACTCTACCCCGCCGACACGATGGTGCAACAGGTCTATCAGAACCCGATCTTCGGCGGCTTCAGCGGTTTTCACGACACCTTCCGCGATCGCATCCATACCTTTCTACAGCAGATCACCGATGGCGCAACACCGGAACAAATTGACGGCAGCGGCGTGGATGGGCTGGCTGCACAAAAAGTCATCCAGGCGGCGATTGAGTCCCTGGACACCGGGAGCATCGTAGCGGTGAGCTAACGAATCCGCAAATTCGCATGCAGCTATTGCGCGCCGGCGCGCCGCTCATACCATTCAGTGAGTAACACGCCATGATGCATGACCCAGCTTCCCTTGCAAAGCTCCGCGCGGGCTTCGCTTCGCCACCGCGCGACTACTCGCCCGCGCCCATCTGGTGGTGGAGCGGGGACAAGCTAGACCTGGAACGCCTGAAGTGGCAACTCGACCAATTCGTCATCGGGGGTGTATACAACGTCGTGCTGCTCAACCTCGCGCCCACCGGACCACTCTACGGCGCAGAAGCCGACGACCCTGAGTTCTTCTCCGATGCATGGTGGGCGATCTTCCGCGGCGTGTGTGAGCACGCCCGCCGGATCGGCATGCGCATATGGGTGTACGACCAAATCGGCTTCTCGGGCGCGAACCTCCAGGCCGGCCTGGTGCGCGATCATCCCGAGTGGGCCGGCCAATGGCTGGGCTGCGTCAGCGTCGAGGGCAGTGGTGCGCTCACCTTAGACTGCCCCGCGGGGGGCGAGCCGCTGGCTGCCTCACTCACGCCGATTGACGACACCGGCTCAGCGGTCGGTCCGACAATGCGCATTCCGTTGCACGGCCGGCGCGCGACAGGCGTTGCCCCCCAACGCGCCCGCTTGCGCCTGATCTACGTCGTCAAGCGCGGCTTCGACTACACCAACGCCATCGCCTGCGCTCGATTGATTGACATCGTGCATGGCGAATATGAGCAGCGTGCGGGCGACTTCTTCGGCGATGTCATTGTCGGCTCGTTCCAGGATGAGCTACCCACCATGCCGACTTGGGGGCCGACATTCGTGGAAGCCTTCTGGCAACGCATGGGCTACGACGTGCGCGACCACCTCGAGTGGCTCTACGACGGGAAGGACGCGCATGCGCAACGCGTACGGATAGACGCCGAAACCATCCGCGCCGCGTTGGTGGAAGAGGCGTTCTTCAAACCGCTATTCGACTGGCACGAACGCCACGGCTTGATCTGCGGCTTCGACCAGCAGCATCCGGCGCGGCAAGGCCACCCAATTGCCAGCGTCGGCCTGTACGCCGATTACCTGCGTACGCACCGCTGGTACGGCGCGCCCGGCAGCGACCACCACGGAGAAGCCAAAGTGCACAGTTCGCTGGCACACCTCTATAATCGACCGCGGGTGTGGATTGAAGCTTTCCACAGCAGCGGCTGGGGTGGCACGCTCGAAGAAACGTTCGATTGGCTGTTACCGTGGCTGCGCGCCGGCGCCAACCTATACAACCCGCACGCTGCTTACTACAGCACGCGCGGCGGCTGGTGGGAATGGGCGCCCCCCTCGACCTGCTGGCGGCAGCCCTACTGGTCGCATTACCCGCTCTTCGCAGCGGCCGTCAGCCGGCTATGCTATGCGCTCAGCCAGGGGCATCACGTCTGCGACGTAGGCGTGCTCTTCCCCACAACGACCGTCCAGGCCAACCTGACACCGGTAGGTCCGCTACCACACGCGCAAGCGGCACAAGACGCCTACACTGCCCTGGTCGGGCTGATGACGTGGTACGACGTCAAGCCGGGCGCGCTCGACCATGCCCGGCGCGATTTCGACGTGCTGGACGATGACTCGGTGCAAAGCGCAGGCATCGTGGACGGCACACTGGTGATCGGCGCTGAGCGCTACCGCGCTGTTGTGCTTCCGGCATGCAGCGTCCTGCATTCCGCCACCGCCGCAAAGCTGCTGCAATTCGTCGAAAACGGCGGACAGTTGATCGCTGTCGGCGCGCTGCCCGAACTGGTGCACGATACCGACCAAGCGCTCGTGGAACGTCTGCGCGCACACTTCGACGCCGGCCGGGCAACATTGATCCCAAGCGCCGACCACATCGGCCAGGTATTAGAAAGCCTGCCCCGCGCCTTCGACGCCCCCCTCCCTACCCTGCACCGGCGCATCGAAGGGCGCGATGTGTTGTTCGTGCCGGCCGCCTTCCCACGCGCGACCGAGATGGCCAGCCGGCACTGGCTCGCCGACATCGCGTATGACTTCGACCCGCAGCGCTACCAGCGCAACATGACCGTGCGCGCCTACGGCAAAACGACCGCGCCACAGCTCTGGGATCCAGTCACCGGTGAGATCGAGACTGCGCCAACCACCGCCGGCGAAGGTTATATGGACATCACGATTCCCTTTGATGGCGGACCGGCAATGTTGCTCGTCTGGGACGACGCATCTGCTCCTGGTGAACGCAAAAAAGACCGGTTAGAAGAAATAACCCAACTCGCCGGCCCATGGCGCGCATCGCTCGCGCCGACGATGGACAACCGCTACGGCGACTTCGCACTGCCGGCCTTTGCCGGCCCGCCACCGTTGCAGGCCTGGCGCGTAGAGCACCGGTATGACGACGAGGCGACGTGGCGCGAGGTGGCGCTGACGTTCGGCGCGTATGGGTGGTTCGTCGGCCCTGACTCACCCAAGACGATGCCGGCACCGCTGAGCCGGCCGGCAGCCGGCGAAGACCCGCTGCAGGTGCATGGGTGGAAGCCGGCGATCTACTCACTCTCGCGCGGCATTGCACATGACCGGCTGCACATTGCCTCGCTCGGGCCAAAGGGGCGCGTGCCGCAGGAGTTCCTCGACTTCGGACCAGTGCGCGCCGGTCAAGCCGTGCGTTTCCGAACAGGGGTGTGGATGGACGCACTCGCAGCGGCACATCTGGTCATCGGCGCGCCGGCAGCCAAACGCGCCTGGTTGAACGGCACATCGATCGGAGCAAACATGCCCGGCTATCATTGGCACGCACCGATCACACTTCAAGCTGGCTACAACATCCTGGAGTTTGAACTGCAAGCAGAACAGTCCGTGCAGATGCGCGCCTTTTGGGCATTAGTAACCGATTGGGCACGCTTCGAGCGACCGGAATGGTTGACCCTTAGCGATAAACCACTTAAAGACTCGCGCGTGCGCTTCTCGCGCATAGTAGATCTGCAGTTCGAGCCAGTCGAGGCGCGCCTCCACATCGGCACGGCTGGCGCATGCCGCGCCTTGGTGAACGGCATCGAGATCGGCCGACAGGGCGGCTTTGACCCGTACGATGGCTCGCCCCGTGTGCAGCGCTACGCTACGCGCACCTTCAAGCGTGGAGCGAACCAACTCGTCATCGAGATTCAAGATCAAGGTGCGCCTATTGCTCTACTGGTGGACGCAGAAGTCATCGGCGCACAAAGCGAACGCATCGCCATCATCGGCGATGGAGATTGGACGGCCCAGCGCGATGACGGGCCGGTGCAGCCGGCTGCGCTACGCCGCCGGCAATGGGTAGACCGCGCCTATGCTTCAGAAGCCGACTTCGCCTCCGGTGTAGACCCGGCCTGGCCATTGGTGCACCGTCGCCCACATCCCTTACCCGGCGCACATTGGCTGGAAGATGCGCCGCCCGACGGCAGCGTGCTGAGCGTGACTCCCGACGCCTACGCGAGCGCGCCGGCCGTCGAATGGTTCCGCTGGACTGCGCCAGCGATGGCTACTGCAGTTCACCTGCCCGTGCGCAGCCAGGCGACGCTATTCGTGGATGGCGTCGAGGTCGCGATCCGCGATGGGTGCGCTTCGTTGCCGCCTGGCAATGCGCCGGCGCGCACCATCACGCTGCGCGTGGTTTGCGATCGCGGGCGACGTGCAGGCGCAGCCTTCGACGGCCCCATCAGCTACGAGTTGGCCGAAGGGCCGATTGGCCTCGGCGCATGGGGCGATTACGGCCTGGGGGGATATTCCGGCGGGCTGCGCTACCGCACAGCGTTCCATCTCGCCGCGCCGCCCGATCAGCTCGTCCTCGACCTGGGGCGCGTGCACGGCACTGCCAAGGTATGGCTAAACGGTCGGCGCATCGGTGCGCGATTCTGTGCGCCATGGCGCTTTGACCTATCCGGAACAGCGCAGGCCGGCGAGAACACGTTGGACGTGTTGGTGTGTAACACGCTCGGGCCATATCTCAAATCGGTCAGCCCGACGCACTACATCTTCGCCGGCCAGGATGTCTCGGGGCTATTCGGGCCGGTGCGCCTGCTGGCAAGTAGCCGATAACGCGGGGCAGCGCCTGCGCTAACCACCACGCGCCGAACACTCAGTACGCGTGCATGGTCAGGCCGCCATCCACGGCGAGCACCTGGCCGTTGACGAAGCGCGCCAGGTTGCTGGCGAGGAACAACGTTGCGTCGGCAACCTCGGCTGGGTTAGCGTAGCGGTCAAGAGAGGGCTGAGTCTCGTCCATCTTTACCGGATCCACGACGCGCGTGGCCAGGAAGCGCGCCGTCTTGGTTGGGCCGGGCGCGATCACGTTGGCGCGCACGCCGGCGCGGCGACACTCGATGGCCAGGCAGCGCGTGTAGTGCATGATGCCGGCCTTGGCCACAGCGTAAGCCACCTCACGCTCGACGCCGAACAACGCCGCCACCGACGCGATATTGATGACCGAGCCTTGCTTGCGCGCAAGCATGCCCGGTACTATGAGCTTACACACCTGGATCGTGCCGATCAGATTACGGTTGAAGATGGCCTGCAGGTCCTCGGGCGAAATGCCAAGCGCATCATTGGGATCGGGCTTGCCTTTGCCACTCGCGCCGATGTCGCCGCCGGCACAATTGACCAGGATAGTAATCGGCCCGAGCGCTTCTTCGCCGGCCTGCACTGCGCGCTTCATCGCTTCGTAGTCGGCCACATCGGCCGTCACACCGACGACCTTTGCGCCGCGCTCGCGAAACTGAGCAACCACGGCGTCGAGGTTGGGCGCTTCGCCAAAGACCGACGGCGACTCCGGACGATGATCGTGAAGGATGATGGCAGCGCCGGCGTCGGCCAGCTTTTCGGCGATGGCTCGGCCCAAGCCGCGGCCCGAGCCGGTGACAAGTGCAACGCTGTTGGAAGGAAGAAGTTGCATGGGTTAATTTGCTCCGTAGTGAGAGTTGACAGGTTGGTTTGTATTTGTTGGGTTGCTGGGTCGTCGTGTGCGGGCTGTATTTTGGCGAAAGCGCTGGATTTAGCAAATGGCTCATCGGCCACGCCTCAGTAAGCCCGCGCGGCGCACGATGTGCTTACCGTATTGCGCCCGCAGTTCGTCGAGCGCGTGCGCCAGCGCCAGCCGGGCTTCGCGTTGCGGATCGCCGAACAGAGCCATCTGCAATCCTTCGCTCAGGCCGCTCACACCAACGCCGATCAGGCGAATCGGGTCGCCGCGCTGCCGGTCGCGGCCTCCGCCCCGACCCAGCCACGCCTGCCGCCACAACGGCTCGACTGTGGCGAAGATCTCCTCGCCTAGCTGCGTCGGTGCAAGGAGCGTCGTCTGGCGGGTGACCGTGTAGAAATCGTACCAACGCAGCTTGAGATGGACGGTGTGGGCGAAGCGGTTGTGTGCTCGCAATCGCGCGGCCACTTCATCGCTAAGCACCAGCAGCACCTGGCGCAGGGTCTCCGGATCGCGCACATCGCGGGCGAAGGTGCGCTCCTCGCTGATGGACTTGACCTCGCGTTCGGCATGCACCGGCGAACTGTCCAGGCCATGCGCTCGTGCGACCACAGACTCGGCATGACCCCGAAAGACGGATCGAAGCGACTGCGGCGAAGCGCGCTGCAAGTCGCCGATCGTCGCGATACCGACCTGTTCCAAACGCGCTGCGGTCGCCGGGCCGATGCCCCACAACTCGCCAACGGGCATTGGCGCGAGGAACTCAGCCTCCTGGCCAGGAGCAACGACCAGCACGCCGTTCGGCTTAGCGCGCCCGCTGGCCATCTTCGCGACCAGCTTACTCGTCGCGACACCGATCGAGGCGGGCAGGCTCACTTCATCGCGGATGCGGGACTGAATTTCCAACGCCAGCGCCCGCGGGTCTTGTGTCAGTCCGGTCGCGTCGAGGAAGGCTTCGTCAATCGAGACGTGTTGCAGCACGCCGCCGTACTCTCGCAGCAGGTCTATCACGCGCTTCGAGTATTCGGCGTAGTGCGCACGCGAGCCGGATACGATGATCAGGCCAGGGCACAGGCGCATCGCCTGCGACGTGGGCATGGCGTTGCGCACGCCGAACCGGCGCGCAGGGTACGACGCCGATGACACCACGCCGCGTTGGCCGGGACGGCCACCAACGATGAACGGTTTGCCGCGCAGCGAGGGATTGCGCAGCTCCTCGACGGCGCAGAAGAAGGCGTCGAGGTCGAGGTGAAGAATGACGCGCTCGGCTATGAGTAGCTCAGGTTCTGCTTGGCGCGGACTTCGCTGTAGCTGTCGGCCAAGTCATTCAGCCGGCGATTGGTCTCGCCTAGCTCGGCAATGATGCGGTCGAGGTTGCGCTCGCCGCGAGCGACATCCACCTTCATCAGTGTTACCGGCACGGCCAGCAGCGTCTCGTGTGTGCGGCGCAATTCGCCAACGATGCCACGCTCCATAGCCTCGATCTCGCTGAGTACGTCAGCAGCATCCTCCGATCGCCTGGCGATCTTCTTGATGCGACGCAGGCGATGCAGCTTGCATATCGCGCGGTTCACATTGCCGGGCACGTCGCGCACCTGGCGCAGCAGCTCGGCCTTCTGCTCGTAGGGAATCGGGCAGGACTTGAGCGCGTCCTTGATTTCGTCTACCAGTCGGACGGCATCGGCAGCGTATTGCCCCTCGGGCATACTGGCCGGCGGACGCTCGGATTGGAAGCGGCGGGCAAACATGGCGAACGGGATAGCCAGCCCGAGCAAAATCGCGAGCGCAATCAGCGCCAAAAACAAAAATAGAATCAACGGGATGAACACCTGGACCTCCGATGAGCGCCTATCCGGCGCCCGAACATTCACCCTGAACGCGCGCTTTTGCCATTGTAGCAACGCTTGATGAGAAGCGATACGTCAACCAGGCCGATGGCCGGCCGCGCGCTGCATCCACACTATCCGCACGGGCAGCCAGCGCCAGTTCTGGCGCGAAGAGCGCCAGGTCCGTTGCCAGGATGCCGCTGCGCTGCGACTGCACATCGGCTTTGAACATGACGTAGAGCAAGAATGTCCCATCTGGCGCGAGCAGGCGCTTGATATGGCGCGCATAGGCCGATCGGCCGTCGGCTGGCAAGCCATGAAAGCAGCCGATATCGAGGATCAAATCGAATGGTCCGGCCAGCGCGCTGAGCCGTGTCACATCGCCCAGGCGCAGGTCGGCCTGCACGCCGGCTTCGCGCGCCTTGCGCCTGGCCTCCATGATGGCCTTGACGGCAAAATCAACGCCAGTCACATGCCAGCCGTGTTGCGCCAGGGTGATGACATTCGTGCCCGTGCCGCAGCCTAGATCGAGCGCGCGTCCAGGCGGATGCGCCGCGATGAACGCAAGCAGCTCCGGCGGCGAGATCCCGGTATCCCACGGCGGCCGCCCGCGTCGCAGATACCAACTGTTGAATGCGAACCAACGATTGAGATGTTCCATCGCTCATCGGACTCTCAGACGATTCGCCTAGACTCATAGATCAAATACCAAAGGCAACCCATTCGCATGAACCAAGCAAGCAATTCTCTCCCTTCAAACGAAGTCTGCTTCAACATCGGCCCCAAAGAGCGGCAGAAACGCCTGATCATCGGAATCGTCGGCATCGCCGCCGGCACGATCGCGTTCGTGCTGATGCGCGCGGCAGTCGCGCCGTGGTGGGCGAACCTGGCGCTGCTGCCGATCTTCTTCGCCGGCGCCAGCGGCTTGATCCAGTGGCGTGAGAAGACGTGCGTGGCGTTTGCGCGCCGCGGCGTGCGCAACCTGGATAGCGGCATCGAAGCCATCGAGGACGAGGCCGAGAAACAGGCGCTGAACGAACGCGCTGCGAAGATTAGCATGAAGTCGTTCGCTTTCGGCGCGCTGGCAACAGCCTTCGCGGTCTTTCTATCCGTGATTTGATGAACTGGCTGGCCCACCTCTTTCTGTCCAATGACGACGTCGAACATCGCATCGGCAACGTCATCGCAGATTGGGTGAAGGGCGAGGCGCGCGCGCAGTTCAGCCCGGGCATTCAGCGCGGATTCGCCGACCACCGCCTGATTGACCTTTACACCGATGCCCATCCGGTCGTCGCGCGCAGCAAAGTGCGCATCGAATCGCCGTTCAAGCGCTACGCTGCTGTCTTGGTGGACGTGTTCTACGACCACTTCCTCGCAGTGGATTGGGAAAGTTACTGCAAGACGCCGCTGCGCGAATGGACGGCTGCCGTATATGCGCAGTTTGCTGCGTATTGGCACCGGCTTCCCGATCAAGCACGCATCGGCCTGCAGCGTATGGCGCAAGACGATTGGCTCGGATCGTATGCCGCATTCGACGGCATCGAGACCACGCTGTGCCGCATGTCGCGCCGGCTCAGCCGGCCCAACCTCCTCGGTGAGGCCGCGCCACAACTGACCGCGCACTACGCCGGGTTGCGCGCCGACTTCCACGACTTCTTCCCCGAATTGCAGGCTTACGCGCGAGCAGCTCGGGCAGCCTGAAGCGAATTCATCATGGCAGCCATCTCCGCCGTGATTGCGGCCACGATCTCCTCTGCGCCGCTCAGGGCGAGCAAGGCTTCACCGTGTAGTGGGCGACCGAACGTCACGGATGGCATCACCGGCGTGCGCTCACGCTGGCGCATGTGGATGATCAACTGAACCGCTGCAGCAGCGCGCTCGCGATCTTTCGGATCGCGCCGCAACCTGGCCGGCAAACTGCGCAGCGTCCAGGGCAAAATCACCCCGCTTACCAGGGTAGGGACTACACGCACTGCGGGCGCGCGCCGGACAAATATCCCTAGGCTCGGCGACCATGTGCGCAGCGACTCGATCGCGCCTAACATACACGCTGGATCAGGCTCGATGCGCCCGGCGGGGTTGATGAACAACGCCCCACCCCCTTCCAGATGGCGCGCGACTTGGCGGACAACGGTGAAGCGATCGCGCTCTGTCGCTGGCACAGGGATCATGTGGGCAAACATGTTGGGCAGCGCGCGCGCAAATGGGCGATCGTTCGCAACCACTTTCAAATCACGGCGTGGAATGGCACTGAAGCACGCGAGCGACTCTGACATGCCGGCATGATTGGCCGCAAAGATCACCGGACCACCCACCGGCACGTGATCCAGTCCGGCGATCCGCAACCCGCGCGTATGTCGCAGCAGGAATTCGCGCGCCGCTACCTGCAACTCTGCTTCGCCGATGCGTCGGTCAAAGTCCATCACTAAGCGGGTGAAGTGCTCCGCATGCGGCCAAAGCAACCGCTCCAGGGCCGGACGTATCCAGCGGACTTGCGCCAGTCCAAAGTTGTCAAGCAAATCTTGCAGATTGATGCGCGTCAGCGTTTGATGGCGCGCGGCATCATCCGGTATACGGCCAGCCAGAGTAGCCCCAGCGATTGTCATACATGTGTGATTTTAGGCTGGGCGACTGAGACCTCGCTGATAGGGGCATTTCTCTGCGGGGTCAGACGTGGGTAGGCGTAGGCAATGCCTGCCCCTACCCTGCTTTTCGACGCGATGCCACGCTGATTCAGAGGGTGATCAGCCCCAACTTCGCAGCCCGGCTTACTGCCTCGGTGCGGCTGGCGACGCCGAGCTTGGCGTAAATCGAGGAGAGATGAAATTTGACCGTGGATTCGCTTACCCCCAGCTCGTGTGCAATCAACTTGCTCGGCAAGCCACGGCTCACCTGCTCCAGCACCTCGATCTCGCGCGGGGTAAGCGTCGGCTTTGGTTCGGCTTCCTCTGAAGGGCTGATCCGCCGAGCGGCTGTCGGCGTCATCGTGAATTGATCGGCCATGTATGTCGGCAGCGCCGCCATCCCTTGCAGAGCAGCCATTGCTGCTGCGCGCAGCTCCTCTGCCGAGGCGTCCGCCGGCGCGATGCTCCACCCATGCAGCGGCAGCGCACGCAATGCATCCACGGCTGCGACATCGTTCGCCAGCACCACCACGCTCCGCTCGCGCCCACCGGACAACACGCCTGCCAGCGGCAAGAGTTGATCGGGATCGGTCAGCAAGAACAAGTCAGCGTCTACGGAAGTCCACTCATGCCCAATCGCAGGCGCCTCGCCGGCGACTTCCCAGGCCGGCTCGGCCTGCGCAAGCAAGGCGCGCAAGCCGGCCCGCAACGTGGGTGTCGGGGCAACGATGAAGACGCGTGGCATGACAGACGGCGAACGGACTTCCGCAGTCTACTTCACAGCCGGTCGCCGTCCGCAATCCATTCGGCGACGACATGGCTGGGAATGGCCACGCTCAGATCGCCGCCAAAGATCATGGCATTGACGCCGATGACCGCGCCGGCTGCATTCAGCAACGGGCCGCCGCTGTTACCCGGCGCCAGCAGCACATCCGAACGGATATACGGCGCAGTGCGCCCCGTCCCGCGAACCGCCATGCTGCCAAGGCCGCTGATGACGCCAGAGGTGACAACACCGGCTTGTCCCCAAGGGTTGCCGATGGCAAAGACGAGTTCGCCCACCCGCAACCGGGTGGAATCGCCTATCCGCGCTGCCGGCAACCCACCCACATCCAGGCCGAGCAGCGCCAGGTCAAGTTGCGAGTCGCCGGCAAGGAGTTGGGCAGCAAAGCTGCGATTGTCCGCAGTGACCATGCGCAGGCCGGCGCCGTTGTGATGTGCCACACTGGCTGCCACATGCGCATTGGTGACGACCTTGCTGCGCACGGCATCACTGTGCCAGATCACGCCCGTGCCTACGCTGCGCCCACCGGCGCAAATCTGCACGGCGCTCGCCTTGGCAGCCGCGATCATGTCGGCAAACGCTTGATCCATTGCCAATGGAGATCGCTTCATCGCCCTGTTCAGCTCTTTTGACCGACGACAACGGTAAGCGTCTGAGCAACGCCGCCGCGACTCACACGGACGGCTACCGGATTGCCGACCCGATCGCCATGCAGCGCCGCCATCAGATCGTCGGCATCGTTGATAGGCTGGCCCTCGACGGCGAGCAAGATGTCACCGATGAGCAGCCCACCCTTCTCCGCCGGGCTGTTCTCTTCTACGCGCACGACGAGCAGGCCATACTCCTGTGTATCGCTGCGCTGGGCCGGCGGCAGCTTCACCTGCTGGCTAACGATGCCAAGATAGCCGCGCTTAACGTAGCCTTGCTTAGTCAACGTGCCGGCCACTTTCAGCGCAATGTCCATCGGAATGACAACTGCTGCGCCGCGCACCAAACCCGTAGTCAGCAATCCGAACGCCGCTCCGGCAACATCCACTAAGGCGCCACCGCTGAAGCCGGGATAGGGAATCGCGTCGGTCTGGATATAACGCTCCAGGATCGCGCCGCTGCGGCCTATGCGCAGTGAGCTGCCGACCTTGCTCACGACTCCCAAGCTGGCCATGACACCATCAGGCGATGGGCGGCCAACGGCCAGCGCAAGCTGTCCTACTCGCGCCTTGGCGGCTGCAGTCGCAAACGTCACACTTAGCCCCTGCACGCGCAGCACGGCAAGATCGGTCGAGGCATCACGCCCAACGATCTGCACACCGAGGACGCGATTGTCATGTGTCTGCACGGTCAAGTTGTCTTCACGCTCCAACACATGGTCAGCAGTGAGCACGAGATCTTCAGCATAGGCAATACCGGTCGCAGGTTGGCGCGGCCGGCCATTCACCATGACGAGCGATTTGGCGATGCGCTCGACGGCATCAGCCATCTGGTCGGAGAGCGCATTGAGCATATTAACGTCCATAAGTGTGATATTCCTCCAGCCATCCACCAAGCACCTGTTTGGATTGGATGGCAGCTTGACACGGAGAATAGATCATCACACCTATCGCAGCTACTGGACGTAGGTACAGTCCGGGCTAGGCGTTCGGCGAGGGAGCAAGGAATTAGACGCGACGTTGGATTAGCGCGCGTGAATGGTCGCCACGATCTTCTGAATCGAATACAGGTCACCCACGGTCCAAGGGCGGTCGAGCCACTTACGTAAATCGGCACCCGAATCCCCTGCAATGTAGGCCCGGGCGAGAAAGTGAGACCAGCCGGTCCAAGGCAGCAGGAATGAAGTCTCGCCGCGCTCGGCATGCACACCGACGCGCGTGAGATACCACCACAACGCGCCGTTGTCCGTCTGTTTGCTGTTCAAGTAACGGAGTGCTGCGCCGCCGGTTTGCTCTCGCAAGAATCGGCCGACCTCTGGCGTCATCCCGAAGAACACGGGGAGAGAATATCCGGTAGGGAGGTCGCGGGGATCGAGGTAATCGCGCTCAGCCCGACCGGCATATGCATTGAAGTTAGCCGCCCCCATGCCAGCACTCATTGCGCTCACAGCGGCCGACACGCCGGCCAATACGTCAGCTTCACCCACACCGGGGCAGGCGCATTCGCGCAGTGCTCTGGCCAGGCGCACGTAGCCAATTGCCCCTGCGATGTCGGCATAGAAGCGCATCGTGCCCTTGCGCGCACTAAACAACGCCTTCGCTTGTGGCCAGTTCATGCACGCATAGGTCCAATCACCGGTGTTCTTGGCCCACAGCCACACTGCATAGATGGCACTGATATTTGTGCCCACCGGCGGCCAATTATTCAACTGGCCACGGAATGGCACCTCGTATCTTTCCCGCGCTACACCCTGAGTTAGCCATACATTGTTATAAGGTAAATCTCTCAGCGGTGGATAACGCCCCATTTCTGCAGCGACATACGTTCGCACCTCGGACTGCAACTTCGCATCCAGATAAGGGTAGGCTTGCGCCATGGTGAGTAAAAACTCGCCAGGATCATGCCAGAAGACATTGCCATTCGCGCCGACGCCGATATGCGCTACGCAGGGCTCGCTACCGCAGTTCGAGGCGTTATAGGGCCACACGCGCGTGCTGCTGAAACCTCGCTCAAGGTAGAAAGGAAGCAAGTGCTGCCCGTTTGCCAGTTGCAGCATGGCGCGCACCTCGGCACGCAAGCGCTCGACCAAGTCATTCGGTGGATTACTCAACGGGTCCGTCAGATCGGCATCAATGTATTGCGTCAGGGGAACACTGGTGCTCACCATGGGCAACATCACGCGCTGAGCCGTGACGGCAACGCTTGTCGGGTCAGCCAAGTGGGAAGCGGCGGGGAGGGTTGCGGATGTTGCTTGCGGAGCCAGCGATTGCCAAACCTTGGGCGCGCCACACTCACCCGACTTGACGCCAGCTAATCCGCCCTCGATGACACGCCAGTACAACATGTTATTGGCAATCACCACACCGCTGCGAGATACGCCATCCGTAACACGTGGCCATGGGAAAGGATAAGCAGGCCCCGATCCGCTCAGCGGGAAGAAGGGATTGGAGCTACCCGGACCACAGCCGCTGTTGTCGTAGCACTCCGGCCACACATTGGATACGTTGCCCACGTGAACCAGCCGCCCTGTGCGCACGTTCAATCCTCCGAGGCGTTCCCAGTTATCCACGAATAGTATGTCGCCCCCCATGGTGAGCATGGCCGGCTCATCCGAGGTCATGCGGAACTCTGCGTTGTACGCAGGGGGGTTCAACTGGCGCAAACCGACAATGTCGAGCGTCGCCAGATTCATTCGCCCCAATTCAGCATCGTACTTGCTGCTGACGTGTACTGCGCCGCCATCCGTTTGGATACCGTGACGAGCACGGTAAGTGACGTAGACTTCCTCTCCACGAATCACCGGAACGTTAGGAGGGTCGTTATTCCCGTAGGTATATAGCACCGGGGCTACGCCACGTAACTCACCGGTCGTTTCATCGAGCACAAAGAACGTCTGCTTGCTCGGCTGCGTGGCCAAATAGTGAGCAATCTTCGGACGGACTTTGGCCCAGTCCATCGCCCAATCGGTTTCACGTGGGCCGGCCGAGTCCATCACAGCATCGCCTTCATGGAGTAATTGATGGAAGAAATACAACGGCTGCGAGCGATAGATCACCACTCCACCCGCTACCACCGGATAACGCTCCGAGAGACTCTGTCCCTGTAACCGCCTGCGCCAAGTCAGCGTGCCTGTTTGGGCGTTGATGGCGATCGCCTCAACAGCCTCGCTGCCAAGATACAATCGCGATCCATCGGTGCTCAGCGCAGGCGAGGTGAGTATGGGTGCACCCGCGTCGAAGGTCCACTGCACTGCACCATCGCTGGCACGCAGCGCCGTCAACGTGCCAGAGGTCGAGCCTACATAAGCCCACCCACGCGCCGCGTCAATCAACGGTGCAGTGGCACTCGGGCCGGTTGCAGTCTTCCAGAATTGAGCCCCGTTGGCGGCATTTAACGCATACGTGAAGCCATCGTGCGAAGAGAAGATTACAGTATTGCTCAACACGCTCGCAGAATGGCGGATCGGGCCGTCCGTTTGCACCTTCCACAACTCCGCACCGGTTGTCGCATCCCGTGCATACATCACACCGTCCATACCGCCAATGAATAATCGGCCGGCTGAGACGACCGGTTGGGCGCGAGAGGCCATAGGCACGCCATACCACTTCCAGGCGTAGCAGTAAGGCGGGTTGATCTGCTGCGGCGAATAATTCGTGCGCTGAGCATCACGGCCTAACTGCGGCCAGTCGGCAGAAGTTACAACATAACCATTACGAGTTTGCACAGCTTGTGCTGATGGAAGATCGGCCGGCAGACGGGCGTCATGTCGCTGCGATATGGGCAGCGCGAATGTTGTGGCAGTGATTAGAATCATCGCCGTTGCCGCACACATCGCAACTTGGACACTCATCCACGACATTGATGCTCGCCCACAAAACTTATCTGTCATATTTCGCTATCCCCCTCGCTTGATGTCGATAGCTGTGATTTGATAGACCCTGCGATCTCCTGCAAGCGATGGATCCTGGGACGACATACCCTTAATGACGAAGGTCAGCGGCTCCGAGGGCGGTCCCTGGGAAGATGACAGGTTGCGCAGATCAGAACAAGATGATAGGACACCAGCCTACCGAGAAGCACAACGCTATGCCTACGGTGTGTCACGTAGGCGAAGCGAGCTCGAATCTAGAGGCTGCACCGGCGATAGATCATCCCTGCACATCGCATCCAGCGCTACGGGGCTGCAGACAGTGTCACACGCACACGCATCGCCTATCATTGCAGGCAACAAAGGATCACAGAAATGAAACCCAACGACCGAGATATCGCCGAAGGCATTTTATTCACCGACCAGTATCAGTTGACCATGGCGCAGTTGTATTACCGCGCCGGCATCCACGAACAACGCGCCCAGTTCGACCATTTCTTCCGCAGCTACCCCGACTACGGCAAACATCAGGCCGGCTACTGTGTGAGCGCCGGCCTGGGCACGCTGATCGAGTGGATGCAGCATGCACGATTCCGCGATGCAGACCTGGCTTGCCTCAAGACGCAAAGGACGCGCGCCGGCAATCCGCTGTTCGGCGCGGACTTTCTGGATTGGCTGAAGCGCCACGGCAATTTCGATGCCATTACCCTGCGCGCCATCCTCGAGGGCCATGTGGTGCATCCTCACGCCCCGCTCACGGTGGTCGAGGGTCCACTGGCAACGGCTCAACTGCTCGAGAGTGCACTCCTCAACCAGCTTAATTTTCAAACGCTGATCGCGACCAAAGCAGCCCGTATCCGTGAGAGCAGCCAAGGCCGGACGGTGCTGGAATTCGGTATGCGTCGTGCACAAGATCGCGGCGCAAACGCCGGCACGCGCGCTGCGCTGATCGGGGGCGCCGATTTTTCGTCGAACGCCGGCATGTCGCACGTGCTGGGTTTCCCCCCAAAAGGCACCCACGCCCACAGCATGGTGCAAGCCTTCATCGCCATGGGCGGCAGCGAGCTGGATGCCTTTCGCGCCTACGCCGAGGTCTATCCAGACGATTGCCTGCTGCTTGTAGACACGATCAACACGCTGGAGAGCGGCGTACCCAATGCAATAAAGGTGTTCGAGGAGCTGCAGCGCAAAGGGCACAAGCCGATCGGTGTACGCCTCGACTCCGGCGACCTGGCTTACTTGAGCATCCAGACGGCCAAGATGCTGGACCAGGCTGGCTTCCCCAATACGTCCATCGTGCTATCGAACCAGCTCGACGAATTGGTGATCTGGCAAATCACGGCGCAAATCCGCGACGAGGCGCAGCGCTACGGCATGGACCCAGAGAACGTGATCGCACGATTGGTCTATGGTGTTGGCACGAACCTGATCACGTCGCATGGTCACCCGGCCCTCGACGGCGTTTATAAGCTGGTCTCGATCCAGCACGATGGGAACTGGGTCCCGGCGATCAAAATCTCAGAAACGCCGGCAAAGACGTTGAACCCAGGCAACAAGACCGTATGGCGGCTGTACGACCAACGCGGGCTGGCTACAGCCGATCTCCTATGCCTGCACGACGAAGACCCGCGTCAGCTCGAATGGCTCACCTTGCGCCATCCCACTGACCACACCAAGTTCCGCAGCTTGCGCAACAACGAAATTTCGAGCTTCGAGCCGCTCTTGGTCGAGGTGCTGCGTGAGGGCAAACTGGTCTGCGATTTGCCGACGATCGAGGAGATGCGCGCAATCCGACAACGCGACATCGAGCGGCTGGACGCCGGCGTGCGCCGCTTGATCAACCCCCACACCTATCACGTCTCACTTAGCCAGAAGCTGTGGGATCTCAAGCAAGCGTTGATCGAAGAAGCACGGACACAACACGCCCTCCGCTAATGCAGCGCAGCCGGTTGCGCCTGCCCACCCATGCTCACCGTATGCGCACCTGCGCAGGCCCGCTGTAGGTAGGCGATAACTTCGGCGTCGGACAGTTGGCTAAAGTCTTGGTACCACGCGCCGATGCCCATAAGCAACTCTGGAGTCAGCAGGCAGATCAGCTCATCCACCTCATCCTGGAGCGCTTCCAGCGCCTGCGGCGCACCAACCGGCACGGCAACGCTCACCCACGCTGGCTGGTGTGCGCGGACGGCGCGGATAGCAGCGCGCATCGTCGCGCCAGTAGCAATGCCATCATCCACCAGGATCACAACCTGCCCCGTCAGGTCGGGGAAGGGACGATCACCACGAAAGACGCGCTCGCGCCGCTGCAGTTCGGCCAACTCGCGTTCGGTGACACGCTCGACGTCCTCATCGGTCAACCCCAACTCCTCGATCAGGTCATGCGAGAGCACGCGCACACCGCCCGAAGCAATCGCGCCCATCGCCAGCTCCTCTTCACCCGGCACACCTAGCTTGCGCACCACGAAGACGTCCAACGGCAGCTTCAACGCGCTTGCAATCTGATAAGCCACCGGGACGCCACCGCGTGGCAGCGCCAACACGATGGCATCGTCACGCCCGGCGTAGCGCTGCAACCGCCGCGCCAGCAATTGACCAGCCTGGGAACGATCTCGAAAGCGACGCATAGGCGATCTGAAATGAACCCTTATATCATATTAGATGAGAGAAGTTAAATCATCATAAGACCTGTAAGGGTGACCATCGCTGCTCTGGCCTCTTTGCGCAAATGCCTGGAAAGCACAACTATGCTTACCGGTGCACTCGTTCTTCGCTCAGTCTTAATACAAGCTTTTTAAACAGATAACTTGCGTGGCTAATATACCCCTCCGTTAACTCACTCGACCATAAGGAGGCTATGCTTACCATGACTGATAACAAGACCCGTCTCGGATTGCTGTGCTCCCTTGTCGCAGCGCTCGTCGTGGCCTGTGCTGCACCACCACAGGCGCCCCAGCCCGCTCAACCGGCCGCGCCTGCCCAGCCGGCCGAGCAAAGCGCCAAGCCCACCGAAGCGCCAGCGCCGACTAGCGCTGCCAGCTCGGCGACCACTACCGACTGCCCGCGCCCCGAGGAGATGGACAAGCGCTTCTGCGACGAGGACGGCGACCTTGTCCCTGACGCGCCTAAGGACCCCGCGCAGTGGGTGAACCCCGACACGCTGATCTTCGCCTACACCCCCGTCGAGGACCCATCGGTGTATCGCGTCGCCTGGGCCGACTTCCTCGCCCACATGGAGAAGGTAACCGGCAAGAAGGTGGAGTTCTTCGCTGTGGACTCCAACGCGGCGCAGCTCGAGGCGATGCGCGCCGGCCGGCTGCACATCTCCGGCTTCAACAGCGGCAGCGTGCCGGTGGCCGTCAACTTTGCCGGCTTCGTCCCCTTCACGATGATGGCCAAGGCCGATGGCTCGTTCGGCTACGAGATGGAGATCATCGTGCCGGCCGACAGCGACATCCAGAAGGTTGAGGACCTGCGCGGTCGCACCATCGCCTTCACCGAGCCAACCTCTAACTCCGGCTACAAGGCGCCCTCGGCGCTGCTGGCCTCGCAGTTCAATATGGTGGCCGACAAAGACTACAAGACGGTCTTCTCCGGCGGTCACGACAACTCGATCGCAGGTGTGGCCAACAAGGACTATGAGGCCGCTTCCATTGCCAACTCGGTGATGAAGCGCATGATCGCGCGCGACGTGATCAAGCAAGATCAGGTGCGCTCGATCTATCGCTCCCAGACCTTCCCCACCACCGGCTACGGCTACGTGTACAACCTCGACCCCACGCTGGCCGAGAAGGTGCGCGAGGCATTCTTCAGCTTCAACTGGGAAGGCAGCTCGTTGCAGAAGGAGTTCAGCCGCTCAGGGGAGGCGCAGTTCATCCCGATCACCTATAAGGAGTACTGGGCGGTCGTCCGCGAAATTGACAAGCAGATGGGCGTGAAATACGTCCCGTAAACCGACGCGACACGCGCTACAAGCACAAGGCGAGGCGCGCCGCAGCCCTCGTCTTGTGCTTGCTGCCTTAAACTCAAGCAGCTCATGCTTCGCATCGAAAAGCTCGTCAAGCAATACCCCACCGGCGACCACGCGCTGCGAGGGGTAGACCTCACGGTCACAGAAGGCGAAGTCGTCGCGTTGATCGGGCCGTCCGGCGCCGGCAAGAGCACGCTGATTCGCTGCGTCAATCGGCTGGTGGAGCCGACCTCCGGCAAGATCTGGCTGCGCGACACCGAAATCACTGCCCTGAGCGCTCGACGACTCCACCAGGTGCGGCGCCGCATCGGGATGATCTTCCAGGAGTATGCGCTGGTCGAGCGGCTGACGGTGATGGAGAACGTCCTTTCCGGCCGGCTCGGCTACGTCAACTTCTGGCAGAGCTGGTTCCGGCGCTTTCCACAGCACGACGTTGACCAGGCGTTTGCCTTGCTGGAGCGCGTCGGGCTGAGCGATTTCGTAGATAAGCGCGCCGATGAGCTGTCCGGTGGTCAGCGCCAGCGCGTGGGGATCGCCCGCGCGTTGATCCAATCGCCGGATATGCTGCTGGTGGATGAACCGACGGCCAGCCTGGATCCCAAGACCTCGCGCCAGATCATGCGTCTGATCACCGAGCTGGCGCGCGAGCGTGGCCTGGCCGTCATCATCAACATTCACGACGTGCCGCTTGCCCAGCTATTCGTCAAGCGCATCGTCGGCTTGCGCGCCGGTGAAATCGTCTATGACGGCCCGCCGGAGGGCCTGACGCCAGAGCGGCTGACCGACATCTACGGCGCAGAGGACTGGGGCACCGGTCAAATTCTCGCTGGATCGGATTCCACTCGCGAGACGGACCCTGAGCCTTCGCCGATATTCGCCGCTTCGGCCTAAAACGCGCTATGCCTATGGCAGAGCTTGCTACTTCACCCGTCATTTCCCGCCGTTGGCGCAAGCCGCCGCTGATCCGCAACCCCTGGCTGCGCTGGGGGCTGCTCATCGGGGCGCTGGTCTACTTGGCAGTGGCCATCAGCTCGGTGCCGGTGGACGGCGCGCGCATCGCGCGCGGCCTGGAGCGCGGCGGACGGATACTCTCCGGCTTCCTGCAACCGGATTTCGCCTCCCGCTGGTACGACATTCAAATCGGCGTGCTGGAGAGCCTGACCATGACTGTCGTCTCGACCGTGGCCGGCGTGTTACTGTCGGTGCCGGTCGGCCTGGGCGCGGCGCGCAACCTTGTGCCGGCGCCGATCTATTTGGTCTGCCGCAGCATCATCACCATCTCGCGCACCTTTCAGGAGGTAGTGATCGCCATCGTCTTCGTGGTGATGTTTGGCTTTGGGCCGCTGGCGGGCGTGTGCACGCTGGCCTTCGCCACGATCGGCTTCATGGCCAAGCTGTTAGCCGAGGACATCGAAGAAATTGACCCGGCGCCGCTGGAGGCGATCCGCGCGACCGGCGCCGGCTGGCTGAAGACGGTCACTTACGCCGTCATGCCCCAGGTGAGCGCGCGCCTGGTGGGACTAAGCGTGTATCGCTTCGACATCAACCTGCGCGAATCGGCGATCGTCGGCATCGTCGGCGCGGGCGGCATCGGCTCGACCCTGCAGACCACGTTCAACCGCTACGATTACGACGTTGCCGCCGCGATCTTGCTCATCATCATTGTGCTGGTAATGACCACTGAGCTGGTCTCCGGCCAAATCCGCCGTAGGTTGCAATAGCCCTCTGAGGAATACCCATGCCGGTTACTGTTGTAAACAACACCAAAGTTTGGCAACGCTACGACACGGCCACCCGCATGAAGATATGGCTGGGGTGGATCATAGGCACGGCGATTACGCTTGTGTGCTGGCAGTTGATCTCCAATAACACCCGCTGGGAGTTCGTTACCGATGCTTCGCAGCAACTCGGCACGTTTCTCCAGCGCATGTTCCCGCCCGACTGGGCATACGCCGAACAACTTTGGAAACCGCTGTGGGACACGATCACCATCGCGACGCTGGGCACGCTGCTCGCGGTGGGCATCGCCCTGCCACTGAGCTTCATTGCGGCGCGCAACACCACGCCCCACCCCATTCTGCGCTATGTCGCCCTGTTGGTCATCGTCGTCTCGCGTTCGGTCAATTCACTGATTTGGGCCCTAATCCTGGTAGCAATCACCGGCCCAGGCGTGCTAGCGGGCATCCTGGCCATCGCGCTGCGCTCAATCGGCTTCATCGGCAAGCTGGCCTACGAGTCCGTCGAGGAGACGAGCTACGAGCCTGTTGAGGCGATCACTGCCACCGGCGCGAGCCGCTTGCAAGTTCTGGACTACGCCTACCTGCCGCAGGTGCTGCCGAGCTTCGCCGGCATCAGCATCTTCCGCTGGGACATCAACATCCGCGAGGCGACGGTGCTGGGTCTGGTGGGCGCCGGCGGCATCGGCCTGAACCTGAACGCTTCGGTTGACCTGCTGCGCTGGGATCGCGTGGGGATGATCTTCGTCTTGATCTTCGTGCTGGTGCTGATCAGCGAGGCGATCTCAGCGCGGGTGCGCAAGGCGATTATCTGAGAGTGGGCAGCGTGAGCCAGACCGCGCAACACTCAAGCAAACCGCATCGCCGCCTCCACCGCCACGCGGATGGCATTCTCCACGGCGGTCGCTTTGGCTTCGAGTAGCACGGCTTCGCCTTCGGTGCGCTGGGCGATGACGCCGCACACGCAGCCGGCGGCGAAGCCGTAGACGCTGCCCATCTTGAGCAGCGTGCCGCTCTCCATCTCGTAGTTGAGCACGTTGAGTTGGCGGTACTCCTCGGTGATGCCGCGCAGCGCGCGAAGCAGATACGGATTGGCCGAGCCAGTGCGCTCTTGCCCTTCGTAAAAGGTGTCCACGCTGGCGGTGATGCCCACGTGGTGCTCCACCCCCAACGTATGCGCCGCTTCGGCCAGCGCCACCGTTAAGAAGGGGTCGGCCGCTGCTGGGTACTCGATCGGCGCGATGTCGTTGGCAGCGCCCTGTCGGCACAGCGCGGCGCTCGTAATTACAATGCTGCCAGGCTCGACGTGTGATTGAATGGACCCACAAGTGCCTATGCGAATAATCGCGCGCATGCCGACCTGAACCAGTTCGTTCACCACGATGCTCAACGACGGCGCGCCCATGCCGCTGGTCGCCGAAAGCGCCGGCCGACCATTCGGCAGCAGGCCCAGGTAGCTGTTCAGCCCGCGATTCTCCGACAGCTTCTTGACGCCGGTGAGGTAGCGCTCGGCAATGTAGCGCGCGCGCCCTGGGTCGCCGCTCAAGAACGCCAGCACGGGCGGCTGAGGGCCTAGATCGCCCCGCCCGAATCCGATGTGATAGAGCGCGTCACTCGATGTCATGATCCTTCCACTTCTCTGTGCTTTTCAGCAGACTACACTATCATCTCGCGCATGGCAAGCATCCATGTCGTCAACGTGAGCAAGCGCTTCGGCGAAACCCTCGCACCGTCGCTGCGCGAACAGCAGCGGAAGGCGCGCGTGATCGGACGACAGCCGCGCGAGCGCACTGCCGAGGACGCGCCGCCAGAGGACGGCGTGCTTGCGCTCGACAATGCGAACCTCGACGTGCGCGACGGCGAGAGCATGGTCATCCTAGGTCCATCGGGCTGCGGCAAATCCACTTTGCTTCGCGTGATCGCCGGCTTGGAAAGCTACGAGGGCGAAGTGTTCTACGGCGGCCAGAACATGCGCGATGTGCCGCCCAAGGATCGCGGCATCGGCATCGTCTTTCAGCACTATGCGCTCTACCCCCAGTTCGAAAGCAAGGGCAACCTGGCTTTCTTCTTCAAAATGCACAAGCGCGAGACGGAGATTGACGAGCGCGTGCGCCAAACATCACAGATCATGGGGCTGGGCTTCGAGGCCCTGCTGGGGCGCATGCCGAACACGCTCTCCGGCGGACAGAAGCAACGCGTAGCCATTGCGCGGGCCATCTGCCGCAACCCCAAGCTGCTGTTGTTCGATGAGCCACTATCCAATCTGGACGCACAATTGCGCTCATCCACGCGGGTCGAGATCCGCCGGCTGATCAACCGCTTCGCCATCACCACGCTCTACGTCACCCACGACCAGGCCGAGGCGACGATCATAGGCGACCGGCTGGCGATCATGGATCGCGGCCGCGTGCTACAGGTCGGCGCATACCGCGACGTATACGCCCAACCGGCAAATACTTTCGTAGCCGGCTTCCTCGGCGTCCCGCCGATGAACCTGTTCGATGGCGTGGTGGAAGATGGCCGGATCATTGCGCTGAACGCGCGCTTTACGCCACCGCCGCGCATATTGGACTTCGTTGCGCGGGGCCAGCGGATCGTCATCGGCATCCGGCCTGAGGACATCGCCATCGAGATGGACGATGCGCCGGACGCCGGCAGCCACAACACACTGCGCGTCGCCTTCGAATTCGTCGAGCGCCTGCCTTCAGATCGCGCGCAGTTGCTACACGCCACGGTGGACGGCGCGCGCCTGATCGCGCGCGCGCCGCTCGAGCGCGAGGTTCCACTGCGCAGACCGCTCAGGCTGAGCCTGCCGCAAGATCGCCTGCACTTCTTTCACAGCGAGACCGGCATGCGCATCTGAGCATCAACAGCCGGACGACACGCGCCCGGTCTCCGGATCCACGCCGCCTCAAGTCGAGCCGGCAATAATCCACAGCTCCAGTTCATCGTCGAAGGGCGTGTGCGCATCGTCGGCCCACGCTTCAGGGTGTTCCTGCTGCTCGTTCGGTTCGCTAGCAAGCGGTTGTCCGAATTTCTGCACCATCAGCCAGTAGTTTTACCAAAACGGCGTAACAGCATTGCGTTGCCAGTAGCGCGGGTCGCGGGTGTCGTGCGCTGCGCGCGCGCTCTCTCTGGAGAAGGGCTGCCCGCGCGGGTTGTGGGTCGCCGACCCAAACGGATCATGCCCGCCAACCTCCGCACGCAGCGCCGGCCCTCTATCGCGGAACAGCGCCGATGTCGGCACACCGAAGCGGTCGGCGCGGAAGAGCGAGAGGTCCCAGCGCGAATAACCCAGGTCGGCCAGCTCGGCCATGATCTCACCGATCACACTGGCGAACTTGTAGCCATGGCCGCTGCACGGCGAGGCGTAGCAGATCTGCGGGTATTGCGGGTGCTGATCAATGATGAAGTGGCCGTCGGGCGTGTTGGTGAACATGCACGCGGCCAGCGTCATGGTCGGCCCGGCGCCATCGGGGAAATAGCGCGATGCAAAGTCGCGCAGCATGGCTTCGTCGTCGGGGCGCGGCTCGCCTTCGTCGCCGTAGATCAGCCGGTCGGGATCGCCGCGCTCCTCGAAGTGGTGATATTTGCCGAACTTGAAGCCCGGCACACCGTGGATCGGGAAGCCATAGAAGCGCCCCTCCGGCACGAGACAGTTGAACACCGGGAAGTTGCTCGGCTGGAAGAGTTCGGGCCGCCGCGGTTGCAGCCATGCCAGCACCTGCCGTTCCGGCACGGCCAGCCCATGCAGGAACGGCATCAGTTGCGCGTCCCATGCGCCGGCGGTGACGACGAGCGAATCAGCGAAGTATTCGTCGCGGTCAGTGCGCACGCACACACCGCCAGTCGCCGTCGGCTCGAAGCCGAGCACTTTCTCGCGCCCGTGAATCTCCGCACCCAGCGCCATGGCTGCGTTGGCATAGGCCACGATGCAGCGTTCGGGCATAAGGAAGCCGCCCTGTGGTTGGTACAGCGCCAGGATGTCATGTGGGAAGCGATAGCCGGGGAAGCGTTGTGCCAGCTCGACGCCGGTCAGCACTTCGTGCGGCAGGTCGTATTGCACCGCGCTCTGCAGCGCGCCCTTGAACACCCAACTATCGGCCGGGCCGGCGTCAATCGAGCCGGTGTAATGCAAAAGCTTTTCGCCGGCAGCCTTCCCGATGTCACGCCACAGCTCGTAGGCACGCTTGAGCAGCATGACGTACGACGGGTGCTCGTAGTAGGCCAGCCGGATGATGCGGGTATAGCCGTGCGAACTGCCGCGCATATGCGGAATGTCGAATTGCTCGAGACCGAGCACGCGCTTGCCGCGCCGCGCGAGGTGGTAGCACGCTGCACTGCCCATGCCGCCTACGCCGGCGACGATGGCGTGGAAGTGGTTAGTTGGGGTTGGGGGTGTCATTGGTGTCGATAGTGTCAATGGTGTCGGGGGTGTTGGTAGTGTCGTAGGTGATTGGGATGACCTGAGCCCTTTTTTGAGGCCAGTCGAAGTGATAGTCTTCGCTCAACAAACTTTGCTGAACTCGGCCACCGACATGTGAGCGTGCTGGGCGGCGAATGCGGCTGGTGTCAAGTAGTTCAGCGAACTATGCGGTCGCTTGGCATTGTAGAACTGCCGCCACTGCTCAATCGCAATCGCTGCCTCCTGGATTGACTTGAACCATTCGCGGTTCAAGCGCTCATCTCTGAACTTGCCGTGAAAGGATTCGACAAAGCCTTTCTGCCACGGACAGCCTGGATCGATGAACGTCGGGCCGACCCTGTGCTCATTGAGCCAAGCCATCACGTCGTTGGCGGCAAACTGCCCGCCATTGTCGGAACGGATGAACTCAGGCTTGCCCCCGTCTGTCGGGGGCTTGCGCCCATGCACATCCATGATCACTTGTAAGACCCGAATGACATCGGCGGCACGGATGGTGCGCGCCACATAGATCGCCAGACATTCGCGCGTGAACTCGTCCAGCACGCACAGCATTCTGAACGTGCTGCCATCGGCCAGCCGATCTTCGATGATGTCATACGTCCACATGTGATCAGCATGCTCAGCTTGGTGCGGCCGTTCATCCTCGTTGCTGCGTGATCGCCTGCGTTTTGGCCTGTTCTCGCCCAATTTGAAGCCATGCCTGCCCCACAGTCGCCGCACCCGTTTGATGCTCTCGTTCAGCATGATCGCAATGCGCCGGTAGCCGAAGCGCGGATACAGCAATGACATCAACTTCATCTGTTCCACAAGCTTGGCATCGCTTGCAATCAGCTTGGCGTCATACAGCGCCACGTGTCTGGACCACGGACTCCACCGACTGGCGGCTCGTTCGGCCAAGCCCATCTGCGTCATCTGTCCAATCACCGCTCGACGGCCCTCCGGTGTGGTCACTTTTTTGCACCACCTCCTTGAGCACGTCGTTGGCCAACATCGCTTCAGCCAGCAGCTTCTTGAGTTTGGCATTCTCCGCCTCCAGCGCCTTGAGTCGCTTCGCCTCAGACTGATCCAACCCACCGTATTTCGCTCGCCAACGGTAGAAGCTCACCTCACTGATCCCCTTGCGCCGACAGAAGCCTGCGATCGTTTCGCCGCTGGTTTCTGCCTCGCGCAGCATCGTCACGATTCGCTCAGGTGTGTATCTCTTCATCTTGTCTTCGCTCCCAATTTTGGCGCGAAGACTTTCATCCCGCTTGGCTACAATTTTCGGCTCAGGGCA
>CALGMA010000042.1 GCA_937959265.1 uncultured Anaerolineae bacterium | reverse complement strand
ACGGGGAACGGCTGGCGATGGATGCTGTAAGGGCGGCCCAGCCGGTGCCACAACTCCTCGGCCATGTGCGGCGCGATCGGCGCCAGCAGCCGCAGCAGGATGTCCACCGCCTCGTTCCATTCCGGCGTGCCGGCCAACCCGGCGTCGCGCGCCTTATACAGCGCGTTGGTGAATTCCATCATCGCCGCGACGACCGTGTTGAAGCTGAACGCCTTCAAGTCGCGCTCATAGCGCTGGATGGTCTGATGCGCGATGCGGCGCAACTCGCGCGCGCTCATCTGGGTCGGTGCGCCTTGGTCCTCCTCCGGCGCCAGCACAATGCGCCATACGCGGTCCAGCCAGCGCCGGACGCCGGGCACGCCCTGCGTGCTCCACGGCACGGTCTGCTCAAAGTCGCTGATGAACAGCTCATAGCCGCGCAGCGCGTCGGCCCCATGTTCGGCGATGACCTCGTCGGGCGTGATCACGTTGCCCTTCGATTTGCTCATCTTCTCGTAGTACTCGCGCCCCTTCTCGTCCACGCGCTTCTGCGGCGAAAGAATCAGACCCTGATTGCGCAGGGCGCTGAAAGGCTCTTTGAACTTCACCACGCCCAAGTCGTACAGCGCCTTCGTCCACATGCGCGAATACAGCAAGTGCAACACCGCATGCTCTGCGCCGCCGACATACATATCCACCGGCAGCCAATAGTCAATCTCCTTAGGGTCGCCGATGGCCTTGTCGTTGTGCGGGTCGGCAAAACGAATGTAGTACCAGGATGAGCAGGCCCAGGTCGCCATCGTGTCGGTCTCGCGCCGGCCGTTCGGCGCGTTGACGAACTCGGGGATGCTCTCCAGCGGGGACTCCCCGTTCGGCCCCGGCTCATACGCTTTCACCCTCGGCAGCAGCAGGGGCAGCTCATCCTCGCGCAGAGCGACCGGGCCATCCGGCGTATGCACAATCGGGATCGGCGTGCCCCAGTAGCGCTGGCGGCTAATCAACCACGGGCGAATCTTGTAATTCACACGGCGCTTGCCAAAGCCCATGCGCTGGCAGTAGTCGGTCGCGGCGCGAATGCACGCTCGGCCGTCCGGGCCGGTGCTCATGCCGGTGATCGGGCCGCTATCCACCATCACGCCCGCCTTGTCTTCGTATGCGGCGGTCATGCGCGATTGATAGTCGGAGACCAGCGATGGATCAATCGCCGCGCCTGTAATCCCCAACCGTTTGATCTCTGCTTCGGGGAAGACGACGACCTTAATCGGCAGGCCGAATTTCCGGGCGAACTCGAAATCGCGCTGGTCGTGCGCCGGCACAGCCATGATCGCGCCGGTGCCGTAACTCATCAGCACATAGTCAGCGATCCAGATCGGGATGCGCGCGTCGTTCACCGGATTGATGGCGTATGCGCCGGTAAACTCACCGGTTTTCTCCTTGTCCTCCGCCGTGCGTTGCTCCTCGGTCTCGCCCTTTGCGAAGGCGATATAGCGCTCCACTTCGGCGCGCCGTTCGGGCGTGGTGATCTCAGGCACCAGCGGATGTTCGGGCGAGAGCACCATGAACGTGGCGCCCCACAGCGTGTCCGGCCGCGTGGTGAAGACAGGGATGGCGTGGCCGCTGCCGGCCACTCGGAAGACAACCTCGGCGCCTTCGCTCTTGCCGATCCAGTTGCGTTGCATCAGCACGATGCGCTCCGGCCAATCCACCGTGTCCAAATCCTTGATCAAGCGCTCGGCGTAGGCGGTGATGCGGAAGAACCACTGCTTGAGCGTGCGCTTGACGACCAGCGCGCCGCTGCGCCACGCCCGGCCGTTTTCCACCTCTTCATCGGCGACGACGACTTTGTCCACCGGGTCCCAGTTAACCGTGCTCTCGGCCTGAAAGGCGATGCGGAAATTGTTCAGATAGTCGTTCTGGGCGCGGCGACTCATGGCGCGCCACTGTTCGGCGGTAATCGCGGGCGTACCCTTGTTCACAGCGCCGACGTGCTCCGGATGCTCGTCAATGTAATCGAAGATGGCCTGCGAGCCGCGCTCGGCCAGTTCGGCTTCCAGCTCGGCGATCGGGCGCGCCCGGTCCTGGCGCGGGTCATACCAAGCGTTGAATAACTGGATGAAGATCCACTGCGTCCAGCGGTAGTAGTCGTCGTGCGCGCTGTTGATCAGCCGCGACCAGTCGTAGCTCAACCCCATCAGTTTGTATTGGCGCACATAGTTGGCCGAGTACTTCTCGTTCAGGTCATGCGGATCCACCTTCAACTTGATCGCGGCGTTCTCGGTGGGCAGCCCGAATGCGTCGAAGCCCATCGGGTGCAGGACGTTGTAACCCTTCATGCGATAGTAGCGGGCGAGCACATCCGTCGGCACATAGTTGCGCGCGTGACCGACCGACATGCCCTCGCCGGACGGGTATGGGTAGAAGTCCAAGATGTAGTACTTCGGCTTGTCGCAGGCCGGCTCGGTCTTGTAAAGTTGATCTTGTTCCCAACGCGCTTGCCACTTCGGCTCAATCTCTTGCGGCTTGTATCTATCTGCCATCTTGCACGCTCCTAGACGATGCGATTAAGTAGAAAGCCCACCCGTCCGCTCAGGGACGAGTGGGCCCGTGGTACCACCCTGATTCGTCTGGTTCAGCTTTCTTTCATGAGCTTGGATGAACCAAACCTCAACTGCGCGATAACGGGCGCACCCGTGTTGTTCACGCTCGCGGACGAGTTCGGTCTGATGCGCTCCCTGTGGGCACGCGTCGGGCTTCCACCTCGCTCCCCCGACTCGCTGCAGGGATGACCTACTACTTCCGGTCGTCGCTCTGCGCGCAAGCAAGCGGTTAACCCGCTCACGCAGGATTGTCATGGACCAGAGGGGACTTGAACCCCTGACCTTCTCAATGCCATTGAGACGCGCTCCCAACTGCGCCACTGGCCCTTAGAGTGTGCATATTATACACGGATATACTACGAACGCAGGAGGTCTTAAGTAATGATCATGATTCAACATCAGGCGACGAATCGTCGGTCAACTTGCGCCCGAATCGTAAGACGAGCGAGGCAGTGGGTGATGGCGGGGGGTCTTATGCTCGCTGCGTGCGCGCCCAGTAGTCCCCCAACGACTGATGTAGTCGTCACCTCAATCCCACCCGCGCCCCCACCTGCCGTTGCGCTGCCAAGCCAGCCCATCACGCTGGACGACGCCGACCGATTGGCTCCCCTCGCGCGACTAGGCACAGGATGGGTCAGCAAGCCGCAGTTCTCGCCCGATGGCCGACGCCTAGCGGTCACGACTCAACTGGGGGTGTACGTCTACGACGCGACGCAGTTGTCCCTGCAGCATGCTCTGACCCCCTTCAACGAAGAGATGGTCAAGGATATGGTCGTGAAGGGAGTCGCGTTCTCCCCCACAGGAGAGGCGCTCGCCGTTTTGGTGGGCTCTAGCGGCTTTACTTATGAGAACTCCAAGTCGGTTGTCGTGTTGCTCGATGCCGCAAGCGGCCGGGGACTGCGCCGCTTCGACAACCCGACTTTGACCGGCTACGCCTGGGATATCGCGCTTGCGCCAGGCGCCGAGCGCTTCGCCATCCTGCTGTCACAAGATAAGAATTCTCATCAGGTTGCCATCATCCACGCCCAAAGCGGGCATGTCGAGCGCACCATCCCAGTCACCTTCCTAGGTGGGCTGCGCTTCTTGGCCGACAACCGGCTGCTGTTCTTGAACGGCGAAGACATCAACCTGCTCGACCTAGCCAGCGGGAAGACCCAGGCGCTCGGCATCGAGCGAGGATTGGCTCGCTTCAGAGTGTCTGCGAACGGAGAACGCCTGGCCGCTCTAATGAAAGACGGCACTATTCGCATCTACTCCGTCAGCAGCGGCAAAATGGACGTGCTGGCAACCGTCGAGGCGTATCGCGACGCCAATCAGCCGGTGCGCGAGATAGAGCTGTCGCCGACAGGCGACCGGCTGGCCGTCGGCTTGTCAGGCGGCGTTGTGGAGACCTGGGACATCGGCGAACCGACGCGCCGTCAGCATCGCATCGCCACCGGCATGCCGGAGTGGATAGAGATTTGGACGGGCGAGCTGGCCCTCGGCGCACAGGCGATGTTCCTAGTCTGGCCGGACAACTACATCGAGCGCTGGGACTTGCTCGACACGACAGGCCCCGTGCGGGTGCAGCGACTCGATCATTTCGCAAAATATAAGCAAGCCGCGTTCGGGCCTGACTCAGACCTTTTAGCGCTCGGCGAACCATATGGCTTGGTTCGCCTGTGGCGCATCAGCGAGGGGCGCTTCGTGAAGACCATCGGTGAGCGGCTGCCCCCACGCAGGGGGTGGCGCGAGTTGGAGGGCCTCGCCCTCTCGCCAAACGGGGCTTTGCTTGCGCTGGCGCTCGAGCAAACTGGGCCCGACGATTTTTTTGTTGAAAGCAGCACGGTGAGCATCTGGGACGTCAACAGCGGCCGGCGGCTGGCCGAGTTCCAGGAGCGCGGCCGCCAGACTGTCGAAGGCCTTGCCTTCTCGCCCGATAGCGCGACCCTCGTGATCCACGCGCGCCACACAGAAGACGCAAAAGACACGATCAAGTTGTGGCGCGCGGCCGATCCGCGCAGACTGCAGACCTTGGCGCGGTTCGAGGGCAAAGCGTCCGGGCCGGTCTTCTCGGCAGATAGCCGCGCGCTGACCATCCTCGATGGCGACTCGGTGACGACATGGGACGTTCAGCGCGGGGCGAAGCTGGATAGCTGGCAGTTGCCGCTGGAACGCCCCGACAGCAGCCCCTTTGCGCTGGCGCGCTTGCCCGACGACAACACCTTCATCGCCGTTTTTCAGCAGTTATCGTCTGCGGTTGTTGTTTTTGACCTCGCTCGCCGAGAGGTGCGGTCCTCGTCTAGGCTAGGCAGAGTCTACAGCCTGGCCACTTCACCCTTGGCCGGAACAGCGCTGGCCATTGCAGAGGTAGAGTACGACGGACGGCACCCCTTGTTGCTGTTTGACCCTCTCAACAAGGGTCGCTTCCGCTACATGGGTGAGGGTTCTTCATCATTCTCCTCGCTTGCCTTTTCGCCAGACGGCAAATATATTCTTCACGTCAAGGAAGGCATTGTCACGCTGTGGGGCGCGCGGTCGCCCTAACGGCGCGGGAAAGCAGCGAACAGCGAGCCGAAGAAGAACAAGCCGACAAATGCCCATAGACCCAGGCCGCGCCAGCCGGCCAACAGGCCGACGAGCAGCGGCGCCCAGAGAAAGATCAACTGCAACCCCAGCGCCACCATGACCCACGGCCAGGCCTCCGACCATCGGCCGGCGCGCGCCATGGCGAGGATGTCGGCTGTGCTCTTCTCGCCGTAGAACGCGAATCCGCGACGCACGCCTTGGAAGAAAGAGACCTCGACGCCGACGCCGGCGCTCTGCTCATCGGCCTCTGCCCCCACATTCGCCTCCACCTCGCGCACCCGCTCCGCCGAATGCTGGGTTGCCAACTCCCCGCGCCGACCAATGACCGCGACGCCCAACAGGATCATCGCAATCGAGGCTAGTAATCCCATGATTGCTATTAACATGACTTTTCTCCTAAGTGGTTCTCCCCGGTTATCTAATGTTTCTTTTGACATGACCCTCACCACGCGCTGCGCAGGATACCCTCCAGCGCATTCACATCGAGCGGCCTAGGGCTCATGCGCAACAGGCGCTGATACGTCGCCGCCTGTTCAGCCATAGGCCGCAGGCGCTCCTCGCGCGCGCCGATGTCCCGCAGGCGCATCGGCAAGCCCACATCTTGCTTCAAGCGTTGAATCGCCTCAACGCACCGCCGGCCGGCCTCGGCCGCGCTCATGCCCTTCACGTCTTCGCCCAGCCAGGCCGCGATCCGCGCGAACCGCTTCGGCGCAGCCGGCAACAAGTATTCGACCACATACGGCAGAAGCAGACCGGTGCCCAACCCATGCGATGTGTGCGTCGCCGCGCCGACGGGATACTGCAGCGCGTGTGCGGCGCCCAGCCCGGCGCTGCTGAAAGCCATGCCGGCCAACAATGCGGCGAGGTGCATCCCCTCGCGCGCAGCGACGGCGTTCGGTTGATAGACGGCGGCGCGCAAGTGTCGCCCTATCAGTCGGATCGCCCGTTCGGCCAGCGCATCGGTGATCGGCTGGCGGCCGGTAAACTGCGGACGCGCCTCCGGCAGCGCATCGAGCGCGTCATAGCTCACAACGGTGTAGGCTTCAACCGCATGAACGAGCGCATCCATGCCGCTCTCGGCCGTCACCTTGGCCGGACAGGAGCGCGTGAGCAACGGGTCCACGATCGCCAAGCGCGGGCGCAGATGTGGGCTGGCGACGGCCAGCTTGAGGTGGCGCGCCTCGTCCTCGATGACCGCCACGGCGGTGACCTCGGAACCTGTGCCGGCGGTGGTGGGCACGGCAAACACGGGGACGGTCGGGCCAGGGACGCGATTCTCGCCGAAGTAATCCGCCGCACTGCCGCCATGCGCGTAAACCGCTGCAGCGACCTTGGCCACATCCATGTTGCTGCCGCCGCCCAGGCCGATGATGAGGTCAGGCCGCGCGGCGCGCGCCATCTCCGCCGCGGCGTTCACCGTGGCCGTGCCGGGCTCCGGCACCCCGCCTTCAAACACGTGGCTTGCAATTCGTGATGCGCGCAGGCTGCGCTGCACCGTATCCACCAGGCCGGCTTTGATCATGTTCGGATCGGCGACGATGAGCGCGCAACTCAGGTTGCGATGGCGCGCCTCAACGCCGATGCGCTCGGCGACGCCGCAACCGAACAAGACCTCATCGGCTGTGCTAAAGCGCCAGGCCGCTGGAATTGCGTTGACCATACAAGACACAGGTTATACCGAAGACTCAATTTGACAACTCTATTCATATCACTATACTCCATCATCAATCGTTGATTATCAATAATCAATATGGAGACGCGCTGGCCTTCCACACCACCACCGGATTGCCCCTTTGCGCCATCCGCAGCGTTCGACGGGCTGACCTTCACCGGCCGACACGCCGAATATACGCACGCCGACACGTGGTATCCCAGTTGGGCGTCTGACGACCACATGTACTCCCCGTGGACGGACGGCAACTTCGAGCGCAACTGGTCAGGCGCTTTCCATGATCCCAACGCCGTAGAGTGCAGCTCGAAACTCGATAATCCCGCCAACGCCGGCAAGGGCGGCAAGTCCGGCACCGGCCAGGCCAAGATCATCGGCGACGACCCGCTCAACTTGGAACTGGTGAACCTGGGCATCCACTATGCCTCGCCTCTCCCCTACGGCGGGCGCTATCCCTGCGGCAGCCTGGTCTATGACGGCGTGTGGTACTACGGCACTTATTGCCTGGACGAGACCGATCGCGGGCTGAACTGGGACGTGCTCGGCCCGTTCGTGGGCTTTCGCATCTCGCGCGACTTTGGAATCACCTGGGAGGAATGCCCTCACACACCTACCAGCCCGATCTTCGGCGAATCCGGCAAGCACGGGGCAAAGGTCAAGATCGGCGCGCCGCACTTCGTGGATTTCGGCAAGAACATGATGCACTCGCCGGATGGCAAAGCCTACCTGGTCGGCCACGGCGCGACGCGCCCAGAAGCCGAATTGGCCTGGATCGCCGGTGATCAGGCTTACTTGATCCGAGTGACGCCCACAGCGGAGAACATGAACGACCCAGGGAAATACGAATTCTTCGCCGGTCACGATACTTCCGGCAAGCCAATTTGGAGTCACAACTTCGGGGACATCCGGCCGCTCTTGGAGTGGAACGGGCGCATCGGCCATGTCACGGTGACCTACAACGCGCCGCTGCGCAAGTATCTGATGTGCGTCACGGACGGCTGGCCTACCATCAGCACGATGAACACCTTTCTGCTGGAGGCCGACGCGCTTCCCGGCCCGTGGCGGCTGATCACTTTCATGGAGAAGTTCGGCGAGCAGGGATACTTCGTGAACATCCCCTCGAAGTTCATCAGCGCCGACGGCACAACCTTTTGGCTGTGTTACTCGGCCAATTTCACCAACCAGCCTGGCGTACTCGGCACACGGTTCGAAGCCAACCCGCCAGGCAGCCGCTACGGTATGTGTCTGCAAGAAGTCCGGCTCCAGCGCCGAACGTGAAGGATCGCAGAAGATGCAACGCCAGACGATGGAAGACCTTCGGCCTGTGAAGAACGGCGCAGTCAGCCGCTCGCTGGCTCACCAGATCATGCAACGGCTGCGGACCGAGATCATCCATGGCAAACTAGCGCCCGGCGAGCGATTGGTCGAGCTTGACATTGCGCGGCGCATGGGCACCAGCCAGGGGCCAGTGCGCGAAGCGCTGCAGATGCTCGAACGCGACGGCCTAGTTGAGCGGCGCGCGCACACGGCCAGCTTCGTCGCGCCGCTGTCCTTCGACGACATGTACGAGCTGTTTAAGATCCGCAGCCTGGTAGAGGGTTACGCCATCCGACGAGCGGCGCAACGCATCAGCGACGCCGACTGTGATGCACTTGACGCCCTTGTGGATCAGATGCGCGAGGCCGGCCGGCGCGGCGACATCGTCACCCTCGTCGAATGCGATCTGGCCTTTCATCGCCGCCTCTGCGAGTGCTCAGGCAGCGCAACGCTTGTGCAGATGTGGACGCCGCTGTATTCGCAGATCCAGCGATTCATCGCCCAGAACCATCCGCAGCACTTCAGGAACCTAGCAAGCATCGCCGACACCCACGATCCGATCGTCGCAGCCTTGCGCAAGCGCAAGCCGGCCGCCGCCGCGCGCGCTGTGCGCGAGCACATCATGCTGATCTGGTCGCTGATGGAACGGTGCAACATCCAAAAGCGGCATCTACCGGCGCGCCGGACGGGGAGCAATGCGCGGGCTAGGTCGTGAGAGGAGCGAGGAATGTATGCAACACGCCTAAAACGCGGTGTCACTTCTACACGATCGCTTGACATCATCCGGTGGGTCGCTATTATCTTCGGCAGCGTTACCGGTAGCGGTACCGGTCATAAATCAATGAGCGCGTCCAACAGCGCCATCACGATTGCAGACATCGCCCGCGCCGCCGGCGTGTCGGTCTCCACGGTCTCGCGCATCCTCAACAACAAGCCGGATGTGGCCGAAGGGACGCGGCAGCGCGTGCAGGCCATCATCGCGGAGCTGGGCTTCACGCCCCACGCTCAAGCGCAACGACTGGCCGCCGGCCGCAGCCGCGCCATCGGCCTACTCTTCCCCGATGCGCAGCTCAGCCTGATGCGCGAGGAGTTCATCCTAGGCGCAGCCAAAGCCGCCAGCGACGCCTCGTACACGTTCTACCTGATAACGAGCGACCTCACGCGCCATCAGCTCATGGCGCTCTGCCGCAGCGCGCTGACCGATGGCATCATCCTGATGGAGATTCACCTGCGCGACTGGCGCGTGAGCTACTTGAAACGGCTCGGCTTCCCTTTCGTCATGATCGGCCGCTGCGCGAACAACAACGGGATCAGCTTCATTGATATGGACTTCGAGCACGGCATCGCGCAAGCCGTGGATCACCTCGCTAACCTGGGGCACCGCAAAATTGCCCTACTCGCCTCTCCTGACGACGTATATGAGCGTGGCTATGGCCCGGCGGTGCGCAGCCGCGACAGCTATGCGCGGACTTGCACGCGGCTTGGCCTGCCGGCGATCATCGCGCCTGCCAACGACACGCAAGCGGAGTTGGCCGAAGCGACGAATATGCTGCTCGATCGTCATCCCGATCTCACGGCGATAGTCTCGATGCACGGCGATACGACTATCGCGGTATATCGCGCGCTCGAAGCGCGCAACCTGCGCGTTCCAGCGGATGTTTCGGTGATTGCGTTCATCACCCGCCGCGCGGCAGAGCTGTTCACCCCACCGCTGGCCGCCATAGACTTTCCGGCTTACGACTTCGGCTATCAGGCCGGGCGCATGCTCATCGCGCGACTACAGGGCTCCGGCAGCGTGGAGCACATTCTCCCCCCACCACAGCTCATCTTACGCCGGAGCATCGCCCCACCGCGCACGTTGAGACCAAACGGCTTGGCCTGACGATCTTGTAAATCACAAAAGGAGGGATGCCTATCGAAGATCGCTATCGCTTTTGCGCAAGACCCAATGCAAGCTTTCAATTCAGCTCAATAAGACATAGCCAAGTTGCCAGGAGACAGTTACTTCAAAATCCAGGAGGATTCCATGACCGTTGTACGTAAACCTTCTTTGTGGGCATCCGCCCTGCTCATCGGTGCGCTCGCCGCGACGACGTTTGCCGCTTCCCCCGCACAAGCTGCCGATCCCAGCCAGGGTGGCGCCAAGTGGTGCCAGGGAGTGCGCATCCGCTTCTTCGTTGGAGGCGATCCCGGCGATGCGTTCGCCTCGATCGTCTACAAAGGCGCGCAGCAAGCTGAAGCCGACTTCGGCCCGAAGGTGGAGTACGTCTTCTCGGGCTGGCAGCCCGAAAAGATGCTGGCGCAATTGCGCGACGCGATTGCTTCCAAGCCGGACGGTATCGCGATGATGGGCCATGCCGGCGATGATGCGATCATGCCGCTGGCCGAACAGGCAGCGAAGGCCGGCATCATCATGATGTATCAGAACGTGGACGTGCCAAAGGTGCGCGCCAAGTTCGGTGGCGGCTACGTCGGCGCCAACCTGTATCCGCAAGGTCGCGCGCTTGGCGAGGAGGCCATTCGCAGCCTGGGTCTAAAGAAGGGTGATGCAGCGCTGGTGTTCGGTGCGTGGGGCCAGCCAGGTCGCTACATCCGCGAACAAGGCACTACAGACGCCTTGATCGAGGCCGGCATGAAGGTGATCACGGTCGCCGGCCAACCCGCTGCTGCTACAGACCCCGGCTTGCTGATCCCGCAGATCACCGGCGCGTTTGGCAAGAATCCGGAGATCAAGCTGATCGTGTATTCCGGTGGCCAGACGCTCGGCGCTGCGCCAACCTATATGAAGGCTATCAACAAAAAGCCCGGCGAAGTATTCAACATCGGCTTCGACACCAGCCCGGCCATCATTGACGCATTCGACAAGGGCTACGTACAGCTCACCTCTGACCAGCAGCCCTTCCTACAAGGCTATGTGCCGATCCAGAGCATCTGCTTAACCAAGAAGTTCGGCTTCGCCCCAATGAACGTGGACACCGGCGCCGGCTTCGTCAACGCGCAGAACTACAAGAACGTCGCCGACCTGGCTAAGAAGGGCCTACGGTGATGCGGCGCATACAGCACGGCGCATAGCCGTCGATGCGTACGACGCGTCGCGTATCGCGTGTCTGTTTGCTCGACACGTGATACGCGACGCATGATATGCGATATTTGATACACCCATGGGCAGTTCATTCATCGAACTCAAAAACGTCTACAAGTCGTACGGCAGCATCAACGCGCTCAGCGGCGTTAACCTTACAATTGAGGAAGGGCGCGTGCTTGGGCTGATCGGCGATAACGGCGCAGGCAAGTCCACGCTCATCAAACTGATTGCCGGCGTGCATTCGCCCGACAGCGGCGAGATGTGGGTGAAGGGCAAGAAGGTGACGCACTGGTCGGTCGCCCAAGCACGCGCTGCCGGCATCGAGACCGTGTTTCAAGATCGCGCGCTGGCCGAACAACAAAGCATCGCACGCAACATCTTCATGGGCCGTGAACTGACCAACACGCTGGGATTGATTGATGTGAAGCGCCAACGCGAAGAGGCGGAGCGACTGATGCGCGAGATCGGCTTCACTTCGAAGGTGTTCTCGCCGGATTCGCGCGTGATGACGCTTTCCGGTGGTGAGCGACAAGGCGTTGCGATTGCGCGGGCAATCTACTTCAAAGCGCAGCTGGTCATCCTCGACGAGCCGACCACCGCGCTCTCGCTGACCGAATCCGAGAAAGTATTCGCATTCGTCAGGCAGCTGCGCGCGCGCGGTGCGGCTAGTATTTTCATCAGCCACAACATCTATCACAGCTACGACGTGTCCGACTATTTCGCCATCCTCGATCGCGGCACCATTGTCTACACGGCGGACAAATCGGAGGTGCCCGCGGCTGAGGTATTGATTCGCAAGCTGCAGACGGTCGCACGACATGGGACGCTCGACATCGAGCATTGACCGAGGTGATGCATGGAAGCAACTGCCGTTTCTACTAAAACCCAAGATCGCAGCGCCATTCGCACATGGCTTGACCAAAATCGGCGCGGCCTCAGCGCGTCGGCCATCTTCCTCGCGCTGTGGGCCCTCTTCTTGATCACGGCGCCCGGCACGTTTACCGATCCACAAGCCTATCGCGCAATCTTCACCACGCTGCCGATAGATATCATCCTCGCCGTATCGTTGGTGTTTGTCGTCACATCGGGCGAAAGCGATCTGTCCTTCCCCTCGGTATTCGGCTTGTCATCCTATGCTTTCGCGCTGCTAGTCTCGAGCGAGGCCTCGCCCGTGTTGGGGCTACTCGTCGCTTTGCTCGTCGGCGCAACATGCGGCTTGGTCAACGGCTTGCTCGTCACCAAGATCGGCCTCTCATCGTTGGTGGCCACGCTGGGTATGAACTTCTTCCTGCGCGGTCTGATCAATGTGCTCACGCAAGGCATCGGCATTCCACTGACGATGATGATTGACACGCCGTTCTACAACGTTCTCGTTGGCCAGGTAGTCGACGTTCCTGTAGCCGTCTTGTGGGCACTGCTGGTGGTGATCATCTGTCTGATACTGTTCAATCGGCACAAAATCGGCGCGCACGTTGCCATCGTCGGTGATAACCCCGAGAGTGCCAAAGAGATGGGCATCAATGTAGCGCGCACGAAGATCCTCGTATATGTCATCGTTGGAGTGTGTGCAGCATTTGCCGGTATTCTGTCGTCGTTGATCAACAACACGTGGTGGCCAACGGCCGGCGATGGTTACCTGCTGCGCACATTGGCTGCGGTGTTCATCGGCGGCACACCCACCTGGGGCGGCGTCGGCACGGTCATCGGGGCAGTGTTCGGCGCGATGTCGGTCGGCTTCATCGAGACTGGCCTGATCGGCGCAGGCCTCACCGCCTTCTGGACGCAGTTCGCCTACGGTCTGGTGATCATCCTGGCACTGATCGGCCACCGCTTCAACCAAGGACGTTATCGCTAAGCAACGGACTTACGCTAAATGAACACTTTCTCCCAAGACGGGCAAGCACTCATCGTGCGCTTTGCCGAGGAAATGGTGCGCATCGAGCCGTGGGGAGAAAACGCCCTGCGCGTGCGCGCCACACCCAATGCCGCGTTCACCGATGACCATCTCTCCGCGCTCCTGCCGGCGCTGGCCACAGGACAGATCACCATCGAGGGCAACCGCGCCTTCGTGCGCAACGGGCATATTACCGCCGAAGCGACCGTGCGCCAGCCGCTAGATTGGGTGGACGCCAGCGGCATGGACATTAGCCTGCGCTTCTTGAATGCGGAGACGGGCGAGGAGCTGCTGGCCGAGGAGTCCTACCATCCCTCATGGCCGCCACCGCGCTGCTTCCGATCGGTCGGCGACGAACTATGGCGGTTGGAAGCGCGTTTCCGCGCCTACCCCGGCGAACGCTTGTACGGGATGGGACAACATCAACACGGCTTACTCGACCAAAAAGGCGCGGTCATCGAGCTGTTGCAGCAAAACGGCGAAGTGAGCATTCCTTTCTTGCTCAGCAGTCGCGGCTACGGGTTGCTATGGAACAACCCTGCGGTGGGGCGCGCGGAGCTGGGGACCAACGGTACGCGCTGGACTGCCGAGGCTACTGCTCAACTCGATTACTGGATCACCGCCGCTGCGACGCCCGCCGAAATTGTGCGCAGCTACACGGCTGTCACCGGCCGCGCCCCGATGTTGCCGGAGTTCGCTTCTGGCTTCTGGCAGTGCAAGCTGCGTTACCGCACCCAGCAAGAACTGCTGGAGGTGGCGCACGGCTACAAGTCGCGCGGGCTGCCGCTCTCCGTCATCGTGATTGATTTCTTCCACTGGACGAAATACGGCGACTGGCGCTTTGACCCCGAGAAGTGGCCAGACCCTGCCGGCATGGTGCGCGAGCTGGAGCGAATGGGTGTGAAGGTGATGGTGAGCGTGTGGCCGGCGCTCAACCCCGACAGCGAGAACTTCCAGCGCGCCCTGCGCCAGGGCTGGCTGCTGCGCGCGCTGCGTGGCCAGCCGGCGCACATGAACTTCCGCGACCAATACACCGACGCGCGCGTGTATCTGGCCTACTACGACGCCACGCATCCCGAAGCGCGCCAGTTCATCTGGGAGCAGGTGAAGCAGGGCTACTACGACCATGGCATCAAGGTCTACTGGCTGGACGCTTGCGAGCCTGAAATGTATCCGGTGCAGTACGACAATCTGCGCTACTACGCCGGCGACGGCCGCGCGGTGGCCAACATTTACCCCCTGCGCCATGCCCAGGGCTTCTACGAGGGCATGCGCGCGCAGGGCGAATCAGAGATCGTCTTTCTAGCACGGTCGGCGTGGGCCGGCAGCCAGCGCTACGGCGCTGCCGTGTGGAGCGGCGACATCCAATCCACGTGGGAAGCGTTGCGGGCACAGGTGCCCGCCGGCCTCAACATCGGCCTGAGCGGCATCCCCTGGTGGACGACCGACATCGGCGGCTTCTACGGTGGCGACGTGACTTCAGACTACTTCCGCGAACTGATCGCGCGCTGGTTTCAGTATGGCGCGTTTTGTCCACTCTTCCGCCTGCACGGCTACCGCAAGCCGTATGGCCCGATCACCGGCAGCGGCGGCCCGAACGAGGTGTGGGAGTTCGGCGAGCGCGCCTACAACATCATCCGCGAGGTGATGTGGCTGCGCGAGCGGCTGCGCCCCTACGTGATGCGGCTGATGCGCGAGGCCCATGAGCACGGCGACCCGCCGATGCGCCCGTTGTTCTACGACCTTCCGGCGGACGCCCATGCTTGGGCCGTGGCGGACGCCTACATGTTCGGCCCGGATCTACTGGTCGCGCCGGTGTTGCATCCCGGCGCCGCCCAGCGCGAGGTGTATCTGCCGGAAGGCGCACGGTGGACCGACGCTTGGAGCGGCCAAACGTTCGCCGGCGGCCGGATCGTCCGCATTGATGCGCCGTTGGAGCGCATCCCGCTCTTCCTGCGCGACGATGCCCAACTGCCGATCCGCGCATAACCCATCGCTCATCGGCAAGTCATCAGGTCTGCTCCTGTCGGATCATCCAGCCGAAGCGAAAATGAGGCCATGAAGATCACTGCCATCAAAACCTGCGTGGTCAACGCCGAGATGCGCAACTGGGTGTTCGTCAAAGTAGAGACCGACCAGCCCGGCCTCTTCGGTTGGGGCGAGGCTTCGCTGGAATGGAAGACGCGCGCCGTCGTCGGCGCAATTGAAGACTTCGCCCCCATGCTGATCGGCGAAGACCCGCAACGCATCGAGTTCCTCTACCAGAAGATGTATCGCCAGAGCTTCTGGCGCGTCGGGGTGATCGGCCTGAGCGCGATCAGCGGCATTGAGCAGGCGCTTTGGGACATCCAGGGCAAGCTGCTCGGCGTGCCGGTCTATCAACTGCTGGGCGGGCGCGTGCGCGACAAGGTGCGCATGTACACCCACCTCGGCGGCGGCGACATGCGCGCAGTGTACGAAACGCAATACAGCGCCGACCCCAAGCCGTTTGTGGAGTTGGCCCTGGCGGTCGTGGCGCGCGGCTACACCGCCGTGAAAGTGCTCATCACGCCGCCCACCGAGACGCTGAACAGCATCGCCGCCTATCGCTACGCCGAGAGGATGATGGCGGCTATTCGTGAGGCCGTGGGCGAAGCGGTGGACATCATGATTGACTGTCACGGCCGGCACAGCGTGGCCAACGCCATCGAGTTCTGCCGCGTGCTGGCGCCGTATCGCCCGTTCTTCATCGAAGAGCCGGTGCCGCCAGAGAACGTGGACGCACTGGCCGAGGTGCGCCGCGCGTCACCCGTGCCCATCGCCACCGGCGAGCGGCGTGTGACGCGCTTCGAATTTCGTGAGCTGTTCGAGAAGCAAGCTTGCCACGTCATCCAGCCCGACCTGTGTCACTGCGGCGGGCTATGGGAAGCCAAGAAAATCGCTGCGATGGCCGAGGCGTATTACATTGGCGTTGCGCCACACAACCCGCTCGGGCCGGTGGCAAACGCCGCAGCGTTGCACTTCGCGCTCAGCACACCGAACTTCCTGATTCAAGAAGACATGCTCACCGACGTGCCATGGCGGTTCGACGTGGTGAAGCATGCGCTAAAGACGGAGAACGGTTACTGGCTGCCCGCCGACGCACCCGGCCTTGGCATCGAGGTAGATGAAGAAGCGGCTAAGAAACATCCATTCAAGCAGGAGGTCATCCACGCTACCACTGTGCGCGCACACGACGGCGCAATCCTCGATTGGTGAATGCGAGCAGCACAATCGGCCAGGCCGCATACTGTTCTAGCACTCGCACGGCGAGAACCACATGAATCCAACTGCCAGCATCACGCTCCGCTTCGCTTTCGTCGCGTTATCCACGCTTTTCGGGGCACTTGGTTTCGCGCTCTTGGCAATGGTGAACGTCCACTCCGCCTATGTCGCCGTGAACGGCGCAGCAACAGCGCCAGATAATCTCTTGTTCATCCTGCTCGTGCTGGGCTGCATATGCGCCGCGCCGCCTGGCGGATCACTCGCTTTTCTTGCCGCTGTGTTCGTGTTGTATCTTCGGAACATGCATGCCGAGCGCACTCATCAGGCAGTGTAAATCTATGTCCGGCGATCTTCTCATCGGCATTGACTGCGGCACGACCGCGCTGAAAGGCGTGCTATGCCGCGCAAACGGCGAGGAAATGGCCCGCGCTCAACGGCCGATCCCGTTACTCGCCCCACACCCTGGCTGGGCCGAGCAAGACCCTGAGTCTGTGTGGCACGCACTATGCAACGTGGTGCGCGAACTCGCAACGCACAGAACCGGCCGCATCGCAGCGCTCAGCATCGGCGCACAGGCCGGCTCGATCATCCCCGCCGACGAATCGGGCCGGCCCGTCTACCCGATGATCACTTTCCTCGATACACGCGCGGCAGAAATCATCCGCGATTGGGTGCGCGACGGCTGGAGCAAAGTAGTCCGCGAGATTACCGGCTGGGGACTGCAGATTGGACAACCGATCGCTTCGATCGCGTGGCTGCGCACGAACCGGCCAGACGTCTTCGCTGCGACACAGCGCTTCATCGGGCCACACGATGACCTGGTGCGCCGGCTCACCGGCAGGCTGATCAGCAACGCTTCGTGCGGCGCACAGATGCCAATGATTGACCGGCGCACCGGCGAATGGAGCAGCGACGTTGCTGCGCATATTGGGCTGACGACCGGTCATTTTGCGTCGCTCGGCGCACCGGGAAGCACAATCGGTTACGTGCTACCGGAAATTGCCGATGCACTGGGCTTGCCCCGATCTACGCTCATCGTCAACGGCGGCCAAGATCACGCCTGCGAAGCACTGGCGTTGGGCCTGACCGCGCCGGGCAGACTGATGTTGGCGACGGGCACAGCATGGGTAATCACCGGCATTACCGATTCGTCAGAGATCGCCGGCATTCCACCGCAGATGGACTTGAACGCGCACGTGGTGTCGCAGCGCTGGACGATCAGCACCTATATGGGTGGCTTCGGCGCAGTGGTCGAATGGTGGCTCGGCACGTCACCCACCAGCTACGGAGATCGCTACGCGCTGCTTGAAGATGCCCTCGCGGTATCGCCGCTCGGCAGCAATGGCGTGCGTTTTTGGCCAGAATCACAGCATCGTCCAGCCAGCCAATTTGGCGGTCTGAAGCTCAGCCATCGATGGCAGGATCTAACGCGCGCGGTCGTCGAAGGCATCGCATTCGAAGTGCGCGAGGCGATTGATTCGCTGCGCCGGTCGAACTTGCCGGTGCACGCGCTCTACATGCTGGGCGGTGCCGCGCGCACACTTGGGTGGGTGCGCGTACTGGCAGATGTGACCGGCGTGCCCATCTACGCCTGCGATGATGCATTTCTTGGTGCGCGCGGGGCAGCGATTCTGGCCGGCTTGGGCGCCGGCACATATTCATCTGCAGCGCAAGCGCAGCCATACTTTGCACCAAGCACCCGGCCAACCAACCCCGACCCACATGCGTACACCTGTTACGCGCACGCCGCCACACCCGATACTTGACACCCACCACCCAACACCTATGACCCTCCGACGCTTACGACGACTCTTCCCCGACGGCAAGACATTGATTGTCGCCATTGACCACGGCATGATCGAAGGCCCAGCGCCGGGTATTGAAGTGATCGGCGAAACGATTGATGCGGCAATCGCCGGCGGAGCCAATGGCATCATGTGCAGCTTTGGCACCGCGAGCCGATTCGCTGAAAAGTTAGCGCGCATCGGCCTCGTGCTGCGGTTAGATGGCGCCGGCACACGCATCGGCCCGCAAGCTGGGCCGGGCGCGCAGTTCTACGCCGTCGAAGATGCGCTGCGGCTCGGCGCCGACGCTGTGTGCGTCACTGCGTTCCCCGGCAGCCGGCACGAAGAAGCCACGTTAGAGGTATTGGCGCGCGTCATTCGTCAGGCACACCCGCGGGGCATGCCGGTGATGGCCGAGATCGTGCCCGGCGGATTCGACAGCCCGCCGGAGAAGCGCACGCTCGATGCAATCAAGGTCTCTGCGCGAGTTGCGGCAGAGCTGGGCGCAGACTGGGTGAAGCTACCCTACGTCGAAGGCTTTGCCGAAGTCGCGCGCACGTGTTTTGTGCCGGTAGTCGTGCTCGGCGGGCGCAAACAAGACGACCCGCGCGAGACGCTGGCGATGCTGCAGGCCAGCCTCGATGCCGGTGGCGCCGGCGGCGTCATCGGGCGCAACATCTGGCAAACGGGCCGCACCGAACGTATGACGCGCGCCATGGCTGCGATCATCCACGCTGGCGCAAACGCGGATGATGCGCTACAAATCGCGCTGGCATGACCAACGCCTTTCAATCGGTCGAACACGAAACGACGCTACGGCGATTCCACGGCCATGTTGCCATCGTCACCGGCGCAGCCAGCGGCATCGGTCGTGCGTGTGCGCTGCGCTTTGCCCAAGAAGGCGCGAACATCGCTTGTTTAGATGTGAACGACACCGGCAATGCCACAACAGCTGAAGCTTGCCGTCGCTATGGCATCAGCGCAATCAGCCTACACTGCGACGTGTCGAGCGAGCATGACGTGCAGTACGACATCGCCCAAGTCATGAGCCGCTGGGGGCGAATAGATGTGCTAATCGCTGCCGCCGGCATCTACACTGGCGGCTTGCTGAGCGAGGTCACAATCCAGCAGTGGCGGCGCGTGCTGGAGATCAACCTGACTGGCGTCTTCCTGTGCAACCAAGCGGTCGCGCCAACCATGATGCAGCAACGCAGCGGCAGCATCATCAACATCTCGTCCATGTCCGGCAAAACCAGTTGGGCTGGCACCCACGAATATTCTGCATCCAAGAGCGGCGTTATCGGGTTGACGCGCGCGGTGGCGATGGAGTTGGCGCGTTATGGCGTCACGGTCAACGCAGTTTGTCCCGGCAACACCAAGACTGAATTGGTGTTGAATGCCGCGCGCCAAAACGCCCCGCGCGAAGGCCTCACGGTCGAGCAATGGCTGGCGCGCCGAGCCGCCGATTGCCCGATGCAGCGACTGGCCGAACCCTGGGAGATCGCCGGTCTATGTGCTTACCTGGCCAGCGAAGACGCACGCTACATCACCGGACAAGCGATCGAGATTGACGGCGGAATGGTCATGAGCTAGTTCGAGTCAACGAAGAGGAACACAGGCGATGAGATTCCAGAACAAAGTCATAATCGTGACTGGCGGCGCCAAAGGCATCGGCGAAGCTGCCGTGAAAGCGTTCAGCGCAGAGGGCGCGTCAGTCGTAATCGCCGATGTGGATGACGCCGCCGGCGAAGCGCTGGCCCGGGCGTTGCCGCAGGCCACATTTGTGCACACCGATGTGTCGAAGATCGCCGACGCCGAGCACGCCGTGCGCGTCGCCGAGGACACCTACGGCGGCCTGGATGTGTTGTTCAGCAACGCCGGCATCCAGCTCTACGGGCGGATCGAGGACGTGACCGAGGAAGACTACGAGCGCGGCATGGGCGTGAACTTCAAAGGACACGTCTGGATGTGTAAGTATGCCGTACCTGCCCTGCGCCGGCGTGGTGGTGGCGCGATCGTTTGCACATCGAGCGTGCAAGCACTGGCAACGCAGACCACGGTGCCGATCTACGCCGCCAGCAAGGCAGCCACGCTCACCCTGGTCAAAGCCATCTCGATGGACCACGCACACGAGGGCATTCGCATCAACGCCATCCTTCCCGGCTCGGTAGATACACCGATGTTGCGCGGCGCGGCAATGACCTTCGCGCCGGGCGAAGTGGATACCACCATCGCGAAGTGGGGCAAGATGCACCCGATCGGCCGCGTGATCAAACCGGAAGAGGTCGCCCGGCTGGTGCTATTCTTGTGCAGCGACGAGGCGAGCGCGTGCACCGGCGCAGCGTATTTGGTAGACGGTGGATTGATGGCCAAGATCCCGGTTGTGTTACCGGATTGATGCCTGCGCCGCTACAATACTGCCCGGCTCATCCCGAAGACAATTGTGAATACGCGCAAAGACGCACATCCCGACGATCACCCCGATGCTTTCGATCACTGCAAAGACGCTCGTTGCTGCTGCGATGACCTTCGTACTCGCCGCGTCCTCGCTCGGACGCACTGCCAGCGCACAAGATATGACGCGCCTGATCCTGGCTGACTACATGATGTGGTATCAACCGGATGTGTTCGACGGCACCAAAACCTTCGACGTGCCGGCTGCCGGACCCTACAGCTCGGATGATATGGCCACGATCTGGCACCACCTACAACTAGCGCAGCGCGCGTGCTTGAATGGCTTTGCCGCGCATTGGTTCGGCGTCAAAGAACCGCGCACTACCGATAACTTCAACAAGCTGCTGGCTGCATCGGGCGGCAGCAGCCTCCAACACGCCGTCGTGTTGCTGGAGAACAGCCTGAGCCGCACGAAGGAGCAGGATTTGATCGAATCGGTGCGCTTCGTGCTGGAGCAGTGGGCGCCCCACCCGAACTACCTGAAACTCGATGGCCGGCCGGTGATCTTCTTCGAAGGGATGACACGGCCCTGGGGCAACATCGCTGCAGCCAAAGCCGGCTGGGCGCGCATTCGCCAGGCGACTGACCCTGAGCGCCGCGCTATTTGGTTCGCCGAAGGTCTGACGACAGCATTCAACCCCCTATTCGACGGCTTATACGTGTATCGCATTGATCACAAGAACGGCCCGCGCAGTTGGCTGAAGCAGCCGGCCTTCGCTGCACGTCTGCGCGAGGTCGAGCAGCAATCGGGCATCAATCTGTATTTCGCCGACACCGTCGCCCCTGGCTTCGACGACACCCGCTCATTCCGCGTGCGCGCCACCGATGTGCGCACACCCGCGCCAGCCTTCGCGCGCGACCGGCGCGGCGGCGCCTACTACCGCGACACGTTCAGCGTTACGCCACAAACCGGCGGCGATTTACTGCTCGTCAAGAGCTTCAACGAGTGGATCGAGGGCACAGCCATCGAACCCGGCCGCACCTACGGCGATTTGTATCTCGATCTGACGTGCGAGTTGGGCACAGCCTACCGCGCTACCGACCCAGTGCTCGCTCGCGCAGCCGAAGAAAGCAAAGGGCAACAACCATGAACCCGCTGGATTTGTCTAAGAAAATCATCCTGATCACCGGTGGCGTTGGCGCTATCGGACAGGTGATCGTGCGAATGCTGCTGAAGCATGGCGCGGCAGTCGCAGTCAACGATGTGATCCCCGAGGCCGAGGCAGCGGCCGTTCTACCTGCTTCCGAGCGCGCGCGCTACTTCCGCGCCGATGCCGCTCATGCCGAGGCGGTGGCGGCGATGTTTGACGCTGTCGAATCGGCGCTAGGCCTCCCCAACGTGGTGTGCTGTCATGCCGGCATGGTCGGCGCACACCCGGTGACCGACTATCCGCTGGCCGAATACGATAAGCTGATGGAGGTCAACGTGCGCGCAGCGTTCGTAGTAGCACAAGAAGCGGCGCGACGCTGGATCCCGCGAGGCATCGCTGGTCACCTGATCTTCACCACCTCGTGGGTGCAAGACGTGCCCTGGCCAGAGATTACCCCATACACCATGAGCAAGAGCGCGATGAAGGCGATGATGCGCGGCTTCGCGCGCGAACTGGCCAGCAAGGGCATCCGCGCCAATGCCATCGCGCCGGGCATCGTCGGCGTGGGCATGGCCAAGCGGCAGTGGGACACCGACCCCAGCTACCGTGCGCGTGCCTCAAAGGCCATCCCGTTGGGCTATTTGCAGACGCCGGAGAGCGTGGCCGATGCGTTCGTCTTCCTGTGCTCCGACATGGCCAATTACATGACCGGCACGACGCTGCTGGTGGATGGCGGATGTAGCCTATATCCGATGGATTGAGGATGAATTGAGAATAACGATGAAGAAACTCTCTCGACATGCGACAAGTGCCGGGCCGCGATGGATGCTGGATGGTCAACCGCTCGTTGCAAGCTTTACGCTCGCTGAGCTGCTCCGACAGCCGGCCAGCACACTTTCTGACTGGCTGGCGCAACGACAAGACGATGCCACTAGAAGCATCCAGGCACAAACTGCGCTGCCACCCATCGAGCCGCTGCAGGAAGTCTGGGCCAGCGGCGTCACCTACCTGCGCAGCCGCGATGCGCGCAAGGCAGAATCGTCGGTCGCCGATGTGTATCAAAAAGTCTACGAAGCAGAACGGCCCGAACTATTCATGAAAGCCGTCGGCTGGCGCGTCGTGACCGGCGGCCAACCGGTGCGCATCCGCAAGGACAGCAAGTGGAACGTGCCAGAACCGGAACTCACGCTGGTCACCAACGCGCATGGAGAGATCGTAGGCTACACTGCCGGCAACGACATGTCGTCACGCGACATCGAGGGCGAGAACCCGCTCTATTTGCCGCAGGCCAAGATCTACACGGGGGCATGTGCGCTCGGATCGGAAATCGTGCTGGCGGACGCCGAAGCCATGCGGGCGCTACCTGTGAAGTTAGAGATTCGGCGCGACGGCGAGGTCGTCTTCAGTGGCGAGACCAGCATCGCGCGCATGAAGCGCAGGCTAGAAGAACTGGTCAGCTATCTTTACCGGGAGCTCGACTTTCCAGACGGCGCGTTTCTAATGACCGGCACAGGCATCGTGCCGCCAGAGAGCTTCTCGCTCCAGCCAGGCGACCACGTCAAGATCGGCGTCGGTGAAGTGACGCTGGAGAACGACGTCACCTGATCTTTGCGCCAGCAGGCGCACAGGCTTTGAGGCATTCAGCTTGCGCGTGTTTCACCACGCGCTTAGTTGGAGCAAACGATCTTCGTAAAACCACAGGATGGCGCGATCGAAGTCTTCCTCGTCGGCCTGAGAGATGATCAGATCGCAGATGCCAGGTTCGAGCGCGATCAGCTCATGGATGAGCGCCTTCTTCTGTGCGCCGCTCGGTACTGTGTCACACACGCTCAGCATCGTACGCCAGTCTTGATGAAAGGCGCCGGCCCACACCATCAACAAGCGTTGATGGTTGAACGTGTAACGCTCTTCCTCGCCAGTGTTAGGATTGACGCGGATAAAAACTAGCTCGCCGCCCAATGGCGGAGGCCTGCGGATCAGGTTGAGCTTGCGCTTGCCGCTCACCAAGCGCGCGCAGGCGCTCCGCACCTCATCGCGCGTCTCTGCCAGGACACGCCCGCGCTCATACAGGCGATCGTACAAACAACACACCAGATGAACCAGGTTGCGCCGCTCGTCCAGCGTCCAGCGCTGCATATAGCTCATGTCTACGAAGCTGGAAGCCAACTCGCTGATGTGATAACCGCACAGATCGTCGAGTGATTGGATCTCATGCAACCGCGTTTCGATGAACGCCAGAAAGATCTCGACGCCGAACCAGGCCATGACGGGATCGAAACCGCGCTGGCTGACATAGCGCAGGAAATCATCTACATCGCTTTGCACGAGCGGCGGTTGCCAACCGAGGGCATCGTAATAGCCACGCGAAGCGCCAATCGCATCGTTGAGCGCATCTTCTGGCGTTGTAAAACGCCGCATGAAAGCTGCCTCTTCTTCTGCGCAAATCGGCATTTCGGAGAGGACATTCAGCAATAGACCGCGGATATCCTTGGGCACGACAGCCACCTTGAACATCCGTTTACCTGGTTTGCCGTCCTTGGTGCGAGAGGTGCGGCCGACGAAGAGCAACGCTCTGCGGCGCAACTCGCCCAAACAAGATGTAGGTGGCTCTTCGTCCCAGAACCAACCGTCGCCATCCATCGAACCGAAGTCGCGCGTCAGATCGGCCAGGCGCATCCACCCGCCGTTGTCCACCACCCGGCGCAGGGCGCTCCGGGCGTGAGGGGGCAACTCGGCAACGCAGCGGCGGAGTTCATTCTCCGAGGTCAGGCGAGCAACCAGGGCCGAAACTTTGGCACGCCGGCTTCCGTATCGGTCGCCTTGTAAAGTCAATCGGTTCGCTTGGCAGGCAGCGTCCAACCATTTGCCAGGCAGCTTGTTGAGAGCAGTCGTGAGCGAAAGGTTGACGCGAATGACTTTGTTCTCTTCCTCGATGCGCCAGCGATCACCCCAGTAGCGCACCAGTTCATCTGTCAGCTCGCTCGTCAGCAACGAGGCGTCGAGGTCGAAATCGTCGGCGTCATCGTAATCGTCGAAGTCGCCGTCTTCGAATTCATCATTCGATTTGGTATGCATCAGACCCGCTCCTTCGTGTGAACCCCGCACAACTTGCGGATTCAAACCTCACGCTTTTGACCCTGAGTTTCACCACCTGTCGCCGTTTGCATTTCCATGCGCTTGCGATAGAGGTTGACTCGGTTGACGACGGCTTCGCTGCCAAACATGGCCCAAGTGGACAGCCCGAGCAGCACGAACAACGGCGTGATTGCCAGCGCCACGACCATTAACAACCCGACGACCACCAGCAGCGTCAACGTGAACAACGGATTCGCTCCCGCTACCAGCGCCGAATTCCGCAAGGCAACCCGCCAGCGCCGATCCTGCTGTTCCATGTAAAAGGCGTAGACGTAGAAGTTGATCACCAGCCAAAAGAACGCTGCAGCAAGCCACGCGCCCTGCACCCATTGCACCCACATTTCGTTGCCGAACGTCGCGCCATACCACCAAAAGTTGAAGACGAGCAACGCCGTGACCACGAATGCAGCGATCGCATAGAGCCACGCCTTGCGAAAGTGTTCGCGAAACGCCGCGAAGTAGTGATCCCAGGATACCGCGTAGTCGTTGGCGATCCGGTTGCACACAGCATACAAGGCCATCACCGACGGCGGTCCGGGGATGATGACGATGACGCACAACAAGGTGAACACGTTCATCAGCACCAGGTTGAACATCTCACCCCAGATGTCTTTGAACGTCTTCACGGCTACGCGGAAAGCGTCAATCATGCTGCCGAGTATTGTAGCGGCGCGCGCAAATTGCGCGACTCGCGCTCAAAGCACGCTCACCGGGTCTACATCCACGATGAAACCGCGCGGCACGTTCAGATCGGCCAGCAATTCGCGCGGCGCCGGTGTGCGCACGAGCATCTGCCAGCGGTAGCGGTTGTTGCGCCGGGTGAAATACGCCTGAGCCGGACCGATCACACCCGACTGATAAGGTGAACGGCGCACCTCACGCGCCAGCAGCTCACACGCCCGACGCGCCACTTCGCTGTCCGTATCAGCATATTCAAAGCGCACCAGCCGAACGAACGGCGGCAGGTTCAGCATCCGGCGTTGCGCCAGCTCATATGCCACGAAGCCTTTTATGTCGTGTCGGGCAGCGAACGCAATCGCCGGATGATCCGGGTTGTACGTCTGCACAATCACTCTTCCAGGCAGCAAGCCCCGCCCTGCTCGGCCAGCCACTTGCAATAGCAAGTCGAAGACGCGCTCGCCGGCGCGAAAGTCCGGCAAGAACAATCCCACATCGGCCAACACCACACCCACGAGGGTCACCATCGGCAAATCGAGACCCTTCGCGATCATCTGCGTGCCGACCAGCACATCGGCCTGGCGATTGACGAAGCGTTGCAGGATATGATCGCCGCCGCGCCCGGCAGAGTCACGATCCCAGCGCAACACCCGCGCTTCGGGGAAGCGCTGCAAGACAGCCTGCTCCACTTTCTGCGTGCCGACGCCGATGAAGCGGATGCGCTTGCTGCCACAGGCCGGACAGCGCGACGGCACCGGCACGACGTACTCGCACTGGTGGCATTTGAGATGAGGGGCCGGGGGGCGCGTGGACGATGCTTGATTGGCCGCTTCCGCGTGATACGTGAGTGGTGTATCGTCGTTCGGGCAACGCAGCACATACCCGCAGCCGCGGCACAGCACGCTGGATGCGGCGCCGCGCCGGTTGAGGAAGAGGATGGCCTGCTCGCCGCGTCGCAGCGTCTCGGCCAACGCCTGCATCAGCGCGCCGCTGAACACATCGAGATTGCCACCGCGCAACTCCGCGCGCATATCAACGACCTGCACCGCCGGTAGGGGCTGGTAGGCGACGGCCTCGGTCTCCGACTGCGCAGCAGCCGGCACCCCCAAGCGCGCCTGCTGATCGGCGATGCGACGCACATGACCGCGCACTCGATTCGGCAATTCGAGCAGCTTCAGGCGACCTTCGCTGATCATCTGCCAGGCCTCCAGCGGGGGCGTGGCGCTGCCGAAGATCAATGTTGCGCCGGTCAATTCGGCGTAACGCATGGCGACGCACCGAGCGTCGTAATAGGGCGGATTGTTTTGCTTGTAGGATGGATCGTGCGCTTCGTCAAGCACGATCAGCCCCACCTGGGTCAGCGGCGCAAACAGCGCCGAGCGCGCGCCGACGACCACGCGCAGCTCGCCGGCCCGGATGCGTCGCCAGGCGTCATAGCGTTCGCCGGGCTTAAGGCCGCTATGGATGAGCGCAACCTGACCGGGGAAGCGCTCCAGGAAGCGCCGGGCAGTCTGCGGCGTAAGCGCAATCTCCGGCACAAGGATCAGCGCGCCGCGCCCCTGCTTGAGGACGGCTTCGGCTGCGCGCAGGTAGATCTCGGTCTTGCCGGAACCGGTCACGCCGTGCAGTAGAAATTGAGAATCGAGAACGACATCTCTGCTCGATTCTGGATTCTCAATTCCCAGTCGAATAGCGCGCCAGGCCTTCTCCTGATCCTCGGTGAGCGGTGAGGCCGACTTGGCCACGTAGTCCACATCGGCTAACGGATCGCGCCATTGCTCTGCGTCGCCAAGTGCGATATAACCGCGCGTAGCCAACCAGCTCAAATCTTCGCGCGTCGCGCCGGTCTCCGCGAAGATCCACTCCGCAGCAGCCAAGCCGTTGTGAGATTGCAGGTAGTTCAACACAGCCGCGCGGCGCGCGCGCGTCTCCGGCTTCAACTGCCGATTAGCCTGCAAATTGCCCAAGGCTAACTCCAAGGTATCTTCGCCGACGACAAGCTGCGCCAGCGTGGTGCGCCTCGGTCGCATCGGAGGCGGCTGCAGCGTAGACGCACGCGACACCAAGCCGGCTTTGACCAGCACCTTCAACGCACGACGCCAGTTCGAGGCGCTGCGCAGCACGCGCGCCAGCTTCGATTCGACTAACGGGCCGCGCAAATACAACGCTTTGAGCAGCCGCGCGCGCGCATCGGCCGCACTTGCGTCCTCGACGTTCAACTTCACAGCCCGCTCGCCCTCCTCCGTCAAGCTATACACGTAGGCCGACCGCGGCGTGAAGCCCGGCGGCGTCATGAGCGCGCAACAGCGACCGAGCGGTGTATAGTATTCGGCGGCGATCCAACGTGCTAGTTCGAGTTGCGCCAGGTTCAAAGCCGGACGATCGTCGAGCACGGCGTGGATTGGCTTGAGTTTGGCTTCGACGGGCATGGACGAAGCGCCCAATCCGACGACAATGCCACTCGTCAACCGGCGCTGTAGCGGCACGACGACCGCTGAGCCAGTCGAAATGCGGCCGCGCAGATGTTCAGGAATGAAATATGTCAACGGCTCGACAACGGCCTGCGACAGGAGCGCAACCGAGGCGACATGTTGCGAGGCGGATGTGTCAGCCATGGCCGCGCGGCTCACTTTGCGCAACGAAAACCCACATCCCGATGTGAGCTACCGGGGTCATCCTTGATGCGCCGGGTCACCCTTAGGTCGTCGGGCGCGTTGGTAAAGCTGCCGCCGCGCATCACCCGCTGATCGGCCTGCGGCGGGCCTTGCGGATTGTCGCTCTCGTTTTGCGCGTAGTAGTCGGGGCGATACCAATCGTTCACCCACTCCCACACGTTGCCGGCCATGTCATACGCGCCGATTGGGCTGCGATTGTCTAGGTAAAAGCCGACGGGCGCGGTGTCCTCAGGCGACGCAACACGGGCCGAGTCGAAGTCGTTGCCCCAGGGGTATCGGCGCCCGTCGTTGCCTCGGGCCGCGTACTCCCACTCGGCCTCGGTCGGCAGGCGCTTGCCCAGCCAGCGGCAATACTTGTCGGCGTCCCACCAGGACACGTAACGCACCGGATGATCGAAGCGCGAGCCAATGTTGTCCACGCGCCACGTTTCGCCGAACGGTTTGCCGGCCATCTCGGCGCTGGTCTGATAGTTGGTCGCCTTGACGAACTCGCGGAACTCGCCGACAGTCACTTCATAGCGGTCAATCTGATAGGCCGGCATGTTCACGATGCGCTCGGGCCGTTCATCTTCAGCGCCGGCGTTGCTGCCCATCAGAAACGCGCCGGCCGGCATTTGCAACATCGAGCCAAGCGGGCCGTCTGCGCCGCGCACAGGGAGAATCGCCGCCTGCGAGCGCAGCCGCCGCCCTGCGCGGTCGGTCGCCTGGACTTCGATTCGGAAGTCGCCGTTGGCCGCCGGCTGCCAGCCCAAAATGACGTTGACCTTCGTCGCGCCGTTGACGGGCTTCTCGGCGACGCGCTGGCCATCAGCGAACAACGCGACGCCGGTGATGCCGCCGGCGCTCGTAGCGTGCACGGCGAAGAAGAGCGTACGACCGGCGCGGGCCGGTCGCAGCGCGCCGCCTTGAACCGCCGGCGACAGCATTTCGACGCCGGACGAATCGGCAGCTCGCGACGGCTCCGGCGCAAAGGCTGAGACCGTAACCAGCAGCACCACCGCAGCGAATGTCTTGCGCATAGCGCGCATTCTAGCGGCTGGCGAACCACCCAGAGAGACGTGAAACATCGCGCCTCGAAACTATCCCTCTACAGCAAACTCGGCTGAGCCGGCGACGTGTAGTCGAAACCGAGATGCTCGTAGGCGCGCTGCGTCGCGATGCGGCCGCGCGGCGTGCGGTCGAGGAAACCAAGTTGGAGCAGATACGGCTCGACCACGTCCATGATCGTGTCACTCTCCTCGCTGATGCTGGCCCCCAACGTCTCCAGGCCGACCGGCCCGCCGTTGAACTTCTCGATGATCGTCCGGAGGACGCGCCGATCGAGGTCGTCCAGACCAAGCGGATCTACCTCGAGCAAGTTCAACGCCGTGCGGGCCAACGGCACAGTGATCCGGCCTTCGCCGTGCACCTGAGCATAGTCGCGTACACGTTTGAGCAAGCGCAACGCCACGCGCGGCGTGCCGCGCGACCGGCGGGCCACTTCGGACAACGCGTCGGCGTCTATCGGCGTGTTGAGCAAGTTGGCTGCACGCGCCACGATCTGCTCGATGGCCTCGACGGGATAGAAATCCACGCGCAACACGGCGCCGAAGCGCGCGCGCAGCGGCGCCGTCATCAGCGCCAACCGGGTGGTCGCTCCGATGACCGTGATCGGCGGCAGCTTCAGGCGGACGCTGCGCGCACTCGGGCCTTTGCCGATCACGATGTCGATCGCGTAATCTTCCATGGCCGGATACAGCACCTCTTCGACGGCGCGGTTGAGACGATGGATCTCGTCAATGAACAGGATGTCGTTGGCGCGCAGGTTGGTGAGGATGGCGGCCAGGTCGCCGGCGCGTTCGATAGCCGGGCCGCTGGTTACACGCACCGTCGCGCCCATCTCGTTGCCCACAACGTGGCTGAGCGTCGTCTTGCCAAGACCCGGAGGACCATAGATGAGGATGTGATCCAGCGCGTCGCCACGCGCCTTGGCAGCTTGGATCATCACGCGCAGGTTTTCACGCACTTTGTCCTGGCCGATCAACTCGTCGAGCGTTTGCGGCCGCAGGGCGCGATCGAGCGCGCCGTCGTCGCCGGGCAGATTATTGCCGGAGACCATGCGCAGCTTTTCGGACGGGCGGTCGTCAGCCATTGCCGAGATTATAGGACATGCGTTCTAAATCAGATCAGTAGAGGGTCAATCGCGGATCTAGGTCTGCGCCCGCAGCGCTCAACGCGTTCGCATGCTTTTTATAATCACGTAATGCCCTTGTTGATTGATGGCCACAACCTGATCGGTCACACTCCCGACCTGTCGCTCAGCGACCCAAACGACGAAGCGAAGCTGATCGCCCGGTTGAAGGCCTATATCGCGCGCACCGGCAGAGAGATCACCGTCGTCTTCGACCCAGACCCGGACAGCGACCCCGCCGGCTTCGACTACAGCCGGTTTCGCGAAGGTCGGCTGGAAGTGATCTACGCGCAGGCGTGGCAAAAGGCTGATGACGTCATCCGCGAGATCGTCGGAGAGGTCAAAGACCGGCGCGGGCTGATCGTGGTCACCTCGGACGGCGCATTAGCGAACTTTACACGGCAGTGCGGCGTGCGCGTGCGTTCGTCGGCTGTATTCGAACGCGAGATGAGGCAAACGCTGCATGCAGCGCCCGATGAGGACGAGAAGCCGGTAGCCGGCGCATCGGAGATCAACATCTGGGCAGAGGTCTTCAAAGAGCCCAAGCCGGTACCCAAGCCGCAGCCTTCTACACCTCAACCCACCCCTCAGGAGCGCAAACGCCAACGCCGCATGGCGCAATTGAAGAAGCAAGTGCGCGGCGGCGGCCAACTCCGGTAACCCCTCGCAGGGCTTCGCCCCCCTGCGAGGGGCTTTCGTTTGCGTCGCCCACAATCTCGGGTAATCTAAGCATGTGCCCAAGAACCCAGCGTTGATCGAGGCAGCCAATCGCGCCGCCGGTCTGCTCGGTCTGCCCGTCTTACTGCTCAAAGCATTCATGGCCATCGAGGGCGCAGACCCGGATGCGCGCGACGGCGTGTTGCAGGTGACGCCAGCTACGCGCACCGGCGTGATCGGCCGCATGCCGCGCGAGCTCAAGCTCGCCGCCCTCGATCTGAGCAATGATCCTGCCATCGGCGACGCCGAGTTAAACGCACGCTTCGCCCAGGCCTTCGCACAAAAGCACTTGCTCGTCCAGACGCTCACCGGCGGCTGGTATGTCAAAGAACAGCTCGATCGCTTCGACGGCTATGTCGCTCTGGCCGGTCTGGCCTACAACGCCGGGCCGGGGCGCGCGCGGCGCGAGGTCCAGGAGAAGTGGGGCGGCGACCTGCTGCGCGCAGCGTTGCAATACCACAAGCGCATCGGTGTGCGCAGCAACGAAGTGACAGTCCAGCCGGGCATCCCCACCGTGGACACCGCCACCGGCGTGCAATGGATCCGCTTCCCTGTAACGGCCAATGACACCGGCCTGGAGGTCTTTCAATATCTCTACCTGCGCCAGGTGCCGAAGCGCAACTTCGGCCTGCTAGACTTCATCTTCAGGCCAGCACTGCTCGACCGGCTGGGACTCTTCGACGACGACGCACCGCCGGGCGAGGACCGCCCCGATCGCGCGTTGATCGTGGTGAACGGCCAATTCGAATTCGTACCGACAGTCGCTCAACCTTTCACCATGTTCAACACCCTACCACTCTCGCAGCGCGATCCGCGCTGGAAGGATATTCTCCTCGGCTTCACCGACGAAGGCCGCACCATCGGCTCGGACGGCTGCACGCTCACTGTCCTAACCATGCTGGCCAACGGATTCGGCTTTCAGGAGACGCCGGTCACATTGAACGACAAATTGAAAGCGCTCGGACCAAACCAGGGCTTCTTCGGTGCACTGATCGCCTGGTTCGGCGTGCCGCGCGTCCTGTCGGGGTTGAAGCTAAACAAGCTGATCGAGTGCCGCCATGTGCCTGCGCCCATGGACGAGATCAATGCTGCGCTGGACACCGGCAAGCCGGTAGTGGTCGAGCTGGACATGTCACCTGGCTCGGGGTTCCAGAATCACTGGGTGCTGATCTATGCCCGCCAGGGCAACGACTACCTGATCCACGACCCCTGGCCATGGCCGCCCGAGCAAAGCGCATCGCTCACGCAGCGCTATGGCTTCGCCGGCTCGCCGGCACAGATCATCACTTACTGCGCCTTTTACGACAACCCCAACTTCCGTCCACCCGGTGGACCGCTGCCACCGGAGGAGAAGACCGTCCTCATCGTCGTCAACAACGTGCCGGACATTCACGCCGTTGGCGGCCTGGCACTGCGCGATCGTCCAAGCGCCATCGGCACACAAATCCTGCAGCGCCTGCCGTCGGGCACGACGCTCACTCTGATCGAACCCGTGGCGTCCGCGCAGCAGAAAGTCGGTGTGTACAACCAGTGGCTCAACGTGTCCACGCCGGATGGGACGCGCGGTTGGGTAGCCGCCTGGTACGTGCACGTCCGCGAAGTCACAGTGACAAAATCCCTGCCCCAACCGGCCCGGCGCGGCCGTCCACGCGAACTGGATGTGGACACAGCGGCGCAGCCACCGCTGCGCACCAAGATCTTCGTGCGCACTAAGAAGACACGCAAGCGCGTCGCGATCTACGATGCGAACAAACGCACCGCGATGATCTACGTCAAAGGCGGGACGAAGCTCGAAGCAATCGGCGCAGCTGCATCACTGGAGCGCAAGCTACGTGTCCAAAAGACAGCAAAGCCGCTCTGGATCAAAGGGGTCGCCAGCAAGCGCATTGTCTACGTCCGGTCGGACGACTTGGAGCCGGAGCTGATCCACGCGCCGAAGCCGCGCAAGCCGCTGATCAGAAAGTCGCTCGACGCAAGCCTAATCGCACTGACCGAGCCTGACGAGCGACCCGCGCTGCGCGTGATCGCGCAGGCCGGGCTACGCTTGCGTGACGCGCCCAGCCTGTCTGCCAACACCAAGATGGTGCTGTCGCATGGCGCGCTGGTGCTGCTGCGCGAACCGCTGGATACGGCGCTGCCCAAGATCGGCCGTCCCGGTGAATGGTTTGCGGTGTCTACATTCGACGGGGTGAACGGTTTCGTGGCGGCAGAGTGGGTTGCGCTTGCCACAACGCCGCCGGCCAGCCCAGAAGTGCGCGCGCAGGGCGTTGTCTTGGCCAGTATGACGGCGCCGCTGTACGAACAGCCGTTGGACAACAGCAGGCGCGAATGGCGCGTGACGGCTGGCACGCCGCTGCGCTTGCTCAGCGACGCCGACTGGGATCGCATCGGCGACGAGAGCGCATTTGTACAGGTCGAAACATTCGCGTTCAAGCGCGGCTACATGCGTGGATCGCATGTGCGTGCGCCAAATTTTGCCGACCGCCGCGTGAAGGTCGAAGATGCCCCTCTACCTTTTGGTATCTGCGCTTGGAACTACGGCCTGCATGACCCATTCGACCGAGACTTATTCGCCGGCAGCGGCAAGACCGGCTGGGTTCTGTTCACTCACCGCGTCGTGAACGGCGAGGGCTATAACTACGAAGACTGGTCGCGCAGCGGCTATGGGGTGATCGCCCGGCTTAACAATGACTACGGCGGCAGCGGCACTATCCCCACGCCGGAGCATTACGACGCCTTTGCCGACCAGTGCCGTCGCTGGGTGTTGAACTCGCGCGGTAACCTCATCTGGGTGATCGGTAACGAGATGAACAACCCGCGTGAGTGGCCCAATCAAGACCCCTGGAACCCCGGGAACAACCCGGCCGATGCCATCACGCCGGAGCGCTACGCCGTTTGCTTCAACAAAGTGCGCGCAGCGATCAAAAGCGTGCAGCCACGAGCGATCGTCGTGCCTGGCGCAATCGATCCATTCCAAGGGCCGCGCCAGAGCTGCCTGGAGTACTTCGAACGGATGATGGCGGGAATTACCGATCTGGACGGGATCGCCCTGCATTGCTACACACACGGCTACACGCCCGACCTGGTCACATCGCTCGACCGGTTCGAGAACGACCCGCTGCGCTGGCAGTATTATCACTTCCGCGCCTATACAACGCTGCTCGACGTAATCCCACCGCGCCATCGCCTCAAGCCGGTCTACATCACCGAGACCAACCCTCACGGCGCACAACCCTGGAGTGGCGACAAGAATGGCTGGGTACAGGCTGCCTACGCCGAGATCGCGCGATACAACGGCCAGCCGCACGCCCAGCAGATCCAATGTCTGTTACTATATCGTTGGTCGCGCGACGACATCTATAGCATCGTGGACAAGCCCGGTGTGCAGAACGATATCCGCGCGACGATCAGGACGACTGACTATCGCTGGAGGGGTTAACGATGAGCACCAAAAAGATCGGCAACGATTCGCACTTCGAATCGGCGAACGAGGATGAGGATGCTGTCACCAAGTCACCGTCTGCGCCGTCCCAATTCGAAGACAACCCGGCAATGGATGAGCTACGCGCGATGGTGCTGCCCTCGACCAGCCTGGCAGCAATGGGCCTTGAGGAAGCGGCGGCCAGGAAAGACCTGCTATCCGGCCAGACGCTGGGTGATGCGCTCAAGTCCTTCATCCGGCAGCTCACCGACTCGCTCAGCCAGACGGCCGACAATTTGAGCAGCCTGGAGGTGCGCACCTTCGGCACCGGCGACATGAGCCAGGTGCGCTACGATTTCGCCTCGCGCGAGTTCAGCGGGCCGGTCAAGCTACGCGCGCTCACACGCATCAACCTGGACGGCGATATGCAGATGGTCGTGCCGGAGAAAGGCGACGAACTGGACGAAACGCTGTGGGCAGCCCACGTGTCCATGGTCAAAGAAGCGCAGGCCACACGCGCCCAGTTTATCGGCTCGATGGCCGAGATGGCAACGCGGCTGATCGCGCTGTTTAGCAGGCCGTAAAGGCTCGGGAACCGAGTTGTTCGGAGAAACCGTTGCGTGAGGCACAGAGGACGCCAAAGCAATGAACGCTGTTCAAGCACTGCTCGGTGCCTGGGTGGCTGGAGCGACTGAAGCGCAGCGCTTCGATGCAGCTCCGGTCTGGCGCTGGGAGGCACCATCCAACCCACGTGCCGCTCGACAAGGAACGCTCCTTGGCCTGGCTCGAGACTACGAGCACATTGAGCAAGCGGTCGAGCGCCTGAGTCGGTTCGTGGATGCGTGGGAGCCGGATCGGCATCCACGAGCGAAATCACTGGAAGGGCAAGAGAGATCGCCCGAAGACGCGCTGGCCGAAGCGCTTGACCGCATTGGCGCGCCACAAGCCAAAGGCTTATTTGATCCACTGCAAAGCGCTCGGGAAGAGCTCGACGCGTTCATCCGGCACGTGCGCGAACTCGTGTCGCACTATGCAGTGATCGAAACTCAATCCGATGGCGCAGTCATTGCGCGCACCCTCGTCGGTTGGACAGGTGATTTCAAGTCGCTGTGGCACAACGACCTCACGCCGGAACAGGTTCGACTGCACGAGCGCAACGTGCGCGCAGCACTGGCGCGCCGCGCTGCGCTCATCCGGCTCATGGGTGTGATCAGCGTGAGCGCAGCAAAAATCGCCCTGCGCCTAGCAACGCCCGGCGCGCAGCTCCTGGTGCTACCCGCCTTGTGGCAATTCGTCCGCGATGTCATCGAGGAGCTGCGCCGGGCAGAAGCACACAGCGTCAGTTGAAGCGCGGCAGCAAGCCGGTTGCCTCGTGCGCGGCGATCAGGTCATCCACCAATGCACGGATCTGGTTCAGGTCCAACTCCGCAGCGGTATGTGGGTCCAGGTAGGCAGCCTGATAGATGTAGTCGCGCTTGCCGGTGAGCGCCGCCTCGACGGTCAGCTCTTGCACGTTGACATTGGTGCGCATCAGCGCAGCAAGCTGTGGTGGTAGATTGCCGATCTTGGTCGGCTGCAGGCCGTTCTTGTCCACCAGCACCGGCACCTCTACACAGCAGCCTTGCGGCAAATTGTCAATCAACCCTTCGTTCGGCACGTTGCCATAGATCACACGCGGCTGACCGGTCTCCATACTGTGGATGATGAGCGAGCCGTATTCGTGGCTGCGGCGAACCTCAATGTCCTCACCGGCTTCCAGCCGAGCACGCATGTCTTGCCAGCCGGCAATCTGCACCTCGCAACGACGGATATATTCATCCAGCGGAATGTTGAACCGGTCTATGAGGTCGGGGCGGTCGCGCTTGATGAACCACGGCACATACTCGCTGAAGTGCTCGCTGGACTCGGTGACGAAGTAGCCGAAGTGCTTGAACACTTCATAGCGCACTAGGTTCCATGTTGGTTGCTTGCCTTCCTCCAGCACCCTGCGGATGCGTGGGTAGAGATCCTCGCCGTTGTGCTCGAACCTCAGATAGAAGGCCATGTGGTTGATGCCGGCACACACGTAGTTGATCTCTTCGATCGGCACGCCGATGTCCCAGGCCAACTGCTCCGCCGTGCCTTGTACGCTATGGCACAAGCCAACTGTCCTGATCTTCGTCGCCCGGCTGATGGCCCAGCAATTCATCGCCATCGGGTTGACGTATTGCAAGAAGGTCACATGTGGGCACAGCGATTCCATATCATGGCAGATATCGAGGAAGACCGGGATGGTGCGCAGTGCGCGCATGATCCCGCCCACGCCCAGCGTATCGGCGATAGTCTGGCGCAAGCCATACTTCTTGGGCACCTCGAAGTCAATCACCGTGCTTGGCTTGTAGCCGCCGATCTGAAACATGCTGATGGCATAGTCCGCACCCGCGAGGGCGCGGCGTCGGTCTTGGGTCGCCTCGATCTTCGGCCGCGCGTCCAGCTTGGCAGCCACCTTGTGGGCTACGATCTCCGAGGTTCGCAAACGTTCGGGATCAATGTCGAACAAACTAATTTGCGCGTCGGCCAGTTCGGAGAAGCTCAGAATATCGCCGAGCAGGTTCTTTGCAAACACCGTGCTACCGGCGCCGATGAAGGTAATCTTTGGCATACTAGGATAGATGTGTCATTTGCGTCTTCGACGCTGTGAGTTTCGTAGGCATCAATAGTAAACCGCAAGTCGCAAAACGCAAAACGTCAAGAACACCCACCAATCTCTGTCTTAAGCCGGCATGAACCCCTCACTCATCGGACTCCGCTGCTCGTTCTGCAACACAGTGTATTCTCCCGAAAAAGTTGCCTACACCTGTCCCGAAGACAACGGCAACTTGGATGCGGTTTACGATTACGCGCATCTCTCACGACATCTTGATTCGACCACCGTCACGCGCAACCCCGACCGCTCGATCTGGCGCTATGCCCCGCTGTTGCCCGTCGTCCCTCACGCGTTGTCGCACACGCCGCTTGCCTCGCTCGGCTGGTCGCCGCTGTATCGTGCGCCGGCGCTCGAACAAGCCTTGCATGTGCGCGCCGTATGGCTCAAGGACGACACACGCCTGCCCAGCTCCTCGTTCAAAGATCGTGCCAGCGCGATGGTCATTGCGCGAGCTATGGAGATGAGCGTGAAGACCATATGCGTCGCTTCCACCGGCAACGCCGCCGCTGCTTTGGCTGCGCTCTGTGCCGGCACCGACCTGCAAGCGGTGATCTTCGTGCCGGAGAGCACACCCGAGGCCAAGCTGGCCGGCATCCTTATCCACGGCGCGCGGGTATACACCGTGCGCGGCTCGTATAACGACGCCGTCGCGCTGGCCGATGCTGCGTGTCGGGCATTTGGCTGGTACAACCGCAGCACCGGCATGAATCCCTACACGCGCGAGGGCAAAAAGACCGCCGGCTTCGAGATCGCAGAGCAGCTCGCCCTGCAAGGCCTCGTATGGACCGATAGCGGCTTCCGCGCGCCGGACGTGGTGATCGTGCCGGTCGGTGATGGAAACATCATCAGCGGCGTGCACAAGGGATTCTGGGAGCTTCACATGCTCGGTTGGATCGAACGAATGCCGCGCTTCATCGGCGTCACGGCAGCGCTGGCGCCTTCTTTCTACCGCGCCTGGCAATCTGGCAGCGAGCATTTCGAGACCATCCCTTCGCAGACTATCGCCAGCGGGATCAGCAGCGACCGACCCTGTGACGGCGTGATGGCGCTGCGCGCTATTCGCAGCACCGGCGGCGCCGTCATCGAGGCGACCGACGAAGAGATGCTGGACGCCATGCGCAAGCTCGCGACCCAAGCCGGCGTCTTCGTCGAGCCGGCCTGTGCGGCAGCGTATGTCGGCCTGGTGAAAGGCCGGCGCGCCAACTTGATCGGCAGCGACGACGAAGTTGTGCTCCAGCTCACCGGCAGCGGCTTCAAGGACGTGCGTTCAGCGCTGCGCGCCGCCGGCAACCCGATCAGCGTAGAATCGCTCGCCGACGTTCAACGATGATATGCGCGATGCGCTGTTGTGGTACCTGTGGCTGCAAGCCTTCGCCTTCGGCGGCTGGCTGATCACGTCGCGCTGGCTGGCGCGCCTGCCCGACCGAGGCTATGGCGTCAGCAAGGCGCTGGGGCTGGTGCTCGGCGGCTTTTGCTACTGGGCCGCCGTCACCCTAGGCCTCTCGACGAATCACGTCGGCGCAGCACTGCTGGCGCTGGCCATCATGTGGGGCGTCGGCCTCTGGCTGCGCTACAGCCCGCGCGATACAAGTCGCGCGACACAAGCCCCAATCCGCCTCACGCGACGCGCTCTGCGTCCCACGCCTTTTGTCATCACCATCGAAGCGCTCTTCGCGCTTGCCTTCGCGGGTTGGTCAATCGTGCGCGCCTATAGCCCAGACATCATGAGCGCCGGCGGCGAGAAATTCATGGAATCCATGATGATCAACGCCATTCTGCGCAGCCCCGGCTTCCCCCCGAACGACGCCTGGATGTCTGGCTTCAGCATCAGCTATTACTACTTCGGCTACGTCATCTGCGCTATGCTGATTTTGCTGAGCGGCGTCGCGCCGGCAGTCGGGTTCAACCTGGTCGGCGCAACGATCTTCGCACTCACTGTCTCCGGGGGGTTCAGCATCGGATACAACCTCTGGGCATTGAAGTCGAGATTCGAGAATGAAGCATTGAGAAGTCTCAAAGCCCAATTCTTCGCTGGCCTGTTGACCACGTTGATGCTGGCGCTGATGGGCAACCTGGGCGGGCTAATGGGCACGCTCAAGTGCGGCGACGCCCTGGCGCAGTCGTTTTGGGAATGGTTGGATGTGCGCGACACGGCAACGCAGGTCTATGCGTGCAACGGCCTTGCGCCAAGCGAATTCTACGGCTGGTGGTGGGACTGGTCGCGCGTGGTGAAGGACACAACGCCGACCGGCCAATACCAGGAGACCATCACGGAGACGCCCATTTTCAGCTTCGTGCTCGGCGACAACCACCCGCACGTGATGGCGCTGCCGCTTGCGCTGTTGGCGCTCACCTTGGCGCTGGGCAACTTCGTGGGTGAGGCCGGCGACGCGCAAATCGCAAAACGCGAAACGCGCGATTCGCATTCTGCGTCACGCATCCCGTTCGACCTCCCCCGTATCACAACTTCCTTCGTCTTGCCGGCCATCATCTTCGGTGGACTGGCTTTCATGAACACCTGGGACTTCCCGATCTACGGGGCGATCTTCATCGCGGCGTCGCTGCTTGGGCGATGGCTGCGACACGAGCCGCTGTTGCCGACGCTCCTGCATAGCGCCGGTGTGATGATGCTGGGGTATTTGCTCTACTTGCCCTGGCACGTGACATTCGCCTCGCAGGCGCGCGGGATTGGGGTCAACTTGTTCAACGGCACGCGCTTCGTGCACTTCTTCCTCATCTACGCGCCGTTTTTGATCGCCGGGGCCGGCTTCATCGCTTCGACAACGCGCGCAGCAGGCATGCCGGCGCGCGCAATCGTTGGCCGCGCCGCTGGCCTGACGGCCGCAACCCTCATCGCCAGCTTCGTTGTGGTGTTAGCGGTCGGACTCGCCTCGCCGCAAGGACGTGCCATAGCGCAGGAACTCAGCAGCGTCGGCCCTGTGATGGGCATGCCGCGCGAGCAGGTGTCGCAGCGGCTGCTAGAGCGCATCATCAACCCCTGGACGGCGCTGGCGCTGGGCGGGGGCGCAGCCGCGTGCGCTGCGCTCATCCTGGCCTATCGCGCGCCGAAATCGGCATCACACCTGCCGGGAGCAGCGGATGCCCCCACCCCACCGGCGCCGTTCATCCTGCTGCTCTTCGGCGCCGGCGCGTTGCTCACCCTGAGCGTTGAATTCGTCTTCCTGCGCGACTTGTTCGGCACGCGCATGAACACGGTGTTCAAGTTCTACTACCAGGCTTGGACGCTGTGGTCGGTCGCCGGCGGATTCGCCATCGTCAGCCTGATCGCCGCGCGCCACGCGGCGGCGAAGTGCATCGGCGGGGTCGCGTTGGCCTTCGTCGCACTGGGGCTGATCTACCCGATCATGGCCATCCCCGCGCGCGCGAACAACTTTCGCGGCGAGCCAACGCTGGACGGCGCCGCTTACCTGCGCCGCATCCACTCAGAAGATGCGGCAATGATCGCCTGGCTGAACGCCAACGTCGCCGGCGCCCCATACATCATCGAAGCGCCGCCGGACGGCGCATTCGGCGCATACACCTACGAGGGCCGCATCTCGACATTCACCGGCTTGCCGACTGCGCTCGGCTGGGGCGGCCACGAGCATCAATGGCGCGGCACAACCGACGAGCAAGCGCGGCGCTTCCCGTTGCTCGAGCAACTCTACAACACGACCGACCTCGCAGAGGCGCGCGCGCTGCTGCGCGAGTTTGGCGCGCGGTATGTGATCGTGGGGGAGACGGAGCGCCGGCGTTTCTCGTCTGAAGGGCTGGCCAAGTTCGAGTCGCTGTGCGCGCCGGCGTTTCAATCGGGCGCCAGCGTCATCTATCGCTGCGGCGGCAATTGATTCATGGTTCAATCCCCCACATGGCATTCTTCGATCTCCCACTCGACCAACTCAAAACCTATCGCCCCGACCGCAACGAACCGACCGACTTCGACGCCTTCTGGCGGCGCACGCTGGACGAGTCGCGCGCGCATCCGCTCAACCCGCGCTTCGAGCCGGTGGACTTCGGGCTGCGCAACGTCGAGACGTTCGACGTTACTTTCAACGGCTATGGCGGCCAGCCGATCAAGGGCTGGCTCATCCTGCCCCGGCATCGCGCCGGGAAGCTGCCGTGCGTCGTCGAGTTCATCGGTTACGGCGGCGGGCGCAGCTATCCTACAAGTTGGCTGCTGTGGAGCGCAGCCGGCTATGCCCACCTGGTCATGGACACGCGCGGCCAGGGCAGCGCCTGGAGCCACGGCGACACGCCCGACCCCGAACCCGAGGGCAGCAACCCGCACCACCCCGGCTTCATGACCCGCGGCGTGCTCAAGCCGGAGACGTATTACTACCGGCGCGTGTTCACCGACGGCTGCCGCGCCGTTGAGGCCGCGCGCTCGTACGACGCCATAGACCCGGAGCGCATCGCTGCGACGGGCGGCAGCCAGGGCGGCGGCATCACCATCGCCGTCGCCGGGCTGATGCCCGCCGTCCAGGTCGCCATGCCGGACGTGCCGTTCCTGTGCCATTTCCGGCGCGCCGCAACGCTGATGGACAGCAGTCCGTATATCGAATTGCAACGCTTCCTCGTCGCCCAACGCGACAAAGTGGATCAAGTGTTCGCCACGCTGAGTTACTTCGACGGCATGAACTTCGCTGCCCGCGCGCGCGCCAAAGCCCTGTTCTCCGTCGGCCTGATGGACGACGTCTGCCCGCCTTCGACCGTGTTCGCCGCCTACAACCACTGGGCCGGCGAGAAGGACATCCGCATCTACGAGTTCAACCGGCACGAAGGCGGCGGGGAATATCAGGCCGTGGAGAAGGTCAAGTTCCTGCGCGCGATATGGTGAAACGCACAGACTAGCCGCTTGACCAGCCCATAACCCGTCGGACGAAGGACGCCGCAGCGCGCGAGACAAGCTACAAAGGTCGGCATGACTACGTCCGCGTCACGAGAACTTGTCACGATTGACGGCAACGAAGCCGCAGCTTATGTAGCCTACAAGACCAACGAGGTTATTGCTATCTACCCGATCACACCGTCCTCGCCTATGAGCGAGCTGGCCGACCAGTGGAGCGCGCTAGGCGAGCGCAACTTGTGGGGGAACGTGCCCGTCGTTCAGGAGATGCAGTCGGAGGGGGGCGCGGCCGGCGCGATTCACGGGGCGCTCCAGGCCGGCGCGCTGGCGACCACGTTCACGTCCAGCCAGGGCCTGCTGCTGATGATCCCGAACATGTACAAGATCGCTGGCGAGCTGACCAGCGCGGTATTCCACATCGCCGCGCGCAGCCTGGCGACCCATGCGCTGTCCATCTTCGGCGACCACAGCGACGTGATGGCGGTGCGCTCCACCGGCTGGGCGATGTTGTTCGCCAACTCGGTGCAGGAAGTCATGGACTTCGCGCTGATCGCGCAGGCCAGCACGCTGGCCGCGCGCGTCCCGTTCTTGCACGTGTTCGACGGCTTCCGCACCTCGCACGAGATCATGAAAATCGAGCGGCTGTCCGAAGGCGACATCCGCGCCATGATTGACGACGAGCTGGTGCAGGCGCATCGGCAGCGGGCGCTCTCACCCGATCATCCTTTCATTCGCGGCACGGCGCACAATCCCGACACCTACTTTCAAGCTCGTGAGGCGGTCAACCCCTTCTACCTCGCCGCGCCGGAGATTGTGCAGCGCGCGATGGACAAGTTCGCGGCGCTGGTCGGCCGGCAATACCGGCTGTTCGACTACGTCGGCGCGCCGGACGCGGAGCGCGTGATCGTGATGATGGGTTCGGGCTGCGAGACGGCCGAGGCCACGGTGCGCTATCTCATGGAGCGCGGCGAGAAAGTCGGCCTGGTCAAAGTGCGGCTATACCGTCCCTTCTCCGCCGAACACTTCGTCGCTGCGCTACCGCCGACGGTCAGGGCTATCGCCGTGCTCGACCGCACCAAGGAGCCCGGCGCAATCGGCGAACCGCTCTATCAAGACGTGGTGGGCGCGCTTGCGGAGCAGCGCTGGAGCGCCGACGGCGCGGCGAAGCCCTGGCCGACGGTGATCGGCGGACGCTACGGCCTTTCGTCCAAGGAATTTACGCCGGCCATGGCAAAGGCCATCTTCGATGAGCTATCGAAGCCGCAGCCGAAGAATCACTTCACCATCGGCATCCACGACGATGTGACGTTCAGCAGTCTGGACTATGACCCGGACTTCGACATCGAGCCGGAGGGCACGGTGCGGGCGATCTTCTGGGGATTGGGCGCCGATGGGACAGTGGGCGCGAACAAGAACTCGATCAAGATCATCGGCGAGGAGACCGAGAACTACGCCCAGGGCTACTTCGTATATGACTCGAAGAAGTCCGGCGCCCGCACGATCTCGCACCTGCGCTTCGGGCCGCATCCGATTCACGCGCCCTACCTGATCTCGCGGGCGAACTTCGTGGCCGTGCACCAGTTCGGATTCCTCGACCGCTACGACGTGCTGGCGCAGGCCATCCCAGGCGCGACCTTGCTGCTGAACAGTCCGTTCTCCGCCGAGGAAACGTGGGAGCACCTGCCGCGCGCTGTGCAGGAGCAGATCCTGGCCAAGCGGCTTAAAGTATGGGTGATAGACGCCTACAAAGTGGCGCGCGAGGCCGGCATGGGCAACCGCATCAACACGGTGATGCAGGTGTGCTTCTTCGCCGTCAGCGGCGTGCTGCCGCGCGATGAAGCCATCGCCAAGATCAAGGAGGCCATCCGCAAGACCTACGGCAAGCGCGGCGAGGCAGTGGTGCAACGCAACTTCGCTGCGGTAGATGCCACGCTCGACCAGTTGCACGAAATGCCCATCCCCGAGCCGGTGCGGCTGAGCGAGGCTGCGCCGCCGCCGGTCGTGCCGCCGCAGGCGCCGGAGTTCGTGCAGCGCGTGACGGCGATGATGATTGCCGGCCAAGGCGATCGGTTGCCGGTCAGCGCCTTCCCCGTGGACGGCACCTATCCGAGCGGCACGGCGCAGTGGGAGAAGCGCAACATCGCGCTGGAAGTGCCGGTGTGGGATCCGGACATCTGCATCCAGTGCGGCAAGTGCGTTTACGTGTGTCCCCATGCCGTGATCCGCGCGAAGGTCGTCGATCCGGCGGCGCTGGCGGACGCGCCGGCCACACTCAAATCCGCCGATGCGCGCTGGAAGGAACTGCCCGGCCAGAAGTATGTGCTCCAAGTCTCCGTGGAAGACTGCACCGGTTGCGCGCTGTGCGTAGAGGCCTGCCCGGTGAAGGACAAGCGCCAGACGGGTCGCAAGGCCATCAACATGGCGCCGCAGTTGCCGATTCGCGAGACTGAGGCGGTCAACTGGGAGTTCTTCAAGCGCCTGCCGGACTATCCGCGCGCCGACGGCATTCATTTCAACAACGTCAAGAACGTGCAGTTGCTCCAGCCGCTGTTCGAGTTCAGCGGCGCATGCGCCGGTTGCGGCGAGACGCCCTACCTATCGCTGCTGACGCGCCTGTTCGGCGACCGGCTCTACGTCGCCAACGCGACCGGATGCTCCAGCATCTACGGAGGCAACTTGCCCACCACGCCTTGGACGTACGATGCGCAGGGGCGCGGGCCGGCATGGAGCAACTCGTTGTTCGAGGACAACGCCGAATTCGGCCTGGGCATGCGCCTGGCGCTGGATAAGCAAACTCACGCCGCTAGGGAACTGGTCGCCGCGCTGCGCGACGCCATCGGGCCGGACTTGGCCGACGCGCTGCTGAACGCCGACCAATCCACCGAGCGAGGCATCACCGAGCAACGCGCCCGCGTAGATGAGCTACGCCGTCGGCTGGAGCAACTGAGCGCCTCATCGCCGGAATCCTATCCCCAAATTTCCAATCTCCTGAGCCTCGCCAACATGCTGGTGAAGAAGTCGGTGTGGATCGTTGGCGGCGACGGCTGGGCTTACGACATCGGCTACGGTGGCCTCGACCATGTGCTGTCCAGCGGGCAAAACGTGAAAGCATTGGTGCTGGACACCGAGGTGTACTCCAACACCGGCGGCCAGGCGTCCAAGGCAACGCCGCTGGGCGCCGTAGCTAAGTTTGCTGCTGCGGGCAAACACACGCGCAAGAAAGACCTGGGCATGATGGCGATGAGCTATGGCAACGTCTATGTGGCTCAGGTCGCCATGGGCGCCAACGACGCACAGACCATCAAGGCTTTCCTGGAAGCCGAAGCCTACGACGGGCCGGCGCTCATCATCGCCTACAGCCACTGCATTGCCCACGGCATAGACATGGCCAAAGGCCTACACCAGCAGAAACTGGCTGCCGATTCCGGGTACTGGCCGCTCTACCGCTACAACCCGGCGCTGCGCGCTCAGGGCAAGAACCCATTGCAGCTCGACAGCAGCGCGCCGAAGATCCCCTTCAAAGACTACGCCTATAACGAGACGCGCTATCGCATGTTGCAACAGAGCCATCCTGCGGAGGCCGAGGCGCTGATGCGCGCTGCTCAGGAAGTGATCAACGAACACTGGCACCGCTACGAGGCGCTGGCGCTGTCAGAGAGCAGCGACGGTGCGCAGACGCAAGAGAAGGCGCGCGCGGAGGTGTGACATGGACAAAAGCAACAAGGTGCTCGTAGCCTACGCGAGCAAGTATGGCTCGACCACCGAGATCGCCGAGCGGATCGGTCAGGTGCTCGCGCGCGCCGGGCTGGACGTGGACGTGCTACCCGCCAAGCAGACCGGGGATATCGAGCGTTACCAGGCTGTAGTACTGGGCAGCGGGGTCTACGCCGGCCACTGGCTCAAGGAAGCCGTCGCATTCCTCGAAGCAAACGAAGCTGTGCTGGCCCGACGACCGGTCTGGTTGTTCTCCAGCGGACCAACCGGAGAAGGCGATCCCGTCGAGATCCTGGACGGCTGGCGCTTCCCACACGCCCAGCAAGCCGTCGCCGACCGCATCCGGCCGCAGGACATCGCTGTGTTCCACGGCAAGATTGATTTGAGTGCCCTGCACTTGGGTGACAAACTCATCATCAAAGCGGTTAAGGCCAGGGTGGGCGATTATCGCGACTGGTCTACCATTGAGGCCTGGGCTAACAAGATTGCCCAACAACTTGCCCAATTGGAGCCGGACGTGAACGTCACATAAGCAAGAGGCCCAAGCAGCGAGGACCTGCGTGGACAGGAGAAGCGCCGGCTGTGGCCGGCGCTTCTCATTTATCCTATCGCCTGGTCATCAGGCCAGTGAAGAGACCTAGCCGGAAGGATAGTTCTCATGCGCCGAGCAGGTTCAGATATCGGTTTAACGATGCCGATCTAACCTTTTGTCGAACTGACCTAAGGAGGTGTCGCCTTGAATACCTCGAATGAAATCGGGCGAATGACGAGTGAGCAACCTACTACGCCGGCCGATCCGCGACAGCGTGGCGTAATCGCTGCAGTGATGTTGATCGCAATTGGCGTCTTGTTCCTGATCGCGCAGGTGCTCCAGTTGGGATGGCTATCGCTGCTCGTGATGCCGCTACTCGGCGTAGCATTCATCGTCTGGAGCATCGCGGCACGCGTACCAGGGCTGATGATCCCCGGTGGGATCTTGGCCGGCCTAGGCGTAGGAATCCTGCTCATGACGCAGCCTTTCGTCGCCTCGGCCGAGAACGAGCTCGTGCCGGCAGCCGTCCTGATGCTTAGCTTTGCTGTGGGCTGGCTGCTGATCGTCGTGCTCACACCACTGGCCGGCGGGCGATTGGAGCTCTGGCCGCTCATTCCCGGCGCCGTATTTGCCGTGTTGGGCGCGCTGTTCTGGATGGGCGAACCAGGCATGTATATCCTGCAGATCGTAGGCACAGCCTGGCCGCTTATCCTGATCATCGTCGGCGCGGGCATCCTGATGAGCATCCTGATTAGGAATCGCCGACAGATTCAAGAACGAAACTAGGTGTTGGCCCTTGCAGATAATTTCAGCCATCTGCAACACGCACGAAGCCGGCATCTCGACCTTGCCAATGTACTAAGAGGCGAAACTGGTCACCTGACCAGAGAGGAACTAATCCCATCACGGATGCGATGCAAAAACGCCCGATGTAAGTTAATAGCATGGGCAGGCAACTGACGCCGGCAGAGCTGCGTCGCACAATTAACCCAACCACGCTAGGCATCAAGACGACAGCAGAGTGCAAGTCACTCGCAGGCGTGATCGGCCAGCCGCGCGCTGTGTCTGCGCTGCAGTTTGGGTTGGGCATTCGCGACGCCGGCTTCAACATCTATGTCTCCGGGCCACACGGCATAGGCAAGATGTCGGCTGTCAAATCCTTCCTCGAAAGCGAAGCGCGCCGACGACCTGCACCCTGCGATTGGTGCTACGTCAACAACTTCGACGATTCGTACCAACCGATCGCGATCCGCCTGCCCGCCGGGCAAGCGCGTATCTTCCAGCAGGAGATGAAATCGCTGGTCGAACATGTGCGCCGTGAGCTGCCCAAAGCGCTCGAATCGGAGGAATTCGCCAACAAGCGCGATGCACTTCTCAAAGAGCTCGAAGTCGGACGGGCCAACATGCTCGGCGAGCTGAGCGCCAAGTTGGAAGCCGCGGGCTTCGGTATGCAGGTGATGCCGACAGGCATCATGACGCTACCAGTTAGGCACGGCAGACCGCTAACCGATGAAGACTTTGCCCGCATGACGGAGGAAGAACGCGCCGCATACAAAGCGCGCAGCGAGATGGTGCAACACGAAGTGCGCGCAGCGATGAAATACATACGCGATCTGGAACGAAAGACTCAGGAACAGTTGCAGCGACTCAGCCGGCAAGCAGCAATAGCCGTGCTGGGCGGATTGATCGAGGATTTGATCGAGAAATATGCTAATCAGCCCGAGGTCGTATTGTATCTCGAAGCGGCGCAGGACGACATGCTCGACAACATCGAGCTATTCAAGCCCAGCGGCCCAGCGCCCGAGGGTCTGAGTGCACTGTTCGCACCGTGGATGCAGGATCTGCCATTTCGCAAATACGCCGTCAATATTCTGATTGACAACAGCAAGGCCAAGGGCGCACCGGTCGTCGTGGAATCGAGCCCGACCTACGCGAATTTACTCGGCCACATCGAGAAAGAAAGCCAGTTCGGCGCACTGTATACCGACTTCACCATGATCAAAGCCGGCGCGCTGCATCACGCCAACGGCGGTTACCTCGTGCTGCGCGTCGAAGACCTGTTGCGCGAGCCGTATAGCTGGGATGGTCTGAAGCGATGCATCAACGCCGGCGAGATCCAGATCGAAGAGCTGACGGATCGGCTTGGCTTCCTCTCGACCAAAACTCTCCGGCCGCAGCCGATTCCGCTCGATGTCAAGGTCATCCTGATTGGCCAACCGCTGCACTACCAACTATTGCATGCCTACGACGCCGACTTCGCCGAGTTGTTCAAAGTGCGAGTGGATTTCGACACGCGCATGCCAAACGAGCCAGGCAACGTGCGCGACACGCTGTCGCTATTGCGCATGCTGTGCGAGCGCGAGGGCTACCGCCACTTGAACAGCGAAGCTGCCGCCAAACTGCTGGAGCATGCTGCGCGCATGGCCGAAGATCAGTCCAAGCTCTCGACCCATTTCGGCACCCTGCTCGACATCGTGCGCGAAGCGAACTTATACGCAGAGCGAGACGGTACCGGCTTCATCGAGGCCCGCCATATTCAACAGGCACTTGACCAGCGGGTTTATCGCTCGAGCATGATCCAGGAACGCTTGCAAGAGATGATTCTGCGCGACATGCTGTTGATCGAGACGCGCGGCGCAGTCGTCGGCCAGGTGAACGGCCTGACGGTTTTCACGCTCGGCGGTTACGACTTCGGTTTGCCCAGCCGCATTACGGCCAGCGTCGAGCCCGGCAGCAAGGGCGTCATCGACATCGAACGCGAGGTCGAGTTGGGCGGCCCGATCCACAGCAAAGGCGTGATGATCCTGAGCGGTTATCTCTCACACCGATATGGTCAGGACAAGCCGCTGAGCCTGTCGGCTCGGCTTGTGTTCGAGCAGAGCTACCAGGCTGTCGAAGGCGATAGCGCATCGTCTGCGGAGTTGTATGCGCTGCTCTCCGCGTTGGCCTGCCTGCCGGTCAAACAGTCCATTGCCGTCACCGGCTCGGTGAATCAACACGGTGAAGTGCAGGTCATCGGCGGCGTAAATGAGAAGATCGAAGGGTTCTTCGACGTATGTAAGGCGCGTGGCCTGACGGGCGAGCAAGGTGTGCTCATCCCAGAAGGCAACGTGCAGCACCTCATGCTGCGCGAAGACGTGATCGAAGCCATCGCGCGCGGCGATTTTCACATTTGGTCGGTGAGAAACGTAGACGAGGGCATCGAAATATTAACCGGCGAGCCAACCAGCCAGGTGCACGCGCAAGTAGAACAGCGGCTGAGAGCTTTCGGCCAAAGCCTGAGACAGATGGCTGCACCTCAACACCATCTCGAGCCCATACCGTCTATCGGCCCCTCACCCGCGTTGAGTTGACAAAGGAGTATGCTATGTCTCGCACCCATGGAAGCGCCATTGGACTCGAATCGCTGGAATACCACCGGCGCTCGCCGCGGGGCAAGTTAGAAATCACCCCCACGAAACCCTGTGCCACACAACACGACCTGACGCTGGCCTACAGCCCAGGCGTCGCGGAACCCTGCCTCGCGATCTACGAACGTCCCGACGACATTTACGAATACACCGCCAAGGGCAACCTGGTTGCTGTGATCAGCAACGGCACGGCAGTGCTCGGCCTCGGCAATATCGGCGCAGCCGCCGGCAAGCCGGTGATGGAAGGTAAGGCCCTGTTGTTCAAGCGTTTCGCCGACGTGGACAGCATAGACATCGAGATGGCCACCGAAGACCCGGATACGTTCATCACAGCAGTGAAGCTGATGGAGCCGAGCTTCGGGGGTATCAACCTCGAAGACATCAAAGCGCCGGAGTGCTTCTACATCGAGGAGCGGCTGCGCGCTGAGATGAACATCCCGGTGATGCACGACGACCAACACGGCACGGCGATCATCTCCGGCGCGGCGCTGCTGAACGCCTGCGAGATCGTCGGCAAGCGACTGTCCGACGTGCGCATCGTGATCAACGGCGCCGGCGCGTCGGCC
>CALGMA010000041.1 GCA_937959265.1 uncultured Anaerolineae bacterium | reverse complement strand
GTCGGTCTTGGGATCGCCCTCGGTGGTGATCACGTGCTTCACGCCGATGGCAGCGGCAGCGCGCACCGCTTTGATGATCTGCGCAGTGCCGTAGCGCCAAGGCGCCGTCGGATCGAGCAAATTAGCGTGCGCGCAGAAGCTGGTGATTGTCAGGCCATGCCTTTCGAACATGCGCTTGAGATCGAACGGGTTGGCGTCCAAACTGGCCACGGCAGTGAAGCCGAACTCCACGCCGAGGCAAGCACCGTCGGTGTTGTCGGTCACGTCTGCATATTTGAAACCCCAGCCGTGAATTCGCTCGAGTTGGTGCTCGAGCACCGAGAATGGGTCAATCAGCGCAAAACACCCTACTTTGATCGTCATCGTTCGAGTACCTCCTTTGTCTTGAAAAGCCGAAAGCTATGAGCGCACATCTAGCGCTTGGGCGCGTCGCCGGGCGACGATCTCGACCGGCCACTCGTCCGTGTCATCTTCCAGAGGCAAGTCCACTCGGTCGCCCCGCACGGCGGAGATGTAAGCGGCCAGGTTGAGTTCCGCGCTCCGCGAGACGTTCGGTAGCCCTGTCATCGGCGCGTCGCCGCCGTCCACCCACTGAATCAGATCGTTCAGCAGACAGTCCCAGGCATAGGTCCAGCCACCGAACTGCTCGGCCGGAAACCGCTCTTCACATTGCCCGGCCGCATTCTGTATGACCAACGTATCTTCTCCGAGCACGCGAATCGAACCCTGGGTGCCCAGCAGCGCCATCGTCATACCGCCGTTCAACCCGCGGCCGCCGTCTACCAGTCCTTTGCCGCCGTTCTCGAACTCGAAGTAGGCGACGCCGTGGTCCTCCATAGCATGACCAAAGCCGCGTGTATCGCGCACGCGAAGCTGGCCGAACACCCACTTCACCGGCTGGTCGTTGTGGAAGAAGCGAAACATGTCCAGCCAGTGCGAACCCCATTCGCTCAAGTCCCAGCCCTCGATGCCTGCGACGCACATCACCGGCCGGCCGATCGTGCCATCGTTGTAGAGCTGGCGAGCGCGTGCGAAGGCGGGGAGATAGCGGCGGATATGTGCCACAACGATCTTGACGCCGGTTGTCTGAGCGATGCGTTGGACGGCTTTCAAGTCGGCCGGTGAGGCGACAAACGGCTTTTCACACAAGATGCCCTTGACGCCTGCCTCGGCGGCTTTCTCGATCATCGGGCGATGCCAACCGACATAGGTGCCAATGCTGACGAGATCGGGCTTCACCTCATGCAGCATCGCCTCATATTCGGTGAAGCCATGTGACACGCCGAAGCGATTCATAAACGCGCGCAGGTTGTCTGCGTTGATGTCGGCGCATGCAGTGAGTTGTATGCGTGGGTTGCGCTTGAACGTTTCGGCATGGGTGTAGCCGATGCGAAAGCCGCCGGTGCGCGTGCCGGTGTCCTGGCCGGCTTTGCCGACGCCGATCACGGCAGCCGTGTAAGTAGGATTTGCTTGTGCCATAGGTCGAAAAGGATTCACGTCGCGCGCAACAACCAGCGCACGGCGTTGTGCCAGAGTTGCTTGATTGCAGGGCAGGCGAATGCTCTCATATCGTGTCCATTCGCCAGGTAAACTGTGCGGCCTGCGCCGGCTATGCGTCCGCCCTCACCCGTGAACACCATGGGCAGCGCTCGTCCCTGCCAAGTTGCCTCCGCGTGCACAGCACACTGCATGCTCGGTGCGATCCGTATGTCGTAATACAGCTCATCGTGGATGGTGTAATCGGACACCCCAGCGACGATGGCATGGCCGGTGGGCAGGATGCGCACTTGATGCTCGCCCAGGTCGGAGTGCGACGTGACGCCCCAAACCCAAGCGAAGCCGATGAGTTCGCCAAAGCGCGGCCAGTCGTCGTAGCTGGCGATGCCACCGTGATGACAGAGCACCGGCCGACCGGAAGCGATGTAGGCTTCCAGCGCGCGCTGATGGGCGAGGGTCATCGGGCGATAGATCAAATGGCCGCTCCAGTCAGCGCTCATTCCCGTCCAGTGCAGGCCCATGATGACGAGCAAGTCGCAGTCATCCAGATGCTCGAAGGCATCTACGCCATCGTAGATCGCATAGTCGAAGTCTGGCCCCAACCAGGCTTGAATGGCGTGTGCTTGTTCGGGGGTGGGATGAAAGGTTGGCCCGCCGACGTGGAAGATGAGCTTTGGTCTTTTCATCGCGTTTGCCTTTCCCTCAGTCGGCTGCCCACGTGAATCCCGCTGCTACGGTCTGCGTCTCCGTTGCGGCAAAAGACTCCCAAGCTTCTGAAAGCTTGTCACTGCGTATTGGTTCGTCAAATAGGATGACGCGATAACGGAATTGAAGTCGGTCTCCACTGGATAGGGCAAGGCGGCCGATGTGCATGAGCGGCGCCGCCGCAAGGAAGCCGAAGCTGCGGTTGTCGTCGCCGGTTGACCAAGCATAGAACGGCGTCGGATAGCTGGGATTGCGCGGATGGTCGAGGATGGCGAGGCCGGCCTGGCTCGGTGACGTTGGCGTAGCCGTCTCGTCGCCGTCCAGTCTTCCACAGTAGGCAGCCCAGCGCGCCCGCTGTCCATGGCATGCTGGGTGTCCTTCGAGTCCTTCGCTGTTGCGAATCGTTTCGCCCCAGCCCATAGAGCGGTTGGGGCGGAAGTTCAAACCAGCATATCCGCCCCATAGAGCCTCTGAATAGGGAGTTACAGAAAGCTCGCAGTCCAGCAGAGCGGTCGTGGTAGCTTCCCAGTCCAAGTACCAAGAGTCCGGCAGTTCTGGCAGGCTCGGTGCGATGGTGATGCGACGATCCTCTAGAAGGTAGGTTTCTTGGGTTGCAATGCTTCGCATCTTTAGTTTCTGCTGAATGCAGATGCTACCGTCTGGCCGGGCAGAGATATCGTGATCGGTGACGATGCTCTGGCCTTCGCCCTCTCCTTCACGGGCAAGGTGCTCCCAGAAATTGATTCTGTTGATGTACTTCCAAGACCACCACAATCCTTTATGCCACGGATGGTCCCAAGGCGCGAAGCAGGTAAGTGGTTCAGAGCCTCGATAGGAATATAAAGGATGAAAGAATGGCTGGCGATGTTCCTTGTCCCAGTGATATACAGCAAGCAACTTGCCGTCTTGCGCATGCACTTGAACAGCGGATTGCCCTAGCGGAGCGTGAGACAACCTCGTGCGTTCCTGGCCCGTTACCATGTTGCTTTGTCCTCGGCAATCGCATTGACCGCTTGTAACAGACCGAGCATGTAGCCAGTAGCGAAGGCATGTCCCCGGTGACGCCACGGCGAGTCGTTCACCAGTGCAGGCACGTGGTCGTCAATCATGAAACCGTTGAACCCTGCTTGTTTGAGCGCCAGCATCACCTGGAACAAGTCGCTGTTGCCTTCGCCTAGGAAGCATTCGGTGAAGTCGTCGCACCCGCCTCGAACGTCGCGGAAGTGCACGTAGAAGATGCGTCCCTGCCGGCCAAAGTATTCGATGCTCTCCAACACGCCGGCACCGCTGCGCATCTCGCTCCAGCAACCGTGGCAGTAGTCCAGGCCGTGCATCGGACTGGGGTGCGCCGTCATCGCGCGCTTGAAGTTCTCGAAGTTGCGGAACAGGCGCGACACACCGCCCAGCTTGGGCACGGGCGGGTCATCGGGGTGCAGCGCCATGCGCACGTTGTATTCCTCGGCTACCGGCAGGATGCGCTCCATGTACCAGTGATAGTTGGCCCACATCTCCTCCTCGTGATATTCGCGGTCGAAGGCAAGCGGCGCCCGCTCCGCCAGCGCCAGTTTGAAGCTGTTACTGATGGCGCCGCCGCGGATGGGCGTGTCCCAGCCGGTGCGCCACACGCCGGTGACGATGAAGTGGTAGCCGAAGATGGGGATGCCGGCCCGGCCCAGGTTGCGAATCGTCTCCTGCATGTTCTCAAGCTGGCGCTCGCGGCCCTCTTGGCCCAGCATGATCTTGTCGTAGAAGCGGATCGGCACGTTCTCGATGGCGATCAGACGAAGGCCGCGATCTTCGGCTCGGCTGCGCAGCCGCAGCAGGTCCTGGAACTCGAGCCGGCCGGTGTCCTTCATATCCGGTGGCAGGTTGTAGAGGTTCATCTGCACGTCCTGCAGCCCCATTTGGCGGGCGAAGTTGAGGAACTCGTCGCTCAGCTCGTTCACCTGGCCGATGGCGACGCGCATAGGGAGTTGGGCAATATCAATCATGGCTCATTCGACGATCACGGTCGTGCCGCGCGCCGGGTTCTGGCGTTCTTTGACCGGCAGCGTGGCATAGCGCTCCTTGTAGTCGTTCGGCGGCAGCGTCCAGCGCCAGACCCATTTCGAGTCCTCCGAGCGCACGTTGACGCAACCATGGCTGCGCGGCACGCCGTAGTCGTTGTGCCAGTAAGTGCCGTGTACGGCGATGCCGCTGCGGGTGAAGTAGCTTACCCAGGGGATGCCGGGCAGGTCGAACGACTCGTCATCGCCGACCGCACCGCCATACATGTGCTGGGTGGGTGTCTTGTGGAAGATGTACCACATGCCGGGCGTGGTGGTGTAGTCCTTCAGTTCCCCGGTCTCTTTATCCTTGAAGTATGTGCCTGAAGCGATGCGGCAGGTGAACACTTCGCGCTTGCCCTCGTAGGCGTACAGGCGCTGCTCGCGCAGCTTCACGACGATCTTCTTTTCACGCGGGTCCACGTCTGGCGAAAGCGGCGCAAACTCTGCCTGAGCGATCGGGCGCAGGTGCGATGCTGGTACGAGGTACAGCCCGGGGAAGCTCTCGTCTTCGATGCGATACCACCACGCGGTGCTGCCGCTGAACGGCAGCGGCAGCGCCTGGACATCCTCGGGAGCATCCTGAGACTTAACGACCTGGATGACTCTGTAGACTGTGCCGCCGTAGTAACGATACTTCGTGGGCGTAGCTTTCACCGATGGCGCGATACGCGCATCCACGAACGGTACGGTCACCTCAGCCCAGAAGCCGTGCTCGCCGGCATCGGTCACCGGCTGATTCAACTGCCAGCGCACCGGGTGTGCCAGCGCCGAGTGTAGATAGCCCCCCTCGACTTCGTACCAAAGCTTGTTGTGGGGCGGGCCGGATTCGGTTTGTAGCTCGGCGTAGATCGGCAGCACATCGTCCCGCCGGAGTGTGCCCACTTTGGGTGCGCGCAAATCCGGCTCGCTGCGAATAAGGGCGCCGAATTGCAGTGAGCGCGCGAAGGCGACTGCCGGCCGGCGCGTGACCGGCCGCGCCCGTTCGCCATCGGTGTAGAAGTCCGCCGGCGGCAGCGGCGCCAGCAACGCGCGCGTTAAGCCGAGCGAACTGAGTTTGATCAGCGTGCGTCGTGAAAGCCTCATGGCGCTTCAGCGCGGCGAGTCGAGGGTTGGCACAGCCCCTTGGTTAGTCCTTGCCCGTGTAGCGCTCCAGCTTCTGTTTCATGTCGGCGTAACCGAAGCCGCCGCTGAAGCGGCTGATGACCTCCTGCTTGCCGTCGAGGATGACAAAAGTCGGCACGCCGACGACGCGGTACTGCCGGACGATGTCCCGGCTGGCCGGCGCGTCCACATCATACGACACGAAGATCACCTCGTCCTTGAACTCCTCGCGCAGCCGGTGCACAAGCGGCGTGGTTTGCTTGCATACCGTGCACCACTCCGCGTAGAAGTCTATGAACGTGATCGGCCCGCTCACTCGAGATTGCGACTCCACCTCGACCGATGGCTCGCTCAGCGTGGTGATGTGCGGGCTGATCGTCGCGATCGGCGGCGGCCCATCGCCGGCGCCGCACGCGACCAACGCGATCGCCAACCCGCAGAGCGTCACCCAACGGCGCACCTGCATTGCTGCTCCCTCCCAGAATCATGACTTGAGCGCCATGCGGCCGGCATAGCGCGCGCCTTCGCCCAGTTCTTCTTCGATTCGCAAGAGCTGATTGTACTTGGCGGTGCGCTCGCCGCGCGCCGGCGCGCCCGTTTTGATCAGGCCGGTGTTCAGCGCCACCACCAGGTCGCTGATCGTCGTGTCCTCGGTCTCGCCGCTGCGGTGCGACACGGCCACCGCCCAGCCGGCGCGCAGGCTCATCGTCACCGCGGCGATGGTCTCGCTCAGCGTGCCGATCTGGTTCACCTTGCACAGCAGCGCGTTGCACGCCCGTTCGCGAATGGCGCGCTCGACGAACTTGACGTTGGTCACGAGCAGATCGTCGCCCACCAAACGCACCTTGTCGCCGACGGCGGCGGTGAACTTGGCCCAGCCGTCCCAGTCGTGCTCAGCCAGGCCGTCCTCGATCGAGACGATGGGGTACTGGCGAATCCAGTCCTGCCAGTAAGCGATCATCTCGTCGGTGCTGAGCGCTCTGCCCTCCTTGGCCAGGCGATATTGGCCTTTCTCGTAGATCTCGCTGGTAGCCGGATCAAGGCCGAGCGCGACCTGCTCGCCGGGCGCGTAGCCCGCCTTGGTGATCGCTTCCAGGATCACCTCGACGGCCTCGACGTTGCTCTTCAACGAGGGCGCAAAGCCGCCTTCGTCGCCGACGTTGGTGCTATAGCCCTTGCCCTTCAGCACCTTGTGCAGGGCGTGATAGCACTCCGCGCCCCATTGCAGCGCCTCGGCAAACGACGACGCGCCAACCGGCAGGATCATGAACTCCTGAAAGTCGGTGCTGTTGTCGGCATGTTTGCCGCCGTTGAGGATGTTCATCATCGGCGTCGGCAGCACATGCGCGTTCGCGCCGCCGAGGTAACGATACAAGGGCATGCCCAAACTGTTCGCAGCGGCGCGCGCCACGGCCAGGCTGACGCCGAGGATGGCGTTCGCGCCCAGGTTCGACTTGTTCTCGGTACCGTCGAGTTGGTTGAGCAGCTTGTCAATGCCGGTCTGGTCGGTCGCCGGCCAGCCTTCGAGCGCGGCAGCGATCTCGGTGTTGATGTGGTTTACGGCCTTGCGCACGCCCTTGCCGCCGTAGCGCTGCTTGTCGCCGTCGCGCAGCTCCACGGCTTCGTTCTCGCCGGTGCTGGCGCCGCTGGGCACGCTGGCGCGCCCATAGGCGCCGTCTTCGAGGATCACATCCACCTCGACGGTGGGGTTACCGCGCGAATCGAGGATCTCGCGCGCAAAGACGGACTCGATGAAACTCATGCTGGGGTTCTCCTGGATGGCGCAGGCCGGCGCATGCGCGGCCCGCGAGATGTTCGGTTGCAGCCCCATTTTAGCGTCTGGTGAGGGCAGCGCGGGTGCATTGGGTTGCGGCCAAGATTTTTCCGGGCGTCGAGCCTTTAGGTAGATCCGCGGCGCATATGAACGTTGGTAACCGGCTGAAGCCTCAATCTCCCGATGCGAGCTGCCCACATCTTTCAGGCCTAATGTGGGCAACCCCCTCGCCCTCTGCGAGGATCTTCGACCTGCGCGGAGGCAGGTCTGGGGTCGTCCTTACATGTTCCCCGTTGGCGAATGCACCCGGCAGCGCCCAACGCGCTCGCAGCGCGTTGGGCGCTGAATCACTCGCTACGCTCGCGCTGCGCGACTACAATATCTGTGTATGACGACGCTCGGCCCGGCGCGTGACCTGCGCGAAGCCATCCGCATTTTCAACCCACAGCGCCCGCTCGAGGGCGAGGCGCTGCACGCTTATTACGCCGACCGAGGCAGCGATGCCCGCCAGAGAATGCGCATCTTCCTGGATGTGGCGGAAGGTGAGCCGGTCAGCATGCTGTTCACCGGCCACAGCGGCAGCGGCAAATCCACCGAGCTGAACAAACTGATCGAAGAGCTAGGCGATCGCTATTTCGTTGTCAAGGTGCGCACCGGCGACATCATCCCGCCGACCGATCTGACCTACGTGGATGTCATCCTGATCGCGGCCATGGCGCTCTTTCGCACTGCGTCGGACGAGAAGTTGATCCGCCGCGCGCCGGCGCAGATCGTCGAGGGCGTCTGGGAACAAATCAAGCAAGTCATTGACAAGGTCATCTTCGGCGATCTGCCCTATCGCCGGCTGGCGCAACCGGCCGAGGTCGGCGTTAAGGTCGGCGTGCCGCCCATCGTGCAGGGGCTGGCGCTCGAATTCGAGGCGCGCTTCAAGAACGAGCCGCACACCCGCCGGCAGATCCGTGAATGCATGCAGAACCGCCTGTCCGAGGTGATCGAGAAGGCCAACCTGCTCAGCGCCGAGATTCAGCACCGCTACCGCACGCCGGTGCTGATCGTGATCGAGGACACCGACAAGCCCGACCCCGGCCGCGCGGGCGAGCTGTTCTTCGACCACCCGCAATCGCTCACCGCCTTCAACGCTTCGGTCATTTACACCTTCCCGATCGCGCTGCGCTACAACGCCAAGTTCAATGAGGTGGATCGCTATTTCAAGTGCAGCCGCATGCCGAATCTGCCGCTGTTCCAGCGCGACGGCTCGCCGGACGAAGCCGGCCGGCGCGTGCTCGACCAGGCTATCGCCCGGCGGATGGATTCGACGCTGATCGCGCCCGCAGCGCGAGAGGCAATCATCCAGGCCAGCGGCGGCGTGATGCGCATGTTGATCGGCCTTGCCCAGAACGCCGCCGTGAACGCCTACGCGCGCGGCGCAAGCCGGATCGAGGACCGCGACGCCGACCGCGCCATCTCCGATCTGCGCAAGGACTTCGTGGCCGCCTTGACGACGGAGGATTATCCGATCTTGGCCGCGCGCTACCACGACAAGCGCCTGAGCAGCGATGAATCGCTGCAGACGTTGTTGCAGATGCGCGCGCTGCTGGAATATGAAAACGGCGAAACCTGGTGCGACGTGCACCCGGTCGTGTTGCCGCTGGTGCAAGAGCGCGTGCCGGGGTTCGTCCTGCAGGCCAACACGAAATGACAACCGAGGCAGGCACAACCTCCAGCGAACTGGATCTGTTGCACGGCGCGCTGCCCGAAGCGCTGGCGCGCGACGACTTCGCCAACCTAGCCGTCCTGCTGCGCTACGCGGCGGATGGCTGCTTCGCCATCGCCGTATACAACAGCGCCGCCGCCCGCGAGCAGGTCGTCAGCGCCCTGCGCCAACTGGTGGCCCCGCTGCCGGCCTTCGAGTGGACGTATTCGCCGCACGACCCGTATCCGTTTAGCTACCTCGACCGGCTCACCGACGAGCAGCGCCGCGAGCGCGCTGTCGTGTTCTTCTTCGGCCTCGACAAGGCCGATGCCGCTACCCTGAAGTCGCTGGACTACAACCGCGAACGGCTGGTGCGCCAGCCACATGGTCTGGTGTTCTGGGTCACCCCGGCCTTTCTGGGGGAGATGGCGCGCGGCGCACCGCACTTCTGGTCGCAGCGCAGCGGCGTGTTCGATTTCACGGTCGCACATCCCGAGCTGGCTCAGCACATGCGCGACGCGGCGTGGCAAACCGCGCCAGACACACAGGCCTGGGCGATTGACCGCGAGAACAGGGAGCGCAAGTTGCGCCTGTACGAGGGGCTGCTGATGGATTACGAGGCTGACCCGGCCACACCTGCCCGCACCCTGTTCGACCTGCATGCGCGCCTCTCTGATCTGCTTTATTTCAGTAACCGCACCGCCGAGGCCAAACGACACGCGCTGGCCGCGCTGAAGTTGTCCGAGCAACTCGACCGGCCGGCAGACCGGGCAAACACGCTGCAAGCGTTGGGCGACCTGGGGTTGCGGGAGGCCGATCTGGCCGCGGCGCGGGCAAGCTACGAGGCGGCGCTGCCGATCTACCGCGCGATCGGGGATCGCCTGGGCGAGGCAAACACGCTGCAGGGCTTTGGGGATGAACGCATGGCAGCGGGTGAACCCGAGGCCGCCTTGAGCCGATATGCCGCAGCTCAGGCGATCTACGAACAGATCCAAGCTCGTTACAGCCAGAGCCACAACCTCATCCGGGTTGCGCTTGCACAGTTAGCGCTGGAACAGACCGAAGACGCAATGGCGCACCTGGCTGCATCAGCTCGGTTGGCCGATGCAATCCAGGACCGCCGGCTGCGCGGCCAAGCGCTTGACCTGCCGGCCAAAGTCTGCGAGATGGCGAAGGATTGGGGCGCGCTGGACAACCTGCTCGACGCGCTCATCATCGTTCATCCGAAGGATGCCGAGCTGCGCAAGCAGCGCGGCGACGCGCGCTACGCGCAGAAGCGCTACGCCGACGCGCTGGACGATCTGCAGGCAGCGACAACATTGAACCCGCAGGATGCCTGGGCGTGGAACAGCCTGGGCAACGCGCTCGAATCGCTCAAGCGCGACGACGAGGCGATCGCCGCTTATTCCCGCGCGATCGCATGTGAGCCAAATGCAGCGCTGCTGTATCGCAACCGCGCCAAAGTCCTGCTCGACCTGGGGCGCACCGATGCAGCTGAGGCCGACGTGGCGCGCGCGGTCGAACTCGAACCGGATCACCCCTACACGCGCGGGCGGCAAGGCTGGCTAGCACTGGCGCGTGGTCGGTTTGCAGAAGCGGTCGAGCACTTCGAAGTCGTCGCCGCAGCCGACGACGAATGGCGCTATGGGTTGGCGTTGGCCCAGTTAGGGCTCGGCAGGGCCGATCGTGCGCGAGAGACGCTGGCGGCAGCACTGCCAGAGATGAGCGACGAAGACAAGGCCAATGCACTACAGTGGCTTGATCGCGTGGCGCGCCTGAATCCCGATCTGGCCTCAGCAGCAGAAGCATTGCGGGCGCTGCTGTGTTGATCGCGCATGCCCACCATCGTTGACCTGCCGGAGTTGATCGCCGCGCTGCCGGCCGAGCGCCGCGCGCGCTTTGAGCGCATCTTCCGCGTGGATCGCGTCGCCGGCGAATGCCGCGTCCCCCAGGCGATGCGCGCGTGGGTCGAGTCGCAGTTCGGCTCGGTGGCCGCCGTGGAGCGTCAGACCGTGGTGCGCGTGACCAACCGGGTCACCTTCGACGGCGCGCTGTTCAACCCGCTGCGCCGCTGGCGGCCGGTGACGCTGTATGACGATGCGGAACACCGCACGCAGAATGCAGAGCGCCAATCGGCAATCGGCAATCGGCAATCGCCCATCGAAGACCCCTTCGCCGATCCTCCGCGCATGACCACCGAGGACGTCTTCGGCCGGGTGCGCGGTGAGCACTGCATCACTGCCAGCAACGTGGCGCGCTGGGAGGGCCAGTGCGCCGTGCTGATCTTCGACGAGCCAGATCCGCTGGCCTTCACCCGCGCCCACCTGCGCGACTACTTCCGCGCATCGCTGGCGTGGGCGCGGCGAGCGCACCGGCACGATCCACGGGCGCGCTATTTCGTGTGGATGTGGAACGGTGGGCCGAAGGGCGGTGCTTCGATCCCACATGCACACGCGCAGATGGGGTTGGGGCGCGGCATGCACTACGCCAAAGTGGAGATGTTGCGCCGCGCGGCGCTGGCCTACCACGCACAATACGGCGTGAACTACTTCGACGACCTGCTGGCCGCGCACGACGATGTAGGGCTAAGCCTGTGCGCCGGCCGGCTGCGCAGCTTCGTGTATCTGGCCGCCAACCGGCCGAAGGACACGTGGATCTACGGCCGCGCGCTCGACGACGACCTGGCCGACGCGCTGCACGACGTGCTGCGCGCGCTGATCGAGCGCGCGGACATGCGCGCCTTTGATGTCGCTGTGCTCCTGCCGCCGTTGTTCTCCCCCGAACCCGACGAGGGATTGGGGGTGGATCAGGAAGACTGGTCGGGCTTTCCGGTCATCGTCCGCGTCGGCGACCGCGGCGCACCGGAGATGCGCTCGTCCGACATCGGCGCGATTGACCTATACGCCCACAACACCATCGCTATAGACCCGTTCGAAGTGAGGCATCGGTTGACCGATGATGATTAGCGATCGGCCTGGTCACCGACGCTTATACTCGCGCGATATGCAAGGTAACGACCAATTGCCCCGCGTCGTCATCGTCGGGGCAGGATTCGGCGGGTTGAAGATTGCGCAACATCTACGGCGCGCGCCGGTCGCGGTAACACTGGTGGACGTGCGCAATCACCACATCTTTCAACCGCTGCTGTATCAGGTGGCGACGGCTGCGCTCAACGCCGAGGAGGTCGCGCAGTCGGTGCGCAGTTTGTTCCACGGCTATCGCAACCTCGACTTTCGCATGGCCCGCGCGATCGGCGTGGATTGGGGAGCCAAGCGCCTGCTCGTCGCCAACGGCGATCCGATCCCATTCGATTATCTCGTGCTGGCGGCCGGCGCGGTGACCAACGACTTCGGCGTCGAGGGCGTGGCGCAATATGCCTTCGGCTTGAAGAGCGTGGAAGAAGCCATCGCGCTGCGCAGCCAGATCTTGAGGCAGTTCGAGTGCGCAAACAATGATCCGGCACAGATTGCGCAGGGCGCGCTAGAGGTCGTAGTGGTGGGCGGCGGGCCAACCGGCGTAGAGATGGCCGGCGCGATCGTCGAGTGGTTCAAGCGACTGATGCCCCGCGACTTCCCACACCTCGACGTCAGCCGTGCGCATGTGGTCCTGATCGAAGCGATGGATCGCCTGCTGGCGCCGTTCGATGCGTCGCTACAGCAAAACACGCTCGACACGCTGCGGCGGTTTGGTGTGGAGGTTCGCTTGAACGAAGCGGTGACCCGCGTGACAGCAGATGCCGTACATCTGAAGAGCGGCGAGGTGATTCGCACCCGCACAGTTGTGTGGGCAACCGGCACGAAGGGCAGCCCGCTGGCGCAGGCGTTAGGCGTCGAGCTGGGCCGCGGTGGCCGCATCGTGGTCAATCCCGACATGAGCATCCCAGGCTGGCCGGATGCCTTCGTGGTTGGCGACCTGGCGCTGGGCAAGAATCCCGACGGGACGTTGCATCCCCAACTGGCGCAGGCCGCGCTACAAGGCGGTAAACACGTTGCTCGGCAAATCCAACGACGTATCTGTGGTCAGCCAACCGAGCCGTTCATCTATCGCGACCCGGGGACGATGGCGACGATCGGCCGCAGTGCTGCCGTCGCGCAGTTCCCCAACGGTTGGAAGTTCACCGGGTTCTTCGCCTGGCTGATGTGGTTGTTCCTGCACCTGATCTACCTGATCGGCCTGCGCAACCGGTTGAGCGTGTTCCTCGACTGGGTCTGGCACTATTTCACCTACGACCGCAGCGCCCGGCTGCTCGTGGATTTGTTGATGCGAAGAACATGTTACGATGATGCGCATGACCAGGGGTGAAGTGCGGCAAACGCCACTGCCCTACGCCGTCTGGGGCGAGGAACAAATTGACGCCGCTTCGCGGGCGCAGATGGACAACGCGATGCGCCTGCCGGTCAGCGTGGCCGGCGCGCTCATGCCTGACGCGCATGTCGGCTATGGCTTACCCATCGGCGGCGTGCTGGCGACGGAAGGCGCCGTCATCCCCTACGCCGTGGGCGTGGACATCGCCTGCCGCATGCGGCTGAGCGTCTTCGACGCGCCGCCTCATCTGCTCGACCAGCAAGCGGGTCGTTTCGAGAAGGTGCTGCGCGAGAATACCCGCTTCGGCGCCGGCGCGGAGTGGAAGCCGCCGCGCGAAGACCCGATCCTAGACGACCCGGACTGGCAGGCCACGCCGCTGCTGCGGCATTTGAAAGAGACCAAAGGCATCCCGCAGCTCGGCACATCCGGCAGCGGCAACCACTTCGTCGAATTCGGCCAGCTCGAGGTGATGGAATTCGATCTCCGACTGGGCTTGCAGCCCGGCAGGTACCTGGCCTTGCTCTCGCACAGCGGCAGCCGCGGCGTCGGCTTTCAGATCGCCGATCACTACAGCAAGCTGGCGCGTCAGTTGCATCCGGAGCTGGGCAAGGACTTAGCGCATCTGGCATGGCTGGACATGGATGGTGAAGCGGGCCAGGAATACTGGCTGGCGATGAACCTGGCGGGGCGCTTCGCCTCCGCCAACCATCGCGTCATTCACAAGCAGATCGCCAGGGCGGCCGGCCTGGATGTGTTGGCTACGGTAGAGAACCACCACAACTTCGCGTGGGAGGAGGCGCTGCCCGATGGCCGGCGCGTCTATGTGCATCGCAAGGGCGCGACGCCGGCCGGCAAGGGCGTGTTGGGCGTGATTCCCGGCACCATGGGTGATGTGGGCTACGTGGTGCGTGGTAAGGGCAATCCGGCTTCGTTGAACAGCGCCTCGCATGGCGCAGGCCGGCAGATGAGCCGCAACGAGGCGTTCAAGAGCATCACCAAGAAGATGCGCGACGCATATCTGCGCGAGCGTGGCGTCAAGTTGCTGGGCGGCGGCCTGGACGAGGCGCCGCAGGCTTACAAGAACATTGACGCCGTGATGGCTGCCCAGAGTGACTTGGTGGACTGCATCGCGCGTTTCAAGCCGCGCCTGGTGATGATGACCGACGATCCGCGCGACATTTGAGGATAACGCCTGATGCGCTTCGCGCGGCGTAGGGCCAAGCGCATTTCTGGTGCGAGACAGGCGCAACATACGAAAGACCGGCAGGGTAGGCGCAGGCATTGCCTGCACCTGCCCTTATCCTGCTCCTACAGACAGAGAAACGCGTCCCGTCGAGCACTTGAACCATCACCGATGGTAAAATACGACAGCGTAAAGTCGCATCACGATGGGGCGTCGCCAAGTGGTAAGGCATCGGACTCTGGATCCGACATTCGTTGGTTCGAATCCAGCCGCCCCAGTAAAACCGGGAATCGAGGGCTAAACGTCACCTAGCGTTTGGTTCTCGATTCTCAATTTTAAGTTCAGATGATGTCTGACGAACCGGACCATCCGCACGCGAACATCCGCGCCGTTGTGCTCGCCGCCGGCATGGGGACGCGCATGAAATCGAAGCGCCCCAAAATCCTGCACCACCTGGCCGGCCACACGCTCATAGATCACTGCATTGCCATCGCAGTTCGTGCCACAGGAAATGTGCCCATTGTCGTCGTCGGTCACAACGCCGATGCCGTGCGCGCTGCAATCGGCGACCGGGCTATCTTTGCGCACCAGGCCGAACAACTGGGCACCGGCCATGCCGTGATGCAGGCCGAATCCCATGTTGCTGGCGCTGCGCAGGTCCTCGTCACTTACGGCGACATGCCACTCTTGCGGCCCGAAACGTTGCGCCAACTCATTGCACTGCGCGAGCGCTATGGTGCAGCGATCGCTATGCTCACTTTGATCTCGGACAATCCACGCGGGTTTGGCCGCGTGATCCGCGACGCGCAGGGCGAACGGGTGCTGGCCGTCGTCGAAGAGGTGGCCTGCACGCCGGCGCAACTCGCCATCCGCGAGCTGAACGTGGGCGCCTATTGCTTCGATGGCGCATGGGTTTGGAATGCGTTGAAGCGCATCCGCCCCAATCCGCACAAAGGCGAGTACTTCCTCACCGACCTGATCGAGATTGCCGTTGCCGATGGCCGCGAGGTGCGTGCTCTGAAGGTGGAAGACCGCAATGAGTGTATCGGCATCAACACTCGCGTGGACCTGGCCGACGCTGAACGCGCGCTGCGCGGGCGCATCAATCGCCAACACATGCTCAACGGCGTGACCATTGCTGACCCCGAAACGACCTATATCGAAGCGAGTGTGGAGATCGGCGCGGACACCGTCATCTTGCCCAATACGCATCTGATCGGCCATACGCACATCGGCAGCGATTGCCAGATCGGGCCGAATTCCTACATTGTGGAGTCGGAGGTCGGCGATCGCGTGCAAATCGTGCAATCCATGATCGAGCACGCGCGCGTGGAGGACGACGTGCACATTGGGCCGTTCTCGCATCTGCGGCCCGGTGCGCATGTCGGCGCTGGTGCGCACATCGGTAACTTCGCGGAGATCAAGAACAGCACGCTCGGCGCAGGCAGCCACATGGGGCACTTCAGCTACCTGGGCGACGCCAGTGTGGGGGAACATGTCAACATCGGCGCCGGCACGATCACGTGCAACTTCGACGGCGTGAAGAAAAATCGAACGGTCATCGGCGATCATGCCTTCATCGGCAGCGACACGATGCTGGTGGCGCCGGTCACCGTCGGCGAGCATGCGCGCACCGGCGCCGGCGCGGTCGTCACCAAGGATGTGCCCGACGCGACGTTGGCCGTCGGCGTACCGGCGCGCGTGATTCGTAAGTTGGGGGATCCGAACGCGTAGCGCCCAAAGCGAAGTTCGGGTTGGTTCGCGTTCGGATGGAGTGTAGAGAGTCGTCGCGATGGTCGTTTTACTGTTCGTGTTAGCCGCTGTGATCCGTGCGTTCTTCGCCGTTGCCCGCAGCGCGCTGATCAACATGCGCCGTCCTCGTCTGGTCGAGCTGGAGAAGAAGGGGGTGACCTCTGCGCGGGCGATTCAGCAGCTCACCGAGAATTCCGGCCGACTGTTAGCGACGGCCGAGGTAGGCGCGCTGCTGGGGCTGGTGCTCGCTGCCGGCATCGCTGCGCTGGGCTTCACGCCGCCGGTGCTGAATCGGCTGATCTCGATGTTCGATGCGCTATCGCCGGAGGCAGCCCAGGTCATCGCCTTCTTGATGGTCGCCTTTGCGACGGCGCTCTTTTTGTTCGTCTTTGGCCGGCTAGTGCCGGAGGCGCTGGCGTTGCGCTATACCGAGCCGCTCGCGCTGGCGTTGGTTCGCCCGATGCAGGTGATGAGCATCCTGCTCGCGCCGTTCGTGCGTTTCGCGGTGGTGTTGAGCAACCTGCTCTCAATCCCGATGGGCGGCCAGAAGCGCGAAGGTGCTACGCTCGTCACTGAGGAAGAGATCAAGACGATGGTGGACGCCGGCGAAGAGGAAGGCTTGATCGAAGAAGGCGAGAAGGAGATGATCCTCTCGGTGCTCGATTTCGGCGACACCGTCGCGCGCGAGGTCATGGTGCCGCGGATTGCGATGGTGGCGCTGGATGTCAACACGCCGTTCGACGAGGCGCTGGACGTGATCGTCTCCGCCGGCCACTCGCGCATCCCCGTCTATCGCGGCACGATTGACGAGATCATCGGCATCCTCTATGCCAAGGATATGCTGGCTGCGTTGCGCGACGGCGCAAAACCACCGTTGGAGAAGATCCTACGCCCGGTCTATTTCACGCCGGAGTCCAAGCGTGTAATTGAGCTGCTGCACGAATTGCAGAAGCGCCGCGTGCATGTCTCCATCGTCGTGGATGAATACGGCGGCACCGCCGGCCTGGTGACTATCGAGGACATCCTGGAAGAGATCGTCGGCGAGATCCAGGACGAATACGATACCGAGGAGCCGGACATCGTGCCGTTGCCGGAGGGCAATGGCTACATCCTTGATGCAGGGATGAACATCGAGGACGCCGGCGAATTGCTCCAGGCCGAGCTGCCCGAGGGCGAAAGCGACACGCTGGGTGGCTTCATCTATGACCAATTGGGCAAAGTACCGGTCGTCGGCGAGAAGGTCGAGCACAGTGGATTCGTCTTCGAGGTGCTCGCCGTCAACGACCGGCGAATCCTGAAAGTGAAGGTGACGCATGCGCCACACCAGCCAGACGCGCAGCAGCAAGCAGCGCAGGAGCACTCCCGCACGGCGGACGACGCCGCGCCGGCGGAGCGCAACAAACTCCTCAACACCATCAACAACGCCGCCGCCGGACGAGCTACCTGAGGAAGTCATCCGCGTGCTCATCGAGGTAGCCAACCACGCGCGGAAGTATGCCTACGCGCCCTATTCGCGCTATCGCGTTGGCTCGGCGCTGCTGACTGGCTCGGGTAACGTCTATGGCGGCGTGAACGTAGAGAACGCGTCCTATGGTCTGGCGATCTGCAGCGAACGCACGGCCTATGTCAAGGCGATCAGCGAAGGCGAGCACGAGTTCATCGCCATCGCCGTCGTCACCGACAACGGCGGCTCGCCGTGTGGAGCATGTCGGCAGTTCATGAGCGAGTTCGGCCTGGACACCATCGTCATCCAGGCCGATGCCCGCGGCGATTACACGCTCACCACCGTCGGTGAGTTGCTGCCCGATGCGTTCACCCCTGATAAGCTGGCGAAAGCGAAGTGACGGTGAGCTATGGGCTATGCGCTTCGCATACAATGCGCGCTGTGATCAGGCGGGTGATCTTGCTCGTTGCGGTCTTGCTGATCGGCGTCCCATTGCTGGCGCGCGGGCTCACGATGGCGTTTGCGCGGAGCCGAATCTATGTCGCGCCTGAGGCGGTGCCGCATCACCGCGTGGCCATCGTGTTTGGAGCGGGCGTGCGCGACGGCCGGCCCAGCGCTGTGCTCTATGACCGGGTCGCCTCGGCGGTAGCGCTCTATCGGGCCGGTGCAGTGGACAAGCTGCTGATGAGCGGCGACAATCGCTTTGTCAACTACAACGAGCCGGGCGTGATGCGCCAGACGGCGCTTCGGCTCGGCGTTCCCGACGACGACATTGTGCTCGATTACGCCGGCCGCAGCACCTACGACACGTGCTATCGCGCCCGCGAGATCTTCGGCTTGCACGACGTCGTGTTGGTGACGCAGGCGTATCACCTCGACCGCGCGATCTTCACGTGCAGTGCGCTCGGTGTGGTTGCGGTTGGCTACCCGGCAGATCGAAGGCCGTATGCCGCTATGTCCTGGTTTCAGCTCAGAGAATTCGGCGCAACGTTGAAAGCGTTCTGGGATTTGTTCATCGTTCGTCCGCTGCCGGTGCTGGGCGCGCCGCTCCCGATCGTCTGAGCTGGGGCGAATCTGCTACACTTCTCGATCTCATCATGAGCGACTCTCGATACAACCGCGATGCTGCCTGGGCCATCGTCACAGAGTGGACGACCGACCCCGCCTTAATCCGGCACATGTTGTCCGTCGAGACCGCTATGCGCGCCTACGCGCCGCGCTTCGGCGGCGATCCGGAGCGGTGGGGATTGCTCGGTTTGATTCACGACTTCGACTATCAGCGGCATCCTAACCTGGACGGCCAGGGCCACCCGAACGTCGGCATCGCCTACTTGCGCGCGCAAGGGTGGCCGGAGGAGATCCTGCACGGCATCGCTGCTCATGCGCCCGAATTGACCGGTGCACAGCCCGAGAACGACATGGAGCGCGCCCTGGTCGCAGTGGACGAGCTGACCGGTTTCATCGCTGCTGTGACGTTTGTTCGCCCGACGAAGAACATCGCCGATGTGCAGGTGTCATCGGTGAAAAAGAAGTGGAAGGAGAAAGCTTTTGCCGCCGGTGTGCATCGCGACGAGATCGAGCGTGCTGCGGCGGCGCTCGGTGTCTCGCTTGACGAGCACATCGGCGTCGTCCTGGCGGCCATGCAGGGCAACGCCGCTGCCCTGGGATTGGATGGAGTGAAGTGACCGGCTGCCGGCCGCAGCCGGTCGCCGGTTGCTCCGTATGAGCAGTCCTCCAAAATCACGCTACAAACGCTGCCCTTCATGCGGTTCACGCGCTGCGGAAGATGCGCAGGTGTGCGAGGTTTGTGGGCACGAATTCGGCACCACGCAGGCCATTCCGCGTGCGCAGCTAGAGGCGCGGGCAGCCGCCGAGCGTCGTCCGCCCGCGCCTCGCCCAGGCCTGGACAAAACAAGCCGACCTGCGCCGCACGAGCGATCGCCCCTTGCGCAGATCCCCTGGGGTGTGATCGGCGTGTTGGCTGCTATCGCCTTCGTCATCGTCGGCGCGATGTGGTTTGCGCAGAGCACCGGCCTGACCCAGACTTCGGTCGAACCCGCCATCGAAGTTGTCATTCAGGATCCAGCAGCCACGGACAACGGCGTGATCGCCGGCAGCTTGCAGTTTCCTGCGACGCTGACGCCCACGGCGGAGCCACCGACTGCTACGCCGGCGCCGTCGCCCACACCTATCCCGCCGCTCGAATACACCGTGCAGTCCGGCGACACATGCGGCGTCATCGCACAACGCTTCGGTGTGCAGCTGGGTGAACTCGCCGCCTTAAACAACCTCGATACCGAACGCTGCTTGATTCGTGCCGGTGACAAGTTGCTGATCCCCGTACCCTCACCCACGCCGCTCCCGACCGCGACGTTGCCGCCGGGCGTCGCACCCCCGCCGACCGCCGTGCCCGTTCCAGGAGAGCCTACGGCGACGTTGCCGGCGCAGATCGTGTATGTAGTGAAAGGTGGCGACACCTGTAGCGAGATCGCCCAAAAGTTCAACGTGACGGTCGAGCTGCTGATGCAGCAAAATAACCTGGACACCAACTGCCTGATTCGCATGAACCAGGTGCTGACGATTACCTTCGCTACACCAACGCCGACCGTGATCCCGACGCCGTTTGTGCTGCAGACGCCAACGCCGCGCGCCGGTTACAGCGCCCCTATCGTCATGCTGCCTCCCGATGGCGCGCAGATCAGTGGCACGCAGGAAATCGTGACGCTACAATGGTTGACGGTCGGCCTGCTCCAGGAGAATGAATGGTACGTCGTGCAGGTACAGCCGTCGGGCGCAATCACCGTGCCGATCTTCGAGACCAAAGCGACTTCACTCAAGCTCACGCAAGACATCCTCGGCGATCGAGAGGAGCGCGAGGTCGTGTGGTGGGTGCAGGTGAAGCGGTTCTTGGGCGTCGAACCGGGCACCGGTCAGCGCATGTATGTGGAGATCAGCCCGCCCAGCGCCGCGCGCGCTTTTGTGTGGCGCAAACAGCCGGTCGGCACACCGACACCTGGCCCGTGAGCGGCAAGCAGCATCTTTCTCGGGCTGCTAACGCAAGGAGGAAAGCGACGTGAGTTCACAGCCCAAACAAAGACGGCGTTGTCCGTCCTGCGGTTCGAGTAATCCGGCGAGCGCGATGAGCTGCGACATGTGCGGCTATGTGTTCAGCCCAGCCGATGCTGGCTCGTCCAAGCGAGCGACTTCCTTCCGGCCCGCACCGCCCGCGAAGCCCGCACAGCCGGTACAACCTCAGACGCCCCCCGAGCCGTTGTCGGCAACCTCGTCTCCCGAGACGCATCACCAATCGTTGACGCTTGCCGAGGCCCCGGCTCCGTCTGCCACTCCTGCCGAGCCGACGGATGCGGTGCGTGTTGCGCTGGTCGAGCCCGCTTCTCCGCCGTCGGTCGCGGATGAAACGCCGGATGAGCCGGCCGCAAATGTGTCGGCGACCGAGCATGCCCCACGGGAGAACGAAGCGCGGACTCCCGCTGCTGCCCATCCGTCCGGTGCGCTGGAAGCCGTTGGTGCAGGCTCGACAGGCAAAGTTGAGTTCAAGTCCAAATCGCAGGCCGCAGCCTATCAGGCGCGGCCAAGGCCGGCCCCTGCTCCCAAGCCTGCCACGACGTATAAGCCGAAGGTGACGACGTCGAAGCGCCCGGTCCCTATCTCGGCTTCGCGCTCCCGCAGCCTCTTGAGCCTGGCCATCATCCTGGGGACGGTACTCGGTGTGGCGGCTCTGCTGGCAGTTGCCATCGCCGGCTCCGGCGCGGTCCGCGATTCGTCGGCGCGGCCAGTGATGCCGACGCCGATCATCGCCACCGAGCCGGCGACCGACGCATTGCCAGCGGCTACGGCGACCGAAGCGGCACCACCGGTTGCCACGGCGACGAGCGCGCCTATGCCTTCACCGCTGCCGACCGATACGCCGCCTCCTCCGACGGAGACGCCGGCGCTGCAACCCACCGACGTGCTGGCGACTCAGGGCAGCACAGTGACCTACACCGTGAAGCAGGGTGATTCGTGCTGGGCGATTGCCACGCGGTTCAACGTCTCGGTGGACGACCTCATTCGCCAGAACAATCTCACCGCCAACTGTCTGATTCGGCCAGGCCAGGAACTCACCATCACCCGCTGAGATAGCTCGATCCGTAATGGCGTTCAAAAGTCAGCTATCTGCCAGCGGGCGATCACACGCGCAGCGCAGCGCAACGATAATCAGTGGACAACGACGATTACTCGCGGAGTCGTCCGCCTGCGCAAACGGTGCGCACCGGCCGGCCTGATAGCACACGCACATGAAACCATCTGACTTGGCGATCTTCCTCGATCGTCTCATCCGCCATCACCTCAAACTCAGCGTCATGATTTGGGGGCCGCCGGGGATTGGCAAGTCCAGCATCGTGCGCCAGACGGCCGACGCGTACGGCATCGCATGTATAGATGTGCGCTTGTCGCAGCTCGCGCCGACCGACCTGCGCGGCCTACCGGTTGCTGACAAAATGCGGCGCGTCTCGCGCTGGTATCCGCCGGAGTTCCTGCCGCACAAAGGACGAGGCGTCCTCTTCCTGGACGAGATCAACCTCGCGCCGCCCACGATGCAGGGCATGGCGCAGCAGTTGATCCTGGATCGCCGGGTGGGCAGCTACGAGGTGCCGGATGGCTGGTTCATCTGGGCTGCCGGCAACCGCAAGGAAGATCGCGCTGCGGTATTCGATATGCCGGCGCCGCTCGGCAATCGCTTCATCCACCTCGAAGTCGAACCCGACCTGGACAGTTTCAAAGCCTATGCGCTGGCAGCCGGCATGCACGAGCGCATCATCGCCTTTGTGGCGTTCCGCCCGCAACTGTTGCACAAGACGGACGGCCAGCAGCCGGCTTGGCCATCGCCGCGCTCGTGGGCGATGGCCAGCGAATTGCACCGCGCCGGCCTGGACATCGCGCCGGCGGTGGGCACGGCAACGGCGACCGAGTTCAACGCCTTCGTGCAGCTTTACGAGCAGCTGCCCAACTTCGAACGCATTCTGGCCGGCCAGGGCGACGATGTTGCCTTCCCATCCGAGCCCTCGATGCGCTATGCGCTGATCGTCGGCCTGGCAGCGCGGGCGCAGGAGGCGCAGCAGGCCTATTATGCGTTCAGGTGGCTGACTCAGGTCGCCGAGCCGGAGTGGGTGCAGTTGTGCGCTGTGGATTTGTTCCGACTGATGCGGCGCAAGGGCGAGATGGGTAACTTCAAGCGGCTGATTGCGCAAGACGATCTATTGCAGGAGTGGATGGCGCATTATCATGGCTTACTCGAAGCGCCGCTCGAAACGCCAGCGTTGAGGCTGAGGGTGCATAGCGCGAATCGTCCAATGCTTATGTGAGGCGTAAAACGTAGGTTGCAACACCATGTCCCTACTCGCTTCCCCAACCGCCCACGCCGCCGAACGTGAAACCTATCGCGCGGTCAGCGCATCGCTGCTGCGCATTTGTCAGCGCAGCCCATTCTTTGCCACCCTTGCCCTGCATGCGCGCATCACGATCACGGATCGGCTGCTAACTGCAGCGACCGATGGTCGCGATGTGTTCGTCAACCCCCACTTCTTCCGCGCGCTCTCGCCTGCGGCGCAAGACGGCTTGTTGCTGCACGAGGTGTTGCATGCAGCGCTGCTGCACGTAACCCGGCGTGGGACGCGCGACGCGGAGCTGTGGAATATTGCCGCCGACATCGTTGTTAACGGCATGCTCGTGCGCAACGGCTACACCTTGCCCGAAGGCGGCGTCCGCGATTCGCACAAGGAGCACCTCGCCACGGAAGAGGTGTATGAGCTGCTCCTCCGCGAGGCGCAGCAGGGCAGACACGCTGCTGCCGGCATGTCCGATCTGCTGGAAGTAGCGCCCGACGATGGCTCAGGGCGGGTGAGCGACGAGGGACAGGCGGCCAGCGCTATGCCGAACACAGCAGCCGACCGCGCCGAGCTTGAAGGCAAGTGGAAGCAGGCGCTGCAGCAGGCCCAGATGGTGATGCGATCGTCGCTGGCGGGCGACGTTCCGGCTGGCCTGCGGCGCGAATTGGACGCGCTGCTGGCATCGCGCGTGGATTGGCGCAGCTATCTGTGGCGCTACCTGGTGCAGACGCCCACCGACTTCGGCGCATTCGACCGCCGCTTCGTCGGCGATGGCATGTATCTCGAGACGATCGCTGGCGAGACGGTGCACGTGCATGTCTGCGTGGACACCAGCGGCTCGATCTCGCGGGATGACGTCACCTGTTTCATGAGCGAAGTGCGGGCTATCCTGCGCGCCTACCCGCATTTGTGCTGCAACTTATTCTTCGCCGACGCTGCGTTGCATGGCCCGTTCGTGGTGACGGCGGATGCAGAGCTACCTCCACCCAAAGGCGGCGGCGGCACGGACTTCCGGCCGTTCTTCGCATACCTCGAACACCACGCCGACCCGCATGCCGTCACGTTGGCGATCTACCTCACCGACGGCTACGGTGACTTTCCGGCGCGCCCGCCTTCGCTGCCGGTGTTGTGGGTAGTCACGCCGAACGGCGGCGACCTGAGCGTGTTCCCTTTCGGTGAAGCCGTCCGGCTTCTACCGAGCGCGTGAGTCTCTGACGAGCAGTGCCATGCATCAGGCCTGGTCGCGCGATGCGACGAAACGCTGGTAGGCCTGATGCGCGCTCAGCTCCGCAATGCCCGGCCGCGAGAACACCACATCGTAAGACGGCCCCACGCCCCCGCGCGTGTCGTTCGTGTCCCAACCGGGGATAACGAAATGCTGCGAATCCACCAGCACGGCGCGCTGTTCGCCGATCGAGAAGCCAGCTGGGCCGTCGGTCACTTCCGCATACATCAATTCCCACCCTGACTCATCTTCCCAGCGCGTGCGAATCTCCAGCCGCGAGGCGCGCACGCTGATCTCCCAGATGTGCGCCGGGCTATCGTAGCCGATTGTCTCGCCGATCCACGGGCCGATGAAATCTGTCGGAGTCGCCGTACTCATGATGTGTAAGTTTGGCGCTGCGCCTTCATCGTTCGCAGCAACCAATCTTGGTCCACCGGCAAGCGCCGCACGCGCACGCCGGTGGCTGCGTAGATGGCGTTGGTGATGGCCGGCGTGGTGGGGATGCTGGAGATTTCGCCCACGCCCTTGGCTCCGTACGGCCCGTCGGCTGTTTCATCCTCCACGATGAACGAGACGATCTCCGGCGTATGGCGGATGCTGGGCATCTTATAGCGCGCCAGGCGGTCGGTATAGGGGATGCCTTTCTCCTGGATGAACTCCTCGGTCAGCGCATTGCCGATGCACATCACGATGCCGCCGTCAATCTGCCCTTGCAAGGCCAGCGGATTGATCGCTCGGCCGACGTCGGTGGCGCTGATCACCTTCAAGCAGGCGACTTCGCCGGTGCGCTCGTTCACCTCCACCAGCGCGGCCTGCGCGGCATAGCTGAAGGCGACGTGCATATCGCCGCCGGTGCCCAGGGGCTGCGTCTTGGGCGCTTCGTAGAGGTGGCTCAGGCGCGTGGATTGCCCTTCGGCGTGGGCCTGCTGCACCACCTCGGCGAAGCTCACGGCGCGGTCGCCGGCGCGCACCTGCCCATCGCGGAAGGCCAGCGCGTCGGCCGGCGCATCGAGCATCTCCGCAGCCACCGCCGCCAACTGTTGGCGCAGCTTGATGCTGGCCAGGCGCGCGGCGTTGCCGGTCACATAGGTCTGGCGCGAGGCCGTGGTCGGGCCGCCATCCGGCGTCAGGTCGGTGTCGGAGAGCAGCACATGCACGCGCTCGTAAGGCAGGCCCAGCTCCTCGGCGGCGATGCTGGCCAGCACCCCCACCAACCCCTGGCCGATCTCGGCAGCGCTGGTGCGCACCTCGACGCTGCCGTTGCCGAACGCCTCGACCTCCACCGTGGAGCAATCGTTGGCGCCGCCGCCCAGGCCGGTGTTCTTGTACGCCGCCGCGAAGCCCCAGGCGTACACGTGGTCGGGTTTATCGGGCCGGCGAAAGACCCATGATCCCTGCGCCTGAGCGAGGTCATCGTTCAGCGCGTCGGCCACCTTCTCGATGCACGCCAACAGGCCGCAGCTCTCGCGGATGCGCGCGCCGGTGTTGGTGACCGAACCGACGCGCAGGGCGTTCTTGCGCCGCACTTCGATCGGATCCAGGTTCAGCTTGTGCGCCAGCTCGTCAATCGCCGACTCGATGGCGAAGCACGACTGCGTGACGCCGAAGCCGCGAAACGCGCCGGCCGGCACGTTGTTGGTGTAGGCCGCGTAGCAATCAATCTTGACGTGCGGCACTTCGTAGGGGCCGCTGGCGTGGGTCGCCGCGCGGGTCATCACCTTGTCGCCCAGGCTGGCGTACGCGCCGGTGTCGCCCCACAGCTCGATGCGCATGGCCGTGAACGTGCCGTCGCGCTTGGCGCCCACCTTCACTTTGAACTTCACCGCGTGGCGCTTGGGGTGAAAGATCAATGACTCGCTGCGCCGGTAGAGCATCTTGACCGGCCGGCCGGTCGCGCGCGCCAGCAGCGCCACGTGAATTTGGCCGGCGATGTCCTCCTTGCCCCCGAACCCTCCGCCGATCAGCGTGCCGATCACGCGCACCTGCGATTCGGGCACGCCGAGCGCCGCGGCGATCTGCTTGCGGTCGGCGTAGGGAATTTGCGAGCCGACGTACACCTCGACGCGCCCGTCCTCCGTGACGCGGCCAATGGCGCACTCCGGCTCCAGGAAGGCGTGCTCGGTCGTCGCCGTCTCATACTCGCCCTCGACGATCACGTCGGCCTCGGCCAGGCCGCGCTCCACGTCGCCCTTCTCGACGTGGATGTGCTTGAGCAGGTTGCCCTGCTCGTGGACCTTGGGAGCGTCGGGGGCGAGCGCCGTCACCGGATCATCTACCACCGGCAGCGGCTCATACTCGACCTCAATTAGGCGCAGGGCCTGCTCCGCGATCTCGCGCGTCTCGGCGGCGACGATGGCCACCGCGTCGCCGACATAGCGCACTTTGTCGTAGCACAGCACCGGCCAATCGGCATACACCAGGCCGTGATTCTTGGCGCCGGGCACGTCTTCATGGGTGAGCACGGCGGCGACGCCGGGCAGCGCTTTGGCCTTGGATGTGTCAATCCGCACGATGCGCGCGTGCGGGATGCCGGCGCGCAGCGTGCAGGCGTGCAACATGCCGGGGAAGACGTAGTCGTCGGTGTACTTGGCGGCGCCGGTGACCTTGGCGACCGCATCGGGGCGCGGCAGCGGCTTGCCGACCACATTCAACGGGGGGCGCGTCTCCGGCAGCGCCAAATGCCCGTTTTGGCCGGCCGCCTGTTTGATCGCGGCGATCACGCTCACGTAGCCGGTGCAACGGCAGTAGGTGTCCTTCAGCGCGTGCTTGATGTCGTCTTCGCTGGGATTGGGGTTGGCGTCCAGCAACGCTTTGGCGGTCATGATCAGGCCGGGCGTGCAGAAGCCGCACTGCACCGCGCCCTGCTCGATGAAGGCTTGTTGCAGCGGATGGAGCCGGTCGCCGCGCGCCAACCCCTCGATCGTCTCCACGCATGCGCCGTTGGCCTTCAGCGCGGGGTAAATGCACGAGTTCACCGGCGCGCCGTCCACCAGCACGGTGCAGATGCCGCATTCGGCCTCGTTGCAGCCGATCTTCACGCCGGTCAGGCCGAGCTGCTCGCGCAAGACCTCGGCCAGGAACGCCGATGGCCGCGCGTCCACCGTCACCGGACGACCGTTGACGGTGAACGTCAACGGCGCGGTGCGCGTCGTCTTCCCATTCGTCGTCGCTTGCGTCATGAGCGTTATCCTCCCTCAAGAACCGCCGCGCGTTGTAGCGCGCGGCCCATCGCTTCCTGGAACAACACCGGAATCACCTCGCGCCGATATTCCGCCGTGGCGCGGTGCGGGCTGGTGCGCGGATGCGCTTCGCCGAGGAGCGTTTCGCCGGCCTCGCGCAAGGTCGGCGCGTCCGGCGTCCGGCCGCGCAGATAGGCTTCGGTGGCCTGCGCGCGAAACGGCGTCGGCGCGGCCGGCCCCAGCGTCACGCGGGCGTCGGCGATGACGCCGTCGTCGCGCAAGCGCACGCGCGCGGCCAACCCCATGATCGGCAGCGCTACGCCTTGCGGGCGCATCACGCGGGCGAAAGCCGAGCCTTCCGACGGCGCGCGAACCGGGAAGCGCAGCGCCGCCAAAACTTGCCGCGTGCTGTCTATGGCCGATTGCCCCGGCCCTCGAAAGAGCTGGGGCAGCGGCCGCCATTCCCGGATTACGGCGTCCCCCTCGGCCCACGCGATCAGCGCCTCGCCGTCCAACGCCAGCAACGCGATGGCGCCGTCGGCGGCCGGCAGCGCGTGGGCGATGTTGCCGGCCAGCGTCGCCACGTTGCGCACCTGCGGCCCGCCGATCTGCCCGCAGGCCTCGACCAAGGCCGCGCCGTGCGCCTGCACGAGCGGCGAGGCGACGATCTGCGCGTGCGACGCGCCGCAGCCGATGACGACGTAGCCCTCCTCCTCCCAGATGCCGCGCAGGTCGGCGATGCGCGTCACGTCCACCAGCGCCTCCGGCGCCGGCTGATGCGCCTCATCCACGAAGTAGTCCGTGCCGCCGCCGATCACACGGGCGCGCCCGCCGTGCGCGGCCAGGAGTCGCACGGCCTCCTCTAACGTCTTGGGCATGAAGTAATCATTCCAACTCATGGCTTAGCGATAGGCCCAATTCACGACGCGCCGCTCGAGCAGGGCAAAGGCGGCATACAGGGCGATGCCCATCAGCGCGACGACGATCAAGCCGGCGAACACCAGCGGCACGTCGAAGCGCGAGCTGGCGATCACCATCATGTTGCCGATGCCGCGATTCGATGCGCCTAACTCGGCCACCACAGAACCGACGAAGGCCAGCGTCACCGCAACCTTGAGCGAGGCGAAGAAATACGGCAGCGCGCGCGGGAAGCCCACCTTGATGAACAGGTCGAACTTGCTGGCGCCCAGCGAGCGCAACACGTCGCGCAGCTCCGGCTCCACCGTGGCGATGCCGGTAGCCACGTTGACGGCGATCGGGAAGAACGAGATGAGGAAGGCGATCAGGATCGCCGGCAGCGTGCCGATGCCGAACCAGATCACGAACACCGGCACCAGCGCCGCTTTGGGGATCGAGTTGAACGCGATCAGCAGCGGGTATAGCGCATCATAGAGCAACGCCGAGTAGCCGATCAACGCGCCGATCAAAGTGCCGGTCACGATGGCCAGCGCCAGGCCGACCAGCGTCGTGAACAGCGTCTGCAGCGCGTTGGGCCAGATGGCCGCTTGCCACTGGAAATAGGCGGCCACAGCGACGCTGGGGCGCGGCAAGATGAACTCGTCCACGCCCAACACCAGGCAGCCCACCTCCCACGCGAGGAAGAAGAGCGCCACGGCGATGACTGGCGGCAAGATGCGCCGCAGCGGGGAAGCGCGCTTCATGCGCGCACCTCCCCAATGCGTGTGTAGATGTCGTGCACGTAGTCGTTGAAACGCGGCTCGAACATGTGCTCCGCCGCGCGCGGGCGCGGCAAATCAATATGCGTGGCGTGCATCAGTCGTCCCGGTCGCTTGCTCATCACATACACCGTGGTGGCTAGGAAGACAGCTTCGCGCAGATCATGTGTCACGAGTATTACCGTGCAGCGCCGCGCCTGCCACAGCGACTGTAACACGCCCCAAAGCTCCTCGCGGGTGAAGGCGTCCAGCGCGGCGAACGGCTCGTCGAGCAGCAGAATCTCCGGCTCGTGGATGAGCGCGCGGCAGAGCGAGACGCGCTGTTGCATCCCGCCGGAGAGCTGATAGGGCGGCTTGTGGGCGAAGCCATCCAGCCCGACCAGCTTGAGCAGCTCTAAGGCGCGCGCTTCGTACTCGCGCTTCCTCTGGCGAAAGGCGCGCCGATGTGGCTCCACCACCTCAAGCGGCAACAACACGTTCTCTAGCGCGCTGCGCCACGGCAGCAGCGTGGGGTTCTGAAAGGCCATGCCGACGTTCTTCTGCGGCCCGCGCACCGGCGCGCCGTCAATCAACACCTGGCCGCGCGTGGCCGGCATCAGGCCGGAGACCAGCTTGAGGATGGTGGTTTTGCCGCAGCCGCTGGGGCCGGCGATGGCCACGAATTCGCCTTGCGCGATGGACAGCGACACGCCTTCGAGGGCGTGCACCGCGCGCCCATCGTCGCCGTAGTAGATCAGCGACACATCGCGCAGGGCGACGCAGGGGACTGATGTTGCCATGTGGATGATGGGCAAAAGGCGGCCCGCGCAGGATTGCGACCACCTGCGCGGGCCGGTGAGGGGCGGTCACATCGCCGGCGGCATGCGCGACTCTTTGGCCGGCAAATACTTATCGGTGAAAACTTCCTCCGGCTTGGGGACGCTGGGCAGCTCGAAGCCCTCGGCCACCATCGCGATGCTCTTCGCCAGCCGCTCAGGGTCGGCCGCGCCAAAGCCGTTCTTCTTCACTTCTTCGGTCAGGAAGTGCTTCTCAATGGCCATCTTCAGGCGCGCCGTCTCAACCTCGGCGTCAATCAGCGGCTCGCGGCGCTTGATGATCTCCACGGCTGCGGCCGGATCGGCCAGCGCCTCTTGCCAGCCGCGGGCCAGCGCGCGCAGAAAGCCCTTCACCGCTTCTTCGTTCTCGGCCAGGAACTTGGGCGAGGCCATCACGGCGTTGCCATACAGCGGCAGGCCCTGTTCGGCATACATGAAGGCGACGATGTTCTCCGGCTCAACCTTGTTGCGCAGCAGGCCGAACCATCCGCTGCCGTAGAAAGCGGTGATCGCGTCCACTTCGCCTTTGGCCAGGGCGGCCTCGCGCAGGGCCGGTTCCATGGTCACCCACTCCACGCTCCCTGGGTCAATGCCCACTTGCTTGGCGAACAGCGGGAAGAGCCGCCGGCCTGCGTCGCCCGCCGGCGCGCCAAGCTTCTTGCCGACGAGATCGGCCGGCGAGGCGATCCCCTTATCCTTGAGCGTGAAGACCGTCATCGGCGCGTTGTTGTAGAGGATGGCGATCGCCTGTAGCGCCTTGTCGGGGTTCTTCACGTTGAACTCGATCATCGAGTTGATGTCGGCGTAGCCCATCTCGTACGCGCCGCTGGCGATCTTGGTCACCGTGCCCGCCGAGCCGGTGCCCCGGTCAATGACGACCGACAACCCTTCCTCGGCGAAGTAGCCCTTGTCGAGCGCGATGAGGAACGGCGCCGACGGCCCTTCGATGGCCCAGTCCAACGCAAAGCGAATGTGCGTGACTTTGGGCTTGGCGGGCGGCGCTACGGCGGGTTGCTGGCCGGCTGGAGGCGGCGGCGCCGGCATCGCAGTACATGCGGAGACGGCCACAGCAGCGGCGATAGACAAAGCAAACTTTTTGATCATGTCAAAACCTCCTGGAAATCTGTGTTACGGGTGATTTGTCCTCGTCGCGGAGCGTGCGTGATACGCGGCGCGGGGAGAGCGGAGCAGCGCCCTCATTTGCCTTGCCCTGAATTCTATCGAAAATCGCCGCAGGCGCGCGTGGGCGAGCGCGTTTGCGGAAATCCGCATTGAGCCTAGGTAGGCGAAGGCAATGCCTTCGCCCACCCCAACCACTTTTCGGCCGCGCGCACATGCGCCGTCGCGCATTTGACAAGTTGCGCCTCATGGCTTACTATGTCGGTCATCTCGGACATGGTATCCGTGCGCTTTTGGGGCTACTTTTGGTTTAGCTACTTTGCCGTGGGCAAAGGCGGCTTACTGGCGCGCGGGTTCGAGACGACCGGCAGGTAACCAAAAGTAGCAAGTGCAGGTCAGGTAGAAGCGCGGAGCTGGTAAGCTCCGCGCTTTTGATTTTTGTACCGGGGATGACACGATGAATTATCAAACCGATGATGTCCGTATCCGCGAGATCAAAGAGCTGGCGCCGCCGGCGCATCTGATGCGGGAATTCCCGATCACGCTGGAGGTGGCGAAGCTGGTCTACGAGACGCGCCGCGCCGTGCATCACATCTTGCACGGCGACGACGACCGCGTCTTCGTCGTCGTTGGGCCGTGCAGCGTGCACGACGTGCAGGCGGCGTTTGAGTATGCGACGCGGCTGAAGCCCGTCCGGGAGCGCTGCCGGGACGCGCTGGAGATCATCATGCGCGTGTACTTTGAAAAGCCGCGCACCACGGTGGGCTGGAAAGGATTGATCAACGATCCCGACCTCGATGGCTCATTCCGCATCAACAAGGGGCTGCGGATGGCGCGCAAGCTGTTGTTGGACATCAGCGAGTTGGGGCTGCCGGCGGCCACCGAGTACCTCGACACCATCTCGCCCCAGTACGTCGCCGACCTGATCGCCTGGGGCGCCATCGGCGCGCGCACGACCGAGTCGCAGGTGCATCGCGAGCTGGCCAGCGGCCTGTCATGTCCGGTCGGCTTTAAGAACGGCACCGACGGCAACATCAAGATCGCCATTGACGCGATCAAAGCCGCCCGCCAGCCGCACCATTTTCTGTCGGTCACCAAAGGCGGCATCAGCGCCATCGTGCACACCGCCGGCAACGACGACTGTCACATTGTGCTGCGCGGCGGCAAGACGCCCAATTACGACCACGCCAGCGTGCGCGCCACGGCGGAGGCGCTGCTGCGGGACGGCCTGTCGCCGCGCCTCATGATTGACTGCTCGCACGGCAACAGCAACAAGAAGCATGAGCAGCAGCTTGTGGTCGCCGAGGACGTGGCCCAACAGATCGAGGCGGGCGAGCATGCGATCGCCGGCGTGATGCTGGAGTCGAACCTGTGCGAAGGCCGCCAAGACCTGACGCCGGGCTGCCCGCTTGAATACGGCAAGAGCATCACCGACGCCTGCATCGGCTGGGAGGACACCGAGCGCGTGCTCGACCGGTTGGCCGAAGCTGTGCGCGTCCGGCGCCGCAGCCGCGCGACATCCCGCCATACAAGCGAGCGCGTGAACGGCAAGGTGGCGGCCCTGTAGCCCCGCCGGTAACGCAGGATTCACCCCGCATCGGTATCGGTAACGCAGGATTTATCCTGCGTCGGTAACGCGGGATTCACCCCGCGATAAACGCAAATGGTAGGAAGCATGGTCATCGTCATGAAAGCCGGCGCCTCCGCGTCCGAGATCGCCGGCGTGATCCGATATATCGAGTCAATCGGCATGCGCGCGCACCTCTCCGAGGGCGAGGAGCGCACGATCATCGGCATGGTCGGCGACGAGCGCCCGGTGGACTCCGCGCCGTTCGAGCTGCTCAGCGGCGTCGAGCGCGTGCTGCCGATCTTGCGGCCGTTCAAGCTGGCCAGCCGCGACTTCAAAAAGCAGAACACGGTCATCCAACTGCGCGTGAAGCATCGCACCATCGCCATCGGCAACACGCATCTGGCGATGATGGCCGGCCCATGCGCCGTGGAGAGCCGCGAGCAGATCATGGAGAGCGCGCGCGTCGTGAAAGAGGCCGGCGCCACCATCCTGCGCGGCGGCGCGTTCAAGCCGCGCACATCGCCGTACTCCTTCCAGGGTCATGGCGAGGAGGCGCTGAAGTGGATGGCCGAAGCGCGCGACGCATACGGCCTCGCCATCGTCACCGAGGTCATGTCGCCGGAACAGGTGCCGTTGGTGGCCAAGTACGCCGACATCCTACAAATCGGCGCGCGCAACATGCAGAACTTCCCGCTGCTGCACGCCGCCGGCGAAGCGCACAAGCCGGTGCTGCTCAAGCGCGGCCTGAGCGCGACGATGGAGGAGCTGCTCATGGCTGCGGAATACATCCTCTCGCATGGCAACTACGACGTGATGCTGTGCGAGCGGGGCATCCGCACGTTCGAGAAATACACGCGCAACACGCTGGACATCAACGCGGTGCCGGTGTTGAAGGAACTCTCCCATCTGCCGGTCATCGTAGACCCCTCGCACGGCACGGGCAAATGGGAATACGTCACGCCGATCGCCAAGGCTGCCGTCGCCGCCGGCGCCGACGGACTGATCATCGAAGTGCACCCCGACCCCTCGAAGGCGGTGAGCGACGGCGCGCAGACCCTTACGCCGCAGCGCTACGCCGAGCTGTTCGAGCAGGTGCGGCGCGTGGCGGCTGCCGTGGATCGCGCGGTATAGTCCCGCGCGTCCCTCAACCCAACGTGACACGCGCAATTTGCATCGTCGGCCTCGGGCTGATGGGCGCCTCGTTCGCCCTGGCGCTGCGCGCCAACGGCTATGACGGCTGGCTGATCGGCATCTCGCGCAGCGCCGAGACGCTGCGCAAGGCGCAGGCGCGCGACATCGCCGATGTCGTCTCGTCGGAGCTGAGCCGCGCCGGCGAGGCCGATGTGGTCGTGCTGTGCACGCCGGTGCGCGCGCTCATCGCCCAGATCGGGCAACTGGCCGACATCTGCCGGCCCGGCGCGATCATCACCGACATGGGCAGCACCAAGACCGAAGTCGTCCGCGCCATGGACGCGCTGCCGCCCCACCTGCGCGCCGTCGGCTCGCATCCGATGTGCGGCAAAGAGACCGCCGGCATAGATGCCGCCGACGCATCGTTATATCAAGGCGCGCCGTGGTTGCTCACCCGCACCCGGCGCAGCGACGAGGAGGCGCTGGCCGTCGTCCGCGACCTGGCGGAGCGCGTCGGCGCCGCGCCGCGCGAAATCGCCGTGGAACATCACGACGCATTATTAGCCTTCGCCAGCCACCTGCCCTACGCGCTGGCCGTCGCCCTGGTGACGGCTACCGACCAGTTCAGCCTGAACCGGCCGGAGGTCTGGCAGGTGATGGCCGGCGGCTTTCGCGACACCTCGCGCGTGGCCGCCAGCGACGTCACCATGTGGCTGGACATTTTGCTGACGAACGCCGACGCCGTGCTTGGCGCCGTGCGCGACTTCCAGTTCACGCTCGATCAATTCACCGCGCTGCTGGAGCGTCGCGACGAGGAGGGCCTGCGCGCCTTCCTCGCGGCTGCGGCGCAGGCGCGCAGAACACACTTCCGATGACCATCGAGACCGTTCAACCGACGCGCGCGCTGCGCGGCGTGCTGCGCGCGCCGAGCGACCGCAGCATCACCGTGCGGGCCGCCATCCTGGCCGGCGTCGCCGAGGGCGTCAGCCGCATTCGCGAGCCGCTGGAGAGCGACGACGCGGACGCCGCGCTGCGCTGCATGGCTGCGCTCGGCGCGCCGGCGGCCCCGCTCGGCAGCGGCTGCGACTCGGCGGGCCTGCGCATCGCCGGCCGGGGATTGCGCGGCCTGCGCGCGCCCGACCAGCCGCTGTTCTGCAACTCATCCGGCACGACGATGCGGCTGCTGGCCGGCTTCTTGGCCGGTCAAGCGTTCGACGCGGTGTTGGACGGCAGCGAACAACTGCGCCGCCGCCCGATGCGCCGCGTCACCGATCCGCTGCGCCGGATGGGCGCGCAGATTGAAGACGCAGACGGCCACGCGCCGCTCGTCATCCGCGCCGCGCATCGCCCATTGCACGGGCTGACCTACGATATGCCCATCGCCAGCGCGCAAGTGAAGAGCGCGCTGCTCCTGGCCGGCCTATACGCGGATGAGCCGGTGACCGTTCGCGAGCCGGCGCCGACGCGCGATCACACCGAACGCATATTGCGCGCCATGGGCGTCGAAGTCACCGTGGAGGCCGAAGGGAAGGCCGGCCGCATCACCGCGCATCCACCGCAAAGGCCGCTGCGCGCGTTGGATATGCTGGTGCCGGCGGACTTCTCCTCGGCGGCGTTCTTCATGGTCGCGGCGGCGATCACGCCCGGCGCGCGGCTTCGCCTCGTCGAAGTCGGCTTGAATCCGACGCGCACCGGCCTGCTCGACGCGCTGCGGGCGATGGGGGCGACGATCCATGTGGCCGACCTGCGCGAGGAGGGCGGCGAGCCGGTGGGCGATGTGGAAGTCGTCGGCGGCGAGTTGCGCGGCGTCGAAGTGGGCGGCGCGCTGACGCCGCGCATGATTGACGAGTTCCCCATCTTCGCCGTGGCCGCGACGCAGGCGCACGGCGTCACCATCGTCCGCGACGCCGAGGAACTGCGCGTGAAGGAGAGCAACCGGCTAGAAGGGTTCGTCGGCGAGCTGCGCAAATTGGGCGCGCGGATCGAGGCGACGGCGGATGGCTTCGTCGTCGAAGGGCCGGCCCGCCTGCGCGGCGCGGTCGTGGACGGCCTGGGCGATCACCGCGTGGCGATGGCGCTGGCCATCGCCGCGTTGCGCGCCGAGGGCGAGACAAAAATCCTCGGCGCGGAGTGCGTGGCCAAGACCTATCCGGCGTTCTTTCGCGACCTGGCGTCGCTGGTCGCCGACCGCTGACCTACTCGCCATCCTATGCGAGCTACGCTATGATCGTTGGTTTGATCGGCCATCCGGTTGCGCACAGCAAAAGCCCGCAGATGCAGCGCGCAGCGTTCGCCCACGTCGGGTTGAGCGGCTGGCGCTACGAATTGTGGGACACGCCGCCGGAAGCCCTGCCGCCGCGCATGCGCGAGTTGGGCGAACGCGAGGACGTCGCCGGCTGCAACGTGACCATCCCGCACAAGCAAGCGGTGATGCCCTACCTCGACGAGGTGAGCGCGCACGCGCGCGCCATCGGCGCGGTGAACACCATCTTCAAACGCGGGCGCGCCCTGCTGGGCGACAACACCGACTGGATCGGCTTCCTGGCCGACCTGGCCTTTCACGGCGTGGATGTCCATGCCGAGACGCGGGCGCTGGTGCTGGGCGCCGGCGGGTCGGCGCGGGCGGTCGTCTATGCGCTGGCGTCGCGGGGCGCGCGCGTGTGGGTGCACAACCGCGCGCCGACCCGCGCCCAGCATCTGCTTGAAGACCTGGCCGGTTCGACCTCCGCGCGCGAGCGCTGCGCCGTCGTGGCGTCGCCGGTGGATGTAGCCTGTCAAACGGCGAACTTAATCGTCAACTGCACGTCCGCCGGCATGTGGCCGCGCGAGGACGAATCGCCATGGCCGGACGGCGCGCCCTTCCCGGCCGGCGTCACGCTCTACGACCTGGTATACACGCCGCGCATGACGAAGCTGATGCGGCAGGCCGAGGCCGCCGGCGCGCGCGCCATCGGCGGCATCGGCATGTTGGCCGAGCAAGGCGCGGCGGCGTTCGAGCGGTGGACGGGCGTGCCGGCCGCGCGCGTTTCGGCTATCATGCGGGAGGCGCTTCAAGATGCTTAGGTTCCTCACCGCCGGCGAATCGCACGGCCCGTCGCTGACCGCCATCCTCGAAGGCATGCCCGCCGGCGTGCCGTTGTGTGCCGAGGACATTGACCGCGACTTGGCCCGCCGCCAACAAGGCTACGGCAGCGGCGGACGGATGAAGATCGAGCGCGACCACGCGCGCATCACCGCCGGCGTGATGGCCGGCAAGACCACCGGCGGCCCGATCGCCTTCGTCGTCGAGAACCTCGACCACGCCAAATGGAAAGACCGCGACATCGAGCCGATGACCATCCCGCGCCCTGGCCACGCCGACCTGACCGGCGCGGTGAAATACGGCTATCGCGAGCTGCGCCTGGCGCTGGAGCGCGCCTCGGCGCGCGAGACGACCATGCGCGTCGCCGTCGGCGCCGCTTGTCGCGCGCTGCTGCGACAGTTCGGCATCGTCGTCGGCGGCTACGTGCTCGGCATCGGCGAAGTGGAGACGCCCGACCATGCCTCTGCGGTGGACGCCGAGATCTACCTGCGGCGCTTCGCGCAGGCCGAGGCCAGCGACGTGCGCTGCTACCACCCCCCCACCGCCGAGCGCATGCGCGCCCGCATCGCCGAGGTCATCGCCGCGAAGGACACCCTGGGCGGCGTCGTCGAGGTGGTCGCGCTGCATGTGCCGCCCGGCCTCGGCAGCCATGTGCATTGGGATCGTCGCTTGAGCGCACGCCTGGCGCAGGCGGTGATGAGCGTGCACGCCGTCAAGGGCGTCGAGATCGGCGACGGCTTCGCCGAGGCGCGCCGGCCCGGCACCCAGGCCCAAGACCAGCTCTACGCCGCCGACGGCGCGATCTGCCAGCGCACCAACCACGCCGGCGGCCTGGAGGGCGGCATCACCAACGGCGCGCCGATCGTCGCACGCGCCGCGCTCAAGCCCATCGCCACCACGCTCAACCCGCTCGACTCGGTGGACTTAGCCACCGGCCAGATGGTCAAGACGAAATACGAGCGGAGCGACTTCTGCCAGGTGCCGCGCGCCGTCCCGATCATCGAGGCGATGGTGTGCTTCGCGCTGGCCGATGCGCTCATCGAGAAGCTGGGCGGCGACTCGCTGGACGAGATGCGCCCGCGCTTCGCGGCGCTGCGCCGGCTGCGGCTGGAAGATTTGCCGATGGACGCCCTACCCTGGCGCTTCGGCTATGAGTGATCGCCAAAGATGCGTGAAGACATCGCCGCCCATCCTCGCAACCTCATCCTGGCCGGCTTCATGGGCACGGGCAAAAGCACCGTCGGCCGGCTCTGCGCGCAGCGCCTCGGGCTGGACTTTATAGACGCCGACGAGGAGATCAGCCGACGCGAGGGGATGCCGATTCCGGCGATCTTCGCCTCGCGCGGCGAAGGCTACTTCCGCGCCCGCGAGCGCGAACTCGTCGCCGAGCTGAGCGCGCGCCGGAACTGCGTCATCGCCACCGGCGGCGGCATGATCGTGGACGACGACAATCGCGCGGCGCTGCTCAGCAGCGGCGTCGGGGTGTGTCTAACGGCGACGCCGGAGGTCATCGTGCAGCGCGTGGGCGGCGAGGCGGCCGCCGCCGAGCGCCCAATGCTGCGCGGCGGCGACGTGACCGCGCGCGTCACGCAGCTCTTGCGCGAGCGCGCACCCAAATACGCCCAGTTGCACTACTCGATAGACACCTCGCAACGCGCGCCCGATGAAGTCGCCGCGCTGGTGTGCGAAGCCTACCGGCGCGAGCGCGCCCGGATCGCGGTGGACGCGCCCGAAGCCGGCGCGCGCTACGACATCGTCATCGGCGAGGGCGTGCTGGATGCGCTGGGGTTCATGCTGGCCGGGCGCGGCTGGACGCCGCCGTTCGCCGTGGTGAGCGATGCAAACGTCGCCGCGCGCTACGGCGAGCGCGCGCTGCGCGCGCTGGCGCGCGCCGGCCTGGATGGCTTCCTGCACGTCATGCCCGCCGGCGAGGCGCACAAGACGCTGGCCAGCGTCGAGGCGATGTATCGCGCCTTCAGCGCGCGCGGCATGGAGCGCGCGAGCGCCGTCATCGCGCTGGGCGGCGGCGTGGTGGGCGATGCGGCCGGCTTCGCCTCGGCCACCTTCCTGCGCGGCGTGCCGCTCGTCCAGGCGCCCACCTCGCTGCTGGCCATGGCCGATTCCAGTATCGGCGGCAAGGTCGGCGTGGACACCGACTTCGGCAAGAACCTGGTCGGCGCGTTCAAACAGCCCGATTTAGTCGTGGCCGACCTGAGCGCGCTGGCTTCGCTGCCGCCGCGCGAGCTGCGCTGCGGCCTGGCCGAGGTCGTCAAAGCCGCCCTGCTCAGCGGCGGCGCGGCCTATGCGCGGCTGCGCGAGGCGGCGACGAGCGGCGCGTTGAGCGACGGGCGCGGCCAAGCGCTGCTCGATGCGCTGGCAGACGCCATCCTGCTCAAGCGCGCGATTGTGCAGGCCGACCCGTTCGAGCGCGGCCGGCGCGCGCTGCTGAACCTGGGCCACACCTTCGGCCACGGCCTGGAGGCGTGGAGCGGCTTTCGCCTGAAGCACGGCGAGGCGGTGGCGCTGGGACTGGTCTGCGCTGCGCGGCTCTCGCATGCGATGGGGGTGTGCGAGGGCGCGCTGGTGGCCGAAGTGATCGGCCTGCTGCGCAGCGTCGGCCTGCCCGCCGCGCTCGACGACGCGCGCGATGCGCTCGACGGCCTGGCGTTTGCGCCGGACGCGGTGTGGCGCTACATGCTGAGCGACAAGAAGAAGCGCGCCGGCAAGCTGCGCTTCGTCCTGCTGCGCGCGCCGGGCGATGCCTTTGTGTGCGACGCCGTGCCGGAAACGATGGCGCAAGACGCGCTGGCGTCGCTGAGATAAAAAACTGGAGGTCAACATGGAGAACGCAGCGGACAGGTCGCAGCGCCCTGCAGAGCCGCAGCCGGCGAGCGACGCCGGTTCCTCAATGGCTAACGCGAGATGGGCGATTCTGGTGCTGCATGGCCCCAACCTGAATTTGCTCGGCTTGCGCGAGCCGGATGTGTATGGCCGCGTCACGCTGGAGGACATCAACCGGCGCTTGCGCGAGCTGGCCGCGCAGCGCGACGCCGCGCTGCGCATCGCGCAGTCAAACCACGAGGGCGCCTTGATTGACGCCATCCACGACGCGCGCGCGTGGGCGCATGGCATCCTGATCAACCCCGGCGGCCTGACGCACACCAGCGTCGCCCTGCGCGACGCGATCGGCGCGGTCGCCCTGCCCTGCGTCGAGGTGCACCTCTCGAATGTGCACAAACGCGAGCCTTTCCGACACCACTCGTTCATCTCGCCGGTGGCCGTCGGCGTGATCGCCGGCTTCGGCTGGCGCAGCTACACGCTGGGGCTGGCCGCGTTGCTGGACATCCTGGCCGACCAGCCGCACAATCGGGCCGATGGATGAAGCGGGGTTGATCCGCGCGGCGCAGCGCGGCGATGTAGCCTCATTCAACCAACTGGTGCTGGCCTACCAGTCGCAGGTTTATAACGTCGCCTACCGTATCCTGGGCGAGCCAGGCGCGGCCGCCGACGCGACGCAGGAGACGTTCCTCTCGGCGTTCAAGCACATCAACGACTATCGCGGCGGTTCGTTCAAGGGCTGGCTGCTGCGCACGGTGACCAACGCCTGCTACGACGCGCTGCGCTATGCGCAACGCCGGCCGACTACTTCGCTCGAAGCCGGCGACGACGCCGACGAGGAGCGCAGCCTGGCCGATGTGCTGCCCGCTGCCGACGAAGATCCCCTGCACGCCGCTGAGCGCAGCGACCTGCGCCGCTTCATCTCGCGCGCTGCGCTGCAACTGCCACCCGATCAACGTATCACGTTCGTGCTGTCCGACATTCAAGGTTTGAGCTATGAAGAAATCGCCGAGGCGATGCAGGTGTCACTCGGCACGGTGAAGAGCCGACTGAGCCGGGCGCGCGCCAAGCTGCGCGATGCCCTGCTGGCCCATGAGGAACTGCTGCCCGACGAGTTTCGTCAGTAATGGGAAGGACGATGACCGAAGACGAGCTGATCTCCGCTTACGTGGATGGCCGGCTGAGCGAGGCCGAGCGCGCCGCGCTCGACGCGCGGATGGCGCAGGATGTGACTCTGCGGCGCCGCGTCGCCGCGACCCGTCTGCTCGTCCGCGAATCGCGCGCGTTGCCGGCGCTGCAACCGCCGCGCAACTTCATCTTGCCGCTCGACGCCGGCCGAAAGCCGGCCGCGCCCGAGCGGCGACGGTCTTCGTTCTCCCCATGGCTCTTGCGGCTCGGTTCGCTGGCTGCGACGGCGCTCTTCGTCGCGCTGGCGGCGTCCGAGCTGGCGCGCCCTGCGCCCTTCGCCGCAACGCCTGCGGCCGCACCAGCGGCTGCGCCCGCCCTGGAGATGCCGCCGCAACGCGAGTTGGCGACGCCCCCCGAACCGGCAGCCGAGATGGCGCCGGCGGCGCAGCCGATGCAGAGCGAGGCTGTGCCGTCCGCCCCGATTCAAGCCGCCGCCGCGCCCGAGACTGAAGTTGAATCGGTAGGCGCGGATGCAGCGCAGCGCTCCATTCAAGCGTCGGGCGCACCGACGGCGACCGTCGCTGCGCCCGCGCCGCCGGCCGCTGGGCCGATCACGCCGACGCGCCTGTTGGCTGCGATTGCGCTGCTTGCGGCCATCGCCCTGGGCCTGCTGAGCTGGGTGAAGCGGTGACTGCGTCCGGCAACGGGTCTTTCCTTCGTGCACGTGCGAGCGCTTCTATAATCCGGCTGGTCAATGACAGGTCGAACCGCTTTGAGCGATCCGACCGGCAAGCATCCAGGTTTCATCATGCGGAACTTTATCTCTCAGCGTGTTGCGTCCGTGCCCCCCTCCGGCATCCGGCGTTTCTTCGACATCGCCGCCACCATGCCCGATGTGATCTCGCTGGGCATCGGTGAGCCGGACTTCGTCACGCCAGCGCCGATCCTCAACGAGGGCATCGCCTCGCTCAAGCGTGGCGAGACGGCCTACACCAGCAACTCCGGCACGATCGAGCTGCGCCGTGCGCTCAGCGCACACCTGGCCCGACTCTATGGCGTGGAATACGACCCGGAGACCGAGCTGCTGATCACCGTCGGTGTGAGCGAGGCGATGTATCTGGCGTTGACGGCGATCGTTGACCCCGGCGATGAGGTCATCGTGCCGCAGCCGTGCTTCGTGTCCTACGCGCCGGAGGTGGTCTTCGCCGGCGGCGTGGCCGTCCCCATCCCGACGCGCGTCGAGCACGAGTTCCAGGTGACGGGCGAGGAGATCGCCGCGCGCATTACGCCGCAGACCAAGGCCATCCTGATCGGCTATCCCAACAACCCCACCGGCGCGGTGATGAGCCGCGCGCGGCTGATGGAGATCGCCCATCTGGCGGAGCAGCATGATCTGGTCGTCATCAGCGACGAGATCTACGACCGGTTGGTGTATGGCGTAGCGCACGTGTGCTTTGCCGCGCTGCCGGGCATGCGGGCGCGCACGATCCTGCTGGGCGGCTTCAGCAAGGACTACGCGATGACCGGCTGGCGCATCGGCTACGCGGCGGCGCCGGCGGAGTTGCTGGCCGCGATGCGCAAGGTGCATCAGTACACCATCATGTCTGCGCCGACCACCGGCCAGCATGCCGCGCTGGTCGCGCTTCAGGAGGGCGAGGAGCATGTGCAGCGGATGGTGGCCGAATACGACCGGCGGCGCAAGCTGATCGTGAGCGGGTGCAACGCCCTCGGGCTGGATTGCTTCGAGCCGCGCGGCGCGTTCTACGCCTTCCCCTCGGTCGCTCGGACCGGCATGAGCGACGAGGCATTTGCCGAGAAGTTGCTGCTAGAGGAACAGGTCGCCGTAGTGCCGGGCAGCGCGTTCGGCGTAGGCGGCGCCGGGTACGTGCGCATGGCCTACGCCCAGTCCTACGAGAAGATCGAGCAGGCGCTTGAGCGCATCCATCGGTTCATACAACGGCACGGGTGACGCGACGCTCAACTGTCCCGGCGATATACCTGGGCTAGCGTGCGCGCGCCTCGGGTGAGCACCGCTTCCGGCGTAGCGACGCCCAGTTGCTGGATGAGCCGCGCGACCACGCCCGTCCAGCCGGTCTGATGGCTGGCGCCCAGGCCGGCGCCGTTGTCGCCGTGGAAGTACTCGTAGAACAAAATGTAATCGCGCCAGTGCGGGTCGGTCTGGAATTTCGTTGCCCCGCCGTAGACCGGACGCCTGCCCTGTTCGTCGCGCAGGAAGATGCGCGTCAGCCGCATGCTGATCTCACGCGCAACCTCGAACAGCGTCATCAGGTTGCCCGAGCCGGTCGGGCACTCCACCTTGAAGTCATCCCCGTAATATTGGTAGAACTGCACCAGCGCGCGGATGATCAAGAGGTTAACCGGCATCCAGATCGGCCCACGCCAGTTCGAGTTGCCGCCGAACATGCCCGTGTCCGATTCGGCGGGCAGGTATTTGACCGAGTAATCCACTCCGCCTACGTTGGTCCGATACGGATGATCCAAGTGCCAGCGCGAGAGCGAGCGCAAGCCATACGGGCTAAGGAAGCGTTCCTCGTCCAACATGCGCGCCAGGATGCGGCGCAGCTTGTCCTCGTTCACCACTGAGAGCAGCCGCCGCCCTGCGACGCCAGGCTTATCAATGGGGTGGATGTTGGCTACCAGCTCGGGGTGTTTTTTGACGAAGCCGCGAATGCGTTCGATCACGCCGGGGAACCGCTCGATCACCTCTTGTGAGATGACGGCCGTGGCGGTCAGCGGCAACAGGCCAACCATCGAGCGCAGCTTGATGCGCTGGCACGAGCCGTCCGGCATGATCAGCAAGTCGTAGAAGAAACCATCTTCCTCGTCCCACAGCTCATCCCGGTTGTCGCCGATCCGATCCATCGAGCCGGCGATCCATAGGAAATGCTGGACGAACTTGAGGACGAAGTCTTCGTACGCTGGGTCTTTGCGGGCGATCTCGATGGCCATCTCCAACATGCACTGGCTGTAAAACGCCATCCACGCCGTGCCATCGGCCTGCTCCAAGAAGCCGCCGCTCGGCAGCGGCGCGCTGCGGTCGAACACGCCGATGTTGTCGAGGCCGAGAAATCCGCCGTTGAACAGATTGCGCCCGCGCGGGTCTTTGCGGTTGATCCACCACTCGAAATTCAAGAGCAGCTTGTTGAAGATGTTCTTCAGAAAGCGGAGGTCAGCCTCGCTTGGCTCGCGCACGACGCCATAGTTGAGCAACGCAGCCCAGGCATGCACCGGTGGATTCACGTCGCCGAAGTTCCACTCATAGGCCGGAATTTGCCCGTTTGGGTGCAGATACTCGTCGTGCAACATCAATTCGAGCTGGCCGGCGGCGAACTCTGGATCCACCATGTTGAGCGCGTAGGTGTGAAAGGCCAAGTCCCAGGCTGCATACCACGGGTATTCCCATTTATCCGGCATCGAGATGATGTCATCGTTGACCATGTGATACCAATCGCGATTGCGGGATGAGCGTGCGCCGCCCAGAATCGGATGCGCGTGGCGCTCCTCCAGCCAGCGGTCTACGTCGAAATGGTAATACTGCTTGGTCCACAGCATGCCGGCCAGCGCCTGGCGCATGACGTTGGCCTGATCGGCGGTCAGCGAGGGCGGCGTAATCGCAGCATAGAACGCGTCGGCTTCGGCTTTGCGCGCGGCGAAGATCTCATCGAACGTTTCGCCGAAGGGCGCGTCGCCGCCAGACGGCGGCACATCGCTCAGGCGCAGCCGGATGACTTTCGTCTCGCCAGGGCCGATCGTGATCGTGTAGCGCGCGGCGGATTTGGTGCCGGCCTTGTCGGGATTGACCGCCTCGCGCCGACCATGCACAACGGCATCGTTGATGCCGTCTTTCACGAAAGGCGTCGCATTAGGTTGGCCGAACAGCCGCTCGGTGTTGGTCTCGTTCTCGGTGAACAGCGCCTCGTCGGCATCCTCGGCGTAGAGGTAACGCGCGCCGAGGTCGGGGTGGGTCGCTTCGATGACGAGTCGTCCATTCGCGTGCGCGATTTGGCGTAGGGAGGGTCGTGGTGCATCCGGCGCCATCCACCACGTGTTACGGAACCAGAGATGCGGCAGCACGTGCAACGTCGCGGAGTCCGGCCCGCGATTGGCCACGCTGATTTCGATCAGAATATCTTCCGGCGCGGCCTTGGCGAATTCGACGAATACATCGTAGTAGCGGTCGTCATCGAAGATGCCCGTATCCAGCAGCTCATATTCCATTTCGGCGCGCGTGCGGCGCGCGTTGGTCTTGACCAGGTCTTCGTACGGGTAGGCGCGCTGTGGATACTTGTACAAATATTTCATGTATGAATGCGTGGGCGTGCTGTCGAGATAGAAATAGTATTCCTTCACGTCCTCGCCGTGGTTGCCCTCCGCGTTGGTCAGGCCAAACAAGCGTTCCTTGAGGATCGGGTCCTGACCGTTCCACAGCGCCAGCGCCCAGCACAAGCGCTGCTTGTCGTCACAAATGCCGGCGATGCCATCTTCGCCCCACTTGTAGGCGCGTGAGCGGGCCTGGTCGTGCGAGAAATAGTTCCAGGCATCGCCGTCGTCGCTGTAGTCCTCGCGCACCGTACCCCACTGCCGCTCGCTCAGATACGGCCCCCACTTTTTCCAATCGGCTTTCTTCGCATGTGCCTCATCGAGGCGTTGCTGTTCCCGTGTCGTCATATCTGCCCATTCTACGTCGACAACTATCGATGGAAGAATGCGTCTAGACACCGCTTGTTTAGCAAACCCTGCACCAAGGAGTGCGGTTTAATCCTTCGTCGGTTTGCGACTGACGGTGTGCGCTCAGCGCACCACGACCGGCAAATGGATGCGCTTGTCCAGCGTCGGATTCGGCGTCGGTGTGGGCGTCGCGCCGGGCGCGCTCGTCGGCTTGGGTGAGGGCGTGGGCGTCGGCGTGGTGCCGGGCGTCTCTGGCTCTACGCAACTGCTGCTGATCAGCGCGTCGTCGTCCGGCGCCTGAGCAGCGGACTGCGCGAACAGCGCACTGGCTGCCACGTCAATCCGCCCTTCGCCTAAGTCGCTGCCAAACGTCGGGTTTTTTGCGCGAATATCTTTGGCCGTGCGGGCGATGGCAGCGGAGATCTGCCACGGATTCCAGTTGGGGCGCAGGCTGCGGATGAGCGCGGCTTGCCCGCTGACGAATGGTGCAGCCATCGAGGTGCCGCTCCACGAGCCATAGCCGTCGTTTTCCAGCAGGCTGTAGATCGTTTCGCCCGGCGCGGCTATGTCCACCCAGCCTCCGTAATTCGAAAACGATGATTTGATGTCGTTCTGATTGACCGACGCTACGGCGATGGCGCAGCTTTCAGCAGCCGGGAAGTGCTTGGTCTTGGTGTTGCTATTGCCAGAGGCTGATACGATAACGACGCCGGCCTGAGTCGCCCGTTCCACAGCCTCTTCCAGGATCTCGGATTCGTCGGCCGTGCCCAGGCTGAGGTTGATCACATGCGCTCCATTGTCTACAGCGAATTGGATCGCCTGGGCGATTATGCCGTCGTCGCCGATGCCGTCCGAGTCGAGCACGCGCAGCGGCATGATGCGTGCTGCCGGCGCGACCATCAACACGATGCCAGCCACATGCGTACCGTGGCCGACCACCTCATCCGCTTCGCCGTCGCCGTCGTCGTCCAGCCCGTTGCCGACGTCGTTCGGCTGCGTGTCGTCATCTACGAAGTCGTAGCGTATGTCGGTCAGCTTGCCAGCCAGCGCCGGATGGTTCAGATAGACGCCGGTGTCGAGCACGGCTACCACCATGCCGTTGCCCATCGTGATGGATTGGGCGGTGGTCAGCCCCAGCATCGTCCGCGCGTAGTGAGTTTGATACGGCGTCGGGTTGAGTCCGCCCCAGGCCCGGCTGCTGCGCGGGTTCGCCTCCGGCGGCTCGCGCAGGTAGTTGGGGTGTGCGTAGAGCAGGCGCGTATCGGTCGCCATCGTCGCGGCCAACACTGCTACATCCTGGCCGGCCGGCGCGCGCAGACGATACACCCCAACGAACGACCCGAGCGGGCCGATCGTCGTCGTGCCGTATGTTGCGTTGATCGCGCCGATCGTCGCACCCGCTGCCGGATTGAGCTTCACGACGATCTCGTTCGTCTTGTAGCCATCTTGTGCTCGCGCGCGGGCGGGTCGCGACGGTGCAGCAATCAAGCCGAATCCGCCGGCCATTACCAACAGAATCGCGATTGCTAAGATCAGCGGGTTTCGCTTTGTGTTTGCCATCGCTTCAACCTCGTCCGATCAAGATGAACGGCGCCCAGAAGAACGGATGCGGGTAGCGCGCTCGCACGTCCAGTTGGGCATGACGCAGCGCCGTTGCAGGTGACTCGCCGTGCTGCAGGCGCATGTGCCAACCGGTCATCAACTCGGCTGTGGCCTGGTCGTGCGCCAGCCATAGGCTGACGACGAGCGTCGCTGCGCCGGCGCTCAAGAAACCGCGCGCCGTGCCGAGGATCTCGTCGCCGCGCAGCGCCGCGCTGCGCCCGGATTCGCACGCACTGAGCGCAACCGTTGCGCCGCACAGGTCCAAGCCGGCCACGTCGGCGCTCATCAGCCAACCGTCGTGCAGCTTGAGCGACGAGAACATCGGGTTGCCGGCGCGGAACAGGCCATGACAGGCTACGTGTAACGTGTGAGATCGTTGCGCCTCGCGCACGAACGCTGCGATCGTGGCGTCACTTTCGATGAGCAGCGTGACCTCGGCGGATGACATCGCTGCAGCTACGGCGCGGGCTTCTTCGCCGGCATACGGAATGTGCGCGTCCGGCACGCCGATGATCGTTGCGCGCTGCTTCTCGGGCGGAATGCGGCGCGTCGCGCACAGTGCCATCACCGTTACGCTCGGCGCATATGTGATTTCGCGGCGCTCGATCAGGTAGCGCTCGCCGTCGTGCAGCGCGTGAAAGGGCACCTGATGCAACAGGCCGTGCGGCGCGATCACCCAACGCGGCCGGCGCACATCCGGGCAAGCTGTCTCGACCGGTCTCACCAGCGCATCGTAGAGCATGGCGAACGTTCTGCGCGCCGAGCGTTCCAACGTCGCCGCATGTCGCTGGGCCAGTGCCGGGTCGTTGGCGACGCGTTCGTTGTGCAGCCCCAACTGCTCCAAGGCATCGCGCACACCGGCGGCCGGCCCGACGTTGACGACATGGACGTTCGGCCCGGCCTCGGGCAGCATGATGAACGCTATGATGCGCTCGCCCAGCAGGTAGTAGGACAGCAGCGCCATGCGCGACGGGTCTGAATGACCGGCGGTCAGCGTGGCGCAGATTGCTTCCGACGACATCGGCGCGCCGTCGCCCAGTTCCTCGGCGGTGTGCGTCTGAAGCTGCAGCCGCGAAAGCGCCTGTTCCAGCGCGATCACCTGTGCTTCATTATGCGCGATCGCGTCGGCATGTGCCGAATCACTGGCGAACATGGCCGAATACGCGGCGGCAAGTTTGACCTGCAGCGCGCGCTGCTCTGCCAGCGCCTGCGCGTTCGCCGTTGAGTCAGAAACCGGCGCCGATTCGCTCGACAGCCGATCCACCAGCGCGCGCGAGCGGGCGCGCTCGGTCAGCTCGAAGGCTTGCCGGACGCGATGTGGATCGCGCGTGTCCTCCCGCAGCAGCAACTTGATCAGGTCATCGAACGGATCCAGCTTATCGCCGAAGAATGATGCGCGCATGCGCTCGTGCGCGATCTCCAAGCGTTGCGATTCGAGCAACCGGATGGCGCGCGACAGATAATCTTCGGCTGCAGCGCGTTCCCCCAGCGCAGCGTAAGTGCGCCCCAACAGGCTGAGCACGCGCAGTTGCAGGCGCGGCACGCGAAACTGCTCTGCCATGGCCTCGGCGACGCGCAGATGCGCCAGCGCAGCATCGGCATCCGGAAGCGACAACTGTGCCAGGGTGGCGTGCACCTGCGCCTGTTGCAGCGGGCTGGCCTGCGCCTGTGCGAGCGCTTCCTCGGCCAGCGCGAGCGCTTGGTCGCGCCGACCGGATGCAGCGAACAGGGTAGCCTGTTGCAGAAGGATGCCGGATAAGGCGAGCGGATTGCCGGCCGATCGGAATCGTTGGGCAGCTTGGGCCAGCGCATCCTCGGCGTCGCGCGCCTGACCTTGGCCATGCAGTGCCGCCCCCAAGCCCTGGCACGCGCGCCCATGCTCGTAGGCCATGGCCGAGGGCTGCAGCGCTTCGATGGCTTCGCGATAGGTGAGCTCGGCCTCGGCGTACAGGTTGAGGTCGAGGTAGGCGTCGCCCAAATCGAGCAGCAACGCGCCTTTGTCGGCAGATGCTTCGAGTGGCCACAAGATGGCGCGGGCGCGCTCGAACGCGACGAAACCGGCGCTATAGCGGCCCTCCAGCAGGCGGGTGTAGCCGATGTTCTGGTAGGTATGCGCAACTTCCAGGTCGAGGCCGTGCGCGGCGAAGATCGGCGCAGCGCGCTCGAACATCGCTGCTGCTTCGTCGGTGCGCCCCATCTCCAGCAGGACGACGCCCTGATTGTTCATCACCTGCGCCGTACCCTCTGGGTCCTTCAGGCGCTGGAAGAGCGCTTCGGCCTGAGCGTAGGCTTCCAGCGCGCGCTCTGGCTGGCCGATGGCCAAATAGCACACGCCTAAGTTCAGGCGTGACTTCGCGATGAGCGCCAGCGCTTCATCGGACGCATCTGTGCCGAGCGCGTGCTGCAATTCGTTCGCCAGCGCGATCGCTTCATCGTAGCGGCCGAGTTGCTCGAGCACGTTGATGCGGCCGACGTTCGTCCGCTGCGCGTTTAAGCTGTCGCCGGCGGCCAGAAAGTGCCAGCGCGCCGATTCGATCAGCGCCAGCGCCTGATCGAACTCGGCGTTGATGGCGCACGCCTGGGCGCGTAGGTAGTCGGCGCGCCCAATCAGCGCAGGCAGCGCTGCGCGTTCGGCAGCAGTGCGAATCCGCCCGGCCCATTGCCGTACCTGGCCGGGCTGGCTGCCGGCTAGCTCAGATGCCGCATCCAACATCGCTGCTAACCCGTCGGCAATCGGCAGGCCGTTTTGCTGCAGCCAGTCCAAAATCGCTTCTCCCGTCGGCAACCCAAGCGCGGGCGAGACGTCGAGGATCATGATCGTCAATCGAGTTCGAACGGCGCCGTGTGAATTTCGAGCGTTTCGGCGATGAAGACGATGGCGTAACGGCCCGGTGCGACGATATCGAAGGTGAATTCGCCGAGTGCGTCGGCGCGCGCGAAACGAACGGTTGACGCATTGGCGTCATCCTCCGATGCCCCCTCTATGCGCATGAGTTCAACGAACATCCCATCCGTGTCAAATGTTGCGCGTGGTAGAAACTGCCCGTTCAGCCGGTAGCCGTCGTCGCGCGGTTGGGCATTCAGCACGATGTCGGCGGCATCGCACTCGAAGGTCATCTGTCGTCGGCGCGCCTGAATGGCTGCGCCGCGCGCGCCTTCGACGACCAGACCGGGGCCGGTTGCGCGGGCGAGGGCGGCAACGATGCGCTGCAGGAAACCTGAGCGGGCAGGGGCGCCGGCCTGGGCGCGTTTGGCGTCCTCGAACATGCGTAGCACGCCGGCGCGCGCGGCCTCCGGCGGCGACACGAGTACCGTCATGTTGGCCTGCGCTCGGAAGGCGCGCAACCAGGCCAGCGTCGCGGCGAGCGCCTCGTCGCCGCGCGCAATCGCCGCGTCTACGGCCGCCCGGATGCGCGAGGCCTCTTCGGCGTCGAGCTTGCCGTCTACCCAATCCACGAGCTGAGCAAAGGTGGGAGCCGTTGTTTCCTCGTTCATCGTCTATCAAAAGTTGTGTCTTTGCCGGGCGATTCTGATACACCATCGGGCGTTGATTCTCCGACGTTTTCGCTGTAGTCGTTTCGAGGCCGCTTGCGTCATTCAGACGTCAGGTCTCTGATCTCCTGTGAGTATTTGTCGCAGTCGTTCCAGGCACCGCGCGCGTGTCGGGCCGATGCTGCCGATGGGGATGCCGAGGCGCTTGGCGAGTTCGGCATACGACGGCTCACTCACGTCCAGGTATAGCGCGGTGAGCAACTCCCGGCATTTGCGCGTCAGTTTGGCCAATCCTTGGTCAAGCCATAGCGATAGCTCCCACGACTGGATCTGACCCGCATCGGCCATCCCAAGCGTGTGCGCACGTTCGGCCAGTGATGGATCGTCCTGCGGCGCGACGTCGGCGA
>CALGMA010000040.1 GCA_937959265.1 uncultured Anaerolineae bacterium | reverse complement strand
GCCGGCGACGCTGTTTTCGGGGGTAGGGCCGAGGAACTCGAGTTTCTCGGGGTTGCCGAGTTCCTTGTGAGCTTCCTGAGCGCCCTGGTTGGCCTGGTCGAACACGGCGATCCCCAGGAACTTCGGCAACAGCACCATCTTTACGGCCTTGCCCGGTTGCGGCTTGACCACTTCCCCCGACGGCGCTGCGGGGGCCTGGGTTGCGGCTGGCGCCGCCGGCGCTTCAGTAGCTGCGGGCGCTGCCGGCGCTTGCGGCGCGGCGGCTGGCGCTGCGCACGCACTCAGTAGAAAACTGGCAACGATCAAACTGGCAATGGCTTTTCTTGAGCGATTCATCTTGGATCCTCCTTTTTGTGCTAGGTTTGGCTGAATGGAGCGCAAGTTAACTCAACAGGCATCTAGCCTTTTGGGCGATTCTTGAGACATCGGCATCCATCTCATCAGAAGATCATCAGACTTCAACTCATTTCCACCTCCTGAGCAGGTTGGGCCAAAGGCGCACCGGCCCGACGCGCGCGACCACGTAAGCGGCGCGCCTGACTCACCAAATTGGGCACGAGCACCGACAGGATCAGCAGCGCGCCGATCACGCCGGTTTGTGTGTTGCCGGTGATATTGGCCAGTGACATGCCGTTGCGCAAATTCAGGATGATCAGGATAGAAAGCGCCACGCCGACGAGCGTGCCGCTGCCGCCGAAGATGCTCACGCCGCCGAGCAAAACCATCGTGATGATGTCTAACTCAAAGCCCTCCGCGGTGTTGCCGCGCACGGCGCCCAGCCGGGCGGCCAGCAGAACCCCCGCCAGCGCTGCGATCAACCCGGATGCCATGAATAGTCGCATCTTCACTCGCCTAACTTGGATTCCGGAGTAGCGCGCGACCTCTTTGTTGTTGCCGATGACATACACGTAGCGGCCAAACGTCGTGCGTTGCAGAATGATGACGGCGGCGATGAGCATGACGAAGAACAAGATGACTGCGAAAGGGAAAGGGCCGATCAATGGCCGTTGGCCGAGCGCGTTGAACCATTCCGGGAAGTTGCCGATGGACTTATCTTCCAGCAAGATGCGCGCTGCGCCGCGATAGCCGATCAGGCCAGCCAGCGTCACCGCTAGCGAAGGTAAGCCGACATAGGCGATGCAAAAACCGTTGAACATGCCGCAGACCAGACCGATCAATAGGGCTGCCAGCACGGCCAACAGCAAGGCGACGCCGTCGGCATACAGCCGGGCGACGATGCATGCGGCCAGCCCCATCACCGACGCCACCGAAAGATCAATCTCACCGTTGATGATGATAAACGTCATGACCAGCGCAACGATGATCTTCTCGATGGAAAGCTCGAAGATGTTGACCAGATTGTCTATGCGCAGGTAGAACGGCGAGCGTGTGACGTTGAAGAGCACGACCACCGCCAGGATGGCCAGCAACAGCGCTTCCCAGCGACGAAGGAAGGATAGCAGTTGGGACATGGACATGCAATGCTCCGATAGCTACCGGGCCGGCTGGCTGCCCGCAGTTGCGCCGTCCTGCGCCCACGCCCGGCGCAGCCGGTTGAGGATGATCGCGTCGCTGGCGACGGCCAGCAAAATCAGCAAGCCGAGCAGCGCATCGCGCCAAAACTCGCTCACGCGCAGCCAGCGAATCAAGCTCTGCTCGAGCAGGTCAATCATGGTCGCGCCGAGGAACGCGCCGACCATGCTGCCGCTGCCGCCGAAGATGTTCACGCCACCGACTACGACGGCTGCGACCGACTGAAGCTCCATGCCCTGGCCGGCCACGACCGTGATCGTGCCGAAGCGGGCGAGGAACATGAACCCGGCCAAGCCGGCCAGCGCGCCGCACAACACAAATGCGGTGAACACGATGCGCTGCGCGGGCAGGCCGACGTTGCGCGCCGCCTCCGGGTTCGAGCCGATGGCGTAGAGCCGCCGGCCGAAGCGTAGATAGACGAGCATGAGTTGAAAGAGCGCAACGACTAAAACGGCCAACGCAAACATCAGCCGGATGTCCAGGTCGCCGATCCGAATCAGATTGGTGCGCGGCAAGTCTTTCAGCCATTGCGGCAGCGCGTCTACCACAACCGTCTTCGCGCCTGACATGTCCACCAGGATCGTGCGATAGATGGCCAGTGTGCCCAGCGTGACAATGATGGCCGGCACGCGCCCGTAGGCCACCAGCGCGCCGTTGATGGCGCCCATGACCGCGCCCAGGCTGACTGCCATGGCGACGGCGGCGAAGGGCGAGAGCGTGTTGTCGTTGGCCAGTTGTGTGCCGACGAAGTAGGCGCTGAACCCGACGATCGAGCCGACCGAGAGATCAATGTTGCGCGTCAGCACGACCAGCGTCTGGCCGACGGCGACTACAGCAATGATAGCGACGCTGGTCGTCACGCGGTTGAAGGTGCGTCCGCTGAAATAGCCTTGAATCTGCGAGCTAAAGAAAAGCACCACGACGACGATCAGCAAGGCGAGGGTGATTTCGCGCAGTTGCTCCGGGCGAATGGCGCGGGTAATGGTTTTCAAGCCGTCGCCTCCTGGGTCGGATGGTTCGTTGTCTCGCGCGGTAGCCTCTGGCCGACGGCTGCCGCCATCACTCGCTCCTGCGTTGCCTCGGCGCGCTCGAAGATGCCCATTTGCCGGCCTTCCCGCATCACCAGCACGCGGTCGCTCATGCCCAGCACCTCCGGCAGGTCCGATGAGATCAGGATGATGCCGATGCCTTGCTGGGCCAGCTCGTTGATGATGTGGTGCACCTCAGCCTTGGCGCCCACGTCAATACCGCGCGTTGGCTCATCCAGGATGAGCAGCTTGGGCGCGGTGTTCAGCCACTTGGCCAGCATGACCTTCTGCTGATTGCCGCCGCTCAGTTTGCCGACCTCGACTTGCACGTTGGGGGCGCGGATGGAGAGCTGTTGCTTATAACTTTCCGCCGTCTCTGTCTCTGCCTTGAAGTTCAGCAAGCCTAACGCTACAGCATATCGGCGTAGCAGGGGTAGGGTGATGTTGGCGGTGATGGATTGCGGCAGGCTCAGCCCAAGCTGGCGCCGGTCCTCGGTGACGTAGGCGATGCCGAGTTGCATGGCTTGCTGGGGCGAATGGATGACGCATTGCCGACCCTCGAAGATGATCTCGCCTGAATCGGCCGGCTCGATGCCGAACAGCGCCAGACCGACGTCGGTGCGGCGCGCGCCGACTAGACCGGCGAATCCCAGCACCTCGCCGCGATGCACGTCGAAGCTGACGCCGGAGAAGACGCCCGACTTGCCAAGGCCGCGCACTGAAAGCAACAGCTCGCCACGCCGAACGGCCGGCGTCTTGGCGAAGAAATCGGTGATCTCGCGCCCGACCATCTCGCGGATGGCCAGCTCGGACGTGACTTCGCTGCGCGGGCGCGTCGAAATCCACTGTCCGTCGCGGAAGATCGTCACCCGATCGGCGATGCTGAAGACTTCATCGAGCCGATGGCTGATGAACAGGATCGCCACCCCGCGCTCTCGCAACGTATTCACCAACTTGAAGAGTTGCTCGACTTCGTGTGCAGAGAGCGAAGCGGTCGGTTCGTCCATGATGAGCACGCGGGCGTTGAGCGAGATGGCTTTGGCGATTTCCACCGCTTGTTGCGCAGCCAGGGTTAAGCCGCGAGCCGGCATGCCCACGTCCAGTTTCACGTCCAGCCGGGCGAGGATGTCACGCGCGTTCCGATACATCTGTCCCCAACGCATGAAGGGATTGCGCTCGGCGTGTCCGATGAAGATGTTCTCGGCCACGGTCAGGTCGGGGAAGACCATGGGTTCCTGGTAGATGGCGACGATCCCCAAGTTTTGGGCGTGCATGGCGTTGTGAATCTGCACCGGACGGCCATCGAGCAAGATTTCGCCGGCGTCGGGCTGGTGGATGCCGGTCATGATCTTGATCAGGGTGGATTTGCCGGCGCCGTTCTCGCCAAGCAAGGCGTGGACTTCGCCCGGATATAGGCTCAGCGAGACGTTGTTAAGCGCCTGGGTCGCGTCAAAGCGTTTGGAGATGTGCCGCATCTCCAGGATCGGCGCTCTTCCGGAGCTGATAGACATCGCATCAGATAGTATTCGAGAGGTCAGGAAATGCAAACCGGCGAGACCGTTCGGCGCCCGTTGCCAGCGTCATCTTCGCGGCGGCGTTTTCATTTGTCAGCTCTGCAAAAACTGAGCGATGGTTGGTGATGTCACTTGTATAGGGCGTTGCAGGAACGATAATCCCGCTCATGGCTATTTCGACCAATGCTTCGTCATCAACTGCGACCATTCTGCTTGATCCCAACCGCGCGATCGCCGAGATCTCGCCGTTGCTCTTTGGCGGCTTTGCCGAACATATGGGCCGTTGCATCTATGAAGGCATCTACGATCCGGCCTCGCCCCTGGCTAACGAAGACGGACTGCGCACCGATGTGCTGGCTGCTTTGCGCGAGCTGGGCTACACCGTGATTCGCTATCCGGGCGGCAATTTCCTCAGCGGCTACAACTGGCTCGACGGCGTTGGCCCGAAAGCGTCACGCCCGCGCAAGCGCGATCTTGCTTGGGCTTCGATTGAGACGAATCAGTTCGGCACGAACGAATTTATTCGTTTCTGTCGCGAGATCGGCGCCGAGCCGATGCTCGGCGTGAATATGGGCACGGGCACGATCGAGTCGGCGGCAAACTTGGTTGAGTATTGCAACGCGCCCCCCGGCACCTATTGGGCTGACTTGCGCGCCTCGCATGGCTTCGCTGCGCCTCACAACGTGCGCTACTGGTGTGTGGGCAACGAGATGGACGGCCCCTGGCAAATTGGCCACCTCGAGGCGCTCGATTACGCTAAGAAAGCGCGCGAAGCCGCCAAAATGATGAGGTGGAATGACCCTTCTATCAAAACGATTCTGTGCGGATCTTCGAACGACCAAATGCCCACCTTCCCGGAGTGGGATCGCGTCGTCCTCGAGCACTGCTGGGATGTGGTGGACTACCTTTCCATCCACATGTATGTCAGCAATCACCACGATCAGGATACGCCGAGCTACCTGGCGCTGTCGCAGCGCTTTGAGGACTTCGTAGACACGATGGCGGCGACATTGCGCTATGTCAAAGCGAAGACGCGCAGCAAGCACGATGTTTATCTCGCGTGGGATGAGTGGCACGTGTGGCATCCCGGCGAGACGGTCGAGCAATGGACCGAAGCGCCTCACTTGGCCGAAGCCGGCTATAACCTCGAGGATGCCCTTGTCGTCGCGCAATGGCTAAATGTCTTTTTGCGCAAGTGCGACGTGTTGAAGATCGCATGTGTTGCGCAGATCGTCAATATCATCTCGTGGATTCATACCCGCCGGGATGGGCTGCTCAAGCACACATCGTTCTATCCCTTCAAGTTCATCAGCAATTGGGCGCGCGGCAATTCACTCGACTTGCTGGTAAAGTCGCCGTGCTACGCGAACAAGCGCTTTGGTGAATCACCGTTGCTCGATGCTGCTGCGGCTCATGATCCAGAGGCCGGCTATCAGGCCGTCTTCATCGTCAACCGCAGCCTGGCCGAGCCGATGCTCACCGAGTTGATTTGGCAAGATGGCGCGCCCAGCCAGGTAGCCGAGGCGTGGCAGCTCGCGGGCGACGATCCGCAGCAAGGCAACACCTGGGACGCGCCGGATGTCGTGACCCCGTACCGGCTCGATGGGCTAAAGATGGATGGCGCAGTGTTGCGCTTGCGCCTGCCGCCTCTGTCGTTCACCGCGATCCATTTACGAGCAGACAGGGGCAGGTAGGTAGGGCATTGCCTTTGCTTGTGACCTTGCGTTGCGTTTGGCCAATCACGATCGCCTCTGAAACAAGAGGTAAGGCCCGTTCTCTCCGATGAACTCGTAGTGCGCCTCGACGAAGCGATGCACCTCCGGCATGCGCTTCCACGTCTCAATGAAGCGCGCCGCTTCCCAGGGGAAGCCGTCCCGGCTGAGCACGAAGAAGCGCGGCGGATGGCGTGTCAGGTCGCCGAGGTAAGCCTCGGCCAGCGCCGCGCGCGCGGCGGCGTCGCGTGACTCGTCGGCCCAGCGCAGGTAGGGAAAGCGCGTCGCGTTTGGGCGTTGCGCCAAGAAGTAGACAACCGGCGTATCGCTGAACACGGCGATGCGATCCCCCGGCGCGGCGTTATCGCGCAGGAACTCGGCCAGTAGCAACTGCGCCGACTCCTTCGATTCGACGTGTAGCGCGCGCGGCGACTTGCCTTGTGTGACGATGTTGTCATAGGCGTCGCGCATCCAGGGCCACATCGTGAGTATTTGGCCGGCCGCAGCCGCGATGAACAGCGCCGGCGCAGCCACGCGCGTGAGCAGGCCGGCTTTGCTCAGGTCGGCCAGCGCCGCGCCGGCCAGCAGCGCCATCGGCGGCAGCCAGATGATGAAATGGTAGCGATAGGAATGACCCTGCCAGATGTTCAGCGCCAGGGTCGTCAACAGCCAGACGATGGCCAGCCCGCCAGCTTCGCGTCGCGCGTCGTCCCACAGCGACCGGACCGCGCCCCAGGCGACCAGCAGCAGGATGAATGGAAAGCCGCGCCCCAGCCATTGCACTTGGGGCACGGTGTCCTTGAAGCCGGCGGTAGGTGTGCTGCCGATCTGCGCGAACGTCGTGATCTCAATCCAGAACAGGCCGGTCAGCCATTCCCAGCGCTCGTCCAGCGGTTTGTTGTGAAAGTTGGCAACAGCGTAGCGCAGATGCAGCAGCAGATCGTCGAACGCGCCATAGGCGAGGAAGTAGACGAACCCCAGGCCGGCCGTGAGCGCTGCGCCGGCGGCGACCGACGCGGCTGCGCCGATGTGCCTGCGCTGCGCCAGCGCCCAAACCATGAGCACAATGGCGTAAAGCGCGAAGGGATACTTGAACCAGAACAACGCGCCGGCGAATGCGCCGCCGGCGAAGAGCCAGCGCGCCTGCCGTCGGCCTAGGCGCCGGCCTGATTCCCAGGCGCACAGCGTCGCCGCGATGAAGAACAGGTTGGCGAATCCCTCGGCCTGCGCGACCGACCAATAGTTCAGCGTAGCCATGGTCAGCCAAAGCAGCGCGCCCGCCGCTGCGCCGGCGATTCGACAGCCGAACATGCGCCAGGCCAGCGCGCCAAGCAAGATAGCCGAAGCAGCCTGCCAGGCTAAGTTGAAGGCGAACACAGCCGTCTGCGTTGGGCTGATCGCCGCCGCCAGCGCATAGAGCGCCGGCGTGAGCGGTCCGCGCACATCCCAGCAATCGCGCAGGAAGATGCCGCCGCGCCGGATCACGTCGCCGCACGCGGCGAACGCCCCTTGGTCGAACCACATCGGATACCAGACTTGCGGCAATCCGACGGCCAGCAGACCGAGCGCGGCAATCGCCGCCAGACTGACCTTCACCCATCTCATGCGCGCTCACTCCTTGCGGCGGAAGAGCAGAAACGGCCCGTTCTCCGCCTCGTAGCGGTAGTTAGCCTCCACGTAGGCGTGCAGGTCGGTCAGCCGTTTCCAGTTATCAATATGCCGCACGCCCAGCCAGGGGTAGTCGTCTCGTGTCAGGATGAAATAGGTTGGCCTGTTAGCGACGATCTGTTCGTAGAATTGCCGGCCGAACTCGGCGTTCGTCCACGAGCCGTGCGCCGGCGCCCATACGTCGGCGAAGGGGAAGCGGGTAGCGTTGCGTCGCTGCGTGAGCATATAGACCCACGGCGCGTCGGCGAACAAGCTGATCGTTTCATCCGGCCCGGTATGCGCGACGATGTAATCGGCCACGTAGAGCTGCGGCGCGACGCGACTCTCCAGGTGGATCTCGCGCAGTGATTTGCCCTGCACAATTACGTTGATGTAGGTGTCATACACCCACGGCAACATGCGCGCGCTGAGCAAAGCAAATGCGGCGACGCCGACCAGCCCGCCCAGAGCGCCTAACATTCGCCGAGCGATGCCTGACTCGCGCAGCCATAGCCCTGCTGCCGCGACGCCGCCGCCGGCCATGATGGCCAACGGCCCGTGAAGGATGGTGAAGTGGTACTGCACATACTTGGCTTGGATGGCGATCACCGCAAGTCCGGCGACGAACAGCCCAACCAGGTAGGTGTAACGCGCCAGTCCGTCGCCCGTGGCCGGACGAATGAAACGTGCGCCGCCGAAGATAGCAAGGACGAACAGCAAGGGGAAACCGCCGCCCAAGAACGTCCACTCCGCTACCGTCGCCTTGTAATCGCCGGTGAGGTCGGCGCCGTTGTCGGTGAAACGCCACAGAAGTTGCAGGATCTCTGGGAAGGTGCGCGGTGGGCCGAGCGGGAACAGCTCGCGGAAGACGTTGAGTTGCTCGATCAACGCTGGGATGCCGCCAGCCAGCACAAAATAGATCAACACGAGCGCGTTGGCCGTGATTGCACCGGTGGCGAACGCGACGCCGCCGCGCAGGATCTCCCGCAGCGAGTGCATGCGTAACCAGATGTGCAGCAGTAGACCTGCGCCGATCACCGCGATGAGCAGGCCGAAGGTGTACTTGAACCACATCAAGATGCCTGCGCTGACGCCGCTGATGAACAGCCGACGTAGGTCAAGCGCCGATTGCGATGAGTCGCCCACGCCGCGCCAGGCCAGATACAGCGCCAGAATGATGAACAGATTCGAGAACGTCTCGGCCTGGTTCATAGACCAGTAGTTGATGCCGGCGTAGATCAGCCAGTAGAACGCGGCGGCAGGCAGCGCCGCAGCCGGGTGGAACATCGCCCGCGCCGTCCAGCCCACCAATGCAGCCGTAACCGCTTGCCAGGCTAACGTAAAGGCGTGCACGGCAACCGTGCTGAATGCGATCGAGAGCGCAACGGCGTAGAGCACCATCACGCCCGGCCCTTTGCTCTCAAAGCAGTCGCGGATCGGCACGCCGCCGCGCCGGATCACATCGCCACATGCCGAGAAGATGCCCTGGTCGTGGCCGAAGGGATAGATGAGCTGAGGCGTTGCCAGCATGCCGAGCACCAGCGCCCCAAACGCCAGCGCTACGATGCGCGGCCAGCGCCGCCCGGTGGATGAAGAAGCCGGGTTGGGATTGAGCACGGAGGCGATGCTACCAGTATTCGGTCGCTGATCACTGGTCGGCAGTTAGTGATGGATCGCAGCGATCGATGCCAATGCGCGCCATGACGCTGTGGGGAACGTGTAAGACGCGTTCCCCACAGCATATTCCTGCCGAGACCTTTCCCGGTCGTAGGAAGCGTTACTGGCTACGCGCGGACGGTCGTCCAGTCTTCCTCACTGAATTCTGGCTCGCGTGCGCGCGCACCGTCCATGCGTTGCGCTTCGACCACGGCCAGTGCGGCCAGATTGACGATGCTGCGCACCGAATCGCCGCGCTGCAACACGTGTACCGGCCGCCGCATGCCCACCAGGATCGGGCCGACCACTTCTGCATGCGCCAGCTCGCGCATCAACTTGTAGGCGATATTCCCGGCTTCGAGGTTGGGGAAGATGAGCACATTGGCCGGCTGGCCGAGCGTGTTGAACGGATAGTCGCGCAGCAGCTCTTCGGAGAGCGCCGTGTCTGCCATCAGCTCGCCTTCGATGTGCAGATCTGGGTCGCGCCGTCGTGCGATCTCGACAGCCTGACGCACCATCTCAGAACGCGGATGGCGTGTGCTGCCGAAGCTGGAGAAGCTGAGCATGGCGATGCGTGGCTCGATGTCGAACTGGCGCGCCAGGTTGGCAGTGAGCAGGGCGATCTCGGCCAGCTTCTCGGCGTCCACGTCAATGTTCACCGTCGTATCGGCGAAGAACAACACCCGGTCCTTCAACGTCACCATGTACACGCCGGCGGCAATCTGATTGCCATTGCTCACGCCGATGATGCGCAGCGCCGGCCGCATCACGTCGGGGTAGTGCAGGCTGAGGCCGGAGATCATGCCGTCTGCGTCTCCCAGCGCCACCATCACTGCTGCGAAGTAGTTCGGGTTGGCGATCAGCTCGCGCGCCTCGCTCACCGTTACCCCCTTGCGTTGCCGGAGCGTGTAGATGTACTCGGCGTAACGGTTACGGTCGGGTGACGTTCGCAGATCCAGCACCTGGATATCCGACACATCGAGGTTGAGTTCGCGCGCTTTGCGAAGGATGACGTTCGCGTCGCCCAGGAGGATGGGGTGGGCGACGCCTTCGTCCACGAGCTGGCGCGCTGCGCGGATGACCTTGTCGTGTTCACCTTCCGCCAGCACGATCCGCTGCGGGTTGGCAGCAGCTTTGTTGTAGATGATGCGCATCATCTCCCGGCTCTTGCCCAGCCGTGCCTCCAGTTGCTGGCGATAGGTTGCGATGTCTATCTTGATACGTGCTACGCCAGAATCCATTGCCGCTTGCGCAACCGCCGGCGCTTCCCACAACAGCACACGTGGGTCAAGCGGTTTAGGGATGAGGTAATCCGGGCCAAAGCTCAGGCGTTCTAATCCATAGGCCTTCACCACTTCGTCGGGCACGTCCTGGCGCGCCAGTGCGGCCAGTGCATGGGCAGCGGCGACTTTCATCGCTTCGTTGATCTGGGTGGCGCGTACGTCGAGCGCACCGCGGAAGATGAACGGGAAGCCCAACACGTTGTTGACTTGGTTCGGGTAGTCGCTGCGTCCGGTGGCGACGATCGCATCCGGCCGCGCGGCTTTGGCCTCTTCGTAGCCGATCTCTGGATCAGGATTGGCCATGGCAAAGATGATCGGACGCAACGCCATCGTCTTTACCATCTCTGGAGTCACTGCCCCGGCGACCGACAGCCCAACGAACACGTCGGCGCCGGCGATGGCTTGCTCGAGCGTGCGCAGCGGCGTGTCGGCGGCGAAGGCGGCCTTATAAGGGTTCATGCCGACGGTGCGGCCCTGGTAGATCACGCCTTTGCTATCGCACATGAGGATGTGCTCGCGGCGTGCGCCCAATGCGATGTAGAAATTAGCACAGGCGATGGCCGACGCGCCGGCGCCGTTGATCACGATGCGCACGTCGGACAGTCGCTTGCCGACGATCTCGCAGGCGTTCAGCAGCGCCGCGCCGGAGATGATCGCCGTGCCGTGTTGGTCGTCGTGCATCACCGGGATGTTCATCTC
>CALGMA010000039.1 GCA_937959265.1 uncultured Anaerolineae bacterium | reverse complement strand
TGTGAACGGCAGCGGGGTCAGTTTGCGCCGGACGGCCATGGAAACTGCAATGAATGTGAGGACAAAGAAAAGCCCGATCACATAGGATCGGGCGTGGTGAGCGGCTATTCTTTCAGGAAGTCACGCAGCTTGCGGGCATGCGCCGGCAAGCGCAGACGGCTGAGCGCCTGGGCCTCAATTTGCCGGACGCGCTCGCGCGTAACGCCGAGCTTGCGGCCCACTTCTTCGAGCGTATACGTCTCGCCATCGAGCAGGCCATAGCGCAACTGCAGGATACGCACCTCGCGCGGCGGCAGCGTGTCGAGGATATCAGCCAGTTGCTCGCGCAGCATCTGATTCGTCACCATCTCGACCGGCGCCGGGCTATCCTCGTCCGGGATGAAATCGCCGAGCACACTCTCTTCCTCGTCGTCGGTCGGCGTCTCCAGGCTGATCGGCCGGCGCGCGACTTGAATCATCTGCTCAGCCTTGCGCACGGTCACGTTCAACGCCTCGGCCAACTCGGCCACCGTGGGGTCACGGCCAAGCTCCTGCGTCAACTGGTGGCTGGCGCGCAGCAAGCGGTTGATCTGATCACCCATGTGCACCGGCACACGAATGGTGCGGCCTTGATCGGCAATCGCGCGCGTGACGGCTTGGCGAATCCACCACGTAGCATACGTGCTGAACTTGTGACCGCGGCGCCAGTCAAATTTCTTGGCTGCCCGGATCAGACCGATGTTGCCCTCCTGGATCAAATCCAGGAACGGCACGCCGCGGCCGATGTACTTCTTCGCTACGCTGATGACCAACCGAGAGTTAGCGTTGATGAGATGCTCACGCGCCGCCATGCCGTCTTCGACCAGCATTTCCAGACGCTCGCGCTCTTCCGGCGTCAGATTTGGGGCAGACTGGAGCTGTTCGCGGGCTTCGCGACCACGCTCCATTCGCTGGGCGAGGTCTACTTCCTGCGGCGCCGTGAGCAGCGCCACCCGGCCGATCTCTTTCAGATACAGGCCCACTGTGTCGTCTGCTTCGATCGCCTCGAGCAGGTTTTCGTTTGTCCGGTCGTTGAACTCGTCCTCTTCGTCTTCCTCGTCATCCACGATCTGGTCAGCGGCCTCGTCCTCGCTAGCGACGACGTTGACGCCGGCATCCGATAGGGCAGCGAACAAATCTTCGAGTTGATCCATGTTCTTCTCGGCATCGGGGAAGAGGTTGAGGATATCCTCGTACGTCACATACCCCTTCTCTCGGCCGAGGTTTATCAACTGCTCTTCGCCGCTCAGCTCTTCCACAGTGATCTCCTCGATCGAGGCAGTCGTTGGGGAGACCGTGTTGATCTGAACGATCGGAACAGGCGTAGTAGTAGACGCTTGAATGGCCGCGCTCGGTACAGCACTCATCGGCGAGTGGGCAACCTTTGCCACCCGCCTGGACTGACGCTTAGCCAGCTTGGTCGCTGGCTTGCGAACAGTCTTGAGGCTTTTCGCGGATTTCTTCGTAACCATTGACTTAGTGTTATACACACCCCTAATGAGATATACGTTAAAACCTGTGCAAATTGGCCGGTGAAGAGCCGCCAATCATGAAGATATTAGTGATTTCGCATTATATTGTCAAGTTCAATATGTGAAGCGAGCGTATTCGATATTCCCCTGATTGAACAACGATGCCCGTGCGCCACCGTTATCCGGCCAGATGGGCTCATCGCTGGCGAACCCGCCGGAAAAGCCACAATTGTCAGATGCTACAAGCACATTGGTATAAATACGACAGACCTGCCCGGCAGCAATGACAGCGCCGTTGCCAAATAGGAATGTGTCGATGATGGTGTTGTCGGCTGTGCGGACGGCTTTCAGGATCCAGCCGTTCAAATCCACCTGCTGCAGCCCTTCGTTATACAACTCGACGTACTCATCCGCCTGATTGGGCCCGCTGCCCACCGGCTGAATAGACAGGATGCGCACCGTACCTTGAAAGACGATCGAGCCCATCCTGATCGGGGTTGGAGTCGGCTGGGATGTGGGTTCAGCCGGTGTGGCCGGAGGCGGCGCGGTGGGCGGCACCGTTGCTACAACCGGCGTCTGGGCCTGTGGCGTAGGTGATGGGAGAGGCGTCGCCGCGCCCCCCGATGCCGGCGGCGTGTCCACTGCCGTCGGCTGGAGTGAAGGAGGTGGCGTGAAGGTAGGTGGCAACGTCACCTCCGGCTTGGGCAGCGGTGAATCCAGCACTGATGCAGGCGTCGGCGGCAGCTTCGGGATCAGATCGAGCTGCGGGAGCTCAGGTGTCGCTGTGGGTGTCGGAACCTGCGGCTCATCCTCTTCACCGGGGTTATCCGCTTTTGTTTCTGTCGGCTGGGGCAGCAGCGGCGAATCCAATGTGCTGACCACAGCCGGATCGGTCGCCGACACGACCGGGGGAGCTGCCAGCGTCGGCGTCGGCCGATAGGCTGCCGAGATTGCCCGACGGGTGCGCGCCAGACTGGGGCTGAGGACGAGTGCAGCAGCAATTGCAGCCAAGATGACACATGTCGCTATCAATACCAAGGCGACGACGGTTGGACCGAGCCACCGGGATACGGCAGGCTGCTCCGCTGCAACCTGCACTCGGTACGCTTCTTCTGCCCGCTCAAACATCTCACGCCGGGTGAGCCAGGCCGACCCCACAACGCTTTCGAAGGCTGCGTATTCATCCGGGAAGTGCACAATTCGCGAGCGCCGCGTTCGCGGGTCGAACTCCAGTTTGCACCCGCATGCGCGGCACCGCCAGAGCGCGCCAGAGCGATCCAGGGCAACGCGCCTGCATAGCGGACATGTATCTTTCGGAATACGGCTTAGATCCACGATTGAATTTAGACGCCGTGGTCGGAAGCAAAGTTTCCCTTCCCCCAGCAACCAGACCGGCTTTCAGAAGGCCGGATTCATCCTAGAATGATTCGGGCGTCATCACGCGCGAGGGACGCAGGCGGCGGTCAATCTCCCAGGGATAGACGATGTAGGCATCCGTGACAGCTGCAAAATAAGTCGGTTTATGGTGAGGGAAGAGAGACGCCGCCGGCTTGTAGTGCAGCACCGCCGTTTCGACTCGTGCCCCACTCGCCTCCACGCGCCCTCGCACCGTCATAATATGACGGCCATGCGTCCAGACATCGTCCACGATAAGCACACGCCGCCCACGCGTTAACTCTTCTTCCGGAAACTGTAAGAAGGTCGGCCATGCCAGCAAACGCGGCGCATCTTCAGCCGGGAACTCCACGGCAGCCGTTAATATATGTTTGATGTTGAGCGCCTCGGCGATCAATCCACCTGGTATGATCCCTCCACGGGTGATCATCACCAACGAATCGAACGATCCGACCATTTGGGGCAGCAGTTGATCTATGAGCGCGTCCACATCGGCCCATGTCAAGACTTCCTGGCGCGGTGATTCTTCTCTGCGCATAATGGCAATCCTTTGCAATTTCCGCTCGCATAGTGTACCTTAGCCCTATGAGTACAGGAAAGGCAAGCAGAGCGCCCCTGAATACTTTCATCATCGCAATCGTTGCAGTTTTGCTATTGCTTCTGTTTGCGCTGTTGATCGCATTGCTCATCAGGAGCGGCCGGCTGTTTAACCCACTGGCTGCCAGTGTGGGCTTGCCCGATGCAGTCCCGATCGAATCGCGACTGGTTTCCACTGTGGCACCGCCCGAACCTGTTCAGCCACAGCCACCGGCCGAGCCTGAAACGCCAGCCCCACTCACTCAGCCCACACCTCAACCGACTGCAATCCCGGCCCCAATCAACCCGCCGGTGTTCCCCAGCGATGTCGAACCGGTACCGGTAGAAGGTGGAGTAGACGATGGCAGCAGCGCGCCGGTAGCCGCTCCGAGTGGCGGGGGCATGGGCTCAGTCGAACCTTATCCGGTCGGCGCGGGTTCCACCGGCTCAAGCGCAAACCGAGGAAGCAGCGGCGGGTCGCGCGTAGCCTGTGGTGTGCGCGTCGTTCACGTTGTCCAGCCGGGTGAGAACCTCTTTCGCATTGCCTTGCGCTACAACACTACCATCGCGTCCATCGCGCGCCGCAACGGCATCGCAGATGCGCGCACAATCCGCGCCGGCCAGAGGCTAACGATTATTACCTGTCGCTGAGCCGGCGATCGCATCCGGTCTCCCTGCTTGGGCTTACCGCGTGTTCACGATGATGTCATTCATCGGCACAAGCTGGATCCAGGTATTGCCGGGCTTAAGCGGGATCTTGTTGCCGTTCACATCGAGCAGATCGAACATGCCGATCTCCGATCCACGTCGCCAGCGGCCGCCGATCTCAACGCCGTCGCGAAACACGCGCAACGGACCTTCACCCCACAGTTGTATCTCGATGGAACGCGCGCCACTGACATCTTCCTGGATCAGCGTCGTCACGTGAGGCACGTGCACGATCAATACGTTCGCAGCGAAGATTTGCTCGCGCGTTAGCGCGTCTATTTGCTTTTCGTTTCTCAGCGACTTGAGCCATCGGCCGGATTGCGGATCGTAAGACCAGATCACACTGCCGGACTTGTAGCCGACTTCGATCACCGCAGTCGGCTTGCCCTGAGGCAGATTCGGATCGAACGTCCAGGCGCGGAAGCCAGAGGGGACATTGTTGCCGCGCTTGTCCAGCTCTTCCCACGCGCGGACCGTGTTGGCGAACAGATTGTGGGGGGGCAAACGATCCATGGTACGGAAGGCCGGGCATGTGGCGCATTCTGTGCCACCCATGTCACTGATCATAGTCAGGTTGTTGCGGTGAGCCCATGAGGCGCTCATCAGCGGCTTGACGCCAGGACTGGTGCCGGAGCACAGCAGCGCCGCATCAAAGATCATCGGCAGCTCGATATCAATCAGACGACAACTACGCACCGAGCCGACTTTGGTGGGCGCGTTTGCAAGAAACAACGCTGTGAAGCGCGTGATGCTGCCCTCGGAGTAATGCTCGATGACAATGTCGGCGCTGTTTAGACCGGACTGCGGCCGCACATCGGAGGTGTTGGCTATTTTGATGAGCAGTGGCCGGCGCCGGAGGACAGCAGGATCGGCCACGACCAGGCCGGTGAATGGGTTGACGTTCTCGCCGATTTGACCAGACGCCGAGGCCGCCGCGTCGGTCACTGCGCCGGCGGCTTGTAATGCAGTCGTCGCCGTAGGCTGAGGCAGTGGCGTGGGCTGCTCGGGCGTCGGCGAGGGTGCAGCAGTCGGCGCATAGATGGTGACAATAGGCTGGAAGTTCTCCGGCGCCGACGTCGGCTCACCCGAGCCGCAGGCAGCCAGAACGAGCGCGAAGATCAGCCAAAGCGCCGCCGTTACGCGACGAAAGTTGACAACGTGCATAGTGATTCTGTGAAGTAACGTCGAACGATTATAGAAACAATGATCCGTATGTTACAATGCCGATCGCTGTACGCGCCCCCATCGTCTAGCGGTCCAGGACGCGGCCCTTTCAAGGCCGAAACACGGGTTCGAGTCCCGTTGGGGGCACTCCTCCCAAACACATCAGTTGTGCTCCCGTGCAGCACTTCGCCCCACTCCGGGTCTCAAGGCGCCGAAGTGCCATCCGGCAGAATCGTCTGATTGAGGATCGCCGCCTTCAACGCATCGCCCGATAACTGTGCGCCGCGCAGGGTAGCGCCGCTCAGATTGGTGCGGTCGAGGATGGCGCCGGTCAAGTTCGTGCCGCGCAATACGGCCCGGCTGCAATCCGCTTCGGTTAGATCAGCACGCAACAGCAAGGCGTCGCCCAGGTTTGCGCCGCGCAAGTCAGCGAAGTGCAACCGCGCTTCGATCAAGCTGGCGCGGTGCAGGTAGGCGTGGCGCAGGGCCACCCGCTCACACAATGTCTCATCCAGATTCGCCTCGTTCAACTCGGCTTCTTCCATGATGGCTGCGGTCAAGTCGGCATGGCTCAGGTGTGCACCGGCCATTCGCGCTCGGCTGAGGTCGGCGCGCGTCAGGTCGGCGGAACGCAGGTCTGCCGTGGATAGCCGCGCGCGATGTAGTTTCACGCCGCGCATATCCGCGCCGATGCAGTTGGCCGCTTCGAGGTTGGCCTCGGTCAGATTTGCATCGTTCAGGCGCGCTTGGGTGAGTTGCGCCGACGTCAGGTCAGCGCCGGCGAAGTCGCAAAATGCCGCATCCACATCGGTCAGTTGTGCTCCGGCCAGCCATGCGCGCGCTAGGATTGCGCGGCTCAGCGATGCGCTGGCCAGATTCGCGCCGCGCAAGTCGGCAAAGGTGAAGTTCAAGCCGCGCAGGTCCAGCCCGCTCAGGTCCACACCCGTCAACCGCGCGCCCGATTCGCCCTCCCTCACGCGAGGCACAGCCGCCAGAATCTGGATCACTTCTTTGCGCGTCAGTTCAGCCATGGGGAGCCCGACGTGGGAAGCGAGAGCAGCGCGCTGACACTGCATACTCACGACCCAATGCTTGCAATCGCTGCTTTGCCGATCAACTCCAGAGCGCGATCGTCCTGTGGCGGATGCATCAGGCCAGCGCGGGCGTCGCGGAAGTGACGTTCGAGGGGCAGGCGCCGATCTAGCCCGCCGGCGCCGGCTGTGCGCAGCGCGATGTCGGTCGCAGCGATGGCAGCGTTGGTGCATAGATACTTGGCCGCCGCCAAGTCAGCTTCCATTTTAGCGCGCTGCGCCGGCTGTTCCGCCCATGTCTGCGCTGCCGCATACAGTGCCACGCGTGCAGCACGCAGCGCAACGTCCATCTGGCCGATGCCGCGCTGGATGTGGGGCAACTCTGCAATCGGCTTGCCCAGCGCCGTCGGCACGCGCTGCTGCGCATAACGCGCCAGGGCGTATAGTGCCCCTTCCCCTACCCCCAAGTACACCGCTGCAAAGGCGCAAGTGGCCCAACCCGCCGGCAAGCCACCGCGCCGCGCCTGGCCGGGTGTGCGTTGTTCAACGTGCCAGCACTCCGGCACGAATACATCGTCCAGCACAACGTCGAACGAACCACTCGCGCGGAGGCTGAGGCTCGTCCCCCAGTTGTCTATGAGCATCAGGCCGGGCGAATCGCCGGCTACAGCGAATACACCGATCGCATCGTCGAGCGTCGCCGTGACGAGGAAGTAGCGCAAAGCCGGCGCGTAGGTCACCCAACTTTTGCGCCCGTTCAGCCGGTAACCGCTGGCGACGCGCGTCGCGCAGGTAGCGGGCAAGCCACCGCGCGATGGGCTACCCATCTCCGGCTCGCTTGCTGCGCTGTTGACCAGTGCACCATCGCGCACGATCTCCTCGCACAGTCGCGCATAAGCAGCCTCGGGCCAGATACAGCGTTCGGCCAGCGAACCAACTACATGGAAGTGCATGGCCAGGCCAAGCGCTGTGCTGGCATCGGCGCGGGCAAGATGCTGCAACACACAGATGCACTGGAAGAGATCGAAGCCATCTCCGCCCAGCGTCGCCGGCACCGGCAAACGCGGCAACCCGGCTGCACGCATATCGGCTACGTTTTGGAAGGCAAACGAGCCTTCGCGATCATGTTGATCGGCACGCGCAGCGAAAGCCTCCGCCAGCCGGTCCACACAGGCCAACACTTCGTCGAATGAACGCATGGAGCCCATTGTAAGGTGAGGCTATCTGTCAGGATACGTTTTTCTGCGCGGGTAAGCGCAGGCAATGCCTGCGCCTACCCTGCCGGTCTTTCGTATGTTGCGCCTGCCCATTGCCAGCAAAGTAGCCATTTGGCGGGTCGCACGCACTTTAGCAGTCACTGTGTGAGGCGCGACCCATCCGGCAAGGACAAGACCTCGCCAGACATTGGTCGTTCGTCACAACAAACCCGCCTGGCTGTAATCGCCCAGCAACAGGCGATAACCATTGGGCTTGGCTGCCACGTGGGTGATCACCGAACGCCGGCCGATTAAGCTATCGTGAATGCGCGCCGGGATATGCTCGATGCGGCATCCTTCCAGCACAATGCTGCGCTCGATTTCGGCGTTCTCGATCACACAATCGCGATCAATGCTGGTGAACGGGCCGATGTAACTGTTGATGATTTGCGCGTTTTCGCCGATGATAGTTGGGCCGCGGACGACGCTATTGACGATGCGCGCGCCTCGCTCCAGAGTCACGCGTGAGTCCACGGTTGAGTGCGCGTCCACTTCGCCCTCGCAGCGCGGCGTCAGCTCTTCCAGCACCAGCGCGTTCGCTTCGAGCATGTCTTCGTGCTTACCGGTGTCCACCCACCAGCCAGTGTGCACGTAGGGATACACGCGATAATCATGCATCACCAGCCACTGGATTGCGTCGGTGATTTCCAGCTCGTTGCGCCACGACGGCTGAATCGCCTCCACCGCCTCGAACACATGCCTGTCGAACATATAGACGCCGACGAGGGCCAGATTACTGGGCGGATCCTTGGGCTTCTCAATCAGGCGCTCGATGCTGCCATCGGAGCGCAACACGGCCACGCCGTATTGCCGTGGGTCGGCCACGCGCGTCAACACGATCTGGCTGTTATAATCCGAAGCGGCGTACTGCTCGATCAGGCGATGGATGCCGCCCTGGATGCAATTGTCGCCGAGGAACATGACAAACCGCGAGTCGCCGAGGAAGTCTCGACTGATCTTCACAGCGTGCGCCAGGCCTCGCGGCTCGTCCTGGAGGATGTAAGTGATTCGGACATTCCAGCGCGAACCATCGCCGACGACGCTTTTGATCTCTGCGCCGGTCTCCGGCGCAATCACGACGCCGATCTCCTCGATACCGGCATCGCGGATCGCCTGAATTACCCGAAAGAGCACTGGCTTGTTAGCGAGTGGGATGAGCTGTTTGGCGCTGGTGAACGTGAGTGGGCGCAGGCGCGTGCCTTTGCCACCGCTGAGAATGAGGCCTTTCATGGTGTCAGTGTCAGGTTACTAGGTTGAAGTTCGTTCGAGTTGCTCGATAGATCGGCTATCCGGCTGGTTAGTCGGGAATCGTCGGCCGATCCGCATGTGCCGGCGCCGGCGGTTCACGCAGCGTCGCGCAACACCTCGCGCACGGCCAGTGCGACGCTATTATCGCGCTCCATGCGCTGGCGGCTGTAGCTGATGCGCAGATCGGTTCGCGCCCGCGTGATACCGACGTACAGCAAGCGCAGCCGCTCCGCAATGTACTCGAGATGCTCTCGTCGCACCAGGTCGGCTGCGGTCCAACTCACCGCGCCGCCGGCGAGCGCCTCCAGTTGGATGCGCGCCTCCAGGGCCGGATCGTGCCCGGCGAGATACCAGGCCTGCCCGCGAAACTCGCCCGACGCATCGTGCGGGAACTCGACCTCGTCCACGCAGGTGAGATACACGCGATCCCATTCCAACCCTTTGGCCTTGTGCATGGTTGTAACCGTGATCTGACCGGCCACCGGCTGGAATCCGGCCTCGATGAGCGAACTGCTGAAGTATCGCTGGCGATTGCCGGCGATCTCGTCTAGCTCGCGCGCGACATCGGCCAGGTGCGCATCGGGGTGGAGCGCCATATAACGGCGCAGGCTCGACGCCAGGCTGTGCGCGATTGCCAAGTCGTTCTCTCGCGTGAAGAGCTGCTGAGCGATGGCGAGGATGAGTTGATCCACCGGCAGCACGCTGGCCCGCAACCAGCGCGCCGTGAGCGCCGCCAGCGCATAGACCTCGCGCGTCTCGTCTTCGCGCAAGGCAAGGCCGGCCGGCAAAGCCGACGCCGCATCGGACAGCGGGAAGATCAGTCGCTCAGGCCGTGCGCTTCGCAGCAGCGCTTTCACGCGATGGTCGCGCGCGTCGCCGGTCGGCCCAACGCCGGCCTCGATCATCGCTGCGCGCAAGTCCACCAGCGCGTTCATGTTCGTGGGCTGACTGCAAAAGCGCACCGCCTGGGCTAATACGCGCGCCACGTCGCGCACCGGTTGCGGATTGCGCAGTTGATCCTGATACAGCTTGCGCTGTGGGTAGCGCGCCTGTATCTCTTCCAGCGCCTGCGCGATGCGCTGGCCGAAGTAATGGGTTGGCGAAAGGATGGCGCAGGTGCGATCGGGCGCGTCCAGGACAAACCGAACGGCGCTCTGGGCTACCTTCTGCGCCTCGGCGTCTTCATCGTCGAAGGGCTGCAACCGAATGCGCCCCGTAGGTGGATTCGGCTGGGGATCGCCGGGCGGCGTGGGTTGAATGATCCCATCGGCGCTCAGCGCCCCGCGCGCATCCGGCTCCGGATGCGCGCGGGGCGCCCAATCCACCAGGCGGTTCGCCAGGGCAATGATCTCTGGCGCGCTGCGGCCGCTCACCGTTAACGGCATCGCTCGCACATCGGGGCGCTCCTTGAACGCGCGGAAGAAGCGCGCGTCCGACGCCGTAAACGTGGTCATGATGGCCTGGTTGGGATCGCCGACCCGCACCCAGTTGCCATGCTCGCGCGAGAGCAGCGCGAGGATCTCTTCTTGCAGTGGCGTGCTGTCCTGCGCCTCATCCTCCAGAATGAACGGCCAGCGCCGTCCCAGCCG
>CALGMA010000038.1 GCA_937959265.1 uncultured Anaerolineae bacterium | reverse complement strand
GATGAGGCGCTCGCCCGGCGGCACTACGCCGAGCACGAAGGGAAGGCCTTCTTCGCGGGTCTGGTGAGCTATATCACCTCCGCGCCGGTGGTGGTGGCGGTGGTGGCGGGCAAGGCCGGCACTGTCGAGATGATCCGCACTACGGTGGGCGCAACCAATCCGGCCAAAGCCGCCCCCGGGACGATCCGGGGCGATTTCGGCATTGACATCGGACGAAACCTGATCCACGCCTCCGACTCGCCCGAGAGCGGTGAGCGGGAAACCGCCCTGTTTTTTAAGCCCGAGGAACTGATCGGCGATTGGAGCCGCTCAGTTGATCCGTGGGTGGTGGAATAATCGCGACGTTCGGGTCGCTCATGGCCGGCAGGCAGACGCCGGCTCTGGTCAGGTTGGAGCATGCTCGTTGTGATGGACGCCCACGCTACGGTGGAGCAGATCGAGGTAGTCTGCGCGGAGATCCGGGCGATGGGCTATACGCCGCATCCCATGCCCGGCCCGACCCGCACGGCCATCGGGATCACGGGCAATCGCGGCGCGATTGAGCAGGCGGCGCGGCTACTGCGCCTGCCCGGCGTCGCCGATCTGATCCGCGTGACGGCGCCGTACAAACTGGTCAGCCGGGAGTTTCACGAGGTGGATACGGTGGTGCGCGTCGGCGGCGTGCCAATCGGCGGCCCCGGCGTGACGATCGTGGCCGGCCCGTGTACGGTTGAGAGCCTGGAGCAGACCCTGAACGTGGCAAAGGCCGTGAAGGCCGCCGGGGCGACGATTCTGCGGGGAGGAGCATTCAAGCCGCGCACCTCGCCATACGCCTTTCAGGGCCTCGGCGAGGCCGGGCTGAAGATCCTGGCCGAGGCCCGCGCTGCTACCGGCCTGCCGGTCGTCACCGAGGTGATGGAGGTGGAAGCACTTCCCCTGGTGCTGGAGTACGCCGACATGCTCCAGATCGGGGCCCGCAATATGCAGAACTACCCGCTGCTGCGGGCGGTGGGGCGCGTTCGGCGCCCGGTGTTGCTCAAGCGCGGTTTCGCCGCCACCCTTCAGGATCTCTTGCTCGCCGCCGAGTACATCCTCAATGAGGGCAATCCCGACGTGGTGCTCTGCGAACGGGGCATCCGCACCTTTGACGACTCGCGCCGCTTTACCCTTGATCTTGGCGCCGTGCCGCTGATCAAGCAACTCTCGCACCTGCCGGTAATCGTTGATCCGTCGCACGCCAGCGGTCGCTGGGATCAGGTGCAGCCAATGGCTCGCGCAGCCGTGGCCGCCGGCGCGGATGGGCTGATCGTCGAGGTGCACGACAATCCGGCCTTCGCCGTGTGCGACGGCCACCAGTCCCTGGTGCCGGCGCGTTTTGCCGCTATGATGGAGCAGGTGCGCCGCATCGCTGAGGCTCTCGACCGGCCCCTTACCACCTGACCGCTAATGGAAGCTCGTCGCTGGCGCGAGTACAACTGGCCCCTGCTCGTCTGCGTGCTGGTGCTGCTGGTCATCGGCGCCCTGGCCGTCTACAGCGCCACCCTCACCGCGGTAACTTTCAATGGAACGCCGCTGAGGGTTCTGTTTCCACGACAACTTGTCTATATCGGCATTGGCCTGGTGGCCATGACCCTGGCGACGCTGCTCGATTACCGCTTGCTCTCCAGTCTGGCCAGACCACTCTACGTGGTCATGATCGGCATCCTGGGCATCGTCCATCTGATCGGCCAGGTAAGCGGCGGAGCGCAGAGCTGGATCGCCATCGGCGAACGCACGGTGCAGCCGGCCGAACCGGCGAAACTGGTCCTGGTGCTCGCCCTGGCGGCCTATTTTCAGCACTTCGAGACGCGGCGCGGGAGCTGGCCGGTGCAACTGGGGGGGCTGGCAATCAGTCTGCTCCCCACCCTGCTGGTGCTGTTGCAGCCTGACCTGGGGACAGCCGTGGTGATGCTGGGAATCTGGCTGGCAATGGCCTGGGGCAGCGGCCTGCGCCCGCAGCAATTCGCCGCGCTGGCGCTCCTGGCCGTGCCGCTCCTCTACCTCACCTGGACCACCGACCTGCTGCTCGATGAGTACCAGCGACGCCGCCTGTTAACCTTCTTTTACCTGCTCACCGACCCGGCCCAGGTGAACCGTGACGACGCCTACAACGTCGTGCAGGCGCTCAATGCGATTGGCCAGGGGGGCTGGTTTGGCTCCGGGCTGACACGCGGCGTGTTCAGCCAGGGCAACTACGTGCCGATCCAGCACACCGACTTCATCTTTGCGGTGATCGCCGAGGAGATGGGCTTCATCGGCGCGCTGGTGCTGATCGTCTTTCAGGCGCTCTTACTCTGGCAGGCGCTAAGCATCGCGGGGCAGGCGCGTGACCTTTTTGGGCGGCTGCTGGCCCTGGGCGTGTTCACCATGCTCTTCATCCACGTGCTGATCAACATCGGCATGAACCTGAGCCTGGTGCCGGTCACCGGCCTGCCGCTGCCACTGATCTCCCACGGCGGCAGTTTTACGATTACGGTGTTGCTGGGGATCGGGCTGGTGCAGAGCGTAGCGCTGCGACGACGCCGGATCGTGTTTTGATGCGAATGGGTGTGGGAGGGCGAGGCCCTCCCACACCCATCCGTGTTCACCTCAAGCCGAACCGAGGAGTTGTTCAATCTCGCCGAGGGTGGGAAGGTTGCCCCGTCCGCCCAGGCCCTTGCAACTCAGGGCCGCGGCGGCGCTGGCGAAGCGCGCGGCGCGGCGCACATCGTCGCCGGCGAGCAGGGCGTAGAGAAAAGCGCCGTGGAAGACATCACCGGCGCCGGTAGTGTCAACCGGTTCGACCTCGAAGGCGGGGGTGTGAAACAGTTCACCCTCGTGGGCGCACCAGCTCCCCTCGGCGCCCGCCGTGACCAGGGCGAGGCGCCCGTAGCGGCTGTGGAGGACGCGGGCGGCCTCCCAGGGGTGCTCCATGCCGGTGGCCTCGCGCCCGAACCGCTCGGAGACCACCAGCAGGTCGCAGAGGGGCAACAACTCCAGGGTTTGCTCGCGCACCCGCTCGGCATCGAGCATCACCAGGCCCCCGGCGGCGCGCATCCAGCGGGCGGCCTGTAGCGCGGCGTCGGTGAGATGCGTATCGAGGGCCAGGGCCCGCGCCGAGGTGATCAGGTTGCGGTCGAGAGGAATGCCGGTCAGCACTGCCGGGTCGTGGTGGAAGAAGATCGTGCGCCGGTCGCGCCCCGGTTCGGCCAGCACGAAGGCGATGTGCGACCTGCCGGGACGCACGTGCATGCCGACGGGATCGACGCCACAGGCGCGCAGGTCGCGCAGAATGCGTTCACCGTAGCCATCGTCACCTACGGCGCCGGCCATGGCCACGCGGGCGCCAAGGCGGGCCATGGTCGCCAGCGCCGTGGCGACGGGACCGCCGCCCATCTCGATCCAGCCCGCCAGGGGTTGCTTGGCGCCGAAGTGCGGTTCGCCGGCCATCACGCCGATGAAATCGAGCGAGGCCACGCCGACGCCAACTACATCGTAGTTCATACGTCCTCATATAAGATTAATATGGTCGCGGAAGGTATGAATCGCCGTGTAGCCCTACTTTGTCATGTGTGGCAGTTTTCGCTGGAAGAAGGCGCGGAGGGGCTACACCGTAGAGGTACGGACAGCAAAGTATCATTCATCAGACAAAAATGTTCGCAATTTCTTGACAAGCTGATCAAGGTCTTTCAATTCGCATTCCCAGACGATCAATACTTTCCAACCCAGATAGAGAAGGCGCTCAAGATGTTCTTGATCACGAATCACATTCCGATCGAGCTTTTTGTTCCAGTATTCAGTATTGCTGCCGGGACGCGCCGCGTGCTCGCATCCCGGATGCTGGTGCCAGAAACAGCCATGGACAAATACAACTTTACGATGTTTGGGCAGGACAATATCGGGTTTGCCAGGCAAATCCTTGACGTGCAAACGAAATCGATAACCCATCCGGTGGATCAGCGAACGGACGATCTTTTCAGGGTTGGTATCCTGTCCGCGGACCTTTGCCATCACCCGGCTGCGTTCTTCGGGTGAGAAGACATCCGGCATAGTTATTCTCCGCCAATGTCCGGCCATCAGATGGTTCTGCGTGTATGAGCCGGGTCAGCAAAAGCGCCTTGCAATCGACTTGCAGTGATCCTTGACAACCGGAGTTGAAAATATCGCACCACCGGTGTTTTTTGCTAAGGTGAGCAAAATGTTACGCCCGCCGAATGTCTGTCCATTTCGATTCAGCGATCGTGACGCCATTTCTGGTGTATACGGTGCGTCGTTGCGTGACGCTTCCCGCCATTCTGGCTTCGATCTGCACGTAAACGACATCGTCCGAAGAACAATTAAACGTGGAATATAAAGCCTCCAGAAACTTGACATCACTTATGCTCAAAACTGCTGGACAGCAATTACTGCGCGCATCCGGAATGGTGCGTGGAAAAAGGTAGATGCACGGCGGTGGGACCTGATAATGTTCGATGGCCGTGCTTTCCTTACCAGGCATGGCAAGTTTCGGACACGGTCGCCCAATGGTTCCGCAGAGCATGTCCCATATCACGAGGCCGTCAACGCGTTGCTTGCGGTGAATGATCTCAGCACTCAATCGTGTATGGATGCCAGACCATGCGTTGTGCCGCGGATCAGCGCCCATATTCTGGCACAGCGACCAGATGATGAACTCATCCGCTTGCGGCGGACGCTCGAAGATGTTGGTGTTGTTTCCATCAAGACAACCTTTCGTTTCGACAATACAAACTCGATCATTTGTTCCATTTATTCGGATCTCATAATCATGTCGTTCGCCGGCGCCGCTGTATTTCCAGGATCGAATAACCCCTTTCTTCTCCATGTAGTTAAGAGCCGCACTGACGAATTGCTGTTTGTCAGACATCGTCGCGGCGTATTGACCCCGTAATCGCTCAATCGCGCTTCGAAACAGCCCCGACGCCCAGAAATCAGCGTCGCTCATACCATGACCGCCAATGCCAGGAGCAACTCGACGCAGAGACTCAACGTAGTCATCAATCAGTTTCGATGTACTGGGGGAGAGTTCACAAAAGATGATCGAGTGCTTGCTGGACATACACATCTCCGATCGCGACACATACTGACTCGTCACCAAGCGCCAGAGGTCGAAGCAGGTGGCGCTCCAACCAGGCGACCGCCGGGGGAGCGACTGCGTCTCCCATGACGTGATAGCCGTCGTTATAGCGTTCCGGGAGTTCATACGTATCCGGCAATCCCATGAGGCGCGCCGCTTCGCGTACCGACAGGAGGCGGGATCGGATGCGTTCTCCCTCGACGAGCAACAAAAATTGTCGGCTTGATCCGCCGGCAGGCGTGCGCAGACAACCACTAACGCCGTCAAAGCGCACTTCGGCGCGCTGAGCCTTTTTGCCTTGCTCGATACGGGTGCGCCGATAGACCATTCCAACAG
>CALGMA010000037.1 GCA_937959265.1 uncultured Anaerolineae bacterium | reverse complement strand
GCCTGCTTGCGCCCGAAGAGCAAATCGTCTTCTGCCGGCTCAGCGCGTTCGTGGGTGGGTGCGACTTGCGGGCGGTCGAGCACGTCGTGAAGGAGCCGCATGAACGATCGGACGAGCGCCACGTCGCGGTGTGGAACGCGCTCACGTCGCTGCTCGACAAGCACCTGCTGGTTGAAACTGAAGTCGAAGATGGCGAACCACGTTTCAGCATGCTGGAGACCATTCGCGGGTTCGCGTGGGAGCGCCTGCATGTAGAAGGCGCGCGCGAGGCGCTGCAGCGGCACGCCGAGTATTACGCAGCGCTTGCCTTCGACGCTGAGCCCGACTTGAACGGCCCGACACCAATCCCTTGGTTGCGACGCCTAGAGCGCGAGCAGGGCAATTTGCGTATCGCGCTGGAATGGCATATGCAGCACGACCCGCCAACTGCGTTGCGCCTGTGCGTCGCCCTGGGCGCACTGTGGCATGTCGCCGGCCAATGGCGCGAGGGCCGGCGCTGGTTGGAGATGGCGCTGAGCAAGGCCGAAAGTGATACGCCTACGCGAGCGGGTGCGTTGTATTGGCTGGGCCGGATCGCTCGCCGGTTGAGCGATCCGGCTGCTGCGCTGCGCTATGGCGAAGAAAGCGCCGCGTTGTATCGCGCCCTTGCTGACGAGCGTGGTCTGGCTCACGCGCTGTTGGCGCTCGGCTGGGCGCGTTATTCTGCCCTTGGCTGCCAGGAGGCGGCGCTGTGCTTCGAGGAAGGGTTGGCGCTGTATCGTGCGCTGGGCGACAAGCGTGGCATCGCGCAGGCGCTACTCGACTTGTCGCACATAGCGCGCGAGGCGTATGCTGACTACGAGCGTGCGGCGCGCTCTCTCGTAGAGAGCCGTGCCCTATTTCAGGAAGTCGGTGATGACGAAGGGTTGGGCAGCGTCGCGTGGGGGCTAGCGCAAATCGCGCACTTGCGCGGCGACTATGCTCATGGCCGCGCGTTGTTCATCGAAGGGCTGGAACGCTTCAAACGCATCGGCGCGAAGGGCGTCGTCGCTTACGGCTACGAGAGCCTGGGTGAGGAAAGCTACTTCATGGGCGACTTCGCTTTGGCCGAGGAAGAATGGCAAACCGCTTTGCGGTTGCATCGTGAAGTTGGGAATGCCGGAGGTGCAGCGTTCGTGCTGCATCATCTGGCCCGTCTGCGCCGACGAGAAGGCCGCTTGCCGGAAGCGATGGATCTGCTGGTCGAGGCGATCAGCGTGTTTCGGCGACTAGATAAGGACGACATGACGGCGCGTTGCGTCGCCGCGATTGCCGGCCTCGCGCTCGAACGTGGCCATCTCGAACAGGCGACGACGTTGTTGAGCGCCGGGCAGCATTACTTCGAGGAGCGGCCGCCGTTCCTCGCGCCCGCCGACGTCGCCGAATATGACCGCGACATCGCTGCCTGCCGCGCGCGACTCGATGCAGAAGCGTTTGCCAAGGCATGGGACGCCGGATGGGTACTTGACATCGCACAAGCATGTCAGCAGGCACTGGCAGAGTAGTGCAGTGCACCGGTAAGCGCCCAATGCTCGCGGAACACGACGGACGCTCAATTGTCTAGAAGTAACTACTGATCACGTCCAGCAGCTTCTTGATGTTCTTCGGATCGCCGCTCTGCACCTTGGTGTCGCTGGCGCGGCCGATTGCGTTCAGCGCGTTGATGTCGGCATCGCGTCCATAGGCGACCGGGATCACCAGGATCGGCGCGCGGCTGTTGCGGGCTTCCTGTAGCACGCGCACCACCTGATTCAAGCTGGCCTGTGAGGACGTGTCCTGCCCGTCGGAGAGCAGCACGATGGCCTGGATGCGCTCGGGAGCTGATGAGGCTTGCAGCTTTCGCACGGCAGCAATCACCGCGTCATAGAGCGTTGTGTTGCCTTCTGCCCGGATCCGGTCGAGCGCCATCAGGATGTCACTGCGATTGCTCTCCAGCGCGCCGAGCGGCACAAGCACCTCGATGTCGCTGCTGAAGCGCATCAGCCCGACGTTGTTCTTGCCGGCCTGGTCTTCCAGGAACACTTTTGCGGCTTCGACAGCCTGGCCGATCTTGTCCTCGTCGCGCATCGAACCGGACGTGTCTATTAACAGCACGACATCGGCTTGCTTCTTGACCAGTTGCCACGACTGTTGCACCAGCGCGATGACTGCCGGATCAGGCGCCGGCAGCAGCGTCTTTGGCTGGTTCGGATCTACGCCGTTCTCCGGGCTGATGGGGTAGGCCAGGGGCACCTCCTTATTGGCCGGTCGGAAGCCGGCTTCCAGCACCTTCTGCTGCACCTCTCGGCTCAGGAAGTACTGGGTGAAGACCTCGGCGGCGCGGCGCTGCTCATCCGTCACCCAGGGCGCGTCGGGAATGGCAAAGGGGTGGTCATGCACAAACGTGCCTTCCTTCGGATAGAGCGCGACCAACTTCTCCGGCGGCTTGATCTGCGTTTTGCCCTGGTTGATGAAGATCAAATCGTTCTCTTCCAGCGCGACGAAGTCCACGTAGTCCGGCCCCTGCGCGATGTACTCGATGAACTCGGTGGTGCGCGCCGAGTAGTGTTTGATCAGGTTCTCGATGCGGCGCACGCCCTCCTGCACGCGCGGGTCGTTGACCTGCTCCGCCGTGAGGCGCGCGGCGGCGTCCGTTTTGCCGGCGTTATAGCGTGCGCTGGCGTAAAACTCGGCCATCAACGTGGAGAGCGCCGTGGACGACACGCGCGGGTCGGTATGGCCGTAATACACCGATTGTCGCCCGCTCAGGCCATAGGCGTTCCAGCCTTGCGGGTTGTCGAACACGGCCAGCAGTTCTTCCCATCCGATCTCCGCGCCGTGTTGGGCTTGCAGCGCCTTCAGGCGCGATTCCCAGATCGCCATCACCACCGGCGCAACGGCCGTGCCCGGCGCGCCCTCCACGTCGAACACGCGCCGGCCGGTCTGGTAGTTCACCAGCGCTAGCCAGTGCCGCACCGAGGGCGACCACAGCACCGGCCGCTCGACGTTGGCGTTGTTCGGCGCGAGAAATGCGTTGATGATGCCCTCATGCACCGTGCCGGACGAACCGCTGCGACCCTCAATCCAGATTGGCCGTTCGCCGGGGCGCAGGCCCTGGCCGGTCACCGGATTGCGGCCTTCGGCGAAGGCGCGGTTGAAGTCGGTGATGATTGCGCTGACGTTCAGATTCTTGTCGAACTCCGGCGCATAGATGAATGACACTTCGATCGCGTTGTCCGGCTTGTTCACCGTTGGCGATGCGCCGGCGATGAAGTTGCTGACCGCCCGGCCCAGCAGTACGGCGATGACGACGATGATCGCCGTCCCGACGATCAAGCCGAATAAGATTCGATTGCCTTTCATGTCGAGTTGAAACCTCCCCTGCCTCGCGAGTGGTGCACCCAGGTTATCTTCTGAAGTTTAACCGCAACCTCATATTAGCCTGGCTTTTATTAGCGTCGCGTATGCGTTGCCTGACGCCCACCTGACGCGAACGTGCGAGCCGTCTTGATCCGGTCGTTCGCCCGGTGCGAGGTGTGGATAATTCACCTATGGCGAGCGAATCCAAAGTTCTGTGGCGCGAGTGGAGCGACGAAGCCTTTGCCGAGGCGAAAGCGCAGGATAAGCCGGTGTTGTTGGGCATCAGCGCAGTGTGGTGCCATTGGTGCCATGTGATGGATCGTGGTGTGCCGGGCGATCCGGTGCACACCGGCGTGTACAACAACCCACAAATCGCCGACTACATCAACGCTCATTTTATCCCTATCCGCGTGGATAACGATCAGCGTCCCGACATCAATGCGCGTTACAACATGGGCGGTTGGCCGACGACCTGCTTCCTTACGCCCGAAGGCGATGTGATTTACGGCGCGACCTACCTTGCGCCGACGCAGATGCGCCAGTTGCTCCCGCGCGTCGTCGAAGTGTGGCGCAATGAGCGCGAAGAAATTCTGAAGCAGCTCAGGGGCAGGACGGAGGATGCAGGGCGCATAACCCGAATCACAATGCCGACGCTGGCCGATCTGCAATCTTCAATCAGCCATCGTCAATCCGCGATCGTCGAAGACGTGGCCGGCGCCATCATCCGCAACTTCGACCCGAAGCATGGCGGGCTGGGCAACGGCCAAAAGTTCCCCATGAGCGACGCTTGGGAACTCTTGCTCGCCATCTATGCCCAGACGCGCGAGAAGCGTTTGCTCGACATGGTGGTGAAGACGCTGGTGGCCATGGGCACGCGCGGCATGTATGACCTGGTCGCCGGCGGCTGGTTTCGCTATTCCACTACGCCGGATTGGAGCGTGCCGCACTTCGAGAAGATGCTCGAAGACCACGCCCGCCTGACGCCGGTCTATCTGCACGCGATTCAGTTGTGCCGCGCGGTGGGGCGCGAAGACGACGCGACGACGTTGACTAAGGTCGTCCGGGCGTCGCTCGACTATTTGACTTCGACGCTGCTCCACGACGAGGCCGGCCTGACCTACTTCGCCGGCAGCCAGGACGCCGATGAGACGTATTACCTGCTCTCGCGCGAGGAGCGCGCCCAACTTCCGGCGCCGTTCATTGACTGGCGGCTGTATGCCGACTGGAACGCGCTGATGCTCTCTGCGCTCTTGCCGGCCAGTGTCGTGCTCGACGAGCCGGCGTATGCCGATCTCGCCGCGCGCATCTGGCGCACGCTTGTGAATCGCTGCGTGAACGACGATGGCAGTGTGGTGCATTCGCTCATCTCGAAAGATGGCGCGATGGTGCATGCCAGCCTGCGCGGCCAACTCGGCGATCAGGCTGCGCTGGCGCGCGCCGGCCTCGACCTAGCCCAGCATCGGCCGAAGCTAGCTGCCGATGCCCTTGCCATCGTACGCCGCGTCGTGGAATTTGCCATGCGCGAGCTGCGCGCGCCGGAAAGCAACTTCTACGACGCGCCGGCCAATCCGAACGCGCAAGGGATGTTGCGTGTGCGCATCCAGCCCATCTTCGACAATTGCACGTTAGCCGAGGCGCTTTTGGCGATGAGTTATCTGGCCGATGAAACGGACTGGCGACAGGTGGCGCTGGCGGCGCTTACGGCGTTCGGCGACGAATACAAGCGCTACCGCGAACATGCGGCGCCCTATGCACTGGCCGTCATGCGCGCGGCTCAGCCTCCCGATGAGATCGTGATCGTTGGGAGCAGTGATGAAGGATTATCGTTCGTTCGTGCGGCGCACGCGACCTATTCGCCCTGGCGCGTCGTGCGGGTGCTCGACCCCGACCGCGACGTCGTTGCCATTGCTCAGCGCGGCTATCCCATAGCCCGGTTGCCGGTTGCGTTCCTCTGTCGTGGGACGGCGTGCAGCGCGCCGATCTATACGCCGGATGATTTGCGCGCCGCGTCTGTTTGATTCGGCGCAGTGCATACCCACACAACGACTTCCGCCCGTGCGGTCTGCACCATGTGCTGCGCAAAGGTGTAGCCGGCGGATTCGAAGCGCCGTCGAATGCTATCCACCGGCGATTTGCCCTGGCCGGTCGCGCGGTAGGCGAACTTGACCAGCTCGGTGAGCGCGTCGCTCCCCTTCAGGCGCGCCATTGGCACAACGACGAACCGCCCGCCGGGGTGGAGCACACGGCGCACTTCGGATAGCGTTTCGGGTGCGAAGATGAACTCCGCCGGAAAGGTGCTGACGGTGCAGGTGAATGACCCATCGGCGAACGGCAGGCGCAGCGCCGAGGCGCGCACATGCGCGGGCGACTGGCCGGTGGTGCGGAGGACGCGTTCGCGCAGCCGCCGCGCCATTTGCGGCGAGAGATCCAGCCCGATCACCTCGAATCCTTGCTGCCGCAGCGTCAAGTGCAGGTGGCCCGGCCCATGGGCAATTTCCAGCAGGCGGCCTTCGCGCGTCAGAAATGGGATCACTGTGTGTCCCCATGCCTTCCATTCGCCGAACGAGACGGCGTCCGCCACCAGGTCGTACGTCCAGGCGAGGTTGGTGTAGAGCTGATGGAAGGCGAAGTGGATCAGGCGGTTCATAGCTGATGATTTCACGTTGGGTCATGGGTGGTTGAGGGAGATAGCTATGCATCCATGATCCGTCATTAGAATATCGCACAATGGATGCCCATCGTCGCCACTGGCCGCTCGCCGTCATCGTCGTTGCCTACTTGGTGCTCGGCAGCCTGTTCGCCCTGCGCACATCGGCCTGGCAGAATCCCGACGAACCTGCACACTATAACTACACGCGCCAGTTCGTCCGTTCTGGCAACATCCCCATCATCGAGTCAGATGACTGGGTTGCCGGCCTCGTGCCCATCGGCCCCGATGTGAGAGATGTGCCGGTGGAACGCATGACCTACGAGGATCACCAGCCGCCGTTGTTCTATTTGCTCTCTGCACCAGTGTTCGTCATCACCGACGGCGGGCTGGTCGCGTTGCGCCTGTTCACTTTACTGATTGGTACACTCGTAGTCGCCTTTGCCTATTTCACAGTCGCGACCATCTTCCCGGCGCATCTCTACCTGGCCGCTTTTGCAGCAGCCTTCACCGCGCTGCTGCCGCAGCACTTGGCCATCATGAGCAGCTACAACAACGATGCGCTCTCCGAAGCGCTGCTAGCGCTGGTTGTGTTGCTGAGCATCCGAATGATAATGAAACGCAGCGCGCTCACCACACAGCGTCTGGCTGTCCTCGCAATCATCGTTGGCTTGTGCTTCATCACCAAGGCGCAGGCGTATCTTGCGTTGCCTGTCGCGCTGCTCGGCGTCTTTCTGGCAACTCGGCACACCGACGCCCCCGATACTGGTGAACCCCCCTCCCTGCTTAGCTCTGTGCTCGTCGTCCTTGGCCTCAGCGCGCTGATTGGCCTGCCGTGGTGGGTGCGCAGCATTCGCCTCTATGGCGGGGCCGACTTTCTCGGCTTGCAGCGGCACAACGAAGTCGTCGTCGGCCAGCCCACCACTGTCGAGTGGCTGGCTGAATACGGCCTGGGCGGCGTGCTGTCGCGCCTGTTGCAGACGACGTTCCAGTCGTTCTGGGGGCAGTTCGGCTGGATGAGCATCCCGCTCGACCGGCGCATCTATCTCGCGCTGCTCGTTTTCACGTTGGTTTCTGCGGCGCTCTTCCTCGCCTGGTGGATACATGGGCACGCGGCGCGCAGGCAGTTGAGCCGCCAGATGCGCGCGCGCGCCGACGATGCGCTTTACTCACCCTATCTTTTGCTCACGGCGCAACAGTCGCGCGCGCTCACGCTGCTGGCAAGTGTAGCGTTGTTTACGCTGCTGGCTTATGCCTGGTACAACCTGCAATTCGTGCAGCATCAGGGGCGCTACCTGTATCCGGCGCTTATCCCGATCGCGACGGCCGTTGCGTTGGGTTGGAGCTTCCTCTTCTCGCGCCGTGAGGCGATCGGCCGGTGGTTGTGGCTGGCCTTACTCATAGGCCTGGCGGCACTCGACGCATATCTGCTGTTCCGTGTGATTTTGCCGGGGATGGGCGCATGAGGTATTCGCTGGGGCGGCGTCGCATTGCAAAACGTGGTTGGCGCTATACTGAAGTTGTGCGATGCATCTCGAGATGTGCTTGTTAGGGAGGGGTTGCACACCGTGTTTGCGGGCAAAACCAGGATGCATTAGGCTATCGACTCCATGAGACCCGTCATCCGCCCCTTTCTGAAACCGCTGAATGCGCTGCTCCTGATGATCCCCGTTGCAGTCGTCGCTGAGCTTGCCGGTTGGAGTCCGGCGCTGATCTTCTCGACGGCAGCGCTGGCCGTTGTGCCACTTGCCGGCCTCATGGGCGACGCGACGGAGGAGCTGGCTGCGCGGACTGGTCCGCAGATCGGCGCTTTGATCAATGCAACGCTTGGTAACGCCGCTGAGCTGATCATCACCATCCTCGCTATCCGCCAAGGGCTGCTTGATCTAGTGCGCGCGTCCATCGTTGGCTCGATCATTGGCAACATTCTGCTGGTGCTCGGTGCAGCGTTTGTGTTTGGAGGCTTGAAGCATGGCGTCCAGAAGTTCAACCCATCCCAGGCCGGGCTCAACGCCACGATGCTGCTGGTAGCGGCCGTTGTGCTGACGGTGCCGGCGTTCTTCGCTTTCGCGATTGAGCCGGACACGCGGCGCGTGGAAGAACTGAGCTTGCTCACGGCAGCGGTGATTATCATGATGTATGTGCTGAGCGTGATCTATACGCTACGCACCAGGGCCGGCGATCCGCTCGTCCGCGAGGCTGCGCACGCGCCGATGATGTCGCTTCCCCTGGCGATCGGTCTGCTTGTCGTGACTACGGCCTTGATCGCGTTGATGAGCGAGTTTCTGGTCGGCGCCGTGGAGCCGATGACGGCGCAGCTCGGCATCAGCGAGGTCTTCGTCGGCATTATCCTTGTGCCGATCATCGGCAACATCGCCGAGCACGTTGTAGCGATCGAGGTGGCGGCCAAGGACCAGATGGATCTCAGCCTGGGCATTGCCATCGGATCGAGCCTGCAAGTGGCGTTGTTGGTTGCACCGGTATTGGTGTTCGTGTCTCTGCTCTTCGGCCAATATCTCACGCTCGAGTTCACCGCGTTCGAGCTGGTGGCGTTGCTGGCTTCGTGTCTGATCGCCGCGGCGGTTTCGATGGATGGGCGTTCTAACTGGCTGGAGGGAGCGCTGCTGATCGGGCTGTATTTGATCGTGGGGATCGCGTTCTTCTTCCTGCCGACCTCGCCTGGATAATGGCATCGTGCCGGCCTTTACTCGTCCTGCATCGTCACGTCGCGGCTTTTGCCGGCTTGTCGGCTGGGGGCGCTGACATAGCCCATCTCTTGAAGCTCTTCCATCAGGCGCGCCGCGCGCGGGTAGCCAATGCGCAGCTTGCGCTGGAGCAGCGATGTGCTCACGTTGCCACTGGTGCGGATGATCTCCATGGCGCGCTGCAGCAGGTCGTCGTCGCTGTCGTCATCCTCGCCGCCCCGGCCGCCCTTGGCGCTGCCCATTTGCTGAAAGCGTTCGGCGGCGATCTCGGCGACCATCGTCTCCCATGGCGTCTCCAGCTCTGGTTTGTGATGCGCTGCGTATGTCTCTGATGTTTCGTCTTGCCGATCGGCGTTGGCGTCTTGCGCCTCTACTTCGATTTCTTTCTTCCACCAACCGATCACTGCTTCGATCTCGCGTTCGCTCACGTAGCATCCTTGCAAGCGGATCGGGCTGCCGTGCTCGGGGTTGAGGAAGAGCATATCGCCCCGGCCGAGCAGCGATTCTGCGCCGACTTGGTCGAGGATCACGCGCGAGTCGGTGGCGGAGGCGACGGCGAATGAGATGCGCGCCGGAAAGTTGGCTTTGATCAGGCCGGTGACGACATCCACGCTGGGGCGTTGCGTGGCGACGACGAGGTGGATCCCCGTTGCGCGCGCCATTTGGGCCAACCGACAGATCGTCTTCTCCGTTTCGATCGGCGATTGCAGCATCAGGTCGGCCAGCTCGTCAATCAGCACCACGATGCGCGGCAGCGGCGCCTCGCGCCGGCGCTCCATCGCCTGGTTGTACTCCTGCAAGTTGCGCGAACCGATTTCGGCGAACTTCTTGTAGCGCACGTCCATCTCGCGCGTGACCCAACGCAGCACAGCCGGGATGCGGTCAATATCGCTCTCCGGCTTGCCGATGATATGCGGCAGGCCGGCGAAGCGTGACAACTCGACCATCTTCGGGTCAATCATCACCAGCTTCAAGTCCTCCGGCCGGTTGTTCATCGCCAGGCACATCGTGATTGCGCTGATGCACACGCTCTTGCCGCTGCCGGTGGTGCCGGCAATCAGCAGGTGGGGCATGCGCGCCAGGTCAGCGACGATCGCGGCGCCTGATACATCTCGGCCCAGCGCAATGGCCAGCGGCGACTTCTCGGCCAGCTTGCGAAAGGCCTCGCCTTCCATGATCGAGCGCAGATCCACTTCGCCAATGCTGCTGTTGGGCACCTCGATGCCGACCAGCCCACGGCCAGGGATGGGCGCTTCGATGCGAATGGACGGCGCGGCCAGCGCGAGCGCAATATCGTTCTGCAGCGCGGCGATGGCCCCGACGCGCACTTTCTGTGCCTGTTTTTGCCACTCGATCACCGCCTGTGATGCCTTCTTGCCGATGACGACGCTGCCGGCCAGCCCCAGATCGGCAATGGCGTCCTGCAGCACATCCCTCAGTCCAAGGGCCTCGCCTACGCCGACGGGAAAGGTGATCTTCAAGCGCTCGGTCAATGGGTCGGATTCCTCGAAGTTGTTGAACCGGAACAGGCGCTCCATCAGTCGGCTGGCCAGCTCGCGGCGCAGGGTGCTCAGTTGGCCGGCTTTGATCTTGAGCTTGCGTTCAGTGTCTGCGCCGATTTCAAAATAGGCCAGGCCGGAACGTCGCTCGCCCTCGATATAGTTGGCGCTGAGGTCGAGGTCGCCCAGCAGCGATTTGAGCAGCGCTTTGAAGCCTGCTTCGCGCGCATCTACCAGCGCCGCCGGGACTTCGATCACCGCGGTGGTGCGATCCACGTTCGGCTCGACGACGGTCGCGTCGTAGAGTGCGCTGGCGACCGCGGCGCGAATCTTCTGCGCCGCCTTATCGCGGTGCTGCGCGCCCCGATCCATATAGCCCGGCTCGATGCCGAATTGCGTGACGGTCGGGCCGCGCCGGATTTCCACTACTCTGCCCGACAGGCCAAACTGAGCGAGGGTCGTCTCGATGATGTCGGCTCGTCGCCGCGCATCGGCGTCGCTGCGCGCTGCGCCGGCTTGCTTGTTGGCTCGCAGCAGCGAAAGCGGTGGCAGCGTGTCGGGTCGCGGCACCGGTGGTTTGGGCTTGACGGCTTTCGACTTCGTCATTCCATTGGCGTCGCGTTCGCCGTTTTTGACGATGACTGCCTCCGATCTAATGGGCGCAGGGGCAGGCGAGGGCTTTGCGCTTGGCCGGCCTTCTGCCTTGTGCGCTGCTGGATCGGGCAGCGGCAGTTGCTCGCCGCGAATCGGCCGCGATGGCGACGAATCTTCGGCGTGCGGCTCGGGAGGCGGGCTGCGCTTGGCTGTTGTTGATGATGCGCGGGTATCCGCTGCCGGCTGGGCCTGGATGCGCGCAGTCGTTTGCAGCAACGGCGCGGCGACGATGAAGGCGCTGAGCGCAAACAGCGCGAACCAGATCAAGACCGGCAGCAGGCGCAAGAGCGTCACACCGTCGTCGGCCCGTATGCCTAGCGCGCGCCATAGTAATTCGGCCAGCACCCAACCGGCTGCGCCGCCTCCTCCGCCGGCGCGCGCGAGCTGGTAAGGGTTGGCGCCGAGCGCCAGCGAGTGCATGAGCGCCAGAAAGGAAAGGAACGCGATCTCGCCGGCGATGATGCGCACCCAGGTGCGCCGTGTGGGACGCAGGGGGGCGTTCGAGAACGCCAGCAGCCCTGCGCCGATCATGAGCAGGCACAGCGGAAAGACGCCTGCTCCGAACGCGCGTTGCAGGAGGGACGCCCAGCGCGCGATCAGGCCGCCGGTGTTCAAGCCAAGCAGCGTCAGGAATGTTGTTGCGCCCAGGAGGACGAGCGTCGCGCCGGCCAGCACGCGCCAAAGGCGGCCGTGTGCGACGATGCGGGCGAATGCCGCGTCCAATTTTGCCAGAATCGAAGAACCCCGCTTCGTCATGATGGGCGTCGCACAGCAGCCGTGCCTGGTGTGCGGTTGAGGAGGATTATAAGAGTATGGGTGCTGTGCCGGCGTATCGGCAAGTCATTTGCTGTTTTCGCCCTCGGCCTGGCGGTCTGCAAACACGCCGCGCATGCTGAGCGCCAGACGCCGCTGCTGACTATCCACGGCGATGACCCGGGCGATCACGCGATCGCCTTCGTTCACGATGTTACGCGGGTGCATGAAGTTGCCCTCGGCCATTTCGCTGATGTGCACCAACCCTTCGAGGTCGTTCTCGACTTTGACGAAGGCGCCGAACTGCACCACATTGGTCACCGTGCCGTGAACGATTTGCCCTACATGGTAGCGCTGCTCAATCGTCTCCCAGGGGTTGGCCTTTGCCCGCTTCAGGCTGAGCGCGATGCGTCCTTCTTCCGGTGACACGCTCATCACGTATACATTCACCTCTTGGCCGATGTGCAGGATGTCGCGTGGATGGTTCACCCGACTCCATGAGAGTTCGCTGACGTGAACTAGACCCTCGTAGCCGCCCAGGTCCACGAATGCGCCGAACGCGGTGAGGTTTGTCACCACGCCGCGGCGCGTTTCGCCGGAGCGGATCTCGCGCAGGATGAGCGGAATCTCCGGCGGCGCCGATTCGGCTTCTGATGGACGCGTGCGCTCGGAGAAGACTACGCGGTTGAGTTCGGGATCGAGTTCGATCACTCGTACGTTCAGGTGACGGCCAATGTGGCTGGCCAGCGCCGCGCGACGGGTCGGTTCATCCATGTCGGGCGACATGGCCTCCAGGTGAGAGGAGGGCACGAACCCGCGCAACCCCTGATAGTGGACGATCAAGCCGCCGCGGTTACAACCGGTCACTTCTACTTCCAACGGCGTGTTGTGGGCCATTGCTTCCTGGAGTGCGGCCCAAGTCTGCGCGCTCTCGGAAGCGACGCTTGCATGTTGACCAGCCGGACGCTGCGTTTCTTGGGACGGGGTGGAATGCGCCGACGCTTGCAGCACGGACTGGTGTGATGGCGATCGCGTCGGTGGGATAGGCAGTTTCTCTACTTCTTCCAGCAATGCGCGCCAGTACCCTTCGTCGAGTTCCAAATCCTCTGGACGGTATGGCATAGATCTCTCGGCAGGGTGATTATAATCAGCCGGCTTGTTTTAAGGAAATGAGCTGCAAGACGGCTTGTGCGTCAGGCGCCAAGCCAGCATGCAGCTACGGAAGAGGAACATCGAGAAATGGCGAAGAAGTCGAACAAACTGAGCGAATTGCGCGCTGCGGCCAACCGGAAGGTGCGCGTCGCGATCATCGGCGTGGGCAATTGCGCCAGTTCACTGGTGCAGGGCGTGCATTACTACCGCAACGCCAAGCCCGAGGACAAAGTGCCCGGCTTGATGCATGTGCAACTGGGTGACTATCACGTGGGCGATATCGAATTCACCGCTGCGTTCGATATTGACGTAAATAAGGTCGGCAAGGATCTAAGCGAGGCTATCTTCACTGCGCCCAACAATACCTACAAGTTCTGCGACGTGCCCTACACCGGCTGCTGTGTGCATCGGGGCATGACGCACGATGGCCTGGGCAAGTACCTGTCGCAGGTGATCAAGAAAGCGCCCGGCGAGACCAGCGACGTGGTCAAAATCCTGAAGGACACGCAGACCGATGTTGTCGTCAACTATCTGCCGGTGGGCAGCGAGGAGGCGACCAAGTGGTATGTGGAGCAAGTGCTGCAAGCCGGCTGCGCCTTCGTGAACTGCATCCCCGTTTTCATCGCGCGTGAACCGTACTGGCAGCGGCGCTTCCGCGAGCGCAACGTGCCCATCATCGGCGACGACATCAAGAGCCAGGTCGGCGCGACGATCACCCACCGCATGCTGGCGCGCCTGTTCGTCGAGCGCGGCGTGCGCATTGACCGCACCTATCAGCTCAACTTCGGCGGCAACACCGATTTCATGAACATGCTCGAACGCGAGCGGCTGGAGAGCAAGAAGATCAGCAAGACCAACGCCGTCACCTCTCAGATTCCCTACGAGATTCCTGAAGAGAACGTCCACGTGGGCCCCAGCGACTACGTGCCGTGGCTCACCGACCGCAAATGGGCTTACATCCGCATGGAGGGTACAACCTTTGGCGACGTGCCGCTGAACGTCGAACTCAAGCTGGAGGTGTGGGATAGCCCGAACAGCGCCGGTGTGGTGATTGACGCCGTGCGCTGCGCTAAGATTGCGCTCGACCGTGGCGTCGGTGGCGCGCTGCTTGGGCCATCGTCCTACTTCATGAAGTCGCCGCCGGAGCAATACACCGACGACGAGGCACACGATAAGGTCGAGTCGTTCATCCAGGGCGAGTAGCCGGGCCAGAAAAATCAGGGGCCAGGGGCAGGATGAGCATACCGCGCCGATCCCTGGTTCCCTGACCGCCGATTCTTGATATGGAAGCCTGGGCGCGCAAGCATCTGAGTCCGCTGCTCGATCCGCTGGTGAATGCCCTGGCGCGCGCCGGCATTTCTCCCAATGCGCTCACGTTTGCCGGCTTCCTGCTCAACGTGGCTGCCGGCGCGCTTATCGCCATCGGTCAGCCGTTTTGGGGTGGGGTGGTGATGGTCGCAATCGGCATGCCGTTCGACGCCGTGGACGGCGCAGTGGCGCGCAAGTTGGGCAAACAGACTAAGTTTGGCGCGTTCTTCGATTCGACGCTCGATCGGCTGGCCGAGGGCGCGCTACTGGCCGGCTTGGGCTACTACTTCGCCGCGCGCGGCGATACGCGCTCCGTGGTCGTCACGTTCGCGGCGCTGGTCGGCTCGTTCATGGTGAGCTACACGCGCGCCCGCGCCGAGGGGCTGGGTTTGGAGTGCAGGGTGGGGGTGTTCAGCCGTTTCGGTCGTTTCCTGCTCCTCGCCGCTGGCTTGTTGCTGTCGCCGGTCTCGTCGGCGTCGCTCGTCGTCCTGGTCTGGGCGCTGGCGATCCTGACCGCCTACACCACCATCGAGCGCATCGTCCACGTCCATCACGAAACGCAAGACGCGGAGGCGCGAGACTCATAGCTCGTAGCTCACAGCTTACTTCTGCGCTGCCTCGGCTTGATGATCACGGCGTTCTTGGACGGCGCATTACGCGGCAAGCGCGAGGGAGCCAGTTCGACGGCTTTCTCGCCGGCAGGTGGGGTGAGCAGCGCGTCCCAGTCCAACCGGGCGGCTGCAGCTTCGCCGATCTCTACGAGGCGCGGTATGGCAGCGATATCATCCATGCCGATTTCCTGCGGCAACTGTACGTTCAGGCGCACCAGGTGCAGGCCATGCGTGACGTAGTGTCGTTGCACGAGCTGCGTCTGTTGCGCCGCCGGCTCGTCCAGCAACTCACCGATGATCCATTGCACCCACGCGATCAGGTTGGACGGGTCGTAGTGTGTCTTGTAGAAGCCGGTGCCGAGCGATACCACCGTCGTTGCGGCGATGGGGTATTTGCCCTCCGGCATGTAGTGGAAAGCCTCGACGCATGCTTGGTAGCATGGGTTGCCGGCGATACCGATGCCGCCGTCCACACACGCGCCGATGCCCGGCACGGGCCACGGCTCGAAGAATGTCGGCGCGGCGGAGGATGCAGCGACACAATCTACCAAGCGCAGCCTGCCGGTGACTTGCTCATTGGACGGGTTGTCCTTGACGAAGTAGAACGGTTTGCCGTCGCGCACGCGCATCGCTGTGAACATCACGTCAACGGGCAGCTCGTTCAGGGTGGGATTGCCGAGGAACTCTCTGAGCAGTTTCACGAGCGGCGCCGTGCGGTATTTGAACGAGCCAAGGCTGACGATCCAGTCCAGCGGGTTGTGGCGGAAGGCGCGGTCGCCCAACTCGAGGTAGAGCTGGAGGCACCGCTCGGCGGATAAGCCGCGGGCCAGCCCGGCGCCGATGATCGCGCCGGTGGATGTGCCGGCCATGAACGAAAAGAACTCGCGCGCCGGCTGCTTGAGCTGCTTTTCCAGCTCTACCAACGCGCACAATGGAATGATGCCGCGGATGCCACCGCCGTCGATGGATAGGATCCGTTTGCGAGCCACAATGCACCTCCTGAATCAGCAAAACTCATCTGCGGCGCGATGCGCGACCGTAGCGGCAGCGCCATCGTCTGTGTGGACGATTCTGTTGCGTAGCCGCTGTGTGTCGTATAAGGGCGACGCGCCGGAGAGACTTTCGTAGCTCCGGTTGAAAGACGCAGCATTGATAGCCGACGCGATAAGCAGCGTTGACAGGCAGCAGGTGGGAGGAAGGCGCTCCTCAATCATCAGTTGTCATGTTGCTCGTGCGCGCACGAGACCAAGCCCCCATCTTTTTGCAAGCGCGTCAGGTGTGATTGGAGTGATGTTGGGCATAACGGCTAATCCCCGAGCGTTTGCTTCAAATGAATCGCTCGATCTGCGCGCGCGCCTTCAAGCTGGCCATCCACTCCGCCAGCGCGACTGTTTGCAGGTGGATGGTGTCGGCCTCGGTCAAGCCGCGTATCTCGCGCTCGGTCACCCGGACGATGTGATAGCCGATCGGGCTTTTGACGATCTCGCTGGTCTCACCCGGCTGCAGGCCGAACGCAGCATCTTCCACCTCCGGCCACAATATGGCGCCGGTGTTGCGCGCGAACCATCCCAAGTCGCCGCCGTCTGCGCGTGTGCTTTCGTCCAGCGAGAGCGATTGCGCCAGGGCGGTGAACTTGGCGCCGTTTTGCAGTCGCGTCAGCACCTGGCGCGCTTCGCGTTCGGTGGCCACGACGATGTGGTAGGCGTGGACGTACTCCGCTGTGCGGGGCATCGTCGTCAGCACGCGGTCGCGCACAGCATTGACCAACAACTCGCGTCGCAAGAGTGCGCGGACGTCTGCTTCGGTCTGGCGCATGGTGGCCAGCCAGGCCTGGAATTTTGCTTCTCCGCCGGCGTGCGCTTTGGCGATAGCCAATTCATCGGCGACCTGCTGGTCGCTCACCCGGATGCCGCTGCGCGCGGCCTCTTGTTCGATCAGCGCGTATTCGATGAGCGCCTCGAGGGCGGCATCCTTGAGCTGCAGCGCCAACAGTTGGCCCCGTTTGCTCTGAGGGTCAGGCGCGTCGGGCAGCGCTGCGATGTAGCGCGCCAACTCGGCTTCGTATTCGGCCAGCGTGATGGGCTGGCCGTTCACGCGCGCCGCCAGTGGATTGGGTGTGGGTGTGGGTTGTGGCGTCGGCGTGGCGGTCGCTTGTGGGATCACCGTGACGCCGAAGATTTCCGGGGTGATCACCAGTTGCCCATCGGCCGGGTCGCCGGCGCATGCCGTGAGCAGCGTCGCTAACGCAGCGAGGACGATCCTTTTACTCACAATACCTCTTCCACTTCGTCCCAGTTCTTGCCCGCGGCGACGTCGGCGCGCAGCGGGACGCTCAGCCGATAGGCCGACTCCATCTCGTGCTTGATCAGAGCGCATATTGTGGCAAGCTCGTTGGGCGGGCAATCGAACACCAGCTCGTCGTGCACCTGCAGCGTCATGCGCGCCTGGTAGCCGCCCTCGCGCAGTTTGCGGTGTACGTTGATCATGGCGATCTTCATGATGTCTGCCGCCGAGCCTTGCACCGGGTGGTTGATCGCTTCTCGTTCGGCGCGGCGGCGCACCGGCTCCGGCGACGCGCGCGAGGTCAACTCTGGGAAGTAGCGCCGACGGCCCAGCACTGTCTCGACGTAGCCTTGCTCGGCAGCGTGGCGCTTGGTCGCTTCCAGCCAATCCCGCACGCGCGGGAAGCGGGCGAAGTAGCGGTTGATGAACTCTTGCGCTTCGGCCTGGGTCATGCCGGTGTTGGCGGCCAGAGCGAAGGCACCCATGCCGTAGGCGATGCCGAAGTTGATGCGCTTGGCGTTGTTGCGTTGCATCGGCGTCACGTCGCGCAGTGGCACCTCATAGATGGCTGCGGCCGTCGTGGCGTGGATGTCTTCGTTGTTGGCGAACGCTTCCTTCAACGTAGGGTCGTCGGCCAGGTGGGCGAGGATGCGCAGCTCAACCTGCGAATAGTCGGCGCTGATCAGCCGCCAGCCTTTGCGCGGGACGAAGGCCTTGCGCACGCGCCGGCCCATTTCCGTCTTGATGGGGATGTTTTGCAGGTTGGGGTTCGACGACGACAGCCGGCCGGTCACTGCGCCGGTCTGGTTGAAGTCCGTGTGCAGGCGTCCGGTCTTGGGGTTGATCAACTGCGGCAGCGCATTCACATAGGTGCCCTGTAACTTGCTCAGCTCGCGGTGCTCCAGGATGAGCGGGACGATCTCGTGCTGGTCGCGCAGGCCGTCCAACACGTCGGCGGCGGTGGAGAAGCCGCCGGCTTCGGTCTTGCGCAGGCCTTGCGTGGGCAGGCCGAGCTTGCCGAATAACACGTCGCTGAGCTGCTTGGTAGAGTTGATGTTGAATACCATGCCGGCGACGTTATAGATGCGTTTCTCCAAGTCGCGCAGGCGCTCGGTGATCTCGCCCGAAAGCTCCCCCAAGTATTTCACGTCGAGCGCGACGCCGGTCATCTCCATGTCCACCAGCACCGGGATGAGCGGCAGCTCAACCTCATAGAACAACCGCTCCTGGTTGCGCTCGCGCAGCATGGGCTCGAGCGCGTCGCGCAGGCGATAGGTCGCGTCGGCGTCGGCGGCGGCGTAGGCCGTCACGTGCTCGATCGGCACGTCGCGCATGGTGATCTGTTTCTTGCCGCGCCCGATCAACTCGCCGATTTCCGTCATCTGCCAGCCGAAGTAATTGAAGGCCATCTGCTTCAGCCCCAGGGCGCGTCCGCCGGGGTCGCACAGGAATTGAGCGATCATCGTGTCGAAGACCGGCTTGTCAATCGTCACGCCGATCTCGCGCAGCACGGCCAGGTCGAACTTGGCGTTGTGGGCCACGAGTTCGACGTCGCGGCGCTGCAGCGCAAGGACGACCGGCTCGAACTTGGCCGAAGTGGGGTCGAGATGCCAAGGATGCGCCTTGTCGCCCTCTACTGAAGTGGTATGGGCGATGCAGGGCAGGTACCAGCCTTCGCCCTCTCTCACGCAGAACGATAGGCCGACCAGCTCGCCGCGCAGCGGGTCGGTGTCGGTGGTTTCGGTGTCGAAGGCGATGCGCCGGGCGTTGTTCAGCACAGCGAGCAACGCTTTGAACGCATCGTCGCCGTCCACCAGGCGCGCGCGGGTGGGAGCGTTCATCGTGAAGTGCGCCGGCGGCTGTTCGGCGCTCGCGTTGAACATGCTCAGTTGCGCGGGCGCAGCGCCGTCGCCGGCGTCTTCGACTTCTGCGCCAGCCGGCGCCTGCGGGATGCGCTTGATCAGGCTCTCGAAGCGCAGCTCGCGGAACAGACTGAGCACGCGCTGGTAATCGAACTGCGCGGCGCAAGCGTCCCAGTTCACGTCGAGCGGCAGGTCGGTGCGAATGGCAGCGAGCTGGCGGCTGAGGTACGCGGCGTCGCGGCCGGCTTCCAGCGCGCTGCGCACGCGCTTCTGCGTGATCTCGTCCAGATGCGCGTAGATGCCGTCGAGTGTGCCATATTGTTGCAAGAGCGCCTGCGCCGTTTTCTCGCCGATGCCGCGCACCCCGGGGATGTTGTCCGAGGCATCGCCCACCAACGCCTTGTAGTCAATCAACTGGTCTGGGCGCACGCCGTAGGTGGATTCGACCAGCGCTTCATCGTAGACGATGGTATCTTCGAAGCGTTGGCGGGAAGTGAGCACCTTCACTGCCGGCGAGACGAGCTGCAGCGCGTCGCGGTCGCCGGTGACGATCATCACCTCCATGCCCTCGCCGCTGGCGCGTCGGGCGAGTGTGCCGAGCACGTCATCCGCCTCGAAACCCTCTGCGGTGAAGACAGGAATTTCGAATGTCTTTAGCAGATGCTGAATGCGCTCGACCTGCTCCTCCAGCGTGTCCGGCGACTTTTGACGGGTGCTTTTGTATGCGGGATAGATGTCGTCGCGGAAGGTCGCGCCGACGTCGAACGCCGCAGCGATGTAGCCTGGCTGCTGCTCGTTCCACACCCGCAGCAGCATGCTGGCGAAGGTGTAGACCACGCCGGTGAATTCTTTCTCGCCGCGTTCGTTGGTGATCGAAAGCTGGGCCAGACCGGTGTCGGGCCGGTTGGGCGGATACACTACGAAGAACGCGCGGTACGCGAGTGAATGGCCGTCGAGTAGGAGCAGCTTCGGACGCTTGCCATTGGCGTGTGCCATGGTTGTATTGTAAGTTGATAGGTTGTTGAGTTGTTAGGTTGCTGGGGGAGCGATTATTCGACGCACTCGATCATTCTTCTTCTCCTTTCAGGATTAATCTGACGGGGCTATCGGGCAGCTTCTCACGTTGGACGGTTTGGTATTTGTCGTCTGCCTTGGGCGTTGTGGATCTGGAATTGACAGCGCCTGGTGCTGCATCGCGCCCACGTCGCACTTCCAGCTCGACCGGCCGATTGGCCTGCGCTGAGTGTGGTCATCCCTCGCAGGGTTGCGTGAACGCCTTCGATTGAGACGAGGGTGATGGAATAATCGGCGCTGGCGCATGCCGTTGTTTCACTGCCGTGCGATGTTCTCTGCCTGCTGCTGAGAAAGGTGCAATATGCTCGAGGCCACCCTCGAACCATTGATCCAGTTGCCGCCGGGCAATGTTTACGTGTAGCACTTCGTCGGCCCAGTCGAAGTCCTGAAACGTCGTCATCAGCGCATGCCGAGCAGCGTCGCGGCAGAATTCCCACTCCAGCCGCTTGCCGGGCGGGTACTTCATGTTTTTGCCCTCTACTTCCAAGCCGAGCACGGTGTATTGCTCCAATGCCGGCGCCTCCATGGCGAACACGCCTTCGTAGTCGCGCAGCGGCAGCGCAGCGCGATCGCCATACGTCGCTTCAATCGCCGCTTCGCCGAACATGGAATGGCGCACTTCGTCCCAGCAGTGTCGCGAGATGTCGGCATAGAAACTCCACGGCATGTCCTCGGTCTCGAACAGCACAATGGCTAAACCTTCGGCGACATTGATCTCGCTCAGTCGGATGCTCATCATGTAGTTGAGGTGATCGGCGACGTGCTCATACGGCGGCTTCACGAAATCCCACACGCGAGCGAACGAGTCGTCCCGGGTGAGTTCGTGCGGGATGCGATAAGGCGCCTGTGACGCTTGGCGCGGCGGCAGCTTGCTGCGAAGGGCAGTGCCATCCAGCCCACCTGCAGCGCTCAAGTAGCTCACGAGCGATCGTTGCCACAAATCGGTCAATGCACGATCGGCATCGGTGAACGGTGTTCGGTTCAACGCCGATTCGAGCAGCGCTTGATGTTCGATCTCATCGGCCAGGCATTGCTTGACGAGGCGGACGCTCGGGTAATCGGCCAGGTGATTCGCTTCGCGGAGATAGCCTTCGTAGGCCTGGCGCAACATCGGTTTGATCAGGTGGGTGACAACGGCCAAAAAGGAGGCGGCGTTCGGCAGGTGCTCGGCTTCGTCGAAGAAGATCGCCAGCGCCTCATCGGGCGCAATGTCCAGCCGGCTTTTTGCCATGCGCATTTCCAAGACGCGCCCTCGCAACCCATCAGTGTGCATGCAAGCCTCGTATTGCAGACGCGCCAGCAGCAACTTGACTTCCCGATTGGCGATCGTCACCATGCGCGAGGCAAACAGGCGCATCAAGCGCATCTCGACGTAGGCGAGGCGACGCAGCCGTGTTGCCGATTCACCGACCGACAGTCCAGGCGCGTGCACGCGATCCAAGCCCGCATAGCGATGGCGGTCATCGCGATCATTCATGATGTGACCTCCTGTAACAACTCCGTTGCATCCTTCGCTCTCGGAATGCGCGGATATGCACCTGGCCCGGTAACGGCAAACGCTGCTACCCGACAGCCCAGCCGGGCGCATGCTTCCAGCGATAGGCCGTGGGTTAAGCCGGCGATGAAGCCGGCGATGAATGCATCTCCCGCGCCGGTGGTGTCGGTGGCAGCGACGGGCACAGCCGGCACGCAGATGAACGCGCCGTTGGCATGGAAGCAGCAACCGGCGCTGCCCAGCGTGAGCACGATCGTGCCCGACGTGTGTGAGGCGAGCATATCGAGAATGTTCTCCGGCTGGTCACAAAAAGTCAGTTGCCGGCCTTCATCGTGGTTGAGGATGAAGTAATCCGTCTCGGCCAGCGCCGGGTGCAGGAAAGACAACCCACGACCTTCGCTGTCCCAGCACGTGTTCAGCACCGTGGTCGCGCCGCATCGTCGCGCGCGGGCGAACAATCGCCCGACTGCGTCACCGGTGAATTGTGGCAAGACGAAGATGCTGCACACGGCGACGAACTGCGCGCCCTCTAGCCAGTCATCCGGCACGTCGTCTAGCTCGAATGCTTCGTTGGCCCCGTTGACGAACAGCACGCTCTTTTCGCCGCTAGGCGAGATCGCGACGAACGATGTCCCGGTGCCCAGTGAGCGGTGCTGCGCCAGCCGGTCAATGTTGACCCCCTCGGCAGCCAGAATCGCCCGGAACTGCTCACCCACCATGTCGGCCCCGCTGTAACCTACTAGGCTGACCGGCATGCCCAAACGTGCCAGGGCGATTGCCAAGTTGCCGCCGTTGCCGCTCAGCGCGAAGTCCACCTGTTCGATCTTGCGCAACTCCCCCGGCACCGGCAGCGACGACACCGGTCTGCATAGCACGTCGAGCTGGAGGTTACCGAAGACCAGGATCCCTTTCATGGCGTAGCGAAACGACCGAGATTGGCGGGAGTTTATCGCACGATGCCTATTCGCTCAAACGCGATTCGGTGTCAGCCTTCGGCCGCTGTCGGCGATGTTCGGTGGGTGATTCGCCACGAGGGGCAAGTCCGCGTGGTGATCAACGCGCTCGAGGTGTGCTGGGTGTTTGCCTGATTCGACAGTTGCGGATGGTTCTCGACGACTTAGCGAGTAGTGATTGGGAGGAAGGTTTTGCGTCCCAGGCCGCCCTCCGGTGTCGCCGTTGCCGTTGGCGTGGGTGGCGTGCCGGTCGGTGTGGGCGTTGCCGTTGGCGTGGGCGTAGGCGCGCTCGGCGATGTGCCGTTCAGATTGACGTCGTCCAGATGGATGTTCGTCAGTTCGCCGGCCTGGTTCGATTGCTCGAAGCGCAACGTGTGCACGTTGTCGTCTGCGTAAGCCGAAATGTCAATCGTGACCAGCGTCCATCCCGCGCGGTAGGCGGCATTCGTCGCGCCGGTGAGCGAGAGAACCTCGACGCCGTCCAGCCTGACCTTGAACGTCGAGGTGATGTGATGGCCGGCGCTCCACCACAGCCAAAAGGTGAGCGTCTTTGCACCGGGTGCGATCCGCTTCTTTTGCTGAAGGAAGCCCTGCTCGGCCTGCGTCGTTCCGCCCAGCCAGGCCCACCATGTGCCGGTGCGCGGGCCGACGCCTCCGCATGTGATCAGTGTGCACAGCGGCGTACCGAAGGTCGTTGAACCTTGCACCCAGTGTGGGGATAGCACGCCGCCCTCGAAACTGCCATCCTGGATCATGTAGTTCGTGTCGGGGTTGGGCGTGCTCGTGGCCGTCGGCGGCATCGGTGTGATGGTCGGCGTGGCTGTGGGCAGACCGGCGGCCGCTTCGAGTTGGATGCGCGACTTGGTGTTCGACCCGAAGGTGATCGGCTTGCCGGTCGTTTGCAACCGCGTCAGGATCTGTCCGACGTCTTCTGTCGGGTAGCGCTGGCGCATCACGGCCCACGCGCCGGCCACGTGCGGCGCGGCCATGGATGTGCCGCTCTTGAAGGCGTAGCTGTTCACCGGCACTGAGGATTGAATGGATACGCCCGGCGCGAACAGGCTCATGTAGTCGGCGCGGTTGGAGAAGGAGGCGATGGCGTCGCTGTTCGTCGTCGCGCCGACGCTGATGGCGTTCGAAACGCATGCTGGGCTGCTGAGGCCGTTCGGATAGCCGTTGTTGCCGGCGGCGATCACCGTCGCGATGTTGAGGGCGCGCAGGCCGGCCACGGCAGCGAAATATGGGCTGGAGTCGCACGGCGTGATGTTGTTCGAGCCGTCCCCCAGGCTCATGTTCACCGCCGCAATCGTGTAGCTGGGTGCCAGCGTAGTCTGTATGTGCTGTAACGCGGCCAGAATGTCCTCGTCGAAGGCTGCGATGCAGGGTGCTGGATAAGGGTTACAGAAATTGGAATCATTGAACTGCGAGAAGACCTGAATCGCGATCAACGTCGCGTCTGGGGCGACGCCGTTGTAGCCCGGTCCGCCACTATAGTTTCTGCCGACGGCGATGCCGGCAACGTGCGTGCCGTGGTCACAGCCGTCAATGCTGATGATGCAATTGATGCCTGCGCCGGGGCCGGTCTGGCCGGGCGCGCCGGATGGGCCGGTGGACTGCCCGTTCGGGCATAGCGTCGTTGAGCCTTCGCTGCTATCCGTTCGCGAGAAACATGCCTCGGCGATGGTCCTGCCGGCGAGGAACGGATGCAATGTCTGGACGCCGGTATCGAGCACTGCAACGGTATGGCCACTGCCGGTGTAACCCAGATTGTGCGCGATGTCGGCGCCGATGACCTGATTCGATTGCAGGTCCGTGGGGCGCTTGAGCGTGCTCTCCACAACGGCCAGCACGTCTGGGGAAGCCAGCAACGCTTCCAGCGCGGTAGGATCAACCGTTACGCCGAGGAACGGATAAGCCTCGAACGTAGCATTCACGGTGTAGTTCCCGCCGGCCAGGCGCGACAGCGCGCGCGCTGTCGTCACTCGAATAGCAGCGCGTTGTGCCGTTGCCTCTGCGCTGGCGAGCTGGCTCTCAGGTCGGTAATTTACATTCAACGTGGCGATGACGCGCAGCCGGCCGTGCTGTGAAGCCTGTATCCGCAGCGCGGTTGGGTCGGATGCCGCTTTGTCGCTTGCGGGCACGATCAACCTGCCCTTCTCATCCTCACCGCCGTCGTAGGCCAGCGAGGATGAAAGCCCGGATAGCATCGAAGCGGTAACGATTAGCAACCCAAATATCGCCGCAAGGCGACCCCGCCGGTGCGACGATGCTGCTGAAGTTGACATATGTGAATCCCCTCGTTACACATGAGTATCGCAGATGCTCCAGCGTCGTCAATCCCCCTAAAAGATCTAAAAGCGGCGCGCCTAAAATCGGGGCCATGACTCAGGATTACTTTCCGGCGCGCCAACTTCTGCTCTGCTCCTGGCTGGTCACCTCGGCGGGTGAGCCGCCTAAACCCGATCATGCTGTGCTCATTGAGGGCGACCGCATCGCCGGCATTGGCCCGATCGCGGCGATGTGTGCACAACACCCCGATTCCGAAGTGACCGACCTGCGCGGTTACGCCATCTCGCCCGGCTTCGTGGACGCCCATCGGCACTGCTACGGCGTGTTGGCGCACGGCATCCCCACCGAGCATGCACCGGCGGACTTCTGGGCTTTCTTGAATGAGTTCTGGTGGGGCAAGATCGAAGACCGTCTCGACCACGACATGCTCCGCGCGGCGATGGACCTGTCGTGCTACGACATGATCCGCAGCGGCATTACCACGTTCTTCGACTGCCTGGAGGCGCCCAACGCCATCCCCGGCGGCTTGTTCGTCCAGGCCGAGGTCGTCGCGCGCTGGGGGCTGCGCGGCGTGCTGTGCTTCGAGGCCACTCAGCGGGTGAGCGAAGAGAACGGCGAGTTGGGGTTGCGCGAGAACGTCGAGTTCATCCGAGCGTGTCGTGCTCATCGTGGGCCAAGCAACGATTCAAGTGCTGCGGTTCACGCGCCACGCCTGATCAGTGGCGCCATGTGCCATCACACCACCTTCACGTGCAGCGACGACTTCATCTGCAAGGCGCATGGGTTGGCGAAGGAACTCGGCGCGCTGTTGCACTTCCACTGTTCGGAGGGGACGTATGAGCCGGAGCAAGCATTGAAGAAGTGGGGCCGGCGTACGATCGAGCACTATGCCGACCTTGGCATCCTCGACGAGACTACGCTGGCATCGCAGTGTGTTCAGCTCTCGCCAGACGAAGTGCGCATCGTCGGCGAACGCGGCATCCGGGTGACGACCATGCCGCTGAGCAACTGCGAGGTAGGCGGCGGCATTGCGCCGGTGCCGGAGATGCGCCGAGCCGGGGCGATCGTTGGCTTGGGCACCGATGGCTACGTCGCTAACTTCTTCGCCTCGTTGCGCGGTGCATTTCTGATTCACAAAGCGCGGCTGTTGAATCCCGGCGCGATGCCGGCGCGCGAGGTATGGCAAATGGCCACGAGCGATGGCGCGCGCGCGCTGGCGATGGCTGATGCAATCGGTTCACTTGCCGTGGGCAAACAGGCCGATCTGATCGCGATTGACCTGGATTTGCCGACGCCGGTCACCGCGCATAACTTGCTCGATCAACTGATTCTATGGCGCGATGCTGTGGACGTGCACAGCGTCATGGTGGCCGGCCGATGGTTAAAGCGCAACTACGTCGTGCTCAACGCCGACCCCGAGGCGCTGATTGCCAGGACGCGTGAGGCAGCCGGCCGGCTGTGGCGTGGGGTATGACATTCGGCGCACTTTGGACCTATGTTAATCCTTGACGCTATAAAATTCCTGCAGCTATAATGCTCGCGCCTTGTGAAGTTTGGCACTTGTCCGGATCTCAGTTAGCCACAGTGCCGCGAAAGACGATTGTTTGTAGCGGCGCTGTGGCTAAATCGTGCATAGGCCTATGAGAACAGACTTTGCGTTCGTCGGTGTGATGCTGGTGACGGCTGCGTTGCTCATGGGGGTGACGCTTGTTGCGGCTTCGTTACTCCGCCCTAAGAAGCCCAGCAAAGCCAAGCTCGAGACGTATGAGTGCGGCATGGAGACGGTCGGCGACACCTGGGTGCAGTTCCGGGTGCAGTACTACGTGATCGCCCTGGTGTTCGTGCTGTTCGACATCGAGGCGATCCTGCTCTTTCCAATCGCCGTGGCGTTCAACTCGCTAACGTTCTTCGCCGTCGCCAACGTCGTCCTTTTCATCGTCGTGCTGCTGATCGCGCTGCTCTACGCCTGGCGCAAAGGCGCGCTGGACTGGGAATAATAATGAAGATCACACCGTCGGACATCCGGCTGGCTGCCGGTTGCTGAGACCTGATCTATGGATTTCATCAACGACCTGCTCAAGATCATCGGCGATTTCGTCGCGGGGATCATCAACGGCATCTTCGGATTCAGCCCCTTCCTCGCCGACCTGGTTACCATGGGGCTGGCAGCGGTCATTTTGTGCACCTTCGCTGCATTGTCGTTCATGGGGCTGACGTATGTCGAACGCAAGGTTGTCGCGCGCATTCAAGACCGAGTCGGCCCGAATCAGGCCGGCCCGCTTGGGCTGCTGCAGCCTATCGCCGACGGCATCAAGATGTTCACCAAGGAAGACACCACGCCGGCGGCCGCTGATCGTTGGGTGTACAACCTCGCGCCGCTAATCATCGCGGTGTTCGCCCTGACGACCTATGCCGTGCTGCCGTTTGCGCCGGGTGTGGTGGGCACGAATCTGAACGTCGGCGTGTTTTACATCATCGCAATCGGCTCGGGCAGCATCGTAGCCATCATCATGGCGGGCTGGGGCAGCAACAATAAATATGCCTTGCTGGGCGCCTTCCGCACGGTGGCGCAACTTGTCGGCTACGAGGTGCCGATGCTGTTGAACGTGCTGCCGGTGGTGATGATCACCGGCTCGCTGGGCCTTGTGGACATCGTCAACCAGCAGACGACGCTAAACGGCAACCCGGGCATCCCGTTCATCGTGTTCTTCCCGCTCAGCGCGCTGGTCTTCTTGATCAGCGGCATCGCCGAGACGGCGCGCTCGCCGTTCGACCTACTGGAGGCCGAGTCGGAGATCGTGGCCGGCTTCCACGTCGAGTACAGCGGTATGAAGTTCGCGCTGTTCTTCCTGGGCGAATACGTGAATGCGCTGGCCGTAGCGTTCGTATTCTCGACGCTGTTCCTGGGCGGCTACGCCGGCCCGCTACTGCCGCCCTACATCTGGTTGCTGCTCAAAGCAGCCGCTGTGTTCTTCGTCTTCATGTGGCTGCGTGGCACGCTGCCTCGTATCCGCGTGGACCAGATGCACAACCTGAACTGGAAGTTCTTCGTGCCGGTTTCGATCGTGCACCTGGTCGTGATGATGGTGTTGATGAAGCTCTTCGTGACCAGCCCGGCGATGGTGCAGGCCAGCGGTGGCATTCTTGTCACGCCAGGCATGCAGGCGGCTATCTTGTTCGTAGCGAGCGTGCTCATCCTGATTGGCTCACTGATGGTTGCAGCGCGACGCGCGCGCATTATGCGCCTGCAGGAAGAAGCGGTGCTCGAGCAACGCCGGGCGGAGAACATCGCAGCAGTGAGCACATGAAGGTGATGCTCAGTGAAGAAATGCCCATTCGCTGTTGACCGATTACGAATTCGGAAATCATGACGATCCATCAAGTGCTCTTCATCGTGATCACCCTGGCCGTCCTTGGGTCGGCGATTTTCGTCGTCACCACCAGCAACCTCTTTCGCGCGGCGCTGGTGCTGATCCTGACATTCTTCGGCGTAGCCGGATTGTTTGTGCTGCTGGACATCGGCCTGTTCGCTGTGGCACAGGTGTTGATCTACATCGGCGCAATCTCCATCTTGATCATCTTTGCCGTCATGCTCACACGCGGCATGCAGGGCATGGTGCCGCGCAACTCGCAGGCCGTCGCCGCTGCCGTGACCGTGGGAATTATCTTCTTGGTGCTGCTGCTCTTGTTCGGTCCGCTGCGCACGACGATTGACGTCGCACGCTGGCCGGTCGTCTCCCTGTTCGCCGGCAACGCCTCCCCGCGCGACGTTGGTGGCATCGCGTGGACGCCATCAGGCCAGCCGATTCCGGCTGTGCCGGAGACTTACATCGCCGATTTCGGCCGCTCGCTGGTGGACTTGAACCAGTATCTGCTGCCCTTCTTGCTGATCGCCTTCCTGGTGGATGTGGTGCTGGCCGGCGCAATCTTCGTCGCACGCCAGCGCCGGCCGGCCGAGGTCATCGAAGATCACCAGCGTCAGGCCGAAGAAGCGGCTGAGGAAGCCGAAGCGATGCGACGGGCTGGCATGATGCCGGATGTTGCACCGTTGCCGGAAGGCGCGGTGGCTTCGACCGCCGAACATTGAAACTCAAGCGCGCTCTCGATTGAGGAATCATGCAAAACCTGCTCAACGGAATCCCGCTGTGGTGGTATCTCGCCGTATCGGCGGCGCTGTTCTGCATCGGCCTGTATGGCGCGTTGGCGCGCAAGAATGCCATCGCTTTGCTAATGGGCGTCGAGCTGATGCTGAACGCTGCCAACATCAATCTGCTGGCCTTCTGGCGCTATCTGGCGCCGGCATCGTCCGGTGGACTGGCTTTCGCCGCCTTCGTGCTCGTGATCGCTGCTGCCGAAGCCGCTGTCGGCCTTGCGCTGATTATTTCGGTCTATCGCGTCACCCGCAGCATTGACCCAGAGAAGCTGGATCGGATGAAGCTGTGATGCCGTAAGACACCACAGACGCCACCGACACGAACGACACCAATCGAAGCATGTCGCACGAAACACTGACTACATTACTCTGGCTTGCGCCGCTGCCGCCGATCCTGGCGTTTGCGGTCATTGCGCTGTTCACCAACCGCTACCGCCAGACTAGCTCGACGATTGCCGTGCTCGCGATGATCGCATCTCTGGTGATGTCGTTCATCGTGTTCTTCAGCGTCTGGCAGATGAAGGACCTTGGCAAAAAGCCCATCGGCGGGCAGATCGGTTGGTTGCCCACCGGCGAGACGGTCTTGAACATCGGCGTCGCCGTGGACCCGCTCGGCGCGACCTTTCTGTTCATGGTGCCGCTGGCTTGTACGCTGATCTTTATCTACAGCGTCGGCTACATGTCGGCGGATCCACGCTACACGCGCTTCTTTGCCTACCTCAGCCTGTTCGCCGGCTCGATGATGGGCCTGGTGGTCAGCGATAACCTGCTCACCCTATTCATCTTCTGGGAGCTGATGGGCTTTTGCTCCTACTCGCTGATCGGCTTCTTCTACCAGAAGCCCTCGGCCTATAAAGCGGCGGTCAAGGCTTTCATGACGACGCGCGTAGGTGACATGTTGCTGCTGCTGGGCATGGTGTATCTCTACGCCCAGACCGGCACACTGAACTTTCACGCCATCCTGCATAGCGAAGAGGTGCTGAAGGAACTGGCAGCGACGCCGGCAGTGCTCGGGCTGGGCATCTCGGCGGCCGGGCTGATCGCCATTCTGATCTTCGGCGGCACGGTGGGCAAGAGCGCGCAGTGGCCGCTGCATGTGTGGTTGCCTGACGCGATGGAAGGCCCGACGCCGGTCTCGGCCATGATCCACGCTGCCACGATGGTGAGCGCCGGCATCTTCATGTTGTTGCGCTTCTTCCCGCTGCTGGTAGCTTCGGGCGAACACAGCTCGGCCTTTACCATCGTCGGCCTCATCGGGGCGTTCACCGCCTTCCTGGGCGCGACGATCGCCGTGGCGCAATACGACATCAAGCGCGTGCTGGCCTTCTCCACCATCTCGCAGCTCGGTTTCATGGTCGCCGCGGTCGGCATCGGTGCGTATGTGGCGGCGGCCTTCCACTTGCTGACGCATGCTTTCTTCAAGGCACTGTTGTTCCTGGCTTCCGGCTCGGTCATCCACGGCGTGGAGCATGGGCACCATCACGTGAGCCATGCCCATCATTCAGGCCACGGGAGCCATTCGGAGCACGGGCATGATGAGCATGATGGGCATGACGAACACGCTGATCCTGCCGACGGCGATGCGCACGCATTCGACCCGCAGGACATGCGCAATATGGGCGGTTTGCGCGCGCGCATGCCGATCACATTCGTCACGTTCTTGATCGGCGGCCTGGCGCTGGCTGGCTTCCCGTTCATCACCGCCGGCTTCTGGAGCAAAGACGAGATCTTCGCTGACGCTTACTATCATGGCCTGGTCAAAGGCGATGGGCTGGCGGCCCTGGTCTTCCTGGTGTTGGTGGTCAGCGCGCTCCTGACGGCGTTCTATACCATGCGCCAGATCGCCATGACCTTCCTCGGCCAGCCGCGCACCGAAGCGGCCGCGCACGCGACCGAAAGCGCCCCCTCGATGACCTTCCCGCTGATCGTCCTGGCCGTCTTTGCGCTGTTCATCGGCTTCATCAACATTCCGAAGGATTTCCCGATCTTCGGCGCCCTGATGGGCGATGGTGCCTTTTGGTTGAAGAACTTCATCGCCAGCATGTTGCTGGAGAAGCCGGAGCCGCTGGCGTTCAACATCGTGCCGGTGTTGTTCTCGATCGGCGTGGCGCTGGGCGGCCTGGCGCTCGGCTGGTTCGTCTATGCGCGCAACCCGCTGCAGGCCGGCCAGACCGATCCGGTGGAGAAGCTGCCGGTGTTCAACTTCCTCCATCATCGCTGGTACTGGGACGAGCTGTATCGCAAGATCTTCGTCAATCCGCTGCAAGCCATCGCCGATAACTACTCGCGCGTGGTGGACAAGGGCGTGATAGACCGTATCCTGGAGGGCGGTTACGCCCTCGGCGCGCGCGTGACGCAGGGCTTTGCCGAGTTCGACCGCGTCGTGATTACCGGCTTCTCCGATGCTGTGGGCCGCTTCTTCCGCAGCCTGGGTGACTGGGGACGCGAACTGCAGAGCGGCCAAGTGCAGAACTACCTGCTGTCCGGCCTGATCATGGTCATCGCGATTCTGGTGTTTTTCTTGTTCCTGTTTCAGTGAGGGTATGGATTTAGAGATGGGAGATTGAAAAGTCTCCAGTCTCACGGCGACAACGATGAATCTATTGAGCACAAACCTGCTGTCGGTGATCACCTACCTGCCGCTGGTGGGCATGTTGCTGGTGTTGGTCACCCCATCCAGTCAGACCAGGCTGATCAAGTGGGGGGCCATCGCCTTCAGCCTGATTCCGCTGGGGCTTTCGATCGCAGCGTGGGCCGGCTACGACCGCGCCCAAGGCGGATACCAGTACCTCGAGAGCATGGTCTGGTTCCCGCAGATCAACTCGGTCTACAAAGTGGGCGTGGACGGCATCAGCCTGCCACTGGTGGTGCTCACCTGCTTCCTCACGCCGCTGGCGATGATCTTCTCGCTCAACATCGAGCACCACCCGAAGGCTTACTTCGCGCTCTTCTTCCTGTTGCAGACGACGGTCTTGGGTGTGTTCATTGCGCTCGATCTCATCTTGTTCTTCCTGTTCTACGAGGTCAGCCTGGTGCCGATGTACTTCCTCATCAGCCAGTGGGGTGGGGCAAACCGGCGCTATGCCTCCTTCAAGTTCATCCTCTACACCATGTTCGCCAGCCTGGGGATGCTGTTGGCAATCCAGGTGATCGGTTTGGCCTCCAAGAGCTTCGACCTCACCTATCTCGAATCGTCGCTCGGCCGGCCCTTCACCGGCAACAACCAAGTGACGTTCTTCGGCTGGGAGCCGACCGTCTGGAAGGCGATTGCGTTCATCGCGTTCAGCATCGCCTTCGCGTTGAAGATTCCGATCTGGCCGCTGCATACCTGGCTGCCTGATGCGCACACCGAGGCGCCGACCGGCGGCTCGATGATGCTGGCCGGCATTCTGCTCAAGCTCGGCGGTTACGGCTTCTTCCGGCTGGTCATGCCGCTCTTCCCCGATGTGTTCTCGCAGCCGGTGCTGCCCGGGCTGAGCGTGTTCGGCGCGCCGCTCAACTACAGCGTGCTGCTGGCCTTGCTGGCCTTCCTGAGCATTTTGCTGGGGGCATTTGCCGCGTGGGGGCAGACCGATTTCAAGCGGCTGGTCGCTTATTCGTCCATCAACCACATGGGCTTTGTGGCCCTGGGCATCGCCTCGGCGGGGCTGGCGCTGGCGCCCAACTCCACCGTGCGCGAAATTGACGCCACCATCGCCGGCAGCGGCGCCGTACTGCAAATGGTGACGCATGGCCTCTCCTCGGCGGCCATGTTCGCCCTGGTCGGCGTAGTGTACGAACGTGCCCACACGCGCGACCTGACCCGGTATGGCGGCCTGTGGACGATCATGCCGATCTACGGCGCCGTGCTCATCTTCTGCTCGATGGGTTCGCTGGGGTTGCCCGGCCTGTCCGGGTTTGTGAGCGAGTTCATGGTCACGCGCGGCGCGTGGTCGGTGCATACCCTGCTCACCATCCTCTCGATGGCAGGTTTGCTCATCACCGGCATCTACATCCTCAAGGCGATCCAGAAAGTGCTGCACGGGCCGCTGGGCGAAGCGTGGCGGCATCATCCGCTGCCGGATATGAACTTCGCCGAGATCCTCGGCATCGCCCCATTGATGGGTGCGATGCTGGTGCTGGGCGTGTGGCCGGCGCTGGCGCTCAATGTGATCAACGTAGGCGTGCAAGGGTTGTTAAGGTAGCTCAATGACGAACGTCCCGTTCCTCACCCTCATCATGCTCGTGCCGCTCATCGGCGCGATCATCATCCTGCTCGTGCCGCGCGATCGGGAGGATGTGATCAAGACCATCGCGGCCATGGCGTCATTCGTCTCACTGCTGCTCTCGCTGGCCGTGTTCTTCGGCTACGATCGCACTCTCGGCGGCTTCCAGTTCCAGGAGAAGACGACCTGGATACCGGAATTCGGCATCGGCTATCACGTCGGCGTAGACGGCTTCTCCGCGCCGCAGCTTGTATTGACCGGCATCGTCATGTTCTGCGCCGTGCTGGTCTCATGGCGCTCCGCCGATCGCCCGCGCGAGTATTTCGCCTTCTTGCTGTTGCTCGTGGCCGGCGTGTTCGGCAGCTTCATCGCGCTCGACATCTTCCTGCTGCTCATCTTCTACGAGCTGGTGCTGTTCCCGGTCTATGTGCTCATCGCCGGCTGGGGCAGCAAGCGGCGCGAATACGCGGCGATGAAGCTGACGATCTACCTGTTCGTCGGTTCGCTCGTGGCGATCATCGGCCTGTTGGCCATTTACTTCCAGACCGGCAATTCGTTCGACTGGTTCGACATTCAGGCCGGCGTGCGCAACCTGCCGCCTGAGCAGTCCGTTCAGTTGCAGCGCACCTGGTTCTTGCCGATCTTCGTCGGCTTCGGCGTGCTGGCCAGCCTGTGGCCGTTGCACAACTGGTCGCCCGATGGTTACGCCGCAGCGCCCACCGCCGTCTCGATGTTGCACGGCGGCGTGTTGAAAGCGACCGGCGCCTACTGCGGCCTGCGCATCGGCATCCAACTGCTGCCCGAAGGCGCCAAATACTGGATGCCGGTGGTCGTCTTCCTGTGCATGGCCGGCCTGATCTACGCGGCCTTGATCGCCTTCCGGCAGACTGACCTCAAGTACATCATCGGCTTCTCGTCGGTCAGCCACCTCGGCCTGGTGCTGCTGGGCCTGGCCGCGTTGAACGAACTCGGCCTGAACGGCGCCGGGTTGGAGCTGTTCGCCGGCGGCGTGATGACCGGCCTGATGTTCGCCCTGGTCGGCATGATCTACGAGCGCGCGCACCTGCGCGACGTGCGCGAGCTGAACGGGCTGGTGCGGGTGATGCCCCTGGCGGCCGTCGGCTTCGTCATTGGCGCGCTTACGCTGATGGGCATGCCCGGCTTACCGGGCTTCCCGGCCGAGTTGCAAATCTTCATGGGCCTGTGGAACGCCTCAGCCACGCCAAGCGCGATGTTCGCGGGCGCGACGAACGGTTGGTACGCCGTCGTAGCCGTGGCCAGCATCGTCGTCATCGTCGTCAACGCCGCCTGGACGTTGCGCGTGGCCGGCCGGGTGTACTTCAGCGAGCCGCAGGACATGGAGCTGCAAAAGCTGCCTCGCCTCGACGCGCTGGAAAAGACGGCTATTGTGTTGATGTGTGCGGTGCTCATCGTCGTCGGCGTGCTGCCGAACACAGTCATGTCGGTGGTCAATGCCGGCGTGCAAGCGATCATTCGCGGCCTGACCGCGACGGGATAGTTCTAGGATTTGAGTTGGAGCGGTCAAGCACCGTTCATAGCTCATAGCTCGAAAATATGGGTGGTTCTTTCGTAGAGTTCAACCCCGCCGAGTTTCTCGGCATCCTGCCGGAGATTTTGTTGCTGCTGTGGTCCATGGTCGTGCTGGCGCTCGACCTGGTCTCTGGGCGGTCGCTCAAGCGACGCACCCTGGGCGTGACGGCGGCCATCGGCATGATCGTCATCCTGGTTGTTGCAATCGCCAGCCGGCCGGCCGAATCGCAGACCATCCTTGGCGGCATGATTCGCAACGACCTGTATACGTTCGTCTTCCGCGTCATCTTCATCGCCGCCGGCGCGCTCACCTGCCTGGTCTCGATTGACTTCCGCTCGATGCGGATCGGCAGTGAGTACTACGCCATCATCATCTTTACGACAATTGCCATGTCGCTAATGGCCGGCGCGAACGATCTGATCATGTTGTTTCTGGCCACCGAGTCGTCGAGCCTGTCGTTGTACCTGCTGGCCGGCTTCTACCGCGGCAACAAACTGAGCGCCGAGGCCGGCATGAAGTATTTCATCTTTGGCGCGGTCACCTCGGCAGTGATGTTGTTCGGCCTCAGCCTGTTCTACGGCTTGAGCGGCGGCAACACCAGCTATCAGGCCATCGCCCGCGCGCTGCTCAATCCCGATCTGCGCGTGCCGGTATCCTTTGCTGCTTTGCTCGTGCTGGTCGGGTTCGCCTTCAAGACATCGGCTTTTCCGTTCCACTTCTGGGCGCCGGACGTGTATCAGGGCGCGCCGACGCCGGTCTCCGGCTACATCAGCACCGCGTCGAAGGCGGCCGGCTTCGCCATCCTGATGCGCTTCTTGTTCTACACGCTGCCACCCGGCACGTCGGAGGCATCGCTGACCTGGGCGGCGCTCATGCAGCCGCTCGCCATCCTGACCATGGTCGTCGGCGGCCTGCTGGCGCTGGTGCAGAACAACGTCAAGCGCATGCTGGCCTATTCCAGCGTTGCGCAGGCCGGCTACATCCTCGTCGGCGTGACGGCGCTGGCTGCCAACCAGTTCAACCGCGCTGATGCGCTGGCGGCGGTGATCTTCTACATTGCCACCTACATGCTCACTAACATCTGCGCCTTCGCCGTCGTCGGCCTCGTCTCCGAGCGCGTGGGCGGGGACGACATCCAGCACTTCAACGGGCTGGGCCGGCGCGCGCCCTATCTCGCGTTGGGCATGACGGCGGCCCTGGTCAGCCTGCTGGGTGCGCCCCCGCTGGTCGGCTTTGTCGCCAAATTGCTGATCTTCGCGCCGGCCGTCGGCGTCAACCTGGTCACTCTGGTCGTCATCGCTATCATCATGGTGCTGGTGTCGGTCGTGTATTACTTGAACGTGGTGCGCGCGATGTATGTGGAACGCACCGAACGCGACGCCCAGCCGTTCTATGTGCCTGTGCCGACCGGTGTCGTGGTGTTGCTCACTGCTGTCGCCATCGCGCTGTTGACCGTCGTCTCGCCGCCGTTCTGGAACCTGGCCGTCGAGGCGGCGCAGGCGTTCTTTCCGGGTTGAGGTGAATCCAATCCCTCCTCGCCAGGGTGGAATGGGGGGGAAGTCGAAAAGTCACGCATGCTAAAATCGGAGCCGCAAGATGCATAGCCCCAAACGCGAGTCGCCGTTCATCATCTTCCTCAAGGCATTTCCACCACAGATCATCGCTGCAATGGCCGTCCAGATTGCATTGATCAACGGCGCACTCATGATCGGGGGTGTATTCCTCGGCGTCATGCTCGACCGCCAGTTCGACACACGCCCACTGTTGACTCTCAGCCTGCCGATCCTCGGCGCGATCCTCTCGGTGTTCGTGACCTACCGGATGGCCATGCGGACGGTCAAACGCTCCCGGCAGGCTTACCTGGACTGGATGGAATCGCAGCGCACCAACGCCAATAGCACGACGGATGCGCAGGGCGCGCCGGCCGTCACATTCAACGACGCACACTAGCTACAACGCGAGATTCAATGAGTTTTGAAACTGTAACGATATGAAAGGGTTGAAGTTCCTCGTCATCCTGGCCCTGGCCATCGTGGCCGGCCTCTTGCTCAGCAGCTTCACGTTGAATATCAACGGTTTGGCTGTGCCGTTCAAGACGTTCATCCCCAACATCGTCGTGCCTTCGGAGCCGCTCGGCCCGGATTGGCTGCACAACACGTTGTTCACGACGCTGATCGTGGACGCCGTGATCATCGTGCTGGCATTGCTGGGCGCGCGTGGCTTGCGCAACACGCTCACCGGAACCAACTGGTTTGCGCGCGCGTGGGAGACGTTCGTCGAGTTCCTTTACAACAACTACCTCGTGCCTACGCTCGGCTCGCGCGCGAAGGTGGTGGCGCCGATTGCGATCTCGATCTTCACCTTCATCATGATCGCCGGCTTCTTCGAGTTGCTGCCCGGCCACGAGTCCGTCGGCAAGATGGAAGCTGCGCCGGCCAACCTGCGCGGTTTCTGCGCTGTCAAAACAGGTGGCGTGTGGTTGATCACCGGCTACGAAGTGGACAAGGCCAAGGGCTTTGCTGAGTCGTGCGGCTACACGCTCGAGCAGGCCGAAGGCATGGCGGTTGACGACGGCGCCGAAATGGCTGTGCTGACCAGCGACGTGCAGGCTGCTCCGGCGATGGCCGGCGGCACAGATCCGAACGCCGGAGCCGCGCTCATCCCCTTCCTGCGCCGTCCGACCTCTTCGCTTAGCACGACGCTGGCTTTGGCGGTGCTCGCCTTCCTGTTCATCGAATATCAGGGCATCCGCGCCAACGGTATCCATTACTTCAGCCGCTTCATCCAGGTGGATGCCTGGCGGCGCGCGCATCAGGGCATGATGCAGGGCTTGGTGGGTAACATCCAGGCCGGCCTGGTCGGCCCGCTCGAGTTGATCTCCGAGTTTATCCGCATCGTGTCGTTCTCGTTCCGACTTTTCGGCAACATGTTCGCTGGGACGGTGCTCGTCTTCGTGATGGCGTCTATTCTCCCGGTCTTGTTGCCCACCGTCTTCTACGGCTTAGAGTTTGCGATCGCCGTGATTCAAGCCTTCGTGTTCATGATGTTGATCACCGTGTTCACCTCGCTGGCCGTGGCGCACGGCGAGCACTGATGCGGGTGATAACGCATTACCGAATTGCCAAGTTCACTGACACAGATTTACAAACCACAGACACACTGAGGAGTAAGCAGAATGGAACCAGAAGCAGCACTCGTTTTGGGCAAAGCGATTGGCGCGGGCATCGCCGGCGGCGCCGGCATGATCGGCCCCGGTATCGGGATTGGGCTGGCGGGACTCGGCGCGCTGATCTCGATCGGCCGCAATCCCGAAGTGACCTCGACGCTCCAAACCTACATGATCCTGGTGATTGCGTTCGCGGAGTCGCTCGCCATCTTCGCGCTCGTGATTTCGTTCCTGCTGTTGTTCGCCTTCAGCGGCTAGGCGCAGCGCATCGGAGGTAACCGTGTTGTCGTTTCTCGCAATTGCACGTGTGGCAGCGGAAGGTGGCGGCGCCAACCCGCTCGAAGGATTGGGCATCAACCTGGTGCAGTTCCTGGCGCAGCTCATCAACTTCTTGCTGATCATGTACTTCCTGACCGGCATGGTGATCCGGCCGGTGCTGCGCAACCTGGAGGCGCGACGCAAGCGCATCGAGGAGAGCCTGGAGAACGCGCGCCTGGCCGATGAGCGCCTGGCGAATGTCGAGAAGGATTATCAGTCCAAGTTGAACGAGGCCGCTGCCGAAGCGCAGAAGATTCGCGCCGAAGCGGTGAACGCCGCACAGCAAGAGGCGCAGCGCATCCGGCAGGAGGCGCAAGCCGAAATTGAGCGCCTGCGTCAGCAAGCACGCATTGACGCGCAGGCCGAGCGCAACCAGCTCCTAGCCGACTCACGCAACCAGATCGTCGCCCTCGTCATGGCGGCGACGAACAAGCTCGTCGGCGAATCGCTCGATGCGAATCGTCAGAAGGCGTTGATCAACGACTTCTTCAGCAAGGTGCCGGCGGCCAAGATTGCCGGCGTCTCGGTGGATGGTGCGCCCGTTGTCGTCACCAGCGCGCTGCCGCTCACGGCCGAAGAACAGTCGCGTGTGAAGGCTGACCTGTCGAAGCAAATCGGCGCGATAGAAAACATCACGTTCGATGTGGACCCGTCCATCCTGGGCGGCCTGGTGGTCCGCGTGGGTGACAAGGTGATTGACGACAGCGTGTCGAGTAAAGTCAACGCCATGCGTCAGCAGTTGAGCGCCTGAGCGCTTATCAACGTGAGCGTCGAGAACCCCCGGCTAGGATACAGCCGGGGTTTTTGCTTCATGTGGTGAGCGCGAATCCCTCAGTTTTCTCCACTGTTTGTTCGCGGCGTTCTGCACATACAATAGGCCTTGCGTGCCTGCCTCGCTCGAACTTCCTCTTAGCCGGCAAGCCGCCGAACGGCTGCCTCGTAACGCCGTGCCCGCTTTGCATGCCAACTTTTTCCGCTGGTTGGAGGCCAGTGACCCTGCGCACGCCCACGCGCTCGACGACGCCGACGGCCCTAAGCCGTTCACCGTCTCCCCTTGTTCGTGGCTCGCAGTTGGGCGTCATTCCGCATCACGTTGCTGCAAGAAGGCTTGCTCGAGCTACTCGAAGCCGGCATCCGCGCCCGGCCAGAGGTGGATATCCTCGACCGTCGTCTGCCCCTCTGGCCGGCGACATCTCTATCGTCATCGCTGAATACGATCGCCTGCTGACCGATGCCGCCCGCGACCACCAGGTCATCCTGCACTTCCGTACGCCGATGAGCTTTCGCTCCGGGGGCATGGACTATCCGCTGCCCGATCCCGAGCTGGTGTTCGACAGCTATCGCCGGCGCTGGAACGCCTTTGCGCTGGCGCGCTTGACCATCCTCGACGACTGGCTGGACTGGCTGCGCCGTTCGGTCGCCGTCTCGCGCTTTGATGTGCACAGCGAGCCGATGCGCCTTCCCGATGGCCTGCAGATCGGTTGCATCGGCAAGGTGCAGTACGCCATCGTCGATCTCGCTGATCTCCCGAACGATGCCGTGGCCGTGCTCAACTGCCTGGCTGACTATGCCTTCTTCTGCGGCACCGGCCGCAAGACCACCCAGGGCATGGGCCAGACTGTCCGCCCGGCCGGTTGGTCGGATGGCTGATTCACGACTGATGTCTGGCGACCGTCAACCCGTAACCTGCAACCTGTAACCCTCGACCACCCGCCGATGCTCAAGCATGCTTGCCAGACTGCCTTCGTTGCCACCTTGGGTACCGAGCCGCAGGTGGTGACCATCGCGCTCGATGAGCTGTTCGCCCGTGACCCCGATTTGATCTTTGAGGAAGTTGTGGTCATCCACACCGATCCGCTCCAGCGCGGAATCGCCGAAGCTTTGCCGCGACTAGACGCCGAGATGGCCTGACACCACGCGATCACGTAGGCGGTGCCTGAATGCCACTCCAGCCGGCGTGGTTCGATCCGTCGCCTTGAGGCAGCCTTGTCATTGCGGCCGCGATAGCAAATGTCCATTGAGCTGTGCTCGGCCAGGGCGGCCGCTGCTGCGTTCAACACGTCATCCAGATCGGCCTGCCGCGCCTCGTCGTTGCGGCTCGATCGGTGATCGTCTCCATTAGTGCGGCGACTGCTTCGACCTCATGCGGCTCGATCTGCTGTTCGAGATCGAGGGCCAACGCGTAGGGTGGCAGCATGTGCGCCGGCATCATGCCGGCCAACCGGTGGCACAGCCGCACGGCCAGGTAGAGCTGGGCCGGCGCCGAAAGTTGCCGCAGGCGCGGTGCATCGGGTCAGGGCGCCAGCGCGACGTGCGGTGATAGCCCGCGCCGTTCCCAGCCGTCGAATCAACGTTTGCACCTTGCCGGGCTTGATGGCGGCGACGCGCGCCGAAAGGGGGCGGATGCACGCGCGGATGCCGCGTTGGCATAGCAGATCGGCCCACAACTGTGCGTCGCGCGCTTCGATCAGCGCTGCGCGGTGCACGCGCAACCGGCCAAACGCCCGCGCCCATTCATGGATGGCATCGCCAATCGCCGGTGGTAGCGCGTCGCCGGTCATGCCTTCCAGTGCGCCGATGATCTGTTCCGGCGGCACGCCGGGAGATAGCGCGCGACGCACACGATCCTGGGACAGACGGTAGCGTCGTCGAGGATATACGGCAATCAGATCGGCATAGGTGCATAGGCTCGTAGAGCGCCGCCCAGGGCGCGCCGGGCGCAGCCAGAAAGTTGCCGTTGTGTTCGATCGTGACGGCCGGCGCGACGCGCGCCCCGACGCGATGCACCCGGGCCGCAGGGTCGCCGATGGTCATTGAGCCTCCTGCGCTTGTGAGGCAGTGCTTCCCCATCTCGGTGGGGTGCAGAAAGCGTGATCCGCGCGGGCGAATGTCGTCGGCCTGCAGGAAGCACAGGAAGGTGAAGATGTCTTCGAGCAAGGCAGTTGCGTTTGTCATAGCCGCGCATATAGTTAAACTCGAAACTAGGTGACCCGAAGATTAGAACACGCAGATTGTCGGGCCTTGTGGTGACCCTTCTCTGAAATCATAGATTGGTGGAAGAAGGTTTCGGGCGATAACGCGATGGAAGGTTCGCATGTGGGAGATGGATTTGGCGAATGGCACGTTGAAAGTGTGTTGGTGGGTTAGCCGACATCGAACCTTAAATCTGCTGTCAGTGAGGGGCTAATTCCCGGAAGGGGTCACTGAGCATGGCTGATGATTGATGCAATTCCGGGTGGGGCTAATAAAAAACAGGTCAGACTGTTGCAAAAGGTCTGACCTGTTGCGGGTATGGAAATCTGACGCGCGCTGCTTGCGCGCAACTCATCGCGGGAGCGCAATCAATACATGGCGCTGATGATCTTTTGCAAGCTCTCGCGGGAAGGCCGCAGCTTGTCCTGCTGATACGAAGCGATCGGCTTGACCAGGTGATACGTCTCGGCCAAGTTGGGCCGCTCGCTGTTAATGTAAAGCAGGCCGGTGACGAACAGTTGATTGTCGTGCGCCTCGGTAAGCAAACGCAGGGCGGCTTGTTTGTCCGTCGGATCGTGGCTGCCGTCCAGCTTCTTCAGGACGATCCTCGAGCCGTCGAATAGCTCAACTTCTTTTGTCTCGCCCTCGGCGTAGTCCACGCGAATCTCTTCCTGCGACATGACGAAGCCGAAATCGTTGATGCGTTCGTCGTGCGCCTTGCCCCAGGTGTAGCTCTTGGTGCTGTCGTCGCGGTTGTTGAACGTGACGCACGGGCTGATGATGTCGAGCACGGCGGTGCCGCGATGGCTGAGCGCGGCCTTGAGCAACATCACGACTTGCTTGGGATCGCCGGCAAATGACCGGGCGACGAACCCGCAGTCGGCCACGATTGCGGCGCGGCACAGGTCGATCGGTGGGAACTCGTTGCGGCCGGCGTGCTTGAGCTCCTGACCTACGTCGGCGGTGGCCGAGAACTGGCCTTTGGTCAGGCCATACACGCCGTTGTTCTCGATGATGTAGACCATGCGCAGGTTGCGGCGGATGAGGTGCATGAATTGACCGAGGCCGATGCTGCCGGTGTCGCCGTCGCCGCTGACGCCCAGGCCCTGCAGCCTATGGTTCGCCATCAGCGCGCCTTGCGCCACCGACGGCATGCGGCCATGCAGCGCGTTGAAGCCGAACGACCGGCTCATGAAGTAGGCCGGCGATTTGCTGCTGCAGCCGATGCCGCTGAATTTGACGATGTGCTCGGGCTTCACGCCCAGCTCGTAGCATGCGGTGATGATCTGTGACGAGATCGAGTCGTGCCCGCAGCCGTTGCACAGCGTAGATTCCAGGCCTTTGTAGTCGGCCTTCGCCAGGCCGATGATGTTCACGCCAGATGCGCTCGCGACCGACACCTTGGGCTGAGTGCCGTGTGCTGCGGTTGCTTGAGCGCCGTTCCTAGCGATGCTTCCATTCTTGACGGTTGTCATGGTTGTTTCTCCTGCTGGCGACGTCGCACTGTGTTGCGGCACAGCGCGCAGGCCAGGCTCAATGTCGCGTCTCCTGATACAGAATCTCCTCGGTGATCCAGTGCGCCGTTAGCGGCAAGCCGTCGTTGTGATTGGCCGGATGCACTTTCTCGGCGTCTTTGGGTGAGTGCAGGCGCAGCAGTTGGCACAGTTGCGCGTCGCTGTTCAGTTCGACCACGTAGATGCGCTTGTGCGACGCCAGGAACATCGTCACGTCCTCGTTCATCGGCAGCGCGCGCAGGCGCAGATACGAAGCGCGAATGCCTTTGGCCTCCAGCATGGCGCGCGCCTCCTGGATGGCCGGGTCGGTTGAGCCGAAGCCGATGATCCCGATCTCTGCACCCTCGACCATGTCAATCACCGGGGGCGGCATCAACTTGCGGGCCGTCTCGAACTTGCGCGCCAGGCGATCCATGTTGTTCTCCCAGTCGTCGGCGCGCTCCGAGAGCATGGCGCGCTCGTTGTGGCCGGACCCACGGGTGAAGTAGGCGGCGAAGGGGCTTTCGTTGCCCGGCAGCGTACGCCAGCCGATGCCGTCGCCGTCCACGTCCTTGTAGCGCGCGAAGCCGCGTGCGGTGTTGACTTGTTCCTCGGTGAGCACCTTGCCGCGATCCATCGGCTCCTCTGGGTAGTCGAACGGCTTGCTCATCCACTGGTTCATGCCCAGGTCCAGGTCGCTCAGCACGAAGATCGGCGTCTGCAGACGCTCGGCTAGGTCGAAAGCGCGCCAACCGAACTCGAAGCATTCATAGACCGAGCCGGGCAGCAGCACCGGATGCTTGGTGTCGCCGTGGCCGAGCCAGTAGGCGGCGATGATGTCGCCTTGCGAGACGCGGGTGGGCAGGCCGGTGGCCGGCCCCATGCGCTGCACGTCCCAGATCACCGCCGGGATCTCGGCGAAGTAGCCCAGGCCGGTGAACTCGGCCATCAGCGAGATGCCGGGACCGCTGGTGGAAGTCATCGCCCGCGCGCCGGCCCATCCGGCGCCCATGACCATGCCTAATGCCGCCAGTTCGTCTTCGGCCTGGACGACCGCATAGGTCGGCGCTTGGGTTTCGGGGTCAATCCGCAGTTTGGGCAGATATTCGTTCAAGGCGTCGGCCAGGCTGGTGGCCGGCGTGATGGGATACCATGCGGCGAACCCCACGCCGCCATAGATCGCGCCGAGCGCAGCGGCAGTGTTGCCGTCAATCATGATCTGGCCCTTGGTCTTATCCATGCGCTCCACGCGGTAGGGATCGGTCTTGATCAAGTGCTCGGCGGCCCAGGCGGCTGCGGCGCGCACCACCTTCATATTGCTCTGCACCGGCTTGGCCTTGCCTCTGAAGTGGAACATCAGCGCGGCTTCGATCTCGTCCAGGTCAATGCCGAGCAACTGGGCGATCGCGCCGACATACACCATGTTGGCCACGTAGGTGCGCAGCTTAGGATCGGACTCGTGCTGGCGCGCCATCTCCTTGACCGGAATGGCGTAGTAGTGCAGGTCGCTGCGCTGCACCGGCAGCTTAATGTCGTCGGCATACATGAACACGCCGCCCGGCGCGGTGTTCTGGTGGTCTTCCAGGATCGTATCCGGGTTCAGCACGATCATGACCTCGGTCGTTTCGCGGCGGGCTAGGTAGCCGTCCTTGCTCAACCGGATGGTGTACCACGTCGGCCGGCCCTGGATGTTGGATGGAAAGAGATTCTTGCCGCTGACCGGGATGCCCATCTTGAAAAGGGCGCGCAGCAGAATCGCGTTGGATGTCTGGCTGCCGGAGCCGTTCTTCGTGGCGGCGGTGATGGCGAAGTCGTTCACGATGGGTTCGCGTTGCAAGAGCGATGCACTTGTATCTCGTGCAGGGTAGGGTGTTGCAGGTGCTGCGTTGACAGGTGCGGTAAGGTCTCTCAGCATTTTCATCTCCTGAACCGTCTCGGGTTCGTTCAAACTCATTAGCTATACCTGCGCCCGGCAACTTTGCCGCCGGGCGTTGAAGTTCATCTAGCGGTAATGGGCTGTTGGGCGATCGTTTTGCTCTCCGACGCCAGGGCATCGCCATTCACCCGGCTGCGCAACGTGCGCGCCTTCGGTCGCTTTTGCAGCAGCTTGGTGTGCTGCACCAACAGCCGGTAGGCTTCGTCCACATCGCCGGCGACGATCGCGTTGACGATCCCCTCGTGATAGGTCCACACTTCATGAAGATAGTCGTAGTCGGAGAACACGCTCAGCCCCTCGGCTTCGTAGCCGTCCCAGTAGGCTTCCAGCAGACCTTTGACGAAGGGGTTGTCGAGGCGGCGATAGATCGTCAGGTGCAGCTCGCGGTGTTCTTCGTGGGGGATGCGCGGCGGGTGTTCTTCTAGCTTGGCAAATGCCTGCTCGATCAGCGACTTCAGGTGAGCGGAGTCCTCGTCTGTCAGCAGCGAAACCGCTTCGTGGAAGAAGGCGAATTCGATGTGGTTGCGCAGTTCGCTGAAAGCGTCGAAGAGTTTGCGGTTCTGTGCCAGCGCGTAGAGCAGGCTAAAGCGGACGGCGGGTAGGAAGCTAAAAGGGCTGACGCGGATGCCGGTGCGCGGCTTGACCTCTACCAGGCCGAGCGTTCGCGCTACCTCGAGCTGTTCGCGGAGCTTACCGATGCTGATCTGCAGCTCAGCGCTCAGCTCTTCCAGCGGCGGCAGTCGGTCTCCCGCCTGCAAGTCGTTCGCGATGATGTATTCCAGCAGGTCAGATTCGATGCCTCGCAACATGATTGTGAGTGGTGATAAATCAAAACAATATAATTCATCCGATGATTCGGATGATTAGATTCTACACGTCTTGCGCTAAAAGTCAACGGGTTGGCCTGAGTTTTGTGCGCAAAATACGCACTTTGCCGGCACTTACCTGGTGGAGTCCATATGTGCCGCCCCGCAAGGTGGGTGCATTTCTCGCTAAGGGCTAAGGGGTGAGACCTCTCCTTGCCTGCAGGAAGACCACGAGCGAGCTAAGCTTCCAACACGGGTGAGAAGTAGGCGATGGCATTGCCGTCGCCTACCCGTAATGGTTAGCGCAGCTCGAGGACGAAATTGAAGAGGCCAGTCTTGCTGCCGTCGGCGTTGTCGCGCACTTCCATCAGGCATTCCGGACGGAAGAGTCGGTCTCGCGCATTCAACGCTTCGCCTGGGAAGTAGAGCTGAGTGGTGAGCACGGGTTGGTTCGGCGCTTGAACGCGCACGTGAAAGTGGCGTGTGCGGCCTGGGTAGATGCCCGGCCGGATCGTCTCGAGCGCGTACCGCCCGGCGCCATCGGCAAAGAAGTGCCCGCGTAGCTTGTAGCCGACGTTGTCATATACGCCTGAGGCGTCGCAGTGCCAGAAGTCGAGCATTGCACCGGGGATGGGCTGGCATGCCGTGTCGAGCACATAACCGGTGGCGATCATTCGTGTGCCGTCGATCCCGGGCTCCAGGAAGGAACTGCGCTGCGGCGTGTTGGGAGTGTAGAACGGTCCGGCAGTCTGAGGCGGCGTAGGCTCGTCGTCGCCGCAGGCGGGCGTTGGCGGCAGCATGAGAGGCGCTGCATCTGCTCGTGCCGATCGAACTGTTGCGGCTTCGTCTTCGGGCGCGCCGGTGGGGTCGGCGCCCGTCGCCGGCGGGATGATAGGCGCAGGCTCGATCGTCGTGGCTGGGCGGGCCGCAGCAGAGGCGCATGCCGCAAGCGCGATGCCCGGTGAAGCGATCAGAGCCGTTCTCAGGAAGGCGCGCCGATGCAAGCCATTCACCCGTCGTTCAAACATCTCCTCGACTATTCTTCTTCGAGTTGATTCTGGTGGCGCAGATCAAATGCATATGAGCACGGCATGAGCCTTAACTAAGAGTGTAATGGGGTCGAACGTCATGCTCGCACTACTGTTGAAGATCACGTGACGAGAAGCGTGCCTATGCTAGAATCTTCGGCGTTCAGAACACTTATGAGGTAGTGATGGTTCCTCCTGTAACGCACGACGCAGAACTCATCAACGATCTTTACAACGTCATCCTCATCTTTGCGGTGATCGTATTCGTGCTGGTCGAAGGTCTGCTCATCTACTCAGCCGTCAAATTCCGCCGGCGCAGCGCCGATGAGATGCCGCAGCAGATCCATGGCAGCCGCACGCTCGAGTTAGCCTGGACGATTATCCCAGCCATTTTGGTCGCCGTGATCTTCGGGCTTTCGGTAGACACCCTGGGCCGCATGACGGCGCGCGGCACGTTGTCCAATCCGGTCGCCCACGTGCATGCCATCAACGATGTGGCGGCGCGCCAGCGTGTTGAGCGCGCGCAGCCGGTGGACTTGGTGGTCGAAGTGACCGGCCGTCAGTGGGTATGGCAATACAAGTATCCCGGCGGCGACGGCGTGACGGCAAGCGAAGAGTTGGTCGTCCCAGCGAACAAGAACATTCGCCTGGATATGACGGCCGCCGACGTCATTCATGCGTGGTGGATGCCGGAGCTCGGCCCGATGATCTACGTCAACCCCGGCGAGATGTCCTATGTTTGGTTCAATGTGCCGCCCGGTGACTACATCGGCCAGTGCAACGTGTATTGTGGTGTGGCCCATGCTCGGATGATCTCCAGGGTGAAGGCGCTGCCGCAGGCCGAATACGACGAATGGTATGCCAGGCAGGCCGCGGCCAACTCGGCTGCGGCTCGTCCGGGCGATCCGGAAGTCGGCAAGAACATCTTCATGAATGGTTCGTGCATCGCCTGTCACTACATTGAAGGCACCAAAGCCCAGGGGCGCGTTGCTCCCCGCGAATTGACACGCTTCGCCAGCTATCCCACCATCGCCCAGCTCGACGGGTTCGAGAACAACGCTGAGAATCTGGCAAAGTGGCTGCGCGACCCGCAGGCGATCAAACCCGGCACAGCCATGCCCAACTTGAATCTGAAGGCGCAAGAGATCGAAGATTTGGTGGCCTATTTGCTGACTCTGAAATAATCTGAGTTGAGCGGCCGTCTCGCCCTGGTGGCTGCTCTCGAGTTTGAACCCAATGGCAAGCATCAGCATTCCGATTCCCCTTCGCGACCGCGCCAAGAGCGGCGTGCTCGGCTGGCTCGCGACCGTTGATCACAAGAAGATCGGCGTCATGTACATGGTGATGTCGTTCTTGTTCTTCATCGCCGCCGGCGTGATGGCGCTGCTCATCCGGCTGCAGTTGGCTGCGCCCAACTTGCAGGTCGTGGACCCGAACACCTACAACCAGCTCTTCACTATGCACGGCTCGGTGATGATCTTCCTGTTCACCATTCCGATGCTGGTGGGCGGGTTCGGCAACTACTTTGTGCCGTTGATGATCGGCGCGCGTGATGTCGCCTTCCCACGCCTGAACGCGTTTAGCTTTTGGATCACCCTGGGCGCTGGCCTGGTGATGCTGATCGGCTTTCTCTTTGGCGCACGTTCCGACGCGGCGTGGACAGCCTACGTGCCCTACTCGACCAAATCGTTCTCACCGACGATCGGCATGGACATCTGGTTGATCGGCGTGATCCTGCTCGGCATTGGCTCGACGCTGGGCGCGGTGAACTTCCTGGTCACCGTCTACAGCATGCGCGCGCCCGGCATGACCGCCTGGCGCATCCCGATGTTCGTGTGGGCGATGGCAACTACTGCCGGCATGGTGTTGCTGGCCACGCCGGTGCTCACCGCCGCGCTGATCATGCTGGTGGCCGACCGCAACTTCAACACGCAGTTCTTCACCACCAACCGGGTGCAGTTGTGGCAGCACATGTTCTGGTTCTACTCGCATCCTGCCGTCTACATCATGATTCTGCCGGCAATGGGCATCATCTCCGAGATCATCCCCGTGTTCTCGCGCAGGCCGCTCTTTGGTCTGCGTGCAGTCGTGATCAGCACCGTCCTCATCGGCTTGCTAGGCTTCACGACGTGGGTGCATCACATGTTCGTCAGCGGCGTGGATCCGACCATTGAGCGTTTCTTCATGTTCACGACGATGGTGATCGCCGTGCCGACCGGCGTGAAAGTGTTCAACTGGATTGCGACGCTGTGGGGCGGCTCATTGAACCTCAAAACGCCATTGCTGATGTGCATCGGCTTCTTGGCAACGTTCGTAATCGGTGGCATCAGCGGGGTGATGCAAGCCGCGATCCCACTCAACCAGTATGTGCACAACTCGTACTTCGTCGTCGCGCACTTTCACTACGTCTTGTTTGGCGGCAGCGTGTTCGGCATCTTCGCCGCCTTGTATTATTGGGGGCCGAAGATCACCGGCCGCATGTTCGACGAGAAGCTGGGCAAGTTGCATTTCTGGCTCATGCTGATCGGCTTCAATGTTACCTTCTTCCCTATGCATTTCCTGGGCCTTCAAGGGATGCCGCGGCGCATCGCCACCTACGACCCTGGCCGCGGTTGGGAGGCGGGCAACCTGATCGCCACGATTGGGGCATTCGTCCTGGCGTTCTCGGTGCTGGTCTTCATTGTCAATGTCATCAAGCTGCGCCAGGGCGCGCCCGCCGGTGATGATCCCTGGGAAGGCAACACGTTGGAGTGGAGTGTGGCATCTCCGCCGCCGGAATATAACTTCCTCGAGATTCCGACTGTGGAGAGCGATCGCCCGCTGTTCGACGCGCGGATGCGCACACCTCATGTCTGAGTGCGTGTCTGAAATGATCCGCCGGGCAGGTGAATGCACTGCTGTCGCCTGCCCGATAGCGTCTCGTGAGGTGAGTCCTCATACACACGCTGAGCGCCGGCTATGGCAGTTGATCGCAAGGTCGCACGTGAGCGCAGCGCGCTTTGGGTGATCGTATGTGGGCGGATGAAACCAGGATGTTGCGCCGTCTGACGCTGGCCGCGCTGATCGTTACGGCGCTGTTGGTGGTGGTGGGCAACGTGGTGCGCATCTCGGGTGATGGGCCATGCTGCCTCGACTGGCCATTGTGCTTCGACGCAGTGCTACCTCTGGATGATGCAAGGGCGCTTGCCGAAGTCGCCTATCGCGCATTGGCTGCGCTGACCGCTGCTGCGTTGCTCGCTATTGCTACTGTGTGTCTGCGCCGGCGACGTCATCTGGATCATGCGTTGCTCGCACTCAGCCTGGCATCGCTCGTCCTGGTAGGCATTCAGATTGTGCTGGGTGCGCTAGTTGTGCTGCAGCCCTGGCCGACACGGCAACCGCTGATCTCGGCGTTGCACCTGATCGCTGAACTGGTCACGCTTGGTTGCATCGCTGGAATGTATGTAGAGGTGCGCTATCCGAAGGCTGCGCCTGATCCGGCGGAGGCGACCCCGCCGCTGCAGCGCTTCCGCCGCTCGATCCACGTGCTGGTCGGCGCGACGTTCGTCACGTTGACGACGGGTGCGCTGGTCTCCGGCAGCGGCGCGGCGATGGCGTGCGGCCAAACCTTCCCGATTTGCAATGGCGGCTGGTTGCCGAATGGCGGGGCGCTGGTGCTCCTGCAGTGGCTGCATCGTGCATCAGTGTTCGGGCTCGCGCTCCTTGTGCTCTCATTGGTGAGCCGCTTGCTGCGCCGGGAAGCGCGCGCCGGCTTGGATGCGCACTTTCGGATCGTGAGTTGGGTATTCATCGCTGCGTTCCTAGCCGTGGGTGTGCTGGGCTGGCTGATGGTGGCACTGACCCGCCCGGCTATCCTGGCCACCTTGCACAACGCGGTGGCGGCTGTGTTGTGGGTAAGCGCAGTTGCGCTGGCTATGCTGATCGAGCGTCTGCCGGTCACGATTGTGGAAACGGCGAAGAAGCCTCTGCCGGCATGGCGTCAAACGATCAACGATTACGTGGCGCTGACCAAACCGCGCGTCATCTCACTGCTGCTATTTACCACGCTGGCAGCCATGTTCATCACCCCTGCCGGTGCGCCGCCATGGTATCTCGTCGCATGGACGCTGATCGGTGGCTATCTGATGGCCGGCGGAGCGAATGCGGTGAACATGGCCTACGACAGCGACATTGACCAGGTTATGGGACGTACGAGCAAGCGGCCCGTGCCCAGTGGCCGGGTTCCGCCGCGCCGCGCTTTCAAATTCGGTGTCGTGCTGGCCGGTCTGTCGTTCGTGATCTTCATCCTGTTCGTCAACTGGCTGGCAGCGCTCCTGGCTGTGATCGGCTTCTTCTACTACACGGTGATCTACACGCGCTGGCTGAAGCGCAGCACATGGCAGAACATCGTGATTGGTGGCGGAGCCGGGGCGATCCCACCGATGATCGGCTGGGCGGCGGCCAGTGGCCGGCTTTCGTTGGCCGCTTTCGTGCTCTTCGCCATCGTGTTCTACTGGACGCCCCCGCACTTCTGGGCGCTGGCGTTGCTCAAACGCAAGGACTATGCCGCAGCGGGTGTGCCGATGTTGCCGGTGGTGGCCGGTGAAGGCGAGACCGCACGCCAGATCCTTGTCTACGCGTTCGGCATGGTCGCGCTGACGTTGATGTTGGCACCGGTTCGGGCGATGGGTGGCGTCTACCTGTTAGGTGCGATAGCATTGGGGGCATGGTTTTTGTGGTTGGCCTGGCGTGTGAATCATGACCATACGCCTCGTGCCGCCCTCAGGCTATATGCGTACTCGTTGCTCTATCTGTTTGCCCTGTTCGCGATGATGATGATAGATCGCGTCGCCTTTTGACCAACCGGCTTCCAGCGACTCGCGAACACCAACCAGCAACCAAACGATGATTCCAAAGCGCGCAAAACGACAAGCGATCGTGATGACCCTGATCAGCTTTGGGCTGTTGGCGATCGGCATTACACTCGGCCTGCTCTGGGTGAGCATCTACAGCGTGAAGTGACGATCCTCTCGACATCACAAGACCAAGATGACCATGCAAGAAACGACTCGGAACACGTCCCCTACCGTTGCTGTCTCGACTGGCGATGCGAAGGGATATCTTGAGCCTGCTGCAGGCACCGCCGGCCATGATCATGCCGAGGTGCATGAGCCGCATATGCCGGCACCCAGCCTGTCTCCCATCATCCTTGGAGCGGGCATGACACTGGCAGCTTTTGGCGTTGTGCTGCACCCGGTGATGCTCATCCTGGGCGTCGTTGGCGTCCTCGTCGGGTTGGGCACCTGGCTCTACGATGAAATCGTCAACGCCAGCTCGGTGACCTCGGATCACGAGTGATAGACGAGGTGGATCCGATGGCGCAGGTGACTTTGCGTGATCGCGGCGTGCATCCGGCGAGCCGCGCTACGGATGGCGCACCGGTTCGGCAGAAGAACGTTGGCCTGTTGGGTGTCGGTTTCTTCATCGTCTCCGAATCCACGTTCTTCCTAGGCCTGTTTCTGGCCTGGTTTTTTACGCGCAACACGAGCGATGTATGGCCGCCGGCCGGCGTCGTGCCGCCGCCGATCGCGCCGGCCGTCTTCAATACTGTCGTTGCATTGCTCAGCACGGTTGCCGTCTGCTTTGCCAATCGCGCTCTGGCCCACAATGATCGCCAGGGACTGGTGAGGGGAATCGCATCGGCCGGCGCATTGGGCGTGCTCTTCATGGCGGTGCAGGCGGCGGAGTTTACCGATCTGGCCATGCTGGCCCAGGGCAGCGCCTACGGCTCGACATTCACCTTCCTACTCCTCTTCCATGTCATACGCGTATTCGTGGGTGTGGTCTTGATGGGCGTCGTGTTGGTGCGCGCGCTGCTTGGCCACTTTTCGAGCAAACGCCGCTTACTGGTGCAGGCGACGGCGATGTATTGGTATTTCATCACTGGCGTGTGGCTGGTCGTGTTCGCGGTGCTGTATCTGATCGGGTGAAATGACGTGGCCAGAATCGCCCTGCGCTGGGTGATCGTCGCACTGATTGCGGCATCGCTTCTACTCGTCGCGGGCATCGCGCTTGCCCGCCTGCAGATGCAACGAGATGTCGCGCGCGCTGTCGAGTTGCAGGTTCCTCTGGACAGCATCGCTGTGCCGTTGGGTGCGGATGGGGTGGGCACTCAGATCATTGAGCCAGCCGTGCTGAGCATCAAGCTCGAGCCGTATCTGCCGCGCGCCGGCGCGCCGGCAACTGTGACGCTAGTGGTGCTCGATCGTAAGGCGGGGCGCTTGATGACGATCACGCCGACGCTAAGCGTCGCGGAGCCGACGCAAGTTGAGGGTCGCGACTATCCGATGGTGCCGCAGCGCAACGGCGCATACGTCGTCTCCGGTGCGTTCTTCCCTAGGCCGGGTGTGTGGCGCCTGCGCGTGCACATTGACTTTGGTGCAGCAGAGCCATATCGCATGCTGGCGCTGGTCGAGGCGAAGTGATTGGCGGTCACGCTGCTGCCGGTTCGATCAGCGCGGGGTCGTCGTTCTTGACATTGTTCACCCGCGATGAAACGGGATAGGACTTCATGCGCTCTGCCGGGAAGGGTTGAAGCAATGACTGCAGGAAGATTGTATCGTCGTGGTCGTGGCTGAGCCAGTCCGCCTCGTGCTCCGGCAGCAGAATAGCCGCCATGCGATCGTGTAGCGGCGCAACCAGGACGTTCGGTTCTGTGGTAACGATCGTGCAGGTGCTCAGCCACTCGCCCTCTGGTGTCTTCCAGGCATCCCACAGCCCGGCCAGCGCGAATGGTTCTTCGGATGCGAGCATCACACGCATCGGCGTCTTCGAGCCGTCCGGGTTTTTGCGCCACTCATAGAAGCTATCGGCCAACACCAGACAGCGCCGCCTTTTGAGCAAATTGCGGAAGGCCGGCTTCTCTGCCAGCGTCTCGGCGCGTGCGTTGATCATGCGCGCGCCGATGCCAGGGTCTTTTGCCCATGAGGGGATTAAACCCCAGCGCGCTGCCGATAGTGTGCGCGGTGACGCATCGTATACGACGGCAACAGTCTGCGTCGGCGCGATGTTGTAGCGCGGCCTGGCGACGAAATCCGCGCCGGTCAAGTTGAACCGCGCCATGAGCTGTTCAGGGGCAGTGGTCAAAGTGTAACGGCCGCACATCGCTCATCGCTCCCTGCGCGTCGCCGCGCGCAGCGCCTGCATCACCAGTCGCTCGTTCCCCTGCGCATCGAGCAGCGAGAAGAACTTCATCTGCTCGCACGGGTCGGGGTACTGCGCCGAGCGGCTGAAATCGTAGTTCCATAGAAACATCGGACCCATCCATGGCCAGTGCTTTTGAGCGAAATCAAAGGCGCGCACGACGTATTCCGCCTGACGTTTGCGCGAGACCCGCTGCCAATCCAGTTCCGGCCATGCACAGGTCAACCCTTCCTCGCGCGGGTCCATGAGCCAGCCGAACTCGGTTGCCCACATCGGCTTGTCGCCTGCGCCGTATTCTTCCATCAGCCGGCGGTGCGCCTCGGCGCGGCGGAAGAGCAAGCCGCGTGCCTGTGGATCGTCGGGGTCGTGCTCCGGCTCGTAAGCGAAGCCGTAGGGATGGAATCCGTAGCCGTCCATATAGCTGGCGATGCCGGCCTCGAACAAAGCGCGGGCGTATGCCAAATCGTCCATGGCACCGTCCCCGTCGCCACCTGTGGGTGCGATGCCGGCCGAGATCACCAATGCGTCTGGGTCGGCGGTCTTGATGCGCGCATAGGCAATGGCAAGCAGCCGGGCGTAGAGGGATGGATCTGGCGGACGACCGCCCCACTCGCGGGATAGGTTGACCTCGTTGCCGATCGAATAAGCGTTGATCACGCCGCGCCGTTCGCGGGCCAGGCTCTCCAGCCGGTTGGCCCAGGCGTTGACCGCTGCCGTCTCGCCGCTGATGGCTTCGCCCAATGAGACGCGGTATAGCACCTTGTAGTTGGGGATCGGGTGATCCGGCGGGTTGAAGACTTGAACCCATCCAAAGCCAAGCGGCTCTAGCGCTTTAAGGTTGTCGTTGCCGTAGTCTACCACGTTGATACCCTCGCCGGATAGCGAAATTTCCGGCAGAGGGTAGGGCGTCTCGGTGGGCGCGGGCGTCGGCATGGCAGGCGGCGCCTGCGTGATTTGTGCAGACGGTAAGGAAGTGGGCGAAGCCGTCGGAGGAACGCCGGCAGCCGGGCGCGATGTGGCGTAAACGGTCACCGGGATGTCGCCGGGCGTTGCGGTGGGCAGTTCGGACGAGGGCTGTGCACAAGCGCCGAGGATAAACGCACCGGCGATCCAGCCGGCGCATACCAGGCGCGTTCGCTTTCGCATCGCAGCCAAGCCTACCATATCCGTGGCCCAGCCATCATGATTGATGGTTGGATTTGACGTCGTTTAAGTTTTGCGTTTTAATGTGGTTCCACAATGCGGAATCGTTCCGTATCGTGAGACTCAGGTATGTCCGAAATTCAATCCGTCCGACGCGCGTTCGACATTCTGATGGCGCTCTCGTGCGATGAGGGTGCCGGTCTGTCCGAGATTGTCGCGCGTGTCGCGCTGCCCAAGAGTACCGTCTCGCGAATGCTCTCGACGCTGGAGGCGGTGGGCGCGGTAGAGCGCAATGGCGATCGCGACGGTTTTCGGATCGGCCAGGCGTTGATCTCCCTCGTTTCGCACGCGCCTTATGCGCGGAGCCTGGTTGCCGTGGCCCGCCCGTTTTTGCAAGGACTGGCCGAAGCTACCGGCGAGACGCTCACGCTCTGTGTGCCGGATGGCGACTATGCCCACTATGTGGACCAAATTGACGCGGCACGCGCGCTGCAGGTGCGCAGTTGGGTGGGGCAGCGCTTACCACTGCATGCATGTTCCGACGGCAAACTCTACCTGGCCCATCGTAGCCCGGCTCAGATCGAACGTTATCTACAGCACCCGTTGCAGCGCTTTACCCCGACGACGCTTGCATCGCCGGCGGCGCTCCGCCGCGCGCTGCGCGCCATTCGACGCAAAGGCTACGCTTGGACCGACGGCGAGTTCGATCCGGATATCGTCGGCGTGGCTGCGCCGATCTATGACGATGCGGGGCGTATTGTGGCGTCGGTATGTTTGTTCGGTCCGGCCTTTCGCTGGCCGAAGGAACAAGACGCTGGCCATTTGATCCAACCGACGAAAGACACAGCCGACGCGATCAGTGCGAAGCTGGGATATCTATCCCTGAAGGTCACCAAGCAACGCGAAGTGCTCCTCGACAGCCTTCGTCAACTTCGTGGGCTTCGTGGTTAATTGTTGAGGCATGACAACTGCACCTATCACCGAACGCCGCGCTCGACGCGAACGCGACGCCCGCCGCCGCCAGCGCGGCTTCGCCTTCGTTGACGCGATCAAGCCGCTGGTCAATGCGCTTCCGCCGACCGAGGCATTGTCTCCTGAGGGTGTGGACAAAATCCATCGCGCCTCCATGCGCTTGTTGAAGGAGATCGGCATCCTGATCGTGGACTATCCCCGTGCTGCCGAGACCTTCCGCCGTCACGGTGCAATTGTCGAGGAGCGGTCCGACGGCCAGCTAGTGAAGATTGACGAGGACACGCTGCTGCATTTCATCCGGCAGGCGCCTGCGTCGTTCGTGCAGCGTGCGCGTAATCCGGCTAAGGATGCGCCTATCGGCGGACGATATACCGTCTTTGCGCCGGTGTATGGCCCACCGTTCGTGCTCGACCTCGACCGTGGCCGGCAGCCGGCGACCATCGAGGACTTTTGCAATTTCGTCCGCCTGACTTACATGAGCGAGCATTTGCATCACGACGGCGGCACATTGTGCGAGCCAAACGATGTAGACGTGAAGGAGCGCCACCTCGACATGCTGCTCGCGCATATCACGTTGAGCGACAAGGCGTTCATGGGCAGCGTGACGCATCAGGAGAATGCGCGCGACACGGTGGCGATGGCCGAGATCGTCTTCGGGGCAGAGGCGATCCGCGAGCGCCCCGCGGTACTCTCGCTCATTAATGCGTCGTCGCCGCTGCGCTTTGACGACCGCATGTTCGGCGCGCTGGAGGTCTACGCGCAGGCGAAGCAGGCACTGCTCATCACGCCCTTCCTCATCGCCGGCGCGATGTCGCCAGTGAGCATGGCCGCTACGCTGGCGCAGCAGAACGCGGAGGCACTGTTCGGCATTTGCTATGCGCAAATGCTCAACCCCGGAACACCCTGCATCTACGGTTCGTTTCTGGCGAATATTGACCTGAAGAGTGGTGTGCCTTGCTTCGGCACACCGGAGGGCAATCTGGCGCTCTACGCCGGCGCACAGATGGCGCGCCATTACAACTTGCCTTACCGCAGCGGTGGCAACTTTACCGCGTCGCGCATCCCCGACGCGCAGGCCGGCTACGAGAGCGCCAGCACGTTCACGACGACGGTACAGGCAGGCGTCAACTTCGTGTTGCACGCGGCTGGTTGGTTAGAGGGCGGCTTGATCGCCGGTTACGAGAAGTTCATCCTGGACCTGGAGATGTGCGGCATGATGGCAAAGTTCGTGCAGGGCATCGGCCTGGATGAGGAGGACTTTGCATGGGATGCCTATGAGGAAGTTGGCCCCGGTAATCATTTCCTCGGCTCGCAGCACACCATGCGCCACTACGAGACGGCGTTCTACCAGCATGCCGTATTCAACATGGACAACTATGAGAAGTGGGAGAGCGAGGGTGCGGAGGATGTCTATAAGCGCGCGAACGCTGTCTGGAAGCGCATGTTGCAAGAGTATCAGCCGCCAGCGCTCGATGAAGGGATGAGGGAGGCGCTGCATGAATTCGTCGAGAAGCGCCGCGCCGAGATTCGTGCCGGTCGCTTGGTGCGCGAGTGACGTCGTGCAAGATGGGGTGTGACCATGGTTGCTCGTATGAAAGAGGCGCGGCGTATGCCCGGCGCAGAGTGGCTTAAGAATCGTCCACACTGGCTGGAGCGTGTCTATCTTCTTTCCAAGCGCATCATTGCGACAGTCTATCCTTTGATGAAGCGTATCCATTCGCGCCTCGCCGATAGGCTGATGGTGTGGAGTGAAAAGGTGTTGAAGGGCTGGGTGTTCAATTGCCAGATGTGCGGGCAATGCATCTTGCACAGCACCGGCATGACCTGCCCGATGAATTGCCCAAAGAACTTGCGCAACGGGCCATGCGGCGGGGTACGGCCCAACGGTCATTGCGAGGTGATCCCGGATATGCCGTGCGTATGGGTGCAAGCTTGGGAACGCAGCCAGGCGATGCTGATCTTCGCCGACGATATCAAGGTGATTCAGCCGCCGGTCAACCGTGCGCTTCAAGGTGAGTCGGCCTGGGTGACCATGATCGAAGGGCGCGACGCACGGACGCCAAAAGGGTGGGGATGAAAGACTTGATGATGCCGCCTCGTTCGCGTCTCGAGCGTGTGCTGCGTTCGGGACGCTTTGCCGTCACTGCCGAGCTGGATGCTCCGGACAGTGCTGACCCGAACGACGTGTATCAGAACGCGCTGGTGCTGGCCGAGGTGTGCGATGCCATCAACGCCACCGATGGTGCTGGCGCAAATTGCCATATGAGCAGCATGGGATGCTGCGCGTTGCTGACGCGCGCTGGCTACGAAGCGGTGTTGCAAATGGGCTGCCGGGACCGCAATCGCATCGCCATCCAAGGCGACTTGCTGGGTGCGGCGGCGATGGGTGTGCGAAACGTGTTGTGCATCACCGGTGATGACGTCTCGGCCGGCGACCAGCCCGAAGCCAAGCGCGTGTTCGACCTGGATTCGATCCAACTGTTGCAGATCGCCCGAATGATGCGCGACCGCGGCGTGTTGTTAAGTGGTCGTAAGTTGCGCATGCCGCCGCAGTTCTTCCTGGGCGCCGTGGAGAACCCTTTTGCGCCGCCGCTCGATTGGCGGCCGCTGCGCCTGGAGAAGAAGGTGCGCGCGGGCGCCGAGTTCATCCAGACGCAGTACTGCTTCGACGTGCCGCGTTTGCAACAGTTCATGCGCCGCGTGCGCGACCTTGGCCTGCACGAGCGCGTTTACATCCTTGTCGGTGTTGGACCGATTCGATCGTACAAAGCTGCTGAGTTCATGCGCGACCGTGTGCCGGGGGTGTGGATCCCCGATGCGGTGATGCAACGCATGGCCAAGACGCCCAAAGCACAACAGGCGGAGGAAGGTAAACGTATCTGCATCGAGATCATCCAGCAGGTGCGCGAGATCGAGGGTGTAGCTGGCGTGCACGTCATGGCCTATCGTCAAGAAGAGGCCGTCGCCGAAGTGATCCAGCGCGCTGGGCTGCTGCCGCGCCGCCTGCGTGGCGATCTGGATAAAACGAACAAGACGAACCAAGTGCCAAATACTGGTTCTATCCATTCCGCTCATTCTGTTCATTCTGTTCATTCTGTTCATTCTGTCTGAAGATTGAGAATGGAAACCACCCTCTCTTCACCCACCAAGACTGTCGTGATCGGCCCGAACCGGCCGTTCGTCATCATTGGCGAGCGTATCAACCCGACCGGCCGCAAGAAACTGGCGGCGGAGATGGCTGCTGGCGATTTCAGCCGTGTGCGCGATGATGCGATTGCGCAAGTAGCTGCCGGCGCGCATGTCCTGGACGTGAACGCCGGGATTCCGCTGGCCGACGAGCCGGCGCTGCTGGCCGAGGCCATTCGTGTCGTGCAGTCTGTCACCGATGTGCCGATCTGCATAGACTCGTCCGTCATTGCAGCGCTCAAGGCGGGTCTGGAAGTCGTGAAGGGTAAGCCACTGGTAAACTCAGTGACCGGCGAGGAGGAGCGGCTCGAGTCGGTGTTGCCAATGGTGGCCGAGCATCGGGCCGCCGTCATCGGTATCAGCAACGACGAAACTGGTATCTCATACGACATCCGCGAGCGCTTTAAGGTGGCGAAGAAGATCGTCGAGCGTGCCGAACGCTATGGCATCCCGCGTGAGGATGTGATTATTGATCCGCTGGCTATGCCGGCCGGCGCTGTACATGGCGCCGGGAAGATGGTGTTCGACCTCGTGCGCATGATCCGAGAGGAGCTAGGCTGCAACACTGTGTGTGGCGCGAGCAACATCTCCTTCGGCCTGCCGGGGCGGCTGATCCTGAACGCTGCCTTCATCAGCATGGCCATCGCCGCCGGGATGCCGTGTGCTATCACAAACCCGATCGAGCCGGAGATCAAAAACGCCATCCTGGCTGCTAACTTGCTCATGGGCAACGACAGTAATTGCATGGCCTGGATTGCAGCGCGGCGCGAAGTGGAATCTCAGCAAGCGGGCGGCACCGCCGTGCGCGCAACCGCTGCCGAAGCGGCCCGCGCCGAGCGAGAGGCTCGCCGCGCTGCACGACGGGCGACGCAGATACAAGGCTAGAAGGAGTCGCGCACAATGGACTTCAAAGACCTTCCCGACGAAGAACTCTGGTTACAGATGCAAGACGACCTCTACGATGGGCTAAAGGATGAGGTGGTCGAGGAGACGAAAGAGGCGCTTGCGCGCGGCTACAGCCCAACCGAGGTGCTGGCCAAAGGCCTGGTAGCCGGCATGGACATCGTCGGCGTGGATTTCCGTGACGGCGTGTTGTTCGTGCCCGAGGTGTTGATGGCAGCCAACGCGATGAAAGCAGGGATGGAGATCCTGCGCCCGCTGCTCACGCAGACCGGCGCGCCGCGCATCGGCACGATGGTGATCGGCACAGTCAAAGGCGACATTCATGACATTGGCAAGAACCTGGTCAGCATGATGATGGAGGGCGCTGGCTTCGAGGTGATCAATCTGGGTGTCAACAACGACGCCGATAAATTTGTCGCAGCGGTCAAAGAACACCATGCCGATATCGTGGGCATGAGTGCGCTGCTGACCACGACTATGCCCTACATGAAAGTGGTGATTCAGGCATTGAAGGACGAAGGCCTGCGCAACCAGGTGTTCGTGATGGTGGGCGGTGCGCCGGTGAGTGAGGCGTTTGCCGAGGAGATCGAAGCCGATGCCTATGGCCGCGATGCGGCGACGGCGGTTGAGATCGCAAAGAAATACATGGCGTGGAAGAACGGTCAACAGGGAACTACCCCCTGACCCCTCGATCCCTGTTCATGACACAGAACACGCATCGCCTCGTCTTCCAGCCCTCTGGCCGGCAAGGGCGCGTGGCTGAAGGCACCACGCTGCTCGACGCTGCGCGCCAGCTTGGCGTGGATATAGATAGCATCTGCGGCGGGCGACAAACCTGCGGCAAGTGCAAGGTCATCATCGAGAGCGGCCAGTTCCCCAAATACAGCATCGCTTCCTCGCTCGATCACATCACGCCGATGGGCGAGGACGAAGCGCGCTACTTTGCCAAACATCCCTCCTCGCTTACCAATCATCAATCATCATTTGTCCATTACCGCTTGTCTTGCGCCGCTTGCATCACCGGCGATGTCCTGGTGACTGTGCCGCCCGAGAGCGCCCGGCACCGGCAGGTAGTGCGCAAGGACGCGCGTGACCGCCTGATCACGATAGATCCGATCCTGCGCCAGATGTTCGTCGAGGTCGAGCCCAACACGCTTGGCGGGCGCAAAGGTGATTGGGAACGGTTGCAGGAAGCGTTGAGCCACGAGTGGGGGCTCGAGGGCTTGCGCATTGATATCCATGCGCTGCGCCAACTGACGCCGGCTTTGCGGGCAGGTAAGCCGGCTGCGCCGACAGGCAATCCGCGCGTCACGGTCGTTGTCTGGGACGAGCGCGAAGTGGTTGATGTGCGCCCGGGCTTTCGCGACGCAATGTATGGCCTGGCGGTGGATGTGGGCTCGACCACCATCGCGGCACACCTGTGCGATTTGCACACTGGCGCTGTTCTGGCAACCGAGAGCGTGATGAACCCGCAAATCACGTTTGGCGAAGATCTGATGAGCCGGGTGAGCTACGTTATGATGCATGCCGAAGGTCTGGGCAAGCTGCATGCCGTGGTCATCGGCGCGCTCAATGAGCTGGCGACCCGGGCTGTGAGGCGCGCCGGCGTGAACATGGATGACGTTTACGAGGCCGTGCTGGTCGGCAATACTGTCATGCACCACATTTTGCTCGGCCTCGATCCGACCGAACTCGGTGCAGCGCCATTCACGTTGGCCACCCATGCGCCGGTGGACGTGAAAGCGCGCGATCTCGGTTTGCGCATCCATCCGGCAGCCAATGTGCATTTGCTCGCGTTGCAGGCCGGCCACGTTGGCGCAGATAACGTCGGCGTGCTGATCGCCGAAGCGCCCGACCAGCAGGACGAAATGATGCTGGTGATCGACGTGGGCACGAACGCCGAAATCCTGCTCGGCAATCGCGAAGGCATATGGAGCTGCAGCAGCCCGACCGGCCCGGCCTTCGAGGGCGCGCAGATCACGCATGGCCAGCGCGCTGCGCCGGGCGCCATCGAGCGCGTGCGCATTGATCGCGCCACCGGCCGCCCGCGCTTCAAGGTGATCGGCAACGATTTGTGGAGCGATGAGCAGCCGCCGGAACGGATCAAAGCGACCGGCATCTGCGGCAGCGGCATCATCGAAGCGGTGGCCGAGTTGTTCATGGCGGGGATCCTCAGGCCGGATGGGAGATTTAGTGAAGAATTGGGAATCGGGAGCGGGGAGTCGGCAACGAGCACCCACTCTCCGCGCGCAGCTCCCGGTCTGCGCTTCAACGGCCGCAAGGCCGAGTATGTGCTCGCGACCGCCGACCAGACTGCCTTCGGCAGGGAGATCGTGATCACGCAGGACGATGTGCGCAACATCCAGTTGGCAAAGGCAGCGCTGTATGCTGGATGCAAATTGCTCATGCGCCGACGCGGTGTCGAGCGTGTGGACAGGGTGGTGCTGGCCGGTGCCTTCGGTAGCTATATTGACCCGCTGCATGCGATGGTGCTCGGTATGTTCCCCGATTGTGATCTAGGGCGTGTGGTTGCTGTGGGCAATGCCGCTGGCGACGGAGCGCGCATTGCGCTGCTCAACAAGGCGCGCCGAGCCGAGTCGGCGCAAGCTGCACGTCGTGTGAACTACATCGAGACGGCCATCGACCCGTCCTTCCAGGAGGAATTCGTCAACGCCATGCATCTACCGAACCGGGTAGATCTGTTCCCTCACCTGAGAGCGATCGGCGTGCTGCCGGATGAGCAGAACGAACCGAACGAAGACGCGCGCGCGCGTCGCCGGCGCGAACGACGCGCGCGGAACGCTGCTCCGTCATCGCAAGTGGCCTCGTCGGAGGCGCAAACATCAACGCTATGACCCCACGCACGTTGCACACGAAGTATCAAATGCTGCTCGAAGCGCTCGACGGTACACCGCGTGACCTGGTGCGTTTGACGGGGCGCGTGGATGAGGCCGCTGCGTTGGTGCGGCCGGCGCCTGAGGCGTGGTGCATCAAAGACGTGATCGCGCATTTGGCCCAGGTCGAAATCGCGTTCCGCGCGCGCTTCGTGCGCATGGTTGAGCAGGATGACCCGCGTGAGCCGCTCATCTGGCCTGACCCGACTACCCATAATCTGACTAAAAGTGTGAAGGACTTGATTGAAGTCTTTTCGGCGGAACGTGCGGCGACGGTCAACTATCTGCATGGATTGACCCCGCAGCAGTGGCTGCGCACATGTACACACGAGACGCTCGGCGTAACCAAATTGCGTCGGCAGGTCGAGATCCTGATCGGGCACGACAACGAACACCTTGCCCAGATCGTGAGCGTTCGAGAATTCATCGAGAAACAGCGAGCGTAGCGCACACAGCGCATTACGGATTGTGTGGACGGAATGCGCAACACGTAGCACAAGACACATGACACTCTCTACCACTATCCCCCGAACCTTTCTCGATCTCCTCGAACGCGCCGGCCGCGACGGCCAGCCGATCCTCCTCGACGGCGCAATGGGCACACAACTGATGGAGGTGGGCTTGCTCTTCGGCGACCCACCCGAGCTGTGGAACGTGTTGGCGGATAAGCAGGCGAAAGTGCGCGCAGTGCATCGCGGCTATTTGGATGCCGGCTCGGATGTCATACTGACTAACACGTTCGGCGGCAATCCGTTCCGCCTGAAGATGCACAACTTGCACGACCGCGTGTTCGAGTTGAACAAGGCGGGGGCGGAGCTGGCGCGCGCCGAGGCTGGTGATCGCGTGGTGGCCGGCGACATCGGTCCGAGCGGAGAGATCCTGCAGCCCACGGGCACGCTGACATATGCCGATGCCGTCGAGGGATTTCGCGCACAAGCGCAGGGGTTGGCTGCCGGCGGCGTGGACCTCTTTTGGATCGAGACGATGAGTGACCTGCGGGAGGTGCAAGCGGCGGTCGAGGGTGCGCGCCTGGCCGCGCCGCATCTGCCCATCGTGGTGACGATGACGTTCGACACGCGCGGCTTCACAATGATGGGCGTCAGCCCCGCTGAGGCCATCACCGAGTTGGTCAAGCTCGACCTTGCAGCGATCGGTGGGAACTGTGGTAACGGCCCGGACGAACTGGAAGCAGTGATCTACGCCATGCGCATGGTGCGGCAGGATATTCCCCTGGTGGCCAAGAGCAACGCCGGCATGCCCAAGATGATCAACGGCAAGGCGACCTATGACGCTTCGCCGGCAGTCATGGCGGAAGCAGCTCGTCGGCTGCGCGCATTCGGCGCAACGTTGATCGGCGCGTGCTGCGGCAGCACACCGGCGCATATCCGCGCGATGAAGTCGGCGCTGTTCGATCAACCGCCACTCGACCCGGCAACACTCACACTGACGGTGCCGCTGGCGCGGCGTCGGGCGTCGAACAGCGATCGGCGCGAGCGCAGGTCACGCCGCGAGGTTTAGGCAGAGTGAACAAAATGAACAGAATGAGTGAAATGAACAAAGCCGATTCTGTGAATTCTGCCCATTCTGTCCAAAACATGCGCGTGGCATTTGTGCTGTGCGGGGCGCTCGCGCGCGAGGTGACCGACATCGCACGCCGGCGAGGGTGGAACGTGAGCCTCTACGGCGTGGACGCGCAGGCGCACATGCGCCCGGAGCGTATCGCACCGCTGGTCGAACGCAGGCTGCGTGAATTAATCCCATGCTTCGACCGCGTCGTGGTCATCTATGGCGACTGCGGCACGGGCGGCGCGCTCGACGATGTGCTGCGGCGCTACAACGTGCCGCGCATCGCCGGGCCGCACTGCTACGAGATGTATACCGGCGCAGCGTTCGATGCCCTGATGGATACAGAGCCGGGCACCTTCTTCCTCACCGACTTTCTGCTACGAGGGTTCGATGGTTTGGTGTGGAAGGGCCTTGGACTGGATCGCTTTCCGGAGTTGAAGGAGACCTATTTTGCAAATTACCGGCGCGTGGTCTACCTAGCCCAGCGCGATGACGATCGCCTGGCCGCGAAAGCACATGCCGTGGCAGAGCAGCTCGGTCTGCCGTTGCGAATCCATCGCACCAGCTACGGCGAGATGGAGGCGCGGCTTGTGGCGCTCATGGATGAAATTGCCGACGAGCGCTACAAGCCGCGCATCAATCAACAGTCGTAGATGATGGCTGATTAGCGTGTATGGCAACCTACCAGATTCTTTACTGGCATGACATTCCGGCACAGGTGCGGGCTAAGGGTGCCGGGCGCGAGCGCGTCAGCGTGCCATTGCCGCAACGGTTTCAGGAAGCGATAGACAACGCGGCGATGGCAGCTGGGCTGATCGGGTCGGACGAGTACACTGCGGCATTTCGCTGGAGCGACCCGCAGGAACGCGAGGGCGACGCTCAGCGTGTTGCGCTTGCCGTCGTTGCCGAATTGGATGCACAATTCCCAGAGATTGACTGGCGGGCAACGGTCGCGAAGATCAAAGGGTAGTGCCGGCGCGTCGGTGGTGTCCGTGGTGTGCGGCGCTTTCATCGTGACATCTGCGATGCCGGCGTCGCCAGCCACACCTGCGGAGGATAGACGATGAAATTCCTCGGAATGGATACCTCGCAGTGGGTGAGCTTGATGCCCAATGGGCTGGGACATGTCAAGCCGAACCACTACTGGGAGATGGTGCGTGCGGCCTGGCAGAATCGCGACAATCTTCCGCTGGCGTGGCGTATCCTCAACGATGGCGTGTGCGATGGTTGCGCTCTGGGCACGGCCGGCCTGCGCGATTTCACCATCCCTGGCGTGCATTTGTGCACCGTCCGGTTGAACTTGCTGCGGTTGAGTACCATGCCGCCAATGGACGCAGGCGCGCTGGCCGACGTTTCGCGCTTGCACGGCATGAATGGCAGAGCGCTGCGCGAGTTGGGCCGCCTGCCTTATCCAATGATTCGCCGGCGCAGTGAGCCGGGCTTCACCCGCATTTCTTGGGATCAGGCGCTCGGCGAAATCGCCGGCCGCATCCGTGAGACTGACCCGCGCCGGATTGGCTTCTATCTGACTTCGCGTGGCCTCACTAACGAGGTGTATTACGTGGCGCAGAAAGTCGCCCGCTTCCTCGGCACGAACAATGTGGACAACGCTGCCCGCGTTTGTCACTCGCCGAGCACTGTCGCCATGAAGCAGGTACTGGGTGTCGCAGCTTCGACCTGTTCGTACAAAGACTGGATCGGTGCCGATCTGTTGATTTTCATCGGCAGCGACACGCCGAACAATCAACCCGTCACCACCAAGTATCTCTATCACGCCAAGAAGCACGGCTCCAGGATTGTGGTGATCAACCCCTACCGCGAGCCGGGCCTGGAACGCTATTGGGTGCCCAGCGTGTTCGAGAGCGCGCTCTTCGGCACGCGACTGGCTGATGAATTCTTCCAAATTCACACCGGCGGTGACTTGGCCTTCCTGAACGGTGTGCTCAAACATTTGATCGAGAGGGACTGGCTCGACCGTGAGTTCATCACGGCGCACACCGATTGTTTTGGCTCGGTCGAGGCTGAGCTGGTGGAGCAGCCCTGGGAGATGCTGGAGCGCTACAGCGGTGCCTCGCGCGAAGAGATGCTGCGCTTTGCCGAGATGCTGGCCCAGGCCAAGAGCGCGGTGTTCGTGTGGAGCATGGGAATCACGCAGCATGAAAACGGTGTGGAGAATGTGAAGGCCATTCTCAACCTGGCACTGGCGCGTGGCTTCGTCGGCCGCGAACATTGCGGCGTGATGCCGATTCGCGGCCACAGCGGCGTGCAGGGCGGTGGCGAGATGGGTTGCGCGGCATGGAGCTTCCCTGGCGGCGAGCCCATCAACGAGGCGAACGCCCAGCGCTTCAGCGCGATGTGGGGGTTCGATGTGCCGGCGTGGAAGGGTCTGGCATGCGTCGATATGCTCGAGGCGGCCCATGCCGGTAAGATGGATGTGTTCTATGTCGTCGGCGGCAACTTCCTCGATACGCTTCCGGATCCCCGCTTTGTGCGTCAAGCGCTGGAACGGCCGGGGTTGCGGGTGCACCAGGACATCGTCGCCACCTCGCAAATGCTGGTGGATCCGGCTGACACAGTGATCTTGCTGCCGGCCGCCACGCGCTACGAACAGCGCGATGGCGGCACCCAAACCAGCACCGAGAGACAGGTGATCTTCTCACCAAAGATCACCGATCCGCCAGCGGAGGCGCGCAGCGAGTGGGAGATTCTCATGCAACTCGCCGAGCACGTCTATCCGGGACGCAGGCATCTCATCCACTTCGAAAATGGGCAAGCCATACGCGATGAGATCGCCCACGTTGTGTCGTTCTATGAGGGTATTCAGCATCTGAAGAAGAAGGGCGATCATGTGCAGTGGGGCGGGCGCTTGCTGTGCGCCGGCGGCGACTTCCCGACGCCTACCCGCCGCGCGCACTTCACCCCGCTCACACCTCCTGAATACACGCTGCCTGACGGTGCGTTCATCCTCAAGACCCGACGTGGCAAGCAGTTCAACAGCTTGATCCACATGGAGCGCGACCCCTTGAACGGCGCGCGGCGCGACGATATGTTGATGAACCCCGAGGATGCGCGGGCGCTGGGCCTGGTCGAGGGCGATTGGGTGATGGTGCAGTCGAGTGTTGGCGAGATGCGCGTGCGCGTGAAGTTTGCGCCGATCAAGCCGCGCAACGTGCAGGTGCATTGGCCGGAAGGCAACGTCTTGCTGGCGCCACACTGTACCGACCCGGCCGCCGGTGTGCCGGTCTATAAGGCGATCGTAATGCTTCGGAAGATCGGCCATTGAAGGAATGAGGGATTAAAGGTTCAATGCCAATCATCAACCACTGACCATCGGTCTCCAATCTCCACGGATCCATGCTCACCCAGCCCAATCTCCGCCGGCTCTATGTGCGCAAAGTGCGCGATGGTCGAGCTGTGCGCGAACGGGATGTCCTGGCTGTTGAGGAACCACTCGAGATTCGTGTGGCCTCGGATGATGGTGTGCACCCGGTGGCCGTCATCATGCGCACACCCGGCGAAGATTTCGAGCTGGCCGCTGGCTTTTTGTTCGGCGAAGGTCTGCTGCACACTTGGGAGCAGATCGGCGGAATTCGCTACTGTTGCGACGATGCGCCCGGGCCTGCGGCTGATGCAAACGGCGCAGACGACGGTGCGGAGCAGGTGAGTGGGCCAGCGCGATACAACGTCGTCACTGTGCACCTTCGCCCCGGCGTGAGGTTCGACGCCGCGCATATTCAGCGCAACTTCTACACGACTTCGTCGTGCGGCGTGTGTGGCAAGGCATCGCTGGAGTCGCTGGAGCTGCGCGGCTGCGCACCCCTGCCACGCGATGCGTTCCGGATTGAAGCCGACATGATCGTTCGGCTAGACGCAGCGCTGCGCAGCCGGCAGTCACTTTTCGCCAAGACCGGTGGGCTGCATGCCGCGGCGTTGTTCGACAGCGAAGGGCGCCTGCTTGCCCTGCACGAAGACGTGGGCCGGCACAGCGCCCTCGACAAACTCATCGGCAAACGCTTGCTGGACCGCCAGTTGCCGATCTCTCGCCATCTCCTGATGGTCTCTGGCAGAGCCAGCTTCGAGATCATGCAAAAGGCGCTGATGGCGCATGCGCCGATAGTGGCTGCGGTGGGCGCGCCGTCGTCGCTGGCGGTGGAGCTGGCGCAAACCTTCAACTTAACCTTGCTTGGCTTCGTGCGCAGCACGTGTTTCAACATCTACGCTGGCGAGTGGCGGATTGCCTATACCGGCGCGCGTTGATTTGACATTCTGCATATCTCTGTCATACTGGTCTATACCTCTATACCTATTCCATAATCTGAAGGAGGACCAGTTGTGAGCAAGACCTCTCTCGTCCGTTCATCTGCGATCAACCGGCGTCGTTTTCTCAAGATCGCTGGCCTGGGCAGCGGTGTTGTGTTGATCGGCGCATGTGCTGCACCGGCCCCGGCGCCTGCAGGTGAAGCCGCTCAGTCCCCAACACCACAGGACGTTGCTCCCGCTGCCGGCGCGGAGCCCATCGTTTTCTGGACGCCCGGTGGTTCGGCGACGTACTGCCAGAACTTCAATCTCATCTCCAAGGCATTCGCTGAGGAATACCCAGGGTTGACCGTGGCCGACGCGCAGTGTGGGGCGGGCGATCAGAACTTCCTCGAAGTGCTGTTGGCGCGCGTCGCGGCCGGCAACCCGCCTGACACCACAATCATATGGGATTCGCCGGTTTCGCTGGCCGTACGCGGCGCACTGGAGCCGTTGGATGATTTGATGCAGGCGTCGAAGTATTCGCAAGCCGACGCTTGGCCGCCCGGGGTGTTGGCCAGTTGCCAGTGGCAGGGTAAGACCTATGGTTTGCCCGTCGCTGCCGGCACTTACGCCGTGTATTACAACGAGGCGCTCTTTGAGTCCAAGGGCATCTCGGCCAAACGCGAAGACTTCCCCAAGACCTGGGATGAGCTGCGCCGGCTGTCCAAGGAATTCACGGTGTGGGACGGCAACACACTCAAGTCGGTCGGTTTCCTGCCAACAGTGGTGGGTGCGGTCGAATTAAATGTCTTCTCGGCGTTGAACGGTGGCCAGTTCTACGACGCTGCCAGTAACAAATTCACCATAGACTCCGAGCAGAACGTCGAGATGATGCAGTACTTCCTCGACTGGTTGAATGAGGAGTACAAAGGCGACATCAACGCGGTCAACAACTCGGCGAACTGGGGCTTCTACCCGGATAGCAATGGCCGTCCGCCGGAGTTCCAAAATGCCAACTTGGCCATGCTGTCCGATGGCTTCTGGGTGGCCGGCGACATGTATGGTTCGGAGGTGAAGCCCGAGGCAGAGCGTTGGAACGTCGCGCAATACCCCGTTGGGCCTAGCGGTTCCGGCACCAAGTCCGGCTACTGGCCGAACTGGATGGTCATCCCTAGGGGCGCCAGGCGACGCGAAGACGCCTTCAAGTATATGGACTACATGTCTGCCGTTGGCATCCTCACCTGGTTCGACGCGATTCCCGATATGCCGACCAACAAGAACGTGGACATCAGCAAGCTCTTGCCGAAGAAGGTCGCCGAAATGCGCGGTGAGGAATTTGCCAGGGACGTGCTGATGTTCTTCTACGGGCAGCTCGACGTCGCAGCGCCGATGTGGACGTCGCCGGTGCAGAATTTCGCCAATGACCAGATCACACGTATGCTGGAGCGGGTCTATACCAAACAGGCGACGCCGAAGGAAGCGCTGACCGAAGCGCAACAGGCGTGCCAGGCCGAACTCGAGAAGGTGATGAAGATGTAGGGACGATAAAGGAGGTGCGCGCCGTCTGCCGCAGCACGCCTCTGCCTGATGAGGTTGCCGATGGCCAAGATCGCTTCGCCCCGATCGGGGGGATCCGGTTCGAGCAAGCTGCGACGTCATGAGGCGATCGCCGGGCTTGCCTTCGTGTTCCCATGGGTGATCAGCCTGCTGGTGTTCACCACCTATCCCGTGCTGGCGTCGTTCTACTATTCGTTCACACAATACTCCATCGTCCAGGCGCCGAAGTGGGTGGGGTTGGATAACTACGTCATGATGTTCACTGCCGATCCGGCCTTCAAAGTGTCGGTCTACAACAGCGCATACTACGCCTTCCTGTCGGTACCGCTGGGTCTGCTTTCGTCGCTGGGCCTGGCGCTGTTGCTGAACATGCGGGTGAGGTTCATCGGTGGCTATCGCACGCTGTTCTACCTGGCTTCGCTCACGCCACCGGTGGCCGGCACGATCATCTTTATCATCATGTTCCAGCCACGGGGCGGGTTGATCAACAGCATCCTAGCCCTCTTCGGCATCCAGGGGCCGGCTTGGTTCACCGATCCGAATTGGTCGAAGCCCGGCCTCATCCTGCTCAGCCTGTGGGGCGTAGGCGCCGGTTCGCTGATCTTCCTGGCTGGCCTGAAGGACATCCCGGCTGAGCTGTTAGAGGCAGCCTCAATTGATGGCGCCAACGCCTGGCAGCGCTTCTGGCGCGTCACCATCCCGCTGCTCTCGCCGGTGATCCTCTACAACCTGGTCACCGGTGTGATTGCCTCGTTCCAGGTGTTCACCAGCGCGATGGTGATCGGTGGGACGACTGGCCGGCCGCAAGAATCGCTGCTGATGTACTTCGTACATCTCTACCGCAACGCTTTTCGCTACTTCAACATGGGCTACGCCTCGGCGCTAGCTGTGGTGCTGTTCATTGCCGTGCTGCTCATCACGCTGCTGATCTTCCGCAGTGCGACGCGCTGGGTGTTCTACGAGGGCGAGCTGAAGAGTTAGTCGAGGGGAGATGATGGATCAAGCTGCTCAATCGATTGCGCCATCGCGCGCGACCCAGCCCGTCACTGTGACGAGCACGGCCAAAACCAGGCGCGGCGGTCGCCGGCTCATCAGGAATGGCATTGCGCACGCCGTGCTCATCGCCTTCTCCATCGCGTTCATGGTGCCGTTCTACTGGATGATCGTGTCATCGCTGAAGACCAACCAGCAGATCTTCACCAACCCTATCCAGTGGCTGCCCGATCCACCGCGTTGGGAGAACTACCCCAATGCGCTGACCTACCCGAACTTTCCATTCCTGCGCTTCCTGGCCAACAGCGTGTTCTACTCGGTCGGCGTGACGATCGGCACGGTCATCTCGTGTGCGGCGGTGGGCTACGGCTTTGCGCGGTTGCGCTTCCCGTTTCGCGACGCCCTCTTCTACGTTACCGTCGCCACGCTGATGATCCCGTTCATCGTCACGTTCATCCCGACCTACATCCTGTTCAAGAACTTCGGATTGATCGGCAGCTATACGCCATTGATCCTGCCGGCCTTCCTTGGCAACGCGTTCTTCATCTTCATGATGCGCCAGTTCTTCCTGGGTTTGCCGAACGAACTGGCCGACGCGGCGCGTGTAGACGGCGCCGGCCACTTCCGCATCTTCTGGCAGGTGATGTTGCCGCTGGTGAAGCCGGCACTCATGGTGGTGGCGGTCTTCACCTTCTTGGGTACGTGGAACGACTTCCTCGGCCCGCTGATCTACTTGAGCGACAACAAGCTCTATCCGTTATCGCTGGGCTTGTATGCCTTCCGCGCCCAGCGCACGACCGAATGGGCGTTGATGATGGCGGCATCCACCATCACCACCCTGCCGCTGATCGTGATCTTCTTCCTTACCCAGCGTTACTTCCTGGAGGGCATCAAGCTGACGGGGTTGAAGGGATGAAGCGCCCTGCGTTTGGCAGTTTGCGCATGCTACATCTTGCATCATGAACTGAACTATGAAATCACCAACCATTCAACTGACCGACGAGCAAATCGCTCGCTTTCATCGCGAGGGGTATTTGTCTCTGCCGGCGCTGACGACGGCGGAGGAGGTAGCGCAACTGTGTAGCGTCTACGATTGGCTGTTCGAGGTCAGGGCTGGCCGTGAGTCCGGCGATCACCTGGACCTCACGTCTCACGACGAGGACGATGCCGTGCACAGGTTGCCGCAAATCCTCAATCCTTCCAAATACGCGCCGCAATTGTCCGATACGTTGTTGCGCGCCAATGCTGAGGCCGTCGCCCAACAACTGCTTGGCCCACGGACGACCTTCCGCTTCGACCATGCTATTCGCAAGCCGCCGCGCAGCGGCGCAGCGACGCCCTGGCATCAGGACGAAGCCTACAACGATGGTGGCATGCACTACGAAGAAGTCAGCATCTGGATTCCGCTGCAAGAGGCAACGATTGCGAATGGCTGCATGTGGTTCGTGCCCGGCAGCCATAAGCAAGACGTATTGCCGCACCACCCGATCGGCCATGATCCGAAAGTGGTTGGGCTGGAGGTGGATGAACCGGAACGTGCTATGGCACAGGGCGTGCCGTGCCCATTGCCGGCGGGTGGAGCGACCATCCATCACTGCCGCACTCTGCACTACACCGGCCCGAACCTGTCGGATGGGCCGCGCCGGGCCTATATCCTGGGCTACGGCGTGTCACCTACCCGTCGTGCGGTGCCACGCGATTTCTACTGGCTCAGACAACAGCAGACGAATTGGCAGGAGCGCGTCGCTCGTGCTGCGCAGAAAGAACGTCGGTGAATACCATGCCCCACCACAAAACTGTCCGCATCGGAATCGTTGGCTGTGGCAGTGTGATGCGCGGTCCGTATACCAATCAGATTCGCCGCATCCAAAATCTCGGCTTGCCGGTCGAAGTGATGATGACCTGCGACGTGGCGCCGGAAGGCGCCGCAACTGCGCAGCGGCTATGGCCGCAGGCGGCGTTCGTGCGCGACTATCGCGCCGTCGTCGAGAGCGCAGAGGTAGACCTGGTGCTGGTGACGACCTCGATGCAGACGCACGCCGAGATCGCCAAGGCAGCGCTGCTGGCCGATAAGCACGTGCTGGTGGAGAAGCCGATGGCGACGACGCTGGCAGAAGGCAAAGAACTGCTCGCGATCGCCAGGAAGAGCAAAGGCATCTTGCATCCTGCGCCGCACGTCGTGTTGAGTGCAACATTCAAGGCGATGAAGCGGCACATTGACCGAGGTGACATCGGCCGTCCATACCTGGCGCGCGCGTTCTACGGGTGGGCTGGGCCGAACTGGGGCAAGTGGTTCTACAAGCCCGGCGGTGGCGCGCTGTTCGACCTGGGCGTGTATAACGTGACCAGTCTCACGGCGCTGTTAGGCCCAGCCAAGCGCGTCACAGCGCTGGCCGGCACGGCCATCTCCGAACGCGTCGTGGACGGCGAGATGACAAAGGTCGAAGTCGTAGACAACGCGCACATCAGCCTGGATTTCGGCAATGCCGTGTACGGTGTGATCACGACCGGCTTCACCATCCAGGCCTATCGTGTGGCCGGCATCGAGATCTATGGCAGTGAGGGCACAATCCAGATGCTCGGCGATGACTGGCATCCGCAGGGCTATGAGCTGTATCGCAACTGCAATGGCTATTGGGAACTGCATCCGGATCTCGATCCAAACTGGCCGTGGACGGATGGGTTGCGTCATCTGGTGCAGGCGATCGTCTATGGCACGCCAGACGTCATCACGCCGGAGCATGGGTATCATGTGCTCGAGATCATGTTGAAAGCCGAGGAAGCTGGCCGCACCGGCGTCGCACAGACTATCGAGAGCACCTTCCCGCCGGTGCAGCTCGAGGAAGCCCATACCCCCAGAGCGACGATTCACGATCCTACCCGAACCGAGGACTGATCGCAGGAGATATGGCGTGCCATGCTCGACAAAGATAGCCCCATTCCGCTCTACTACCAACTCGTCGAGGACATTCGCGATCGCATCCGAGTCGGCGAATACCGGCCTGGCCAGCAATTGCCGAGCGAGCGTGAGCTGAGTGAGCAATACGGCATCAGTCGAATGACCGTCCGCCAGGCACTGCAATACCTGATCCGCGAAGATGTGCTGGTGGCGCAGCAGGGCGTCGGCACATTCGTAGCCGAGCCGAAGTTGGCGTACGATCCACTGCACGCGCTCGGTTTTACCGAGGCAATGATGCAGCGCGGCGCGGCAGCGTCGTCGCGTGTGATCGAGCAGGCTATCGCGCTGGCGACCCCGCGGATCGCAGCACAGTTGAACCTGATTGCAGGTGAGGAAGTGGTCAGGATCGTTCGCCTGCGTTTGTCGAACGAGGTGCCCGTGTTGCTCGAAACTGTGCACGTGCCGCACGCTTTGTTTCCGGGTCTCGAAACTGCAGACATGGCGCATTGCTCGCTCTACCAGCTCATGCGCGACGTGTATGGCGTGCAACTGAGCGGCGCGCAACATATGCTGGAAGCCGTGCTGGCCAACGACTACGAAAGCGAGCTGTTCGGCGTGCAGACCGGCATGCCGATGATCTTGTTACAGGGCGTGACCTACGACGAAGCAGACCGGCCCGTGGAAGCTTTCAAAGCCGTGTATCGCGGCGACCGGTTCAAGATTCAGCTCGACAGCCGGCCCAAGGCACGCCAGGAAGCCTTCAATGCCTCGCTGATGAGTGTAGTGATGCATTGAAATTCGGAAGAACCGCGAACGAGAAACATGGAACAGCAGAACACGACTCGCGCCGTCTCATCGGCCAGTAATGGGCGCATGGGGTATACGCCCTCGCCGCGCCCGACCTTCGAACGCGCTACAGTGATCCCCTACGCCTCTGTCACGCGCCACTTGTGGGGCGACGAGGCGAGTGGCGAGGTGGCCGACTGGATCTATGTCTCCAGCGATAAGATCCATTCGTTGGTGTTCGGTTTGCCGCCTCGCGGCGCCTTTCGCCACAGCGACGACTACCGCACCATCTTCGGCGCCGATGTGGCTTATCACGTGTTGAGCGGGGTGATGGTGATTGCCAACCCGGAGACGGGCGAGGTGCACCGTGCCGCGCCGGGTGCGACGGCCTTCTTTCGCCGCGATACCTGGCATCACGTCTTTAACTACAGCGACGAGCCGCTGCGTGTGCTGGAGTTCTTCGCGCCACCGCCTTCTACCGGCACCAGCGGCGCATACGCGCGGCAAAAGCCGTTGCTCACCGAGATTCGATATGGACGCGACGAATGGTTGGGCCGGCTGCCGATGGAGCGCGTCGGGCTTCGTGCCGCCGACGCCATCCATGTGATCGGCGAAGATGAGATCGTTTGGCGGCTGGAAGGCAGCGGCTTCCCGACGCTGATCGGCCTGATCGTGGCGACCGATTACCTCACCGTAGGTCGGCTGCATTTGCTGCCTGGTCAGCGCACCGATCCCACAGTTCATGGTGGTGACAAAGCCATCTATGTCGCCGAGGGCGCACTCCATGTGCGGGTCTTCGATGGTCAGCGCCCGGATTGGTTCGAGATCGGGCCCGGCGATGCGTGCTATGTGCCGCAGGGTACGGTGCATGCGTGTCACAACATCGGCAGCCGGCCCGTTGTCGCGGTCTTCGGCGTCGCGCCGCGCTATCTCCCCTGAATGTGTCGGTGACCCGAGTGCTGTGCGACGGACTCGCATGGATCAGCGATTCTCCATCGGCATAGATGTAGGCGGCACGAAGATCGCCGCCGGCGTCGTAGCCCTTCCGACAGGCGAGCTTTTTGAGAAGCGCGTTCAGCCCACTCATCCAGAACGCGGCGGCCGGGCCGTGCTCGATGATGTGCTGGCGCTGGCGCGTGAACTCATGCGAGCTACACCGCATCCCGTCGCCTGCGTAGGCTTGGGCGTATGCGAGCTGGTGGACTTGTGCGGCAACGTCACCAGCGGCTTCACCGTTCCGTGGCAAGGACTGCCGGTGCAGGCCGCTTTGAGCGAGATCGCGCCGGCCGTTGTCGAATCGGACGTGCGTGCTCACGCGCGGGCCGAGGCGCGTTTCGGTCTGGGTCGACGTTACCGCGATTTCGTCTTTGTCACCCTCGGTACCGGCATCAGCGCATGTCTGGTACAGGATGGCGCACCGTATCCCGGCGCGCGCGGCAATGCGCTGGTGCTGGCTAGCGCACCGCTGATGCTGGTGGATGAAACCGGCCACCGGACGCAGCAGGTACTCGAGGAGTTCGCCTCCGGGTCGGCTATTGCGCACCGCTTCGGCGCAGATCGTGCCGAGGCAGTGTTCGAGGCGGCGCAGGCAGGCGACCCACGCGCGATCACCATCCTGCGTACGGCCGGCCAGGCCATTGGCAACAGCATTGGCTTCCTGTGCAACGTGCTCGATCCCGAAGCTGTCTTGATCGGCGGCGGGCTGGGCAGCGCCAGCAGCGTCTTCTGGGATGAGTTGGTCGCTTCGACGCGCGAACACATCTGGAGCGACGAGACGCGCGCGTTACCGATCGTGCGCGCTGCGCTGGGCAACGACGCCGGCATCATCGGCGCAGCTGTAATGGCTCATGAGCGCCTGGTTGAAACGAGGCGTCACTGAAGGTGGCGCAAATCATCTATGCCCAGACCCAATCGGTCTTCCCGCGCTGCACACCGAAGAGCTTCGGGTAACTCTGTCCCTTACTGGGATGTGTCTAGGTCGTCTGCGAGGCGCCGCTGTTGAGGCTGCCGCCACCAGGGTGTCTCACAGGAGCTGCTCCAGCGCCGGTGCGTGCTCTATGCGGCGTCCGTGCGCCTCCGCGACGCGAATCGCGTCATGGAGCACGCGTCGCAGGGCCGTTCGTACATCGTCGGCTGGATGCGTGCCTTCGTCGAGTGCTCGATGCAGCGCGTTCAGACAGGCGAGGTAGAGCGCGACAGGTTCGACCTTCGTCAGTCGCAATTCGTATTCGTCTTGTCTGCCGGCCCAGGCACCGCGTCGTCGCGCCAGTAGCGCTTCGAACTCCTCGCTCAGCACCGTGGCTGGGTCCTCCTCCTCGATCAGGTGTAGGATCGGCGCGTCGGACGTGATGGCACAATGGGTGTGATCGGGTAGCACTTCGACGACGGCATTTCCGCCAAAGCTGAAGAACGTTACCGACTTGTCCACGAAGTCGCGCAGGGTGATGCGCCCGGCACAAACGTGGTAGTTCGCCGCGTGCCATGGATGGCGGATATCCATCTGTCGCACACTGCCGAAGTGAGCGACCGGCAGGTGAATCACGCGCGTGTCGTAATGGCGATGCGTCGGCGCAGCGAAGATATTGATGTCTAGTCGCGGATAGCCCGGCTCACCGGCGCGCGCGGCGGGATAGAGGTAATACCCGAGTTCGTCGCTGTTCACACTCATGGCACAGTATGCACCCGATCACCAAACGACGACAGTCGCAAGCGTCACTGCATCGGCCCCACTGGTCGTGCGCAGGCGCTCGCCGGTGTCCGGGTCGTATAGGCCGGCGACGATTTGCAGCGGCCCCCGGTAGTCCGCCGGCAACGCCAGACCGTGATGGTCGCGCACCGCCTCACCTACCGGCCATATCGTCATCGGTCGCAGGTCGTTGAGCGGTTGTGCATCATGCTGGGCGGCCATGCCGCCATCAGGACGAATGGCATGCACGAAAACCTTGTAGTTCCTAGGGATCGGCGCCTCGGCGCGCCAGGTGAGCGCTACCGGCACAACGGCGCCGGGCGACACCGCCTTCGGCAGGCGCGCATCCTCCAGGATGACGTCGCCCCAACGCGCGCCGGCGGCGTTGCCGGGCAGCAGTTCATCGCGGGCGACGCCATACAGACCGTAGAACACTTCTTCTTCGCCCCACTGCGCATGGGCCGGGTAGAAGTTCGAGTCCATCCAGCCGCGCAGGTGGCCGTTTTGTCCGGCCAGTCCGCGATACAGCACAATCCACAGCCGGTCGTGCTGCTGCGTTGCCTGGGTAATGCGCGTTTCCCAGCGCCCGCGCGGTTCGATCACCGGGTCCCAGGTCAGCGCGTAGGACCAGCGAGGGTCGCCGGCCTGCCGATCCAATGCGTAGAATCCCGCCGGGCTAAGCACGTTGAAGAAGACCAGGTCGCCCGGCCGAGCAAGCGGCGCAATGTGTGCGCGATAGGTATGCGGGTTGTAGGGGTCGAACACCTCGAGCATCTTTACGTAGACGAATGATGTGCTCGTCGGCCAATAAACGGCAAACAGCGCCAGGCTGAGCAGGACGAGTGGGATGTGGCGCATCGCATCTCGCGGCTTGCGTTCTGCGTCGCCTGCGCCGGCCCTCAGGAGTTGATCGAACGACCAGCCCAGTAGCATAGCCAGCGCCGGCGTCGCGCAGATCAACATGCGCGCATTGAATGCCCACTGTCGCGCGGCGAACGCCACGCCCAGCAGCGTGAACGCAATGATCCCGAGCGGCAGCGCTAACAGGCTCGGCCGACACTTTCGCACCAAGGCTGCTGTGATGCCCGCGACGATGATCAATCCGATGACCAGCGGGCCCGCAATGCCGGCTTTCTGGGCCATCGTCAGATCGAATATGCCCTGGCGCACGAAGTAGTTCACTGGGAATCGTTGTCCGATGTTGGTTGTTGCCTCGGCAGCAGCGCGGCTCAGGAACTGTGGCACAGCGTACAAGCCCCACGGTGCAAAGATGAGCACTGCAACCGTGGTAGACAACGCGATGTCGCGCGTAATCCGCCGGTCGCGTTGCGTGCCGGCGCAACCCATGGCGTAGATCGCGATGGCTGCCAATGCCCAGACCGCGTGGTAGAGCGTCAGCATCGCGCCGGCGGTGCCGACCGCGAAGAGAACAGTCGGTTGAAGGCGGGGGATAGCGCCACTTTCCGATCTCCACTCTCCAATCGCTAATCTGCGGCACGCGCCATACGCTGCCAGCAGCACGAACGAGGGCGCGAGCGCATACATGCGCACCACGGCGCCGTAATACACGGCCAGCGGCATCCAGGCCATGAAGAACGCGGCCAGCACGGCGGTGCGCTGCGAGCGCGACCAGGCGCGCGCGGCGACATACGCCAGCGGGATGGCCGTCGTGCTCAGCAGCACGGAGAGGTATCGCGCCGCGAACAGTTCATGGCCGGTCACGCGCTGCCATGCGCTCAGTGCCAGGTAGTACAGCGGCGGGTGCACGTCGGCGGCGGTAATGAAGAGCAGCTCGGCAACCGGCAGCGACGCATGGGCGATGGACCAGCCCTCGTCCCAACGGGGTGGGATCACGCCGTTGAGCGGCAGGCGCAGCGCGAAGCCTAGCAGCGTCGCCAACGCAACCCACGTTGAGCTGTGGAAGATGAACTTCACGTTGTGCTCCGGTGCAACGCGACTGCGCTTCATGCGCCGTTGCGCTTCAGGCTCATCAGCGCGATGCCGGCCAGCGTCAGTGCTGCACCAATCAGCGTAAGTGGTTGCACTGTTTCGCCCAGCACGAGCATCGCCAGGATGGTCGAGCCGACCGGCTCGCCCAGCACGGGGATGGTGCCATACACTGCCGGCAAGCGGCGCACCGACCAGTTGAACGACGTGTGGCCGATCAGCTGCGGCATCAGCGCCAGCAGCGCGATCCAGAGGTGGGCCGATGGGTTATCGGCTGCGAGCGACGTTCCGGTGAGCAACACACTGGTCATCAGCACGATCGCCGCTGCACCATAGACCAGAGTGATGTAGGCCAGCAGCGAGAACTTGTTGCGCAGCGCGCGCGCGATGATGAGGTAGGGCGTCATGCACAACGCGCCACTGAGCGCCAGGGCGTTGCCCAGCATCGGGTTCTGACCAGGCGCCGTCCCGCCGCTGTCGGAGAGGCCGATCAGTACGCCGCCGGTGATGGCAGTGATCATGCCGGCAATCATGCGCGCCGTGAGCGGCTCTTTCAAAAACAGCGCCGATGCCGCAGCGATGAACAACGGCGAGAGCGACACCAGCACGACGGAGCTGACTACGCTGGTGAATTCCAGCGACAAGATCCACGTCGCGAAGTGCCCGCCCAGGAAGATGCCGCTGACGGCGGCAGTGAGCACGTCGCGTCTGGACAGGGCGCGGAATTCTTCGCTGCAACGAACGAGGGCGAACGGCAGCAGCACAAGCGCGGCGATCGTCAGTCTTAGTGCAGCGATCGCCAGTGAGCTGGCGCCGACTTGTTGTGCGAATCGAACGAAGATCGAGGCGGTCGAGACGGCGATCACGCCGATGACGATGCCCAGCGCGGGAGGGAGGGACGGCCGTTCCAACGCCGTAGTCGGAGTTGTCACGTCGGCAATTATCACAAAACGCCGCCGGTTGGGTTTTATAATAAAGTGCGCGATCGAGAAGGTCGCAAAAAAAAACAACGCTTGCAGAGGAGACACACATGGCCTTTGAACTTCCCCCGCTTCCGTATCCTTACGACTCGCTGGAGCCGCACATTGACACGCTGACGATGCAAATCCATCACGATAAGCACCATGCGGCTTACGTGAACAACCTCAATAACGCGATCAAGGACTATCCCGACCTTCAGAGCAAGACGGTCGAGGAGTTGATCCAGAATCTGAGTGCGCTGCCCGAAAGCATCCGCACGGCAGTGCGCAACAACGGCGGTGGCCATGTCAACCACACCATGTTCTGGGAGCAGCTTAAGGTGGGTGTGCCAGAGCCGACGAGCAGCCCGCTGGCTGACGCGATCAACGCTGCGTTCGGTTCGATGGCTGCCTTCAAGGAGGCGTTCGAGAAGGCCGGTATCGGCCGCTTCGGGTCGGGCTGGGCCTGGTTGGTGGTCAACAAGGATGGCAAGCTGGAAGTCATGTCCACACCCAACCAGGACAATCCGATGATGGCCGAGTATGGTGGTCTGAAGCCAATCCTCGGCGTGGATGTGTGGGAGCACGCTTACTACCTGAAGTATCAGAACCGCCGGCCAGATTACTTGAAAGCGTTCTGGAACGTGGTGAACTGGGAGGACGTGGCAAAGCGCTTCGGCGCGTAGGGTGCGTGGTTGCGTTCGTGCAGAACGTCTCGTGCTTCTGTGACAAAATGCGCTAGACAACGCACGTGACATCGTGTATAACCGGCGTCGTTGGAAAGTTAACCGTGGTTAACTACAACGTTGAACCGAATGAAATTTCAGATAACTGAGAAGGAGTAGTTCCAAATGACGCACATCATCACCAGCTTGTGCTTGCGCGACGGTGCATGCGTGGATGTATGCCCGGTGGAGTGCATCGTTGGCGGCAAGCCAGAGGATGAATGGCCGTGGTTCTTCATTGACCCGGCAACCTGCATTGACTGCGGCGCGTGCGTGCCCGAGTGCCCGTACGAAGCGATCTTCCCGGAGGATGAAGTCCCCGAGGCCTATGAGCTGAAGCCGGGTCAGGAAGTGCAGCCGTTCCGCGGTGAGCGCTACGCAGCCGCTGGCGGCGAGGTGGTCAACCTGCGCGAGGACATCCAGTACAACTACGCTTTCTATCAAGAAGGCCCTGGTTACGCCGCGCGCAACATGTGACGGCCTTGCGCGGCAATCCTTTCGAGCTGATCAGCCAAACGAGCCTATCGTTTGGCTGATTCATTTTTGTGGGATGATTGAAGTATGAGGAGCATACTGGAAGGAGAACTGCAAAGTGTTCGCGATGGCATCGCTGCGCTCAGCGCGCAGGCTGTGGATGCCACTGCACGGGCGGTGAATGCACTGGTGAACCGCAACTTCGACGAGGCGCGCGAGGTGAAGCGGGATGACAAAGCAATGGATGCGCTGCGCTACGACATCGAGCGCGTTTGCCTGGCCGTGATGGCGACGCAGCAGCCGGTCGCGCATGACCTGCGCGAGTTGATCGCCGCGAGCATCGTCGCCGTCGAGCTGGAGCGCTGTGGCGACTACGCCAAGGGCGTCGCCAAAGCAGCGCGCCGGATTGCTCGCTGCGATAGCGGCATCCCCACCTTCAACCTGTCAGATATGGATCGTCTGGCGCGTTCCATGTTGGAGCGCAGCACGCGCGCCTTCCTCGAAGGTGATGTGCAGTCGGCGCAACAGGTGCTCGCAGACGACGATCGCCTTGATCAGATGTACAACACGCTGTTGGCGCAAGCCACAGATGCCATGGCGAATCACCCCCGGCACATCGAGTGCGGCATGTGGCTGCTGCATGCCGGGCATGGCCTCGAACGCATTGGCGATCGCGCAACCAACGTCGCCGAGCGCGTGATCTTCGTGGCGACCGGCGAACTCACCGGCGACCTGAACGTGCATCAACCCGGCCAGGCGCGCTCGTTGCACTAGGTGCAGTTGAGCGACCGGCAATCACGCACGACTGCACGAGATAAAGCCCATGATCGTCCACTTGAAAATCAACGGCCAGTTCAAAGATATCGCCGTTCAGCCTTATGAGACGCTGTTAACTGCACTGCGGCGCGAGGGCTACTTCAGCGTTAAGCATGGCTGTGAGACTGGTGAATGCGGCGCATGCGGCGTGATCATGCGCATGCGCGAGGGCGAAGCGCCGGCCATTGTGAACACCTGCGTCATGCTGGCGGCTCAGGCGCAAGATGCGGAGATCATCACCGTCGAATCGCTAGGCGACCGGCGCGGGTTGAGTGTGATTCAGCAGTGCTTCACCGAAAATGGCGCGATCCAATGTGGCTATTGCACGCCGGCCCAGATCCTGGCCGCGAAGGCGCTGCTCGATCGCAATCCCGACCCAAGTGAGGCCGAGGTGCGCGACGCGATCAGCGGCGTGCTGTGTCGTTGTACCGGCTACGTCAAGCCGGTGCAGGCGGTGTTGAACGCAGCCGCCGTCCTGCGTGGCGAAGCCCCCGATGATCTGCCGCCACCTTTCCGGCGCGTGATGGCGCCGGAAGGCACGGGCGTGGGTGGCCCGGGCGCCTTCCGCCAGGATATCGGTGATGTGCGCTGGGGCGGCCAGGGGCCGAGCGCCGGTGGCGGAGGAACGCAGACGCAGATGCAAACCCAGACGCAGACGCTCACTGCGACGCTCGCACCGTTCATGATCGCGCCCGAACCGCAGACATCCGTCGTCGGCAAAGCTGAAAAGAAGGTGGACGCGGCTAAGCTGGTGCAGGGCAAGCCAGCCTTCGTGGATGACGCACCGTTGCCCGGTATGCTCTATGCGGCGATGCTCACCAGCCCCTATGCGCATGCACGCATCAAGCACATTGATACCAGCAAGGCCAAAGCATTGCCCGGCGTGCATGCCGTGCTCACCTACAAGGACGTGCCGCGCGTGGTCTACGCCTCCGGCGGTCAGTCGTATCCCAATCCCTTCCCTTACGATCAGGTGAGCCTGGATAGCAAGGTGCGTCACGTCGGTGATCGCGTGGCCGTCGTTGCTGCGGAGACGCCGGAGATTGCCCAGCGCGCGCTGGAGCTGATCGAGGTGGAGTACGAAGTGTTGCCGGCGGTCTTCGACCCCGATGAGGCGATGCGGGAGGGCGCGCCGGTCATTCACGATGAGCCGGACGCAGTTGGCATCAAAGATGCAAAGCGCAACCTGGTCGCCGAAATCGTTGCCGAGCACGGCAACGTGACGCAGGGCTTCGCCGAGTGCGACTTCGTGATCGAGCGCGAGTATCGCGTGCCACAGGTGCAGCAAGCCAGCATCGAGCCGCACATTTGCATGACGTGGTGGGATGAGGATGACCGGCTGATCATCCGCACCAGCACGCAGGTGCCCTTCCACGTTCGCCGCATGATTGCCCCCCTGATTGGCCTGCCGGTGAAGAAGATTCGCGTGATCAAGCCGCGCGTGGGTGGCGGCTTCGGCGGCAAGCAGGAGATGCTGATCGAGGACTTGTGCGCGCATTTAACCATCGCCACCGGCCGGCCGGTGCGTTTCGAATACACCCGCGCGCAGGAGTTCACCAGCGCCCGCTCGCGCCATCCCCAGCGCATGGTGTTCAAAGCCGGCTTCAAGAAGGACCCGAACGGCGGCGCCCCGATCCTGCACGCGCTCAGCCACTACGTCATCGGCAACACCGGCGCTTATGGCACGCACGGCATCACCGTCCAGACGGTGAGCGGCATGCGCGGGCTGAGCACGTATCGCTGCCCTAACCTGAAGTTTCACTGCCATATTGTCTACACCAACATCCCTACGCCCGGTGCGTTCCGCGGCTATGGTGCACCGCAGGCCGAGTTTGGCCTGGAGTGCCTCATGGACGAGGCCGCACAGTTGATGGGCGTGGACACGATCGAGCTGCGCCGCAAGAACTGGGTGCGCGTAGGCGACCCGTTGCCGTTGGCGGCGGCGCTCGGCGAGGCGCGCGAGGGCTTCGAGCAGGTGGTGAAGACCAGCGGCATGGAGGAGTGCTTCCAGCAGGCCATGGCGGCCATCGGCTGGGAGCGTCGCAGCGAATTCGCCGGCGAAGACTTAATCATTGACCCGCAGCGGCCTAGCGTGCGGCGCGGGATTGGCGTGGCAGCTTGCATGCACGGCACGGCCATCGCCGGCTTGGACATGGGCGCGGCTTCGGTGAAGATGAACGACGACGGCTCATTCAACTGTCTGGTGGGCGGCACCGACATCGGCACCGGTAGCGACACTGTGGTTGGCCAGATCGTGGCCGAGACGTTGGGCGTGCCGTTGGAAGACGTGATCATGTATTCCAGCGACACCGATATGACGCCCTTCGACACCGGCGCGTATGCGTCCTCGACCACGTTCATCACCGGCGGTGCGGCTAAGAAGGCTGCCGAGAAAGTGCGCGCGCAAATCCAGGAGGTCGCCGCCAAGATGTTCAATAAGGGCTATGGCGTCGTTGTGCCACCGGATCAGATAGACACCGTGGAGTATCTCAAGCATCGCCCGGCCACGCCAGATCCGTCGGCCGCGCACGGGGAGGTGAAGCCGGAGGACGTGCGGCTGCGCAGTCGTTGCGCCTGGGCACCGGATGGCCGCGCGATCACCCTGCAGCAGATCGCCCTGTTCGCCACGCATACCGAGGATCAGCACCAGATCATCGCCGTCGCCTCGCACATGAGCTATGACTCGCCGCCGCCGTTCGGCTGCCAGATGGCCGAGGTCGAGGTGGATACGGAGACCGGCGAAGTGACCGTGACCAAGCTGGTGATGGCGGTGGATTGTGGCGTGGCGATCAACCCGGCTACCGCCAGTGGCCAAATCGAGGGCGGCAACCTGCAGGCCTGTGGCTATGCCCACTGCGAGGAGATGGTGTATGACGCGCAAGGCCGGCTGCACAACCCCCGATTCGGCCCCTATCGCATCTACAGCGCGGATGAGGCGCCGGAGTTGCAATCCATCCTCATCCAGACCTACGAGCCGTCCGGCCCCTATGGCGCAAAAGCTGCCGCTGAGATACCCATGGATGGCGTAGCGCCGGCGGTGGCAAATGCGGTATATCACGCCACGGGCGTGCGCTTTTATCAAATCCCGCTTACGCCGGAGCGCGTGTGGCGCCGGTTGAGGTGCATCGAGGACAAGCGCTGGCTCATCGCTGACGCATAAGACGGCGGGCAATTTAGAGGTCTCATAACAGGTCAGGCCGCTTCGGTCGGTCTGGCTTGTAGCGTTTCGTTCACTTGCCAAGATGCGCTGGCTTGTGATTGAATCCCGCCACAGTAAGGAGACACCATGCCCGAACGACGCACCCCCCTGTTCGACTATCACGCCCGCCACGCCGAGCTGGTGCGCGGCGGCGGTGACTTCCTCTTCCCACTCGCTTACACCAATCCGGTCGAAGAACATCTGAACACCCGCCGCAACGCCGGCATGCAGGATCTGTCCACGATGGGCGAAGTGGACATTAAAGGTCCCGGCGCCGAACGCCTGATCAACCGGCTGTTGGTGAACGAGGTGCGCGACATGCTGCCCGGCCAGGTGCGCTATAGCACTATGTGCAACGAGTGCGGCGGCATCGTGGACGACATCACCGCCTATAAGTTCCACGACGAGCACTTCATGATCGTCACCAGCAGCGCGCCGCGCAAGAAGAGCGCCCGATGGATTGCCGAACACGCCATCGGCCACAGCGCCTATGTCACCGACCTGACCGGCGCGATCGCGCTCATCAGCGTGCAAGGCCCGCGCAGCCGCGACCTATTGAGCACGATCGCCAGTTCCCAATCTACCATCGCCGACCTTAAATTCTTCCACTTCACGAGTGCGACGATCAATGACACGCAACTGCTCATCTCACGCAGCGGCTACACCGGTGAGCTGGGCTACGAACTCTACGTGCCGAGTGAGGAAGCGCTGAGCGTGTGGGAATTTCTCTTGCAGCGCGGGCGTGACTTTGGCCTGCGCCCGTACGGCACGGCAGCCATGCAAAGCCTGCGCATCGAGAAGGCCTTCCCGTTGGCCGGGCCGGATATCCCCGACGATGAGAGCCGCACCCCGTTTCACGTTGGCCTGGATCGCTGGATTCGCTTTGACAAGTCGGACTTCGTCGGCCGCGATGCGCTGCTTCGGGTGCAGGAGATGGGCATCACCGAACGCTGGGTTGGCCTGCATGTGGAGAGCGAGGTCGCGCCGCGCGCCGGCGCTGCTGTGATGGCGGTGAACGAGATCGCGCCGCAGCGCCGGGTGCGCAAGAGCGGCGCGCGCGCTGGAGAGGCTATCGAGCCGCTCGGCGCCGGTGCGCAGGTGGGTGTTGTCACCAGCGCTGCGCGCGGCCACAGTGTGGGCAAGATGTTGGCGCTGGCCTATGTGCAAACTACGCATGCTTTCCCCGGCTGCCAGTTGTTGGTGGATGTGGAAGGCGAGGTGCGGCCGGCCAGGGTGGTGCCGACGCCGTTCTTCGACTCTGCCGGCGCACGCATGCGAGCAAGAGCCAGCGCCTAGCGTCTCAGAGTGCATCAGGCGCTTACCTCGACTGGCTGCACAACGCCTCTGGCACCCCCCGGCTGCCTGTGCTGGAAGGGCTGGTCGCTCCTCTATGCCGCGCCGATTGACTCACCGCCCGAACGGTTTGACAGGGCTTTGCCGATCGCGCAGAATGACCGTTCGCGCGATCGGCTTTCATCGGGATGCATGGTCGTGCGAGTGAGGCGCTTGCCTTGAAGGAGGATTGGCCATGCGATTGGCGTCATATAACGTCGAAAACCTGTTCGACCGTGCGAAGGTGATGAATTTGGATACCTGGAGCGAAGGCCGGCCGGTGCTCGAACGCTTTGCGGCACTGCAAGCGTTGCTCGGCGAGATCACCTACAGCGCGAGCCAGAAGCAGCGCATGGCCGAACTGATGATCGAGTTGGGTCTGGAAAGGTCCGACCAGGGGCCGTTCGTCGTCCTCCGGCGCAACCGGGGCAAACTGCTGCACCGGCCGAAAGGTGGCGGCATCGAGATCGTTGCCAACGGCCGGGCGGACTGGGCCGGCGCGCTGGAGTTGCGCACAGAGCCGATTGACGAGAACGCCATGCGCAACACGGCGCGCGTGATGAGCGACCTTCAAGCCGATGTGCTGGGCATAATCGAAGCCGAGCACCGACCTGGCCTTGCGATGTTCAACGCCAAAATCATCGCAGCGATCGGCGGCCGGCAGTTCCAGCACATCATGCTCATAGATGGCAACGATGACCGCGGCATAGATGTCGGTATCATGACGCGCGCGGGATATTCGATCGGCATAATGCGCAGCCACGTGGATGACTGGCTGCCGAATGGCGCGCCGATCTTCTCGCGCGATTGCCCGGAGTTCTTCGTGACGACGCCGCAGGGGAAAGAGATCGTCATCCTGGTGAACCATTTCAAGAGTAAGGGCTACGGCACCAAGCGCGCTGCCGACGCGCGACGCAAGGCGCAGGCGCAGCGCGTGAAAGAGATCTATGAAGGCCTGGTTGCCGAAGGACACGACCAGGTCGCGGTGATCGGCGACCTGAACGATGTGCCGGACAGCGCGCCGCTCCGGCCGCTGATCGCCGACACCGATTTGAAAGATGTGTTCACGCACCCGACATTCGATGATGGCGGCTATCCCGGCACGTTTGGCCTGTGCAACGCTGCGAACAAGATTGATTACATCTTGCTTTCGCCGCGGCTGTTCGAGCAAGTGCGATGCGGCGGCGTCTGGCGCAAGGGCATGTGGCCCGGGTCGCGCCCCAGACGGTGGGAGACCTACGCGGAGGTGCGCACGTCCCACGACGCCGCATCGGATCATGCCGCAATTTGGGTGGATATAAACCTGACAGGATCGCTTCAGGAACAAGGTTGGGGAAGATAGATAGTAGGATAGTATCGGGGTCGTTTTAGTGTTGTTAGTGTCGAGAGTGTCGTTAGTGACGGTAGTGTCAGTAGTGTCATGCCCTGAGCCGAAAATTGTAGCCAAGCGGGATGAAAGTCTTCGCGCCAAAATTGGGAGCGAAGACAAGATGAAGAGATACACACCTGAGCGAATCGTGACGATGCTGCGCGAGGCAGAAACCAGCGGCGAAACGATCGCA
>CALGMA010000036.1 GCA_937959265.1 uncultured Anaerolineae bacterium | reverse complement strand
TGAACTGCGCCTTCCCTTTCAACGCCAGCACCTTCGTGATCGCCGCCGTCAACGTCGTCTTCCCATGGTCAATGTGCCCCATCGTCCCTATGTTCACGTGCGGCTTCGTCCGTATGAATTTCTCCTTCGACATGGTTGGCTATGCTTTTGTAACTAGGAATCTGTGACTGATCGGTTTGGATGACTGGCGATGGGCATCTGGCACGCATCAATCATTCGCCGACTACCAACGACCCGTTGCCAGCGAACCCAATCGAAGCCCACAACCGGGATCGAACCGGTGACCTCACCCTTACCAAGGGTGTGCTCTACCTACTGAGCTATGTGGGCGATCCAGTGGGCCGAGCAGGACTCGAACCTGCGAAGGCTTCTGCCAGCGGATTTACAGTCCGCCCCCTTTGCCGCTCGGGACATCGACCCAAAACCACTAGCCGACGACGGGAGTTGAACCCGTAACCTACCGATTACAAATCGGTTGCTCTGCCTGTTGAGCTACATCGGCGCAGCCGGCTGAACAGATGCATCAGCACTCAAAAGCATATGATTCTACCTTTATTTGAAAGCGGGCGTCAAGGTTTACTTTTTGGCTACATTTGTGGGACGACTTCACAGGAGTTGTCCCACTACGCCGCCGTACGTCATTGGCAACGAGCAGACCGCTGCGCTTGTGCCAACGCATACAATTCTCTCATGACTCGCGAAGCGCCCGAGCTGATCGCCATCATTGGGCCAACGGCAGCCGGCAAATCGGCCTATGCGATGGCGCTCGCCCCGCAGGTGGACGGCGAAATCGTCTCTGCCGATTCGCGCCACGTCTACCGGCGAATGGACATCGGCACGAACAAACCGACGCCAGACGAGCAGCGGCAGGTTCGCCATCACCTGATTGATTTGCGCGATCCGCATGAGCGCTTCTCGCTCGGCGAATATGTCGAACTGGCGCAAGCCGCAATCGCGGACATTCGCGCGCGCAGCAGGACGCCGCTGCTGGTCGGCGGCACCGGCCAATACGTCCGCGCGATCCTGCGTGGTTGGCGCGTGCCCCCCGTGCCCCCCCGCGACGATCTGCGGGAGAAATGGCTGCGCTACGCCCAGACCCACGGTTCAGCGGCGCTCTTCGCCGAGTTGGCTGCGCGCGATCCCGATGCTGCCCAAACCATTGATCCACGCAACGTACGACGAGTCGTGCGCGCGCTCGAAGTCATCGAGGTCTCCGGCCAGCGCTGGAGCGAACTACAGAAACGCGAGCCGCCCAACTGGCGCACCCAGGTGATCTACATCAATCTGCCACGCGATGAGCTTTATGCGCGGGCCGACGCGCGCCTCGTACGCATGATCAAGCAGGGATGGCTGGCCGAGACCGAGGCGCTGCTCGACTTTCTCAGCCAGCATGGGTTCGATGCCGACGCTGCGTTGCAGCTACCATCTATGTACGCGCTCGGTTATCGAGAAATGGCGCTCGTCGCCATGGGCCGCATGACGCTCGACGAGGCCATCATTGCGATCAAGCGCGCCACACACCGCTTCATCCGTGCCCAGGACGTCTGGTTTCGACAGGAAGCAGCGCAGGCCGCATCGTTCGGCGGCGGCGCGCAAATCGCACTTCCACCGTAGCGCGTGAAGCCCGAATGATGAAGTCTTAACACACCGCCGCGTAGAATCACGCGCATGATGGACATCCTGATGCGGCGGCTTCACTGGGACGGCTGCTTGAATGTGCGCGACCTGGGCGGGCTTTGCACACGTGACGGTCAGTCAACGCGATGGGGGGCGCTCGTGCGCATGGACAATCCCGGTCACCTCACCGACGCCGGCGTCCGCGCGCTGCTGGATTACGGCGTGAATACGGTCATTGACCTGCGCTATCCCACGGAGACCACCCGTTACCCTCACCTGGCCGAAGCGCTCAACTCTGCGCGCGACCGGGTGACCATCCACCACATCCCGCTGCTCGACGAAGAAAACCGGACCGAAGAAGACATCCTGTTCGCCCGCTCGCGCGACGAATGGCACACTTACGTGCTCGACCGACGCGGCGGAACGATCGCCGAGGTCATGCGCGCCATCGCCTATGCCCCCGCCGGTGCTGTGGTCTTCCACTGCACAGCCGGCAAGGATCGCACCGGCATTATCTCTGCGCTGTTGCTCGACCTCCTATGCGTGGCGCGCGAGGACATCGCGCAGGACTACGCAGTGAGCGAGGAGTGGCTGCGCCCGCGCACCCAACAATGGCTGGAGCCACTCGACGAGGCCCAACGAGCTTTCGCCCTCAGCCTGATGCGCACCGCGCCGGAGTATGTGCAGTTCGCGCTGCGCTACGTGGACGAACGCTACGGCGGCACACGCGCCTACCTCCAAAGCATCGGTGTATCGCCAAACGATCTGAGCGCCCTGCGCGAGCGGTTGATCGAGTGACGATATCCAAGGCTTCGGAATCCCGAACGATCAAAACCCCAGCGCTTCGTAGCCGGTCATCTGAGCGCGCAGCCCAAACGCCGAGGTGAGCAGTAATACTGCTGCGTAGAGTAGGACTGCCCCCCGGTCATCGCGTCCGCGCGTGAACGCGAACACCGCCGGCGCGCTGATGATGACGAGTGCGCCATACAGATAGTGCACGACGCGCACATTCACGCCCAGCCCCATGCTAATCAACACTAAGCCGATGGCCATTTGCACCAAGCCGAGGATGGGGCTGAGCACAATTGCGCCGAGATAGTTGCCATCCAAGCTATCACCGCGAAAGAATTTGATCATGCCCCATAGGCCGAGGATGGCGTTGAAGAGAATCACTGCCGTCGCCAGATTGGCGTGAATTTGTATAAGCCCCATGTGGGACGGATTATAGGTAAGATACCCTCCAGAACGACCGGCGCACAATGGCGCTCAGGAATTCGAACATGACAGCAAATCGGTCAAGAGGCGCACTGGCCGCCTTAGCACTTCTCCTTTTCATAGCGCTGCGCGCCGAACAGCGATCTGCGCTTGGCCTCGTTCCACGCCAAGAGCCCCCACCGCTCAAGGTCGTCATCAAGCAATTGGTGCCGTTTGTTATCATCGAGGAGGGTAACCGGCTGAGCGGCTTCAGCATCGAGCTGTGGGAGGCCATCGCCCAACGCATCGGCGTGGACTATGAGTGGATGATCGTCCAGAGCGTCACCGAGCAGATCGAGAGGGTCGAGCAGCGGAAGGCCGATGTCGCCATCGCCGGCATTAGCATGACGGCGGAACGCGAAGCACGCATTGACTTTTCACATCCGTTCTTCAACGCCGGCCTACAAATCCTCGTACCCCTCCGTTCGGAGCAGACGCTCGCGAATCTCGTCTCCGCCGTCTTCTCGCCAGTGCTGTTGCAAATCCTCGGCATCGCTGTGTTGGTCACGCTGGTAATGGCGCACCTGATCTGGCTGACCGAACGCAACAGCGGCGGCGAGATTCCTAGAGCCTACCTGCCAGGGGTATGGGAAGCGCTTTGGTGGGCGGTAAATACGCTGACCACCGGCGAATATGGCGACAAGACCAAACCGAGCGGCGTATTGAAGCGCCTGCTAGCCATTGCTTGGATGGTGCTAAGCGTCATCTTCGTCGCCCAGTTCACGGCTTCGATTACCTCCGACTTGACCGTGCAACAGCTTACTCAGAACATCAGCGGTCCGAACGACCTGCCCGGCAAAACCATCGTCACAGTCAAGGGCAGCACGGCGGCTAGCTACCTGTCCGAAGCGCGGATCAACTTCATCGGCGTAGACACAATCGAGGAGGCTTACGCTGCGCTGCAGGACGGCCGGGCGCAGGCGATTGTTTATGACTCGCCTGTACTCACGTATTACGCCGTCACCCAGGGGCGCGGCAAGGTCGAGGTGGTCGGCTCGATTTTCAAGGAGGAAGCCTACGGCATCGTGCTGCAGTCGGGCAGCCCCCTACGCGAACCAATCAACAACGCGCTGCTAGAAATCCGGCAAGATGGCACCTACGAAAAGCTTTACGACAAGTGGTTTCGGGAGAGATAACGGTGCACCTTTCCAGGGGGATAAAGAGCCACACTGCCAAACTTCAGGGTAGAACCTCAGGTTCATAGAGAACCTGAGGTTCTACCGGCGCTGCGCTATACGCTTACCCTCACAGAAAAGCGCAACCAGAAATGACGCACCGGCGATGGTAAAATAACAGTGTCAATTCAGCCTGCGCGGTTTATCTGCACCTTTGAGCGGACCCGCGCGTTTCATGAAAGGAGTTCAAGCACAAGTGGCTCTCAGCAAAGGTGAGAAGGCCGCCATCATCGAACAGTTTGCGGCCAATCCCAACGACACCGGCTCGTCTGAGGTTCAAATCGCGCTGCTCACAAGGCGGATCAACCAATTGAACGAGCATCTGAAGGTGCACAAGCACGACGAAAGTTCACGTCACGGCCTGCTGGTCCTCGTCGGCAAGCGGCGCGCACACCTGAAGTACCTGGCGGCCAAGGATCCAGCCAGCTACCGCGCACTTTTGGTCAAGCTCGGATTGAGGAAGTAAGTCAAGGTTAGTCGTAGAGGCACAACCCATGTGCCTCTACTAAGAAGGTCAGGGTAAGAGGGTAGCGGTCGTAGATGTTAGAGGCCAGCTTCGGAAGAAGCCAGAGGCCAGGGAAGTCTGGACTCCAGTTTCTCACTTCCGCAGTTGACCTCTAACCTCTAACCGCTCCCCTCCCTCCCGCATTCGTTCGACGGTAAGCGTTGGCATACGATGCATTCGCAGCGTCTCTGCCGGCGCAGATCGTCCGTTCCCATATAAGGAGAAAATTTCAAGATGTCTACAGATGTAACCCGCATCGTTGAAGCGCCGGTGCCGGTCAATCACGTTTACACCGCACAAATCGGCGAGAGGGAAATCCGCATTGAGACAGGTCGCCTGGCCCGTCAGGCAGGCGGAGCGGTGACGGCGCGCATGGGCGACACCATGGTGCTTGCCACCGCCACCATGTCCACATCCGTGCGGCAGGGGATTGATTTCTTCCCGCTCAGCGTGGAGTATGAAGAGCGGCTCTACGCCGCCGGCCGCATCCCCGGCAGCTACTTCCGCCGCGAAGGCCGGCCACCGGAAGCAGCAATCCTGGTTGCGCGGCTGGTGGATCGGCCGCTGCGCCCACTGTTCCCCGATGATCTGCGTAACGACGTGCAGATCATCGTGACCGCGCTGTCGCACGACCAGATCAATGACATTGACGTACTCGCCGTAAACGCTGCCAGCGCCGCGCTGATGGTGAGCGACGTGCCGTTCGACAATCCGGTCGGCGCAGTGCGAATCGGCCTGATCAACGGCGAGCTGATCGTTAACCCGACCATCCCGGAGATGCAGTACAGCGACCTCGACCTGCGCGTGGCCGGCACGAAGGACGCGATTGTCATGGTTGAGTGCGGCGCAAACGAGGTGGACGAGGCGACGATGGTGCGCGCACTCAAACTGGCGCACGACTCGATCCAGGAGTTCATCGCTATGCAGCACGTCATGCGCCAGGAAATCGGCAAGCCCAAAGCCGACTACCCCAGATTCGGACGCGACGAAGCCTTCAACCAGCGCGTGCGCGAGGCGCTGGGCAACCGCGTCCAAGAGACGATTGACCAGGAGCTGGAGAAGGCTGAGCGTCAGGCCATCCTGGATGCGCTCGAAGGCGAGGTGCTGGCACAAATGCAATCCATTGGCGATGTGAACGCCGATGAGCTGCACCAAGTCGTGAAAGACGTGACCAGCGAAGCCGTGCGCACGCGCATCCTGCGCGACGGTGTTCGGCCCGACGGGCGAACGCTGAAGGAGATCCGGCCGATCTGGGTAGAAGTAGGCGATCACCTTAGCCCACGCGCACACGGCGCCGGCTTGTTCACCCGCGGCGAGACGCAGATCCTCTCGATCGTCACGCTGGGCAGCAAGGCCGACGCCCAACCACTCGACGGCCTATACCCCCAGGAAGAGAAGCGCTACATGCACCATTACAACTTCCCACCCTTCTCGACGGGCGAGGCGAAGGTGCTCCGCGGCAGCAGCCGGCGCGAGATCGGTCACAGCGCACTGGCCGAGCGCGCGCTTCTGCCGGTTATTCCCGATGAAAACGAGTTCCCGTATACCCTGCGCGTGGTGAGCGAGGCGTTGTCGTCGAACGGCTCGACCTCGATGGGTAGCGTGTGCGGCAGCACCCTGGCGCTGATGGACGCCGGCGTGCCAATCCGGGCGCCGGTGGCCGGCATTGCCATGGGCCTGATCACTGCGCCAGGTGGCCTCTCTGAAGGGTACGCCATCCTCAGCGACATCCAAGGTCTGGAAGACCACATCGGCGACATGGATTTCAAAGTCGCCGGCACCGAGAAGGGCATCACCGCACTGCAAATGGACATCAAGATCGCCGGCCTGACGACCGAGGTGCTCGAGCAAGCGCTGGCGCAGGCGCGCGAAGGACGCCTGGCCATCCTGGAACGCATGCTGGCGGTAATCCCCGAGCCGCGCCCGACGCTGAAGCCGCATGCGCCACGCATGCTGGTCATCAACATTGACCCAGAGAAGCTGGGGACGGTCATTGGGCCGGGCGGCAAGACCGTGCGCTCGATCCAGGATCAGACCGGTGCGAAGATTGACATCGAGGACGACGGGCGTGTCTTCATCTCATCCTCCGACGGCGCCGGCGCCGAGAAAGCGCGTGAGATGATCGAGAGCATGACCAGCTCGGTCACCCTGGGCGGCATCTACACCGGCAAAGTGGTGCGCATCACCGAATTCGGTGCGTTCGTCGAGATCATGCCGAAGACGGATGGCATGGTGCATGTATCGCAACTCAGCGATCATCCCGTACGCAACGTGGCCGACGAAGTGAAAGTCGGTCAGGAAGTGACGGTGATGGTGATCGGCAACGACAACGGCAAGATTCGCCTCAGCCGCAAGGCGGTGCTGGAAGGCATGACGCTGGAAGAGGCGCAGGAAGCCGATCGCGCTGGCGGACGCGGCGGCCCGCGCCGCGACGGTGGAGGACGGAACAGCCAGGGCGGCGGGCGCGAGCGAGAACGTGAACGTCGCCCACCCTTGCGCCGCAGCGGGCCGGATCGCCACCGCGGATAGGTTGAACGCTAACCCGTCATCACGACGATTCCCAGGTTGCCCTGGGCGATACCTTCGTCAACGATGTGCTCGATGAGGCGCAGCTGCATCCGGTCCGTCGCCACTTCGAGCCTGTTCGGGTGGGCAAAGGCAATGCCTTTGCCCACCCGAATTTACTTCATGCGGCGTGTTTGCGGATAGCCCCTAGCGCACGAGGCCCACGCACATGCCATCGCCGATCGGCACGAGCAACGACAGCAGGCGTGGATCGGTTGCCATGCGCCGGTTGAAAGCGCGAATGGCCAGGACGAAATCGCGTGCGTCCTCGGGCGGGGATGGGTTCCACGCCAACCCTTGTGCCGAGGCGTTATCGCCGACGATCACCCCACCTTTACGCATCAGAGCCAGGGCCGCGTCCACATAGTCCAGGTACTCGGCCTTCTCCGCGTCAATGAAAACGAGATCGAATGGCGCCTCGCTTGCCAGTTGGGGCAGGATCGTCCGCGCATCACCCTCACGTATCTCGACGCGGTCAGCCAAACCGGCGCGGGCGATGTTCTCACGCGTGGTCTGCGCGTGCAAGGGGTTGAGTTCAATGGTGATGAGTTTGCCGCCGGGCGGCAAGGCACGCGCCATCCAGATCGTGCTGTAGCCGAAGAGCGAGCCGACCTCCAGCACTTTCTGCGCGCCGGTCGCGCCCATGAGAATTTGCAAAAACTTGCCCTGCTCCGGCGCGATATGGATTTGTGGAATGTCCCTGGCCTGAGCCTCCGCCGGCAAGCGCTTGAGCAAATCATCTTCAACGGCGAACATTTCGACGATGTATTCGTATAGTTCTTCGGTGATCGGTGTGCCTTTCATGCGGCGATCATAGCCCGACACCGGTCAAGCCACTCGAAGTAGTCCGACCGCTAGGACGAATTGGGTATCATTCACGCTTTGAATGGACGCGAACCACCTGATCCGCATGCGCGAGCGCCGGCGACGGGCGCGTCGCACCGGACCGATGCAACGCATGCTGCAGATCGCTGTGCCGGCCCTAATCGCGCTCCTGACGATCGCAATCGCAGTCCCCGCGACAGGCGTGCTGGCCGCCGGTGCGGTCTACGCCTCGTTCACCCGCGACTTGCCCGACCCGACACAGATCAAGAAGGTCGAGGAAGACTTCCAGACCACGAAGATCTACGATCGCAAGGGGGCGCTGCTCTACGAGATCATTGACCCGACCGGCGGTGACCGGCAGTGGACCGAGCTGACCGCCATCTCACCCTACCTGCTGTGCGCCACGGTCGCCATCGAGGACAAAACGTTCTACGACAACCAGGGGTTCGACTTGCGCGGCATCGCGCGCGCGTTCGTCGCCAACCTTCAGGGCGGCGCGACACAAGGCGGATCGGGCATCACACAGCAGCTCGTCAAGTCAGTGATTCTGCCACCGGAGGAACGCGCCGGCCCCGGCCGCACCACCGCCGTCAAGGTCAAAGAAGTGCTACTGGCCGCCGAGATCACCCGGCGCTATTCCAAGAACGACATCCTGGAGTGGTATCTGAATACCAACTTCTACGGCAACCTGGCCTACGGCATCGAAGCCGCCTCGCGCGTGTATTTCAACAAGAGCGCAAAGGACCTGACGCTGGCCGAGGCCGCGATGCTGGCGCCCATCCCACAGTTCCCCAAGCAAAACCCGTTCGACAACCCGAACGAAGCCAGGTTCCGGCAATCGCTGGTGCTGGACATGATGGTGGAACGCAGCCAGATGGGCGTACCAGGCTGCAACGTCACGCAGAAGGAAGCTGCGGAGGCCAAGCTGCAGCCGCTGCAGTATGCGAACCGAACGCAGCGCTTCAACATCCAAGCACCGCACTTCTCGGTCTACGCCAAAGACAAGGCGATTGAGCTACTCGGCGATCATTTGGGCATCGGCGTGGAAGCGGCGCGCCAGCTCGTCGAACGCGGCGGGCTGACGATCTACACCACGCTCGATCTCGACGTGGACAACCAGGTGCGGGCGCTGGCCAACCGGCATGTGGCGACGCTGCAGGCGCAAGGCCGGAACGTGAACAACGCCGCGGTCGTGGTGATCCAGCAGGACACCGGCGAAATCCTGGCCATGGTCGGCAGCCTGGATTACTTCAACGACGCGATCGACGGCAAGTTCAACGTCGCTACTGGCCTGCGCCAGCCCGGTTCGGCTTTCAAACCGATCACCTACCTGGAGCTGCTGCGCCAGGGTGCCTCACCGGCCACGTTGTTCTGGGACGTGCGCACGACGTTCGACACCGGCGGCACCGAGCCGTACATCCCGGAGAACTACGACCGCAAGTTCCACGGGCCGGTGCTGATGCGCCAGGCCTTGGCACGCTCCTACAACATCCCTGCCGTGGATGCGCTCAACCGCGCCGGCGTCGGCAGCGTCATCCGGCTTGCGCATCGCCTCGGTATCACCGACCTCGACCGCGGCCTGAATTTCTACGGCCTGGCGCTCACGCTGGGCGGCGGCGAAGTAAAACCGCTGGACCTGACCTACGCCTACGCCACCATCGGCAATGGCGGCTCGATGATCGGCGCGCCACGTCCGGCCTCGCAGAAGAAGTTCGGCTATCGTGACCTCGACCCGGTCGCCATCTTGCGCGTCGAGGACAGCAAGGGCAGAGTGCTCTACGAGTATCGCCCGGCGATCAACCCCAACCTGCTGGGGCCGGACAGCGAGCGACTCACCTATCTGCTCAAGAGCATCATGTCGGATCCACAAGCGCGCGCTGCAGCATTCGGCTATCCTTCGGTGCTCGACTTATCCGGGCCGCGCCCGGCTGCCGTGAAGACCGGGACCACCAACGACTACCGCGACAACTGGACGGTGGGCTTCACTGCCGATTTCACCGTCGGCGTATGGGTGGGCAACACCGACAACAGCCCGATGAGCCGGGGCGTGACCGGCCTCACTGGCGCCGCACCCATCTGGCACGACGTGATGGAATATCTGCACGTGGGCCGGGAAATCCGCAATTTCCCGCGGCCGGATGGGCTGATCGAACGGCCGATTTGCCAGATAGATGGCCTGGCGCCCAACGGCGTATGCCCAACGGTAATAGAACTATTCATCCCCGGCACCGAGCCAAAACAGCAGAGCACGATGGTGCAGCTCTTCCCAATCAATATCGAGACCGGCAAGCTGGCCCTGCCGGGTACACCGCCAGAGCTGGTGGAGGCGCGCCCGATGTACGTCTTCCCCCCGCAGGCGCAGGATTGGTATGCCTCGTTGAGTGACGAAGAGAAAGCCAGGACCCCGCAAGCGCCCACCGATTTCGACGCGCGCTTCGGCGGTCTGATCACCTCTGGCGACGTCGCGATCAGCTACCCGGCCAACAACAGCTACATCAGCGCCGTGCTGCCGCCGACCCTTGATCCGAATGCGCCAGTAGATCCCAACAATCCACCACCGCCTCCCTTGCCCTCGGGCATCGTGCAGATTCGCGGCAACGCGCGCGGCGGCAATTGGATGTCGTATCGCGTCTCGTTCGCACCAGGCTGGTCGCCTACACCGGAACAGTGGATTCAGATCGGCCCCGATCATCCAGAGCAGGTGAGCGACAGCACGCTGGAGAACTGGGACATTACGGCGCTGCCACCCGGCCCGTACTCCCTCAAAGTCTCACGCTTCGAAAGCGATGGCAACGTCGTAGAAGCCGTAACACAAGTGACCATTGACAACACGCCACCCAAGATCACGCTTACACAGCCACGCCCCGGCGAGTCCTTCAGCGCCGAAAAGGACGAGTGGGTCACCGTCACCGCCGACGTACAGGACGATTACTCGATCAGGAAGGTGGAGTTCTTCGTCAACGGCGAACCGTTCGCGACGCGAACCGTCGCACCGTTTACCATTAAGTGGACGATTCGCGCTGGCGGGCGCGTTGAGTTCTACGCAGTCGCTTACGATGGCGCCGACAACCGAGCTGAAAGCGAGCGCGTGAACGTGAGCGTCGGGCGCTGACCCGCATACACCTGAATCCTATGTACTCGAAAATTCTGAACGCACCACGTGTGTGGTACCGCTGGATGCGCCGCCCGGCCAGGGGGCTACTACAGCTCACACGCTACAAGGAATACATCCTGTTCGTCACCGTCACCACACTGCTGGGTGCCAAGCTAGGCGGCGGCACGTTCGACCATCGTTTGCTCATCGTCCTCGTCGCGAACATCCTGGTGGTGGGCTTTGCCTTCATGTACAACGACGTGGAGGACGCGCCGGACGACGCGCTGGACGCGAAGAAGGCGCGACGCAACCCGATCAGCGCCGGGATGATCTCGCCGCGCATCGGCAAGGTTGCCTGCCTCATCGTCAGCACGCTCGTGCTCGGACTGTACGCCATGTTGGGCGGAATGACCTTCCTGCTGGGTGCATTGTGTCTGGCACTGGCGTTCCTGTATTCCTGGCGCGTGGCGCGCTTGAAGGCCGTGCCGGTGGCCGATCTGCTCTCGCACGGCCTGTCGCTGGCCGGGCTGCAGTTCCTGTGCGCCTACTTCGCCTTCGACCAGGGCAAGCCCTATAGCTGGCTATTCTTCCTGTTCGTGACGCTGATCTCAGTCTACGGCGAGTTGAACAACGAGCTGCGCGACATCGAAGTGGATCGCAAGGCCGGCATTCGCCACACGGCCGACCTGATCGGCGCGCGTTGGACGAAGGTGCTGATGGTCGTCTCGCTGATATGCGCCGTCGGGCTGCTGGCGGTCTTTTTAGCGATGGAGATGATCCCGCGCTGGTTGCCGATCGTGTCGCTGGCTGTCACACCGATGTTGTTTGCCGAGCAACTGTGGAGCTTGATCCGCCGCGAAGCCGATGTGATGAACGACCGCGAGGACATGCACGATCCGGCCATCCTCGTCGGACTGGTCACCTGCGTCGTTTGGTTCGTAGCGGACAAGATGCCGTATGTGCGGTTCTTCTGATGAGAGATGAGAGGCCGGAGATCGGAACCGGGGTATAGGCTACAGACCGATCCACACCGATTTGACGTTGGTGTATAGCTCCAGGGCTTCATGCCCCATCTCCCGGCCAAAACCACTCTGCTTATAGCCACCGAACGGCGAGGCCGGATCGAACTGACTGTAGCAATTCACCCACACCGTGCCTGCGCGCAACAAACCGGCCAGCTTGTGTGCTTTGCTCACATCGCGCGTCCACACGCCGGCAGCCAGACCATAGGGTGTGTCGTTTGCTCGTGTAGCGACCTCTTCGATCGAATCGAACGACGTCGCTGCTAACACCGGCCCGAAGATCTCCTCACGCATGATAGCCATGTCATCACGCACATCCTCGAAGAGGGTCGGTGCGAGGAAGTAGCCGCCTTCGGGCGCGTTCGGCGGACGCGCACCTCCCGCCCTCAGGCGCGCGCCCTGTCCCAGGCCGGCAGTCACATAACCCTGCACACGGGTGAACTGCTCGCGCGATACCACCGGCCCCATCTCTACACCCGGCGTCATCCCAGGTCCGACTTTGATCGCCGTGGCGCGCTCGGCCAGTTCGGTCATCACTTCGTCGTAGATCCGGCGCTGCACAAACAGGCGAGAGCCGGCGTTGCAGCTCTGGCCGGCGTTGCTGAAGATGCCGTAAGCTGCGCCGATCACCGCCTTGGTCACATCGGCGTCGTCGAAGATGATATGCGGGCTTTTGCCACCCAGCTCCAACGACAAACGCTTCAGGTTGCCTGCCGCAGCGCGCATAATGATTTTGCCCACCTCGGTGCTACCGGTGAAGGCGATCTTGTCCACGCCGGGGTGCGCGGTAAGCGCCGCGCCAGCCGTCTCACCGAAACCGTTGATGAGCTGCACCACGCCGTCGGGGAAGCCAGCTTCTTGCACCAGCTCGCACACGCGCACTGCCGTCAACGGCGTCTGCTCGGCCGGCTTGAGGATGACACAGTTGCCGGTCGCCAGCGCCGGCGCCAGCTTCCATGCGATCATGCTCAGCGGAAAGTTCCAAGGGATGATCGCGCCGACTACACCGACCGGCTCGCGCAGCGTATAGTTCAGCCGGTCGGAGATGGAGACCGGTTTGACGTCGCCCTCGATCTTGGTCGGCCAGCCAGCGTAGTAGCGGAACATGCGCACGCTCGAGGCGACTTCACCCTCGCTGGCCGTAAGCGGCTTGCCGTTCTCCAGCGTGATGAGCTGGGCGAGCACCTCGCGGTTAGCCTCGATCAGGTCGGCCAACCGGTGCATCAGGCGCTCGCGGTCATGCGGCGTCATGCGCCGCCAGGGATGGCGCGGGTTATCGAAGACCGTGCGCGCAGCGGCCACGGCGCGGCTCACATCCTCGGCATCACCCTCACACACACTGGCAAAGACAATGCCCGTAGCAGGATCATCTTTGTCGAACGTCCGGCCGCCTGCTGCAGCAACCCATCGGTCGGCAATCAGGAATCGCTTGGGCTGATTTTGCAAGAAGGCGCGCGTGTCGGGATGAAGTTGGGCACCGTAGGGCAACGTGCGGACCATCTTTGCGATTCTACCGTGATGAAGTTTCGGTTTCGTGTCCCCTAGCGCTTCATCCGCGCGCCGGCGGGATCGAACAGTGGCTCTGCACTGACCGTCGCCGGCAGTCGCTCGCCGAAGTATTCGATTTCCACCTTTGTGCCCACATCGGCGTGCTCGAGAGGCAAATAGCCGTAGGCGATGAACTTGCCGACGCTATACCCGTAGTTCGCGCTGGTGACATAGCCAATCGCCTTGCCATCCTCACCCGGGGCGAAGATCGGCTCCTTGCCCATCAACACGCCGGCGCCGTCGAGCGTGAGGCAGCACAGCTTGCGCCGCAGCCCGGATTCCTTTGCTCGGATCAGCGCCTCGCGCCCGATGAAGTCCGGCTTATTCAGCTTGACTGCCCACTCCAGGCCAGCCTCAAACGGGGTGTAGTCGGTGTGGATGTCGCTGCCCCACAGCCGGTAGCCCTTTTCCAGGCGCAACGAGTCGAACGCGCCGTTGCCGGCGAGGACGAGGCCATGATCTCGGCCGGCCTCCCACAACGCATCCCACAACCGGAGCGCATACTCGGTTGGCGTGTAGATCTCCCAGCCCAGCTCGCCAGCGTAGGACACGCGCAAGGCGACCGTCGGCGCAGCATCTATCGTCAACGGCTGCATCGTGTAATACGGGAAGGCCGCGTTCGACACATCCTCTTCGGCGACGCGCGCCAGCACATCGCGCGCCTTCGGCCCCCACAGACCGATCTTGCCCCATGCTGATGAGATATCGCTGATGGTGACAGCGCCGTCGCCTTGCGCATGGCGCTCGATCCAGGCCAGATCGTGCGGTAAGCCACCGCCGCCGGTGATCACCCAGAAGCGATCTGCATTCAGGCGGACGACGGTGAGATCAGCCACGATGCCACCACGCTCGTTGAGCAAGCTAGTGTAGACGACACGACCGACGGGTCGGTCAATCTGGTTGGCACACAGCCGATTGAGGAAGGCCAGCGCACCGGTTCCCTTCACCTCGATGATCGCCAGCGGGGTGAGGTTGAACATGCCGACGCCTTCGCGCACAGCCAGGTGTTCCGCGCCTTGAATCGGCGACCAGAAGCGCGACGCCCAACCCTCGCGCTGCGGAATGCGCTCCTCGTATTTCTCCAGCAAACGGGCGTTCTCCTCGAACCACTGCGCCACCTCCCAGCCGACGCTCTGGAAGAACTGCGCCTGGTGCTGGACCAGCCGGTGGTGAAATGGGCTGAGCCGCACATTGCGCGGGTCACCGATCTGCTCCAATGGATGGAGGATGTCGTAGACCTCGCGATAGTTTTGTGTGCAGCGGGCCTGGATGTAGCGTTTGGTGAAGTAGTGCTTCTGGAAGCGCGTAATGTCGGCCTCGCGCACGTCCAATCCCGGATCGCCGAAGGTCATCCATTGGGCGATGGCATTACCGGCACCGCCGGCGTGCGTGAGCCACGAGCCGACGCATGCCCACAATCCCCTGATGATCGTCTCGCCCATGATCGGGTAACCGTCGGTGGTGAAGGCGAACATGCCGTTGAACTTCACAGCAAGTTGAGCGCCTTTGAGCGCAGGCATCAGTTCGATCGTAGATTCCCAGCCCTTGACGAAGTGCTCCGGCGTGAAATCGCGCTTGGCACTTTTGCCCACGTCGTCCGGCGCGACCATCAGCGGCTCGTGGCGATAGCTGCCCACGCCATAGCAGTCGAACTGCTGGCGAAAGTACATCGAGTGGTCCTGGTGGCGCATGAGCGGGTGGCGTACTTCAACCGTCTCGCCCTGCAGCGCCGCGATCGGTTCGGTGACGGTGTAGAGATGCTGCGCGGCCATGAGCGGCAGGCGCACGCCGTATTTGCGGGTGAGCACGTCGCCCCAGATGTTGGTGCACCATAGCACGGCCTCCGCTTCGATCAACCCGCGATCGGTCATCACCCCCTTGATGCGCCCACGCTCGACGATGAGGTCGGCAACCGGCGTATTGCCCTGGAAGGTCACACCGCCAAACGCTTCGGCCGCACGCGCCATCGCCGTGATCAGGCGCACGCCCTTGGCCACGGCATCGAAAGGCGTGAAGTATGCACCATGGATCACCTTGGGGTTGATGAGCGGATTCAGCCGGGTCGCCTCCTGCGGAGAGATCACTTCTGCGCCTTCCAGGCCATAGGCCTTGGCCCAGCCCCACCGGCGATATAGCTCGTTCAACCGCGCCTGGGTGTAAGCCACTTCCAACCCACCCACGCCATAGATCAGCGGCTCGGGCGAAGCGTCGTGCAACTCCCCATACCACTGGCGCGAGTACTTGGCGAACTCCACCATCATCTTCGATGAGTTGGTGAGGAACATGCCGCCTGGCGCATGTGATGTGGAGCCGTCTACTTCGAACAGTTCGCCTTTGTCGAGCACGAGGATATCTCGCCAGCCGAGTTTGGCGAGATGATAGGCGGCGCTGCAGCCGACGATGCCAGCGCCGACAATGAGGAGCCTGGCTTTGGTTTGCATGTTCAGTTGTCCCTTTCGAAAGTCTCTTCTCGTAAGTGGCGAATCGGTAATAGGAATGGGAGTCAGACGCCGCTCACCTCACTCCCTACTCTCTACTCTCGCCCACCACTCGATTCACTTCGTGAACCAGCGCACCGCTGGCAATAAGTTGGCGCACGGCCTCGACGTAAGGGGCCATCTCCACGTCTGTCTGCAGGAACGGCACGTATGCCCGGATAAGGTCATAGGCTGCCTGCGTGCCCTTGCCCAGCCGTGCGTATGGGCCCAACGCTTGTTTGCGAAAGTCCACGCCCTGCGCAGCGGCCATCAGCTCAATGGCCAGGATGCGTTCGACGTTGTCCAGGATCTGCCGCAGCTTGAGCGCCGCCGTCATCCCCATGCTGACATGGTCTTCGACGTTCGCCGATGTGGGAATGGTATCCACGCTGGCCGGATGTGACAACACCTTATTCTCGGTCGCCAACGCAGCGGCGGTGTATTGCACGATCATGAAACCGGAGTTCAAACCGCCCTGCTCGGTGAGGAAGGCCGGCAATACATGCGTGTTCGACGCCTCGTCGGTCAGGCGCATGATGCGCCGCTCGGAGATGTTGCCCAGCTCGCTCACCGCCAGCCCGAGGTAGTCCATGGCGATGGCCAGTGGCTCACCGTGGAAGTTGCCACCAGAGATCACCTCGATCTCGCCAGTCACTTCATCAACGAACAACAGCGGGTTGTCGGTAACTGCGTTCAGCTCGATTGCAAATGCCCAGCGCGCATAGGCGATAGCGTCGCGCACAGCGCCGTGCACCTGTGGGATGCAGCGCAACGTGTAAGCATCCTGCACATTGGCGGAGTTGCGTGGGCGAACGAATTCGCTGCCGGCCAACAACGCGCGCAGGTAGCAGGCGCAATCCTGCTGCCGGGGAAACGGCCGCAACGCCTGGATGCGCGCATCGAATGCAGCATCCGTGCCATACAGCGCCTCCAGGCTGAGACAGCCGGCGATGTCCGCAACCTGGCTCAGCCGCTCGGCGCGGACGGTTTCTACCACACCGACGGCGCACATCACCGCTGTGCCGTTGGTCAGCGCCAACCCCTCTTTGGCGGCCAGCGTGATCGGTCGCAGGCCGGCCCGACGCATGGCCTCTGCACTGGGCAGCACAGCACTGTGCAACTGCGCCGTGCCCTTCCCAATCAACGGCAGGCTCATGTGCGCCAGCGGAGCCAGATCCCCGCTTGCGCCCAGCGAACCCTTTTGTGGGATGACGGGATGCACACCGGCATTGAGCATGTCCAGCAGGAGTTGCAGCGTGCCGAGTCGGACACCGGAATAGCCACGCGCCAGCGTGTTGGCGCGGATCAGCATGATGGCGCGCGTCGTCGGCTCGTCGAACGGCTCGCCTACGCCAACCGCATGGCTGACCAGAATGTTGTGCTGCAGCAGCTCGACCTGGTCGTTAGGGATGACGCGGTCTTTGAACGCGCCAAAACCGGTGGTGATGCCATAGGCAATGTAGCCTTCGCGCAACAGTTGTTGCACTGCTTGCGCCGAACGATTCACGCGCGGTATCGCTTCATCGCTCAGCACGACGCGCGGGCGATCAGGCTGACCGTGCGCAACGGCGACTACCTGCTCTATCGTCAGGCTTGCACCATCAAGCACGATGAGACCGGAGGTGGTGTCGTTCATGGAGCGTATTGCGTATTGCGTATTACGTTTTGCGCTCTACGTCTTGCATCTTGCGACTGCACATGAGCGGTGCAGGCTATACAACACGGATCATACGATCTCCCCTCGCTTGATCACCATTTCCACAAGGTTGACGCCGAACTGATAGGCAAGATGGCGATAGTCCGGTGCACCTACGATCAACACATCGGCCTGTTTGTCGGCCTCGAGCGAGCCGACGCGATCACCAATGGCAAGCGCATGCGCCGCGTTGATGGTAAAGGCGTTCAGCGCTTCGGCCGGCGTCAGCTTCTGGTAGCGACAGGCGATGGCCATGACTATCGTAGGCGACAGGCATGGTGCCGAGCCAGGGTTGTGATCAGTCGCCAGCGCCACAGCGCAGCCAGCATCAATCAGTGCGCGCGCATCCGCGAAGTGCGTACTGCCCAGATGAAAGTTGACCGCCGGCAGCAGGACGGCAATCGCATTCGACCGAGCCAGCCGAGCGCGATCTTCGGCCATGGTGACGTCGAGGTGATCGCACGAGACCGCGCCAAGTTCAAGTGCCATCGGCACACCGCCGAGTGCATTGAACTGATCGGCGTGAATTTTCGGCAGCAAGCCAAACTGCTTACCGGCCATCAACACACGGCGCGACTGATCTACGTCGAAAGCGCCTTTCTCGCAGAAGACATCCACGAACATCGGCGATTGATGATGGGTGATTGATTGGAACCACGCAGCCGCCTTCGGAATGATTTCGTCAACGATCAGGTCAATGTAGCCGTCGGGATTGGAGGCAAACTCAGGCGGCACGGCATGCGCTGCTAAGAGCGTGGGGAGTACATCGCAGGCATGCGTCTGTGCCAGCGCTGCGATGACACGCAGCATCTTCAACTCGGCCGCGACACTGAGACCGTAGCCGGTCTTGATCTCACACGTGGTCACGCCGCGGCGTGTGAGCGCGTCGAGCCGCCGGTGCGCTTGTGCGACGAGTTGCTCCGGCGGGGCTTCGCGCGTGGCGCGCATAGTGCTGAGGATGCCACCACCGGCGGTGAGGATATCGAGGTAGTTCGCACCGCATAGCTTCATCTCCCATTCGGCGACGCGATCGCCGGCGTAGACCAGATGGGTATGCGGGTCAACAAAGCCAGGGCAGACGAGTTTGCCAGCAGCATCTATCGCGCGTCTTGCGTCATACGTCCTGCGTAGTTCATCAGATGAGCCCAACGCAACAATGACACCGTCGCCAATGGCGATTGCGCCGTCCTCGATAATGCCGAGGTCGCACATGGCCGGTCCGCGCTTCGGCCCGACCGGGCCGGCGCAGGTGACGAGCTGCGCAGCAGAGTGGATGAGCAGATCAATGCGCATTCGTGCGCGGCACAAGTAGCACCTTCACGACTAGAATCGTATCTACTCCCAACGATGACGGGAGCGCAGGCTTCGTGTAATCAGTGCGCCAGTCATAGCCAGATAGCGAAGCGCGGTTGGATAGGCGAAGGCGCTGCCTCCGCCTATCCGACGATCCTATTCGAATAGGATCTTAAAGCACAGATTCGCGTCTCATTCGGTAACTGGTCTTCAGCCCAGTGCCGCACTCTCGACTACCCGGCTTCACGTATGAAAGGACACGGTTCGCGCTGGCGATCTCACACACCAGCCGGCTGCAGGAAGCCGGTCTCCTGACCGACACGTTCGAACACTTCGAGCACGGTTTCGATCTGCTCATCGGTGTGCGTGGCCATGTAACTGGTACGCAGCAAACTCTTGGAGGGTGGCACTGCCGGCGGCAACACGGGGTTGGTGTACACGCCGTGATCGTAGAGCGACTTCCACATGAAGACGGTGTGCATCTCGTTCTTGATGAACACCGGCACGATAGGCGTCACACTTTGGCCGCAGTCGTAACCCAGGCTGCGCAGTCCATCGCGTATTTTGGACGATTGCACATGCACCCGCTGCACGTAGCTCGGATCTTCCTCAATGACGTCGAGACACGCCAACACGGTGGCGACGTTGGCCGGCGGCATGGATGCGCTGAAGATGAGCGAGCGGGCGTGATGTTGGATGTAGTCAATCACGTCGCGATCGCCGGCAACGACGCCACCCAGCGAGGCGAACGATTTGCTGAACGTGCCCATGATCACGTCCACTTCGTCCACGCAATCGAAGTGGAAGTGAGTACCACGTCCGCCCACGCCCATCACTCCTAGCCCATGCGCATCGTCCACGAACAAGCGCGCGCCGTAGCGCTTCGCCAGCGCGATGATCTCGGGCAACGGCGCAAGATCGCCGCCCATCGAATACACACCATCCACCACGATCAGCTTGGGTGTGTCCCCACATTCCTGCAGCACGCGTTCCAGGTCTTCGAGGTCGTTGTGCTTGAATCGCTTGAACTGGCAGCCGGCCATCTTGATCGCATCCACTAATGAGGCGTGAATTTCGCGGTCGCCTATAACGATATCGTTCTTATCCATTAGCGCGGTGATCGCGCCCAGGTTCGCCTGGTAGCCCGTGCCGAAGATCAGCGCCGCTTCCTTGCCCAGAAAACTAGCCAATCGGCGCTCCAGCTCCTTGTGCAGCTCGAGAGTACCGTTAAGGAAGCGGCTGCCAGTGCACGATGTGCCGTAACGCTCGATCGCCTCGATCGCCGCCCGACGCACTCTCGAATGGGTGGTCAGGCCGAGGTAATTGTTCGAACCGATCATGATCAGCCGGTGGTCGCCGATGCGCACCTCAGTGCCTTCGGTCTCAGACAGCGGCTTGAAGTAAGGATAGATGCCTTGTTCGCGCCCCATGCGGGCGGCGGCAAGCACAGGGTCTTTTGCAATCTTGTCAAACAGGTCAGCCATCGAAATTCGATCCTTGTGATGAGATGTGACATTTGTACCGACGTGCAAACAATGCGCACAGCCGTGTTCAGCGCGTCGTGCCTCAACGAGCCGGTGTCGGAAGACCGTCCCAGCCCTCGCGGTAGGTTCGCCATCTGCCATACGCTTGTGAAGCGCCGAACCCACACGATTATACGTTTTGCATACAAAGTCGTGCGAAGTTGAGGTGCCCTACCGCCAGGACAGATCAGCGCGCCTATGGAGTTGGCGTTGGCGTATCAGCCGGCGGCACCGGGGTATCTGTGGGCGGTGGCAAGGGCGTATCTGTGGGCGGTGGCACGGGCGTGCTCGTCGGCGGTGGCACGGGCGTGTTCGTCGGCAGTGGCACAGGTGTGTTCGTCGGCGGCACCGGCGTGGCGGTCGCCGTGGGCGGCACCGGCGTAGGCGTCGCAGTCGGCGGTCGTGGCGTGGCGGTCGCCGTGGGCGGCACCGGCGTAGGCGTCGCAGTCGGCGGTCGCGGTGTGGCGGTCGCCGTGGGCGGCACCGGCGTAGGCGTCGCAGTGGGCGGCACCGGCGTAGCGGTCGCAGTGGGCGACACCGGCGTAGGCGTCGCAGTGGGCGGCACCGGCGTAGCGGTCGCAGTGGGCGACACCGGCGTAGCGGTCGCAGTCGGCGGTCGCGGCGTAGCGGTCGCAGTCGGCGGCACCGGCGTAGGCGTCGCAGTCGGCGGTCGCGGCGTGGCGATCGCAGTCGGCGGCACCGGCGTAGGCGTCGCAGTCGGCGGTCGCGGCGTGGCGGTCGCAGTCGGCGGCACCGGCGTAGGCGTTACCGACGGCAACGCTGGCGTGTTAGTCGGTTGAAATGTCAGCGTCGGCGCAAGAGTAGGTTCAGGCTGCGGCGTCGCGGTCGGTTGAGGGCTGGCGGTCGCCGGAATTGTAGGTGCTGCTGTGGCCGGCGGGAGCGGCGTCGCAGTAGCCGTCGGACGCAGCGTCGGTTGTGGCACGATGGACGGTGTGGGCGACGGTGCGATGGGCAACGCAGGAATCGTCGCTTGAGGTGTCGCCGTCGGAGAGATGCCAGGCCATTCCGGCGGGCCGGATATGACATTCCCGGTATCGGGCAGCGCAGGCGGCGTCATAGTTGGCGTTGGCGATGCGACGCTCGTCGGCGTGGGAGAGGCCGTCGGCGTCTCTGTCTGCCGCGGCGCACGCGTGGCCGTGCTGCCGGCTGTTGGCGTTGGGCTTGGCTCTTCCGGCGTCACCGGGCTCAGCGTCAACGAATACGCCTGCGCGGATTCCACACCCGTCGTGTGCACAGCCAACAAGTAAGTTCCACCTGATGCGAATGGCACATCAAGCATGTCCTCCAGCCGGCCATCGGTGCCGATCTCTGCCGAGCTACGGAAGCTCACGGACATGCGTCCCCGGCTGCTGCACTCATCATTCATCACTTCATAGACCAACACTCGGCCGCTGCTTGCATAGTCGTTGAGCGAGATGCGATAAGCCGGCGACGAAGCGACGAAGCGATAAATGTTGAATTCGTGGTCGGGGGCTTGCACGACCGTCGCCGGCGGCTCGATCACCTGCGCGGCACACGCTGCATGATTACCGGAAGGCGCTGGTGGGGTGAATGGGCCGATACTGAGCACGTATGGCCGGTCTGTCAATCCCTCCGTAGTGTATATGGCCAGCAGATAAGATGTCCCAGGGATGAACGTTGGGTCGAGCAAACCCTCGAAACGCTCACCAGGTCCGAGCGCTGCCGACGTCAGGAAGTTCACCGACATCTGGGATCGGGTATGGCACTCATCCCGCGCAACTTCATAGATTAGAAGCTGCCCGACGCTGTTGTAGTCATCGAGCGAAACTTGATAGATCGACGCCGAAGCAACGAAGCGATAGATGTTGAATTCGCGATCGGGGGCTTGCACGACCGTCGCCGGCGGCTCGATCACCCGTGCCAGACAAGCGACGTGGTTGCCAGGCGTCTCGTCCACCGGCGTGGGCAGCAGCTGTGTTTCTAGCTGCGACAAAACCTGAGGCAGCGCAGACGGTGACACAGTGGGACGCAAGGCGGCGCCATCGCCAAAAGGTATACGCGCAACTCCCCGCGTGAAGAAGAACAGCGTGAAAGCTGCCACGCCGGCCAGAACGGCAAGGATCAGGCCGCCGATGAGCAACCCTCGCAAACTCCCCCGTTGCTCATTTGGATCGTTCATTCTTCCCCCTCGATATGCCTGCGACCTCGCTCTGCACGATCGGCAGTCCACAGCTGCAGATCTATATCCTAAAATGCAATTATCGCCTAAGACGTGGGATCATGCAAAATGGATTCCGACTCAAGGCAGGGCAAACGCATCACTCAATTTAAGACTGCGCCGGCATCGAGCATCGTGAACATGTAGTCGTTGTCTCAGGCAGCTCGTTGGCGCTTGCCTTTGAGACAGTCTGTGACGGTCTTCTCGAGTTTGAGCAGGTTGAGCGCAAAATGTCGCGAGACAGTGAAGTTCTCCGCTTCAAAGCCTACGCGGGCGCGACTCTGATCTGCGTAGCACCGCTGGCACGGTGG
>CALGMA010000035.1 GCA_937959265.1 uncultured Anaerolineae bacterium | reverse complement strand
GCTGGTCGAAGACATCGTGGACAGCGGCTATACCTTCGACCATCTGCTGCAACTGTTGCGCACGCGCGAGCCGGCGTCGCTCAAGGTATGCGCGCTGCTGAACAAGCCGGCCCGCCGCGAGGTGCATGTGCCCATTGACTACCTCGGTTTCGAGATCCCCGACGTGTATGTGTGCGGCTACGGCATTGACGCTGACGAGCGCTACCGCAACCTGCCCTATATTGCGATGGTGTAGTTCGAGCCGGCGCGCATCGCGCCCGCGCCTATCGCACCAGATACCGCTCGACGATGGCCTCGTCGAGTTCAACGCCTAGCCCCGGCTCTTCCGGCACGCTCACATAGCCGCCCACAACAGGAAAGGTCTGACGGGTGAGCCGCTGCCGCAGGGCGCCCTGCTCGACGCAGTATTCCAGCCAGTAGGTGTTCGGCAACGCCGCTAGGAAGTGTAAGGAAGCCGCGATGCTCACGCCGGTTTTGTAGGAGTGATTGACGCACATGCGGTTCAGGTGATGCGTCAACTGGCCGATGCGCCGCGCGTTGGTCAAACCGCCCACCCGCGCCACGTCGGGCTGGGCGACGGCGACGCCGCACGCCAACAGACGCTCAAAGTCGCGCAGCGTGACTTCCTGCTCGCCGGCTGCGATGCGCAGCGGCGAATTCGCCGTCAGGCGCGCGTAGCCGTCGTAGTTGTCCGGCTGCAGCGGCTCCTCAAACCAATACGGCTGGAACTCGGCGAACTGGTGCGCGCGTCGGATCGCAGTCGCCGTGTCGTAGGCCAGGCCGGCGTCAATCATGAACTCGTTGCCGTCGCCCACCCCTCGGCGCGCCGCGCGCACATGCGCCAGGTCGCTCGCCTCGGACTGGCCCAGCGGCCCCCAGCCGAATTTCACGGCGGTGAAGCCGGCGTCCGTCCAGCGTCGGCCGATCTCGTAGGTTTCCTCTGGCGTGTCGCCGAACAAAATCGAGGCGTACGCGCGCAACTTCGTCCTAAAGCCGCCGCCGAGCAGGCGATAGACCGGCTGCTGGTAAACCTTGCCGGCGATGTCCCACAGCGCCATGTCTATGCCGGACATCGCCTGCTGCGCCGCGCCGCCGCGCCCGAAGAAGATGCTGCCCTGGTACATGCGCTGCCACAGCACTTCAATGTCGATCGGATTCTGGCCGATCACGCATTCGGCCAGGCCGCGCGCGATCGCATGGGACATGGGCGCTTCGATGATGGCTTTCGCCACAAGGGGCGATGAGTCCACTTCGCCGATGCCGACAATGCCTGCATCGGTGTGCACGCGCACGATCAGCGTATCCTGTGTGCCGTCCGCGCGCTCGGCGATCTCCGGCAGGCGCAGGTAGAGGGTTTCTACTTTTGTGATCTTCATGATGATGGGGAAGGGTATTCGGCAGAACAGCCGGTTGAGATCGGGAGATATATCGCGTTCGGTTTGCGAACGCGTGGCATTCACAGGCGCTGCCGGCCTTCCAACGCGCGGCTAAGTGTGACCTCGTCGGCGTATTCCAGGTCGCCGCCCACCGGCAAGCCACGCGCCAGGCGCGTCACGCTGACCTCCAGGCCGGCCAGCTTGCGCTGAATGAACGATGCCGTCATCTCGCCTTCGACGGTGGGGTTGGTGGCGAGGATGACCTCGCGCACCGGCTGGCCGGCCTCCGCCAATCGGCGAATTCGACCGACCAGCTCCTCAATGCGTAAGTCGTCGGGGCCGACGCCGTTGATCGGCGAGATCACACCGTGCAAGACGTGATAGACACCACGGTAGACCCGCGAGCGCTCGACGGCGGCGACGTCGAGCGGTTCTTCCACCACGCAGATCAGGCCACGGTCGCGCGAGGGATCCGCGCAGATCGCGCAGGGGTCATCCTCGGTAATGTTGAAGCAAACCGAGCACAGCCGCGTGCGCGCCTTCAAATCGCGCAATGCCTCGGCCAAGGCCAGCGACGTTTCAGCGGGCGAACGCAACAAGAAAAACGCCAGCCGCGACGCCGACTTCGGGCCAATGCCGGGAAGCTGCGTGAGCGCGTCAATCAGTCGCGTGACCGATGGTGGAAGCGTTGGATTGGGCGACATCAAACGGCCTACCAGTCGGGTGGTACGGGACCGCTCAGAACAAGCCGGGCAGTTCGATGCCGCCGGTCACGGCTTCCAGCCGCCGCGCAGAATGCTCCTGAGACGCCACGATCGCTTCGTTGATTGCCGCGACCAGCGTGTCTTCGAGCATGGCCACGTCGTTTGGGTCAATCAACGCCGGATCGAGCTTGATGCTTTGCACGCGCTGGTGGCCGGTGATTACGATGGTGACTGCGCCGCCTGCGGCCGTGACATTGATCAGCTCGGTCTCCAGAGCTGCTTGCGTGGCAGCCATCTCCTCTTGCATCTTCTTGATCTTCTCCAGCATCCCGGGCTGCAGCCCTCCGCCGGCGGTTTGCGCACCACGCGGCATATAGTCACTTCGTCGTCCTTTAGCCATACGTTCTCCTCGTCTGTTGCGTCAGGTATCAGGTATCAGGCGTCAGGTGCCAAGGGTTATCAGCTACGAATCGCGTTCTACATACGAATCGCGTTCTACACTTGGGCGTATATCGGAAAGAGTCCCTGAGTTAGGCGAAGGCAGTGCCTTCGCCTACCTTCACTGTCTCACCATCCCGCCCATCCTTTTGGCCGCTTTCAAGACCGGATCTTCTTCCGCGTCGAGATCGGCCTGGTGCTGCTGCAGCGATACGCGAATATCATACCGGCCGTTGAACATGCGGTTAAGCGTGGCGATCACGCTGGTTTTGTTCTTCGGCTCCTGCAGCCGGATCAGCGGGATGTCGTGATGGGCGTGCAGGTGAACCACGCCACCTGCGACGGCATACAGGTCGCACGACCGCAGCAGCGCCGCAGCCGGCTTGTTCACCATGTTGACTTCGCGGATGAACTGCTGCCACTGCGCCTTGAGCGTCTCATAGGTGAGTTCGCCGGCCGGCTGTGCGGGCGCAGGGGTTGCGTCAGGCGCGGGCTGTGTTGCGGCCGGCGCAGGCGCAGATGCAAGTTCGGGCCTGGCAGGCGCTTGGGGGGCGGCGCGGCCTGCCTGTGCAACGTGCGGCTGAGGCGAGGGGTCTGCCGGTATACCCTCCGGTTCGACGACGCAATCCAAATAGGCCATCTCCAGCGGCAACTGTGCGTCGGTCGCGCTGCGCATCTCGTTGATAGCCTCACTGAAAGCACGCACAGCGCGCGTCAACTGCGCCATGCTCAACTTCTCGGCTTGTGCGGCCAGCTCGATGCGTTCTGCCTCGCTCCAGCCATCTGTGTCATCCGTTCGCACCAGCACTTGCTGCGGCGCACGGCTAACCTTCGCCTGGATCAACGCGCGCAGGTGCTCGACCATCTGCCGGGCGATCTGTCGAGCGTCGGCGCCCTGATCCAGCGCACTTTGGATGGCGTCGAAGCCGGCGCCGGGGTCACGGGCGATGAAACCCTCCACCAACGCGCGCACGGTTGCCGCGTCGGTCGCGCCGAGCGCCTCGCGCACATCCGCCGCCGAAATGCGCATCGAGCTGGACGAAGCAAGCTGATCGAGCAAACTCACCGCATCGCGCAGTGAGCCGGCCGCGTGGCGCGCGATCAGCCGCAGCGCGTGGTCATCCGCCTCGATGCCTTCGGCCTCGCAGAGCTGGCGCAGGCGCGCGACGATCTTGTCAATCGGCACGCGCCGGAAGTTGAAGCGCTGGCAACGGGAGAGCACCGTCGCCGGAATCTTCTGCGGGTCGGTGGTCGCCAGGATGAAGATCACATGCGGCGGCGGCTCTTCAAGCGTCTTGAGCAGCGCATTGAACGCCGCCGTCGAGAGCATGTGCACCTCATCAATGATATAGACCTTGTAGCGCAGCTCGCCGGGCTGAAAGCCGACGCGCTCGCGAATCTCGCGGATGTCGTCCACGCCGGTGTGCGAGGCCGCGTCAATCTCGATCACGTCGAGCGCGCGGCCTTCGGCAATCGCCTCCGCGATCTGTTTGGCGCGCGGCGAGTCAGGATCGAGGCCGGCGATGTTGACCTCCTTGGCGAAGATGCGCGCGCTGGTGGTCTTGCCGCATCCGCGCGAACCGACGAAAAGGTAAGCATGACCGATCCGCCCGGTCGCAACTTGGTTCTTGAGGGTGGTTGTGACGTGCTCCTGGCCGACGACTTCATCGAAGGTCTTCGGTCGCCATTTGCGATACAGCGCCTCTGCCACATCAGGAGTGTACCACGGCGCGTGAGATGGCCAGAGGCGACGGCAAAGAGAGAGCGAGAGATAAGCAATCGGCAATGGGTGGATTACGCAGGCTGCTCAACCATCGCCGCGCATCAGCCGATGCGCCAAAGCCAGGGCTTCCTCACGCGCGACGATCTCGCCGATCATCTGCGCTTCGCGCACGGCTTCCAGAATCTCGCCGACGCGCGGCCCGGGCTTGACGCCGAGCGCGATCACGTCCCTTCCGGTGAGCAGCGGCGACGGAGCAACCGAGCGCTCGAACCGCGCGTAGTATTCGCCCAGCAGTCGCTGGGCAATTTCGGCGCTCGGCGCACAATCCTCGGCAGCGGTCTGCGCGCCGCGTTTGCCCACGCAGTCGGCGATGGCAAACAGCGCCAGCTCCGGCGCGCAATCGCCGGCGTCGCGGAAGAAGCGATAGAGGACGCGCAACGTAGGTGCGTGCGCTTGCCGCGCCATGAAGTTCGCCCGCATGTGATGGCGGACAATAGTGTGTACGCGAGCGACTTCGTCACTGCTGAACCGCAGCGCGCGGGCGCGCGCCGCAGCCAATGCTGCACCGGTCGTTTCATGGCCGTAGAAATGCACGCGACCATCCTCACCAGTCGAGCGCGCCGCCGGCTTACCGCAATCGTGCAGCAGCGCTGCGAAACGAAACACCGCAGCGCGCGTACGATGTTCGACCGTGAACGCACCAAAATGATCGGCCAGCCGCTGCCGATCGGACAAAGCGAATCGCACACCGCCTATCTCTAGCGCCCAATCCCCCAGCAGGCTATCGAGCGCCTCCATCACCTCCCATGTGTGTCGCAGAACGGTGAAGCGATGAGGCGCCGGCTGATCACACGCGCGCATCGGCTCGACTTCGGGCACGATGGGGACGAGCAAATTGAGATCATCCAGCATCTGCACGGCGCGCCCGGCATCGCGCAGGTTCAGAATGGCCATGAGTTCATCGCGCAGCCGCTCGGCGCTGGGCCGGCCGAGCATCTGGCTGGCAGCGCGCACTTGCGCCAGCGTCGCCGGCTCGATGCACATGCCCAACGCGAATGACAAACGCACGGCGCGCAACGCGCGCACTGGATCGTCGTCCATGACATGTTCGTTCGCTGCGCGGATCACGCGCGCATCCAGGTCGGCCAACCCGTTTGCCTCGTCCACCAGTGCGCCGTCGTCTAAGTTCACCGCAATGGCATTGATGGTGAAGTCGCGCGCGAAGGCATCGGCGCGCCAATCCGGGCCGCGACATACGGCGAAGTCCATCACAATGCCGCCCGTTGGCGTTCGCTCGCGTGTCAGCACGCGCGCCGTTCCCCGCTCAGCGTCAAGCACGTAAAAAGATGCGCCCAGGGCGTTCGCCACGGCACGCCCTAAGGCCACCGCGTCGCCCTGAACGGCGAAGTCCAGATCACGCGGCGAAGGCTGGCCGAGTAACGCGTCGCGCACCGCCCCCCCCACCAGCAAGACGGGCGCGCCGCGCGCGTGCGCCAGGTCACGCACGATCTGCACCTCGGGCCGGCCGACGAGCGCCCGCAGCGAATCGAAGTTCATTGGAACGTAGCGTAGCCCAGGGATTCGGCAATCGCTTTGCCCTGTGGACCAAGCGCCCAGGCAACGAAATTGCGCAACTCGCCCTGCGGTTCGTACAGACTCACCAGGTTGAGCGTGCGCACCAGCGGATATTCGCCGCTCATCAGTTTATCGGACGTCAACAGGACACCGTCCAGGGCAAGCACCTTCACGTTAGGCCCCGCCGCGCCGCTGCGTCGCCCCAGCGCGCTGGCCGATGGCGCGTAGCCGATCGCACCTGGCCGGAGGGTTACGAAATTCAGCATCGTCTCGGCCGAAGGCATCACCAGCGCATCAAACGTCAAGCGCTGATCGCCCATCACCACGCGGTCGAAGATCGCCCGCGTACCGTCGCCCTCTTCGCGCACGGCTACCTCGATGTTACCGAGTTCGTCCTCTCCGTAGTCCGCCCATGTATTACGCACCCCGGCGAAAATGTCGCGCAGGTCGGGCAGCGTCAGCCTGTCAATCGGGTTCTCTGCGTGCACGATTACGGCTACGCCATCGAGGGCGAGATCGGCCAGCCACCACTTCAGGCCCTGGGGCGCAGGCGGCACGAGCGACGTCGCGCCGAGCAGCACCTGGCCGGAGCGCAGCCGCTCGGCTACGCGATCCGGCGCGCCTTGCTCAATCGTGAACCGCGCATACGGGTTCACGGATTCCATGTAGGCATCGGTAAGTCCGCGCATGAGCGGGTAGGTCGCGCTGTCGGCGATCAAACGATAGTGCTCGGCCACTGGCGTCGGCTGAGGTGGCTCAGCGCGCGTGCACCCGGCGAGCAGCACACATGCCGCCAGCGCCACCGAGCGCGCGAGACTTGACCCACGCATCACGCCTCGTCCTCCGTATCAATCACCTGCAACAGACACCAGGCAAATTCTGCTGTGCGCTCCAGCGTTGCCTCGTCGAGATTGCCGATCACATCGTTGGGCGTGTGCCAATTCGGCAAGTCGCCCTCCGGCGTCAGCCCGATCAAGCCAAGTGTGCGCAAACCATACTTCGCTCCGATGGACAGCTCACTGTAAGCTAGATCGAAATCGCGCACCTGCACGCCCAGTTCCGGCTGCGCATCGGCGACGTGCTGCGCCATCTGCACCAGATGCGGATCACACATGACGCGGCGCAGGAACTTCTCGCTGCGCACAACAGTCGGACCCAAATCGCGGCCTCGTGAGCCGCCGACCTGATCTATGACGAGGTGAACGGCGCCCCGCAAGCCCCTGCGTCGTGCGCGGATGAGCGCCTCCGCGCCATATGCGCCGACTTCTTCACATGCGGTGAAGGCGACCATCATATCGCGACGCCGGAGCGGGCACTGCGCCAGCCGCTCGGCGAGGGTAAGCGCAACGGCCACACCGCTGGCATTGTCGTTGGCGCCCTTGGTGAACGGTGAAGTCGCGGCCTGGATTATGAGCAGGAAGATGACCGCAACCACCACGCCAGGCGCGAGCGCCAGCTCACGCAGCGCGCGCGCAGGCGAGAAGATCCCGATTGCGAAGATGACGACCAGCGCGGCGACGCACCCCAAGCCGGCCAGCATAATGATGCGAAAGATGCGACGCCAGGCCGGCGAGCTGAACAGCAGCGGCGTGCGATGCGTATCCAGATGCGCCGTGATCAGGATGGGCGGTCGCTTCTCATCCTGTCCTGCAGCAGGAACGGTCACCAGCACATTTTGGCTCCAGCCGGTCGGAATGACCCAGCGAAGCGGATTGTCGTTAAAAGTCAGTTCGAGCAGCGCAGCGCCAAGCGCAGTCGCGGCAAGCACAAATGCAGCAGCAGCACCAACCGGCTGCGGCTGCCAGAAGAGGAACACGCCTAGCAATGCCGCGCCCGTGACCACTATGAAGGGGGCATAGGCGGATGTCGCGCTGAGCACAGGCTGTCGCTCCGGCTGCAGCCCCCACTCGCTTAAGCGACGTTGGACGTAGTCAGCCGCTCGAGCTTCGCCCTCGGTCGCGCTTCCACGCGGACCGATGTCTTCGGAGAGATGACGGATATGCCCCAAGAGCGACATGCGCGGCATTGTAGCAAGCCACACTCACCGGCGACGACACGGGCGTATTTCGAATTTCCGGAACGAGGGGGTTACTTCCTACGTCGAACACTTCCAGAGCAGGGGACGCCCTGACTTGAACACGGTTATCATCTGCCGCATGTTCGCGCACAAGTTTCTTTTGGCGATCTGCTGATTTCGTAGGGGAAGCGTAGGAGAGGCGTCCAGAGTAAAGATCAAGAATGCGTTATAGATATGCATGAGAGTCAGGGTGGGACCTCCTCTTCTCCTCCTTTTGGTAAGAGAGCCAGCGTTCGGCGTAGCTGGCTCTCACGCTTTTCGAACGAAGAAAACAGTTCAGACCACCTGGGGCAGTCTGAACTGTTTGTGCTGATTCGTTTACTTGACGGTGAACTTGCCACGCATGAGGGTAGCGTGACCGGGGAAACTACACAGGAAATCGTATGTGCCAGGCGCCGGTGCGTCAAACGTCACTGAGACTATTTCACCTTCTTTGGCCATCTTAGTGTGGGCGATCACGCGATTGTCATTCGGCTTGAGGTAATCATTCGCTTCACCGGCGGCAATCCCGTCCGCTGCAACCGCGTCAATCGTGCCCGGCCGCACCAGTACCCAGTTGTGATGCACCCCTGAACCAGGCGAGGCGTTGTTCTTCAAGTTCAACGTGACTTTTGACCCGGCCGGCACCTCGAATGAGGTCTTATCGTATTCGAGCGCGTCACCCTTCGAGGCAATCTCCAACGTGACGGGGGCACCACTGGCCGCCGGTGCTTGGGCTGGCGCAGATTCGCCGCCACCACCGCACGCTGCAATGAGCGCTCCACCCGCGAACAGTCCGCCTGTCACTACTGCAGTCCTCAAAAAGCCTCGGCGCGAAAAATTAGTTGCCATCTTTGAAGAACTCCTTTCTAAGTTATGCCTACAACGAGTAGGCAGTATATCATCAACCCGATCACGTCTGCTACCCAGTGACGGCTTGCACTAAAATCATAGGATAAATGGCAGGCGTGATCACTGCCCTGAAAGCGCAACGTGGGAAGGAGCGCGTGAACGTCTATCTAGACGGCCAGTTCGCGTTTGGCCTGGCGCTGGTGCATGCGGTTTGGCTGAAAGTCGGCCAAACGTTAAGCGACGATGAAATTGCCAAACTTCGAGCCGCCGACAAGATGGAGCAAGCCCGCTTGCGTGCGCTGGACTTGATTGCATACCGCCCGCGGAGCGTGCGCGAAGTGCAGCGCCGGCTGAAGCGTGCCGGCGCCGACGACGCAGCCATCGCTGCAGTCGTCGAGCGCTTGAAAGAGGCTGGCTTGCTGGACGACGATGCGTTCAGCCGGGCCTGGGTGGATAGCCGGATGCGTGTTAGCCCGCGCAGCAAGCGCATGATCGCCTGGGAGCTGCGCCAGAAGGGCGTGAGCAGTGCAGACATTGAAGCGGCCTTAGAGGAGGTGGATGAGGAAGACGCCGCCTATCGCGCTGCAATGCAACGCCTGCCCAAGCTTCGGGGCCTTGTGCCGCTGGAGCGCAAACGCAAGTTATACGACTATTTGGCGCGCAAGGGATTCGACTACGAGACGATCGAGCGCGCCATGCAACAGGTTGAGTCGTCGGTAGAGAGGGATGTTGATCGTTGAAGTCATTTGCGCCAGATTCGCGTTGATCGAACGATTTGAGCATGAGATCATCATAGAATTGACGCACGCACGCTGAAAGAACTATCAACTCCTTTGCCCGACGGCTCGGTTCACAGCGAGAAGACACATGGATGCATTGATGGTGATCGAAGCCGTCATCGGGGTAATCGTAGCGGCAGTGGTCGGGTGGCTGGCTTATCGAGTCGGCCGCCAGCAGGCGAAGGATGAAGGGGCTGTGCTGCGCGCCGAGGCGGAGAAGACGCTGAGTGAAGCTCAGGCCAAGGCGCGTCAGATGCTGGTCGAAGCCAAAGACGAAATCATCAAGATTCGCGACGAGACGGATCAGGAGATCAAGGAGAAGCGGCTGGAGCTGCAGCGCGAAGACGACCGGCTGAAGAAACGTCGCGAAGAGCTGGAGATTCAACGCGAACGCATCGAGCAGCGCGAGAAGAAGCTGAACCAGCGCCAGTCGGCACTGGATAAGCGTGAAGCGGAGCTGGAACGCCTGCAAAAGGAGCGGGTAGCCGCGCTGGAAGCAAAACTGGAGGAAGTCGCTGGCATGACGCGCGAAGACGCGCGCAACGAATTGCTGGCCGCTGTGCGCGAGACGGCGCGCAACGACATGGCTCGGGTGATCCGCGAGGTCGAGGCGCAAGTGCGTGAGACGGCCGAGCAGCGCGCCCGCAAGCTGGTGATCGAGACCATGCAACGCGTTGCGACCGACGTAGTGGCTGAGCGCGCAGTCGCCACCATCGAGCTGCCCAGCGAGGAAGCCAAAGGGCGCATCATTGGCCGCAATGGCCGCAACGTGCAGGCCTTCGAACAAGCCGCCGGCGTGGACGTGATCGTGGACGACACGCCGGAGACGGTGACGATTTCCTGCTTCGACCCGGTGCGGCGCGAGATCGCCCGGCGCGCGTTGGAGTCGCTGGTGCGCGATGGGCGCATCCATCCCACGCGCATCGAGAAGGCGCTCGAAGACGCTCGGCGGGACGTAGAGCACATCATGGCCGAGGAAGGCGAACGCGCCACAGTCGAAGCCGGCGTGCCCGGCTTGCCCATGGAGATCGTCAAGACGCTTGGCCGGTTGAAGTACCGCACGAGCTACGGCCAGAACCAGCTCTACCATTCGGTTGAGACGGCCAAGCTGGCCGGCCTACTGGCATCCGAGTTGAAAGCCGACGTGAAGGTGTGTAAGATGGGTGGCCTGCTGCACGACATCGGCAAGGCGCTGGACCGGGAAAGCGAAGGCACACACGTGCAGCTCGGCGTGGACTTGCTGCGCCGGTTCAACATCAATCCAAAGGTGATCCACTGCGTCGAGTCGCACCATCACGACGTGCCGCAGGAGACGCTGGAAGCCGTGATTGTCGAGATCGCCGACGCGATTAGCGGTTCGCGGCCCGGCGCGCGCCGCGAGACGCTGGAGACCTACGTCAAGCGCGTGCGCCAGCTCGAGGAGACCGCCAAGTCGTTCAAGGGCGTGAGCGAAGCCTATGCGGTGCAGGCCGGCCGCGAGCTGCGCGTCATCGTCAAGCCGGAAGCGGTGGACGATCTGACGTGCATCCAGCTCAGCCGCGACATCGCCAAGCGCGTCGAGGAGACGATGGAGTATCCCGGCCAGATCAAGGTCACTGTGGTGCGCGAGATGCGAGCGATCGAGTATGCGAAGTAGAATTGCGGTGGTCCAACTCACACGCGGTTGGGAAAAGCGCATCTCAAGAATGAGGTAAGAGCGATGTCAGGTCATAGCAAATGGGCAACGATCAAACGCGCCAAGAGCGCCAACGACGCCAAACGCGGCGCGATGTTTACCCGGCTCGCCCGCGAAATTACAATTGCGGCGCGTGAAGGCGGCGGCAACCCCGACGCCAACTTCCGTCTGCGCCTGGCTATAGACAAGGCGCGCGCCGCTAACATGCCGAAGGAGAACATCGAACGCGCCATCGCTCGCGGCACCGGCCAGGGCGGCGAAGCGGAAGCGCTCGAAGAGATCATCTACGAGGGCTACTTGCCGCACAAGGTGCCCGTTATGATTCAGGTGTTGACGGACAACCGCAACCGCACCGTGGCTGAAGTGCGCAAGGTGCTCACGCGCGCCGGCGGCCAACTCGAAGGCGCTGCCGTGTCCTGGCAGTTTCAACGCAAAGGGGTGATCGTGATCGAGCGCAAGGATGGGGTGAACCCAGACGCAGTGTTTGAAACCGCGCTCGAGGCCGGCGCCGACGACATTGACATCGGCGAAGAAGCCATCGAGATCACCACCACCGTGGAGAGCTTCCGCGATGTGCGCGAGGCGCTCGTCAAGCAGGGTTACGAGCTGGCCAGCGCCGAGATCGCCCTGGTGCCGAACAACTATATGGAGCTGGAGCGCGACAAGGCAGAGCAGGTCCTCCACGTCATTGACACGCTGGAGGAGATGGACGACGTGCAGCAGGTGTATCACAACCTGCAGATCCCCGCCGAAGTTGCGGCGTGACCGGTGATCGCTATCGGCATAGACCCCGGCATCGCGACGACCGGCTACGGCATCGTGCGCGAAGGAGCGGACGGCCGGCCGATCGCGCTGGCGCATGGCGTCATCGAGACGCCCAAAGGCGAAACGCTGCCGCGCCGGCTGCAGATGTTACAGCAGCAACTCGACACGCTGATCGCGACCTGGCAACCCAAAGAAGCCGCCGTCGAAGAACTGTTCTTCGCCACCAACGCCAAGACGGCGATGATCGTCGGCCAGGCGCGCGGTGTAGTGCTGCTCACGCTGTGCAACGCGCAGATTGAGGTGCATGAGTACACCCCCTTACAAGTCAAGCAAGCCGTTTCCGGCTATGGCCAGGCCGACAAGCGCCAGATGCAGGAGATGGTGCGGCTGTTGCTCGATCTGCCGTCCATCCCCAAACCCGACGACGCAGCCGACGCGCTCGCCATCGCCGTCACCCACCTGCAGAGCCGCCGGTGGGTCAAACTGAACGTCTGATTTCGCGCGGCATTATCTGCTCGTCCAGACTGCCCTGCTCCACACTGTGATTTCCAGAATTCGCGGCGTCGTGCTCAGCCTCAAGCCCCCGATAGCCATTGTGGATGTGCAAGGAGTGGGCTTTCGCGTGTTGTGCTCGCAAGCCGCACTCGACGCGCTTACCCCCGGCCGGCCTTGCGATCTGCATACGCACCTTATCGTCCGCGAGGACGAGCTGGCGCTCTACGGTTTTGCCGGCGAAGAAGAGGTCGAATTGTTCTCGCTGCTGCTGGGTGTGCAGGGCGTCGGCGCGCGCACGGCGCTGGCGTTGCTGTCCACGCTTCCACCGGATGCGTTGCGTCAGGCCATCGCCAACCAGCAAGTCGAGACGCTCGCCCGCGCGCCCGGCGTGGGCAAGAAAACGGCAGAGAAGATCATCTTCGCGCTTCGCGGCAAGCTGGGCGGATTGGACATGCTGCCGGCCAGCGCGCCACTCTCGGCCATGGATGCCGAGGTAATCGCGGCGCTGACGGCGCTTGGCTACAGCGTGGCCGAGGCGCAACAGGCGCTGGCATCGCTGCCACGCGACGCACAACTCGACCTCGAAGAGAAGATCCGCCGCGCACTAGCTTACTTCGGCTGACGAATTGCACAATACGCCTCCTCACCGCTGAGGGCGCGACGCTGTTTCACGGCGAGCGCGGACAGGCACAGTGTGCGCTCCGCAGCATGGCTCTCTCAGGGCGTAGAATCCGGCATCATGCGAGCCACCGAGCCCGAGTCGCTGCCCGCACCGGCGCTCGCGCCTCTGCCGGCTGACCCGACTTCAACGGAGCACGCGCCTCGGACGAATCCTGTCGGCGTCCAACGTCGGATTGCCTGGGCCGCAGCCATCACCTCGCTTGGCAACCTGAGCAGCCGCGTGATCGGCCTGGTGCGCGAGATGGTCAAGTCGTTCTATTTCGGCAACGGCCAGGCGGCCAGCGCCTTTGAGCTGGCGGCGAACATCCCCACACAGTTCTATGATCTGCTCGTAGGCGGCATGCTCAGCTCGGCGCTGGTGCCGACGTTCAGCGGGCTGGCTGCGCAGGAGGATGACGAGGCCCGGCGGCGCGAGTTTGGCGCACTGCTCGGCGCGTTGATCGGTTTGTTTACGCTCGGCCTGTCGGTTCTCATCGCCATCTTGTGGCTATGCGCGACACCGATCGCGCGCCTCATCGGCGGCGGCCCGAACCAGGACGCCGAACTCGTGGCATCGCTGCTGCGCATCACCATCCCCGCGATCCTGTTCTTGAACCTGAGCGGGATCGTGAGTGCGGCGCTCTTCGCCCGGCACAAGTTCGGGTTCACGGCGTTCACGGCCACGGTCTTTAACCTGGCGCTGATCGCGTGTATGGCGCTGTTCGAGTCGCGGCTGAGCGTGGCGTCGCTGGCGCTGGGGCTGCTAGCCGGCAGCGCAGCACAGGTGCTGATTCAGCTCCCCGGCCTGCGCGGCGTGCCGATCAAGCTGTCGTTGAACTGGCGCTTGCCCGGCGTGTCCCAAGTCATCCGGCTGTTCCTACCGGTGGCCGGTGGGCTGGCGCTGGCGCAGATCGCCGTGCAGGCCAGTTTTATCTTCGCCGGCCGCATCAGCGCCGAAGGGCCATCCACCATGCGCTATGCCGCTCAGGTGATCCAATTCCCACTGGGCATGATCGTCACCGCCGTATCGGCGGCGATCCTGCCTTCGCTCTCGGCGGCGCACGGCGAGGCGTTCAAGGCGACCCTGGCGCAAGGGCTGCGGCTGGTGTGGGTGCTGATCGCGCCGGCAACCGTCGGACTATACGTGCTGGCGACGCCGGTGATCGCGCTGCTCTTTCAACACGGCGCGTTCACGGCAGAGAGCACGGCCTACACGGCCGTCGCGTTGCGCGCGGCAGCGCCCGGTTTGCTGTTTGCCGCCATAGACACGCCGCTGATTTTTGCGTTCTACGCCCGACGCGATACGCGCACACCGACGCTGATCGGGCTAGTCTCGACAGCGTTCTACCTAGTCCTCATCGGCGGGCTGGCCCAGGTGTCACAAGCCGGGATACGCCCGTTCACCTTGGCCGACCTGATCCTGGCCAACTCGCTCAAGACCGGGGTGGACGCGACGCTCATGGGATTCTTCCTGTGGCGTAAGATCGGCGGCCTGAGCGGCTACGGGTTGGCCGGCTTGATCGCAAAGGCCTGCTTGGCCTCGTTGGTGATGGGCGGCGCAGTATGGCTAGTCATGTCGGCATTGCTGGCGCGCTTCGGGCTGGAGACACCGGGGGCGCAAGCGTCGGTCGCCATCGGCGCAGCGCTGGCCGGTAGCGCTGTGTATGCCCTGTGCGCATCGGCGTTGCGCATCCCGGAGTGGATGGCGGTCAGCAGCGCCGTGCGCCGGCGGTTTGGGATTTGATGATGGAAATCCAACGCCGAATCCGCACGGTGGCGATCGTCAAGGCGATTGTCGCAGCCGGCTTCCTGCTCATCGTGCTGTTCACGCTGCGCCACCCGATCAGCATTGTCTTCAGCCTGGCCGACCTCGCGCTCATCCCATTCTTCCTTTGGCTGGCGCGGCGCCATCCACGCGCCGCAGCCTACGGGCTAACGGCGCAGACGGCGCTCTTCCTCACGCCGCGCCAGTTCGTGCAGGGCTATGTCAACGGCGTAAACTGGCCGATCTACATCGTGCTGCCGCTGATCGCCGGCTATGTGCTGATGGAGCGGCGCGCCGCGCTGGTCGGCGGCGTGCTAACCGGCCTGGTCGCTGCGCCGGTCATGCTTTTTGCTGCGCTCACCTTGCCGCCGGGGATCACCCGCGCCGACGTGCTGACACTGGCGACATTCGTGATGGGGCTAACCGCAGCAGTCGCGATCATCGCGCGCGAGATGATCATGGCGAATCCATCGTTGGAGCAACAGCCCCACGCATAACCAGTTGCTGGGGGAAGTGATCTTCCCGGCCTCAACTTCTTCGGTGGTCGGGCTGATGGCGCCTGCGAAGGCCAAGGATGATCTTCGGCTGGGCGGGCCGCGGCGCAGCCGGCGCAACCACGTTGCGGCCCAACAGGAAGCGCTCATACCAACGCTGCTTCCAGATCAACAGCAGCGTCACCGCCCAAACCAGCGTGAAGATGAGGATGGTGACCAGCACAAGGGGGTCGGGCGGGATGGCGACAGCGAAGAACCGACGCAGGAACGAGATGTGCCAGCCGATCAAGAAGGTAATGAATAGGCCCAACGCCAGCAGCGACATCTTCTTATCGCCGCTATAGGGCCGGCCACCGGCTAGGAATCGAAACGGCGGCTGCACGAACACCACCAGCAACAGCCCGGACATCAGTGAGAACAGCGTGACCACCGACTGCGCGGCGATGTTGGCCACCTGGAACGACAAGCGCTCCGGCGTACTCACGTCTACGTTGTAAGCGCCGGCCACGGCTTCCTGGAAGGCGATGATGTCTTGGGGCGTGACCAGCATCCTGAGCATGCGGCCATCCACGACGCCGAAGGCAATGACGTAGGCGATCAAGCCGAAGACCAGCACCGAGAGCGACGCCGGCACGACGAACGGCCACACCGAGCGCAGCAACTTGCCCTTCACCTGCGCAGGCCTGGACCAGTATGCCAGGGCGATGGTGGGGATGCCGACGGTGAGCAACGTGAGCAGCGTGATGTTGCGCGGGCCGAAGGGGAAGCCCATGCCGACAAAGCCGGTGGCGACGATGATCATTGCGACATAGAAGCAGCGCGTGAGGAACAAGCTGAAGATGTCTTTCATCCCATTCACGATACGCTGCCCCTCGGTGAAGGCCGGCGCCAGCGAGGCGAACGAATCGTTCAGCAAGACAATATCGGCCACGCCGCGCGTGGCACTGCTGCCGCTCTGCATAGCGATGCCGAGCTTGGCTTTCTTCAGCGCGAGGATGTCGTTCACGCCATCGCCGATCATCGCCACGTAGTGACCACGGCTCTGCAGCGCATCCACCAGCCTTTCCTTTTGCTCCGGCGTGATGCGCCCGAAGATCACCCCTTCCTCGGCGGCCTGGGCGAACATAGCTGGCGACATTTTCTCCAGGTCGGCACCCGAATAGTGTTTTGCGCCATCAGGTAAGCTAGCCTGTCGGGCCAGCGCCGCTACCGTATCCGGGTCGTCGCCCGAAATGACCTTGAGGCGGACGCCGGCTTTGCGGAAACGCTCGACGGTCTCCTTTGCTTCGGGTCGCAACTCTTCGCTAAAGACGAGTAACCCCAGCGGGACGAGGCCATCCGGCAAGGCGACGCTCCCGTGCGCATCGTGCAGCGTGAGCACGTCGGGGCGATGAGCGAACAGCAACACGCGCAGCCCCCGGCGGGCCAGGGCGCCGACGCGTTGTTCGAGCGCGTCGGGATGCACGGCCAGCGAATCATATAGCGCCTCCGGCGCGCCCATCACATACGCGCCGCGATAGCGTGCGTTGTCGAATGCCAGCGCGCTCCAGCGACGTGCCGAGGAGAAAGGGGCTTCGTCGGCGAACGGCAGTGTCCGCCCGCCCAGTGCGTGGATGAGCGCCTCGCTGGTGCGGTTGATCGTGGTCGCGCTGGAAGCGAAGTCGGCAGCAATGCGTTCGAGCGTTGCCGCTTCAATCTCGAACGGGATGCACGCATGATAGTGAATCCGGTTAGCCGTGAGCGTGCCGGTCTTATCAGTGCACAGCACGTCCACATGGCTGAGCGATTCGATGGCATTGGTTTGTTGTACCAGCGCGCCCTGGCGCGCGATGCGCACCGCACCGAGCGAATAGGCGACGAGGATGGCCATGACCAGGCCGTTGGGTACGATGCCGGCGATGACTGCAGCAGCTTGTACGCTGCGGATCGTCGGCAGACGATTGACCACCGACGACACGAACATCATGAAGCCGATCACCAGCGCGATCACCATCAACAGACGCAACACGAAGTTAATCTCGCGCTGCAACGGCGTCCTCACCGCCTTGAACGCGCGCGCCTTGCCCGCGAGCTGGTTCGCGTAGCTTTGCATGCCGACTTTCTCGGCGCGATAGTGCGCGCGCCCTGTCACGCAAAAGCTACCGGAGAGGACGCGGTCGCCTGCTTTCTTCGGCACCAGGTCGGATTCGCCGGTGAGCAGCGATTCGTCCACTTCGGCTATACCGTCTACGATCACGCCGTCCAGCACCACCTGCTCGCCGGGATACAGCGCGAGGATGTCGTCCTTGACCAGCTCGGACGGATCCACGGCTCGCTCGACGCCGACATCGCGCGCCTGTGGATCGTCGCCGGCCGGGTCGCGACGCAAGACGAGGACCTTCGGACGGCTGAGCAGCGCGATGCGGTCGAGCTGGCGCTTGGCACGCAACTCCTGAATGATGCCGACGATGGAATTGATGAAGACCAGGCCGCCGCTAGTGATGGCGTCGCCGATGTTGCCCAGCACTGCCAACGCCACCGCAATCGAAAAGATGATGACGTTGATGCTGGTGAAGATGTTCTGGCGCAGGATATCGCCGACGGTGCGGCTGGTGGACGGCGCAGCCTGGTTGCCCAGCCCCCGGCTGCGGCGCTCGATGACCTCTTGCTCGGTAAGACCTCGAATCACGGCAACCTCTTCGGCCAGGTCATGGAATGCGCTCAGGAGGCGTGATCATCGGCTCGATACCGATGCGGAGGGTGGCCGGGGATTCGTCCACGATGGTAGAGAAGCCGAACAGCGGCACATTGACGCGCACCGGGCCATCGTTCACCACGGAGAAGCGCACGCGGCCATCCGGGTCGGTGAACGCCTGACCTAACGGCGTACCGCTCTGTTCGTCGGACAGGCGCACCGGCGCACTGGCGATGCCCTCGCCTGGATCGAGCAGGCCGTTGCGATTGAAATCGTTGAACACCTGCACGTCAATCAACAGCGTGCGCGGCGTGGGCGTGGGCGCGACGGTCGGTTGCAACACGCCTGGCTCCACCGGCCGAACAATCAGGTTCTGCGCCGGTCGCGGCGTGGGGAAGGGTGTCGGCGTGTTCTCCGGTGGGGGCGGCGTAGGTGGCGGCGGAGGCGGCGTCGCCGTGGGCGGGAAAGGGTTCGGCGTCGGCGTCGGCGTGGCCGGGATGCCGATGTTACAGATGAGCGAGTAGCTGCGGATCTGACCCTCGTTTGCGCGCGGCGGGTTCACCTCGCCGACCAGGATATAAGCGTAGCCGGTGTAACCCGAGAGCCAGGTAAAGCGGCTCTCGAATCGGCCGATCGCCTTGTTCTCCGGCGAGATGTCATCGTTGCCGCCAATGCCGACGCGATCCTGGTTGTAGACGATGATGTTGGTATCCGTGCCGCCGGCCAGGTCGAGCGTCTCGCAGGTGTAATACACGCCTTGCTTCACCGGCATGCGGAAGAAATCATTGTCCACCGTGTTGGGCGAGGGCGGCTGGAAAGGCACGAAGTTCAGGTTGTCGTATTTGATGCCGGGCGCGATGAGGGTGGCACTGTCGAAATCGCCGTTGTATTCGAACCGGTCGGCCCCTGCCGGAAACGGTGTCGGCGGGAGGGTCGGCGTCGGCGTGCCAGGCGCGATCTCCACGACTACCAGATTGTAGGTCTGGCCGGCTATGCGCGGCGATTGATCTTTGTTCCAGAGCTTGATCCAGTAGATGCCATCGAACAGGCCGGTGAAGATCACTTGTGAACCACGATCCAACGGCTGATAGTCGTCGTTGGCGGCGATCAGGCCGACGGTGGTGAAGTTGTTGTCGGGTGGCAACTGGTCGGGCCGATAAATGAACATCTCGGTGTCCACGCCGGGCTGCACGACTGTAGTGACGCGATAGGTCGCGCCGGCGCGGCCGTAGAAGAAATACCAGTCCACATCACCTTCCTGGAAGATGGGGGGGCCACCGTTCGACCCGACGACGGTGGTGTAGAAGTTCAGGTTGGTGAGCTGCTGGCCGACGTTGATAAAGCTCTTGTTGAACTGGCGCACCTGCTCCGGCGAATCGTTCGGCTCGTAAGCGTCGGGTGCAGCGCCGATCGGCGTTGGGGTAAGCGCGCCAATGATGCTCACTACGTAGTCAATGCGGTAGCGCGCATACACCGGCGGCGACAAGATGTTCTTCACTCGGGCGCGGTATTGCTGGAATGAGCCAGTTGTATTGACGATGGTCAAACGCGATTGTGAGCCGCTACCGACCTGCGTCCCCACTGCATTCGTCCCACTGGTGTCGAACCCTTCTATGATCAGCGCGCCTGAGCCTTCGATGGTCGCCGTGAATTCGATGCTCCGGTTAGGGTCGAGCGTGACCAAATACCAGTCAACGTCGTTGGGCGAGAGCGCAGGCGTCGTCACGAAGGTCAGGCCAAGCATCGGGCTTGGGGCGAGGGGTTTGGCATCCGCTGCCGTGTCATTCGGCTCGAAAGCGTCGGGGAAGAAGAATTGCTGGAGCGGACGCTCTGGCGCGCGTCCGGCCAGTGCGCGGTGCGGCGATGCCAACCACGTCGTCAGCGTGAAAACTGCGAACATGATCATCGCGCCGAGTGTTGCGGCAGCAGCGTAGCGCAATCGAGTCGAGCGCCTCATAGGCCCATCCGTCACCCCCTCGTACCGTATTCGATTTTAGCCTGTCTAAGCCAGGATTACCGACGCCTGCCATCCGGCTGCGCAGTTGTCTTGCTACGCATGGCGAACCATGCAGCGCGCAAAGCTAGTCACGCCCAGAGCAGCCTTCGTTGCTCCGCTTCTCCGCGTTCGCCGCGTCAAAACTGCTCGAGGAAGCGCAGGTCGTTCTGCCAGAAGTAGCGGATGTCGCTGATGCCGAGCAGGCGCATGGCCTGGCGCTCCGGCCCCATGCCGAAGGCGAAGCCGAACCACTCAGCCGGGTCGTAGCCCCCATTGCGCAGCACGGTGGGATGCACCATGCCCGCGCCGGCGATCTCCAGCCAGCCGGTGCCTTTGGTGATCATCCGGTCGCGCTCGGTAGCCAGACCCCAATACACGTCCACCTCTACGCTCGGCTCGGTGAACGGGAAGTACGAGCAGCGAAAGCGGATGCGGGTATCGCCACCGAACATATGGCGGGCGAACTCGGCCATCACGCCCTTCAGATCGGCGAAGGTGATGGTGCGACCGATGGCCAGCCCTTCGACCTGGTTGAATTGCATCTCGCTGCGCGCCGTGACCTGCTCGTAGCGATAGACCATGCCGGGCAGGATGACGCGGATGGGCTGGGTCCCGTTCGCGCCGCGCTCGCGCATCACGCGGATCTGGCCGGGCGAGGTATGCGTGCGCAACAGCACACCAGGTTGCGTGGTGTAGAAGGTGTCCCACATGTCGCGCGCGGGGTGCTCTGGCGGCATGTTGAGCAGGCCGAAGTTCATCTCGTCGGTCTCCACCTCCGGCGAGCGATACACCTCGAAGCCCATGCGCGCGAAGATGGCGATGATGCGCCGTAGGGTCAGCGTGCTGGGGTGCAACCGGCCGCGCGGGATCGTCGCGCCGGGCAACGTCACATCCAGCGCGCCGGTTTTCATCGCCGCCTCGAGTTCGGCTTCTTTTACTGCTGCCTGTCTGGCTTCGAACGCAGCAGTGAGCGCTTGCTTCACCTCGTTGGCGCGCTTGCCAAAGGCCGGTCGCTCGGCTGGGCTGAGCGAAGCAATCGCCGACATCGCCTGCTCCAATTCGCCCTTGGCACGCTTGGTGCCGAAGTACTTGCCGTGCCAGGCCTGCAGCGCCTCGCCGGTACTGGCTTGCGCCAGCGCCGCCAGCGCCTCGCGTTCAAGCGCGTCGAGTGATGCGTCCATGTGCGTGGCGTGGATTATAGCGAGTGCACTAGAATTGCCTCACCCGATGGGTATCCTCGCACCGTTCATGCGCATCTATGGCCTGGTGCGGTTGTCGCTGCAACGCCTCTTCAACCAGTTCAGCCTGGCCGTATGTCTGGCGCTCGGCATTTCGGTCGCTGTCATGCTCGCCTCGGCCATCCCGATGTTCAGCAACGCGGTGCAACTGCGCGTGCTGCAAGATCGCGTCGAGTCTGATAACCAGGTCCGCCGCCGGCCGCCGTTCGCCTTCCTAATCGCCTACTACGGCTCGATCAACGACCCAATCGAGTATGAGGACTACCTGCAAGACGACGCAATGGTACGGCGACGCGCGCTCGACGCCATCGGGTTGCCGATCTCGCAGACCGTGCGCTACCTGCACACGCCCAAGTTTCGCCTCTTCCCCGCCGATAAAGCCACGCAATATGCCAGCGCCAACACTCAACTGGAGTGGATGAGCATCGGGGCGCTGTCCGACTTCGAGCCGCGCATTCAGGTGTTTGGCGTGCTGCCGCGCTTGCGCGATGACGGCGTGATCGAGGCACTGGCCTATAGCGAGCTGGCCAACCGCATCGGCGTGCAAGCCGGCGAAGACTACATCCTCTACGGCGCGCCTCAACGCGGCCTGCCACCGATCCAGCAACGCATTCACATCAGCGGCATTTGGGCCGAAGAGAACCCGGACGACCCGTACTGGTTCTATCGTCCGGACGCGCTGAGCGATAACCTGTTAGTCACCGAGGAGATCTACGCACAGCAGGTCGCGCCGGCCATCCCGCTCGACGCCGAACTGAACCTGTGGTATTTCCTGGCCGACGGCAGCGGTCTGGATACCGACAGCGTGCTGCCGTTGCTGGGCCGTCTGGGGCGTTTGGGCGCAGAGCTGACCGCGCAGCGCAACGGCCTAGCCGTGCGCGTCTCGCCGGTCGCCTCGCTCCAGCGCTACGTGCAGGCAACCAACGAGTTGACGCTGCTGATGGCGATCTTCAGCGTGCCGTTGCTGGCCGTAGTGCTGTATTTCGTCATCATGGTTGCGAGCATGGTGGTGCGCGAACAGGAAGGCGAAATCGCCGTGCTGCGCAGCCGGGGGGCGTCGGCGGCGGGCATCGCCCTGCTGTACACCATCGAGGCGCTGATTGTTGGCCTGGCTGCGCTGGGCATTGGGCTGGCTGCCAGCTATGGGCTGGCGTCGCTAATGACGCAGCTCTCATCATTTTTGGTGTTCTCGGGCGAGCCGGCACTGCCGATTCGGCTCAACAGCCAGGCAGTTCGCTTCGCGATCGGGGCAGCGCTGGTGGCATTTCTGGCGGCGTTGATCCCGGCTTTGGGCGCAGCGCGCCGCACCATCGTGTCGTATCGCTCGTTGCAAGCGCGCGCGTTGCGCCCACCGCTCTGGCAACGCGCCTACCTGGACGTGCTGCTGATGATTGCAGCAGGTTACGTGTATTTTCAACTGCGCCAGTCCGGTGGCATCTTGCTCACCGACGATCCGCGGCACGCTGCCGATCCATTCGCCGACCCGGTACGCTTCCTGGCCCCGGTCTTCATGCTGGCAGCGGCGGCGCTGTTGCTGGTGCGCTTCTTTCCGTTGGTCATGCGCGGGCTATCCATCCTCGCGGCGCAGTTGCCGTTCGGTACCGCGGTCTTGCTGACGTTGCGCAACCTGGCACGCGCGCCGGCCAACTACGTTGGCCCATTACTGCTGCTCATCTTCACCATGGGGCTGGCCGTGTTCAGCTCATCCATCGCGCTCACGCTGGATCGCCACCTGCACGACGCGACTTACTTCCGCATCGGCGCGGACATGCGCCTGGTGGAGACAGGCGACCTGAGCGTGCGCACATCGCCACTCGGCATTGCGATGGCGGGCGAGGCTGGTCAGGCCCCCGGCATCGCCGTGACCCCCGACGAGGAAGAAGAACCGGTGTATTACACATTTGTGCCCGTGCAAGAGCACCTGCGGATTCCAGGCGTACGGTCAGCAGCGAGAGTGGGGACGTTCGACGTGCGGCCCAGCGCGCGCGACACACCTGAACGCGCGCAGTTCATCGGTGTAGACCGCGTGGACTTTCAGCTTACGGCCTACTTCCGCGATGACTTCGCACCCCAACCACTGGGGGCGCTGATGAACCGGCTGGCACTCAACTCCGATGCGCTGCTCGTCGGACGCGATTTCCTGGGGCGCAACAGTTTGCGCATCGGCGATCCGATGGTGTTGACGATCGAGGCCACCGGCTTCGGCAACCGGCCGATCACCTTCACGATCGCCGGGGTGTTCGACATCTTCCCCCATGAGGGGCGCGAACTGCGCGAGACCTTCGTGGGTAATCTGGACTATGTGTTCGAGCAAGTCGGCACTGCTCTGCCCTACGACGTGTTGTTGGCTGTCGAGCCAGATACCAACCTCGATCAAATCGTAGACGCCGCCGGCACGCTCGGCTTTCTGGTGCTGAATGGAACCGACGCACGGCAGATGATTCACGCAGCACAAACGAAGCCAGAGCGCCGCGGGGTGTTTGGACTGTTGTCGGCCGGTTTCGTCGCTGCCTCGCTGCTCACCGTGGTTGGGTTTGTGCTCTCGGCGGTGATCACCTTTCGCGGCCGGCGCATCCAGCTCGGCATGCTACGCACGATCGGCTTGTCGGCGGGACAGATGGCAGCGTTCGTCGCGCTCGAGCAGATCTTGCTCATCGGCCTGGGGGCGCTGGCTGGCAGCGTGCTCGGCGTGATCGTCAGCCGGCTGTTCATCCCGTTCATGCAGGTCGGCGGCGCGATGGCAACGAGCATTCCGCCCTTCATCGTACGCATCGCCTGGCAAGACTTGATGCTGATCTACGCCTCGCTGGGCATCGCCCTGGCCGTGGCCATCGGCATCATGCTGATCTCGCTGCGCCGCCTGAGGGCGTTCGAGGCGATCAAGCTGGGAGCCGTGTAGGCATTGAGCGATCAGAGATCGGAAATCAGGAGTGAGCATCGGCATCTTTTGGCCGACGGGATATTCACGAGCATCTGAGCATCTATGAAACGCTTTCTTCTCGCGCCTGTGGCGCTGCTGATTTCGGCATGCGGCCTGGTCAATCCGCAGCCACCAGCCACGCCAACCGCCATCCCGACTGCTGCCGCGCCGCGTCAGCCCACCTACACCGTGCAACGCGGCCCGGTCGAGCGCAAGATCGAGTTCCTCGCCCGCATCCAGGCAGTGGAAGATCAGCCGCTCGCCTTCGAAGTCGAAGGCCGGATAGCACGCGTCAACGTCGGCATCGGCGACGAGGTAACCGAAGGCCAGGTGCTGGCCGAACTGGATACCTCCGATCTGAAGAACCAAATCGAGCAGGCTCGCGTGGAATTCCTCACTGCACAACTGGTGCTGTCGCGCACGCTGGCGACGTTCACCGAGACGCTGCAGGCGGTCGAGATTGACCTGGACGTCGCTCGGTTGCGCCTGGCCCAGGCGAGGGCGCGCAACTTCGGCCCGTCCATCGAACTGGCCAAAGCCGAGATCGCGCGCGCCGAACGCGCCCTGGCCGATGCCAACGCCGGCTTGAACTCGGCGCGCAACAACGAGGCCGACCGCGACATGATCCCTGGCTTCGAACGCATGGTGTTGGATGCGCAGATCGCCCTCGCCCGCGCCCGCGCCGAGTACGAGCGCCTGTTGCAAGAACAGGCCGCACATCAGTTCGACATCGGCATCCGGGCCAAGGAGGTCGAGCGGGCCGAGCTGGCGCTGTCGCGCGTGCAGTCGTCCATTGACCCCAACCTCGAACGCGCTGTGGAAGTCAGCCGGCTGACGCTCGAACGGTTGGAAGCGCAACTCAGCCGCGCGCAGATCGTTGCGCCGTTCGACGGCCGGGTGAGCAGTCACAACCTGGCCGTGGGCAAGACCGTGCGCGCGTTCGACCCGGTCATCATCATCTCGAAGCCGGGCGGACTGGAGGCTGCCGCGGAACTCAGCCAGAGCCGCCTGGTGGAGATCGCCGTCGGCCAACCGGTGTCGGTCACGCTGAACAGTGTACCGGGCAAGATATACCACGGCATAGTGCGCCGCCTGCCGCAAACCGGCGCAGCGACGACGGCGACCGACCGCTCGGTGCGGGTGACGGTCGAGGACGCCGACGCCGACTTGAAGGAAGGCGACCTGGCGCGCGTAACGATCATCACGGCGCGCAAGGAGTCGGCACTGTGGCTGCCGCTGCAGGCCATCCGCAACTTCCAGGGCCGGCGCTTCGTGGTCGTGCGCGACGACGAAGGCGAACGACGCGCCGACGTCAAGCTCGGCCTGCAAGGCGACGATCGCGTCGAGATCTTGAGCGGTGTGTTGGAAGGCCAGGTCGTGATCGCCCCGTAGCGCTACACCTTGGCGTAGAGGAACCAGAACTTGTCGGCCGGAGCAGCTGGGGCCAGCTCCGGCTCCCAGATGAACGCACCCGGCTTGAAGCGCATGCGCAACCGGCCGTCCAACAGGCGTAGCCGCGAGAGCTGATCACTCAACTGCGCCACGTCGTCCTTGAGCAACTCCAGCCGGAAGCGCGCGTGTACACGCTCGACGTAGCCGGAGCGCGGCGCATTGTATGGATCGGGCTGCACGGTGGCCTCCTGGCGGTCGTTGAGAAACATCTCCCAACTATCCAGCCGGCTCTTGAACTCACGCCGCGCCTTGTTTTGATACAGGTCGGGGATGCGATGACGCACCTTGCGCACTGCCGCTTGAGCAGAGGTGAGGACATCGCCGATCTCGTCGGGATGGGCCTCGCGCAACGCATTCAACCGCCACTCGGTCTCCAGCCATGCGCCGATGGTGAGCTGCGGCATTTGCATCCCATCTACGCTGCCGACGGGGTAGAAGAGCACTTCGGCATGCAGGTAATCGTCCATTTGTTCTGCCGCCACGCGCGCAAAGATGAGATCTTGTTTCAGGTTCATGATGGACTTGCTTCGTGGTGGGATTCGGCCAAGCGCACGACTTCGCGCTGGCTGTGGCGCCCACCGACGTAAAACTCGGTCCACTCGCCCCGGCGGCGGATGAGGAGGCGCTGCATAGGATAGATTAGACCGCCGATCGCGCCGATCAGCGCTACCGCCAGGCCGAGCCGCCAAAGCACATCGCCGGGCGCATAGCGCACACCGATCGTCGCGCCCTGCGCCGGCTTGAAGCGGAACTCGACATCGCCGATGACCAGCGTCGGCTGAACCGTCGTGTCGGTGATGACGTTGCCCGAAGGTATGGCGAACGCACGCAGCCGAACCGGTTGACCGGCGGAATCCGAGGCCGTCAGCGCCAGCGCCAACCGCGCCTCGGGCACGGCGATGTAGCGCTCCGGCTCATCGGTGCCGAGCGTGACCAGCAATTCAGCCGTCGGTGAGACGAAGTTCGACGCGCGGATGAGGAGTGGTTTGGCCTCGCGCGTCGTCGCACTCAGGCGATAGCCGGGTATGATCCGGCGTAGCGCGATGTCCAGGCCGGCAGCCTGAGCTTGCTTGCCTTCCCCCAGCATCACAGACAAATCGCCTGGTTGCAACACAATCGTGACGCGCGCAGGATCACCGGCTGCATCGTCGAGGGTGATCGCGTAGCCATCGCGCAGCGGCATTGAGACGCCGGCGACCACCATCTTGTTCGTCGCTTCCCAACCGACGACCAGGTTGAACGACAGGCCGGCAGCCGCTAAAACCAAACCCAAGTGCAGCACAGCAGACGCCAGCTCTGCCCATGGGGCGCGGTCGGCGACCAACACGTCATCACCATGCCGGAGGACGCGATAGCGCCGGGCGCGCAGCCGGTCGGCGAGGTCGTTCAGCGGCGGCGCGTTCAAGGTCACACGCGCGCGCCGCTCATCGCGCAGCTCGCCGTCACGCACACCGCGCCGCATATCGGCCAGCCGAGCCAGGCGATCGGCGAGGCGCAGGCCGGTCACTGGGATTAACGCGGCCAGCGCCATCCGCCACCAGATCGCCTGAGCAACGTTGTTGAAGCCCAGACCGTTCAGCGGCGCATACAGCACGTCCTCGCGCCGCTTGGCTTCCGCTTCCCAACGGCTGTAAGCCACCGGGTCCGAGATGCCGGCTGACGGCTGCTGAGGCAAGATCACCGTTGCGACCAAACCGGCGGCGACGATCGCGCATAGCGCAATCAGCAGCGCATCGCCGGTCAGCAGCCGCCACAGCGCGCGCCATGCATCACGGTCTTCTATGGGATCAGCCAAAACGGTCATGCGCAAATTATGAGACGTTAACCTTTCTTATGCTCGATTATTCACGTCGGCTTCAGCCTCGTCTAAAGTCGTTGATAATCATTAAGCACGGGAACCGTTGGCAGCTTGGTCAACGGCTCGAAGTTGGATTATAGATATGCGCGCTGCTCGACGCGCAGTGACTACTTCGCCGTCGGGCAGTTTTGGCTTTGAGGTAAACCAAAGATCATGAGGAACAAGCAACTGCTTTCTATCATCGCAGCGACGGCCATCTTGCTATCAGGCTGCGGTTCGATTCCATCATTCGTGCGTTCGCTGGCCGACGAGGCCGAGGCGCACGCTGCGGCCGTAACACGCAGCGGCGAAGCAGGGACGATCACGCCGGTGATCAATGCGCCGGTCGTTATCCAGCCCACGCCAACAGCGATTCCTGCCGCTGCTCGTGCCAAGTTCGACGAAGAGGAAGCCGTGCTCATCAACCTATATGAGCGCGTCAACCGCGCGGTGGTCTCAATTTCCGTGCAACGCAACACCGGCAGCGGGTTCGTCGGTGCGGGGTCGGGATCGGGCTTTGTGATTGATACAGCCGGTTACATCGTCACGAACAACCACGTCGTGGATGGCGCAGATCGGATCAACGTAATCTTCTCCGACGGGACGCGTGCGCGCGCCGACCTGATTGGCACCGACCCCTACAGCGACCTGGCGTTGCTGAAAGTGAATCGTCCGGCCGAGCGGCTGACGGTAGTCGAATTGGCCGACTCGGATGAAGTCAAGGTGGGTCAGCGCGTGGTCGCCATCGGCAACCCGTTCGGACTGGCCGGCACCATGACGCTGGGCATTGTGAGCGCGCGCGGGCGCGTGCTGCCCGAAGCGTCGTCCAGCGGCCAGGGGGCGTTCTCTAACCCGGACATCATCCAGACCGATGCGGCGATCAATCCGGGCAATTCCGGCGGGCCGCTGCTCGATACGCGCGGCCGAGTGATCGGCGTGAACACGGCAATCCGAACCAACAACCAGGCCGGGTTCGGCCAACCGGCCAATAGCGGCGTGGGCTTCGCCGTGCCCTCGAACACGGTCAAGCGAGTGGTGCGGGCGCTACTCGAAGAGGGGCGCGTGCGCTATCCCTACCTCGGCATCCAGGGCGCGTTCAGCCTGGCCGAGGTCGGCGATCAGTTCAACCTGCCGATCGAGCGCGGCGTCGTGGTGGGTGGCGTGGTAGAGCGCGGGCCGGTCGCCAGCGCAGGGCTGCGCGGCTCGACCATCAGCCGCAACACCAGCCAGATCACCAGCCTGGGCGACATCATCCTGGCATTCAACGGCCAGCCGATCAGCGACTATGAGGAGTTAATCGCACTGCTGGTAAAGAACCACCAACCCGGCGACCGCGTGACATTGACAGTGTGGCGCGACGGCCGGCAGCTCGACCTCACCGTGACGCTGGGCGAGCGGCCACGATAAGGGCGCGACGCCAAGCACACGAAAATGGCTACAGAAACCCCGGCTTCTCTTCTAAGAAGCCGGGGTTTTTCATTCAATCCTCGAACCGGCGCACCGTAGGCGTCTTCAGGTTGGTCACAACGTAGGTCGCCAGGCACGCCAAGCCGCCAAAAAGCGCCGCCGTCGGCGCGCCCCACGTCTGCGCAATCCAGCCGATCAACAGGCTGCCAAACGGCGCGACGCCTTGGAGCGCCCATAAATAGGTGCTGATCACGCGGCCGCGCAGCTCGTTGGGCGTGACGAGCTGGATAATGGTATTGCTGGTCGCCAGCGAGGTGACCGTCCCCCAGCCGAACAGCGTCAAGATCGGCAAGGTGAGTGCGATGCTGCGCGAAAGGCCGATGCCCAACAGGGCAACGGAGAAGGCGAACTGACCCACCGTCATCAGGCGGCCCTTGCGACGAAAGGCGCTGAGCAGCGTGAGCATGATCGCGGCGAGCAGCGCGCCGACGCCCTGAGCCGTCACCATGGCGCTGTTGCGCGCGGCCACTGCCGCATCGGTGTCACCTGGTTGCGCCAGCACATCGCGCGCAAATGCGGGGATCTGCTGGATAACCGGGAAGGCGAACAGGCCCGGCGCGGCAGCCATGACGATGATCAGCCCGATCAACGTCGTTTGACGAATGTAGCGCTGACCTTCGCGAAACTGCGCGAGCACATCGTTCGGCGAGGCGGCAGGGGAATGATCGCCCGCCGATGCCGCATCGGCCACCTTCGGATGAATCGCCAGCAGTCCCAGGATGACAACCAGGTAACTGATGCCGTTGAGGAGAAACGCCCAGCCCTCGCCGCGTTCGGAGAAGATCAGCAGCAGCGGCGCGGAGAGCGCCGGGCCAACCACGCGCGCCACGTTGAATGCAGTCGAGTTCAGCGCAATCGCGTTGGGCAACCCAGCTTTGCCGACGATCTCGATCATCATCGCCTGGCGCGCGGTGATCTCGATCGAGTTGGCCGCGCCCAGGACGAAAGCCAGCCCAATGATCCACCAGATCGTGACAACGCCGGCAAGGGTGAGGAAGGCGAGCGCAAATGCCTGCGCCATCATCACGACCTGGAAGGTGACGACAGTTTTACGTTTATCGAGCCTTTCCACCCATACGCCGCCGGGCAAAGTGAACAACAGCGAAGGCAACGTACCGGCGACGCCGATCAAGCCGAGGTAGATCGGCTGGCCGGTGATGCGATAGGCCAGATAGGCTTGCACCGTAGTCTGCATCCACGTGCCGATCAGCGAGATGAACTGCGTGACCCAGAAGATGCGGAAGTCGCGCGAAGCAAGCGCAGGGAAGCGAGGTCTCATCGTGGGCGCCGGCGCTATTAAACCCCAATCCGCCCCGATGCGACAAACAGCGCGATAATCCTTGTCATGCACTACGCCGAGTTCAAAGCATCACTGGCATCGAATGAGCCGCCGGCCGGGCTGAGCCTGGCTGCGCAAGCGCTGTGGTGGGACGCCAAGGGTGATTGGCACAAAGCACATGCCTGCGCCCAGGCGCAAGACGACGCGGACGGCGCGTGGGTGCATGCCTATCTGCACCGCAAGGAGGGTGACGCCTCCAACGCCGGCTACTGGTATCGCCAGGCGCGTAAGCCTGCTTTCACCGGCTCGCTCGAGGCGGAGTGGGAGTCGCTCGTGCAGGCGTTGTTGCGTTAGGCCAACGAGTCGAGAAACCACTTCGCCTGCGCGCACAGCGCGTTCACTTCGTCGGCCTTCATTTTGCGCAGGGCCATCACCGGCATGCTGGTGCGCGGATTCGCGCCCAGGGCATCGGCGTTGCGCGCGACAAAGTCCCAGTACAGCGCGTTGAACGGGCAAGCGCGTTCGCCCAGGCGCTGCCGAGGATCGTAACGGCATCCCTCGCAATAGGTGCTCATCTTATGGATGTAATTCGCGCTGGCGGCATAGGGCTTGGTGCCGACGATGCCGCCGTCGCCATACGCGCCCATGCCCACCACATTGGGCGTCACCACCCAGTCGTAGGCATCCACATACGTCGCGAAGAACCACTCGTTGACCTCTTGCGGGCTGACGCCGGCGAGCAGCGCGAAGTTGCACAGCACCATCAGCCGCTGGATGTGATGCGTATAGCCGCGCTCCCACACGCCCTGCACACACTCGCGCAAGCAGGCCATCTCAGTCTGCGCGTCCCAGTAGAACTTCGGCAGCGGTCGCGTCGCGTTCAAGGCGTTCATCTCGCGCAGGCGGGGCATCTCGCGCCAGTAACAGGCATAGACGAATTCGCGCCAGCCGATCAGTTGCCGAATGAATCCCTCGACCGAGTTGAGCGGCGCGCGGCCTTCGCGATAAGCCTGCTCCGCCATTGCGCACAACTCGTCGCGCTCCAGCAGGCCGATGTTGAGCAGCGGCGAGAGCATCGAATGGAACAACACCGGCTGCCCGCTCACCATCGCGTCTTCGTAAGGGCCAAAGTTGGGCAGGCGATGGGCGATGAAGTCGGCGCAGAACTTCAGCGCGTCTTCGCGCGTCACCGGCAAGGCGAAGCCATCCAGCGCGCCCCAGGCCGTTTCCACTTGCGCGACTTCGGCGATGACCTCGCGGGTCATCGCGTCGGGCGCGAATACGGGCAGCGGCGGAATTGAGAGGGCGGATGGCCGGTCGGCAATTCTCGACGCGGCTTGTTTCATCCTCCATTCCTTCGGGGGCGGTCGGCGGTTCTCGTCGTCGAAGTTCCACTTGCTGCCGACGGGTTGGTCGCCGTCCATCAGGTAGCCGGTGCGCCGGCGCATCTTGCGATAGAACGTCTCCATCAACGGCGACCGACTCGCGCCCAAGTCTTCCGGCTTGGCCAGGAAGAACCGCGAATCGAGCAGCAAAAATTGGGCAACTGGATTGCCCTCTGCCTGGCTCAACTGCTCCACAAAGGCCCGACCCTGCCAGGTGTTGGGCTGCATGACGACGATGCGCGCAGGCGCATGCGCTGCGACGTGCGCGCGCAGGCCGGCCTCGAACGTCGCAGCTTTGCGATAGTCCACCTGCCAGCCCAGGTCGCGCATGGCCTGGGCAAAATGGCGCATGGCGCTGAGCACCAGGATGAGCTTATGCTTGTGCCACGGCCGCGAACGAATCTTGGCCGCGCTCTCGATGAAGAGTAGCCGCGTGTTGGCCGGGCCTAACCCTGCTTGTGCCAGCCACTCCGGCCAGCGATGCGAGAGTTGATCGCCGAGGATCCAGGCCGTCGTGTGGATCCCCGATTGGGGATGGTGGGTTCGGGACTGACGATTCACACGCGCTTACCTTTCAGGACTTGCGACTCATTCACAGGGTTGACTCGCGCGCCACAGCGCCGCGAGATCGGCCGGCCGGACGGCCTCGGTCGCGATGCTCCACACCCGCGCATCCTGCACGGCCCGGATGCCCGCGCCGTCGAAGTCGGTCAGGACGAACGGCGCGACATCCAGCGGCCAATCCTCCAACGAGGACACTGCATAGACGATGTGGTCGCCAACCAACGGCTCGTCCGAAGCGTCTCGCAGCCAATCCGGGGCGCGAACCACGATGATGTTATCGGCGCGGTAGCCGCGCGCGACATCCACCATCCGCTGGTTCATCGCGCGCCACTTGGGCGTGGCAATCGGCCGGGCAAAGGGTTCGAGCCACACGCCAGGCGCGCTGCGCAGATACGTCAAGGCCAGCCGCAGCCACTCTTCGGCCGCCTCGCCCTGCTTGCGCACCGTCTCGCCGGGGTCGTTGCGATAGGCGAGGACGACGAGCATACCCAGCGCATTGGCCTGGTCAATGAAGGGCGATACGACCGCCGGCACGAACGTCGGCGTAATCTCGCGTTGCTCGATGGGCAAGCGCACGACGCGCGCACCGGCTTCGGCCAGGCTGCGGAGGCGCTGTGCAGCATTGCGATCGCTCTGCGCCATTTCCGTCAGCGTAGGCAGGCTCGTCCCATGCAGGATGACAATGTTGCCCCCCGCATCAACGATCCATCGTCCCGCGACGCGCAACGTACAGTACTGCGGGACGATCGGCGTTGGGGTGGCCATTACAGCAAGTGGGCGCCCACTGCACGCACAGAGCGAAAGCACGGCCAGGGCGATCACCGGCCAGCTCAAGGGAGCACACAACGCGCCGCTTGGCTGACGGATCACCGAACGATGTATGTTCACTTCGAAGAGTATAAATGTCCGCCGATCGGGCAATATATCTGCCGCAGTATCCAAATTTGCTATGCGCCTGTGGTATAACGCGCCGCGATTGCACTCGACATCGTCGCTCATGCCAGCCTCCGGCTGGGCCTTCGCCACAGCCGACTCAGCAGCACAAGACGGAGCCAGCACGATATGACCTTCACAAACCAAGCGTGCAAGACGTTCATCGCCGTCGCGATGGGCGTTTCAGCCCTCGCTTTCTCGCCGCAATCAGCCAATACGGCCAGCCTACGCACCGCTGCCGCCCAGACGGGCGCGCTTTACCGGCCCGGCTACAACCTGCTCATCAATCCGGGACATGAGCACCCGGGAATTTATTTCGCCGACCGCGGCGAGATCAATGTAGCGTGGGGATGGCTGCCCTTCTGGGAAGAGCCGCCCGAAGGCGTTGACCCACGCGATCCTTACTTCCGCACGCCAGAGTTCCGGCCGGTCTTCCAACACGAGTATCCCTATCGTGTACACAGCGGCGGCGGCTCGAACCGCTGGTTCAATTTCTTCGCTCTAAACAAGAAGGCCGGCGTCATGCAATACGTCATTAACCTGCCGATCGGGGCGCCGATCCGCTTCACCTCCTGGTTACAGCTCTGGTCGAGCAACCTGAGCGAGCAGGCTGAGATCCCGCCAAAGTCCATCCAGGACGGCAACCTGAAGGTGCGCGTATGCATTGACCAAGACGGTGGCCCTCGTAACATGTTCGATCCGAACCTGGTCTGCTCCGATTGGGCGCAGCCCTACGACCGCTGGGAACAGATTTCGGTGGACGGCGTGGCGATGAACAGCGCGGTGAACGTGCTGATCTGGAGTTCCGCAGAGTTTCCGGTCGAGCACAATGACGTCCACGCCGACGATAGCTGCTTTGAGATCTTGCCTGCACGGGGGGCGAAGGGTATCTGCCTCGGCCAGGGATTCATCGAAACCGGGCCGGGCGTCGTCCCCCCGCCGGAAGATGCGGCCAGCATTAAGACTTCCCCTCAAGACCAGGCGCAAGCAAAGCCACAGCCGGCGCTCACGCCGGTGAAAGCGCCTACAGGTGCTCAGCCCGCGCTCGCCATCAACGCGCGCAGCAGCCTGAACATCCGCGCCGAGCCGAACCAGAAAGCCAAGATAATCGGCAGCGCCAAGCGTGGCGTGATCCTACCCGTGACGGGCAAGAGCAAAGACGGCAAGTGGTTCCAGGTCGAGCGGCAGGGTAAGAAAGGCTGGGTGCTGGCCAGTCTAACGCTGCCCAACGCGGCAGCGCGGGCGATGCCGGTGATCGCGCCTGTCGCCGACGAAGAATCGGTGGGGAGCGACGGCAAGCAGTGAACTCGCGAGGAGGTAGAAAACAGGTTTCTCAGAGGAACCTGTTTTCTAATTTGTGTGACATGCGATGCGCCGTTGTGTTCTGCTCGATCGTTGCGTGCGCACTTGCGGGGTGCACGCGTACCGGCGCATCGGGCGAACCGATTCTGATCCCAACAGCCGTCGTGAGCAGCGGCGACATCGCCGGCCGTTTGATCGGCGGCGCGCTGCCCATGCTGGATGATCCGCCCGAACGCCCGCTTTACGTGCTCAACGTCACGCTGGATTATGCCGGCGGCAACGTACACGCCCAGCAACGCATCGAGTTCGTTAACCCTACCGGCCAGACCATCAGCGAGGTGAAGTTCAACGTGCCGCCGGCGCGACGAGCCGGCGCCGTCGAGTTCCGCGACGTGCGTATCTTCGGCCAGGCCGAGCCACTAACCTTCGACCTGACCGATGCTGTGCTCACCGTGCAACTGTCGGCTCCGCTGCCGCCCGATAGGGCCATTGCCATGACCTTCGACTTCACCTTCAAGGTGCCGCTGCAGGAAGTGATTACCGGGATCGGCGGCGACGACACCTCGCGCGGGCCTCATAGCCTGACATGCGGCCACTGGTACGTCATGCTCGCGCCGTTCCGCGACGGCCAATGGGACACACCAGCCTATGTGCCGATCGGCGATCCCTACACGTCAGAGCTGGCCGACTACGAGGTAAGCATCCTCGCGCCAGAAGGCGTAATCATCGCGGGCGGCGGTGATGAGACGCGCGACGGTCGCTTGTGGCGCTATTCGCTGCCGAAGGCGCGCGTGTTCGCCTTCGCCGCCAGCGATGTGTATGAAGTTGATACGCTGGAAGAAGACGGCGTCACGTTCATCCACTACGTCTATCCCGAACATCGCCATACGAGTGAGGCGGTGCTGAACACCGCTGCGCGCGCAGTGCGGCTATTTACGCGGCTGTATGGGCCATATCCTTACCGGACGCTGCGCATCGTGGAGACCGGCCGGCAACAGGGCCAGGAATACAGCGCCATGGTCGGCGTCGGCACGACGATTTACGCCGGCTATCCCGGCCGCGGCGCGCGTCACGACCTGATCGCGACGACGGTGCATGAGGTGGCGCACCAGTGGTGGTTCAACGTCGTCGGCAACGACCAGATCCGTTCGCCCTGGCTAGACGAGGCCTTCGCCCGCTACGGCGAGCTGCGCTTCTACCAGGAGTACTACGACGTCGACGCCGATTGGTGGTACGGCTACTTCATCCTGGGCAAGGAGCGCGGCCGGCTGACCGGCGCGATTGACCTGCCCCTGAGCGCCTACCCCGATTCACGCGCCTACATCAACGCGGTCTACCGGCGCGGGTTGATGTTCCTCAACGACATCCGCAAACAGGTCGGCACAGCGACGCTCGATGCTGCGTTGAAGGACTACTACCAGTCACAGACCTATCAGATCGCCGATCAAGACGCTTTCTTCGACGCGCTGGCCCGCCACACCGCGGAAGATATCAGCGGGCTGATGAGGGGTTACTTCGCCGGCGCCGTAGATCTGCCCTGCCGTATCAGCAACAACGCTGCCGGATGCCGGCGGTGAGGGCGCGCCCTCGTATACTCGTCTCGTGCTCCAACTCTTGATCGCCAACCCACTCCTGATGTTGTTCCTTGTCGTCGGGCTGGGCTATTGGCTGGGTCGCATCCGGTTCAAAGGCGCCAGCCTGGGATCAGCCGCGGTGCTATTCGTCGGCCTGGCTTTCGGCGCGCTCGACCCGCAAATGCGCCTGCCAGACATCGTATATCAATTCGGTTTGCTGTTGTTCGTCTATACCATCGGCCTGAGCAGCGGTGCGGATTTCGTACAGTCATTGCGGGGGCGCGGCGCGGGCATCATGCTCTTCGTCGCCTGCATGATCGTCGTCGCCGCGACTGTCGCCATTGTGATGAGCGCTATTCTCGGCTTGCCGGCCGCGCTCGGCGCAGGCGCATTCAGCGGCAGCATGACCAACACACCCGCCCTGGCCGGCATATTGGAGACGCTCGCAGCGCGTTCGTCACAAGACCCATCGGCAAGCGCTTTGCCCATCGTCGGCTATTCCGTTGCCTATCCGGTGGGTGTGCTGGGCATGATCGTCGTCTTGTTCGCTTGCAAGCGCGTGTTCAATGTCGCGCCGGATGAGGAAGCGCGTCGCTTGAGGACCTACCATGTCCAGACCGAATCGGTGCGCGGTCGCGCCATCCGAATCACGCGGCCGGATGCGACCGGCAAAACCGTCGCTCAGCTCGATCGCGAGCACGGCTGGGAAGTGGTCTTCGGGCGCGTCAAACGCAACGGTCAAGTGCAACTGGTCGGCGCAGATACGCATTTCCAGCTTGGCGACCTCGTCACAGTGGTCGGCAATTCGGATCAGACGGCGCGCATCGCCGCTTTCATGGGCGAGCTGGTCGAAGACCACCCAGAGCTAGAACGCTCGGCTTTCGACTACCGGCGCATGTTCGTGTCCAATCCCGCGGTCGTCGGGCGCAGGTTGCGCGATTTGCCGCTGCGCCAAAAGTTCGGCGCAATCGTCACCCGCATCCGCCGCGGCGACCTCGACCTGCTGCCGCAAGCCGACACCGTGCTGCATCTAGGCGACCGTGTGCGGGTGGTCGCTTGCCACGAGCACATGGACGAGATCAGCCGCTACTTCGGCGACTCTTACCGCTCGGTCAGCGAGATTGATGTGCTCACATTCAGTTTGGGCATCACGATCGGCCTGCTACTCGGGCTGCTCCCGATCCCGCTGCCCGGCGGCGGATCGTTCAAGCTGGGCGTCGCCGGTGGTCCGCTGATCGTCGCGCTCGTGCTGGGCGCGCTGCAGCGCACCGGCCCAATCGTCTGGAGCATCCCCTACAGCGCCAACCTCACCCTGCGGCAGTTAGGCACGGTGGTCTTCCTGGCGGGCATCGGCACGCGCGCCGGCTACGCTTTCGCCGACACGCTGCGGCAAGGCAATGCCCTGCCGGTGCTCCTCGCTGCATTCGCAATCACCTGCAGCACGGCGCTGCTCACGCTGCTGATCGCTTACTTCGTCTTCAAAATGCCGTTCAGCCTGGCCTCGGGCGTGCTATCCGGCCTACAAGGTCAACCCGCTGTGCTGAGCTTCGCGCTCGAGCAAGAACGCAATGACGTTCCCAACATCGGCTACGCAACCGTTTTCCCAATCGGCATGCTCGCCAAAATCCTGCTGGCGCAGGTTGTGCTGCTTACGCTCAGCGCACGCTGATTTATCGCGCCGTCCTGGCGATCGCAAACACGCGCCGACCTAGCTCGGTACCAGGATAGAGCTGGTTCGGCGGAATGACCTCTGGCACCTGATGCGCGCTCTTCCAGATCAATTGGAGCGCAGGCCGGCCGCCGCGCTGGCGATACTCCAGGCGTATGGCGTAGCGCCGGCCTGCGTGCAGCACCGCGTCTGCTCCGTAGTAGCGACCGCCCTCCCATGCGATCATCTTGCCTTCGACGAGCACGCCATCCCAACAATCTATCAACAGCCGATCGTCGAGCCACAAACGGAAGCCGACATCGGGCCGATCTCCGATCCGGAGTGAGATCTCGTACACACCGCCGAAGCGCGGCTCGACTGCGCCGGTCCAGCGAATGAAGATGGCCCGATCTACGCCGAAGACCGCTGAGTCGAAGCGATCGAGCCGATGGACGATGCGCGCATCACGAGGTGCAGCCTCATCACCCTCGAAATATTCTGCGAACAATCCCACACCGTAGCCGGCGGGGGGCAGCGGTCTGCATTGATTCCATGCTTCCTGCAACCGACGAATCGCAGTCATGACCAACACGCGGTCTTCCACAGCATACTGAGGCTGAGCACGCTCCAAATCCGGAAGCAATTCGGCGTGCAGACGCTCTACGAAGGTCACCTCATCGCCGACCAGGCCGACGTAGGGACGACCGTCGGCGCACTGCTTGTTGAATTCATGGATGAGCAGATAAAGCTGCATGCGCCGGACGTTCGCCGAGAAGGTGTGATAGAGCGTCCGGTGCGCTTGATCGAAGAACAACGCCCCGGCTTCTTCATCGGGATACACGAACCCACGCGCCGCATCGGCCAGATCCAGCGCGTTGACCTGCGGCGGCCGGCCGGACAGGCGAACATAGGGCGCATAAGCCTGCGTCATGTCCATCTTGATCCGCACCAACCGGTGGTGGATCGGATAGGGCTCGCCACTGTGGCGTCCTTCGAGCGCCTGCAAGAATGCGTCGCGCCCCTCAGCCACGTTCGACAGACCCGGGTTGAACGTCCACGCGGCGAACCACCACGGCAATGCCCTAGCCACCGCTTCCGGCTTGTGTAGTTGGCTGCGATAGGTGAGATTGCCGGCAGCGAACATGGGGTTGTGAATCGCAACGAGGCGGTCTGCTTCCGGTGGAATTTCCAGGAAGGCGATCGGCCGGCGCTCGAACATCGCCGATGGAGCGTTCGCGCCCAGCGCCTGCTCGCGCACCAAATGCTGGGCCAGCAACAAAGATCGGTATTTGGCCACCGAGAGCGCATCGGCGTGCTCGTCGGCACCGGGCAGCGCGGTGGTCAACGCCTCCACAGCATTGTAGATCGCCCACAAATTCGCCTCGGTTGGGTCGGCCAGATAGGCATCGTGCAGCGCATACCAGGCTTGTTCGCTGCCGGGCTTGGGCATGCGCGGCTGCTCGACGGCCCACACGGCTGCAACATCCCGCACCGCGCCGCCCGACAGCCCGGGGAACGGCACGCCCAGCATCCGATTGCGGACATCGAGCGCCAGAATCTCGTCGCGCGCACGCAGCGCTTCGAGGATGGAATCCACCCGGCCGTTGAACAGCGTCGGCATCTGCGGTGCGAACGTCTGCAGCGCCGCGTTGTAATCGCGCTCCTGGAATGTAGCACCTGCGATAAGCCGGCCGCCTGGTTGGAGCAATCGGTCGTCCACCGGGTCGAGCAACGCAGCCTTCAGGCTGTATTTGTCTCGCAACGCGCGGATCATCGCGACGATGCCAGCAGCGTCAGATGGCGGAATATGCCAATCGTTGCGGCGGAGGATGGCGCCATCACCGAAATCGAAGCGCGCGATTTCCAGTCCGTCTGGCCCGTGGCAGTGGACGCACGCGACGCCACGTTCATTTGGCGCGCGCCAGGCAATCAGACCCGCTGCAATCGCTGCATCCGGTGCAGTCGCATCACCTTCGCCCGCCGCTATCGCCGTCATCAGCGTAAAGGCAGCAGCGAGGGTGAGCACGTTCAGAACAGCCACGCGCGCCAGTCGCGCATCCAGGACTTGCATATGAGCCCCACGGCAGACAGGGTGAAGCCGAGCGCTCGCGTCCCTCATCCTGCCAGAGGCTCGCACAAGCTCCTCGTATCCCCCTGCGTCTTTTGACACAAATGGAAATGATCTGTCAGGCTGCTCACGATGCTAGTCAAACTTGATGCGTTCGTCTACGGCAATTAGAACAATGTTGTAAACGAGTAGAGCAGGCGCTTCAATACGAGTAGGCGATGCGTCGGTTACTCAAGTACCGCAACCTGGGGCTGATTCACCCGGCCTGGGCAGGCGTGGTCCCGGCGCCGATAAAAAACGTTTACCGAACGTTCATGCAAGTGAGGTATAGAAGTGTGTTGTGCAGTGTGCGCGCCGCGTATGACGACCATCGAGTCGTCATCAACGCGAATTGCCGGGGGATGGGTACAATCACCGGCCAGGTCAAGGTTTAGACGTGTACGAGGAAGGCAGACGCTTCTTTATCAGCTCCTACAGTTTGCCAACTGAGTGGCAAATCGAACAGACCGATATCGCTGCCGCCATGCCGCTGGCGGCCGTAGACGAGGAAGTCGAAATTCGACTGTCCGCCCCACTCAACTCGCTGCCATTGGCCGATCTGTGCGGCGCGAACACCAACGCCGTCATCGTATGCGATCGCGCGCCCGGGGACGAGGCGCGCTTGGCGATCCTGCGCGGTGTGTTGTCGCACCTGGAGCGTGCCGGCATCGCTCCCAATCGGGTAACGTTGTTGATCGCCGCGCTGGACGACGAGACACCCACCGATGCTGAACCGCCGCATGGCGTCAATGCAACCCTTGATCGCCTGGGAGATTATGCGAGCCGGATTCACATTGTCCAGCACGACCCCGAAGACGTACGCGAGCTGGACGACATGGGTAACTTCGAGGGCGTGCCGCTCACGATCAACTATCGGGCTGCCGAGGCCGACCTGCTGATTGCGATTTACGCAATGCAACTGGACGACGACGCCTACTACGTCGGCAGCTGCACGACCATCACCCTAGGCGTAGTAGGGACGCCTGCCCGGCGCGAGCTGCGCACCACACGCTTCTATGACGACCGCATCGAACCATCTGCACTTGACCTGCCGCTCTTCCAGCGCGTCATGCGCGAAGGCGCCCGGCGCGCAGGCTTGATGTTCGCCGTCGGCGCGCTGGTGGACGCGGAAGGCCATCCACTGGCCATCCGCGCTGGCGCACCGATCAACGTGGACAGTGCCCTCGCGGATGCGGCCCGCGCACTGCGAGAATGCGATGTGGGCGCGCCAAGTTACGACGTTGTGCTAGCCGAGCCCAACCGGAGTGGGCATGTCGGCGGAAGCCTGTTCGACGCCAGCCTGGCTGCCATCCACATCAGCCTGGGGCGCAACCCGATCCTGATGCGCGGCGGACCGCTGATCTTGCCCATCGGTCGGCGCGAAGATGACGGCACTTCCGCTCGTGCGTTTTACGACGCGCTGACGAATGCGCCATCGCCCGAGTCGGTGATCAAACAACTACAAGGACGCAGCCTGCAAGCCGGCGAGGCACGCGCCTACTTGCTGGCTCACGCCATGCAACGGCATCGTCTGATCGTCGCTGGACCACAACGCGAGCGCCTGGCCCGCGATATTCACTTCCTCTCCTCGTCCAGCGTGCGCGAAGCCGCCGAACTGGCCGAGAACTTCACCGGCAAGCATCCGCGCGCACTCATCGTGCGCCATGCACTGAGCACGACGCCGGTCTTCCGCGGCACACTGTTCACACTCGACTCGTTCGAGGAGCGCGAACTCGCCGTGCCGCACTGGAACTGAGGTGTGATGATAGGATTGCGCCCTGGATACAACCGAGGTCATGTGGCGCGATTACTTCATCCCCGACTCGCTTGATCGAACGCTGACGCTGCTCGCCGAACACCAGGGCGAAGCGCGCATCATCGCCGGCGGGACCGACTTGGTCGTTGAGTGCGACCGCAAACTCCGCCCGCCGTGCGCACTAATAGACATATCGCGCCTGCCCGATTTGGGCGCTATTTACCTGGATGACGATGGGCGGATTCACCTCGGCCCGTTGGTCACCCACAACGACGTGGTGGCTTCGGCCCTGTGCGTGTCACGCGCGCTGCCGCTAGCGCAGGCCTGCCGGCAAGTCGGCGCACCACAGATCCGCAACCGAGGCACCGTAGCCGGCAACCTGATCACCGCATCACCGGCTAACGACACCATCACCGCGCTGATGGCGCTGGACACGCAAGTGACGCTGCGTTCGCTGCGCGGCGAGCGCAGCGTGGCGCTGGCCGACTTCTACGTCGGCGTGCGCCGAACGGTGATGCAGCCCGACGAGATGCTCACCGATATTGCCTTCCGCGCGTTGCAGCCGAATCAGCGCGGCGCGTTTCTCAAACTCGGCCTGCGACAGGCGCAAGCGATCGCCGTGGTGAACTGTGCCGTCACGCTCACTTTGAGCAACGATGGACGCATCGACGATGCGCGGATCGCGTTAGGCGCAGTCGCGCCGACGATCATCCGCACGCCGGAGGCCGAACGCTGGCTGGTGGGCCGGGCACCCGACGAAGAGGCGATCCGCAACGCCGCCGAGTTGGCCGCACAGGCTGCTCGACCCATTGACGACATCCGCGGCAGCGCCGAATACCGGCGCGATGCGACCGCCGTCCTTGTACGCCGCGCACTCTCACTAGCATTGGAGGCTGCGCCGGGGGAGGGATGGCCGGAGGCGCCGGCGCTGCTGCGGCTTGCGCAGGGGGATGCCGGCAACGTGCCCATCCACGAGGGGGCGCGCCCGATCTCGGCCATCCATACGACGGTCAACGGACGCGCCTATTCAATCGGCAACGCCGAGGCGCGCGAGAAAACGTTGCTGAGGCTGTTGCGCGAAGACTGCGGCTTGATCGGCGTGAAGGAGGGATGCAGCGAGGGCGAATGCGGCGCGTGCACGGTGATCCTGGACGGGCGCGCAGTCATGGCCTGCCTGACGCCCGCGCCGCGCGCCCATGGCGCGACAATCTTCACGATCGAAGGCGTCAGCGCGCTGCAAGGGGAGCCTGGCGACGAACTGCACCCGCTCCAACGCGCCTTCATCGAGGCAGGCGCAGTGCAGTGCGGCTACTGCACGCCCGGCTTCATCATGAGTGGCGCGGCGCTGCTATGCGAGAATCCACATCCATCGGACGCGCAGATCAAGGAAAGCATCAGCGGCAACTTGTGCCGTTGCACGGGATACTACAAAATCATCGAGGCTTTCCAGCGCGCGAGGAACGCGTATGAGCGATCAAGAGCAAACGCATGACGAGACCGAACGGTTGATCCAGGCCTTTCTGGGCGGCGAGGAACAGCCGCTGCCGGCAGATCATCGCAGCGGCTACGTGGCCGTGGTGGGCAAGCCGAACGTCGGCAAGTCCACGCTGGTCAACGCCCTCATCGGCCACAAAGTGGCCATCATTTCACCCAAGCCACAAACCACACGCCGGCGTATCCTGGGCATCCTCACTCGTGAGGACGCTCAGGTGCTCTTCCTCGATACGCCCGGTGTGCACGAGCCGAAGCAGGCGCTCAACCGTTACATGATGCGCGAGGTGGACGCAGCGCTGAAGGACTGCGACGCGATCCTGTTCGTCACCGACGTCAGCCGACTGCCGACCGACGAAGACCGCCGCGTAGCCGAGCGCATTGCGCAACTGCCGCAGCCCAAATTGCTGGCCATGAACAAGGCCGACCTGCTCGACCCGCGCGACGTGGTTGAGCACGTCACGGCGCATGAGGCGCTGCTGCCCAAACCGCAGACAGACGCCGCTACAGAAGTTGAGAGTCGAGAGCCGGCCGGGCCGCCTTTCTCCGTCTTCGATGCTCAAGCTTCGATTCTGACCTCGGGCACGCGCGGCGACAACCTGGACAAGTTGCTGAACATGACCCTGAAGACGCTGCCTTACGGCCCGCGCTACTTCCCGAGCGGGCAGTTCACCGACCAGAACGAGCGCTTCCTGGCGGCCGAATTCGTGCGCGAGCAAGCTCTGCGCTTCCTGGAACAAGAAGTGCCACACGGGATCGCTGTTGCCATCGAAGAATGGCAGCCGCGCCCGAACGGTGTGATCTACATCGCCGCGACGATCTACGTCGAACGCGAGTCGCAGAAAGGTATCCTGATCGGCAAGGGCGGCGAGATGTTGAAGAAGATCGGCGCCAATGCGCGCAAGGAAATCGAACGCGAGTTGGGCAACAAGGTTTACCTCGAGCTGTGGGCGAAGGTGCGCCAGGGTTGGCGACGCGACGACGTTTGGGTCGCGCGCCTGATGGGCGAGGGCGCATAGCCCACAACGCAACACATGCGATGATGACTTCTCCGTATTGCACAATCGAACTGACGACGCGCGAAGGTCACATGCGCGTCGTGCGCATGCAGAACCCGTTCATGACCGTGGACGTGCTGCCCGAAAAGGGTGCGGACATCTACGCCACCGTTCATCGCGCAACCGGCGTGGACGCGATGTGGAAGTCTCCGCTGGGCTTGCGTGGCCTGAGCGAGGGCTGGGCTTCGCCAAAGTCGGAGGTGGCCTGGTTGGAACACTACGAAGGCGGATGGCAGGAACTGCTGCCACACACTGGGCCGCCGGAGACGTATAAGGGCATTGAGCTTAGCTTCCACGGCGAAAGCTCGCTTTTACCCTGGCGCGTCGAGATCGTGAAAGACGCCGGCGACGAGATCGAGGCGGTCTTCAGCGCGCGGCTGTTTCGCTCGCCGTTCACCATTCGCCGGCGTATGCTGATGAACGCGACGACGAGCTGCGTGCGCCTGATCGAGTGGGTGACGAACGAAGCCGGCGAACCGATGGACTTCGTGTGGGGCCACCATCCCGCCTACGGCGCGCCCTTCCTCAGCGAGCACCTTCGGCTGCAAACGAACGCCCGCGCTGTCTACACCGACCCAGACTACGACAGCCCCTGGTGTCGCGCAGTGCCGGGCGTGACCACGGCATGGCCTTTTGCGCAGGGTAAAGACGGCCGGACGCTCGACTTGCGGGAATTCGTCTCACCGAGCGAGCGCAACTTCTTCATGGGCTATCTGAGCGACTTCGACGGCTCGCCCTGGTATGCGTTGCTCAACCGTCAGCTCAAGGTCGGCGTAGGCGTCGCATGGTCAGGCGATGTCTTCAAATATCTGTGGTTCTGGCAAGAGATGCGCGCTTCGACCGGCTTCCCGTTCTACGGCCGCACTTACACCATGGCATTGGAGCCGCACACCAGCTATCCCCACGGGCTGGTGAACGTGATGAACACCACGCGCACGCATCGCACGCTGAAGCCGGGCGAGTCACTCGATGCTGAACTGACCTTCGCCATGTTCGACTGCGCCGGCCATGAGACCGTCCAGCGCGTGGGACTCGACGGTTCAGTCGTCATCGAATAAAAAGCGCAACGCCTCACGCTCCTGCGCAGCGCGTCTCCTCATCTCGCGCTCACCCCGGCGGCTACAATGCCGCAGGAGGCTTTCCACATGTCTTTGCTTACCGACATCGGCCTAGAACAGTTGAGGACGCTTGCAGAACAACAAGCTGCCTCGGCTGCGCCCACGCGACGGGCCGACGAGCCATCACCGGACCGGCGCGCACTGCGCGTACGCGCGATCAAAGCCCTATGGTTCGGCGCGACCATGGTCGCCGGGTTCATCTGGTGGGAGCTGATCCTGACGAAGATCATCGGTCAAGCGCGCGTGGCGCAGGGGCGCATGGATCGCTTCATCAAACTCGCGCGTGACTTTCGCAACCTGGCCGTCGAGTTGGGCGGCGTATGGATCAAGCTCGGCCAGTTCCTCAGCAGCCGCGTAGATCTGCTCCCGCCGGAGATCATTGCCGAACTCTCCGGCCTACAAGACGCCGTGCCGCCCGCGCCGGCCAACGTCATGTTGCCCGTGATCGAACGCGAGTTAGGCCAACCGATCGAGGCCATCTTCGAGGAGTTCGACCCACAACCGGTCGCCGCTGCGTCGTTCGGGCAGGCATATCTCGCAACGCTGCGGACCCCATCGCCGAACGGTCAGGCGACGGCCAAGCGGGTCGTCGTCAAGGTGCAACGGCCACACATGCAGGCCATCGTAGACACCGACCTGCGCTCACTGAGGACCATCGCCGGCTGGTTGAAACTCTACAAACCGATTCGCCGGCGCGCGAATCTGGATGCGCTGGTCAGAGAGTTCAGCGAAGTGGTAATGCAGGAACTGGACTACGAGCGGGAAGCGCAACACGCACAAGAGTTCGATCGCAATTTCGCCCAGGACACCGGCGTGCGCGTGCCCAAAGTTTACACCGATCTCACCACCCGTCGGCTGATCGTGCTGAAGAACGTCGAGGACATCAAAATCCTGGATTTCGCGGGGTTGGAGAGCGCCGGCGTATCACGGCGCGAAGTGGCCAACAAGCTATTCGACACTTACCTGCGCCAGGTGTTCGAGCACGGCTTCTTTCACGCCGACCCGCATCCCGGCAACCTGTTCGTGCAACCGCTGGATCGCGCCACTGCGCGCGCGTGGAAGGTGCCGATCGGCCAAGGCACGCCCTTCCGCTTGACCTACGTAGACTTCGGCATGATGGGGCGCATCCCGCCGGCCTTCATGCGCGAGCTGCGCGAATTCATCATCGCCGTGAGCTTGAAGGACGCGCGACGCTGGACGGCAGCTGCGCAGCGCATGGGGTTCTTCCTGCCCGAAGCCGACCTGGCCCGCGTGGAGCAGGCCGTCGGCACACTGTTTGACCGCTTCTGGGGCGCAGCGGTGAACGACATCAGCAACGTCGAGTTCGGCGAGATGTATGCCTTTGCCGCCGAGTTCCGCGATTTGCTCTCCAGCTTGCCCTTTCAGATTCCGCAGAACGTGCTGTATCTGGGACGCGCGGCCAACATCCTGGCCGGTATGCTGACGGCGCTCGACCCGGCCTTTAACCCCTGGCGAGCGATTCAGGCCTTCGCAAACGGCCTGGCCGGACAAACTACAGCTCGCACGGTGCAGGACGTGCTCAATGAGGGCGCACGTCTGATCCGGCAGACGGTACAACTGCCCAACCAAAGCGACGCATTCTTCTCACATGCACTCAACGGGCAGCTCGAGGTCCACGCCCAGTTGAGCCCGAAGTCCACCGAGGACCTGCGACGCATCGAGGCCGGCGTATCACGGCTGACGTGGGCGGTGGCATTTGCGGCGCTGCTGGTGTGCGGCACGTTGCTGACCATCAACGCGATTGGCGCATTGGGCGCGGTCTGCCTGGTGTTGGCCGCGATCGCGTTCTTCCGATTGTTGCTCCTATAACGCCGGCGCAGGCAGGGGCGCCTTTGCCGAATCATAGCGCGCCTGGGGTGCTATACAATCGCTCATATGGAGATTACGTGGTACGGACAAAGCTGCTTCCGCATGACCGAACGGGCCACGCTTGCAGTCGTCACCGATCCTTATAGCGCCGACGCCGGCCTGGAGCCGCCCAAGCTGAAAGCCGACGTCGTCACGATCAGCCGCGACCATCCGCGCCACAACAACATCAACGCCGTGATCGGCGCCCAGCGCGGCGATGTGCGTAAGATCACCGGGCCGGGCGAATACGAGATGGGCGGCGTATTCATCACCGGCGTGGCCATGCGGCCGGAGAAGAAAGGGGCCAATCAGAAATGCACGGTCTATGCTTTCAACTTCGACGGACTTAGCGTAGCCCATTTAGGTGGGCTATCTTTCGTCCCCACGCAGTCGCAGATCGATGCGCTTGAGACCGTAGATGTGTTGCTCGTGCCGATCAGCGGCGATGACGAACTCAACCCTGCACAGGCTGCCGAGGTAATCAGCATGATCGAACCCAGCCTCGTCGTGCCGATGGGTTACGGCCTAAAGAGCAAAGACAGCCTCAACAAGTTCCTGAAAGAGATGGGGCTGACCAATCCGCAGATGCAAGATGCGCTCAAGGTGACGCGCAGCAGCCTGCCAGAAGACACTCAAGTGATCCTGCTGGAGATGAAGCACTGATAACGCTCATCGCCATCCATGACCATGGTTAGACTCATCTTCAGTTGGAACATCAAATCGGACGAAGAGACTGCCTACTTTGAGTTCATCGTGCAGGAGTTCGCGCCGAAGATCATCAAAATGGGCATCCGCCCGACGGAAGCCTGGTACACGGTGTATGGCGAGGGTCCGCAGATCATCATGCCGGCCGTCGCAGCCGATCGTGAATCGCTCCAGCAGGTGTTGAGCAGCGACGAATGGCTCGAGCTGGTGGATAAGCTCAACAATTTCGTCACCGACTACCAGTGCCGCATCCTCAACTGATCACTCGTTGAACAGCTCGCCCACGCTGCGGCCTTCGTGCACACGGCGGATCACCTCGGCCAGCAGCGGGCCGACGGACAGCACCTTGATATTGGGAAGCATGCGCTCCGGCGGGATGGGCAGCGTGTTGGTCGTGACGAGTTCCTTCACCGGCAACGCCCGCAGGCGCTCGGTTGCCGGCGGAGCCAGCACCGGGTGTGAGCAGCTCACGTAGATATCCCGCGCGCCGTGCTCCTTCACCACCCGCACGGTGTTCGCGATCGAGCCGCCGGTCGAGATTTCGTCATCTACGATGATGACGTTTCTGCCGTCCACATCGCCAATGACCGTCAACGCTTCCGAACTGGCATCGTTGCCAGTGCGGCGCTTCTCGACGAACGCCATTGGCACTTGTAGTCTGGCCGCGAAGTTGCGGCCCTTCTTGGCGAACCCTAGATCGGCAGTCACGATCACCACGTCCTCAAGCTGTTTTTGGGCAAAGTATTCATTCAAGATGTGAAAAGCGGTGATCTCGTCGCCGGGGATGCTGAAGAAGCCCTGAATCTGTCCGGCGTGCAGGTCCACCGTGATGTAGCGATCAGCGCCGGCGATCTGGATCATATCGGCCAGCAGGCGCGCCGTGATCGGCACGCGCGGCTGATCTTTTTTGTCACTCCGCGCGTAGGCCAGGTAGGGCACCACGACGGTGATCCGGCCGGCGGAGTCACGGCGCAAGCAGTCAATCGCGATGAGCAACTCCATGATGTTATCGCTCACCGGCGGGCACATGGTTTGGATCAGAAAGACGTCTTGCCCGCGCACACTTTCATGTAGCTGCACGAACAGGTTCTCGTTAGGGAATTTGATGATCTCCCGGCCGCTCAACGGCACGCCGAGATAATCCGAGATCTCTTGAGCGAGCGCAGGATGGCTGGTGCCGCTGAAAAGTTTGATGCCGCCGTACATGCGAGGATCTTTACACTGACCGCAATTCATGGCAGTCGCAAGAACGCCAAAGCCGTGACCATCCCGGGAAGGAACCATGAGCGCGGGGGCGGTTCGACGTCATACGTGCGCCGCATATTGTAGCGGTGCTTGAGTCGTGATCAATGCACGCGCGCTCAGGTTCCGCACAGGTTTCACCCGTGTCGCCGCCTCCGCGGCATGGGCAAACCCGGCACGGCTGCGTCTTGTGCTCAGTGCCTCACAGCAGTGACGATCTGGCTGAGATGCTCGCGGGCGTGATCGGGCCAGGAAAGCATCCGTAACGCCAGGCGCCGGTAGCTGCCTTTGCGGGCGACGAACTCATCGGGCAGCGCGTTTAGCAACGCCACCGTCTCGGCTTCGTTGCGCTTGAGCTCGGTCAACAATGCTTGAACTGTGGGGAAGCCGTTGATGACGGCGTCGAGCCGGATGCGCAACGCGCCGGTTTCGCCATCGTACCATGGCTCGTTGCTGGCGATCATGTCGGCGAGCCAGGTGTGCAAGTTGCGTTCCTCCGCGATCAAGTGCGCCAACACATGGCGCGCGCTCCACTCGCCCGGCGCTGGCGCGCGAGCCGCCTTCTCTTCACTCACACCCTTGAAGGCCTGCGTCAGGTCGCGGTTGACCTCGGTATACTTGCGCGCCACGATTTCGGCCAATGCCTCGGCTGTCGCCGGCACTTCGGGGACCGGTCGCGCCGAGAGCGTAACGGTGGCATTCATCGTCTTGCCATTGCGTCGGAAGACGACCTTGACCTTGTCGCCTGCAGCGTGACCGTTCAATGCTGCGCCGATCGCATTCCAGCTCGGCGTCTTCTTGCCGCTCACGCTCAGGATAACATCGCCTTGCTGCAGGCCGGCCTCACGCGCGCCCATACCCTCAGTGACACCGTCTAGCCGGACGCCTTCATCCCCCGGTTTCGGTTCGCCAATCTCCACACCCAACACCGGCCGCCGGGCTAGGCGTAGATCAATACCCGTCTCCAACACTGATTTGAGATTGTCCAGCGCAGCGTTCCAGTTGGCTTCACACTCGTCGGCCGTCTTGATCCACAACTTGCCTTCGCTGGAATCAGTGAGCTGCAGCGAGGTAACGTCGTCTTTGAAGGAAAGGGTAATAACGCACTGGGAATAATCTCCCTCTTCGTCGCCGCGCAAGTCAAGGGCGATCTTTTTCTCGGGCGTCAGAGCAGTGTACTTGCCCATCAGGGCGTGGCCATCGTCCCATTGGCAATACAGTCGGCCACCGACGCGAGGCTGCACCATCGCACCGTCACAGAACCATTCCCGCAATGATGTGGCGTTGGTGAAGGCGTGATAGACGTGCTCTGCCGGGGCGTTGATGGTGCGTTTGAGAGAGATGGTCTTAGTAGCCATGGTGCATAAGTGTAAACACAAAATGCCCCTCTTTTCAATACCGGATACGCTTGAGAGGGCATCCTGGGCGACCGAGCTGCATGCTCTAGCAAGATCCTAATGTTAGCACATCCGTTCTAAAAGGTCAAATTTGGTGCAGGCGTGTGGGCATCTTTCGGCGTCACTCGTAGCGCAGCGCCTCAATCGGGTTGAGTTGTGACGCGCGCCAGGCCGGGTATACACCAAACAAGACGCCGACGAACACCGAGAAGCCGACCGCCAAGGCCACTGCATCAGCCTTCACCAGCGCCGTGAATTGCCCCTGTGAGAGCAGCGCCACGAGATTCGCTAGTGCCACGCCCAGCACAATGCCAACCAACCCACCCAGCACGGAGAGGACAACCGACTCGATCAAAAACTGTGTCAAGATCACGCTGCGCCGCGCGCCGATGGCCTTGCGCAGGCCGATCTCGCGCGTGCGCTCCGTCACGCTTACCAGCATGATGTTCATGATGCCGATGCCACCCACGAACAAAGAGATACCGGCTATGGCCGCCAGGAAGACCGTAATCGCGCCGGTGACTGCGCCAATGGTGTTGAGCAAATCGCGCTGGCTGGCAATCGAGAAATCATCCTCATCCTGAAAGCTGATGCCGTGTCGCTCGCGTAGCAACTCGGTCGCTTGTTGGATCACTGCATCAATGCGCAACTGGTCCACTGCCTGGATCAGGATGATGCCGGCCAAAGGCTCACCCTTAGCATTGCGCTGTGGAAACAGGCGTTCAGTCGCCGTTGTGATCGGCATGGTGATCACATCGTCGTCGCTGCCCTCAGTGCCACCCACGCGCTGCGCCAGTACACCGACGATGCGGAAGAGCACACCGTTGATGCGAAGGTCCTGGCCGGTGGGATCGCCGCCAGCAGGAAAGAGCTTGCGATACGGCACGTCGCCCAGCACGACCACACGCGAGCCGGCGCTCGTCTCCTCCTGCGTGAAATACCGGCCATAGAGCAACTGCGCATCGTTGAGCGCGCGATATTCCGGCACCGTGCCACGCACGCGCGTTTCGTATTTGTACTCCCCGGCCACAGCCTGGCCAGTGCCGCTCACGATCGGTGCGACGATCTTGGCGTCAGGGACGCGTGACTTGTCGCGTAACGCTTCGGCATCAGCCTGGGTGAGCGAGAGTGCCGTGCCGGCGCGCGCGCCGGGCGCAAACGCGCGAAAGCCGGCTCGGTTGGCGCCGCCGCCGATCTCGACCCGCGCCGGCAATACGAACACCAGATTCGACCCTTGCCCCTCGAACTGGCGGTTGATGAACTCCTGCACGCCGTTGCCGAGCGACAGCAGCGCAATCACCGATGTAACGCCGATGATGATGCCGAGCGTGGTCAACGCGCTGCGCAACTTGTTGGCCGCCAGGGCGCGCAGGGCAACTTTCAGGTTTTCGATGAACATCATTTGCTGTGCTCTACTCGAACCTCAGCGCATCGATCGGATTCAGCCGGCTGGCGCGCCGCGCAGGATAGATGCCGAAGAACAAGCCCACGGCGATCGAAAACCCCACTGCCAGCAGCACGGCGCCCGGCTGCACGATGGCGCCGAAATCCACGAATCGCGTGATGCCCAGCGCGATCCCCACGCCGATCATGATGCCGATCAAGCCGCCGATGAACGACAGCACAACCGCCTCGATCAAGAACTGGCCCAGAATGGCGGACGGCGTCGCGCCGATAGCTTTGCGCAGGCCGATCTCGCGCGTGCGCTCTGTCACGCTCACCAGCATGATGTTCATGATGCCAATGCCGCCGACCAGCAGCGAGATAGCCGCGATCGCGCCCAGGAACAACGTCAGCACGCTCGTCACGGCGCCAAACGTATTCAACAGCTCGGTCTGGCTAATGATCGAGAAATCGTCGGCGTCGCCTGGGCCGAGCCGGTGGCGTTCGCGCAAGATGTCACGCGCGATCGCCTCGATCTGTGGCCGAGCGGCGTCGCTAGTTGCCTGCAGGTAGATGGTGGACACGATGCGTTCGCCCGTGCGCGCCTGAGCCTGACGCTGGAAGAGGCGCTCTTGCGCTGTGCTGAGCGGAATGAACGCAATCGCATCCTGGTCGCCGAGGAAGGATGCCCCTTTCGACTCCATGACGCCGATCACGCGAAACGGCACATCGTTGATCTTCACCTGGTTGTCGAGCGGATCTTCGCCAGGGAAGAGGTCGTTGACCACGGTCTGACCGAGCACTACCACACGCGCCCGGCCGCTGTTGTCGGCTTCCTCGATGAACCGGCCGCTGATCGCCCGCCAGTTGCGCACTTGTGAGAAGCTGGGCGTGACGCCGCTGACTTGCACCTGCGACGTCCGCGAGCCGTAAGAAAAGTTGCCAATCGAAGTGAAATCGGCGGCGTGCGCCTCGACGTTCGGCGTGCCGGCCACCACCGCGCGATAGTCGCCCATCGTCAAGAAGGATGACTGCCCGAACGTATTTTGCCCGCCGCCAGGGCCGCGTTGGATTCGACCCGGCACGATACCAAGCAGATTCGTCCCCGAGCTGGCAAACTGGTCGTTGATATACTGCTGCACGCCCGTGCCGATAGCCAGCAAGGCGATCACCGCGCCGACGCCGATGCTGATCCCAATCATCGTCAGGAATGCGCGCAGCCGGTTGGCGTCCAGCGCGCGTAGAGCTAGCTTGATCGCTTCAACAAGGTCTATGTTCATCGCTCACGCAGCGGTTCATCTGGACACGCAATCACCGGATCTTCCACCGGCTCATCGCCAACGATCCGGCCGTCAGAGATGCGAATGATGCGCCGCGTATGCGCAGCAATGCGCGGGTCATGCGTGACAAAGATGACCGTGTTGCCGCGCTCCATGTTCAGGCGCTGGAAGATGCACATGATCTCTGCGCCGCTCTTGGAATCGAGGTTGCCGGTCGGTTCGTCGGCCAGGATGATGGCCGGATTGGTCACCAGCGCACGCGCGATAGCCACGCGCTGCTGTTGGCCGCCGGAGAGTTCGTTTGGGTGATGATTCAGCCGGTTGCCCAGGCCGACCGATTCGAGCGCCGCGCGGGCACGTTCACGCCGTTCCTTGGACCGCGTGCCGGCGTAGATCAGCGGCTGCTCGACGTTATCTATCGCCGAGGTGCGGCGGAGCAGGTTGAATGACTGAAAGACGAAACCGATCTTTCGGTTACGGATCTCAGCCAGCTGGTTGTCGTTCAACTTCTCGACGTCCACGCCATCCAGTTTGTATGCGCCGCTCGTGGGCTGGTCGAGGCAGCCGAGAATATTCATCAACGTAGACTTGCCAGAACCGGACGGCCCCATGATGGCGACCAGTTCGCCAGGATAGATCTTCAGGTCTACCCCACGCAACGCCGGCACCTCGACCTCGCCCATCTTGTAGATCTTGGTGATGCCCTGCACGTCAATGACAGGCGTCGGCGCCGTTCCGCCGTTGCGTCGCTCGCTGGACTTTACACTGGGCGGGATGTAATTGATCGTTGTCTCAACCATTTGATCTCCGCTGGTAACGGGTCAGGCTGGTAACTGGTAATTGGTGACGACAATGGGTGAAGCGGCGGTCGTCGCGTCCGCGTGGCTGAGCGCCATGAGTGACCAATGACGAATCACCGACCTGCCGTCCCTTACTGACCCAAAACATTCGGCGCGCTGGGCGCGACGACGACATCGCCGGGCTTCGCGCCGGAGAGGATCTCGCTAAACGCATCGTTGCGCAGGCCGGTCTTGACCTCCACCTCGGTCACTTGCTGATCGTTCACCCGCACGGTGAGAAAGGTCTTGCCGCTATTCCGGTCGCGGCGCACTGCCCAATTCGGCGCTAGCAACACGCCGTCACGCCGGTCGAGTACGATGGACGCATTCGCCGTCATACCGCTGCGCAGCTCCACGTCCTCCGCTGCTTCAACGCCCACGCGCACGTCATACGACACCACGCCGTTTACCAGCTTCGATGTCGGGGAGATGCGCATCACCTTGCCCTTAACCTCGACGCCTGGCAGCGAGTCTAACGTGACGTTGACCTCCTGGCCCACTTTCACCTTAGCGATATCAATCTCGTCTACGGTGATGTCAATGTGATACTTTGAGAGGTCAACCACGACAGCAGCCGGTTGTCCGCCGGCACCGACGGCTTCGCCCACCTTCACGTTCAACGCGGCAATGACGCCGTCAATCGGTGATTTGAGCGACGCCTGGTCAAGTCGGCGCTGCGCCTGTTTCACCTGAATCTCGGCCAGCCTCACCTGATTCTTGGCGTTGGCAACTTGAATCTCGGCGTTCTTGACCTGCAGGCGCGCTTGTTGAAGCTGCGCTTCAGCTTGGTCGAGATCGAATTGCCGCGCCGGGGTGAGCACCTTGTCGAGGTTCGCCCGCGCGTTAAGCACCTGCTGCTCGGCAGCCTTGATCTGAGCCGTATCTGCGCCCGCGGCGATTCTGTCATATTGCGCCTTGGCCGAGTTGTAGTTGTTGGTCGCCTGCTCGAGTTGGAGCGCAGCCGGGCTGGCGGCAATACCGGCCGGATCGCGCTTATAGGCCATATCATACGCACTCTGTGCCTGGCGCAGCGCTGCTTCGGCATTGCGCAACGCCGCTTCAGCTGCGGCCAGGTCTTCTGTGGTCGGCCCAGACTTCAGCTTGTCCAGGTTCGCCTGGGCCGCTGCCAGCGCTGCCCGCGCAGCGCTCACCTCGCTCGGTCGCGCTCCAGACACCGTGCGGCTGTAGTTCGCCGTGGCGATGATCTCCTGGGCCTTCGCATTCTCGACAGCTGTTTCAGCCTGAGCCAGCCCGCTCTTGGCTTGTTCTAGAGATGCCTGCGCCTGAGCCAGCGCTAGCTCTAAATCGGTTGTATCCAGCCGGGCGATCACATCGCCCTTCTTCACTGCATCGCTCTGATCAAAAAACACTTCGGCCACGATGCCGGGCTGTTGGAAAGTCAACCGAACTTCGGCTTCGGGCTCGATGTTGCCGGTCGCATTTACGGTGGCTGTCAATGTGCCGTTTTCAAGGATGGCTACGCGTTGAGAGGCGGTGTCGGCAGTGGCACCTGGCCGAGCGCATGCCCCCAACAGCAATGCACCCGCCAGCGCTGCAACGACATAGATTGACTTCGGATAGTAGCGATCCAACCGTGCGTTCATGTAAACTCCCTCTGGCTCAAGCTGAAGATAGAACAGGATGTTCTCATCGAACATCCGGCAAGACAGCGTGATTCTATCGGCGCGGGATTAACGTTCGATAAGTGACTGTGTATGCTGCCGCAGCACGCCAGCGCGCTGTGCAATAATCTGAGGCCGAAATGGCCAAGGCTACGACGAATAAGCTGGTGAGCAAAACCAGCGCTGTAGTGCAGGATTTCTTAAGCGAGACCTACCTCGAAGCGAGTGAATCCGGCCGGGTGTCGCTGCGCGCACTGGCGGCGCGGTTGGGCGTAACGCCGCCGGCGGTCTCGCGCATGGCGCAGCGACTGGTGCGTCAGGGGCTGGTGCGGCGTGAGGGCGCATGCGGCTTGGTATTGAGTGAGGCTGGCGAACGCATCGCGCTCAGGGCGATTCGCAAGCGCCGCATCTTCGAGGTCTTCCTGGTACAGAAGCTCGGCTATACCTGGGACGAGGTATATCCAATTGCTGCATCTGCCAGCAATTACCTCGACGACGAGCTGATCGAACGGATGAATGCGCAGCTCGACCGTCCGGCGCGCTGTCCACACGGTGATCCGATTCCGACGCGCGATGGTCGCATCCAGCCGCTGGCCGATGCGCGCCTATCTGAACTGGCCGACGGCGCACGGGGCGTAGTCAGCCGCGTCTCATCGCATGACGGCGATTTGCTGCGTTATCTCTCCTCACTTAACATTAAGCCGGGGATGCCGATCCACATGGTGTCGCGCGCGCCCTTCTCCGGCCCACTGCGCGTGCGCGTAGCCAACGGCAACTTCCACGACGAACACGTGATCGGCTCGGAACTCGCATCCAAAGTCTGGGTCGAAGTCGAACGTTGAGCATGCCGACGGCTGATCGCAGGTTGTAAGTCGTGAGTGAGTGATAGGTCCGGCAGCTCAAGTCATCAGCGCCTTTAAATGGCGGTAGCCGATGATTTGCAGCCCACCGCGGCGAATATGCTCTCGCACGCGCTCGTCCATAAACGTCTCGTAGTCTCCGATCCGGCTGGGTAAATCCGGGCTGATGGCGCGCGCTTCCGCTGTATCGAGCGAAGGGTGAATGATGAAGTGCGTGATGCCGGGCTGAAGTGCATCTAGCGCCGCAAATACCTGCTGTAGACGATTCTCCGGCTTGCCGAGTGGCATACCGAGAACGTGATCTACCATTGGTAATCCTTCCTTTTCGAGCGCGCGCAGCGCCCCGACTGCCCACGTGAGCACTTCGCCATCGAACCCCCACTGGCGCAACCGCGCCTCATCCAGTCGAGGGATCATGACCGGAATCTTGAACTGCCGGGCAATCTGCACATAGGCTGGCAAATGTTTGGGATGGAAGACCGATCCCATGTGCACATCGGCGTGCGTGGGGGAGATTCCAAACGCGATAGCGCGCTCTACCTGCGCGATGAGCTCGCGTTGTACCGCCTCCGGATCGCTCGACTGCTGAACGGCGGGCGTCGCGCGCGGAAAGTAGCCCTCGTCGTCCAACAAGCCCGATGCCGGGTCGCGCGTCGAAATCGGCCCCCAGCGCATACTGTCCCACTCGCTGGTCAACGTCAGATGCACGCCCATATCTACGCTCGGGTTCGCGCGACAATAGGCGGCGACTTTTGGGAACCATGGACAAGGCACCATCACCGCGCCGGACGAGATGATGCCGGCGCGCCACAGATCGCTAAACGCAGCGCAGCTTGCATGCGATAGGCCGATGTCATCAGCGTGGATGATGACGACGCGGTCGCGTTCGGAGAAACCGAGCTTTTGGAGTGCAGGGTTGGGATTCATGGATCTTCTTTGGACGCAGGGAAGTCTGGAGGTGGTTATAGCTATCGCTGGCGAATAGTCAATTGCAGCCGGTAGAATCTCACCGATGCAACGACTGCGCCTCTTCGTCGCCTCGGCGCTCTGTCTGGTCACGCTAACAGCCTGGCAGCTGCCTACGCCACCCGAACCGCCATCCGGCATCTCCGCTCGCGCCTGGGCAGCGACTGCGGGTCGAGGCACTGTTGCCGACGTGATCGTCACTCTGCCCGGCTACCCCGACCTTTCGCCTGCGCGGGCATTGCGCACGAAGGGAGAGAAGACTCGCTTTGTCGTCCGGGCATTACAAGCGCACGCCGAGCATGCTCAAGCCCAACTGCGCGCCGATCTTGCCACACGCGGCCTGGATTTCTTCCCCCTGTGGATCACCAACCAAATCGTCGTCCGGCGCATAGACCGCCCGACGCTGCGTTGGCTGGGAACGCGGAGCGACGTAATCCGCGTTGACCTGGACGAGCAGACGCGCGGCCTCGAAAATCACACCGAGGACCGGCATCCAAAATCCCACTCCCCGCTTCTCATTCCCTATTCCCCGCCTGCCGTCGAATGGGGCATCCAGCGTGTGAACGCGCCACAGGTCTGGGCCATGGGTTATACCGGCCAGGGCGTCGTCATCGCCAATCTGGACACGGGCGTGCGCTGGGACCACGAGGCGCTCAAACCCCACTATCGCGGCTGGGACGGTATCACCGTCACTCACGACTACAACTGGTTCGACGCTGCACCGACGGATGGCAACCCGCCATCCTCGACGCCGCAGGACGTGAACGGACACGGCACGCACACCACCGGCACTGTCGTCGGCGACGACGGGGTGGGCAACCAGATCGGCGTTGCCCCTAGCACAAAATGGATCGCCTGTCGCAACATGGCCGGCCCGAGCGGCATCGGCAGCGTGGCGCGCTACATCGCTTGCTTCCAGTTCGCGCTCGCGCCGACCGATGTCAACGGCAATTTTCCCGACCCGGCCCATAGCGCCGACGTTACCAGCAACTCCTGGGCTTGCGATCCAGACTACGGCGAGATCGGTTGCGACGTGCCCACTGCGCTCATCACTGCGACTCAGGCGCTGCGCGACGCAGGCATCATGGTCGTCGCATCGGCGGGCAATCGCGGCAGTGCCTGCCGCAGCGTGGTGCACGCGCCGGCCACCCTTGATCAAGCATTCACAATCGGTGCAACGGACAGCAGCGACACCATCGCTAGTTTCAGCAGTCGCGGCCCCTCATCGCTCACCGGGCAAATCAAGCCAGATGTCGTCGCGCCTGGCGTTAACGTGCGTTCGGCACGGCCAGGCTCGCCAACCAGCTACGGCCTCTCCAGTGGCACCAGCATGGCCGCCCCCCACGTTGCAGGCGTCGTGGCGCTGCTGTGGTCGGCAGCGCCCGAGCTGCGCGGAGACGTCGAGACGACCGAAATGCTCCTGCGCTACACTGCACGACCGCTTACCGACAATGAAACGTGCGGAGGCGTGCCGGGCTCGGCCTGGCCCAACAACACTTACGGCTACGGCCTGGTGGATGCGCTCGCTGCAGTGAACGCTGCGTTGAGCGCGCCCGTCGTGACAGCGCCTGCCTCTGTGCGTGTAAATGAGCCTTTCGCGGTCGTCATCAGCACGACCAACGTCACACCACTCACGCGCGCCGGCGTTGTCATCTCGAGCAGCCTGCCGACGACCCTTACGCTCATCTCGTCCGCCCCCCCGGGGACGGTGAACGGCAACGTGATTTCCTGGACATTCCCCAGCCTCGCGCCATCGTCCACACTCACCGCCTCGCTCGTCGTCAGTGCGGCGCTGTCCGGCCCGGTCACGCATCAGGCATATCTTCAGTTCGACGGACTTCCATCGCCTGTTCCGGGCAGACCAGCTACAACCGTCCTCCTGGGGTATCAGTTGGTCTTCCCCTTCGTCGTCCACAGTCCAGGTTAAGGCGACTACACACGATCCATCGCAGCACGAAACGGATTGAAGTCGGTTTGCGCGTCGTAAGCATCCACACCCTCGACACGCTTGAGCCAGCCGACGAACGCGTAGGTCGCCGGCGTGAACAGCGCTTCGATACCGACTTTGAAGACGTAGTTCGACGCCGCGACATCCCATAACACCCCCGCGCTCATCGTGCCGGCAAACGCGATCATCACAAAGAGTAAGGTGTCCACGGCCTGGCCGACAATCGTCGAGCCGATGGTGCGAGTCCACAACCAGCGCCCCTGCGTCATGACCTTCATGCGGGCCAGCACGAAGGCGTTGGAGAATGCACCGGCCCAGTAGGCGATGAGAGAAGCGAGCACGATGCGCGGTGTGCTGCCGAGCACAGCGTTGTATGCCTCCATGCCGACGCGGCTCGACCATTCGGCCTCGCCCGGCAACAAGCCGACGAGCCAAACCGTCAGGCTGAAGAGCGCAGCGGCGATGAAGCCGATCCAAATTACCCGACGCGAAACCGAATAGCCATACACCTCGGTCAACACGTCGCCGAAGATGTAACTCAGCGGGAAGAGCAACGTGCCGCCGTCGAAGGTGAACGGGCCTAGCGTGACGATCTTGGCCGAAGAAGCCAGGTTGCTGATGATGAGCACAGCAACAAACGTGCCGATCACAACATCGAGATACTTGTACGAGCGCATAACAGCGACCTGATCAACCTGACGACTCAATGGCCAGAGCGACTCGACGGAAGATGGCGTGAAAAAGGCGAAGAGTCTTCTGGCAATGACCTACTCTTGCACGCAGTCGCCCGCGTACTACCATCGGCGCTGACGAGCTTAACTTCCGGGTTCGGGATGGGACCGGGTGTGACCTCGTCGCTCAAATCACCAAAAGACTCTTCGTCAAAAGCGACACTCTAAAAACTGAATAGGACGTGACGTTTAGCGAGCGCAATGCAGTTCACATGCGAGAAGTTCGATTTCTCTGCATCATGTGAGAAACAAGCCAGACGGCCATTAGTATGAGTTGGCTAAACGTCTTGCAACGCTTACACCTCTCACCTATTAAGCGAGTCGTCTTCTCGCGGCCTTCAGGGGGATCTCATCTTGAGGCGGGTTTCCCACTTAGATGCTTTCAGCGGTTATCCCTGCCGCACATGGCTACCCAGCGATGCTCCTGGCGGAACAACTGGCACACCAGCGGTGCGTCCATCCCGGTCCTCTCGTACTAAGGACAGCTCCTCTCAAATCCCCTACGCCCACACCGGATAGAGACCAACCTGTCTCACGACGGTTTGAACCCAGCTCACGTAACGCTTTAACGGTCGAACAGACCGACCCTTGGGACCTTATCCAGCCCCAGGATGCGCCGAGCCGACATCGAGGTGCCGAGCGAGGCCGTCGCTGTGGACGCTTGGGCCTCACTAGCCTGTTATCCCCGGGGTAGCTTTTATCCGATTGCCACGACCTTTCCACTCAGCATCGTGGGATCACTAAGCCCGACTTTCGTCCCTGCTCGACGTGTTTGTCTTGCAGTCAAGCTCCCTTGTGCCTTTACACTCAACGGCTGGTTTCCATTCAGCCTGAGGGAACCTTTGGGCGCCTCCGTTACCTTTTAGGAGGCGACCACCCCAGCCAAACTGCCCGCCTGGCACTGTCTCGCGGCCAGATTATGGCGCGCGGTTAGGGCCAAAACTCCATCAGGGTGGTATTTCACCGTCGGCTCCACCGAGGCTAGCGCCCCAGCTTCAAAGCCTCCCACCTATCCTACACAGACGAAGTCCTAGCGCAATGCCAGGGTACAGTAAAGCTCCACGGGGTCTTTTTGTCCGGGTGCGGGTAAATGGCATCTTCACCACTAGTTCAATTTCGCCGAGTCCCTCGTTGAGACAGTGCTCCAGTCGTTACACCATTCGTGCGGGTCAGAACTTACCTGACAAGGAATTTCGCTACCTTAGGACGGTTATAGTTACCGCCGCCGTTCACCGGGGCTTCAGTTCGCAGCTTCGCTTGCGCTAACCGCTCCCTTTAACCTTCCGGCACTGGGCAGGTGTCAGCCCCTATACGTCGTCTTACGACTTCGCAGAGACCTGTGGTTTAGTTAACCAGTCGCTAGAGCCTCTCATCTGCGACC
>CALGMA010000034.1 GCA_937959265.1 uncultured Anaerolineae bacterium | reverse complement strand
GTATAGGTTTCGTCGTCGGCCACGGAGGTCTGAAGGGTGGCGTCCCAGTTGACCAGCCGCTTGCCCCGGTAGATCAGGCCGGACTTGAACAAGTTGAAGAAGGTCTGCCGCACGGCTCGGGAACGCGGTCCGTCCAGCGTGAAGGCGGTGCGCCGCCAGTCGCAACTGCATCCCAACTGCTTGAGTTGATTGAGAATGCGGGCCTCGTAGTGGTCCTTCCACTGCCAGATGCGGCGGACCATCTCTTCCCGGCCCAGGTCGTGACGGGTCTTTTTCTCCTGCTGGTAGATCAGCCGTTCGACCACGGCCTGCGTGGCGATGCCGGCGTGGTCGGTGCCGGGCACCCACAGCGTGCGCGCGCCCTTCATGCGGTGGTAGCGCGTCATCAGGTCTTCGATAGCGCTGGTGAGCGCATGGCCCATGTGCAGCGTGCCGGTGACGTTGGGCGGCGGGATCGTAATCACGAACTGCGGCTCATTCGGGTCGAGATAGCGCTGATTTTCCGGCTTGAAATAGCCGCTCTTCTCCCACCAGTCATAGATGCGGCGCTCTACCGCCTTCGGGTCATAGGCTTTGGATAGCTCGGTCATCGGTCGTTCCTGGTCGTTCGTTGATGTTCGCCGGTTGCTCATTCCCAATCATGACAAACACAAACGCCCTTCGTCATCTGCATCGGACGAGAAGGGCGTTTCCCGCGGTACCACCGACGTTTGCCTGCGCAGAGTGACGTTCGCAACTTGCGCAGACACACTTTGGACGCTGTAACGGGCGTTCCCGAATTCGGCTAGCGCCTGGCGCGATTCACCGAATTGACTCACGAGCGACCTTCGGCAGTCGTTCTCCGGCGTGGGCTTTCAGTCTGCGACCCACGCTCTCTGTCGGCACGATACCGCCTACTCCTCTCGGTCATCGTCTTTCGTTGCTGTTCTCACTCATCATTATACCGAGATCGCGATACAAAGCCGAAGCGGCGGGGGGAGCCGGAACAGCGTACCGTCGGCCTATAATTCACAATACACAACAACACATACTTGTAAAGACGAGAGACCACAATGGCCGATCCCCTCCTGATCGCGAAAGGCGAGACCGACTGCTTCATCCTGCCCAAGATGGCCAACCGCCACGGCGTGATCACCGGCGCCACCGGCACAGGCAAGACCGTCACCTTGCAAGCCATCGCGCAAAGCTTCAGCCGCATCGGCGTGCCGGTGTTCGTCGCCGACGTGAAGGGCGACCTGAGCGGCATCAGCCAGCCGGGCAGCGAAGCCAACGCCCGAGTCGTCCAGCGCGTCGAGCAAATGGGGCTGAAAGACGGCTGGACGTGGGAGGGGTGTCCGGTCATGTTCTGGGATGTGTGGGGAGAACAGGGCCATCCCCTGCGCGCCACGGTCTCGGAGATGGGGCCGCTGTTGCTCAGCCGCATCCTCGGCTTGAACGAGACGCAGGAGGGCGTGCTCAACATCATCTTCAAAGCGGCCGACGACAATGGCCTCTTGCTGTTGGACTTGAAAGACCTGCGCGCGCTGGCCCAATGGGTCGGCGACAATGCCAAGGAGCTGCGCACACAATACGGCAACATTTCGGCGGCCAGCGTCGGCGCCATCCAGCGCGGTCTGCTCACGCTCGAATCGCAAGGCGCGGAGCGATTCTTCGGCGAGCCGGCGCTCGACCTGTATGACATGATCCAGACCGATGCCAGTGGGCGCGGCGTGGTCAACATCCTCGTCGCCGATCGGTTGTTGCAATCGCCCAAGCTCTACGCCACCTTCCTGTTGTGGATGCTGAGCGAACTCTTCGAACAACTGCCGGAGGTCGGCGATCTGGACAAGCCCAAGCTGCTCTTCTTCTTCGACGAAGCGCATTTGTTGTTCGACGAAGCGCCCAAGCCCTTGCTCGACAAGGTCGAGCAGGTCGTGCGCATCATCCGCTCGAAGGGCGTCGGCGTGTTCTTCGTCACTCAGAACCCCATTGACATCCCGGACGTCATCCTGAGCCAGATGGGCAACCGCGTGCAACATGCCCTGCGCGCATTTACCCCGCGCGACCAGAAAGCCGTGCGCGCAGCGGCCACTACCTTCCGCCCCAATCCGAAGATCAACACCGAGCAGGCCATCACCGAGCTGGGCGTGGGCGAGGCGCTGGTGTCCTTCCTGGACGAGAAGGGCATGCCCGGCGTCGTCGAGCGCGCGCTCATCCTGCCGCCGCGCAGCCAGATCGGGCCGATCACGCCGGAGCAGCGCCGGCAGCTCATCGCCAGTTCGATGGTCTACGGTTACTACGAGAAGCAACTGGACCGCGAGTCGGCCTACGAGATGTTGATCAAGCAGGCGGAGCGCGCCGCCGAGGAAGCGGAACGCGTCGCAGCCGAAGCCACTGCGCTCAAAGAGCAGAAGGAAGCTGAAGCCAAGGCTGCCAGGGAGGCCGAACGGCTGGCGCGCGAGCAGGCCAAACAGGAGGCGCTGCGGGCGAAGCAACTGGAGCGTGAGGAGCGTGAGCGCCAACGCCAGGCCGAGCGCGAAGCCCGCGAGCGAGAGAAGGCCGTCGGCGATGTATTCGAAGCCTTTGCAAAAAGCGCCGCGCGGTCGCTGGGCGGCTCGACTGGCACGTTGATGCGCGGCATCCTGGGCGGCTTATCCGGCAGACAATCCCGAAGGCGCTGAGCGAGCGCCTTCAGAGAGTCACGTAGGCGAGGATGAACCTCCTGCTCACCAACGCCCGCGTCTACACGATCAACCCGCGCCAGCCTCGCGCTTCGGCCATCGCCATCGCCGGCAACCGCATCCTCGCCGTCGGCAGCGAAGAGGAAATCGCCGACATCCGCCTGCCGGCTATGCAGCGCCTGGACCTGAACGGCGCGTTCGTGCTGCCCGGGCTGATAGACGCGCACCTGCACCTGGAACAAACCGGCTTCGCGCTGCAACGAGTAGATGTAGACGAGGCGCCGAGCGTCGAAGAAGCGGCGCGCCGCGTGCGCGAGCGCGCAGCGCGCACCCCGGCCGGCGAGTGGATCCAAGGCTGGGGCTGGCAACAAGCCATCTGGGGCGGCCAGTTCCCCACGGCGGCGCAACTCGACGCGGCGACTCAGGCGCATCCGGTGGCGTTGCGCGCCAAGAGTGGGCATGCGCTGTGGGTCAATTCGTTGGCGCTGCGCATCGCCGGCGTCACGCGCGACACGCCCAACCCGCCCGGCGGCGAGATCGTGCGCGATGCGCAAGGCGAACCTAGCGGCGTGCTGCTCGAAAGCGCAATGGCGCTGGTCGCCCGCGTCATCCCGTCGCCCTCTCCGGCGCAAGAAGAGGAGGCAACGCTGCTGGCCATGCGCGCCATGAACGCGGCCGGCCTGACCGGCGTGCATTGCATGGATGGCGCGGGCGGCATCAGAACGTTCAACACCTATCAGCGCCTCCGCGAGCAGAGACGCAGCACGCTGCGCATCTGCAAGCAGTTGCCGGTCGAAGACCTCGACGCGGTCATCGCCGCCGGCGTGCGCAGCGGCTTCGGTGACGCCTGGCTGCGCATCGGCGGCGTCAAAATCTTCGCCGACGGCGCACTCGGCCCGCGCACGGCCTGGATGATCGAACCCTACGAGGGCGAGCCGGACAACCGCGGCATCGCCATGTATGACCCCGAGCAGCTTGTCGAGTTCGTGACGAAGGCCCATGTGCATGGGCTATCGGTCACCACGCACGCCATCGGCGACCGCGCCAATCGCGCCGTTTTGGATGCGTACGCGCTGGCGAGGCGCGACGACCATGCCGCGCCCTCCGGCCTCCGTCCGCTGCGCGACCGCATCGAACATGCGCAGGCGCTCCATCCCGACGACATCGCCCGCTTCGGCCAACTCGGCGTGATCGCCTCGGTGCAGCCGATTCACGCTACGCAGGACATGTTCATGGTGGATCGCTACTGGGGCCGGCGCGGGCGCTACGCCTATGCCTTCCGCGATTTGTTGAGCGGCGGCGCGCGGCTGGCGCTGGGGAGCGACTCGCCGGTCGAGACGTTCGATCCGCTGGCCGGCATCCACGCGGCGGTCACGCGCCAGCGCAAAGACGGCACGCCTACGGGCGGTTGGTATCCCGAGCAGCGCCTGACGATTGAAGAAGCGATCTACGGCTATACGATGGGCGCGGCTTACGCCGGCTACAGCGAGCACGAGTTAGGCTCAATCGAGCCGGGCAAACTGGCCGACCTGACCGTGCTCTCTCACGACCTGACGGCCATCGCGCCGGAAGACATCCGCAACGTCAAAGTAGAGCGGGTGATGGTGGATGGTGAATTCAGAACCTGAATAGAGGAACAATGAAACTAGAAGTCGTCTCAAAATGATAAAACATAGTCACCTCGATGGAGAGGTGACTACAGCATGGACTTGACGGACGAACAGTGGAATCTCATCGCCCCGCTTATCCCCAGCCCACCTAGTCGGGCCGACGGCCGAGGCCGCCCACGCCGCCATCCACGCGAGGTGATGAACGGCATCCTCTGGGTCATGCGCACCGACGCGGCCTGGGCCGACATGCCGAGCCGATACCCGCCCGGCTCGACCTGCCATCGGTATTTCCAAGCCTGGGTGAAAGCCGGCGTGTTCATCCAGATTCTCAATACCTTGGCCGAAGACCTGTATGCCCGCGGCCGGATCGACCTGTCCGAGTGCTTCATAGACGGCACGTTCGTGCCGGCCAAAAAGGGGGCAACAGCGTCGGCAAGACCAAGTCGGCAAGACCAAGCGCGGCAAGGGCAGCAAGATCATGGCCATTGCAGACCGCACTGGCCTTCCGGTCGCCGTTCACGCATTGCGCGCTGCGCCGCATGAATCCCGGCTTGTTGAGCCCACGCTTGCAGCCCGTTTTGTGGCGGATGAGCCCCAACGCCTGATCGGTGACAGGGCTTACGACTCCGACCCACTGGATGCTGCGCTGGCCGACCGGGGTATTGAGCTGATTGCGCCGCACCGATGCAATCGCACTCAGCCTAAGACACAAGATGGTCGGCCGTTGCGACGCTACAAGCAGCGCTGCAAGATCGAGCGCCTGAATAGCTGGCTACTGAGCCAGCGCCGCATCGTGGTGCGCTACGAGCGCAAGGTCGAGAGCTATGTCGGCTTTGTGCATCTGGCGTGCCTCAGAATTCTGCTGCGATACCGTTTTTGAGATGACTTCATCTCACCTATGGTCATCGCTTCACCCACGACCTTGATGTCCAGCATGCCCGCTCAGCGTCGTCCGTAACCCTTCAAGAATTACTGGTTCATCGTCGAATAACACCACTTCAATCATTTCCACCTCCTGCTGTGTCGGCGTAATGCGAGGTCGGCGTGATGCAGTACGACATCTCGCCACCAACATCACACAGAAGTAGCAGGCAATTGCAACGATTCGCAACCGACTACCAGTCAACGATCTATCCAAGGCTAGCGGCGTGCACGTCCCACATCGGTTCACTTGGCGATCTCTGAGTTGGGGGACAAACAGTTTGCGTCCCTCATGGTAAAACCATCCCATGCAAACACGAAAACTCGGTTACACGGATCTACACTTGACGGTCGTCGGGCTCGGCGCGTGGGCGATGGGCGGCGGCGATTGGAAGTTTGGCTGGGGCGCACAAGAAGACGAAGACTCAGTTAAGACTATTCAGCGCGCGCTCGACCTGAGCGTGAATTGGATTGATACTGCGGCGATCTACGGCCTCGGCCACAGCGAAGAAGTGGTCGGCAAAGCACTCAAGGAACTCGGCTCGCACAAGCGGCCTATCGTCGCCACCAAGTGCGGGCGCAAGTGGGACAGTACCGGCACACCCTACGCCGATCTGCGCCCCGAAAGCATCCGGGCCGAAATTGACGACAGCCTCCGGCGGCTGGGCATAGACGTAATAGACCTGTATCAGATGCACTGGCCGCAGCCCGAAGAGATGATCGAGGACGCCTGGGGCGTGATGGCCGACGGCGTGAAGGCCGGCAAGATCCGCTATATCGGCGTGTGCAACTACAACGTCGCGCAGATGAAGCGCTTGCAGCCCATCCATCCTATCGCCTCACTGCAGCCGCCGTATTCCATGCTCGTGCGCGATGTCGAAGCCGAGCTGCTCAGCTTCTGCGCGGCCAACGACATCGGCGTGGTGTGCTACAGCCCGATGCAGAAGGGCATCCTCACCGACAAGTTCAGCCGCGAGTGGGTGGAGCGGCTGCCGAAGGACGATCACCGCGCGCAGTTCGACGAACGCTTCAAGGAGCCACTGTTGAGCAGGAATCTCGCGCTGGTCGAGAAGCTCAAGCCGATCGCGCACCGGACCCGCCACACCGTAGCGCAGCTGGCCATCGCCTGGGTGCTGCGCCGGCCGGAGGTGACCAGCGCCATCGTCGGCGCACGCAAGCCGTCGCAGATCGAAGAAACGGTCGCTGCCGGCGATTGGAATCTGTCGCCGGAGGAGATCGCACAGATCGAACAACTCCTCGCCGGCCAATGAAACGCAGGAGTCGGGTTGCATCTGGCAACCCGACTCCTGCCAGTATTAGAACACGCGGCGCGCACGCTTAGCTACAACGCTTCGAGAACCGCGTCGCTGTCGCTACGTACCTGTCCAATTGCCATGTCAGGAACGGCGTGTGGAACTCGACCACGAAGTAGCCTTGCCGGCCTGGTAAGAAGATCGTTGGCTGGTTGCGATTCTGCGGCGCCGGCAGGAAGCGGTTGCGTGAACCGACCGGGATCACCACCGGATAGTCGTTTGTGTTGCGATAGGTGAAGTAGGCGGTAAAGTGCTGAGGGCCGCGTTTGACCACGCATGCCAAGATCGGGCGCACCGGCTTGACCTGCGGCGGTAGCGGCTGAACGATCACCGTCACGTTGCCGACAGCGACGCCATCCCGATCGTCGCTCACGGTATAGGTAAAGCTGTCGGTGCCGACGAACGCACCGGGAGGCGTATAGCGCAGCTTGGCGCCATCGAAGACAATCGCGCCGCCGTTCGCGCTTGCAGCGCTCACGCCGATGATCGTCAACGGATCGCTGTCTGGATCGGTGTCGTTCGCCGTCAGCGCCGCCGCAGTCACCTCCACCGGCAGATATTGATACGTGACGAGCGTATCGTTGCCGGCGACCGGCGGTTGATCCACCTCGATGCCGATCAGCGTGATCACGCCGCTCACCGCGGGTGAGTTGCCATCCGTCGCCGTGACGAGCGCAGTCACCGTATCGCTGCGGGTGGGCGCCGGCGTGAACTGGATGCCGGACAGCAACGCGTTCACATCGGCGACCGGCCCGACAGCGCGATACAAGCCGGTGTGTGGATCGAAGGTCGAGGTCGCGCCGCCCACTGCGCCGGTCGAGAAGGCCCCAACGGTCGGATCGCTCAACTGGATGGTGACCTCGATCGTGTCGCCCGCATCCGGGTCGATCACCGCTAGGTCGTTCAGCGCCAACGGCGTGTTCTCGGTGTAACGCTGGGTGAAGATTGCGTCGCCTTCAGGCATCCCAAAGGGACCTGCGGCCCGGGCTACCGTCAGCGTGCCGCTCACCTCGTTAGCGGCGAAGACGTACAGCGCGCCGTTCTTCACCACCAGCTTGACGCCCTCGGGCGCGACGCCGGTTGCGATGAACTGATAGGCGCGCGGCGCAGCGGGGTTGCTCACGTCCACCAACGCGACGCCGTTCGCGCGCTCCAGGCCCACTGCAACGATCACCCAGCCGTTGAACACGATAGCGTCCAGCACTTCCGGCTCGCTGCCGCCGCGGTTGCTGCGATTGTCGGGATAGACACCGCGCGCCGCCGCGAGGCCGTCGAGCTGGCCGGCCGTATCGCTGATCAGCGCACTGGTGTTCGCGTCGAACACGCTTACCGTGCGGCCACCGCGCACGCCGGCGCTGCTCGCACTCGGGCGCGTGTCACCCTCGTCGGCGGTGACGAAGTAGCGCACCCCGTCGATCTCGATAACTGCAACGCCGTCCGGCTCACGGAAGGCGGTCAAAACCTCCACCGGGTTGTAGCCGCCGCCGTTGGTCAGGTCAGCCAGATGCGAGGTCTGGCCGAGCCCAAAGAACACCAGCGTGTTGTCGGCCAGGTTTAGCCGCACTACACCGTTGTTCTCTTGCAGCGTGATGTAAGCGAACTGCGAATCAGCCGAAAACGCCACGCTCTCCGGCTCCAGAGTCGCAGGTGTGTTGTCTATGGGTAGCCGACCGGCGTCGTCGAAGCGCCCGGCGCTGAAGCCCGGCACACCGGCTTGGGACGGCAGGAGGAGCTGCGTCACGTTGAGCGGCGTCGGTGCGTGTGGGTCAAAGCCGCTCAACGCGATCACACTGAGCGAACCCGGCCCGCCATCGTCACCCGCAGCCGGCGCTTCGGCCTCGTTGGCAACAACGGCGAAGTTGCCGTCGGGCGAGATAGCGACCGAGTCGGGCTGAATACCCACGTCGGCCTGCGCAATCAAGGCGCCGTCGCTCAGGCGGAAGGCCAGCACCTTACCGCTGACCGGCGACGCAGCCGGTTTGGCTGTGCCGGCTACGGACAAGAAATAGTCCTTCGTAGGATGAATCGCCACCGAGTTCAGGCCAACCAACTCGGGTACCTTGACGCGCTGAATCAGCTTGACGTCGAGCGGATCGCTCACATCGAGGATGTCCACGCTGCCGTCGCCAGCGTTGCTCAGCACGGCGCGGTCGTCAGCAATGGAGACGATCTCGGCGCCGTTGTCGGCCAGGCCGGTGTCATACGTCTCCAGCGCTGTGATCGCCGGCGGCGTGTTCAGGTTCAGGCCGACGATGAGCGGATCGTGATCGGACGCACGATAAGCGTCTGGCACATACAGGCTGATCTGCTGGCCGGGTGATTTGAAATTCAAGTTGTAATCGAGCACATTCGGCTCGTCGGCGTTGATATGCCACTCGATCACATTCGTCACGCGCGCGGCCAGCGCCGGCGAAGCCATGGCATAGTCGAGGTAACCCGACTGGCCGCCGAAGACGAACGAGTAAGCGTTCGTACCGATGCGCTGCTCGATCAGGTTGATGTATCCGGCATTCTTCAGGGCCGTGATCGGATCCTCCTGAGCATAGGAGTTCAGGTCGCCCATGATCAGCACGTAGGGCGTGTTCACGCCAGTCGGGTCCGTCATCAGCCATGCCGCCATCTCTTGGGCAGCAGCCTTGCGCGTCAGGTTACAGTTGCCCTGGCCATCGCCGGTGTCGGGATCGGGACCGACAGGGCTGATGTTGTCTGCGCATGGGCTACCCTTCGACTTCAGGTGGTTGGCGACGACGGTAAAGCGCGCGCCGGTGAGGAGCTGCTCGAACGTCTGCGCCAGCGGTGGGCGGTTGCGCTGTATGACGCCGCCGGTGGTGCTGAACGGGCCGAACGCGCCGGTGTTCAGCACGGCAGTCTGGCCCACCGGCTTCACCTTGGCCGGCTGATAGATGATGCCGACCTTGATTGCGTCTACGCCCAGCGCGTTCACCTGACCTGTCCCGGCGTCGGCATCAACGAAGGCATAGGTGCCGGGCGCAGTGGCAGCATTCAGTCGGTTGACCAGATCGGCGATAGCGCTCGTCGGGCCATAGCCGTCGTTCTCCAGTTCGGCCAGCGCGATCACGTCTGCGCCGGTGCCGATCAGCATAGCGACCGTCTTAGCGACCTGACGGTCGAATTCGGTCGTGTTCTCCGCGCCGCGACAATCTGCTGGCGCGCCGCCCACGCCGAACTTGCAAGCGCCCACGCCGAAGGTATTGAAGTAGTTGAGCAAATTCGCAGCAGCCACTTTGAGCGTGCCGCCCACGTCCGCCGGCCGGGCCGGGCGCGAGTTGGTCGAGACGAAAGTCGGCTGCACCGTTGGGCGGACGCGATAGGCATTGCCGCTGGCGGCGTTGCCCGCCCACGTAAACGTCATCATGCCGATGATGCCGGTCGCCGTGTCGCCGATGCGCAGCGTATTGTTGGCCGCCAAGGGTGACGTGCCGCCGCCGAAGATGATCGGGTCAGGGTTCTGGTTGTTCAGGTTGTCGTCAACGATGATGCGGTTGAGGTTGTTGGCAGCCTGGATGGCCAGTGCCGGCGCGCCGGGCGCGGCCAGTTGTGTGGGCTGGAACAGGCGCCCACCAGACGACATCACGATCTGGCCGAAGCGCCCGAGCTGGAAATGCTCGGTGACGTAGAGCGTTTGCGGCAGGCGCACCAGCATGCCCTCGAAGCGCTCGAGGTAGTCTGGGCTGGGGAAGGGCAACAGTACATCCACAGGCGTCACCGTCGCGGTCGTGCCGCACTGCTCGATGGCTGTGACGTTGCCGATTTGCGTCTGTCCCTGGAACTCCTGCGCCTGGCCGGTGACACGCACGACCTGGCCGACGCTCACACTGTCGTTGTTGCCGTTGAAGACGAACACGCCGTCGGACGTGGCCGGGTCGCCGTCGCCGACGGGATCCTGGACGTAGAAGCCGCGCAGGTTGGGCGAGGGGCCTTCGTAGTCGCCGACCACGACGCCTTGCACGGTCACGGTTTGGCCGGCCAACGGGCTGGTCTCGCCGCTGCCTTGCACCTGGTAGATCGGGGTGAAGGGCAGTGAGCAGACGGGCGGGGCCGCGCCGGCGATGGTGAAGCTGAAGGCGAAGTCGGCATCCATGTTGTCTGGCGGATCGTCGGTATCCACGTCGGTGACCTGCGCCGCGATCACGGTCACGGTGCACGTCTCGCTGGCGACAAAATCGCTGATTGGGTCGAGCGTGAAGGTTACCGGGCCGCTGCTCAGAGTAAACGCTACTACGCCGGAGGTCGCACAGGCAATCGAGAATGACGCCGGGCTGGCGTTGACAGGCTCGCTGAAGGTGACGTCGAGGTTGGCGTTCGCTGCGACATCGGCCGCGCCGTTCGTGGGCGTCGTGCTCGCGACGCTCGGCGCAACATCACCGGGCGGCGGGCCGCTTGCGACGCCGGTGACGGTGACGTTGTCGAAGCGCAGCGTGCCGGTGCCGGCGTAAGTTGAGGTGGAACGCGAAGCGAGATACTGGCCGGCATTCGGATCGAATGCCGAGACGACGCGGAAGACGGCGCTCGGGTTGTCGTTCAGCGCCGCGACCGCGCTCAGATCCACGGCACGGGAATACCATGTGTCGCCGGTGCCGATCGGCTGCGGCACGAACGAAAATGTCTGTGCTGTCGTGAAGGTCGCCCCGCCATCGCTCGAATATTGCACGAGGATGGTGTTGGCGGCCGTGTTGCTGTGGCGGATGTTGAACGAGAAGCCGATGTTGCTAAAGCCGGCCGTGCTCACAGCGAACTGGACGCCGGCCGTACCACTGCCCACACCCTGCGCCGGATAGTTGGTCGTATTCCAGCCAGAGTCGGGCGGGCGCGGGCCGACGAAGCCTGTGGCAAACACGGCAGTCGTCCCACCGACCAGCGAGGCGACGCCGGTCCCCACCACAGGAGTCGTCACGTCGTTATCAAACGTCCACTGGGCGATGGTCGTGGTTTGAGCCTGCGTTGTGGCAGCAGGGAAGATGGCCAGTTGTGCAATCACCATTGCACCAGCCAGGGCAATACGCCAGTCGCTGGCGCGCAGGCCGGTTGCAGTGGGCCTTGTTGCGGGTCGTTGTTGGCAATTCACGGAGTCACCTTTGATTCGAATGGAAGAAGTGCGGCTGAGTCAGCGATAGAGCGTAAGCGCATCGTTTTAAGTGCGGGTTATCCAGAGGGGCTTGCCAGCGATGAGTTGGGCGCTTCTTTTCGAGAAAGAAAGCGGACAGGCAAAGTGATTGCCAACTTTGTCGTGGTGATAGCGGCAATACAAGCATTTTGCGGGGCAGGCGGATAATCACGCCATGGACATGATCCTGGATCTGGCCTGGTGGGGGCTGGTCTATGTGCTGCTGCCGGTGGCGTTGGGGTCAATCGCTGCGTTGCCGTTCTGGTTGAAGCGGCGGATGTTGCTGGGCAACGCCATTGGCTCGACGGTCATCGCCGTCGTCATGATCGCCTTCATCATCCAGCTCTTTGCCGGCCTGCTCTCTGCCGGCTTTCTCTCGCAGGCGAACTTGTTGCCGGTCGGAGCGCTCGTCCTCGTCGGTTGGGTGGACGTGCTGATCCTGTTCTTCCTCAGCGGCGCGGTGGAGAACCGCGTCAAGCGGCGGATCATCAATCCGGATGATTTCTGATTCAGGTGTAACGCGCGCAATAGCCCAGGTCATCACTGCCGGCCACGAAGATCACCCGTTGATCATAGACCGCGACGACGAGGCTCTCGTTTAACCCCCACAACCACGTGCGCAGGCCGAAGCACTCCACGTTCACAACGCGGCGAGCGTACCAATTGTAGGTATAAGAGGATGTATGTTGCGCGATGCGCCAGCCAGCGCGGACGAGCTGATCGGTGTAATTGACGGCCAGCGCCGGATCAGGCGTGCGCAGCTTGTAAACGCGCTCACACAACGGCGGCAAGCGATTGATCCGCACCCTGGCGCAGGAATCATGCATCAGGGTCGCCGCAGGATATTCTGGCAGCAAGCCAATCTGGATGGCGCGGCGCACGAGCGGGAAGAAGCGCGTGCTCACGACAGCCGCCGGCAGGCTGGCCGCCACCACGGCGGCGAGGATGAGCAGACGCAGCACAGTAGACCATGCGCCGGTCTGCGCAAAGGCAAGCGCGAGCCTCATGCGTCTTTAACCATCTAAGAGCGGCGTCCCGTCGGGCAGCCACACACCGGCCAACTCCGCCGTGACGCCGATTATCGCCCAGGGCAGGCCATGCAGCAGCGCCTCGAACGCCGGCGCATGCTCCGGCGCGACTTCGACGACGATCCGCCCATTGCTCTCGCTGAACAGAGCAACCCATGGGTCGGCATGGCCGAGGCTCTCCAGGCGTATGCCGATTCGGCCGGCCTGCGCCATCTCGGCGAGCGCCAGAGCCAACCCACCCTCGCTGCAGTCGTGCGCCGCGCGCACCAGCCCGGCTAGGATGGCGCGATGCAGCGCTGCATAAAGCGCAGGGGCATGTGCAGGCAACGTCGGGGCGTATGTTGACATTGTCCCCACGATTTCATCGAACAGTGAGCCGGCCATTTCATCCCTCGTTTCGCCCAACAGATACACACGCGATCCGGCGCGCTTCAGGTCCATCGTGACGCAGCGGGTCACGTCGTCCACGATGCCGATGGCCGAGATCAGCAGCGTGCCGGGGATGCTCACACGGCGGCCTCGCGCATCCAGATAAGTGTTGTTGAGCGAGTCTTTGCCGCTGATGAACGGCGCGCGATAGCGCAGCGCCGCGTTGTAGCAGCCGCGACACGCCTCAACCAATGTGCCCAGCGTCTCCGGGTCGTTTGGGTCGCCCCAGCAAAAGTTGTCCAGCAGCGCAATGCGCGCCGGGTCTGCGCCGACGCACACCAGGTTGCGCACTGCCTCGTCCACGACGCTCACGGCCATCGCGTATGGGTCGCGCTTGCCAATGCTGGGGTTGATGCCGCAGGCCAAGGCGAAGCCGCGCAGCCCGCGCGCGCCCTGTGGCTTGATTACGACAGCATCGCTCGGCCCATGATTGCCCACGCCCACCAGCGGCTTGATCACCGTGCCGCCTTGTACCTCGTGGTCGTACAGGCGAATCACATCCTCCTTCGACGCCACGTTGGGATGCGTCAGCATCTTTGCGAGGACCTGGCCGGGCGATAGCCCCATCAGGCGACTCAAGCGCTGGTCTTTCTGTCGCGCCGTCTCCTCCTCTGCTCGTCCCCTCCGTCCGTCTGCCACCGCGCGCAACACGCGCCGAGGCAAGCCGTCATGCAAGAAGCGCATGTCCAGGTCACAAACGCGCAGGTCGCGGTAGCTCACGCGCAGCCGGCCGTCGCCGGTGAACGCGCCGATGTCGCTCATCTCGCAGTCGAACCGGTCGCAAATCGCCTGCAGCGCGGCCAGGTTGTGCGGCGGCACAGCTAGCACCATGCGCTCCTGCGCCTCGCTGAGCCAAATCTCCCAGGGCGCCAGGCCGGCGTACTTGAGCGGCACGCGCTCAAGCTGCACCTGCGCCCCCAGCGCCGCGCCCATTTCGCCGACCGCCGACGAGAGGCCGCCTGCGCCGCAATCGGTGATGGCGTGGTAGAGCTTCGCATCGCGCGCTGCCATCACAACCTCCAGCAGGTTCTTCTCGACGATGGGGTTGCCGATTTGCACGCTCGACCCGGCCGCTTCGCCGGTCTCATGCGTGAGCGCGGCCGAGCTGAACGTGGCGCCGCGCAGGCCATCGCGGCCGGTGCGCCCGCCCAGCACGACAATCCGATCGCCGACCTGCGGGGCGCGCGGATGCGCGTTCACCAGCGCGATGCCGACGCAGCCGCAATACACCAACGGATTGGCGATGTAGCCGGCGTCATACACGATCGCGCCGCTGACGGTGGGAATGCCCATCTTGTTGCCGTAATCCTCTATGCCGGCGATCACGCCCGAGCGCACGCGGCGCGGATGCAGCACCCCCTCGGGCAACGCCTCGAAAGGCAAATCCTGAGGGCCGAAGCACAGCACATCCGTGTTGGCGATCGGGCGCGCGCTGACGGCGATGATGTCGCGGATGACGCCGCCGACGCCGGTATTCGCCCCGCCGAACGGCTCGACAGCCGAAGGATGGTTGTGCGTCTCGGCTTTGAACGCCAAGTCGAACTCGTCGTCAAAGGCGATCACGCCGGCGTTGTCCACGAACGCGCTCTTCACCCACGGCGCAGCGATCTCATCGGTGGCGCGCTTGATGTAGGTCTTGAGCAGACCGTCAATGACGGTTGCCGGCTCCGCATCAGCGAATGACGACCCTTCACCGATAACCTGGATGCGCGCCTTGAACGTCTTGTGCACGCAGTGTTCGCTCCACGTCTGCGCCAGCGTCTCAATCTCCGCATCGGTTGGGTCGCGCCCGCTCTCCGCGAAGTAGTGGCGAATGGCGCGCATCTCCTCCAGGTTGAGCGCCAGCCGGCGTTCGCGGCTCAGCCTCATGAGCGCGTCGTCGTCCGCGTCACAGATCGGGATAATCTCGACGCGCGGGTTGTCCGCCGCTGCATAGTCGAGGTGGGGGGTGACCGGTTCGTCAATCGTGAATGCCTGGATCACCTCGTTGGCCAGCAAACGCCGAGCAATGCGCGCAACCTGTTCTGTATCGAGCGCGCCGCGCAGCGTGTAGCGGATGCCGGTGACTGCGCGTTCGACCCCGCGCGCGCCCAACTCGTGGGCTGCGCGCACCAGCTCATCGGCGACCGCGTCGGTGACGCCGGGGCGCAATACGACTTCGACGCTGTGCGCCCCAGCCGGCTGCGGCGACGCGCCCAACGCAAACGTCTGCGTGACCGGATCGCACAAGAGTCGCTCGGCGACGCGCGCGACATCATCTTCGCTCAGCGCGCCGCTGAGGAAGTACAGGTCGGCAATTTCGACGGCGACCGGCTCAGAGATGCCGAGCGTCTGCACATCGGCGGCGACGGCGGCGCAGCGCGCGTCGTTGAAACCAGGCTTGGCGCGGACTTCGATTCGGTAAATCAACTTGTTCTTCACTCCAAAGATCACAGCAGGCTGCGAAAGGGATGTTCGCCTGCTCACGATTCTATAATCCCGCGCGTGACCGCGACGCCTGCCATCGAAACGCTCGTGGTGAAAGTCGGCACCAGCACGCTCACCGCCGGCACATCGCATCTTAACCGCCGGCGCATGCTCGAGATCGCCCAGCAGATTGTGTGCGCGCGCGAACAAGGGGTGCGCGTGGCGCTGGTGTCGTCCGGCGCGATGGCCGCCGGGCGCGAGCGCCTGGGGCTGGAGAAGCGCAACGGCCGACTGCCGCTGCCGGAGAAGCAGATGCTGGCCGCCGTCGGCCAGACGCATTTGATGGCGCTTTGGGAGCAAGTCTTCGGCATGTTCGACGTGCGCGTCGCGCAGGTGCTGCTCACGCGCGCCGACCTCAGCGACCGGCGGCGCTATCTGAACGCCCGCGACACTTTGCGGGCCATCCTCGACCACGACATTCTGCCCATCGTCAACGAGAACGACGCCGTCACGACCGAGGAAATCCGCGTGGGCGACAACGACAACCTCTCCGCGCTGGTGACGAACGTGCTGGACGCCGACCTGCTGCTGATCCTCAGCGACATAGACGGCCTATTCACCGCCGATCCGCGCAAGGACAAGCACGCGACGCTGATCGGCGAAGTGCGTGAGATTGACGACCGAATTCGCGCGCTGGCCGGCGGAAGCAAGACCGGCCTGGGCGTGGGCGGCATGAGCACCAAGATTCAGGCTGCCGAGTTGGTGACGCGCGCCGGGGCAAGCATGATCGTCGCGCAGGGCGCGCGCCCGAACGTCATCCTGGACGCGATCGGCGGCCGGCCGGTTGGCACGCGCTTCTTGCCGGTCGTCACACAGATCGAGAGCCGCAAACGTTGGATCCTGTCGGAGCGCACCAGCGGCGCCTTCGTGGCCGACGACGGCGCAGTGCGCGCCCTGAAGAGCGGCAAAAGCCTGCTGCCGGTAGGCGTGAAGGCAGTCGTGGGCGAGTTCGAGCGCGGCGAGTTCGTCGCCGTGCGCGACGCGCAGGAGCACGAGGTGGCCCGCGGCATCACGCGCTACAGCGCGCGCGACGCTGCCCGCATCGCCGGCAAGCGCTCCGACCAGATCGAGAAGATCCTTGGCTACAACTATGCCCCGATGCTCATCCATGCAGATGACCTGATCGTGCTATGACTGCGATTCCTCGTGGGCTGATCGTCTCTTGCCAGGCTTCGGAGGGAGAGCCATTGTTCGGCGCGCCGATGATGGCTGCCATGGCGCGCGCTGCCGAGGTCGGCAGCGCTGTAGCCATCCGCGCCAATGGGCCGGAGGACATCGCTGCCATTCGCCGGGCGGTGCGCCTGCCGATCATCGGCCTGTGGAAGCTGCGCGGGCCGGATAGCCCGGTATACATCACGCCACACCGCGCCGCCGCCGAGGCAATCGCCCAAGCCGGCTGCGATGTGATCGCCGTGGACGCCACGCCGCGCCCGCGTCCCGGAGGCGCAACGCTCGACGACTTGATCCCTTTCATCCGCAGTGTGCTCGGCAAACCCGTGATGGCCGACTGCTCATGCCTCGCGGATGCCTTGCTGGCCACATCACTCGGCGCGGATTACATCGGCACGACGCTGGCCGGCTACGCCTGGCCGCACGGGCGGCCGATGACCGACGGCCCAGACCTGGACTTCGTGGCCGAATTGGTCGGCCACGTGACGAAGCCGATCATCGCCGAAGGGCGCTTCTATCTGCCCGACCAGGTGGCGCGCGCGATGGCGCTCGGCGCGCATGCTGTGTGCATCGGCGGCGCAATCACCCGGCCGCAAGACATCACGCGGCGGTTCGTTGACAGCATCAGTCAAGTGCGTTGACCTATGCGCATAGCCCTGCTTCCGCTTGATGAGCGTCCGGCCAACACGCGCTATCCGGCGCAGATCGCTGCAATCGCCGGCGCGCAGATCGCGCTCCCGCCGGATGGCGCACTCCCCCAAATGAAGCGCCCGGCCTCGCGCGGATGGTTGATCGGCTGGCTGGCCGACGAGGCTGCCCACTGCGACGGCATCGTCGCCTCGATTGATCTGCTGGGCTATGGCGGTTTGATTGCTTCGCGCACCGGCGACGAGGACATCGCCTCAGTGCTGCGCGCTATCGAGCCGCTTGCCGCCCTGCGCACGCCAGAGCGGCCGGTCTTTGCATTTAACGTCATCCAGCGCATCAGCAATGCCGATGACGCTACCGAAGAGCCGGACTATTGGGCGGTCTACGGCCGCCGGCTGTATCGCTACTCGCGCACCCTGGACGTCGCAGGTTTGCCTCAGGACTCTGACGGCATCCCGGACGATGTGCTGCGCGACTGGCTGATCCGACGCACGCGCAACCACGCCGTTAATCTGGCTATGCTGCGCGAAACTGCGCTGGGCAAGTTCGATCTACTCGTCATCCCCTCGGACGACACATCGCCGATCGGGCTGAGCGCGCGGGAGCGTAAGCACCTGGAGTTCTGGCGCGATGCGCTCTTGCCGAAGGATGGGCGCGTGCTAATGTATCCAGGCGCGGACGACCTGGGCAGCGCACTGACCGCGCGCATGATCAACTACAAGCGCGGTCACGTCCCGCGCGTCTTCGTCCACTACGCGGACGAGCGCATGAAGGACAACATCGCTCCCTTCGAGGATCGCCCGATCCATCAGGCGGTTGCCACGCAGATTATGGCCGTCGGCGCGCGGCAGATGGATGCGCCGGACGAGGCTGATGTTATCCTCGTCGTCAGTCCGCCGTTCGAGCGGATCGGCGACCGCGACCCGCACTGGCGCGCCCACGATGTTCAACAGCGCCGCGAGGCACTGTTGCCCACCGTGATGCAAATCGCGCGTTGGCAAGCGGCCAACCGGCGCGTCGCCGTGGCCGACGTCGCCTTCCCCAACGGGGCGGAACCAACGCTGGTCGAGCTGTTGTTCGAGCAAGTAGACATTGCCCAGCTTGCGGCGTTCGGCGGGTGGAACACCGCCGGCAACACGTTAGGCAGCGTGCTGGGCGCGGCGTGCGTGCCGTGCGACGATGACCATGCGCGGCGCATCGCCCTGGCACATCACCTGCTGGAGGATTGGGGCTATCAATCCTTGGTGCGCGATGCACTGCGCTACTGGTTGCGGACGACCTTCGGCCGGCCCGACATCCCGCCAGCACACCTCGAGGCAGCGACACGCTTCACTGCAGATCAGCTCAGACCGATCGCAGCGCGCATCCGAGCGGCTGGCCTGCTATGCGCGCCGACCAACGTGTGCCATCCGTGGCAACGCACGTTCGAAGTGGATTTCGACCTGTAGCGGCGTATAGAATCGCGCCAATGAAAACGCCGGCCGGCAAAGAATGCCGGTTCTACTACGCCGACTATCATCGCGGCAAAGAAAAGCAAGAGTGCCGGTTGATCGGCCGCAACCCAGAGGGAGGACAATGGCGCCCCAGCCACTGCAGCGTCTGCCCTGTCCCCGACATCCTGCGCCAGAACGCCTGTCCGCATTTGGCGCTGGAGGGCAGAGTGGTGCGGTCGTTGCTTGGGCTGCGCGAGCGCGTCGCAGTCTATGCCGTATGCGCCAAGCACCTCACCGAGGTGAGCGCGCCGGAAGTCGGCTGCGGCCGCTGCCACGAGGAAGCAGCGCTGGTGCTGGGCCGGCAGGATGAGTAAACTTCAGCGCGCTATGGGCGCCACAGCTCAAATTCAGATCGTCTTCCATCCGACGCAGCTCGAACACGCCCCGGCCCGCGAGTTCCTCGACGGCGCATGGGTGGACTACCTAGAGAGTCCACGTCGCCCGCGCATGATCCTCGACGCGCTTGCCCAAGCGCAGCTCGGCCCGGTGAGCGAGCCGGACGACTTCGGCCTAGCGCCGATTCGCGCCGTGCACGCCGACCGCTACCTGGACTATCTTCAGTCAGCCTATGCAAAGTGGATAGCCGACGGACGCTCGCGCGACGGCGTATATCCCGACACGTTCTATAAGCCCGGCTTCTTGCACCGCTCGAGCGGGATCGGCGGGCAGGCCGGCGCATACGCGTTCGACCTCAGCGCGCCGATCACGGCGCACACCTGGCCTGCGGCATATTGGTCGGCGCAGAGCGCGTTGACCGCCGCGCGGCTGGTGCGCGAGGGGGCGCATGCGGCCTTTGCCTTGTGTCGCCCGCCTGGCCACCACGCCCATGCTGATCTGTGCGGCGGCTACTGCTTCCTGAACAACGCCGCCATCGCAGCGGAATACCTCATACAATCATCCACCCCTATGTCCGGCGATCGGGCGCAGACGCGGATCGCCATTCTCGATGTGGACTTCCACCACGGCAACGGCACACAGGCGATCTTCTACCGGCGCAGCGATGTGCTCTTCGTCTCGCTGCACGCCGACCCCGACCGGCAGTATCCCTACTTCATGGGCGGCAGCGACGAACGCGGCGAGGGGGAAGGTGAAGGTTTCAACTGGAACTATCCGCTGCCGGCGGGCACAGACGACGCGCGCTACCTGGCGACGCTCGACGAAGCGTGCGCGCGCATCGCCGATTTCGCCCCGCGCTATCTCGTCGTCTCGCTGGGTGTGGACACCTTCGGCGGCGATCCGTTGGGCGACTTCGCGCTAACCGGCGATGCCTTCCCGCGCATCGGCGCGCGCCTGGCGCAACTGCGGCTGCCCACGGTGTTCATCATGGAGGGCGGCTACGCGATCGAACAACTCGGGGCGAACGTCGCCGGCATGCTCGGCGGTTTTGCGAAAGGCTGAACTTTGCAACAACAAAGACGCGCAGGGGTTGGAGGCTAAGCCTCGCCGCGCGTCTTCTGATTCAATTTACGGAAGAAAGCAATGGCACAAGAAGATTTGAAAGGCAAGTGGGCACTGATCCTAGGCGCGTCGTCGGGCTTCGGCGCAGCGACGGCGCTGGAATTGGCGAAGTACGGTGTCAACATCATCGGCTTGCACCTCGACCGTGGGCCAGCATTGGAAGCGGTGAAGGAGTTGGTCGGGCAGATCGAGTCATGCGGCGTACGGGCGCACTACCTGAACATGAACATCGCCAACGTCGAAAAGCGCAGAGAAGCCATCGCGCAGATCAAGGCGTGGCTCGGCGGAGACAAGTTGCACATGGTGATGCACTCGGTCGCCTTTGGCTCGCTGCAGCCGTTCATCGGCCCCGACGCCGAACATCAGCTCACGCAGTCGCAAATGGAGATGACGCTGGATGTGATGGCCAATAGCCTGGTGTATTGGGTGCAGGATTTGTGGCACGCCAACTTGCTGGGTCGGGGCAGCCGGGTGTTCAGCATGACCAGCGCCGGCAGCGAAGAGGTGTTCCGAACCTACGGCGCGGTGAGCGCGGCCAAGAGCGCGCTGGAGAGCCACACCCGCCAGCTCGCCCTGGAGCTGGGTAAGCACGGCGTGATGGTGAACTGCATCATGGCCGGCGTGACCGACACGCCGGCGCTGCGCAAGATTCCCGGCAACGATGAAATCGTGGCCATCGCTATGCGCCGCAACCCCACCGGTCGGCTCACCACCCCAGGCGATGTCGCCGTCACCATCCGCGCGCTATGCGACCCGGAGATCGAGCGCATCAACGGCGCCGTGATCGTCGTGGACGGCGGCGAGCGGATCTCGATGTGAGGCTGCGCATGGGCGGGCGAAGGCAACCATACGCCTTCGCCCACCCAGGAGGTTGATTAAGCGATTATGCCGGCTGCGCGCAGCGCCGTCTCTGCGATCAAGCCGAGCAGGAATAGCAGGCCGAACGTCCGGTTGTGGTAGAAGGCGAAAGCCGCCAGCCAGGTCGGCCAGGCGTCGGCGGGGAACCAATCCGGCTTCTCCGCTGGCTTGGGCTGTTGGAACATGCGGAAGGTGAGCGCGAAAACCCGCAGCGCCAACAACACCACCAGCATGATTGGGGTAAAGAAGCCGGCGATAATCAGCCCGATCACCAGCACATACTGCAGCACCATGCAGCCAATGGCGACGGCGCGCGACAAGCGGTCACCCAGGATCACCGGCAGCGTAAAGATGCGCTTCTCTCTGTCCGAAGCGCGCTTATCAATGTGCTTGCCGAAGATCACCATGGTCGTGCCCAGCGCGTAGGGCAGTCCGCCCAGCACAACGTTCCAGTCCCATTCGCCGGCCACCACGTAGTAGCCGCCGCCGATCATCAGCGGCCCCCACACCAGCAGCACGGCGATCTCGCCCAGGCCAACATACTTGAGCGGCCAGGTATAAGCCAGCACGAAGAATGCGCCAGCCAGCATCAGGGGCAACGTCAACCCACCGCGCATGAGCACACAGGCCAGGCCGCACAGCGCCGCGATGCCGCCGGTGACGATCGCGTAGCGCCAGGCATCTTTCATCGTCCAGAAGCCGGCCTCCAGCGGCTGCACGCCGTACTGCGCGCGGTAATAGTTGCCCTTGTCCACGCCCTTGGCGTAGTCGGTCATATCGTTCAGCAGGTTGTTGGTCGCATGCGCCATCATCAAGCCGACCGTCACCAACACCCACAGCAAGAAGTCGAATTTGCCGGCGCGCACGGCGAAAATGCCGGCGATGGCCGACGAGATAAACGTCATGATCAGCACGGCCGAGCGCGTGGCGATCAGCCATTTTGCGACTGCGTCCAGCGCATTCCACTCATCGCGGCCAAGCCTCGGCACGCCACGCAGGGCGCGCATCCAGACCATTGTGTTCATAGCTATCCACTCCTCACTACGTCATCACAAACTCTCGCTGCGCGATTATAAGAACTATGCTAAGTGAAAGATGAGCCGCCGCAGGTTCATCGAGGCGCTAGAGGACACCACATACCTGTCAGCGCAGGCGCGTCGAATGCTTGCCCACCGGCAGCGACAGGGTTCACAATCGCTCATCGCACGCCTCTCGCGCGCCGCAGCGGGCGCAGCGGCTCGGCTCACTGTGGCTGCGATGCGCGCCGCCTTCGCGCAACGCGCGGCGCATTTCGCCCACCACGCGCAGCAGCTCGGCCTTGAGCGCCGGCGTATAGTCCACCACAAATCGCTTATCGGCGTACTGGATGATGCCTTGCGCGACGCGCGCGCCGAGCGCTTCCTCGACCAGCAGGCAGTAGGCGGCGAGTTGCAACACGTGCGAAGGCCATGGCCGGGCTGGCGCAGGCGACGATTTCACCTCAACCGGCACAATGTCACCGCCGGCGCGCACCAAGTAGTCGGGCTTGCCGGTGATGCCGTATGTGGGCGAGAACAACGCGCGTTCGTTGCGCTCCCAGGCGCCGACATCGCTGTAGATCACCTGGCCGCTAGGCAGGCCGCTGCGCCGGCGCAGTCGGCCTGCAATGATGAGCAGCGCAACGGCCCAGACGATGAGGGTAAGCGCAATCAGCACGCCGAACATGGGGCGGTGGCGTCACGTCGTCCACTGTCGGCCGACGTCAATGCTCCAACCGCCGTCAATCCAGATCACCTGGCCGCGGATCATGACGGCGTCGGGACTGCACAGGAAGGCGATCAACTTCGCAACATCCTCCGGCTCCACCAGTCGCCCGGCGGGAGTACGCTCACGCGCCAGCTTGAGCATCAGGTCGCTGTCCTTGAAGAACTGCAACGCTTCGGTGTGGATGATGCCCGGCGCGACGCAGTTCACCACGATGTTCAACGGCGAGAACTCCACGGCGCAGTAGCGCGTGACGGCTTCTAGCGCGCCTTTCGACGCGCCGATCACCACATAGTCGGGCAAAGTGCGCCCGCTGCCGATGCTGCTCACGTTGACGATGGCGCCGCCGCCGCGCTTGCGCATCAACGGCGCGGCGCGCTGCGCGGTGAACAGCGCCGCCCGCGCGTTGATGTTCATCGTCCAGTCCCAGCCTTTCACCTTCTGCTCGGCAATCGGCCGGATGTATCCCGATGCCGCGTTGTTGATGAGGAAGTCCAGCCCGCCCCATTCCCGCTCGACCAGGTCGAACAGGCGCTCGATGTCGTCGGGGTCTCCTACGTCGGCCTTGATGACCAAGGCGCGTCGGCCCAGCGCTTCGATCTCGCGCGCCGTCTCCTCGGCCGCGCTTTGCTTGCGCAGGTAGTTCACCACGATGTCGGCGCCCAGGCGGGCGAAGTGCAGCGCCGTCGCCTTGCCGATGCCGCGACCGCTGCCGGTGATGAGGGCGATCTTGTTGGAGAAGTCGTAGGGCATGTTGAACGATTCCAGAGTAGATTGCGGAAAGCGCCTCGGACAGTGAATTTCGGCGCTCCCTGCTTTGCTAAGAAACGGGCTTGCGGAGCGAGACCAGCCGGATGGGCCTGAAGAGCGCAGAATCGAATTCGGCGATGCGCGCCGGCCCCAGCCGCTCCAGCTCGGCCATGGCTGCCTGCGCATCGGCGCGCAACTGGGCGATGTCCACGCCCTGGCATACATCCGGCAGCACGGTGAGGTATTGCCAGGCGCGCTGGAAGAGCTTGCGCGCGCCGTCGTAGTTCCGGCGCTGAATCTGGTAGTAGGCCACGCCGACCTGCAAGATGCCCTGATACATCTGGCGCACCGGTCTCGGCTCGGCGCGCCAGACCGTCTCGAACGTCTCGTGCTGCTCCCAGAACTCGCCGGCATTGAATTGCGCGATGGCCCGGCGCGCCAGTTCGGGCAACGGCTCCTGGGCCTGGCGGCGCAGCGCCTCGCTCTCGTCCGGCCGGGCGTGCGTTTGGATCATGTCGGCCGGGTTAGCTATGAACGCGCCGTTGCTGACCACGGCATCGCAGCCGGCCTTACGCGCCCGCGCGATGCTGGCTGCGTCTGTATGCGAGCCGAAAGCGAGTATGGGCATCTTGCGCGTCGCCGGACTGGTCTTGGCCGCCATCACCCAGCTCTCCCAGTCCGCCGACCTCACGTTCAGATCAACGATGATGAGCCACGGCTGCCGCGCGACGAGGTAGGCCACCACGTCATTCGTCGGCTCAGCGAACTCGACCGCATAGCCTAGCCGTTGCGCCGCCGACTCAATGGGTTGCTGGAAGAATAGATCGTCCACCAGCGCTACGATGCGCCTGGTCATACGCAGTGATTATACGGAGGGGCGCTGACCGCTCATGCGCTCTCCCGCACCACCAGCCGCGGCTGCAACACCACCGAGGCGGCCATCGCCGGTTTGCCCTCGCGCTGCGCCTCGATCACTCGATGGAGTTCGCGCACGGCCAGTCGGCCCAGCTCCATCAATTCGTGATGCACTGTGGTCAGCGCCGGCTTGAAGAACGCCGATTCGGGGATGTCATCGAAGCCCACTACGCCCAGGTCGTCGGGCACACGCCGTCCCAATTGATCTGCCGCCTTCAGGACACCCAGCGCCATCTGATCGTTGCTGGCGAACACGGCGTCGAGCTGCGGGAATTGCGCAATCAGCCGCATCAAGCCGGCGTCGCCGCCGGCAGCGCTCCAGTCGCCTTCGACCACTTGCCGGCTGTGATGCGGCAGCCTGGCCGACGCCAGTGCATCCTGCCATCCCAGTTTGCGTTGTTGCGCCGACCAGAGCGACATCGGCCCGGTAATGATGCCGATGTGGCGATAGCCGCGCGCGACCAGGTGCTCGGTAGCCAGGCGTGCGCCGTGGCGATTGTCCACGTTCAGCACGGCCGAGCCGGGCTGTGGCCCCATGCTGAGGAAGACGATGGGCGCATGCGGCTGAATCTGCTGATGAAAGGCGCGCTCGCGTTCTCCGGTCAGTTCGGGATACGCCCAGATCACCCCCGCGACATTTTGCGAGATCAGGTTGGCAGCCACACGGTCGTAGTCGTTCGATTTAGCGGGGTCCACGATTTGCAACATCAAGTGCCAGCCGAGTTCGGTGGCTTGTTGCTCGATGCCGGTGAGCAGTTGTGCGGGGCCGAACAACTGGAAGCCGCTGGCGACCACGCCGAGCATCTGGCTGCTCTGCGCAGCCAGGCTGCGAGCGATGCCGTTGGGGCGGTAGCGCAGCCGGGTAATCACCTCTTGCACCCGCGCGCGAGTCTCGTCCGCGACGTCAGGGTGGCTGTTCACGACGCGCGAGACGGTCTGCACCGACACGCCGGCTTGTGCTGCGACTTCGCGAATGGTCACGCGACGTGGGTGATTGACTTTTGCCATGCTTGTGGTAAAACTGTGAACGTTATCGGGATTTTACGACAGCACGCGCTTTCGCGCGATCGGTCGTAATGTCAGGAGCTTGATGAGCGTTGCGATGTGCGATCGCCTTTCGTCCCGGTTCTTCGATCTGGATATCGCGTCCGTCATCCGCATCCTCTGCGCTTGTGTCCGCATCGCTGCTGCATCGCGCTCCATCGCGTTGCTCCTGCTGCCAGCGGAGCAGTTTCAGTTCGGCGTAAGGCGAGAGGCCGTCGCGTCCCATCGTCCCCTGCCTCTCGCTTTCGCATCTTCACCGTCACTCGGGTAAGTTCGCACATTTCACGCAAAGGAGAGGAAGCATGAAGACCACGTATCGTCTGATCGGCTTGATGGCCGCTGCCGGCCTGACCCTGGCTGCCTGTGCAGCGCCTGTCGCGCCGCCGGCGCAACCGGCTCAGCCCGCCCAACCGGCTCAACCGGCTGCCACAGAGGCGCCGGCGGCACCCGCTGAGATTAGCCTGCGCTGGCGCACACGACCCGACAACAAAGAGGAAGCCGACGTATACGCCAGCATCAGCGACGAAGTCGCACAGAAGTTGGGCATCAAGTTGACCTATGAACCAGGCGGCAGCGAGACTGCCAGCTACCAGGACGTGCTGCGCACCGAGCTGGCCGCCGGCACCGCGCCCGACGTGTTCTGGATCCCCGGCACCGACATCGCCGATTTCGTCCAGCGCGGCCTGTTGCTCGATCTGCGCCCATACGCCAGTGCCACCGAGGGTTACAGCGACTTGAATTACTACCCCGAGCCGATGTTCCACCTGACTTACAACCCCGCGACCGGTAAGCCAGGCGAGGTGCTGTGGGGTCTGCCGCGCGACGTATCCACGTTCGTACTTTATCTGAACCTTGACCTCATTAACGAAGCCGGCGCGCCCGACCCGCGCGAGTTGGCCAAAGAGGGTAAATGGGACTGGGCCGCTTTCAAAGAAGTGGCCGAGAAGGTGAACGCGCTCGGCGGCGACATCAAGGGCTATGGCATGAACGCATGGTGGGGACCGTTTGGCGCGTTCATGAACTCGGCCGGCGGCGGTTTCTTCAACGCGGAGCGCAACGCCTGCAACCTGAATAGCAAAGAGTCGCTAGAAGGGCTAGCCTTCGCGCGCAGCCTGTATGACGCCGGCATAGCCGTGCCCTATGGCGAAGACAGCGAGCCGCCCTTCCGCGCCGGCAAGGTCGGCATGTTCCAGAACGGCCGCTGGGCCACGCCCGGCATCAGCACGGTCACGTTCAACTGGGATGTGGTGGAGCTGCCGAAAGGCCCGAGCGGCCACATGGGCAACTGGTTGTTCTGGGGCGCTTACGTCGTGAACAAGAACACCAAGCACCCCGAGGCAGCCTGGAAGGTGGTTAATGCACTGACCCAGCCGGACATTCAGGCGAAGGTCGCCGCGCGTGGCACCAACATCCCTAGCCGCGTAGGCGAGGCTGTGTTCGCGGAATTTCTGAAGATCCTGCCGGAGAAGAACAATCAGGCTTTCCTGAACGGCCTGGCCGACAAGCCCACTGCCGAAGGCCCGCTATGGACGGGGAGCTGGCCGGACTTCGATAACGCCATGGGCGCAAAGGTCAGCGATGTGTTGACTGGCAAGCTGTCGGTGGAGGACTTCGGTAAGACCATCTGCGACGAAGCCGGCAAGGCTTTCAACAAGTAAGAAGCCAAGGACTGGCCTGCGCGCTTGCCAGACGTCAATCAGCCAGCATCGCTTCGCCGCGCGCGACGTTGCTGGCTGATTTCGTCTGTGCCAGAATCGAAAGCGTCATGATTTCCGCGACCACCGCGCTTCCCTCTGGCCGCCGCCGCGATCATGCGGCGCTGGCCGTGCTCATGGTGTGGCACGCTGCGTTGTGCATCCTGCTAATGGCCGGCGCGCTGGCCAGCGTGGCCAGCGCATCTGCGCTTGACCTGCTCACGATTGCCCTTGCAGTCGCGCAGGCGCTCTTGGCGCTTGGCAGCGGAACCGCTGTAGCCCTGATCTTGCGGCGCAATCACCTCGGGCGCACGCTGTCGCTCGTCGTCAACTACGTTCTATTTCTTGCCTGCTTGATCGGCCTGGCGCACGTGCTCGGCCTGTTCATGGGGCTGGACGACCTGGCCGACTACATGGCGCGCGGCGTCCCCTTCCTGATGGGGGCGCTGCTCATCGTGGGCTACTTCGTTGCAGCGACCGAGCTGCGTGAACGCCCCGTGCCCACAGCGCGCCGAACCCTGGGGCGGGTGCTGATGGCGATCAGCGCAATCGGCTTTGTGCTAACGGCCGGCGTTGTGCCGGCGCTGGCCTCGATCCCCGGCAAGTATGCGAGCAGCGGCCTGTTCCCGCTGGCGCTCACGGCCGGCGCAGTGGTTTTAGGCTACATGTTGTGGAGCATGTGGCGAGGCGAGAGCGCGCAGGCGATGGGGGCGAAGAACATCCACAGTGAGCGGTTGAACGGATGGTTGTTCCTCTCGCCCAACCTGCTGGGCTTCACACTGTTCTTCGCCGGCCCATTGCTGTTCTCACTCTACGTCAGCTTCACCAACTGGGATTCGTTCAACAAGCGCGACTGGGTGGGGCTGGACAATTACCGGCGCGTGTTCAACCTGACCGTGCAGCCATTGGCGACGCCGGATCAGCCGGCGAACCAGGCGATGGATGTGCAGGTGTATGATGAGTTATTCCGCGTCAATCTGCTCGGCCAGGGCTACCTGATCGGGGCGGAGGACAAGCGCTTCTGGATCTCGCTGCGCAATACGCTGGTGTTCGGCTTGCTGGCCGTGCCGCTTGCGGTCGTGCCGGCGCTGCTGCTGGCTACTTTGCTGAACAGCCGTTTGCCGGGCATGCGCATTTACCGCACGCTCTACTTCATCCCCAGCGTGGCTGCGGTGGTCGGCGTCGCGCTCATCTGGCAGTGGATGTACAACTCGCAGGTCGGCTGGATCAACTACTTCATCACCAGCGCCGTCAACTTCATCAACAGCGTCTTCGGGACGAACATTAAGGACCCGCAAATTCGTTGGCTGGCCGATAGTGACTACGCGCTGCTTTCAGTGGTAATCATGAGCGCGTGGCAGTGGTTGGGCTTCAACACGGTACTGTTCCTGGCCGGCCTGCAGACCATCCCGCGCGAGCTGTACGAAGCCGCCACAGTGGACGGCGCCAATCCGCGCCAGCAGTTCTTCAACGTCACGCTGCCTATGCTCGCGCCGACCACGCTCTACGTGCTCATCACCACGACGATCCAGGCGCTACAGGTGTTCGACCAAGTGTTCATCGTCAGCAACGGCACCGGCGGGCCGGGCACATCTACGCTGACGATGACGCTCAACCTGTATCAGAACGGCTTCCAGAGCTTTCGCCAGGGCTATGCGAGCGCGCTGGCATGGGTGTTGTTCGTCGTGATCTTTGCCTTCACGTTGTTCCAGTTCCGCCGGCAGCGGCGCGCCAGCGGCGCATACGATATGTGACACCTTTCTCTGAACCTCGCCTCCGATCCTTGACCCTGCCATGAGCTACCGAGCCACGCGCACCATCCGCGCCGTCGTGATCTACGCGATCCTGACGATCTTCGCAGCGATCATGCTCTTCCCATTTCTGGTGATGCTGTTCACCTCGCTCAAGACGGCCGCGGACACATTCAGCTATCCGCCGCGTCTGCTGCCGACCGAGCAGGTCACGGTCGAGCTGTCAGGCTTCGACCGGCCGCTGCCGCTCTACAACATCGTGGGCGAGTCGGGAGAGACCAAGCAAATGGCGTTGGTCGAGGAGAACATCCGCGTAGGGATCTTTGCGCCGCTCGACGCAGCCGGCCAGCCGGACGCGAACAACACGGTCATCCGCCGCTTCGGCGAGGTCAGGGTGGCCGGCGGCGCAACGCCCAGAGAGGTGGTCGTCGGTGGCCAAGCCGTGCCGGTGTATGAGGTTGAAGTGAACGGGGCAATCGCCGAGATGGTGGTGCTCACCCGTACAGCAGTCGGCAGGTTCGTCAATCCGGCCAACCCCGACGAGACGGCGCTGGCCAACGTGCGGCTGAGCCAGCCGGTCACGCGCGTCACAGCGCATCCCGAAAACTATGCCGAGGTGGTTAACCTGCTCGGTTTCGACCGCGCACTGACCAATACGGCCATGATCACCATCCTGACGGTGATCGGCCAAATCGTCACCAGCGTGCTGGGGGGGTATGCCTTCGCTCGGCTGAAGTTCCCCGGCCGCGATCAGATATTCTTACTCTACCTGGGCACGATCATGGTGCCGTTCGTGGTGCTCATCATCCCGCTGTATCAGCTCATGGTGGTCATCGGCTGGGTGAACGCGATGCCGGCGCTGATCCTCCCCTGGCTGTATACGGCCTACGGCACCTTCCTGATGCGCCAGTTCTTCATCACCATCCCGAAAGAAATCGAGGAAGCGGCGCTGATAGACGGTGCATCGCGCTGGTCCATCCTGATGCGCATCTTCATCCCAGCCAGCGTGCCGGCGCTGGCGACGCTGGCGACGTTCACTTTCTTGTATGCCTGGAACAGCTTCTTCTGGCCGTTGGTGGTGGTGAACACCGGCAACACGCGCGCGCAGGTGTTGACGCTGGCGCTGAACGTGCTGCGCGGGCGCGCCAGCGACAGCCCTAACTTGATTCTGGCCGGCGCAGCCATCGCCATCATCCCGCCCACGATCGTGTTCATCCTTGCCCAGCGCTATTACGTGGAGAGCGTGACCAGCAGCGGGGTGAAAGGCTAAATTGTCGAGACAGGATCCGCAGGATGGACTGGTAGGCTCACCGCACACAACGTGATACACAATGCACAGGAGCGACCCTATGCCTCTACACCTTGGCGCTGCATGGTACCCCGAGCACTGGCCCGAAACACGCTGGGGCGAAGACGTGAAGTTGATGCGCGATGCCGGATTGACCGTCGTGCGTGTGGGTGAGTTCGCCTGGTCCAGCCTGGAGCCGCGCGAAGGCGCGTTCAACCTCGGCTGGCTGGAGCGCGCTATTGCCCTGGCCGCCGACCATGGTTTGGCGGTTGTGATCGGCACGCCGACCGCGGCTCCACCAGCCTGGATGACCCAGGCCTACCCCGACGTGCTGGCCGTGAACGCCGACGGCCGTCCGGCCACGCATGGCACGCGCTGTCACTACGACGTGACCAGCGAGCGTTATCTGGCGTTTTGCCGGCGCATCGCCGAAAAGTTGGCGATTTGCTTCGGCCATGATGCGCACGTGATCGGCTGGCAAATTGACAACGAGTACAACACTGTCAGCTACAGCGAGGATGCCCGGCGCGCATTTCAAAACTGGCTGCGCCAGCGCTACGGATCGCTGGACGCGCTCAACGCAGCTTGGGCGACGGCCTATTGGTCGCAGACCTATAGCGATTGGACGCAGATTCCTTTGCCGATCCAGGGCACGCATGGGTTCGGCCAGCCGCACAATCCCGCTCTGCGCCTGAAGTGGCGCCAATTCATCACCGAAGCCTATCGGCGCTTCCAACTCAACCAAATCGAAGTCATTCGCGCCAATGCCACGCCGTCGCAGTGGATCACCCACAACTTCATGGGCTTCTTCGATGGCTTCGACCACTATGTGTTGAGCGCAGACCTGGACTTTGCTTCGTGGGATCAGTACTATCCTGCCGGCCATCTGGATTTCGCTCACGACAGCGCCGGCCACGATCTCACGCGCGGCTTCAAGCGAAAGAACTTCTGGCTGATCGAGACCCAGCCGGGCAGCGTAAACTGGGCGCCGATCAACAGCGCTCAGGACCGCGGCGAGACGCGCGCTGCGGCCTGGAATGCCGTAGCACACGGCGCCGAGGCGGTGTGCTACTGGCAGTGGCGCAACGCGCTGAACGGACAGGAGCAATACCACGGCTCGCTCATTGCGCCGGACGGCGATCCACGCCCGATCTATGCAGAGATCAGTCGTACCGGTCGGGAATTCCGGCAGGCTGGCCATCTGTTCGACGATACATCGGTGGAGGCAAGCGTCGCAGTCTTACATTCCTACGAAGATCGTTGGGCGCTCGACTTTCAACGCCATCACGCCGACTTCGACCCACTGCAGTACCTAGTCAGCTTTTATCGCCCGCTCTCCAGGCGCAACATCGCCGTGGACGTTCTATCCACGCGCGCCATGCTCGACGGCTACAAGCTCGTCATTGCCGCGCCGCACATTCTCGATGAAGCGATTGCGAATGAGCTGATTCGCTTCGTCGAGGGCGGCGGGCATCTGGTGCTTGGTGTGCGGAGCGGTATGAAGACGCCGGACAATGCGCTGCGGCCGCAACGTCAGCCCGCGCTGTTGCAGGCAATCGCCGGCGCACACGTCGAGGAGTACTATGCCCTGCGCGAGCCGGTTGACATCAAATCCATGATCCGCAGCAACGAGACGGGCAAGCGACCTAAGTTGCTGCCGGCAGGCACTGCCCATACTTGGGCCGAGTGGCTCGTCCCGCGTAGGGATACAGCGGTGCTGGCGCGCTACGGCGCGTCGAATGGCTGGCTGGATGGTCAGGCGGCGATCACAATGCACACACATTCGCCAAGCGGCGGAACAGCCTACATGGTGGGTGCATGGCTCGACGACGCTTTGCAAGACAGCCTGATCGGGTGGATCGTTGCACAGGCGGGCGTCGAGCCGGTGCTGCCCGGCCTGCCGGCCAGTGTGCACGTGATGCGTCGTGGCCAAGCCTACATACTGATCAACAATGCCGAACCGAAGTCGGTCACCCTGCCCTGGCGCGCCAAAGATCACCTGAGTGGCAAAACGGCCAGACGATTCATGCTCGAACCATGGGACGTGGTCGTAGCGACGCGAGTGTGAAAGACAATACCTCTGATAGAGTTAGGGATGAAGCGCCGGGCTATTCGGTTATCCGCAAGGCCCCTGCACCATTAAATGCCCAGAATTGGAGGTCATATTCTTCACCATGACGCGAACCTTCTCCCCCAGAGCAGTTGCCAGCGCATCGCTTGCGTGGGCCCTCGCAGTAGCCGTAATGTGCACGCCTGCCCTTGCACAGTCGCCCGCTCCCCGGTTGACCCAGCAAGCATTGATCAACGCGACTTATCCGCTCGAGGTCGTCCCCGGTGGATCCATCCAGCTCAAGGACGGCAAGTTCGAAGACCCGCAGAATCAAATTAGCGTCACGCTCGCTAATCCACAGGCCAGCGGCGACCTGAACGGCGATAGCGCAACCGACGCCGTCGTCGCGCTGATCGTGAACACCGGCGCCAGCGGCGTGCTCTCGTATCTCGCAGCCGTGTTGAACGACGGCGGGACGGCGAAGCCTGTCTCCAGCGCGCTCCTCGGCGATCGCATCCGTATGCGCACGATCAACATCGCGCGCAACGGCGAGATCATCGCGAGTTACTTCGACCGCCGCTTCGACCAGCCGATGTCGGCGCGGCCGACGATCCCAGTCACGCGACGCTTCAAGCTGAACGCGAGTAACGCTTTGTTCGCCTCGGCGCCGTTGGCAAGCGCCGACCTGAACAACACGACCTACCCATTGCCGGCCGCGCCAGGCGGCAGCGCGCGCTTCTCCCTTGGCCGATACCGCGATCCCGCCAGCGACTTGACTGCGCGCATCCTACCCGCCCCGCGCGCCAATGGCGATCTAGACGGCGACGGTTCGCTCGATTCGGCCGTCGTCATAGCCGTCAGCGGCGAAGGTGAAGGAACGCTCTTCTACCTGTGCACCGTATTCAATCAGCTCTACAAAGCGCAAGCGACGGATTGCGTCTTGTTCGGCGACCGGGTGGTCGTTACCGGCCTCGCCATCACCGATAGCGTGGTGACGTTGAAATTCCTAGACCGTAAACCGGAGGAACCAATGACCGCTCGGCCCAGCATGCCAACCACGCTTGATTACCTGCTCGACGGCGGCAGACTCGTCTCGGCGACTGGCGAAACAAATATCGTGACCTACACCTGTGCCGAGGGTAAAACAATGCGCGTGACCTACAGCAAGAATGCCGCCGCCGTGGAGTTCGACGGCGCAATGGAGGTATTGCTACAACGCCCAGCCGCCAGCGGCATCCGCTATACCAACGATAAATGGGAGTTGCGCGGCAAGGGGGATGAAGCGACGCTTGCCGATGCTAAGTCCGGCCAGGTGCTCGTCGGCAGTTGCGTCGCACGCACGCCTGCCGGCGCATCGCCTACCGAGCCGTCGCTCATCGGCGTGCTCACGGGCACGGTGACCTATCTGCCGCGCATCGCCCTGCCTCCCAGTGCTGTCATCGAGGTGCAGCTCGCCGATATCGCAATCGCCGACGCGCCGGCGAAGATCATCGCCTCGCAGACGATTACAGCTGGTGGTGCCCAAGTGCCCATCCCCTTCGAGTTGAAATACGATCCTGCTGCTATTCAGCCGCGCGGGCGCTACTCGGTTGCGGCGCGCATCACAGAGGATGGCCAGCTGACGTGGATCAGCACGAAGATCATCCCGGTATTCACCCCAGGCGCGCCGTCAACCGGCATCGAGATCGTCGTTGAGCAGGTGACCAGCCCTGGCAGCACGACAGGTGCCGAGAGTCGCACAGTCGAATACGACTGCGCCGGCGGCAAGACGGTGAAGGTAGTCTACAGCGCTAATAGCGCAGAGGTCACCTTCGACGGCCAGACCTGGGTGCTGCCTCAAGTGCCCAGCGCTTCGGGCATCCGCTACGACGACGGCATCTGGGAATGGCGCAGCAAGGGGCCAAACGGCTTCTTGGTCGATGCGCAGAACAATGTTGTCGTCGCTAACGACTGCCGCGAGCGCGCAAGCAGCGGCACGCCGGTTCAACCGGAGAATCGGGCTGTGATTACCGGAACAGTGACATATCTCCAACGCGTAGCGCTCCCGTCCGACGCGATCATCGAGGTGCAACTGGCCGATGTGTCGAAGCAAGATGTGGCCGCGACGGTCATCGCCTCACAGACCATTCGGGCAAACGGCGCGCAGGTGCCGATTCCGTTCGAACTGGTCTATGACCCGACGCAGATAGATCAGCGCATGACGTATGCTGTGTCGGCGCGGATCACCGTTGGCGGCGAGCTGGCCTGGATGAGCACCACGCGCAGTAGCGTCCTGACACGCGGCGCACCGGCAACCGGCGTCGAGATCATCGTAGAGCCGGTGCCGTAATCCACAACGAAACCAGGTTTCTTGAAGAAACCTGGTTTCTTTTGTTGTTGGCAAATGGTTGCGTAGCAGCGCATCGGCGTGTAGACTTTTGAAAGCTGCGTGCGTGGCCGTAGGTCGTGCTGCTCTCGATCCTCGTCAACGCATCCGTTCGTTTGTGAGTAAGTTAACAGTCAAAGTCTGGAGCGTGAATGAACAGTGCGCCTGCCAAGCGGCCATCGTTACTCTTTATCATCGCCGGCCTCAACGTCCTCGTCATTAGCGGGCTCGTCCTCAGTTCAATCTTCCCGTCGGCTGCGCTAGCGACGCCCCCGGCGCGCGCATTGACTTGGACGCCGCCTGCGTCTCGGGGTCAACCGGTCACTCATCAACCCTCGCCGTGGGATGCCTTCTTGGCATTGCAGGCGCGCACCGGCGTGCCACTGCATGCACAGTGGGATCCGGTGACCGGCATCCCGGAATTCCTCACCCCCGGCGATCCATCCAAGCGCCTGCCCTACACACCGACGGCCGCTGAACGTGGCAATCCGGCTGCTATCGCGCGCGGCTTTTTGGATGCCAACCGTGCGCTCTTCAAGCTGGGCAGCGTCATGGACGAGCTGACCCTCCTGCGCATCGAGCCCGACGCGCAGTTGAACTACGCGCACGTGCGACTGACCCAGACTTACAAGGGCCTGCCGGTGTTCGGCCGGCAGCTTGTAGTGCATCTCGACCCAAGCGAGGCGATCGTCGCGGTCAACGGTCAATACGCCCCTGGCATCAACGTCGAGACGCAGCCGGTCTTGACCGAGGCAGAGGCCGAGACGCTGGCCATCCAGGACTTGATGAACAACCAGTTCACGCCCGACGAGGCTGAGCGCGCCGAGATCGAGGTCTATAAGCATCGCACTGCGCTGACGGTCTATGTGGACGGCAACAACAAGGCCACGCTCACCTGGCGGGTGAAGATTTTGAGCAAGTCGCCGCTGGGCGAGTGGGATTTCTTCGTCAACGCGCGCCGGCCAGTGGTGGTGCACCACGTGCAATTCGCGCATCCGGTGATGCGTCGCCTGACCTACTCTGCACGGAATAGCACCAACATCCCAGGGCGACTGGTCATTGACGAAGGTCAGCGCTCGCGCGACCCGATCGCTCAAGCCGCTCACGACGGCGCAGCCAAGGTGTATGAGTACTTCTGGACTAAGTTCAAGCGCGACAGCATTGACGGACGCGGCATGCCGCTGGTCTCAACGGTGAACTACGGCAGCGATCCTTCCGACGCCGAGAATGCAGCGTGGATTGGCGAGGCACAACAGATGATCTACGGCGACGGCGGGCGCATCTTCCGGCCTCTGCCCTACGGCCTCGACGTCGTTGGCCACGAGTTCACCCACGGCGTGATCAACAGCACCGCCGATCTGATCTACGAAGGCCAGTCCGGCGCGCTAAATGAGTCGTATGCCGATATATTTGGCGCGTTGATTGACCGAGGCAACTGGTCTATCGGCGAAGCGGTGGTCAAGTCGCCGCCCTATCCAGCGCCCAAGCTGCGTAGCCTGGAAGACCCGACTCTCGGTGGCCTGTACGACCCGCGTAACCCGCTGGCCGGCGTCGGTCAGCCGCGCACGATGCGCGAATATGCGAACCTGCCCATCAGCCGGCGCGCCGACAACGGCGGTGTGCATATCAACAGCGGTATCCCGAACCACGTTGCATACCTGATCGCCCAGGCGGTCGGCCTGGAGAAGATGGAGCAAATCTACTACCGCGCGCTCACGCAATACCTCACTCCGCGCAGCAACTTCCTACAGGCAGCCAATGCAACCGTGCGCGCAGCAACAGATCTGTACGGTCAGGCCGAAGTGGACGCGGTGCGCAACGCCTTCAACCAGGTGGGCATCAACATCGGTGGCGATACCACGCCGCGCCCGCCCTCAACGAACAGCCCGCCTGTAGACGCCAAGGGGGGCGCGCAAACCACACCAGCGCCCGCACCGCTGCCGTCCGGCTGTGTCGAAGTCGTCGCCGATGGTGGGTTCGAATCGGGCCAACCGTGGGTGCAGGAATCGAAGGGCCAGATCATTGATTCCGAGCTATCCTATGCCGGCGACCGCAGCGCCTGGCTCGGCGGCACCGATCAGGAGACCACTCAGATCATCTATCAGCAGATCCGCTTACCGGCCAACGCCACGCGCGTGGAGTTTAGCTACTACCGCTTGATCCACGAAGAGACCGCTGGAGGCCTGTTGGGCTCACTGTTCGGCACCCCCGATCCGGCCCGGTTCAGCGTGCTGGTGGCCAATGAGCGCGGCGACCTACTCGGCGCAATCGAGCAGTTGACTTCCCAAAGCGGGGACGACACCTGGCGCAAGGCGCGCTTCGACGTATCGGAGCTGGCCGGCAAGACCATCCGGCTGGCCTTCGCCGCCGAGAATCCACGCGGCAACATCAGCAGCTTCTTCGTGGACGAAGTCAGCATGATCGCCTGCACGACCGGCCAGGGGCCGGCTGCGCCGCAGACCTCGGCCAGCAACCTGGTCTATATGCAGGGCAAGGTGACCGACGCCGATACAGGCCGGGGCATTTACGGCGCACAAGTGTTCATCATGAAGCCAGGCGTTAGTGCCTCTCAAGCCGCAGCGGATGATTCGGTGACCTCCGATGAAATCAGCGCGATGGCAGTCACCGACCAGAGCGGCTTCTTCCGCACCGACAAGCCCATCCAGAGCGGGCAAACGTATAGCGTCATCATTATCGCGCGCGGCTATCGGCCAATCGTCGCCAACGACTCCGCATCCGTCCCAGGCAACGCCTCCAACCCCTTCCCACTGGATGCCACTATGCGGCGCAGCCGGTGAGCATTGGGGATAGTGGATGATTTAGAGACTTGGAGATTGGCTGAGCGCTCCCGGACGAACGAATATGGCTGAGCAGCAACCCTCCGAACAACAAACCGAACAACGATACTGTTGCATCACCGGAGAGCCGGTGTATCCGCCTTACAACATCCTCGGCGGCCGGGTATACAGCGACCGCGCCTTTGCAATGGTGAACAAGCCGCATCCCGGCTTTTGGCGCTCCGTGGTGGTGCAACTGGTCGGCATGGCGATCTTTGCTGCCATCGTGGCACTCCTCGCCAACCTAATCACCGAGCCGACGCAGACGGTGCGCATCCTGCTGGGACTATTCCTGGCCATTGTGCCCACGACGCTGTGGATGGCTTACTTCTACCGCCAAGATCGGCTGGAGCCGGAGCCTAAACATCACCTCGGGCTGGTGTTCATGACTGCATTTTTATTGACCGATGTGATTGCGCGCCGGCTGATCTACGACTGGTTCCGCGTGCAGGAATGGGCCGCGTACAGCATCGGGACGTCACTGGCCGCTTCGATCCTCATCACTTCGGTGACCTACACCGCCATTACCTATGTGGCGGTGCGCATGGTGTATGCGACCGACGAGTTCGACGAGCGCATGGATGGCGTGGTGTACGGCTCGGTTGCCGGCCTCGGCATCGCGACCATGCTCAACCTGCGCTACATCATCGAGAACCAGGGCGTGGAGCTGGCGCCCGGCGTGGTGCAGACAGTCACTACAGCGTTGGCCATGGCGTCGTTCGGTGGGTTGCTGGGTTGGTTCATGGCCGAGGCGAAGTTTGCACACAAGCCAACGTGGTGGGTGCCGTTCGGCTTCATGGTCACCGCCGCGCTCAACGGCATCTTCAGCTGGCTGATCGGCGAAGTCGCGGCCTCTGGCCTCACTGTCGAGCCCTGGCGCTCGCTGGTGCTCGGATTTGTCGTGGCGCTGGCCACCTTCCTGGCGCTGGCGGTGCTGATGCGGCAGGCCACGGAGGTGACGCTGAAGCGCTCAACCCTCGATTGATCCAGGAGAAATCACATGGCCCAAGCACAATCTACTGCGCCGCAGCGACTCTGGCAAATCCGCTACCTACGCAAAGACGTCGGCGTGGCCATCATCACGGTGATTGCTCTGTTGCTCGGCGCGCTCCTACAGCAAAGCGTGACCTCACGGACGAAGACCTTCACCGCCTCCGACCAACCGTTCAGCATCGCCTATCCTGCCGGTTGGGTAGACGCAGAATCGCTGCTCGACGCGCCGCTGCTCAAGGTGCAGAATCCGTTGACCGAATCGGCCTTCAAGGCTACGTTGACGGTGGACAGCCGCGAGCTGGACCCGGCCGCACCACCGACGTTGCAGACGTTGCTGGACCAACGCGTGGAGCAGCGTCAGACGTTGATGGGCTATCACTTCATATCGAACAACGAGACAACTGTTGGCGGCGAGCGGGCGATGCAATACGACTACACCTATGTGGTGCAACCGGCGGACGAGCCGCGCCGCGCATCGCTGCCCGTCGTCGTCGTCGCACGCGAATACATCGTCGTCACCAAAGATCACGTGTTCTACATCTCGCTCGCTACACCGGAGAGCGAGATGGCGCGCAATCGAAACTGGCTCGACGCCATTGTTCAGTCGGTGAGGTTGCAATGAAAACAATCGGCAAGAAAATCGAGTCCGACCAGCCGGGCATCGTGCTCGGCTCGCTAGCCGATGAGGCGGAGAAGCCTGCGCCTCAGGAGGCCAGGCGTCCCGGCCACCACAAGCAAGCAGCGCCGGCCGAGTCCGAAGTAAAGCTGAGCCTGCCGAAGGGCGCCTTGGTCGTGATGCGCAAGAGCGGCGGATTGAGCTTTAGCTCGCGCACGGTGACCGTGCGCACTGATGGGCGCATCGTCCGTTCGGTCGAAGCAGGTCCGGAGAGCAACGCGGCCGGCCGGAGAGCGACGTCGCGCAAACAACAACCAGCTCGACTGACCAAGCAGCAGCTCTCGCAGCTACGCATCATCCTCGCGCAAAGCGGTCTCGACCAAGAATCGGCACGCATCGGTCGAGGCGCGCAGCCCCCCGACGCCTATGCTTACGAGATCGTCGGTCGCGTGGGGCGCAAGGTGCAATCGGTAGAGGTATTCGACGGCAGCATCCCGGAGGCGATGCAAGTGCTCATCCGCGAGTTGAACGGCTACCTGGGCTGAGGCCGGCAGACTGGCCGCTCGCACAGGGCCGGACTGCTCTTTCGTCCGATGCGTCGATCGCCGGCTTCACTTAGGCTGGAAGCGATAGGCAGCGCGCTCGTGCACCTGTCAGGAGGCAGCCATGTCGAACGCATCTCTGGGCTTCAAGAAGATCCTGGTGCCGCTGGACGGCTCACGGTTCGCCGAAGGTGCCCTGCCCTACGCGCAGATGCTGGCCGAATGCTCCGGCGGGCAAATCGAGCTTTTGCGCATCGCCGTGCATCCGTCGAGCTACGTCTACGTCAACGACCCGGCTACGCTGGCCAGCCTATACGATAGCGACCGCGCACATTGCGAGGAATACTTGCAAAAAGTAGCGGTCGGTCTGCAAACAGCGACACCGGTTGCAGTGACGACGGCGGTGCTCGAAGGACCGGTCGCCGATGCGATCCTCGACCGCGCAGAGGAGGCAGGTGCCGATTTGATCGTCATGTCTACACACGGCCGCAGCGGCATGGAGCGTTGGTTGTTGGGTAGCGTGGCCGAAAAGGTCGTGCGTGGCGCGAAGATCCCAGTGATGCTCATTCGTCCCAAGCAAACCGGGACGTCCGCGACGCCAGCGCCGGCAACTACCGCGCAGCAATAAGGCTTGTGCGAGCGCACTGTCATATACACGCCCTGACCCATTTGGTCAGGGCGTGTATTTTTGTCGCTTGCAGCCAGTCCAACACGCTCATGAGCGGTTACGGTTGCTCGCCGCGTGCAATGACCTCGATCTCAGCGATGCTGGCGACGCGCGCGCCGTAGAACGTGCCGGTCATCCCCGTGATTTCCACCATCACCACGCGCGCCTTCACGTCAGGGAAGCTGACGGTTGTGCCGGCAACGGAGAGTGGGCCGGTGCTCTGAACAGCTACTGCGTTCGTGCCGGCAGTGTCGCTGAACAGGCGCACGGTCGTGCTTTGCACCTGCAATGTGGAGTTGGCCTCGTCACCCTGGCGCGGGTTGTATAGCCGCACAGCGCGCACGGTGACCGGCACGGGGAAGATCAGCTTCACCCACTGGTTGCCCTGCCGACCAGGCGCACTGGTCCAGTAGCGCCAGATCTCGCCCTTCATCACCCGACGGTCGTTGACGCCGGTGTTGTATCGGGGATCGCGCGATGACGAGACGACGACGGCCGCGCCAGGGGCGAGGTTCGACCATTGCGCATCGGCGTCGTTTGCCGGCAGAGGGATCATGCTGTGGCCGGCGTGGCAGCCCATGCAACGCGCATTCTCACCGGGCCGGCCGTAATTCATCCCGGCTACATGCGCCGCGCCCGAGTCGCCGGTCAGCGGCACGGTATTGTTCGGCGCACGAATCTGCTCGAAGAGCGGCACGTTGGCCGGCGCAGCCGGATTTTGGACGGCGCCAGCAGGACTGACCGGTAGCTCGGCCAGCAAAATCGGCCAGTCTATGTTCGGGAACGAGCCGGGGCTCTGGCGCTGGTGGTCTATGAAGAAGCGGATTCTAGCTGCCGAGCCCACCGCAGGCGCATTCACGATGTCCATGTCCACCGGCCCATTGCCGTAGACGTTGAGCGCGTTGAAGATGAACGTGCCGTCCTGGTTGTAGGGGCCGTTGGCCGGCGGCGGCAGCGGGTTCGGTGTCTGCGTGACTTTATCGGGGATCACCGGTGGGAGCGGCCGCTGGCGAATCAGGCGAGCGCGCAGCTCGGTTGTGCCCGGCTGATCGTAGAGCAACTGCCGCCCCGTGCCGTCCATGTTCACGACGTAGAGGCCGTAGTCCTGATCGATGTCATTCGCCCACGACACGATCAGCCCGCCGGTGGGCAGCGCTTCCGGCTCGGTGAAGTATTCACCTCTGAAGATGCCGTACGAGCAGTCGTTCGGGTTGGGGCAATGATAGGCCTGGCCGGTCAGGTCGGTCACACCCATCAACCTCACATATCGCTGGCCGCCGCGGCGATACAGGCGCAAACCACCGAAGCCAGCCGCTTCGGTCATGTTGTACATCGGGAAGAAGTTGGCGACGAACTCGCCGGATGGTATGAACGTCCCACCGTAGACGTGGTTGGCCTCTTCGTCGCGGAAGAATCCGCTCCACATCTGTACGTCCGTGCCGTCGGGGTTGATGGACGCGAGGTGCCAGGCGTTGCGCCATAGAAAATCCGCATACTCCGGATCGCCCGTGAGTTGGACGTTGCGGTCAGTCGTCAGGCCGTCCTTGCGGATATAGCCACCGCGTGGATCAGGCACGGTGCTCATGTCGTTGAGAGCGAAGCGATGGTTGCGCCACCAGCGCGCGAACACGATCTTGCCCGTCAACGGATCCACCATCGGCCGGTCGGCGCCGTTGCGCTCGGAGGTGATGCGGTGCAAATTGCTGCCGTCGGCGTTGACGACAAACAAGTTCGTAGTGCGCACGCCGCTGTAGTGCCCGAAGCTCGGATAGCGCGTAGATGCGAAGACGATGCGACCGTCAGGCAGCCAGGCGGGGTCGGTGTCGTCATATCCTCCCAGGCTCTCGGGTAATCCACGACTTGCCAGGCTCAAGTTCATATCGGATCTGGTGATCTGCCTCAGGCCGGTGCCGTCCGCGTTAATGACGTAGATGCGCCAGGCACCAGGGTTATTGGCTGGGCCGCGATCGTAGTTGCCCTGAGGTAGCCCGGCGAACACTATTTGCGTGCCGTCGTAGGAGACGTCCGGCGCGTTCACGTCAATCAGGTACAGCGATGCGGCTGTCGGCTTCGAACCGTCAATCAATGTGCGGATCGCGCCGTTCGGCTCACGCACCAGCAGCTTACCTGGCGCTGCCACGCGGAAGCGGCTGTGCGCGCCGACGCCCGGCTGGTCTTTGGCCGGCGCGTAGTAGATGCTGCCGCGATCCGGAATCTGGCGCGACACAAACACCACAGCCCAGGGAATGTTAGCGCTGACCGGTTGTGGGCCTGCGCTCACCACCGGCACATACGCCCGCGGCGTCAGGTTGGCGGCCGCGTCCACCGTTGTAACTTCGCTCTCGGGCCCTGCCTCGGCAACCGGCGCTTCCGGCGTAGGCGCAGTTTCTTGCGAGATTGCGATCTCTGCTGGGGCGATGAACGCGAGCGCGCCGCCGATGGCCAGGATCAGCGAAACCAAGGTCGCGACGAGCTGCCGGATATGCACCGCATCCCGGCTCTCGGTGTGGGTGTGATCGGAAGGTCTGGTCATCATCCTCTCTTGCCTCACTTTGTATAGACGGGGCAAGAGCCGATGACGGACAACGGGGATTCAATATCGTTCGTGCAATGCGCGTTGAATATCCCGGTCGGCGTCGCGTTTGGCTGCGGCTTGTCGCTTGTCATACAGCTTCTTGCCCTTTGCCAGCGCAATTTCGACCTTCGCTCGTCCACGCTTGAGATACGCTTTGGTAGCAATCACGGTGTAGCCTCTCCGCTCGATGCCACGCGCAAGTTCGAGGATCTCCTTCTTGCGCAACAGCAACTTGCGGTCACGGCGTTCACCATCCTGCGCTGCCGTGCGCGCGAAGCCGGTGGCGAGATCGTAGGTCGGGATGTAGGCGTTGAGCAACCACGCTTCACCGTTGCGGATTTGCACGAATGCGTCGCGTAAATCCATTTTGCCCGCCCGAACCGACTTGATCTCCCCTCCGGTCAAGACGATCCCCGCCTCGAAACGTTCCTCGAGCGTGTAGTCGAAGGTCGCTCTGCGATTGGACGCGACGATTTTTATCGAATTGTCGTTTGCTTTGCTCATCGTAATCCCACCTTCGAAGGCGACGATCTACCCATCACGCGCGGGAGCCTAACCCGACGACTACTCAACGTGCATGCAACGAGGTTGGAAACAATCCCATAGATGGTTGCAGTGTTATCGCGTTGCTTCCAAAATATGCAAAGCCTGACGCAAAAGCGACGACCGGCCGCGTTAGCGTGCACCTGCTCCCACCATCACCATAGCGTGCGGCACGACTTCGTAAATCGTGACTCCCGGATTCTGATAAGCGATGCGTAGGTCACCGGCCTCGACCATTGCATTGAATTTGTCGAGGCCGGCCGGATCGTTATACAACCGCTCCATCTCGCCCACGATCACGTAACGCACATCGTAGCGGCGAAGCAACAGGCGCGCGCGCGCGATGTCAGTTGTGCTGTAGAACTCGCGCACGTCGGCGACGCGGTCTTCGACGACCGGCGCGCCGAGCGCCGCACGTTGCTGTCGCTGGTGCCATTCCCAGCCGACGACGGCAGGCAGGCCGGTGTAGATCGCGAAACGCGCGCTCCAGCGATACTGATTCCCGCCGGCGGCGCCTTCCTCGATGATCGTCGGCGAACCTTCGACGTTGTCCTGCATCCAGCGGATGGCATCATAGTCATGCCGCAATGGGAACTCGGCCTGCCGGCCGGCGAACTCCTCACTGCGAATCGCGTACGGCATGTAGGCCATGCCATCTAGGCCGCGCGGCGCCGTGCGCACATAGCGATCGTCCACCTTGGCCCGGATGGCAAAGGCCGGGTACAGCATCGCCAGGAAGAAAGCAACGGCGAAGGCCGCCGTGAAGGCCACACGCCAGAAGGCCCGTGGGAGACGTTGTGCGGCTGCCCGCTCGCCGGCAAACAGCGCCTCAACCGACCAGACCAGCGCAACCGCCGCCGAGACGCTCAACAACAGCCAGGCCTGGATGTAGAACTTGAACTGCGTGTTCATGCGCCCAATGTCGCCGCGCAGCGTAAACAGCTCGACGAATAGGGTGAGCGCAAATGCGCCCGCCGTCATCAGCCACAACAGGCGCGTTGGCGACGAGCGACCCGGCAGCCAGGCGGATGTAAACGCCAGCAACATCACTGGCGCGGCGATGAGGGCAGCCGGCGCTTCACTAAGCGCAAGCAGCGCGCCGATGGCGCAGCCGACGACCGCGGCAGCGCCCAGCATGATGCGCTGCGCCCGCTCCCCGACGAACAGCCCGCGCAGCAGGTAGAAGCCGATCGGGATGAGGAACAGGCCATAGATCGTGATGTAGGTTTCCAGCCGCGTGCGGTCGCCGCCCCAGGGATCAACCTCGTTGTAAGCAGAGCCGTAGTTCACCAGGTAGGGCGCCATCGCCAGGCGCGCGAGCGCGACGAACGCGACGAGCGACGGCAGCGCCTGGATGAGCGCAGACGGCAGCCGGCGCAGGTCGTGCGTCTCGCCCTCATCGGATTCGAGCCGCCCCAGCGCCAGGCCGGCGACGGCCAGCAGCAGGTAGGGCGGATAGTCCCACGAATTCGTCGGCCACAGCATGCCCACCGATACTGCGCCGAGGACGATGGCCGACCAATGGCGCGCGCCGGCGGCGAACGCCAGCCCAAATGCCAGCGCCAGATACGCCAGAGGCATCGCCATCATGTGCGCGTGCAGGTCGGCATAGAGGAAGGTGAAGAGCGGGAACTCGGCAATCATCACCTCGGGCGCCGGACGGGTCGGGTTCCAGTACGGCCACCAGGGCGCGATGGGCAGCGGCGCTCCCCCCAGCCACTTCAGCAGGCCGGTCACGAAAGCCACCGGCGCGGCGACGCCCTGCTCGATCCCGCCCAGCTTTTGCCATGCCGGGCCGACCACGCGAATCTGGTCGCCGTTGCCGATGAAGACGGCGAAGGTTGCAGCGATCAAACCGGTAGCGACGGCGCGCCGGAGCGCAGGGGCATCGCCGCCTTTGTGCGCTGCATAGAACGACGCGCCTAGGCCGAACGCGCCGCACGCCGTCATAGCAAACAGCGCGGGAATGGCGAGGTTGTAGGCGACGGCCGGGTCAATGCCCAACGCCTTGATCGGCGCGCCGACCATGACGAAGCCGTAGTAGTAGTAGTTAATCGCCCCGCCGGCGAACCACGGGTCTTGCGGCGGGAAGTAAGTCGCCTTCAGCACAGCGTTGAGGTAGGCGAAGTCCATCGGCTTCTCGCCGCCGAAGAAAGGGTGCCACAGGTCGGGATTGCCGGCGCGCACGAGCAGGAAGAACGCGAAGGCGATCAGGAACAGGGCCTCGCCGGCGAGAAGCACCGGCCAGCGCGCGCGCGCCAGCGCAATGATGGCATCGCGGTGGAGATGGCCGACCGTCGCCGCAAGCGCGACGAACGCCAAGACCACCGCCCAGATCACGCCCGGCGTAAACGGCGCGACGCGCAGGCTGGCCAGCCACCACGCGATGAACGATGTGATCAGCAGGCCGAACACCTTCCCAAACGCATATCCGCCATCAACGAGAGATGCGCGAAGTGGAAGCTGAGCGCCGGAGCCATCTCGCATCTGGGCCGCCGCCCCCCGGCGCTGCGTCACGGCCGCCAGCACCATGAACCCCGCGACGCCCAGCGCCTCGATCAGCGCCAACCAGGCGAGGACGGCGAGCAATGGCGACCGATTCAGCGGCGAAGCGCGTGGGAAGAGGTCACGCCATGTGCCGCCAGCCTGCTGCGCCTCGAGCGCACGCGGATCGAGCAACAGGCCGCCCGGCGTGTTGCCGGCCTGGAAGGCGGTCTGGCGCACCGTGCGCCGATCCACATGCGGACCGAGGGCGCGTTCGACGAGCGCGGAGGAATAGGCCGGCGTCTTCTTGAAGATCAGCACGCGCGGGTGGTCGTAGACCGAGAACGCCTCTTCGGCTTTGGGATAAGGCACTTCGATGCCCGGCGGCGTGCCCTGCACGCCCTCCGGACGCGCCAGGCGCTGCGGCATCTCCTGATCGTTGAAGAAGATGAACGGGCCGATGCGCGGGAAGCGATAGAAATCGGCGCACAGCTCGAAGCCCAGCTCGCCGCCCATCAGCGCGCGGTAGTAGGCGTTCGTCATAGGGAAACGCCAGGGCAAGCGCGCCACCGATCCGTAGTGCCGGTTGCTGTTCAGCACGATGTAATCCGCCTCGTCCAGCGCGCGCAGGAACATCTCGTACTTGGCCGGATCGTCTTCGTTGTACACCGGCATATCGCCCCACGGGGAGCTGCTCAGCCCTCGATAGTACCAGCCGAAGCCATCCTTGCCCTCGATGCGGAAGGGGATGCCTTCGTCGAAGTGCTGGTTAGCGATGACGCTGGTGCGCGCGCGCACGCCGGCGCCGTCCAGCAGCATCAGCTCAAGCGTATAGTCGGCTTCAGGCTCGATCACAGCCTCATCGAACGGGATGGTGGATACGTCGGGGCCGATGCGTTGACGGGCCACGCCCAGCTCGGCCTGAGTCGGCGCTTCCAACAGCCGCACCTGGACTAACCCCTCGCCTTCCACGTAGTTCAGCGTGAAACGCGGCCGCTGCAACGGCGCGCCGACGCCATCGGCCCGGGCGCTCACGCGAACCGTCGTGACGAAAGGTGCGCCCGGTTGAAGCGTGATGTCCTTGATCGGCAGTTGCACCTGGCGCGTTTGGCCGGCGGCGTCCCCCGAAAGCGTCAGCGCCGTCGGCACATGCGCATAGATCCAGCGCGACGCCTCGGTGCGCGTCAGTTCGCCATCGTAGATGCGCATGAACGCCAGCGCCCACGTCAACGCGCCGACCAGCACGACGGCGATGAGAACCGTAGGCAACCAGGGCGTCAGCCTGCGGCTCCCGCGTTCCACTGGCCGCCACCTTCTCCACAACGCCAACAAGACTGCTGCCGCTGCGATGCACAACATGGGATAGATTGACAACTGGTAGCGGAGGGATTTGACGAACTGCGTGCCCTGATACAGGAAGAAACCGAAGATCCACAGCACCGGCACGAGATAGGCATACTGGCGACGGCCGCTCAGCAGTCGGCTGAGCAGGTAGAACGCGCCGATCACAGCGGTTACCCCCAGCGGTATGCCCAGCCCATAGAACACGATGTTGGTGAGCGGGAAGAGGATCGGCGCGCGATTGGCCCACTGCCAGCCCCATGGCGGATCGGCGGCGCCGGAGGACTGCGCTGCGGCAAACTGCAACTCGGCGATCCATCGCGCCGACGGCACGATGAGCGGGCGAAGGAACGCCGGGATGCGCTCGACGAGGCGCGCAAGGGTTTCGGGCATCGGCGGCGTCTGCTGGCAAATTTGGAACTGTTCGGGATCGGTCAGCGTTTCGCAGGCGCGGATGGTATAAGCCCACTCGACCTCGCTGTTGCCAACAAAGCCGTAGGGCTGCGTCAGCCGGAAGCCGGCAAAGGCGGTCAATCCCGCTATCACTATGGCGACCAACGCGGTGAGCACGGCCGGGCCAGTAGCGCGGCGATCGCGCAACATGGCGATTGCAACGGCGACCACGGTAAGCGCCGCGGTTGGCCAGGCACTGATCTTGCTGGCGACGGCCAGGCCGGAGCACAGGCCGGCCAGCGCGGCGTTAACCCATAGCGCATACGCCTCGCGCCGGGAATTGATCTGCATCGTCGCGAGGCGCGCGCAGAAATAGAGGCACGCAGCAACGAACATCGTCAACGCGCTCTCGACGACGAAGAATTTGCTGTGTTGGATTTGCAGCACGGCCAGGGCGCTGAACGCTGCGGCCAGCAGGCCGACACGCCAGCCAAACAGTCGCCGGCCGGTGAGGTATACAACCAGCACGGTGAGCATGTCGGCCAGCATGGAGAGTAAGCGCCCGACCAGCCGGATGTGCTCGTAGCCGGTGAAGAAGCCCTGGGTGCAATTGGCGGCAGCCCCGCCGAAGAGCAACCGTCCAAGCAGCGCAGGGATGGCGGCATTCGTCGGCGCGCAGCCCTGATCAAGGAACTCGGCAACCGCTCGTCCGCCGAAAAGCGGCAGCGTGCCGTATACCCAGCTCTGCCGGTTGTTGTAGGGGTTGAGCGGCGACCGGGCCGGATCGAGATACTCGCCAAGACTGCTGGGCATCTGCAGCGCCGAGATTACGTTCGTCACATGGCGCTCATCCGGGTGGTTATATTGGCTCTGATCCCAGTTGAGGTCATGGAAACGCAGCGCTGCCGCGATGACGAGAATAGCGAACAAGGCGGCCGGGTGCAGGTATCGCCGTAGGGGGGCGCGCCGGTCGCTCGAGGAGGTTGGGCTTGCTTCGGAGGTCGCGGCCTCAGTCAACTCCGCAGACATCGCTGCGCGCGATTATATCGGGCAGAAAGCAGCAGTTGAGCAGAAACCAGAGGCGGAGGCAAACAAAAAGCCCGAAGTGTTTGACGGCTTCGGGCTTTCACTGCATAGCGGGAGTAGGATTCGAACCTACGACCTTCAGGTTATGAGCCTGACGAGCTGCCACTGCTCTATCCCGCATCGGCATCTGATTCGTGATTATACGCACAACTTCATTTCGGTCAAGGGTATTTTTGACACGAAGCGTAAATTTGTCGAAGCAAACGCCATCTTGACGCCCGGTGGCAGGTTAAGGCCGGACGCCAGGAAACCAGGCAAGCAACGTTGAACGAGGCGGCGACGAACGCGCCAGCTACCCAGCTAACTTTTATGCAAATCAGCCGATGTGGCGCCCGGCTCAGCGTTAAGTCATGCGCTCATCGCACACAGTCATCAACTGAGCGACGAGCGTCGCCTCCGGCACTGCACCTTCGATGTGAATCGTCTCGTTGATCACCGTGCGCGGCACGCCGTAGACCTCATACTTGTTCGCCAGGTGGGGGAACTCCGTCGCTTCCACCATGTCGGCGGTGATCCAGTCACTCGCCAGCGCCAGCTTGTGGGCCAGCAGCACCGCGCGCGGGCAGTAGGGGCAGGTCGGCGTGACGAAAACTTGAATGTGCACCGGCACGTCCAGGCGCTTCAACTCGTTCATCGTCTGCGGTTGCAGCCCTGATTCCCCCCGGCTGACCATCAGGATATCTTCGATCAACGTCCCGAATTCATAACCTGATGGAATGCCATATAGACGGATGCCGTAATCCTTGGGCTGCGGGCCATCGCCGAGCACGGCCACCGCTGGAATCTTGTCAATCCGATACGATTCGGCCAGCAATGCGTCGGCGACGAAGTCGCGCACTTCGAGCGTCAGCTTATCGGACAATGCAGCTACTTCTTCGAGCAACACGCGCGTCTCGACACAGAACGCACATTCGATCACACCATCTGTGCCCTGCGTGAACATCAGCAGCTTAACCGGCCGCTCCATGCCGGCCAGCGCTTCGCGCACCTGCTGTTGAATCGTCGAATTCAGCAAAGCCATACATCACACCTCTTCGCTCAGTATTCTCATCGTATGCCGAGTGATACCGACCGGTGCAAGTTTGATCAGGCGAACGGCATCATTCAGCACAACGATCCTAAGTTTTAGGATGCAGGCCAATGCGAAAGGTGACAGGCTACTGCGCCTCAGGCGGACGTTTGTCGGCCAGGAATGCCTCGAGATCCAGGGCTCGGTAAAGGCGTAGGCGTGCCGCTTCGGGGAAGCCGGGTTGGGGGAGCGACCGGTAGAGCGCGATGATCTTGCGCAACGTATCCACTACGATGCGACAGTCGGTACATTCGGCTAACTGGCGTTCGATTTCGGCGCACAGTTCAGGTGATGCGTTTTCGCCATCAAGATAATCGGACAGCGCCTCCAGTAGGCGCTCACATTGCACTTTGTCCAATTCACCCTTCCTCGCGGGTGAGCACGCGTTCCGTGAAATAAGGGGAAAGGCGCTCGCGCAACCAGAGCCGCGCACGATGCAGGCGCGTCTTGACAACGTCGGGCGACACGGCCAGCGCCTCGGCCGTCGCCTCGGTAGAAAGTCCTTCGAGTTCGCGCAACACGAAGACGATGCGAAATTTCTCGGGTAACTCACGAATGGCGCGCTCAAGCTCGGCGCGCGTTTCCGACGTCTCGAAGTCTTGCTCCGGTAGACAGCACCAATCGAATAGCGCCTGCGGCACAGGCTTGTCCTCGTCGGAGGACATAGCGTCCACGGACACCATCAGCGGCTGCTTGCGCCGCATGTGCATCAGCGCCGTGTTCGCCGCGATGCGATACAGCCACGTGCTCAGGCTGGATCGGCCCTCGAAGGAAGTAATCGCCTTGAACGCGTTGAGAAAGGTTTCCTGCACCACATCCTCCGCAGCAGACGCGTCGCCGGTGAGGCGAAGCGCCAGGCGGTAGAGCGCCGGCGAGTATCGCTCCACGCATTGCACACACGCCGATTTGTCGCCAGCGCGTAGGCGCTGGAGCAAGAGGCGCTCGGCGTCGTCTTCGTCGGTCGCGGCGCGATTGACCATACGCGCCGCGGATTATAGGGCGGCCCACGTTGCAGGCTGCCCGGCTACGAACGCGCGAAGCGTCATGCCACCGGCGCAGTCGCCTCTTCAATGATCTGATAGGTGTGCTGAATGGGCGCCACCCGGCCCAACATCGCCTGAGCCGAGCAATACTTCGTCTCGGACAGCTCGATCGCTCGCTCCACGGCCTCCGGAGCGACCTGTCGCCCACGCACTAAGTACTCGATCAAGATCTTGGTGAAGACTCTGGGATGGTCCGGAGCGCGTTCGGCGTGCACTTTGACTTCGAAGCCGGTCACGTCCTGCCGCTTCTTCTTCAAGATGGACAGCACGTCCATCGCCGTACAGCCGGCCAGGCCGATCGCCAACAGCTCCATCGGACGCAATCCATCGTTGCTACCGCCCGCCGACGGATCGGCGCTGAGGTTCACCGTGAAACCGCTATCGGCGCTGCCGACGAATGACAAATCGTGCGTCCATAAGACGGAAGCGTTCATCGTCTCCATGCGCAAACACCTTCCTTTTGACAAAACATCTATTTCGCCCAGTCTACAGCCAACTGCCTGCGCCCATGGAGTTCTTTCTCGGCTACCATCGCCGCGACGGCGCCCTCGGCTGCCGCCACTACCGCCTGCTTGACGTGATTGCACAGCACATCGCCAACGGCGAACACGCCCGGCAGCGCGGTGCGAAACTCGCGATCCACGATCAAACACCCCGTCTCGCTGGTGGGCAACTGGCCCTGCAAAAAGTCGGTGATCGGTTTGTTCCCCTGTAGATAAATGAAGGCGCCGTTCACCGGCACGACCTGTTCAGGTTGCCCGCGCGGCGCAATGCGGATCGCCTCGACGCGATCGCGCCCCAGCACTTCGCGCAGCGCTGCGCCGGCGTGCAACACGACCGCCGGATGCTGCGCAAGCGCCTCGCGCAGATGCGGCGTCGCCTTTAAGTCGGGCGTAGGTGATACGAAGTGCACGCGGCGGGCGAACTTTGTCAGAAACAGCGCCTCTTCAACAGCCTCATCATCGTTGCCGACGACGGCGACTTCCTGACCCTGGAAGAACGCCGCGTCGCACGTGGCGCAGTATGAGACGCCTCGTCCGAGCAAGCGGTCTTCGCCGAGCACGCGCTGCCCACGGCCCATCGCGCCGGTGGCGATGATGACGGCGCGCGCCGCGTAGGTGGCTTCGTTGGTGTAGATCGTCTTCACCTCGCCTTCGAGGTCCACCGCCTGCACTTTGGCCTGCACGAAGGTCGCGCCGAACGATTCGGCCTGACGGCGCATGCGCGCCACTAGCTCGGCGCCGCTGATCTCCCCAGGGATGCCGGGATAGTTGGCAATTTTGGAAGTGAGACCCAGCGCGCCGGTAGTCAACCCCTTATCAATCACGAGCGTCCTGAGGTTGGCACGGGCGGCATATAGCGCCGCCGTGGCGCCTGCCGGTCCGCCGCCGATAACCACAACGTCATACCGGCGGTCTCCGCCCACATCCTGACGATCCTGTGCCTCAAGCGCAAACTTCAGCTCCATACGCCCTCATCACGCCACGAACCGGGCCAAGATGTCGTTGTTCTCCATCAGCAAGTAGTTCACGCCGTCATGTTTGAACTCGGTGCCGACATACCTGGCGAAAAGCACCTTTTCGTTTACCTTCACCTTGATCGTCTCGTCGTCGCCAACGGCCACAACCACGCCGGTTTGCGGCTTCTCCTTGGCCGTCTCGGGCAGGATGATCCCGGATGGCGTCCGGCTCTCTTGCTCCAGGGGCTTGACCAACACGCGCGATCCAAGTGGTTGAATAGGAAAGACATTACTTTTCTTGGACATGACACCTCCTTACTTAATTCCGAGCAATTGATTGATCTTGCTGCGGTCGAAACCGACGACGATTCGCCCGCCGATGTCAATCACCGGCACGCCCTGCTGTCCCGAGCGACGCACCATGTCGCGTGCCGCTGCCGGGTCGCGGCTCACATCCACATCGTGGAACCGAATCCCCTTTTGACGGAAGTAAGCCTTCGCCTGGTTACAGAACGCGCAGGTAGGCGTGCTGAAGATGATCACCCTGGGTTGTGTATTGCTAGTCGTCATAGCAGCCATTTGCTCCTCCAATATTCCTTTCTACAGATAATCAGATGCAGCGCCAAACGAAAGGTGACAAATCCACGAGAGTTGTCCGGCTATGCAGCATCTGCGGAGTGAACGTCGAGCCATGTTGCGACGGCGCGGCTCTGCATTGTCCAACAGAAGGTGAGGCAAAACGCGGCTACTGGATGATCCCGGCGTGACTTCCATCACGTCGCAGTAGCGCGAGTGTGCACTACCCCGCACCTCTGCCTGGGTTATATTTCCAGTCTATATGCGCGCGCTGCGGCAAGTTACCTTGCTGTCCGTCGCAGGACTCGTCCTGATCGCACCGCTGTTGTGCGTGCAGTTCTGCGAACTGCAACGCTATATCGCCCGGCCGCAGATCTCGTTTGCCGAGATGGCGCGACTGCACGCGCTGAGCCTGTCCGAGCGCAAGTCGCAGCACACACATCACCCCGGCGACGACCGCGCGCCCTTGATGCGGTTGAAGCAGATGGTGAACAGCGTCACCGAGTTCCTCCTGACGCTAAGCCTCGCGATCGGCGCATCGGTGATCGCGCTGCGCTTCGCCATCCTGCACTTACATCTGAGCCAGCCGGTGCTCGCCGTGCCCACGCCGCCCCCACGCCTTCGCGCGATCCACCTCACCTTCACACCGTGATGTCCTGCCGGCACGCCGAGCGCGTGCGGCGCGTTCGAGGCACATCACGAAGGGTCTTCGCATACACGCGCTTGTGTCATCGCATCTCAGTTTCTAACCGGAGGCGTTATCAACGCACTGGAGCCGCCGGCGCGAGCGGTGCTCTATATCGCGCTCATGCTCATGGTCGGCCTGCCGATCGGACTGGCCGGCGTTGTACTGCCGGTCTTCCGCCGGCACGACGTCGGCGCGCAGACTGTCCTGCCGTTCGCCAGACGCGGGCTTATCATCGCTTGCCTGGCAACGATGGTCGGCGCAACCGCGTTCTTCGTCGCGCAGGTCACGCCGCTCGAACTGGAGTTCAGCAGCGTCGCGGAATGGGCCGAGTTCGTGCAACGCTCGCTGCTGGGCCAGATGTGGATCGCGCGGCTGGCGCTGGGATTCGTTGCGCTGGTCATCTTGAAGTTCGGCGCGAATCCGGCGGCCTGGCTGGCCGGCTGCGCGCTGACCGGGCTGGCGACGCAAGCCACGCTCACCCGCACCAGCCACAGCGCGGCGATGGGCGAGGGATGGATGCCGGTCGCTGCAGACTTCGCGCACCTCTTCGCCGGCGCATTGTGGGGCGGCGGCCTGATCGCCCTGCTTATCGCCTCGCGCTGCGCGCCGCGCGAGGACATCGAGACGACGCGCGCCCTGATCGGGCGCTTCTCGCCGTTCGGCATCGCCGGCGTTGCGCTTGCCGCCGGAACAGGCGTTGCGCTCTCATCGGTGCACATCGCCGACGCCGAAACTTTGCAGACATCCGACTACGGCCGGCTGATCCTGATCAAGACTGTCCTGGCGGCGGGCGCAGTCGCACTGGCGGCGCTGCACAAGTTCGTCACCCGACGGCGCATGAAGTCCCAGTCCGATGTGCAATGCTTCAGCCGCACGTTGCTGGCCGAGTCGATCCTGGTGATCGGCATCTTCACCGGCGCGGCCCTATTGGCTTCCACCTCGCCGCCGCACCACGTGGTGACTCACCAGATGCCCGACGGCTCAACGCATATGATGCTGATGACAGATCCAGGCTTTCAGCGCGCGTTGCAGATCGCTGCCCTGGCGATCCTCGCAACAGGCGCCATTGCGTGTGCGCTGGAGTGGCGCGCACGCCCCCCAATCGCAGACTAGATGAAAAATTCGATTCGACTGGCGGCAGTCTTCGCACTCGCCGCATCGCTCATCCTGACGACGAACCAAGCGATCCAGGCGCACGCCATGCTCGTCAGCGCCGAACCGGCGCCGAACTCGACTATCGGGGCTCCGCCCAAGCAGATCAAATTGGTGTTCAGCGAAGCGCTCCAGGATGTCGGGCACACCATCACCCTGCTCGACGAAAAGCAGAATAAGATCGAACTCGGCAAACCGATGCTCGACCCGGAGGACAAGGCCAAGAAGACACTGACCGCCGCGATACCGGCGGCGCTCGCCGTGGGTAGCTACACCGTGGAATGGAAGACGCTATCCACCGATGGTCACACCGAGAAAGGGAGCTTCAAATTCACGCTGGCCGAGATGGCCGAGATGATGTTGAAGTTCGCCTTCAAAGCGGGCAAAGAACCGGTCGCCTGCGGTAAAGAGATCAAGAACCTCGGCGCGCGGCGCACTGCGGCGCAGATCATGGATGCCCGGCTGTATATCTCGAACATTCGCTTGATCGGCCCCGGCGGCGAAGCGCCGTTCGAACTCGTCCCAGACGGCAAATGGCAGACCGACCGCGTGGCGCTGCTGGACTTTGAGGACGGCAGCGCGATGTGCAAGGAGACTGGCAATGCCGACCTGCGCGATGTGATCGTCGGCAAGGCTCCGGCCGGCAAATACACCGGCATCGTCTTCGACTTAGGCATCCCGTTCGAGCTGAATCATGCCGATGTGGCCGTCGAAGCTGCGCCGCTCAACATCCAGGCGTTGTGGTGGAACTGGCAGACCGGCTACAAGTTCGCGCGCATTGACCTGGCCACCAACAGCGCGCCGCCCAACGACAAGTGGTTCATCCACCTGGGCAGCACCGGCTGCGGCAAGATGGAGCAAGGCCATGGCAGTGATCCGCACGGCATGGCCAACAAGCCGCCGGAAGAGCCGTGCAACAACCCGAACCTGGTCACCATCCGGCTGAATCGCTTCGACCCGAGCAAGGACCAGATCGTGGCCGACCTGGCCGGCCTGTTGACGAACGTCAACATCGCCCAATCCACGCCCAAGCCGGCCGGCTGCATGTCCGGCGTGGACGATCCCGACTGCCGCCGGTTGATCCCGAACTTCGGCCTCTCGCTGGCCAACGGCCAATGCGTGAACGGCTGTCGCGGCCAACGTTTCTTCCGCGTCGAGGCGGCTGCCAAACCTTAATCCGTGATTCCGAGGATGGGCGGCGCCATGCACCCATTCCATGAATCGAGATCACCAACTTTAAGAAGGAGTGTAGTAACCAACATGACGAACTCAAAGCATCACACAGGCATCCGATACACGTTGTTAGCCATCGCTGCTGGCGTTGCGCTGGCGTTGACGGCATGCGGGGGCGGATCGGCCCCTGAGCCAACCCAGGCGCCGCCGGCTACCCCGGCCGCCGAGCCAACCAAAGTGTCTGCTGATGTGGTGGCGAAGGGCAAGGAAGCCTTCAACAAATATGGCTGCCAGGCCTGCCACGCCATCCAGGGCTTTGCCGAGGGCGCCGTTGGGCCGGCCTTGAACAACTTGTATACTGACGCGCAGCAGATCATCGCCAGCGCTGAGTACAAGAGCAGCGAAGGCAAGGCGACGACGGTCGAGGGATACATCCGGGAGTCCATCCTCAACCCCAACGCTTTCGTCGTCGCTCAGTGCCCCACCGGCCCCTGCCCCAAGGGCGTGATGATCCAGAACTTCAAGGACCAGATTAGCGAATCTGAACTGGAAGCGCTGATCGGCTACTTGATGACGCTGGGTCGCTGATTCTCCATCGGCAGATGGCGCAATGGGCAATGCGCCCCCATGCGCCATCTGCCCCTTCAGATGACGCCGCCCAAACCCGTCGGCTATGCCTTGCTCGCCATGTTGCTGTGCGTCGGGATGATGGCCGGCGCGCCCCTCGCCGGCCGCTTGGCGCGGCTCGGCATTGCGCGGGCGCGCATGCACCTGCGCATAGCCTGGCGCGCCATCGCGCCGCTGGCCATGCCGAAATACCCCGACGCCCCATTACAGCGAGCAATTCATATTCGCGCGCCATCACGTCCGCCGAACGTGACCTTCGTGAACGGTCACATGGATCCTTTCACGCTGGATGAGCTGCGCGGCTATGGGGTGTTGCTGTTCTTCGGCACGCTCGACTGCGGCGGGGAGTGCTTGCACGCGCTAAAGCAATTCGCGCGCGTGAAAGCCGCGCTCGGCGAGCATGCGGCGCGCGTGCGATTCGTGATGATCGGCGTGGACATCGGGCGCGACCGCCCGCGCTCGCTGCTGCGGCTGGTGCGCTCATACGACCCGGACTTCATGGCGCTGACGGCAGATGCGCAGACGGTCATGCCTTTCGCGCACAAGCACGGCGTGACCGTGCTGCGGGCATCGCACCCGACCGGCAGCATGCGCGTCCCGCTCACACCTTACATCATCTACTTGAATCCACAAGGCTTGTGGACGATGTGCTTCCCGTTGGGCATGTCGGCGGAGGAGATCGCCGATGAGATCATTTACTCGCTGGGGTTGTGAAGCTATGCGCCGCTCGCCCGGCGCGCTGATGATTGCGCTGGCCCTGGCGTGCATCGGTTTGGGCTTGACCGCGATACTCCGGCCACAGCCGGCCGTCGCATCGCCGCGCGCGTGGGTGTGGGACCTACCTCCGCACGTGCCGCCGCCGCGCGTGCCGGATTGGAACCCGATGACGCCGGAGAAGTTCGAGCTGGGCCGCTATTTGTTCTACGACGCGCGTCTCTCCGGCAACGGCGGGCAAGCGTGCGCCACGTGCCATCAGCAGCGCCTGGCCTTCAGCGATGGGCTGCCCCAGAGCATCGGCAGCACCGGCGATGTCCACCCGCGCAACGCGCAGTCGCTCGCCAACGTCGCCTGGTTCTCGACGCTAACCTGGGCCAACCCGCTGCTCACCGAGATCGAGAAGCAAATCCCGATCCCGATGTTCGGCGAATTCCCGGTCGAGCTGGGCATCACCGGCAAAGAGCAGGAAGTGCTCGACCGCTTCCGCGCCGACCCGCAGTATCGCCGAATGTTCGCGGCGGCCTTCCCCGGCGAAGCCGAGCCGATTACCTGGAAGAACATCACCTATGCGTTGGCGACGTTCACCCGTGGCCTCACCTCTTTCGATTCGCCCTACGACCGCTATCTGGCCGGCGACCAGGCTGCGCTCACCCCGTCCGCCATCCGCGGCATGCAGATGTTCTTCTCCGAGGATTTAGAGTGCCATCACTGCCACACCGGTTTCAACCTGAGCGCTTCGACCACCTTCTCCGGCGCAGTCTTCATCGAACGGCCATTCTTCAACACCGGCCTGTACAACACTGACGGCAAGGGCGCCTACCCACCGGACAATGAGGGCGTAAAGGAGTTGACCAACGATCTAACCGACATGGGACGCTTCCGGCCGCCATCGCTGCGCAACGTGGCGCTCACCGCGCCTTATATGCACGACGGCAGCATAGTCACCCTGGAGGAGGTGATCCGCTTCTACGAGCGCGGCGGGCGCAAGATCGCCGGCGGGCCGTATGCCGGCGATGGCCGGCTCAGCCCGTTGAAGAATGGCCTGGTGTCCGGCTTCACGCTCACCGACGCGCAGCGACAAGATTTGATCGCCTTCCTGGAGAGCCTGACCGATTGGCGCTTCGTCACGAACCCGCGCTTCAGCGACCCCTTTGCGCCCGCGCCGGCGGCCCAGACCACCCCAGCGCCGCGCCCGGCTGCGACGCCGATGGCCGTCGCGCCATCGCCCACCGCGTTGCCGGTCTTCAACCGGCAGGAATATCGCGCGCGCCTGAATGCCATAGTGGCAGACCTCGGCGCGCTGAGCCGGTTAGTGCGGCGCGGAGACCGCGCCGCAGCGCAGCGCCTGGGGCGCCAGGTGCACGATCGCCTGCACGCGCTCCGCGCCACGTCGCAGCAACTCC
>CALGMA010000033.1 GCA_937959265.1 uncultured Anaerolineae bacterium | reverse complement strand
CAAGTCACACTCCGACCTCGACCTGCTGCTGCGCGAGGCCGGCCCGATTGACCCTTATCGCTTCGCGGCCCTCTGCGCGGACTTCGAGGACTCCGATCTGCCATTTCGCGTGGATGTGCTGGACTATTACCAGACCGATGCAGACTTCCTGAAACGCATCGCGCCGCAGTGCATCCCACTCGCAACGCTCAATTCCCAATTCCCAATTCCCAATTCTCAATTCCCAATTCTCAATTCCCAATTCTCAATTCTCAATTCTCAACCCTCAACCAGCAACCAGTAACCAGTAACTCACCGTCATGACCCGCTTTACAATGCTGACCAGCAAGATCGTCCCGCTGCCGGTGGACAACGTGGACACCGACCAGATCATCCCGGCGCGCTTCCTGAAAGTGACCGACAAGGCCGGCCTGGGCGACAACCTATTCGCCGACTGGCGCTATGATGCCGACGGGAAGCCCAAACCCGACTTCGTGTTGAACCGCCCGGAGATGAAGGGCCGCCAGGTGCTGTTGGCCGGCGACAACTTCGGATGCGGCTCGTCGCGCGAGCATGCGCCCTGGGCGTTGACCGGCTACGGCTTCCGCGCGGTGATCAGCACCTCGTTCGCCGACATCTTCCGCAACAACGCGCTGAAGAACCGCCTGCTGCCGGTGATCGTGGACAAGCCCACGCACGGTCAACTCTTCAGCTTGTGCGAAGAAGACCCCGATTTCGAGGTGGCGATTGACCTCGCCGCGCAAACGCTCACCCTGCCCGATGGGCGCGCCGTCGGCTTCCCGATTGACGCCTTCAGCAAGGCATGCCTGCTGAACGGCGTGGACGAGATCGGCTACGTGTTGCGCATGACCGACCAAATCCTGGCCTTCGAGGCGGCCCATCACAAGTGAAAGCCGCGCAAGCAGCAACCCGCGCGGCGCTGGGTGGATAATCGCCCCTGCGACGACGGCATGAACGCTATGACGCATCCACCCGCCAGCCGCGAGGAGCTGGTCGCCGCCTTGCACGCGCGCGGCCTGTGCTACCTTGCGCCTACACCGCACGGCGATGAGCGTCCGCTCGATGACGACGAACTGATCGCCGGCTTGGCAGCATCACCGGATGCGCGCCTGCGTTTCGCGTTGGCTGCCTTGCTGCTGGCGCACCCCACGCTGGCCGAGCGCGCCGCCGCCCTCGTCCTGGGTCAAGCGCCGGTTGCCCTCGACGACGCGACGCGCGCCGAGATGCGGAAGCAATATCTCGCCGCGATGTATCTGCAGCGCATGTGGCGCACGCGGCTGAGGATGCACTTCGGCGAGACGCCGCTGATTCAGGAGCGCTTCACGCGCGAGATGGGGCTGCCGCCGGCCGACGCGATGTTCGGCGAGCTGGGCCTACGCGCCCTAACCGAGCGCAGCGCCTACAACGACTGGTCGTCCTACGAGCAGGTGGTGGATCTGCTGTGCGAGCAGCCGTGCGCAGTGCCTGATGCTCACCTGCTTGCCCTGAATTCGTCCCCCGCGGCATCCGACTCCCCAACATCGGTGCGCGAAACAGAAATGCGAAGTGAGCGATGAAAGGCTTGGGTGATCTGACATGCGACCGCCGATAGACCGCCTGCGCGTGCATTACTTCCTGGTGAAGCTCGGCATCGAGTTTCGCCACCCGGCGCGGGTATATCTCGTCGGCGGCACGACGCTGGTGTATGAAGGGCTGCGCGATCAGTCGCTCGACATTGACATCCACTACGAAGTGGACGACGAACATGAGGCCGAGTTTGCCCAGGTGGTGCGCCGACTGAAGGAGGAGCTGCAGATCAACGTCGAGCAAGCCTCGCCCGGCGACTTCATCCCGTTGCCGGCGGGCTGGAAGGAGCGCGCCAAGCACGTCGGCCGCTTCGGCCAGGTAGACGTGTTTCACTTCGACCTCTACAGCACCGCGCTCAGCAAGATTGAACGCGGGCGCGAAGGCGACTTCCAGGACGTGCTGGCGCTGCTGCAATCGGGCCAGATCGAGATGAACGCGCTGCGCCAGGCCTTCGACAACATTATGCCCCGCGTGGAACGCGAGAGCCTGAAGCGCAACCCGGAACGCTTCCGGCGCAACTTTGCCGCGCTGCAGGCGATGCTCGCCGCAGACAGCGCAAAGGACAACTGACACGGAGGGCATATCGGCATGGTCTTCCTGCGACTCTTCGGCCTGCTGCTCGGCTTGTCGGGCATGATCCTGTTGCTGGTCGGCATCATCTTCGGCGAGGCCGCCGCGCAGAATGTGCCGCTGACCTACGCGCTGTTCGCCATCCTGGTCGGGCTGCTGCTGGCGGTCGGCGCCAGCGCCGGCGAACGCATGTCCGAGAAGCAGAAAGAACAGAAAGCCAAGAAGGAGAAGAAGTCTTGAACGGAGTTGACAACTTCTCCCAAAGGGTTAGACTTCTTGACCGAACGATGCACGCGATCGCTCTGCAGACCATCGCCATTATTTCGGTTCGCGTTTCGATTATTCGGAGCGCGAATCGTGAGCATGGGTCGAGGCAGGCAGGCTGATCGCGTCAGTCGTATAGATCGAGCAGGTGAATCACAGAGCCTTCCGAAACCCGGAAGGCTCTGTTCATTTCGATTTGCAATCACACAGAATCGAATGATTGGAGAGACTAATCCTATGACGACGATGCTTTACGACACCACGTTGCGAGACGGCACACAAGGTGAGGGCGTCAACTTATCTGTCGAGGACAAGTTACGCATCGCGCGGCGGCTGGACGAATTCGGCATGCACTACATCGAGGGTGGCTGGCCCGGCAGCAACCCCAAGGACGCTGAATTCTTCGCACGTGCAAAGACGCTCGGCCTCAAGCGCGCCCGGCTGGCCGCCTTCGGCAGCACACGCAAGGCCAATGCCGATGTCGAGCGAGACCCACAGATTCAACTGTTGCTCGACGCCGGCACACCGGTGGTCACCCTGGTCGCCAAGACCAGCCCCCTGCACGTGACGCACGTGCTGGAAACGACGCTGGAGGAAAACCTAAAGATGATCGGCGACAGCGTGGCCTTCTTCAAAGCGCGCGGCAGAGAGGTGATGCACGATGCCGAGCATTTCTTCGACGGCTTCAAGCTGGACAAGGACTATGCGCTGGCCACGCTGCGCGCCGCGCGTGACGCCGGCGCCGACTGGCTGGTGCTGTGTGACACCAACGGCGGCACCATGCCCTGGGAGATCGAGGAGATCACCCGCTTCACCATTCAGGCGTTGCACACCGGAGACCCCTCCGCACCGTCGGTGCGCTTTGGGATTCACACCCACAACGACGCCGGCGTGGCGGTGGCCAACGCGTTGGCCGCGGTGCGCGCCGGCTGCGCGCAGGTGCAGGGCACCATCAACGGCATTGGCGAGCGCGTGGGCAACTGCGATCTGGTCACCACGCTGGCCAACTTGAAGCTGAAGATGAACGACGACTGCGTGAGCGACGAGCAACTGCGCGGCCTGACCGAACTCTCGCGCTACGTCTTCGAAATTGCCAACCTCACCCTCGACATTCGCCACCCGTACGTCGGCCAGGCGGCCTTCGCGCACAAAGGCGGCATCCACGTCGCCGCCATCCTCAAGGTGGAAGAGAGCTACCAGCACGTTGACCCGGCGCGCGTAGGCAATCAGAAGCGCGTGCTGGTGAGCGAGCTGAGCGGCCGAGGCAACATTGCCTACAAGGCAAAGGAGTTCGGCCTGAACCCTGATGGCGCCGAGGTAAGGCAAGTGCTGCAACGCATCAAGGAGATGGAGAACCGCGGCTTCTTCTTCGAGGGCGCCGACGCCAGCGTGGAATTGATGCTGCGTCGCGCCCAGCCCGGCTACGTCAAACTGTTCGAGCTGCTCGACTATATGGTAGTCGTCGAGCACCGCGACGGACGCGGCGTGCTGGCTGAGGCCAGCGTCAAGATCAAGGTGGACGACGAGATCACCCACACTGCCGCCGAAGGCGATGGGCCGGTCAACGCGCTCGACCTGGCCACGCGCAAGGCGCTGTTGCCGCATTACCCCAAGTTGAAGAAGATGCGCCTGGTGGATTACAAGGTGCGCATCATTGACAGCGATAAAGCCACCGGCGCCACCACCCGCGTGACGATTGACTCCGCCAACGGCCATCGCACCTGGACGACGGTCGGCTGCTCATCCAACATCGTGGATGCATCGTGGCAGGCGCTGGCCGACTCGATGGAATACGCGCTGCTTGTCGCGTAGGGCGCAGCGGACCGCACTATGGGTCAGACCGCTCGAAGTAGTCTGACCCAGGTAAGCCTGTGTACTGAGCGTACAATGCGGCGACGAGAGGCGAGCAACACCGCGCACACATCGCTCTCGCGCTCGATGAGCGATGATCCGGTTCAATCGCGCAGTGCAGCTGATATGGGCGCTATGCGTCACCGCCAGCCTGGCCGCATGTGCCTCGCCGCCGAAAACGCCCGAGCCGACCTTACAGATCTCGGTGACCTATTACCCAACCGCCACGCCGCCGCCTCGCTTTGCACCTGCCGCCGCCTTCCTTTCTGAGCCGGAAACCGCTTCGGCGTTGCCGCCTGAGTCTGCTGCGTCTATCGCACCATCCCTTACCCCGACACCGCCCTTCCCGCTGCCGGGACCATCAGCGCTGCTGGCCGGCGTCCGCCACGAGCAACAGACATGGAACAATTGTGGTCCGGCCACCGTTTCGATGCTGCTATCTTATTTCGGACGGGTCGAGACTCAGCGCCAAGCGGCACGCTTCCTCAAGCCCGACCGCGAGGATAAGAACGTCAGCCCGGACGAACTCATTGCCTATGCGCAATCACTTGGCTTCGAAGCGCGCGTCATTGTCGGCGGTGACCTGAACTTGATCCGTACGTTTGTCGCCAACGGCTTGCCGGTCATCGTCGAGACCTGGTTCATCCCAGAGCCGAACGACGAGATGGGGCATTACCAGCTCGTGATCGGTTACGATGAAGACGAGTTGATCTTCTACGACTCATACCAGGGGCCGGACGTACGTGCGCCGGTGGCGCAGTTCGATCCGCTGTGGAAGGTGTTCAACCGCACCCTGGTGATAGCCTACAGCACGCCGATCAGCCCGCTGGTAGAGGCCATCCTGGGCGAGCGCGCCGACGAACGGGTGATGTACGAGCGGGCACTGGCACAGGCACAGGCCGAAGCCGCTGCCGACCCACGCGACAAATTCGCCTGGTTCAACATCGGCACAAACCTGTTGGCGCTAGGCGACGCCGCCGGCGCAGCCGACGCCTTCGACGAAGCGCGTGCGCTCGAACTACCCTGGCGCATGATGTGGTACCAGTTCGGGCCGTATGCCGCTTACTTCGAGCAAGGACGCTATGCTGACGTGATCGAACTGGCCAACACAACACTGCGCCGGGTGAAGAATTTAGAGGAGAGCTTGTACTGGCGCGGCCGCGCCTTGGCCGCCATCGGCAACCTCAAAACCGCACATGCCGATTTTAAAGCTGCGCTGCGTTTCAACCCACACTATGCTGCCGCTCGCGAGGCGCTCGACGCAATCGGTATGTCACGGTGACCCGACGTCGAACCGTTTGCACGCGACGAGCCACCGCCCACGATTCACGTCACCTCAACTGCCAGCGCCACTGCCTCTCCACCACCCAGACACAGCGTAGCAATGCCGCGTTGCAGGTTGCGTTGTCGCAGCGCGTACAACAGCGTGACGAGGATGCGCGCGCCGGTCGAACCGAGCGCATGGCCGAGCGCGATCGCGCCACCGTTCACGTTGACTCTTTCCCAGTCCCAGCCCAAATCGGCCAGCGCGTAACCATTGGCAAGAACCTGAGCAGCGAAGGCCTCGTTGATCTCGATCAGGTCCACCTGGTTAAGCGTCCAGCCGACCTTGTCCAACAGGCGCGGCACGGCTTTGGCCGGGGCATCGAAGATGAATTTCGGCTCGACAGCGGCCTGGGCATAGCCGACGATGCGGGCCAGCGGTTGCACGCCGAGCCGGCGCGCTTTCGCTTCGCTGGCGATGACGAGCGCAGCAGCGCCATCGTTCAGCCCAGGCGCGTTACCGGCCGTCACGCGCCCATCCGCCCTGAAGGCCGGCTTGAGCTTCGCCAATGCTTCGAGCGAAGTGTCACGGCGCGGGCCCTCGTCGCGAGAGACCAGGATCGGCTCGCCCTTCGCATAATTCACCTGCACCGGGACGATCTCCGCATCGAATCGTCCGGCATCCATTGCAGCGATGGCTTTCCGGTGGCTGCCCAGCGCGTAGCGATCCATGGCCTCGCGCGTAACCTCGAACTGGTCGGCAATGAACTCGGCGGCGTTGCCCATGGCCCAATGCTCGAAGGCGCACCACAGGCCATCCACCACCAGCGCATCCTCGAGCGCAAGGTGGCCGAAGCGCATTTGGCCAAGCCGGCCGCGCACCAAATGCGGCGCATTGCTCATGCTCTCGACGCCGCCGACCACGAACAGCGCGCCGTCGCCGGCCTTGATCACCTGCGCCGCGAACATCACCGCCTTGAGGCCGGCGCCGCACACTTTGTTAATCGAACTTGCGCCGACGGTGTGCGGCAGGCCGCCGAGGATGGCCGCCTGGCGCGCGACGTTCTGGCCGACGCCGGCCGAGACGACATTACCCATCAGCACCTCGTCAATCTCGTCCGGGCGGGCGAGGCCGGCGCGTTCGACCGCTGCGCGCACAGCGACTGCGCCGAGTTCGCCGGCCCTCAGCGGCGCCAGCGCCCCACCGAGCTTGCCCACCGGCGTGCGCGCCGCGCTCAGGATCACAGGGTTGGTTTCGGCGTTCGCTGTCATGTTCCACGTTGTCGTAAATGGCTGGCAGGACTCTCGCGATCCACTGCCCGGTTCATTGGGTTGTTCTCGATATACTTGCGAACGGTATGTAGCTCGCATTCATTACGGATAATGCGCTCGTAGTAGTTACATTATTCGGACACACTGCCGAACAAACACTTGCGGCGATGCGTGCAGACTGTGACGAAATACGCGCCGGGCTGGCGATAATCGTAACCCCGAAATCGGATTGAATGGCGCTGTAATCGTCGCATAAACCTGCTGCGTTATCCTAGATTCTAAATCCACGTAATGCGGGCGCAGCTCATAGCTCGCCACTTACCGCTCCTCCGCGAACGCCGCATGCACCATAGCATCGCCGCCCTCACGCGCCAACAGCACGATCAAGTGTGCACTGGCCCGCGAGCACGCCACATACAACAGACGCGGCACATCCCTCATCCAATCGCCGATCCACGAGGCATCCACATTGGTCAGGATGACCACCGGGCTTTCCAGGCCCTTGAAGCTATGAGCGGTGGCGCAGTAGATCGCCGCACCGCGACGGGCCGGGTCGTCGGTCAAGCGCGGGCGCAGGACGTTCGCATGCTTCATCAGCCAATCCAGCCGTGCACCGACCAGCATGGTAATGTGCTCAGGCGGCACGCGCTCTTCGCCGATCAGCCGGTCGAGTACGCGCTGCAACTCGGGGATGAAGGGGCGTTTGCTTTCGCACCACACAACCTCTGGCGGCACGCCTTCCGGCCCACCCGATAGCGGCTGCGTCTGGCCCTGGTAGAACTTCATCACCTGGGCATGGATGCGTTGCGTGCTGCGGCAGTTGATGGTGAGTTCGAACGGCTCGTCGAGGATGGGCAACTGGCGCGCACGCGGATAGAGCTTCTGGTTGTCGTCGTAGAAGATGTAGAGGATGCCACCATCGGGATCGCGAAGCGTCATCTGAAGGGGCACCCACCACTCGTCGGCAAAGTCCTGCCCTTCGTCGGCAATGATGGCGTCGTAGCGCGGGCCGAGTTTCTCTGTAGCCACCATCAGTGCCTCGGGCAAATGTCGATCGTAGAAAGCCTGCTCGTCGTCGCCCATCGCCGGCAGCACGCCGGCCTCTTCCGCGAATCGCGCGCACAAATCGTGAAAATTGAATACGTCCAGGTTGTTTTGGCCAGCCAACCGGCCCTGCAATTCGGCAGCCAGGCGTTTATTGAAACAAGTGAGCAACACGCGCATGCCCTGCTGCGCCAGGCGGGTCGCCTTCTCGACGGCGATGAGGGTCTTGCCCGAGCCGGCGCAGCCGCAGATTCTGGCGCGACGCTGGCGGTTGAGCATATTGAGGATGGCAAATTGCTGGTCGGTGAGGCGAATGAGTTCGCGCTGCCATTGGGCGATCTCACCCCACAGCGCCGGCCGCAACTCGCGCGGCGCGGCCAGTAGCTTCATTAGCGCGTCGCGGGCAGTAAGCCGGGCTACGGCATCACAGCGCGACTCGCCTTGCCAGTGGCGCATAACCCGAGCGACCCAGGCGGCGAGGTCAGCCAGATCGGCCCGGTCGAGCACGATAGCGCGCGGCTTATCCGGCCCGAGCAGATCGCCGCCGGCTACGACATCGGGGAAGGCGACGGCGTGGCCAAGGGACAACTGCCGGAGCCCCGGCGTAGAACACTGCAGCGCATCGCGCAAGGCATATTTGCTCTCCCGCGCCTGGGCGAAGGGATCGCGAATGCGCGAGACGTGTCCGTTGCGGCTGACACTCGTCCACTCGCCGGTTTCGGGGTTCCAGGCGATCGTACCGCCCTTGACCTCAACCACGAGGATGCCGCTCTGGGGGTGGGCAACGATGAAATCGGCTTCGCCGTCGCGGGGGCGGCCGTCGGCCGTCACACCTTGCCAGGCCACGCTGTGGAACACCACATAGTCGTCGCCGAGAGATTGCCGGAAGCGCTCGTAGAGCAAGCGCTCGGCGTCACTCTTCGTCTCCGCCACAATCGAGGCAGGAATCATGCGAGCCATCGTGCATCACCTCCCTAAGTCAAAGTTCTAGTCGCACCAATGCACGTAATATGCACTTTTATCGGCACAATACGACTAACTCTCTAAACGAGAACTCGCATGCCCGACGTCAGATAAGGCCATGTCTCACATCCTGGTCGCTACTCTCAGCACCGAGCCACAAGGCGTCACGCGCGTGCTCGACGCGCTGCTGCAACGCGGCTATCCGATCAAGGAAGTTGCCGTCATCCACACCAGCGGCGCGGCAATCCAGCCGGCCATCGCGCGCCTGGATGCCGAGTTCGCCGCTGATGTTTACCCTCACCTGCGCTACCACCGCATCCCGCTGCGCGGCCCGGCCGGCCCGGTCAACGACATCCGCTCTGAAGCGGACATCGGCGCGCTGCTTCGGACGCTTTACCGCGTGTTGCGCGACGCCCGCCGGGCCGACCAGACCATTCACCTGAGCATCACCAGCGGCCGCAAGACGATGGCGGTGTATGCGATGGTGGCGGCGCAGTTGGTCTTCCGCGACGAAGATCGCGTCTGGCACATGCTATCGGCAGATCGCGTCGGCGAGGGAGAGAAGCGCTTACACGTTGAGTCAGACGAGCACGTCGAACTGGTGCCGGTGCCGGTGCTGCGCTGGTCGGATGCTTCAGCCGCCGTCATCCTCGAGGCGACCGACGACCCCTGGGAGGCCATCCGACGCCAGCGCCAGTTGGCGCAGGCCGACCTGGCCCGCCGCCGGCGCGAGTTTCTGGAGCGCTATCTCACCCCGGCCGAGCGGCGCGTGTGCGAGCTCATGGTGCGCGAGGGGCTGGACAACGCTGCCCTGGCGCAGCGCCTTCACCTGAGCGAGCAGACCATCGCCAACCACCTGACGAAGATCTATCGCAAGTTCGGCGAGTGGCGCGGCAAAGCCGGCGGCAACCGCGCAGCCCTGATCGCCGAGTTCGCCGGCCACCTGGCCGCCAAGGAGTTGCCGTGACCGAGCGCGAATAGTAGAGAACTCCTACTGTGAACAGTAGATCTCCCCGATGTCATTTCGTTGCATCGCGGGTAGGATTGTTTTTGCTTACCGATAAGGAGAGGCCATGAGCGAGACGC
>CALGMA010000032.1 GCA_937959265.1 uncultured Anaerolineae bacterium | reverse complement strand
CCGCGCCGAGCCCTGCTCGATCGCGACTGGAAACTGCTCAAGCGCTACGAGGGGCAGATATGCCGAGCATTCGACGGAGTGTTGGCCGTGAGCTGCGAAGACAAAGCCGCATTGCTCGAAGCGGTGGCCGAAGCGAACGGCCAGGCGAGGGACGAAGACGTCGCCAAGATGGTTGTCATCCCGATCGCCGTGGATGCTGACGAAGTGCGGCCGGTGGCGCGCCATCCTGATGCCGATCACATCTTGCACATCGGCACCATGTACTGGCCACCCAACATTGACGGCGTGAAGTGGTTCATCGCCGAGGTGCTGCCGCACATTCGCAAACGGCACCCGGAGATCATCTGCGACATCGTCGGCGCGCGTCCGCCACAAGAACTGCTGGAGATAAGTAAGGTTGATCCAGGCATCAACGTCACCGGCTATGTGGACGATCCCCGACCTTATCTGCAATCGGCAGGCGTCATGGTTGTGCCATTACGCGCCGGGGGCGGGATGCGCGTGAAGATCCTCAACGCCATGGCCCAAGCGTTGCCGATCGTCACAACGACTTTGGGTTGCGAGGGAATCGCAGTTGAGCACGGCAAGCATGTGCTGATCGCCGATTCACCCCTTGAGTTTGCCCAAGCAGTGTCGCGCATCCTCGAAGACCGCGACTACGCTGATGCACTGGGATGCAACGGACGCGCATTGGTCGAATCTATCTATGACTATCGCGCTGCTTGTCGGCCCCTAGAGTTGCTCTATCGCTGAACATCGTCCTTCGGCACGTCGAGATGTTACGTTGCCTCGTACGCGTACCTGGCGATCGTGTGCGACTATCGGGCAGGATGACGGCTGTGACGTTCAACCAGGATCGCGTCAATCGCATTGCAATCTTGCTGATTGCACTGCTATGTTACGGCTATTTCTTCCCACGCTGGGCGGATAACAATCAGAATTCGCGGCTGAACATGGTCGTCGCCGTAGTGGACGACGGCACTCTCCAGATTGATCGCTATGTGCACGGCCAGCTTGGTTTTGGCAAGACTGTGGACTATGCCAAAGTGAGCGATCACTACTACAGCGACAAGGCACCTGGCGCCGCCTTCTTGGGCATCCCCGTTTACGCCAGCCTGCGCCTCGCGCTGGATTGGCCGGTGATGGAACGCTTAACCGAAAGGCTCGCGAATAGTGAGGCGTTCAAGGCGACGCTGCGCGAATCCGGAAGCGGCGTCGTGCAGGACAAAGTGCGTTACGCGCTGGCGCAGGTCACGCTCAGCTTTCTGATAGGCGCTATTCCATCGGCGCTGCTGTGCGTGCTGCTGTATCAACTGGCGCGAGGGTTTGGCGGGCGACCAAACACGAGCGCCTTCGTCGCGCTGGCATATGGTCTGCTCACACCGGCGTTCGCCTATGCCAACACGTTCTATGGTCACCAGCTCAGCGCAGTGATGCTCGTCGCTGCGTTCTATCTCATCTTCACCCTTGAACAGCCTGGCGCGCCGCGGCCGTCGGTACTGCGTTCGTTGGCGATCGGTTTGCTGCTCGGTTACAGCGTGATGACCGAGTTTCCTGCCGTGCTGGTCGCCGGCATCCTGACGCTATACGCGATCTACGTGTTTCTGCGTCGTGCCGCAGGTGGGCACCTTATCTGGGTGTGCATTGGCTTGGCGGCATGCGCAGCGGCACTGATGATCTACAACAACGCAATCTTCGGTGGGCCGTTCAAGCTGGGCTACAGCAGCTCGGAGCTGTGGCAGCAGCAGCACAGTGCCGGGTTCATGAGTCTGACCCTGCCGCACTGGGAGGCTGCCTTCGGCATCACTTTCAGCCCATTTCGCGGTTTGTTCGTGTTGTCGCCGATCATGGTGTTGGCCTTGCCTGGCTTCGCGCTCTGGTGGCGCTCGGGCGAAGGGCGGGCCACGTGTCTGGCATCGCTCTTCAGTGTGCTGGCGATGTTCTTGTTCAATGCCTCCTCGATCATGTGGTGGGGTGGCTTTGCTGTTGGGCCGCGTTACTTCCTACCCGGTTTACCGTTCATGGCGCTGGCACTCATATTCCTGGTTGACCCAGCCGCACGCGGGGATTTGAAGACGCGCCCTGTCTGGCTCACGCTCCTCATTGTGCTTCTTTCAGCCTGGTCTCTCGTTGCAACTTGGGGATTGACCCTCGCCGAGCAAGCCTTCCCGCCGGATACGATATTCAACCCGCTTGTTGAGTACGCGCTGCCGAATTGGCTGGCCGGCAACATTGCGCGCAACGCCGGCACAGTGGTCGGATTTAAAGGTCATTTGGGCCTACTGCCGCTGGCTGCCACGTGTGCGGTTGTGACGCTGGTCTGGTGGATGGCCTCCCGTCTTGCCGCTGCAGAACGACCAGTTGAAGTACGGCCGCCGAACCCGGCAGGTGCAACGCGAATGGTATGACAAACGAGCAGAGGGATGAACACGACGATTCAAAATCTACACGAGACGCATAGCAAGCGCACTGAAGTGTTGTCTACGGCCGGAACCGTCGCAGCGGAGTGGCGCTTCGTTCTCATCATTATCGGCATCGTGCTCGTCCTCACAAGTTTGCCGGTGGTCTACGGCTACCTCACCGCGCCGGCAGACAAGCAATACATGGGCATCATGGTCAACGTGCCCGACCACGTGCAGTATTTCTCGTGGATGCGCGAGTTCACCACGCACTGGCTATCCGCCAACAAGCTCACGCCGGAGCCCAACGAGCCGATCTTCTTCAACCTGCTGTGGTTCGGCCTGGCGCGCATTGGCGTCGCCCTAGGCTTGCCGTTCGAGCTGTCCTATCGCGTGATGTTCGAAGCAATGCGCGTCGTCAGCACCGTGCTCTTTCTGTTGCTGGTCTACCGCATGTCCGCATGGTTCTTCACCGACGCGCTGCGCCGGCGCGCTGCCTTTCTCATCGCCACATTCACCTCCGGCTTGGGGTGGGTGCTGGTGGTCATGAAATACACGATCACGCCCGGTGAGCTAATCAACCCGCTGGATGTCTACGTCGCCGAGGGCAACACGTTCTACTCGGCGCTGGCCTTTCCCCACTTTCTTGGCGCAGCACTCTATATCTGGACGTTCGACCTCGTGCTGCGCGGTCAGGCCAAGCGGCAGTTGCGCTATGCAGTTGTGGCCGGCCTGTTCGCCCAGTTCATGGGTTGGCAGCACGCGTACGATCTGGTCATCGTCTATGCTGTGCTCGGTGTCTACGCCCTCTGTTTGCTGCTGCGCGACCGCCGCCTGCCATGGTTTATGATCGTCAACATCCTCATCATCGGTATCCTCTCTGGCTGGCCAGCGCTCTATTCCTTCTTGCTCACCAAGCTTGACCCGCTCTGGGGCGAAGTGCTGGCGCAGTTCGACAACGCCGGCGTGTTCACGCCGCCCCCCCATCGCCTGCCGGTGTTGTTGGGCATTCCGTTCCTCCTGGCGATCCTTGCTGTCATCGCCGATGGTATTGCGAGCGTGCGTGTCGGTCGGTGGATCGCCGCGTCGCGGCCGGTCGCAGACGAGCAAACCAGCAACAACGACCTGTTCATCAAGGCGTGGTTTCTCATCTCGTTCGTGCTGGTGTATCTGCCGGTGGACTTTCAGATTCACATGCTGAACGGATGGCAAGTACCGATCGCCATCCTGGCGACGGTAGCGCTGTTCGATTACATCGCGCCGTTTGCACAACGCAAGTTAGCACAACGTGGGAGGGAAGCATCGTTGGCATCCATTCAGCGTTGGGCAACGGTTGCTATCGTCTTGCTAATCCTTCCTACCAATCTATACCTGTGGGCATGGCGGTTCGTGGATCTTCACCGGCATGACTACCCTTACTATCTCTACAATGTAGAACTGGAAGCGTTTAAGTGGCTCGAGCAGAACGTCCAGCCCGACGACGTGGTGCTGAGCTCGTTGACTACCGGGCAATATGTTCCGATGTTCACCGGTGCACACGCATACGTTGCCCATTGGGCGCAGACACTGGATTTCTATAACAAGCGAGAGGCCGTTAAACGGTTCTTCGCTGCTACAACTCCCAACGCTGAACGTGAACAGATTCTTCGCGCGCACAGTGTGGATTATCTGATTGTTGGTCCGGCGGAGCGTGAGCTGGGTGCGTTTGAGCCCACGTCCGCGCTAGGATATGAGTTAGTGTTCTCCTCCCAGCAGCGGGTAAATGTATATCGTGTCCCCATTGGCCCGTGAAAAGAAAATGAAACATCTGTTGAATCCAAGGCTCGTCCTCGGTGCTGTGCTGGCATCAGCAATCAGTGCCCCATTGTCTAGCCACAACGCACATGCACAGCCGAGTGCCTGGCAGTCCCCTGTTCAGCTTTCCGAGACAGGCCGTTTTGCCTGGTTCCCTGATATCGTAGCTGATAGCACCGGTCGCGTCCACGTGGTGTGGAGCTCAGGCGACGATCGCTACGACATCGTGATGTACGCCACATTGTGGGACGAGAATGTTGGCTGGTCATTACCGACAGATATTGCTGCTGTGCGACAGCCGAACGTAGGTGAGAGTGCAGCCACACGCCCAGCCATGATTGTAGACGGGAGTGGCAACCTACATCTAACCTATACCGACTATTCGGAGATCTATTACTCGTCTGCTCACTTGTCCAGCGCGCAGAATCTCGTTAGGTGGAGCGATCCGCAAGTGATGAATCCCGAATCCTCGACCTACTTCTCTCGGATGGCCCTGGATTCACGCGGCAGAGTGCATCTGGTCTATACACAAAATGTATACAGTGATGATTGTCGCATCTGCTTCAACGTATTTCACCGTTCCTCGAGTGATTCTGGCAAAACGTGGACACCACCGGTAAATATCTCTGCAGCACGCGCCGGATCAGCCAAGCCACAAATCGTCGTAGACCGCAATGACAATCTTCATGTGGTCTGGGAGTCAGGTCCTTCGGGTGGCACACTCGGTGGTGTGCGTGAGCCAACCAACGCTATGTACAGCGCCTCGTATGACAGCGGCAAGACATGGACGTCATCTCTGGAATTCACTACCGGTGTACCTGATGCCCAGGCTAAGAATCCGGCTATTGCCGAGGATCGCGAGGGGCAACTTTTAGTAGTTTGGCGCGGCACGCCGGAAGAAGTAGTGTATTCACAAATATCGCGTGACAGTGGCAAGAGCTGGTCAGCGCCACAACCCATTCCGCAGACCTTTACCTCCGCCGCAGCCTACTACGGAGGACTTGACACTTACTCACTTGCCCGTGACAGCGCCGGCAACGTCCACCTTGTAATGGTGGGTACAACGAATCCAGCGCAGCAAACATTGAGTGTGCTTCATGTGGTGTGGAATGGGCAATCCTGGTCCGCACCCACGCCTATTGTGACATATGAAAACGGCGATGTGCCCGAATGGCCACGCATCGCTGTGGGGCTGGGCAATCAGCTTCACGTGGCGTGGTTCACCCGCGATCGAGCGAATGTCTTTGCTTCTGACTCTCCTACGGCGGACTATCGCGTGTGGTATTCTTCGGCTGTCGCCGACGCTCCCGCCGTCACACCGCTGACTTACCCTACACCGACCCCACGCGTTCAAGCAACACAAGTCTTCGTCACGCCATCCGCGCTATCCACGCGCGAACCTGTTGCGAGCCAGGCCCCTCAAGTTTCCAAAGATGCACTCAGGACTGAGATAGATGAAGTCGTCCTATTGCTCTTGAGCTTGCTTCCGGCAGCAGGTTTGGTTTTGATCGTTTGGTTGCTGTTCCGCCGCCGTTCCGGATGAATCTGCTCTTCGTCGTCCCCTATGTCCCGACGCTCATCCGCGTGCGGCCGTATAACCTGGTGCGCTTTCTCGCCCAGCACGGTCACCGCCTGACACTCGCAACGCTGTGGGAGACCGACGAAGAGCGCTGTGCGCTGGCCGAGTTCGAATCACTCGGCATCGAGATCGTCGCTGCACCGCTCACGCGCAACCGCAAGCTGCTCAACCTCGCTGCGGCCCTACCCTCCACGCGGCCATTGCAGGCCAACTTCTGTTGGCAACCCAAACTCGCAGCTAAACTCAGCGCGCTGGTTGCGGCGCGCAATTTCGACGCTATCCACGTCGAGCATCTGCGCGGCTCACGCTATGCGCTGCATCTTAAGCACAAGGCCCAAGACGCAAAACGCAAAACGTCCATCATCTGGGACAGCGTAGACAGCATCACCCATCTGTTTGAGCAGGCGGCGCGACGCAGCCAGAGTGCGAAGGGCAAGTTGATGACTGCGTTCGAGTTGCCACGCACCCGCCGACACGAAGGCTGGCTCGCTGCACAGTTCGATCACGTGCTGGTGACCTCGCCGACCGATCGCGCTGCGCTCGAGGCGATCTCACCGCATCGCGCGCCGATCACGGTGCTGCCCAACGGCGTGGATTTGAACTATTTCACGCCGTGCGAAGGTGCGCCGCGCGAACCCGATGCACTGGTATTCTCCGGTAAGATGAGCTACCACGCGAATATCACCGCGGCGCTGCATTTGGTGAATGACATTATGCCACGCGTATGGGCACAGAAGCCGCACATCCGGCTGTGGATCGTCGGCAAAGACCCGGCGGACGAGGTGCGCGCGCTAGAGGCGCGTCATCCGGAGCAGGTGAAGGTGACCGGCGCTGTCCCTGACATGCGCGCCTATCTGCAATCTGCTGCTATTGCCGTCGTGCCGGTCGTGTATGGCGCCGGCATACAGAACAAAGTGCTCGAAGCGATGTCATGCGCGACCCCCGTCGTCACCAGTGCGCGGACAGTAACTTCGCTGCAACCGGGATACGAGCATGCAGCATGTGTAGCTGATGGCCCAGAGGCGTTCGCGCATCACGTGCTGTGCTTGCTCGACGATCCGTCGTTGCGCGCGCGGCTCGGCACCGCAGGGCGACGCTACGTCGAGATGCACCACGACTGGAATGTGATCGTAGACCGTCTGGCGGGGATCTACGAAGAAGTGATGCACCAGAAGTAGGACGGAAGACGCAAAGTATCAAGCGTCAAACGCCTCGTCCCGCTCATTCCACCAACCGCCTGACGTCGCGCACATGCATCTGGTGGTGTAAGTAGATCATCTTGATCATATCCTCAAGTGACACGTTGCCCATCGCCGGATGCCGAGCGCGGATGGCCAGTTGCTCATCGGTCAGACCTTGCGCGAATGCGACCATCGCGTTGCGGGTCTCGCTATAGAGCGCGAACAGTGCATCGCGCGAGAGGGAGGCGAAGCGACCTGTCCTTTCAGCGTTGAAGGCATCTATATCGAAACCCTCGGGTGCGCCCTCGCCGGTTGCCAGGATCTGTTCGAATAGGCGGTGCAAGCTATGCTCGGAAATGCACAGATGCTCGAAGACGTCGCGCGCACACCACATCGCACCGTCCTGATACACCCGCGCGCCCCATACCTCATCAGGCAGCGACCGAAAGAAGGCCAGCGTCTTTTCGCCCTCGCTGGCCAGCTTGTGGGCGAGCTGAGCAGTCTTCGCAGACATGATAGAGCAATTGTAGGCCAGCCTCGCTTGCAACGCGAATGTTAAAATCGCGTCGCTATGGCCTTACAGTCGCTGCCCGGCGTACGCCTCACTACAGCATGGCCTGGTGTCATCGAACACTATCGCGCTCGACTCGATATCACGAGGAAAGTCCCCCCTATCACACTGCTCGAAGGCAATACGCCGCTCATCCCGGCACCACGTTTAGCGCAAACGTTGGGCGGCAGTTTCGAGTTGTATCTGAAATACGAGGCTGCCAACCCCACCGGCTCGTTCAAAGATCGCGGCATGACGGCTGCGATGACGCAGGCAGTGGCCGACGGCGCCAGAGCTGTCATCTGCGCCAGCACCGGCAACACCGCTGCCAGCGCCGCCGCGTATGCCGCGCGTGCCGGTCTGAAGTGCGTGGTGCTCGTGCCCGATGGCAAGATCGCCGCCGGCAAGCTGGCCGGCGCGCTGAGCTACGGCGCACAGGTGATCGCGATCAACGGCAACTTCGACGATGGCCTACGCATGGTGCGCGAGGCGACCCAGCGCGCACCTATCGCGCTCGTCAATTCCATCAACCCGGCGCGCCTACAAGGTCAGAAGACGGCTGCCTTCGAGGTGTGCGACGTCCTTGGCGATGCGCCGGATTGGTTGTGTTTGCCCGTCGGCAACGCCGGCAACATCACCTCCTACTGGATGGGTTTCGCCGAATACTTCCGGGATGGCCTGACGTCGAAGCGTCCACAGCTGCTGGGCGCACAAGCAGCCGGTGCTGCCCCCATCGTGCTGGGTAGAGTCGTGGAACACCCCGAGACGGTCGCGACAGCCATCCGAATCGGCAACCCTGCCCGCTGGCGCGAAGCCGTCGCAGCCCTCGACGAGTCGGACGGCCACATCACTGCTGTGGGCGACGACGAGATTTTGGAAGCGTATCGCCTGGTCGCCAAAACCGAGGGCGTGTTTTGTGAGCCGTCGTCTGCTGCCGGCCTGGCCGGCCTGGCCAAGGGCCTGCGCGAGGGCTGGCTGGACGCGCGCGGCAAATGCATTGTGTGCGTGTTAACCGGCCACGGCTTGAAAGATCCAGATACGGCTATCAAAGGCAGCCCTACGCCGCTGACGATCGAACCGGAGATCGAAGCGCTGCTCGAAGCGATCAATTAGGGATCCTTCATTTCTCACCTCGCACCTCTCACTCATGTTTGTTTTCGCAGGGCGACAAACAAAAGCGGCAAGCGCGAAAGATGCCAGATGACAAAGCTGTTGACCATCCGCATCCCTGCCACCAGCGCCAACCTCGGCCCTGGGTTCGATTGCATGGGCCTCGCGCTCGACCTGTGGAACACGTTCGAGTTGCACCAGGGCAACGGCGCGGGCATCACAGTTGAATCGCACGGCGAAGGCGAAGACGTCCTGCCCAACGACAAGAGCCACCTGGTGGTGCACACGATGATCGAAGAGCTGACCACCTTCATCCCGTTCAACCCGGGCCACCAGTCCTATCACATCGTGTGTCGCAATGAGGTGCCATGCGGAAGCGGCCTGGGATCCAGCTCGACCGCTGTGTTGGCCGGGTTGCTCTTTGCTCATGCAGTGCTCGATCCGCATGGCTTTCGCAGCCCGGCTGGATCGGCGCGCATCCTCAATCGCGCCTTCGAGATCGAGGGTCACGGGGACAACGTCGCGCCGGCGTTGCTAGGCAGCTTAGTCATCGTCGTCGGCCGGAACGGTGAGGTGATCACGCATCGCATTACGCTGCCACCCACCCGCGTGGTGGTATGCGTGCCTCGCTTCCACTTTATGACTTCGCATGCACGGTCAGTGTTGCCGCTCCATTATTCGCGTAACGACGCTGTGTTCAACGTCGGGCGAGCCATGCTGGTCGTCGAGGCATTGCGCAATGGCGATGCGTCATTGTTGTCGCGGGCAATGGATGATCGAATTCATGAGCCGTATCGCCTGCCGGCTATTCCAGGCGCCATCGAAGCCAAGCGTGCGGCCCTGGCATGCGGCGCCCTGGCCGTCACCTTGAGTGGCGCCGGGCCGGGCATCCTGGCCTTTGCGCAGGAGGATCACGACGCGATCGGCCAGGCGATGCAATCGGCATTCGCGGCTGCCGGCGGATTGTCCGCGCGTTACTGGGTGCTCGACGTTGCCTCATCCGGCGCGCAGGTCTTTGTTTGACGCGTGTACAAGGCGTGTATACAATCTTAGCTACGTTTATAGCTTTTGCTCCTGGGAGGATCGCTGCATGGCAAGTGTGACCTATGAACATGTAACCAAACGCTTTGGCGATGTCATCGCGGTGAACGATCTGAACATCTCCATAGCGGACCGCGAATTTCTCGTATTCGTCGGCCCTTCGGGCTGTGGCAAGACAACCTCGCTGCGCATGCTGGCCGGCCTGGAAGAAGTCTCCGAAGGCAACATCTACATCGGCGACCGCATCGTCAACGACGTGCCACCCAAGGATCGCGACATCGCCATGGTCTTTCAGTCGTATGCGTTGTATCCGCACATGTCGGTATACGACAACATGGCGTTCGGCCTCAAGCTGCGCCGGGTGCCCAAAGCGGAGATTGATCAGCGTGTGAAAGAGGCAGCACGCCGCCTGGGCATCGAAGCCTTGCTCGATCGCAAGCCCAAGCAACTCTCGGGCGGCCAGCGCCAGCGCGTGGCAGTGGGCCGCGCCATCGTGCGCAACCCGGCCGTGTTCCTGATGGACGAGCCGCTATCGAACCTGGACGCCAAGCTGCGCGTGCAGGCGCGCGCGGAGATCAGCAAGCTGCACATGCAACTCGGCACCACCTTCATCTACGTGACTCACGACCAGGTAGAGGCGATGACGATGGGCACGCGCATCGCCGTGATGAAGGACGGCGTGTTGCAGCAGATTGACACGCCGCAGGTGCTGTACGATCGCCCCGACAACGTATTCGTGGCTGGCTTCATCGGCAGCCCCTCGATGAACTTCTTCGACGCCACGCTCACTTCCAGCGGCAGCGACCTCTACGTGGATACCGGCGCCTTCCGCGTCAAGGTGCCCGAGAACAAGTTGGAACCGTACCGGGCGCATGTGGGCAAGCAGGTGATCTTCGGCATCCGTCCCGAGGACATCCACGACCCGGAGTATGCGCCGCCCGGCATCCACCAAGCCATCGTTGAGTCGAAGGTGGATGTAACCGAGTTGATGGGCAACGAGGTCATCGTCTATCTGATGACGTCGAACAACAAGCCCTTCCTTGCCCGCGTGGACCCGCGCACCAAGGCCCGCGTCGGCAACACGATGGGCATGGCATTCAACCTCGACAACATGCACATCTTTGACAAACAGACGGAGAAGGCGATCCGCTGATCATCCCCTTCGACTTCTGTTGCCCACGGCGACACAACACCCCAAGAGGCTGCTCTTGGGGTGTTCTCTTTTGCAACGCCTACCCTGCAATACAAATCAGCTAGGCGAGGCACCGACGTTCGACGTCATAGCGATGGGCCGGGCGATGATGATCAACCGGTGCGTAGGACGGCGGTATGGCCAGCAGCTCACCAACGTCAAGCGTTCATCGTCGGTAGGGCCGATCCAGGTCGCGTTTCGACGGCGTTGATCAGCCGTGGCTCCCGTTTGCCGCACTAGCAGCTTCTCCTCGACCCTATAGCGCAGCACGCGCTTCCGAGTATGCACTTCGATCTCGTCGCCGCGCTTGACGCGAATCAAATCGCGGAACACGCGTCCCCAGGCGTTGTTGTGGCCAGACATCACCGTGTTGCCCAACGTCCCAGGCAGGGCCGATGTACTGTGAAAGCCCACAGCGTTGCGGGCCACTTGCCATGTGCTCACCAGCCGACCGCGTCGCACCGTCGTCACCAGGCTGACGTTCACCACCGGACTATCCACGCGAATGGAAGGAATGACGAGTCGGATGGGTTGGTTTGCCTCTGCCGCGCGCAGGGCATTCTGGGGAACGTCCACTACTTCGATGAGATCGTCGTCTATCGCATCTTCTTCCCAGATGAAGTTGTCGAGGCCAGAGGTATCCGTGATAGCAGCTGCTGCGCTTGCATCGCGTGTAGGAGCGGTAACCAACGCTGGCTGGGAAGTGGCCGCCGCAGCCGGCACCATTGGCGGAGTGGGGGCGCGATCAACAGTAATCACGGAGATCGTGCTGGGCACAAACGCGTTGGAAGAAGCGGACGTCGGCGAGATGTCAGCGGCGCCATCATCCAATGCCATCCAGGGCGGATCGTCTCGATCGGACGCAGCAGCGCTGGATTCGCTGTTGAGGACGCGCACGTCCGCCGGCATTGACTCAGATGCCGGACCGATGGTCTGCCAGGTGATCCAGATAGCATATGCCATCAACATCAAACCGGCGAATGCGACCAACGAAGCGAACAGCCCACGGATGCCGGGGCTATTCGCAAGATTATCTATCCAGTTACGCGCCATATGAAAGCGGTTTCACGTTCTGCGCCGGGCGCGCCTTCCGAACGAGAGCGTCGCGCCCGCACCGAACAACGCAGCGCCTACGCCGAACAAGAGGAGGGTTTCTACCGGCAATTCAGGCCGTTTGTTGCCTGTCGCCGGCAGATCCGGTCGTCCGCGCAGCTCGGCGACCAGCCGCTGGGCATTCGCGCCACCGGCAGGCACGAACGCCAAGCCCTCCGGCACAACGAAGCGCACCGTTTTGCCGCTCACGTTGCGGATGATCAGCACACCGGAACCGTTGAAGGCCTGATTAGATTGAATCGCGGGCGAGGCAGGGAGGGTAGACGTCAAGCCCTCGACTGATGCTGTGACAGTGCCCTGGGCAATGACATCGGCTAGCGTCAGTTCACCTTCGGGCAAAGGTGGCACGACGACCTTGACAGAGTCGCTGTAAATCTCTTGCGCGAGGGCAGTTCCCACATTAGCAAAATCTTTGAATTCACCTTCGAGCACGCGCCAGATGGCAAGCTGGGTTTGATAGGGATCGCTTACAGTAACCCCCTTAGACACCGCTACACGCATCACGGCAATGACATCCTCCGGCGCACGATCGCCGACAGTTTCGACAGCGGTGGGAAAGGGTTTGCCGTAGTCCATGCACCAGAAGCTAAAAGGGAACGTCGCCTGCTCGCCCGGCTTGAGCCGGAGCACAAACGTCTCCGCATGGGCTATTCGGTTCGGGATAGCAAGACTGAGTAAAGCCAGGGCGATTGCAATCGAGAGGACGAGGGAGGTTCGAGATTTCATTGAATACTCCTTTCGGTTTTCGACCGACGGACAGACGACGCCACAATAATACAATCAGACAATCAGGTAAGTGAGAAAGTAATTTTGCTAACGGGTGCGCAAACCTGAAGGCACTATCTTTTGTCTTTATATCCCTCAGCCTCCTTGAGCAACTGCTCCGCCCCCTGCGCACCGGCTTTGCCGGTCGTGCCCAGCATTTGAGCCAACTCCTCCAGGCGCGCCTTGCGATCGAGCGGGCGTACAACGACCGTTGTACGTCCATCGCGCTGGATCTTCTCAACTTTGAAGTGCGCGTCCCCAAAGCTGGCAAGCTGGGGCAAGTGGGTGATGCACATCACCTGATGGGTGCGCGCCAGCCGCCAGAGCTTTTGGCCGACGACTGTGCCGACGCGCCCACCGATGCCCTGGTCAATCTCGTCGAAGATCAGCGTCGGCGTGCTGTCGGCCAGCGAGAGGGTCGCCTTCAGCGCCAGCATCAGACGCGCCGTCTCCCCACCCGAGGCAATCTTCGCCAGCGGTTTCAACCCCTCGCCCACGTTCGGCGCAATCATGAACTCGACGTGGTCGGCGCCGGTAGCGTCCGGCTCTTGCGGCGTGATCTGCACGGCAAAACGCGCGCCACCCATGCGCAGGTCTTGCAGTTCCGCCTCGATGCCCCGGGCGAGACGTTCTGCCGCCTCCTGCCGCTCACAGGAGAGCTCGGCGGTAATCTCGGCGATTTCCTGCGCCAGTTGTTGGGCCTGCTGTTGCAGTGCCTCAATGCGTTCCGCGCTGTGCTCGATCTGGTTGAGTTCAGCTTCAGCCTGTTCGGCGAAGGCGATTACCGCCTCGACCGTCTCGCCGTATTTGCGCTTGAGCTTTTTGATCAGCTCGAGCCGGTCTTCGACCTTTTGTAGCCGCTGCGGGTTGAACTCGATCGCGTCGCGATAGTCGCGCAGCGTGCGCGCGACTTCGGCGATGATGGCGTTCGCTTCCGCAAGCGCCTGGTGGTATTCCTCGAATCGCTTGTCAAAGCGCGTCAAGTTGACGATGGCGCGCATGGCCTGGGCGATCAAATCGAGCGCGGCCGGCGCATCACGGGCGGACTCGTAGAGCGCCGCGTGCGCTTCGTCAGCGTAGGCGGCCAGCGCCTCGGCGTTGGTTAAGCGGGTGTGCTCCTCCAGCAGTGCCGCTTCTTCGCCGGGTTTGAGGCGGGCAGCGCGAATTTCTTCGAGTTGGAACTTGAGCATATCCACGCGCCGAGCGCGCTCGCGCTCGTTGCGCTGCAGTTCGTCGAGCTGACGATGCACAGCGCGCAGATCGCCCACCCTGGCTGCAACGCGCTGGCGCAGCGCCCACAAGCCGGCATAGCGGTCAAGCAGGTTCACATGTTCCTTCACCCGCAGCAGCGAGAGGTGCTCACTTTGGCCGTGCACGTCCACCAGCAGCTCACCCAACGCGCGCAGCGCCTGCTGGCTCACCGCGCGGCCGTTCACCCGGGCGATCGAGCGACCGTTGGCGCGCACCTCGCGGGCCAGCGTCAGTTGGCCGGGTTCGTCGCATTCGATGCCGTGTTCGGCCAGCGCAGCCTCCACCTGCGTGCGCACCGCGCCTGTGTACGAGAAGACGCCCTCGACCCAGGCCGCCGGCGCACCGGCGCGCACCATGCTGGCCTCGGCGCGGTCGCCCAACAGCAACGCGATACAATCCACGATGATGGACTTGCCGGCGCCGGTCTCGCCAGTGAGCACGTTCAGCCCCGGCGCAAACTCGATGTCGAGCGCCTCAATGATCGCAAAATCGCGCACGCGCAGTTCCGTCAACATCAGACCATCAACCGCAAAGGACGCAGCGGCACAAACGATTCGAAGCTTCGTGTTTCTTCGCGGATTCAATCATGAAGCCTGGTCGAGCGCGGCGGCGAAGATTTGCAACGCTTCCTGGATTTGCTGTTCATTCACTACCAACGGCGGGATCCAGCGAATCACGTTTTCGTATGAGCCGCACGTCAACAGGAGCAGATCGTGATCGGCACAATACTTTACGATCTGCTGCGTGAGTGGCTTGCTCGGCTCGCGCGTGTTTGCGTCTACGAACTCGGTGGCGACCATGCATCCTAGGCCGCGCACATCGCCGATGATCGGGAAGTCTTTTTGCAGCGCGCGCAGGCCGCGCATCAACTGATCGCCGCGCGCCAGGCTGTTCTCCGGCAGCTTCTCTTCCTTCATCACGCGGATGGTTTCGACGGCGGCAGCAGCCGACACCAAGTTCGGCCCGTAGGTGCCACCATGCGAACCGGGCGACCATTGGGCCATGATCTCGCGCCGCGATGCAACGCAGCTCAGCGGCATGCCCGATGCCAGCCCTTTGGCCATGACGAGGATGTCAGGGACCACGCCGAAGTGCTCCAGCGCAAAAAACTTGCCGGTGCGCCCAAAGCCGGTCTGCACCTCATCGAAGATGAGCAGGATGCCATGTTCATCGCAAATTTGTCGCAGCGCGCGCAAGAACGACACCGGCGGCACCACGTAGCCACCTTCACCCAGCACCGGCTCGACGACGATCGCCGCGGTTTCCTGCGGCGCCGTCTGCGTCTTCAGCAAGAAGCGCACGGCATCGGGCGCGTAGCCGCAACATGCGCCGTCGTCCGGGCAGCCGGCGCTCAATGTCGCGCGCTGTGCCTCGCTCATCGCACGTTTCGCTACCGGGCAGTGATAGCAGTGCGCATAGGGCGCAGCAAAGACACCGGCGGGCAGTGGCTGATACTTGAGTCGGTAGCCGGTCTTGCTCATCGTCATGGCCATCGTCAGGTGCGTGCGGCCATGGAAGGAGCCTTCGAAGACAATGACGTTCGTGCGGCCGGTCGCCTGTTTGGCCAGCTTGACCGCGGCTTCAACCGCCTCGGCGCCGCTGTTGCTGAAGAAGAAGGTATCGATCGGCGGCGGGCAGATGCTCACCAGCTCGTCGGTCAGCTCGAGCACTTTGTCGCCGATGCCGATGCCGATTTGGCCATGCAGAAGCCTGGCAGCCTGTTCCTGGATCGCCCGCACGACGCGCGGATGGGCATGGCCGGTGTTGGTCACGCCGATGCCGCAGGTAAAGTCCATATAGCGCCGGCCGCTCTTGTCATACAGATAGATGCCCTCGCCATGGTCGATGTGAATATCGAAGGCACGCGCCCAGACAGGGGAGAGGTTTTCTTTTGCCATGATGCTTGAAAATGTATGAGTGCTCAAGGATCTCGCAGCGATCAGGCGTCGCCGCCCTAGAACAGATATTCTATCCGTCTTTCGTCATTTGCCTTGCGTTGCCTGTGACTTTGAAGCGTTGGGGAGCGGCGTGTTCGGATCACAACCGGCGAGCACCCGCAGGCGAGACGGCATCTAGCCATATCCGGCCTGCCTATAATCCCTCTGTGATGGCGCGCTGGTTGACGAACAACGTCAGTCTAATGATTCTAGCGGTGCTGCTGGCCATCTTCGTTTGGGGGGTGGGTTCCTTACAACAAGACCCGATTGTAGAGAACACGCTTGCTGCGCCAGTAGTCATCGTCTCCCCGCCGGCGGCCGATCAGACCATTTCCGCTAGCACGCTGCCGCCCACTGTGACGGTGCGCATACGTGCGCCCCAAAGCACGTTCGAATCGCTTGGCGCCAGCGGCGTGCAAGTGCCGGTGGATCTCTCGCAACTCGGCGTAGGCCAACACGTCGTCAAACTCGAACCAACGATCAGGGTGGCCCCCTCGATGTTGTTGTCCTCCCGACCGCTCACCGCCAGCATCACCATCGAACAGATTACCGAGGCCAGCGTCCCGATCCGCGTCGTCATAGAAGGCACGCCGGCTATCGGTTATCAGGCGCAGTTGCCCAGCGTCGAACCCGTTCAGGCGACCATCACCGGCACACAACAACTCGTTTCGCGCGTTGCCAGTGTAGACGCCGTGATCAGCGTGGAGGGCGCGCGCTCTTCAGTGCAGCAGACCGTCCGGCTGATCGCGCGCGATCGAGACAACAACCCCGTGCCGAATGTGGGCATCACCCCAAGCGCCGCCGTCGTCCGCGTGCCCATGGAACAGCGCAGCAACTTCAAGGACCTCGCCGTGCGCGTGCGGCCGACCGGCCAGCCGGCGGAGGGCTACGCGATCACCAGCATCTCGGCTTCCCCCCAGGTGGTAACGGTTTTCGGGCCGCGCGACGCCATTCAGCAATTGCCCGGCTTCATCGACACGCTGGAAGTGTCGGTCGCCGGCGCGACGCAGGATGTGGAGCAGCGCGTAGGATTGAACGTGCCGCCAAACGTCTCGCCCATCGCCGAGAATATGACGGTGCTCGTGCGGGTGCGGATCGAGCCGCAGCAGGGCGCGTTGACCGTATCGCGCCGCCCAATCGTGATCGGCATCACCGAGACCCTGAGTGTGAAAGTGTCGCCTCCAGCGGTAGACATTGTGCTGGCCGGACCGCAACCCGCGCTGAACAGCTTGACCCAGGATTCGGTGCGGGTCGAGGTGGATGCGACCGGCCTGGGCGTAGGTGTGCATCAACTCACGCCCAAAGTCATTGCACCGGAGGGCGTCGCAGTGCAGAGTGTGATCCCCACGACCGTGCAGATCGAAGTGACCGACGCCAACGCCAGCGGAGCGCGCGGCCGGGGTAGCGCTACTTCGAGAATGCGCTCTTCAAGAAGAACCATACGTTTGCCGGCCGTTCGGCCAACCGCCGCATGAAGTAGGGATACCAATGCGTCCCATACGGCACGTAGATTCGGACGGCGTAGCCCTCGGCTGCAAGCCATTCCTGGAGCTCGCGCCGCACGCCATAGAGCATCTGAAATTCGAATTGATCGCGTGGAATATGGTGTGCTTCGGCGTAGGTCCTCGCTGCAGCGATCATCTTCTCGTCGTGTGTGGCCAGCGCGGCTAAGGGCGGCGTACGTCCGTCGTCGCTCCGCCTAGCGTTGGCCGACCGGTCTAGCAATAACTGCACCAGCCTGACGTAGTTAGCGTCCACGTCGGCCTTGTTGGGGTAGGCCTTGTCCGGCGGCTCCTGATAGGCACCTTTGCATAGCCGGATGCGAACGCCGGCGTCGGCCAACGCAATCAAGTCAGCCTCGCTGCGATACAGGTATGCCTGGATCACGGCGCCGATATTGTCGAACTCGTGATGCAGCGCGCGCACGATCGCTAGCGTACGATCGGTGTGCGGCGTGCCTTCCATGTCCACACGCACGAAGTTGCCGTGCGACCTGGCGCATGCCACCACACGACGCACATTCTGCAGACAGAAGTCGTAATCCAGGTCTAACCCAAACTGCGTCAGCTTGAGCGACACATTCGCGCACACCCCGCCGGCAGCAATCTCATCCAGCGCGCGCAGATATTCGTCTGCAGCACGCCGGGCCTCTGCTTCGTTCGTCACGCTCTCGCCCAGGAAGTCGAGCGTCGCCAACAGGCCTTTTGCGTTCAGCGCACGCACGGTAGCAACGGCGGCACCAATGGTTTCGCCGGAGACGAACCGCCGTGCCATCTGTCGCGAAACCGGCATCTGCGTAATCAGGCCTTGCGCCCAGCCGGCGCGCGAGAGCGCCAGAAAGGTGTGTTGCAGCATGCTGATGGATCTTACTGCAACAGGTCAGATTGCTTCAAGCGGTCTGACCCATCGGCATTGTTCCATGTAAAATATTTGTTCGCTGCAGGCGAGCAGCGTAATGAGATCATTTTTGCCCTCCTGGCACGATTCGCGGGAGGGTTGATTGTGCAGGTGAATCATGGCAACGACATCCGACCTCCGCAGGGGTATGCTCATCCGCTACAACGGTGACGTGTGGCGCGTCCTGGAGTATCAACATATCGCGCCTGGGAACTGGCGCGCCATGGTGCGCATGAAGCTGAAGAACATCAACAATGGCAAAGTGATCGAAGACCGGGTGCGCGCCGGCAGCGACATTGACATCGTACAATCCGAAATTCGCCCGGTGCAGTTCCTCTACAAGGACGGCAACACATATCATTTCATGGATGTCGAGACCTTCGACCAGATTGCGCTGGATGAAGACATGGTGGGCGACGTCGCTCAGTTCATGCGCGAGAACGATACCGTGAACTTGCTCGTGCTCGACGGCTCGCACGTCGCTGGCGTGGAACTGCCCACCTTCGTCACGTTGAAGGTGGTGCAGGCTGACGTGGCCGTGCGCGGCGACACGGCGACCAACGTGCTGAAGAACGTCACGCTGGAGACCGGCGCTGTAATTCAGGCGCCTAGCTTCGTCAAAGAGGGCGACTCGCTAAAGATAGATACGCGCACCGGTGAATACATCGAGCGGGTCAAAGAGTAAGTCGTAGAACCCATCCGAAAACATGCAGCAGGAAGTGCATGCGGGTAGGCTCTTGGAACGATTCAGATGCCTGGTCGCTTGAAGCGACCAGGCGCTTTTTTTTTACCACCGTTGCGTAATCCCTTCCGCCGTCCGATATGCCAGCGCCATGATCGTCAGGAACGGATTGAAGCCACCGTTCGTCACATGTACGGAGCCGTCGGTGATGTAGAGATTATCCGTCCCATGCACGCGGCAATGTGAATCCACAACCGAGGTGCGCGGATCGTCGCCCATTCGGCACGTGCCGGCTTGATGTTGCCCACCGGATAAGAAGGGTACTTGCGGCGGCTGACCCCACACCTCGACTGCGCCGGACGCCCTCAGCCATTCGGCTGCTTTCGCATGCAGGAACTGCGCAGTGCGGATGGATTCCGGATGCGTCGCCCCCGATAATCGCGCTACCGGAATCCCCCAACGATCTTTCACGCCGGGATCGAGCGTCACGCGCGCATTCGGGTTGGGGATGTCTTGGATCGGCCCTTTGATTTCCCCGCAGCGACGATAGTGATCGCGCATCCAATGCTTCGCTGCCAGCCCCCAGCGCGGCGCGCCAGGCGGCAGGGAGCGCTTCCAGAAGATCACAGGCAGCACGATGAAATCATCGGCCAGCATACCGCCGCCGACGACGCCGTCATTGTCATGGCTCCAGCGCGTCGTCGCTGTGGTCACACCGGGTCCGAGGCCGTCGTAGACCTCCTCCTCGAACAAGCCGACCGCGCCGACATAGACATGGCCTTGCAGGTTGCGGCCAATGTTGTCATTCGTGAAGCCGGAGTGCAGCAATAAGCGCGCCGTCTCCACCGCGCCGGCGGCCAGCACGACAACCTCCGCTTCGGCGACCACGCGCCGGTCATCGTTGTCGAAGTAGCGCACGCCGATGGCATGGCCGTTGCGCATCAGCACGCGCTCCACCATCGCGCTGGTGACCAAGTCGCACCTACCGGAAGCGATGGCGCGAGCGATGAACGTGTTGTGCGAGCCGTTCTTCGCGTCCACCGGACAGACGAAACCGACGCAGTGCTGGCAGCGGATGCAAGCCGGCCGGCCTTCGAAAGGCACACTGTTGATCGCCAGCGGCACGGGCACGATGTGCCAGCCAAGCGTCGCTGCGCCGCGCCGGTGAATTGCGCCGGGCCGAGTGAGGGTTTGCGGCGGCATCGGATAGTCGCGCCGATAGGGCGGCAGATGGATCATGGCGCTGGCATCGCCACACACACCCAGCGCGTGTTCGACTGCTTCGTAATACGGTGCGAGGTCGTCGTAACCGATAGGCCAGTCAGCCAGCGAAGAGCCTTCTGGAACGCCATAGGTCGTCGCCATCCTGAAGTCTTTCGGATGGAAACGCCACGCCTGCCCGCCGTAGACCGGTGTGCCGCCTCCTACAGCTGCAGCGTTGGCCTGATAACCATCCTGCCAGGGCATGACAACGCGCGCTTGACCGTTCGGCGCCTCGATCACCCGCGGGTGGTCGGCGCTGGGGCCGGCGTTGTGACCGTAGAGCGACATACGCTGGTTGCGCAGAGGGTCGCGGCCAGTCTCTGCGAAACTCAACCAGCGCCCGCGTTCAAGCAGCAGCACGCGCTTGCCGGCCATGGTCAACACATCCGCAGCCACTCCACCGCCCGCGCCTGCGCCGACGATGATGATGTCGTATCGCTTCGGATCGCTCATCCGCGCACCTCAAAGCCAACCAGCTTCATGCCTGCCTCGCTGCTCCAGAACTGTTCGTGCACATGTTCCGTGAAGAGGCGAAAGAAAGCGGAGGACTGAAAAGAGCTGAGCAACGCATCCTGGCGCTCGACGTCCAGTTCGGCGAAAGGCGCGCCGAAAGCCACTTGAGCTTCGAGGTCGAGCTGTGTGAGGAAGGCGGCATAGTCACGCTGCATTGCTGCCAGGTCGCCGTCGAGCATGACCAGCAGCCGGGCTGCCGCGCCTGATGCAACTGCGCCCGGTGATTCGTCGTCCGGCGGGAGGATGCGATCCGCCGCCGCATTCAAGTTTGTGATTTGTCGGGATGTGAGCGTCATAGATGCAACTGTGTAGAGGGTTGAGATGGACGAGTCAGGTTGCCCTACTACTACTGCGCGCTAGCCTTCAACACGCGCGCCGGCGCGAGCGGACGCACCTGATACAGCCGGTTGGCTGCCGGCACGATCACGCTCTCGAAGCGGTCGAGCGTCACACTGGCTGCCTCGCTTTCGACGACGACGCGGCCGGCGACTACGGTGAGCGCGTGGAAGCTCTGCCCCTGCGTGTCGAGCGCAAGCGTCTCGACCTCGGACGCGAGCAGATCGAGCATGAAATAGGGGCACGCGACGAGCTGTTGCGCGTCGGTATCCAGCATCGGTCGCAGATGGTGCACCTGGCCGGTGGCGTTGGGATCGGTCACGACCAGCGATTGCTCGATGTGCAGCACACGGCCGGCGCTGGCCGGCCGGTTCCAGTCCCACACGCGATAGGTGATGTCGGACGTTTGCTGCACCTCGTAGATCAGCAGTCCGGGCCCTAACGCGTGCAGCGTACCGGCGGGCATGAAGACGATGTCGCCTGCGCGCACTGCCTGATGCTGAACCAACTCGAGCACGCGGCCGTTGCGAATGGCCTGTTGGAGCGCATCGGGCTTGACGCCCGGTTTCACGCCGGCGATCAACTGCGCCTCTGGGCCGGCTTCCAGCACATACCAGGCCTCGGTCTTGCCGAAGTGGCCCGGCCCTTCCAATGCGACGGCCTGCGCATCGTTGGGGTGCACCTGGATCGAAAGCCAGTCGTTGCAATCGAGCAGCTTGATGAGCAAGGGGAAGCGCTTGCCAGTGTGAGCGACGACGGCTTCGCCGAGCAGCGCCGTGCCCAGTTCAGCAGTCAGCTCGGCCAGCGTGCGCCCGGCGTAACGACCACCGGCAATCCGGTTGTGCTCGTACACGATCCACGCTTCGCCAATGGGTTGGCCGGCGTCGGGTTTCAGGCGCCGGCCGCCCCACACACGGTGATGATACTCGGGGATGAGTCGAAGGAGCTCGGCCATAGTTCACTGCCAGCTTATCACGATCGTTCCCCACGGCGCAATCTTCAGCGTGTCGAGCGGCTGCGGCTTGCCCAGCAGGAATTCGTCGCGTGCGCCGATGGGCACCGGCGACGCCGCAGCATCGAGCACAGCCATCTGCGCCTGTCCACCGAAGTTGAAAATCATCGCGATCACCTCGTCGCCAGCCCAGCGCCAAAGGCCCATGCAGGTGGGGCAGTCGGGCACAGCGTCCATCATGCGGAAGTCGGCGCCGCGCAAGGCCGCACGTTCGTTGCGTAGCTGGATCAAGGCGCGGTAATAGTTCAGCAGCGAATCAGGATCGCCGTTCTGCTCTTCGACCGAGACGCCGTCGTTGGGACGATTGTTGCGCTTGTCCGGCTTGAACCAGGTGGTCATGCCTGGGCCGGCTTCGCCGGCATACCAGTCCATCGGCTCGCGGCGAAACTCGTCGTAGATCGGCCCCGGCCCTTTCACGCCGCGCATGCCGATCTCCTCGCCATAGTAGATGATCGGGATGCCCGGTGTGAGGATGGAGACGGCCGCAGCCAGCCGCATACGCGCCGGATCATCCTGGACGGATGAGGCGATGCGGTTTGTGTCGTGATTGGAGGCGAAGCGCACGATCTGCGCGCCGCGCGGATACAAGTTGAGCATCGCGCGATAGGCCGGCTGCAACAGCAACGGATCCATTGTGCCGTTCAGCACGCCCTTGCCCACTGCATTCTCGCCGCCCGACAAACGCAGATACCACGGGAAGTCGAAGAGTGCGTCGAACCCTTCGTCGAAGTAGCGTTGCAACGTGGACGGCTCGCCGTCCCACACCTCGCCCAACAATACGGCGTCCGGGTTCTTCGCTTTCACCGCTTTGCGCAAATCTTCCCAGAACCAGCGTTCAACCCCGCGGGCATAATCGGCGCGCAGACCGTCCACGCCCAAATCGAGCCAAAACTCCGCCGCGCCGATCAGATAGGCGTTCACCTCGCGATTGCTATGATTCCACTCTGGCAGGTCGGCGATGCCGTAGAACGAATCGTACGAGAGGTTGTTTGCGTCCTTGAACAGAAACCATTTGGTGTAGCGCGATCCGGGGTTGCCGTAAGCATCCTGGAAGAACGGATGACCTTTCGAGGCGTGGTTGGCGACGAAGTCCACGATCAGATGCATGTTGCGTCGCTGGATCTCGCCCACCAGCGCTTTGAAATCGTCGAGCGTGCCGAACTGGGGGTTGACTGCCTTGTAGTCGGCGACGTCGTAGCCGTGATAAGTGAGTGAGGGATAGTGCGGGTTTAACCAGATCGTGTTGGCGCCCAGCGACTGGATGTAGTCGAGCTTCTGCTGCAGCCCTCGCAGATCGCCGACGCCATCGCCATCAGAATCGTAGAAGCTGCGCAAGAAGACCTGATACAGCGTCGCGTCGTGAAACCAAGCCGGCGACGCGATAACCGGCCGACGATCGGGTGTGGGCGTCGGCCGAGCCGATCGGGGCGTGACGGTCGGCGAATCGGCAACCCGAGGTGTGGGCGTCGCTGCAGGCGCCGGCGCAGTCGGCGACGCAACCGGGACGGCGGGAGGCGCTGGGCAGGCGCATAGCACAGTCGCGCAAATCGCAAAAGCAATCCAGATTCGTCCTCGGGATCTCATGTCATGCTCTCCTCAACGCAAAGATGGCCGGTCGCAACCCGCCCAAGTTTACGCGGAACGTCGAATCGCGCAGCCACGGCGACGGCGTTTGCGCGAGCGCGCTTTCCAATAACCGCACCTCCGCCGTGATGAAAACACAGCGCGCCCCCGGTTTTGCTACGCGCGCAGCCTCGCGCAGCAGCGCCGGGTAGAGCGCGACGTTGTCATCGTGCGATCCGACGCGATGGCCGAATGGGAGATCGGCGGTGATGGCATCCACGCTTGCGTCTGACAAAGGCAGGCAGCGCATATCCCATTCGCGCAACTCGAACTCACGGCGCTCGCCTTTCGCGCCTTCCCGGTAGGCCGCAATGTTCGCTTGCGCGCAAGTCAGGGCTTGCCGGTCAGTATCGCAGCCGATCAGCCGACGCGCCGGGCCGGCCATCGCGCGCTCGATCAGCAATGTGCCAGAGCCGCATCCCAGGTTGAGATAGACATCGTCCGGCGTCGGCCGGGTCAACAGCGCCATCGCATGCGCGACGGTCGCTTGTAGCGAGCCGGCGATGTTGCAGACGCGCCAGGCACGCGTGGCAAGCGGCCTGGGCGAGAGGCGCACGAGCACGTCCCAGCCGGACGCCGGCCCATTGCCGGCTGCTGCCTCTTGACGGCCCCTTCCGTTTGGGGGGCTAGGGTCGGGGAAGGGGTTGCGGCTGGGCCGGATGCGGATCAATAGGTCGCCTTCCTCATTTACCTCGCGCAGGCCGGTGTGCCGGGCAACCGCCGACTTCAGGCGGGTCATCACCGCTGAGCCGGCGCCGGCTGCGCCAAGCATGAAAGTGCGGTATGCGCCGCGCGGCGCCAGGCCAAGCGCGGTATCAATGTGCGCAAACAGGGCGCGCAGGTGTTGATCGCCGAGCAGCGCCCTGGGCCGTGGAACCGCGTAGCGCCGCAGCAGGTAGACCGACAGCGCCGTTTGCAGGCCAAGCAGCGGGCGCAGGGCGCGCACAGAGAACTGGATCACGCCGGGCTGCGCCGCGTGCGCATGATGTGCGCCGAGCGCCGCAACCTCCCGGCAAGCAAACGGCTCCAGGCCGACGATGACATCGGCCTCACAGCAGTGCGGCTCCACGACGTCACTGTATCACGCTGCGGTTGCCTTTTGGCGTTTTGTCGCAGACTTACGCGACGCGCGCCGCTTTACACCTCGACCCAGGGACTTACCTTCCGGGGCAACACGCACGGGCAAGCCGGCGTAGAACTGGCGCAGAGTGGGCAGGTAGTTGCTGATTTCGTAGCCCTTCCACCGATCGTGGTCGCTCGCTTGGAATATGGCGCCGCCGATGATCGGCGACGGATATGACTTGCCGTCCACTACCAGCGGCGCACTTTGCAGCCGGATGTATTTGTCACACCAGTCGCGGAACTTCTCCTGACTGTAAGCGTGCGCCTTAAAGCCGCCCACGCCGCCTTGATCAAGACCGCATTCGGAGCAATAGATGGCGCGCACGGTGGGATCGAAACCGCAGCGCGTGAAGAGAAATTCCCAGCGGCGCTCGAACCATTGCCACTCATCGGGCTGGTCAATGTGTTGCGGGTTGGGCGAGTAGAGATGCATATCGAAGGCAATGAGGCCGCTGTTATAGGCCGGGGCGTAGAGTTCGCGGATGATCTGGCACGTCTCCGGATTGGTGAAATCAGGACACCCCATCGAGAACGTGCCGGCGGCATAGGTGGCGCCGCTGCCTTGCTTGATACGTCGCGCCACTTCAAGGTCAATCTGCGCGCGCCGGCGCAGGTCGTTGCCGTCCTGGCCGAGTTGATCGGCCTCGTTCAAGCCGGTATAGATCAGATTCTTGTCGGTTGCGCCTTCCAGGCCGTTGATGATCTGTTCGACGCTGGGCACCACGCCATGGTCGAAGAACCGACGCACCATGACCACAGCATCAGAATGGGTGCGCTTGAGCTGGCTGGCGCCGGCGAAGTTGTTCATGCACAGGAAGAACTTGCAGCCCTGTCGGGCTTCCTCAAACGCCACTTCGCTGTTAGTCATGGCGTGGATGCCGAGCCTGAACGTAGTGCGCGTCGGTCGGCCGGCGTCGAAGCCAGTATCTGGCGGCGGTTCGCCCTCGAACTCCAGCCAGGTCATGGATACGAAGACGCCGATGGGCTGATCGCTCTCGTTTGGGCCAAAGCGCAAGTTCGTACCGCTAACCTGCAACGGAACGGCAGCCCAACCATCCTGCACCGACAGCACATCCACAATAGTGCCTTTCTTCAGCATCCCGATCACCATGCCTTCCAGGCTGGGCTTCAGGCGCACGTTCAGTAGATCGGCGATGACGGTCGCTTTCATGGTTTCCTCCCTGGGTTGCCCCCTCTTTCACCTCTATAAACCCTATGAACGCAAAAGGAAAAGACAAACTCCCGCTGCTCGCTATAGGGACAACGGGAGTTTAGCGCCTGTGACTCAAGCGGGCAACGGGACTCGAACCCGTGATCTTCTGCTTGGAAGGCAGACGCTGTACCAACTCAGCTATGCCCGCACAGTGCAAATTATACCGCCTGGAGGCTTCTCGAAGCTTGAGAGGGCGCATTTCTCTATAGAGGCAAGACATGGGTGGCTGCAGACATGCCTGCGACTACCCCGCCGGTCTTTCGTATGTTGTGCCTGCCCCTCACCAGAAATACATTCGCTTGAGACGCCCGTGCATAAGCAAAAGGAGCAGTGACACGCCGACGCTACGGCTTCAACGTCAACTTCTCCCGCGCGCCGCGTTCCACAACCTGGCGCGTCCAGGGCAGCGGGAGATTCTCGCCCCTCAACCATAGCGGGATCATGTCGTCGTAATGGGGATGATAGGCATGGCCGCTCTGGCCAGTGGTGTGAATCCCCAGCGACCGATCCCAGTCGCTCACGTCGTAGATCGCCCGCCAGGAGGGCCCGGAGCGCACGGTGAAGTTCTGCGGGTCGCCGCTGACGGCGTTGACCAGCCCCATGCTCCCCGGCGCGGCAAACGGGCCACGGTTGAAGATGCCCTCGATAAGCGCAATGCCGCTCCGGCCGAGCGTCTGATTAGCGAACGTGACGCGGTGCAAGTCACCCCAACGCCAGCGCGCGCGATCGCGCCCCAGCCGCGCTTCCAAAACGCGAACGGCGCGCTCCAGGGCGCGCGCGACAACCTGCTCGCGCGTCTCGCGTTCAGGCGTGGTCGCGTCATCCCACCAGGCTGCATCAGGATTGGCCAGGATGTTACGCAGGGCGATCTGCGCGTGCGTGCCGTTGGCGAGCACATCATCGGCAAGCGATTCGCCCACTTCGTCGGCAAACGCGGCGCGCGACAGCTCGCGCCAGAACACCTCGAAGACCGCGCAGCCGGCGGACTCGACGTTGCACGCACGATCCCATCGCGCCATCGTGGATAGCGCTTCGGATGGCCCTGCGTCAAGCGCGAGCGTCATGCCCTTGAGCGCCGCCAGCACTTCATCGGCGAACAACGAATAGGCGTCAAAGTGCATGGCGCGCATGTCTTCGACGCTGAGCTTGTCCTTGGCCAGGATCATCTGCTCGATGCGCTTGGCGCGGTAGCCGTAATCCCAATCGCGGGCGATCAAGTAGGGGTAGCGACGCGCGTCCACGATCGCGTTGTTCGCGGTGACGATGTAGCCCTCGGAGGGGTTGAAGACCGACGGGAGTTCATCGAAGGGGATGCTGCCGACCCATTCGTGCTCGCCGGTCCAGCCGGGGACGGGCGCGCGGCCGTCCCCGTTGCGGCGCACCGGGATGTTGCCCGGCAACTGGTAGCCGATGTTGCCATCCACGTCGGCATAGACGAAGTTCTGCGCCGGCGTGTCCCAGTAGCGCAGGGCCTCGCGGAATTGCGCCCAGTTCTGGGCGCGGTTGATCAACAACACAGCTTTGAACAATTGCCCCGGCTTCAGGGCGGCCCACTGCAAGGCCAGCGGCTCGCGCCCTGCGAGTTCGTCCAGCACGTCGTTGAGGATGGGTCCGTGGCGCGTTTCGCGCACCCGCAGCACCACCGGCTCGGCTTGGCCGGGGACGACGATGCGTTCTTCGCGGATGCGCGCCGGCTCGAACTTGCCCTGAAACTCGAACTCGTCCGGGTTGTCGGGGTTGGGGCGCTCGATGAAGAGGTCTTGCGTGTCCGGCCCGGCGTTGGTGACGCCCCAGGCGATGCGCGCATTGTGGCCGAGCACCACGCCAGGCACGCCGGGAAAGGTGACGCCGACCACGTCATACGGGCAGGCGTCGTTCACCACGCGGCAGTGCAGCCCGTTGATATACCAGATCGAGGGCATCTGGATGCCGAGGTGCGGATCGTTGGCCAGCAGCGGACGGCCGGTCGTGGTGCGCACGCCGGCCACCACCCAGTTATTGCTGCCGATGCCGGGGTCGTGCGCTAGGCCGATGGCGCGCTGAAAAGCTTTGTGGATGCGATACAGCTCGTCGGCAGCGCTCGACGCGCCTGCGCCGAGGGCGGGGAAGGGCGGCGTTGCGTCTCGTGACGCATCGCGCGCGGATCGGACGATCACCGGCATATCTTCGGGGTAGGACGGGATGACCGCCTCGGCCAGAGCTTCGCCGCCGCGCTCGATCAGCCTCAGCCGCGCCAGTTCCTGATCCATGTTGCTGCCCAGGTTGTAGCTCATCGCCTTGCCCCAGGTGACGGTGTTCACCGGCGTCCACGGCTCCGGCAACCAGCGGCGGCCGATCAGGCCCAGCACGCTGAATTCGGCGCCGAGCCGGTCGGCGTTGGGCAAGATGTAAGCATTCACGCCGTCGGCGTAACGCTGGAGCACGCGCAGCACGTCTGGATCGAGCATCTGCACTTCCGCCTCAGCGACGCGATGCCAGCCGATCGTGCGGATGAATTTGTCCTGCTCAAGCGCGCCTGCGCCGAACAGCTCGGCCAAACGGCCCTGGCCGATGCGCCGCCAGAACTCCATCTGAAAGAAGCGATCTTGCGCATGCACGAAGCCCTGCGCGCGGAAGAGGTCGTCGGGCGTATCGGCGTAGATGTGCGGCACACCGAATGCGTCGCGGATCACCTTGACGTTGCTCGTCAGGCCGGGCAGGCGCAGGCTGCCGACAGTTTGTGGGAAGGGTCGGCGCGTCGTGTAGAGGAAGCTCGCGGCGCCGATCCCGCTCGCGATGAGGACGAGGACGAGCAGCGCGACGAGCGCTTTGCCGAGCAGTTTCATGGTTCTGATGCAAGGAGGATGATTCGATTGGCGCTCTAACAGGTGGAATTGTAAACGCGCGCGCCGGAAGCTGCCTTTTAGCGCTTGGCCGCATGGCGTGATAGCCGCGCAGGCTCGCGATGGGCATTTTGCCGGTGCCGAACGCAGTGGCTAGAATGTCGGCATGGACTACTTGACGTTCCCCGACATCCTGCGTCGCGCGGCGTGGCGCGCCCCCGATCAAACTTTCGTGTACTGGAGCGATCGCCGGCGCAGCATCACGTACGCCGAAGGAGAACGCCTGAGCGATTGCGTCGCCGGCGGGCTGGCCGATTTAGGCGTGCGCAAGGGAGATCGCGTCGCCATCGTCGCTCACAACGGCCTCGACTACGTGCTGGCGATGTTCGGCATCTGGAAGTTGGGCGCGATCTCGGCGCATATCAGCGTGCTTCAGGCGAATAACCTGGCCTGGTTTTTTAAGGATGCCGACCCGCGCGTGGTGATCTACACCGGCGATCTGCACGCGCAAGTCATGGCCGCGTTGCCGGCGGCGTCCGAGATTGAACATGCCGTCTGCTTCGACGGCGCGCGCGAGGGCGCGCATGACTGGGGCGCGCTGCTCGCCGCTCAACACAAGCCGCCGGCTGTCGCCGTCTCCTCGATGGACGCGGCGCACCTGTCTTACACCTCCGGCTCGTCGGGGACGCCCAAGGGCGCCGTGCTGGCGCACGGCTACACCGCGCGCGCCACGCACTGCATCGCCGAGCGCCTGCAACTTTCGCGCCACGATGTCTCGCTGGGGCCGACATCGCTGGCCAGCTCGTATCACCTGGTGGCGAACCTGCTGCCGGCGATGCACCGTTGCGCCCAGGTCGGCGTGCGCAAGCAGTGGCAAGCCGAGGACGCGCTGCGCGAGATCGCCGAGCGGCGCGTCACCTATCTCGCCGCCAATCCGCTGTTGCTCAGCGACTTGCTGGACGCCATCCGCCGCAGCGGATTGAAGCCGGACACGCTGCGCTTTGTGCTGTGCGGCGGCGCATCGGCGCCGGTGGCGCTGAAGCGCGCCTATCGCGACGAGCTGGGCGTGCCGCTGATCGAGGCCTATGGCCAATCCGAGCTGGGCGGATTCGTCGCCATGGGTTACCCGCGCCTGGAAGACGACGCGCACATCGGCGCAATCGGCCCGGAATTGCCCGACCGCGAAGTGCGCATCGCCGACGCGCATGATGCGCCTGTGCCATGCGGGACGCCGGGCGAGGTGCTGATCCGTGGGGGCGTGATGCTGGGCTATCACAACCTGCCGGAGAAGACCGCCGAGGCGTTGCGCAACGGCTGGCTACATACCGGCGACGTCGGCGTGATGGACGCGGATGGCTATGTGACGCTCCTGGGCCGCGTGAGCGAGCGCATCGTGATGGACGGTCAGGCGATCTTCCCCCGCCCGCTGGAGGAGGCGCTGCTGCGCCATCCGGCCGTGCGCTACGCCTGCGTCATCGGTCGCCCCGATCCGCAGGCCGGCCAGGTGCCCAAGGCGATCGTCGAGTGCTTCGCAGGCGCAAGCGCTACAGCCGATGAGTTGCTGGCGCACTGCGGCGCGCTGCTCGGCGAGCGCAACGCGCTGCGCGAGGTGGAGATCATCACCCAGATGCCGATGACGCCCACCGGCAAGATCGCGCGCGCCGAGCTGCAGGCGCGGGAGAACGCGCGCCAAGGTTAAAGGCGCGTCGGGCTATACTCACCCCTTGCACTATGAGCGTCGAGCCGATCACCGCCAAAGCAACGTCCGATTTCATCCGCACTGCCGTGCGCGAAGACCTGGCCACCGGCCGCTTCACCTACGTTCGCACGCGCTTCCCGCCGGAGCCAAACGGCTACCTGCACATCGGCCACGCGAAAGCGATGGCCGTGGACTTCGAGATCGCCCGCGAATTCGGCGGCGCGTGCAACCTGCGTTTCGACGACACGAATCCGACCAAAGAAGAGCAGGAGTATGTGGACGCGATTATTGAGGATGTGCGCTGGCTGGGTTACCGGTGGGATCGCTTGTGCTTCGCCAGCGACTACTTCGAGCAACTCTACGAGTATGCCGTTAAGCTGATCAAGAAGGGCAAGGCCTACGTTTGCGACCTTTCGCCGGACGAGATCCGCGAGTATCGCGGCACGCTGACCCAGCCGGGCCGGGAGAGTCCCTGGCGCAACCGGAGCGTGGAGGAGAACCTCGACCTGTTCGCCCGTATGCGCGCCGGCGAGTTTCCCGAAGGCAGCCGCACGCTGCGCGCCAAGATTGACATGGCCTCCGGCAACCTCAACATGCGCGATCCGGTGCTGTATCGCATCATCCATGCCAGCCACCATCGCACCGGGAACCAATGGTGCATCTATCCGATGTATGACTTCGCCCACGGCCAAAGCGACAGCATCGAAGGCGTCACTCACTCGCTGTGTTCGCTGGAGTATGAGGATCATCGTCCGCTCTACGATTGGTTCCTGCGCGAGCTGGAAATCTTCGCGCCGCGACAGATCGAGTTTGCCCGGCTGAACCTGAGCTACACCGTGCTGAGCAAGCGCAAGCTGCTGCAGTTGGTGAAGGAGGGCCACGTGCGCGGCTGGGACGACCCGCGCATGCCCACGCTGCGCGGCCTGCGCCGGCGCGGCTATACGCCCTC
>CALGMA010000031.1 GCA_937959265.1 uncultured Anaerolineae bacterium | reverse complement strand
GCCTGAAAGAAAAGCGGCGTGCCGGTCTGCTAGGCCGCGCGACACAGCCCCAGGCAGAACTGCTTGAAAAGGAGGTCGCTATGCCTTGATCTGCCGTCGTTCGTGAATCACAGGTAAGTGGACTTTTCAGGCGGCGAAAAGTGGACTTTTGATTCCGGCCTTTTGTGGACTTTTCTTGCTGGCCTTGACAACAAAGTGTGGTCGGTCACTGATGCGGCCTCAGTACTGTACTTGTCGAGTGCTTGAATTTGATCTTGCTCCCACCTCCCTTGCTCACATTGTGTAGGCTGGACTTTGTTGCTATCACCCCAGCTCCGTTTACCATTGCCATGTGTAACTGACTGCCCCACCAGTAGGGAAACGGCCCGGTGGACAGGTCACGCAACATGTCGAACACGTGCGGCTCTGCTTGCGACAAGTCGCGGTGATGCCCTGCAAACGGACATGGACCTCTGCGCTATGCACGGTTCAGGAGCTTTCGCTCACCACTTCCAGCGATGCCAGTTAGTGAGTTTGGTCCTGCGGGCTACCGTGGGCTGTGCAGGTTGTTGTATAGCTGTCGCGGCTAGAGGCGCTGGTGTAGTGCAAGCTGACAAAGCTAGGGCTCCGCTCGCCATAACCGCCCTTTCAGAAATGCGTGACGAGAAACGCATCTGTTGCCCATCTTGAAACCTCCTCTTGGGATTCGGAACGTGACAGAGCCAACCATGTCACGTCATGCTTTGACTTAGGCCCGAAGTTGGGCGGGTCGGAAAGGCATCTTTTATCTCGTTGATTGTGGGCGCTTTGAAGGTTTTTGGGTAGGCGACTCGTCTATGGCGATTCCCTGTCAGAGCATGTCGTCAAGTGACCAGTGATTCTGCCAGCGTATGTCAATCTCATCACGAACGCGCTGGTAGCGAATGTCCGTTGATAGACGCATGCGACGCGTTGGATCAAAGTTGGCTGTCGCGGCGTGCACGATGTATGGGCTGTGCACCACCATATCTCCGGCTTCGTAGTCGGCAATCAACCAGCGTGTGTTGAGCTGATCGGCGAGTGTGGGAAGGTCTTTGCTCAACCAACCGCCGATCAAGTTCTGGTTGTAAGCGCTAATTCGTTGATCGTATGGTAGATGTTGATTTCGGCGGCTGTACTCTGCTTCCAACTCTCGCGCCCAGGCAGCCGATCCCTCTAAATAAATTAATCCCCCCTGTTGTACCGGAATATCCCCAATCGGTATCCAGCTCGTACACAGGTTGTCAGTGCCGCCGCGCAAATAAACTAGATCGTAGTGTGCACCTGTAGCACGTGAATCTCCCGGAATCGAATAACGAATTATTTTTCGTTTATGCAGGTATGGTGCACCTCCAAAGAAGTCTTCGTAGAACCTGCGAATAGGGAGCAACAGACAAAAAGCCTCGTACTCTGCCCAGCGCACAACCTCCATCAGGATCTTGCGCGCCAGATCGCTGTTGACTGGCCCGCCGCTATAAATACCTTCGACCGGGTCACTTTCTGGCGCGATCAAGTTTGCCTCTCGAAAGGTGCTGAAAAAACGTGCTCGGAATTCCAACACTTCCTTCCTAGGCAGGATGCCTTTAAGCCAAAGATAGCCTTGAAATGCGTACTGTTCGCGCAGTTCGGACATAGGCCGTGTCGGATCAGTTGGCTCCAGCCCCCCCAATCGTTCATGCGCGGTTGATAACGTAAAACCGTTGCTAGTAAGCGGAGATGTGATCGCTACGTGATCCATAGGCTTAACGGACCAAGGAATTGTTCAAATAATAACTTGTGCTTCCTTTGAATCAAGTGTTAAATCTATTATGGGGATGAAACGATCCTACTGCCCGGATTGGCACTGGGCTTGGATAGCGCGCTGACGGTATTCTCCTGGCGTCATGCCAGTTGCGCGTCGAAAGAGGCGATTGAACTGCTGCACTGTGGCGAAGCCGCACTTTTCGGCAATTTCTCCGAGTGGTGCTTTTGTCGTTACTATAAGACGTTGGGCCAGTGAGATGCGCCGATGGTTACGATAGTTCACTGGCGTGCTGCCAATTACTTCGCGGAATAGTGTACTAAAGCGCGATGGACTGAGCGATACCACTTCTGCCAGCTCCGCGACCGATGGCGGCTCGAGCAGACGCTGTTCGATCAGTCGTAGCGCTGGCGCTAATCTGAATAAGGATTCTTGCCGTTGTTGCGTCCTCGCGTCGGGCCTCGCAGCATCAGCGAAGTGACGTAGGAGCAGAGTAACGATTTGTAGCAACAACCCTTTCACAGCGAGTGGCCAATGGGGCGCTGCTGCATCGTACTCAACCGCGATAGCGCGCAGTAGTGCGATAATTCGTTCGGTATAGGGGTCGTTGGCAGGCAGTATGGGCGATATGCGGCGCGATCCAAGTGTGAATGGCATAAAAGCGGCGTTTGTCAGTGCCGGGAAGCTTGCATCTCTTAACAGGTCGGGATGGAAGTGTACGTTGAAGAAACGTGCGTAATTCTCTGCGTAGGCCATGTGCCTGTCGGTATCGTTGATCACGTGCACTTGACCCGGACAAAAGTTGAATATTCGGCCTTCAACAATGAAAATCCCCTTGCCCTCCAGTACGTAGCCGATCTCGAAGGCGTCATGCCAATGTAATGGTGACGGACGCTCAGCTCGTTCCTCGCCAATCAAAATATTGAATGGAAGCTGGGTAGCGATCATGGATGCGTTGCTGAGCGCGTCGCTGTACTCACAAGATAGTTCATCCCATTTCAGTTGGCGCATTGGCGTGCATGATACACAGACTTAGCACATTGTGTATGACATTCATAGCGGGTTGATTAGCCCCCGTATGGGATACCAGAGCGAAAGTCCGTCTTCGCGGTCAAGATAGCATGCATGTGAATCGAAATCAAGCAGCCAAGCCACTTCTTTAAGGAATCTTCCGGTTCCGTCTGCCGCAACCACCAAAGTCGCTGCGAACGCGGCCGGGATCTTGTAGTTCAAGGCGCCGTGCGGTCGTATGTCGTTGTAGAACTGCTTGTAACGGTATCCACCTTCGCGCGCATCGGCCAGATCAACCCACATTTCGGTATCGAGAAACTCGCGGCGAGCCTGGGCGTGAAACGATTTAGCGTAAACGTTTTGCCAAGGTGCACCTGGCTCGATGTAAGCCACTTCGCTGTCGAATGTTTTGAGCCAGCCTTGCAGCGCATGAGCGATGAACGTCGGCCCGTTGTCTGAGCGGATGAAGCCGGGCTTGCCGTGCACGATCATCAAGCTGCTCAGCACGTCAACGACGTCGCGATGATCAAACGTGCGCCTCGGCTCGAAGGCCGGACACTCGCGGGTGTATTCGTCACTCACGCTCAGCCACTTCAGCGGTACACCATCCTCGGTGCGGTCGAAGATGAAGTCCCACGTCCACACCTGATTCTTGTGTTCTGCGCAGCGCACATGGCAGGCGTTCTCACCAGAGCCTTTTGCCCGCTTTTTTGAGGCCGGTTTTGAGATTGACATCCCCGCATCCGCCACAGCCGGTAGCAGCGCTTGTGATTCACCTGCCAGCCCCGCTCCCGCAGGATCACGCACATCTTGCGGTAGCCCAAGTGCGGCAGTTCTTCTACCAACCCGAGCATCGCCGCGTCGGCATCCAGCGCCGGTGGCATCCGTCGTTGCGTCGCACGGGGTTGGTCAAGCAGCCGACAGGCTCGCCGCTCGGACACTTGGAACGTGTGCATCACCCATGTCACCATCGCCCGTCGCCGTGTTCGACTAATGAGATTTTTGCCACCTCCTCGAGCACTTGCACGTCCAGTGACAAATCCGCTACCAGCCGCTTCAAGCGCGTGTTCTCTAGCTCAAGCTCCTTCAACCGCCGTGCTGCTTCGGCTTTCATCCCGCCGTATTGCGCTCGCCACCAATAGTGTGTCTTTTCAGTCACACCCAACTTGGCCGTCAACTGTGCCACGTTCGCGCCGTTCGCCAACTCAATATCAGCCAACTGCAGCTTCTCAATGATCTGCGTTGGCGTAGGCTTTCTGCCTGTCTCTGTGCGCCATCTTAGCGCCGAAGACTGTCTTTTCACCTGGACTCATTTCAGGGGCTGGGTCAGGGTCGCTGGTGCTTGTTGCAAGCACGATCAGCTCCCGTGGATTCGATCGCCCGCAGCAATAGAATTAGAATATGGCGTGCGAGGTGTTCTTTTCAAAGGCTGCCGACGGTGGCACGATCGAAGCCGTGATCAACTTCGATGAAGCGGCGTTCGGTGTCTCCGAGCACGGCGTCTCGCCCTGGACGATTGCGATCGGCGATGGGCAAAAAGACCTGGGCCGGCTGGTCGGCTTCGAGGGCCAAGGGCAGACCATCATCGGCATGCATCAACTCAAACCCGACCCCGCTGCAAAGCGCGGGTTGGAGATCACCGTTTTTCGCGTCAGTGATGCCCTGCGTGCCACAGGCCTGGACGCAACGTTGTTCGGTGCATTCGAGCGCTGGCTGTTGAGACGCGGCTGGCGAGGGAACGTGATCAAGCGGATGAAATTCACCGACCCGCAGCTGGTCGTGCCCATTCGCGAGTTCTGGGTGAAGCGCCTGGGCTTCGAACTGATCCTGGCCGAAGCGAGCAAGTGGGACGAGCACGTGGTGAAGCGCTGGCGGTGACTTGCTGCTGGCGTAGCTGGCGCGACACCGCGCCGCATCGGCGGTTGCCTCACGGATCGCCCTTCCTTATAATCTGCGTTGGAGCTATCTTGCCCGGCACCCCCTTCTCCGCCAATAGCGCAGGTCTGCTATGGACGTCCATCACATGCCTCTCGACGAGGTTGCCCAGCGATGCGAGGAGGAGACAAACAGATTCCGCCACACGCGTAAGGCCGATAACCAGTTTTGCTTCGAACTCTTCCGGCGCGCCCTAGAGGGGGGGGATCACGAAGCCTTCACGCGCATCATCCAAACCTACAAGTCGCAATGCGAGCGCTGGGTGCGCGGCATGCGTGGCTTCGAAGTGACCGGCGAGCTCACTCCCGACCCATTTGTGAGTCAGGCCTTCGCGAATCTGTACAAAGACCTGCGCGGCGAAAAGTTCAAGCGATTCGCTTCGCTGGAAGCGGTGTTGCAATACCTTAGGAAATGCGCAGTGACCGCTGTCCTGCAATACCTGAGGAAGGCGGCAGTCGAGTGGACTTTAGATGCAGCGGAGGAACTGAATTCAGATATCGCGGAGGAATTGAAGACCGAAGTCGAATATGAGGAACTTTGGAAGCGCATCTGCCAGCTCTTACCGCATGAGACGGATCGGTTGTTGGTGGATTTGCGCTTGCGGCAACACGTTATGCCGGCCGAAATCGCACAGATGTATCCCGAGCGCTGGGCGGACAGCCGCGCAGTCTCGGTTGCGATGCAGCGCATCCTGCGCGTTTTGCGTCGGGATCGCGAACTGCGGGCAATGGCCGGCCTTGCACCAAAAGACGAAAAGCTTCTGGATTTGCTGTGATAAATCGGCTGTTGGTGCATTTACTAAAGTAGATGCGAATAGCATCGGAGTAGGGGGATGGCGACCGAGCCTGTTACTTGCAGTTGTCCGCCGGCGCTGACGGAGGATGAACTCGAAGCTGCACTCTCGGGGGTTGGAGATGCGGCCGTCGAGGCGCATTTGGTGCAGTGCGCCTATTGTTCGGCCCGTCTTGCAGCAATGCAACGCTTCGAGCGCACCCTGCAAGTCAGGCTGGCTCGCCGCGGTTGCCCAGACGTGAGTGCGCTTGGCAATTATGTTATAGACCTCCTCGATATTGAAGATAAACGCCGGCTCGAAGCGCACCTCGCGACATGTGTGCGCTGCGCAGAAGAGTTGCGCATCATGCGGGTGGCGCTCCTCGATCAGACAGCGACGCGGCGCCCTGACGCCGAGTCCGAAAGCGCCAGCGAGTGGCTTGGACGGTTAACAGTCGGCCTACGGCGCAGGATCGCGACGATCCTCCCCTTGGAACCGCGCCTTGCTCTGCGCGGCAACAATCGCACGTTGCGCATCCTCGCGGCAACGGTGCACGAACGCATCTTCCTCGAGACAGCGCAGCATAGTGGCCGGCGGCAGTTGACCGGCCAGGTATTGGCTCAAGATTCTGTGGTCTGGGATGGCGCTATCGTAGAGGTGTATCATGGAGACGAATTGGCCGCCGTTTCCGTCCTGGACGGCATGGGCGAATTTGCCTGTGATGGGTTGACGGCTCCTCATATGCGGGTGATGATTACAGCCATTGATGGCCAGCAGATCGTCATCCCCGACCTCCGATTCGACTCCTGAGTTGCACATCACGCTCGGATCTGCGCATCAGCCCGATCCAGGCAAGCTGCAGTCCGTTCGCGTGGATGATTCGATCCTTGCCTGTGTCGGCCCTGCGTTATCTCCATCCGATCGGCACATCCTGGCTATGCCGGCGCATTGGCCTGTCATTTCCTCTGAGGAGGCGCGCCGCATCGTTGAAGCGCTCAAGGATGCAGCCGACCGGCACTGGCGCATTGATCCGCGCCGCTCGGAGCAACTGGCTGACCTGATCATTGCCATTGGCGAAGCGCGTAACGATACCTGGGTTCGCGCCCTGGGAATCATGGCCAAGGGCGATGCCGTCAAGTTCATCGGCTCACAGTCCGAAGCGTGGGACCTGCTCGAGGGGGCAGCCCGACTGTTCGAGCAGGCTGGCGATGGGGTCGGTTGGGGACGGACGTGGATCGGGCGCTTAATGGTCGCGGCTCAGCTCAACCGCATCCCGGAGGCAATCCAGCAGGCGAACATCGCCCGAGACATCTTCATCCGTCACGGTGAGCGACTCCGCCAGTTGCGCGTTGAGATGGCGCTGGGCGACCTTCATCGCGAGTTGGGCGATCACCGCGCTGCCATGGCCTATTATCGAACTGCTGCGGCTACGGCAGCGCAGCTTGGTGAGCAGGGTGAGTACGAGCTGCGGGCGATCTACAACAACATGGGCGTCGCCGCGCTGCAGAGCGGCCAACTCCGCGAGGCGCTGCAGGCATTCGAGCATAGCCTGGCGTTGCTCACCCGCCATGGCGAGGATGCTGCAGCAGTAATCTGCCGTAACAACATTGGTGTGACGCTGGCGCGCCAGGGACATCTGCGCCAGGCGCTCAAAATTCTTTCGCAGCCGCTGGAGCATGAACCGGTCGCGCTCCCCCTCGATGCTCGCACGCATACTGAGCAAGTCGAGTGTTTACTGGCGTTGAACCGCTTCCAGGAGGCGCGCCAGGTATGTCTGGATTCGCGTCGCGGATTGCTCAAGGTCGAAGCGCACTTGGCGGCAGCCCGAGTGACGTTGCACTTGGCAACGGCCGAGGCACACCTGAACAACCTCGACGCAGCGCAGGGCGCACTGGAAGAAGCCGAAGCGCTGTTCGGGCGGGCGGGCGCCACCGGTCTGGTCACGCTCACCCGGCTGCGACAGGCGCAGGTTGCCCTGCTCCAAGGCGACCAGGGTACTGCGCTGGCGCGTGCCCAGGCGTGCGCCGAGTTCTTCCGTGCAGAAAGGCAACTCCACAACTACACTGAAGCCACGCTGGTGCAGGCTCATGCGCTGGCCGATATGGGGAAACTCTGCACAGCGCGCCGGCTGGCAGTCGAAGCGGTATGCATCGCGCGCGAACTTGGCTTAATGGCGCTGCGCTTCGATTCGCACAGCGTGCTGGGGCAGATTGCCGAGGCCGCAGGCAGGTCCCGGCGCGCCATGATGCACTATGCGGCTGCAGCCGGCATCGTGCAGCGCGTGCAACGCGAACTCACGCTCGCGTTGCGGCCCAGCTTCATGCTCGACAAGCTGCGACCGCTGCGCGCGTTGTTCCGGTTGCACGTCCAGCATAACGAGTTGGCTCAGGCGTTCGATGTGATCGAGCGGGCACGGGCGCAGGCAGTATTTGATTACCTCTCTGACCGAGAACACCTGCGATGGTTGCGTGCCGGCGCTTACTCACGGCAGTTGATCGAAACGCTGACCCAGTTGCGTGAGTCGCACCATGACTTATACACACGGGTGCATGGTGACTTCACCGGCGCCACGCCGGATGAGCTGGCGCAACTGCGCGCACAACTGGCGGACGTCGAGCAGCGCATGCGCAGCATCACCGAGCAGCTCTACTTGAATGTGCCGGCTGCCGCGATGCGGGCAGGGATCGTGTCCCCCGATCTCGCCACCATTCAGCGCAATCTATCGGACGATCAGCTATTGATTGCGTACTATGACGACGGTGCGTGCTTGCATGCGCTGAGCCTTGATCATAGGCGCCTCGACCATCATCCGCTCGATGTAAGTTGCGGTCAGCTCGCTGCGCTGAATGAACAGTTGCAACGCAACATCGCGCGCGCGCTGTCAACGCCCGATCCGCAGACCAGCGATCATCTTCGCACATTCGCCGAACGCATCTTGCAGCGCTTGCATCGCAGCCTGATTCAACCGCTGCACGACCGGCTGATCGGACGCCGCCGCCTGTATATCGTGCCCTACGGATTGTTGCACTCTATGCCCTTCAATCTGTTACACGACGGCGCGCGCCACCTCATCGAGTCATATGAGATCGTCGTGTTGCCTACAGCTGGGCTATTGACGTGGCCAGCGCATCCCGCTCCGGCCGGCGCAATGGCGCTCGCTTACGACCGTCAAGGACGGTTGCCGAACGTCTATGCCGAGGTGGCCGCGCTCACGCGCGTGTTCGACACGCATTACTATGCAGGTGGGGACGCGACGCGGCTGCGCTTGCATGATGCGCCGCGCCAAATCTTGCACATTGCCGCGCATGGTGAACACCGGCCGGATGATCCCGACTTTTCATACATCGAACTGAGCGACGGCCAGCTCTTCATAGACGATTTGCTTCAGCTCGACCTCGGCTACGAACTGGTCACACTGAGCGCATGCGAGACAGGCCGAATGCGCGTTGCGCCGCATGACGAGGTAATGGGGCTGAGCTGTGCGTTTCTCTATGCCGGCGCAGGCGCGGTGTTGGCCAGCCTGTGGCGTGTGGATGATTCGGACACTGCCACGCTCATGAAACATTTTTACTGTTCACTGCGCCAGGGCGCGTCCAAGGCGTGCGCGATTCGAGAGGCACAGCAGTCGTTTTTACACAATGCGCTGGGCGCTCACCCGGCGCGCTGGGGTGCGTTTCAACTGATCGGCAACCCCGATCCGCTATCGGCCTGATAAGGCAAGTATGTACCTTTGATCGGATCATTCAGGAGTACATATGACAACACAACAAGAGAATCCTACACTTGGCTATTTCGTTCCTGGTGAGCTGATGTTCGCGTTCGAGTCCGCCACTGCTGCCTCCGGCATGATGGGGCGGTCGGTCGCCGATACGTCGCGGGCGTTCATAAGCTATCTGGAATCGCGTAACCTGTTGCCGGATGGCGGGTTCGACCTCAGCTTAGAGCAGGGAACGCGGATCTTCCGGGCGGTAGCGCCGATGGTGGATCGCCCGGATCGCGCCAGCGTCTTGCTGAAGCTCAAACTGGCCAACCCGCGAGTATTGCCGGGCTATCTGGAGCGGGTGGCTGCGGGTGTTACCAGCGACGCTGCGCGCACAACCTTCAGCGATGAACCGCGACTGCTCGCCGTTTCGCCCAACTGGTTTGTTGGCGCGTCGCAAGGCGGTATCGGTACCGGCGGGCCAGGCACGACGCCGACGCCGGCGATGCGCGCAGGAGAATTTAAGTTGTCGTTCATGGGCGATGTGCCGGCTGCCTCGAACGGTGCCGCACCCGATGTCTTCATACTCGACACCCTGCCCCCTATAGAGGAAGCAAAGGACGGATGGCGCATCCGTGACGTCATTCGGGATAAGTCCGCGTTCAGTGCGCATCCGCTGGGCAGGGCATTATCCGAGCCGCTGCAGCCGAATCCCGACGGCGGGATGCGCAGCGCTGATGGAACGTTGACGATGATTCAGGTGGAGGAGCTCGGCCCGGATTTGTTTGCCGGCCTCAAGGACGTCGGCGGCCACCCGCTCTATGCCGCGCACCATCCGGCCTACGACATGTCCGATCACGGTCTGTTCATCGCGGGCATCATCCGACAGATCGCGCCGCGGTCGCGCATTCACCTGGTGCAGGTGCTCAACGAGTATGGTGTAGGGACGCTCGCCTCCATCGCTGCCGGATTCGAATATGTTGCCCGCAGCCTGCGCAACGGCGCACTAGCCGGTCCGGTGATTGTGAATTGCAGCTTCACCCTTGCCTTGCCGTTGCCCGGCGAAACAGGCAATCCACGGCGTCCAGGCCACAGCATGGTGATGCTGGACCAGACCGTGGCCAAGTTGATCGGCGCGGCCGAGTATCTTGCATCGGTGCGCCGGCTCTTTCGAACGCTGGCGCCGTTCGGCCTGGATGCAACGCGGTGCATCGTGGTCGCGGCTGCTGGCAACGACTCGTCGCCGGAAGCGATCCAGCCGGCGCGCTTTCCAGCTCAGGCCGATTTCGTGCTGGGTGTGGGGGCGCTGGCGCGAGCATCGGATATTGGCTCGAGCGCCGGCCAGCCGCGCGCGTCCTACTCCAACCTGGCAGATAACCCGCAGAGCGATGGGCTGATGGTGTTGGGGGACCTCGAAGGCGTCTTTACACAGCAATTCCCGGGGAACACGCCCAATCCACTCGGCTTCGCGCGCTGGGCAGGGACGTCCTTTGCCACCGGCGTCGTGTCTGCGCTGATCGCTCGGCTGTGCACCGATCAGGGGATGATGCCCAGCCAGGCGCGCGATTACCTGCGCAATTTGCCGCAAGGCGTCACTTCTGAATCCGAAGAGATCGTGCTGGTCGAGCAGGGATAAGGCCTCGCCTGGCGCGCAACACCTTCATCGAGTGTCTAGGTCTGTTTCGACCTCGGATGTCTGAATGGCGAGTTCTAGGGATGCATTCGCACAGAAGGGAAGTAGGGCGTGGGCGCCGTTTCGTTGGCGAATGCATCCGATTCGACCTGAAACCAGCTACTCCTTGGTTCAAAGTGCGGCGCTGCGTCTCCAGCCTGCTCATCCTCATGCTGCTGGGCGGGTTGTTTCAAGATACCGTCGCACGCGGCCCTGGACGGCGCTTCATTTACCGCATCGGCAAGTTCATCGGCCTGACGCCGCAGCGGCTGGACGTGATGATGGCGCGCGTGCGCAAGGGCGGCAGCGCCGCGGTTGCGCTGGGGTTGACCATGCCAGGATTGCGCATCGCCACCACGCCGGCGTCGGGGCTGGCTGACTTGCCCCGTGCCGCTACCTGCTAGGCCTGTTGTTGGGCAGCGGGTGCTTCCTTGGCTGGCATTACGCTATCGGCTGCGCCGGCGGCGCGGCGTTGAAGCAATTGCAATTGCCGCTGCCCGCCCTGATCGGCATTGCCCTCGCCGTCCTTGCGATGGGCTGTTCGCGGCGCTCATCGCTCGTCGCCGCAAGCTGCGCCGCGCCGGTCGAGCCGATGCGGCCAATCAACAAGCGATCAACCCGGAGACGCTCGCCTCGTGGGCGGACGCCCGTTGTCCCGTGTGCAGCGCACTGACCTTGCTGCAAAACGATGAAACACATCATCATGACCGCACCCGCGCATCCAGGCGGAGCTATTGAATTCATAGCGGGCGTTGAGGGAGCACAACACAACAAGGCGATAACACTATGAACGATCACCTTTCGACTGTAATGAAAATCTACGAAGCCTTCGGCAAGGGCGACGTGCCGATCATCCTCGGCCACATGGCCGACGACGTGCAATGGGAGCAGTGGGCCGATAACTCGGTGCAGAAGACCAGCGTGCTGTGGGTTGCAGCCTCGGCAGGGGCCGGCGTGGGTGAATTCTTTCAAGCGCTCAGCATGCTTGTGATCAAGGACTTCGACGTGCTCTCGATCATGGCTGGCGGCAATCAGGTGGTAGCCGAAATCGTCGTCGAAGCCGACGTGCCGAACACGGGCGGTCACTTTCGCGGTGAGAAGTTGCACTTGTGGACGTTCAACGACGCCGGCAAGGTCATTCGCCTACGTCACTACCTCGACACAGTGAAGATTAGCGCAGTCGCCAGGGCATCGGCGACTGAAGTCGCAGGCCATTTGCGGCGAAGCCGGGTTTGTCACGTTCAATACGTAATGCATCTGCCGCGCGAATCTGCGCGCTATCCCAGCCACCGAATTTTGCGAACACGCCGCGGCACCATGGTGTAGTATCGGCGCAGTGCGCATCGCTGCCGCGCGATTCGTTCGCACACCTTCCTGGGGCGGTTTCCATGCCATCTCTGCAACGCCTATCACTTGACGCCGGGCTACAGCTCCTTGTCCGCTGGGCCATTCTGACAGTTGCGTCTTTTATCGCCTATCTGGTTTTGCCCGGCATTCGCGTCGAAGGCAACGCGATCTTTGCTATCCTGTTCGTGGCGCTGCTCCTGGGCTTCATCAACGCCATCATTAGCCCGTTGCTGGCGCAGATTTCTCTTGGGTCGCTGGTACGCACGTCGGCCGTGCTCTTGTTCGTCGCCAATGCGGTGATCCTATGGTTGGTCATCGAGTTTGCACGCGTCGTCTTGCGCGTTGGCATCAGCATTGACGGTTTCCTGTGGGCCTTCCTGGGCGCCGTCATCATCAGCGTGGTTTCGGAGGTGCTGACCAAGTTCCTGCCGCCCGATCGCGTGGCGCAGGCGATGTTGACGCGGGATCCGGACGCACCTCCGTTGACGCCCGGACTGATCGCCAAACGGCTGTTGGCAGTCTTGGCGATGGTGCTGAGCCTGGTGTTGTGCGTCGCCAGCTTGGCCGGTATCGTCAACTTGTGGGTGATTCGCGGCCCGGCGATCGAGAGCGTAGTGACCGGATTGGAGCGGATCGAGCCGGTGCTGGAGACGGCGGACAAAGCCTTGGTGCGCGTCAACGCCAGCCTGCGCCGCACCCGCGGCTACGTCGAGCGCGTCGAGAACACCGTGGTGCAGTTGGGAGAGAACGTCGCCAACAACCGCATCATCCTGCAAGCGATCTCGAACACCGTCGGCACACAGCTCGTGCAGTCGGTGATCGAGGTCGCGACGACGGTGAGCCAGATCGCCGAAGCCGTGCGCGCGACCAACAATGCGCTCGAAGCGATCAATGCGCTGCCGTTCACCTCGGCCCCAACCTTGCCGGAAGAAGTTAGTGCTGTCGTAGATCGTGTTGCCGATTTGCAGAGCGAAGCAGAGGCGTTATACGACCGCGTGCAGACTTTTAAGGCCGAGGCCGTCGGCGGCGCCGTGGGCGAAGTGACCAGCCGGACGCAACGGCTCGACCGTGCGCTGGCCGAGATTGAGGCGCTGATTGCCCGATATAACGCGCGTGTGGCGCAGGCCCGGCAAGCCGTCGCCATCGCCAAGGTGCAGGCGCCCACCTGGATTACGCTCGGCGTGATCGGCGCATCGCTGGCTCTGGGGTGGTTCGTTTTCTCCCAGGCCATCGTGTTTCTGTATGCCTGGTCACTGGCTGGCTTTCGGCCGCTCTTTCGTGGGGCGCCTGTCGGCTATTCTCCCGACGGACGCTGAAGATATAGGCGATTACCTCAGCAGACGCGTTCGGCTTCGATCGTCTTGCCAAGGTGTCGTGAATCAGATTTTGGAGGAGAGATTATGAAAGAGACCATCACTCAGCAAAGACGTGCTCGGCACGGAGTCGGGCTTCGGAGGATCGCATCTTTGTTTGCCACGGGCGCAGCTTTGGCACTCATTCTCGCGGCCTGTGCAGTGCCGCCGCCACCGCCTCGCCAAGCGGCACCGCCGGCGCCTGCTGCACCGACTGTGCCGGCAAACAACCCACTGGCCGGCACAAGCTGGACGCTGGCCACGCTGGGCGGCCAGCCGGCCCTGCAGGGCACAACCGTGACACTCAACTTCGGGTCTGACGGGCGAGCTGGCGGGACGGATGGTTGCAACGCCTTCAGCGGCGGCTACGAACTGAGTGGTGACGCGCTGAAGTTCGGCCCGCTCCTGGGGACGTTGATGGCTTGCGAAGCATCGGTGATGGCGCAGGCCGACGCCTTCCGCAGTGCACTGGAGCAAACGGCGCGATTCACGGTTATGAACGACACGTTGACGCTGCTGGACGCGAACGGCAATGCCCTGACGACCTTCGCGCCGCAGAGCCGCGAGCTGGCCGGCACGAGCTGGGTGGTCACCGGCTACAACAATGGTAAGCAGGCTGTGGTGAGCGTGCTGCAGGGAACGGAGCTGAACGTGTCGTTCGGCGCGGATGGCCGCGTGAGCGGCAACGCCGGCTGCAACAACTTCACCGGGTCGTTCACCCAGATGGGTGATGCGATCGAGATCGGCCCGCTTGTCAGCACAGCCAAGATGTGCGCGGATCCCGCCGGCGCCATGGAGCAGGAAGCGCAGTTCCTGCAGGCGATGCAATCGGCGAAAGTTATCCAGCTTGATGGTGACCGGCTGACGTTGCGCACCGCCGGCGGCGCGATGGCTGTGACGCTGCGCCGCGCACCCGAACCGAACGCGCTGTCCAGCACGAGCTGGACGCTGGCGACGCTAGGCGGGCAGCCGCTGGTGGCCGACACTGCAGTGACCCTCAACTTCGAAGCGGATGGCAGGGCCGGTGGCAGCGATGGTTGCAACACCTTCGGTGGACCGTACCAAGTTAGCGGCGATGCGTTGAAGTTCGGTGCATTGATCGGTACGCTGATTGCCTGTGAAGCGCCGATCATGGCGCAGGCCGACGCTTTCCGCAGTGCGCTGGAGCAAACGGCGCGATTCACGGTTATGAACGATACGTTGACGCTGCTGGATGCGAACGGCAACGTCCTGGCGACCTTCGCGCCGCAGAGCCGCGAGCTGGCCGGCACGAGCTGGGTGGTCACCGGCTACAATGATGGTAAGCAGGCCGTGGTGAGCGTGCTGCAGGGAACAGAGCTGAACGTGTCGTTCGGCGCGGATGGCCGCATGACCGGCAACGCCGGCTGCAATAACTTCTTCGGTCCTTTTGCGCAGCGCGGCGAGACCGTTGCTGTTGGGCCGCTGGCGGCGACCCGTAAGGTGTGCGCCGAGCCGGCCGGCGTGATGGAGCAGGAAGTTCAGTTCCTCGCGGCGCTGGAATCGGCAACGGCCTATCAGCTCGATGGCGACAAGTTGACGCTGCGCACCGGCGACGGCGCGATGGCTGTGACGCTGCGCCGGGCGCCGTGATCGCGCGGCATCGTAGCAGGTCAGAGCACTCGGTTACTGTGGAGGAGTCTCTATGAGTCGGATTACCGTCATCACATTTGATAACATCGAAGAAGCGGATCAAGTCCGCGACGCGCTGCGCGACTTGAGCAAGCGTGGGTTGCTCACCATCATGGACAGCGCCGTGGTGGTCAAGGACGCGCAAGGTGAGGTGAAAGTGAACAACCAGCTCGGCCGCAACATCAAGTGGGGCTTGATCGGCGGCGGCATCCTGGGCGGCCTGCTGTTTTTCCTCTTCCCGGTCGCCGGCATCGTCGGCGGCGCTGCGGCCGGCGCGGTGATCGGCAAGTCGCTGGACGACGACGTGGACAAGAAATTCATCGAGGAGGTGCAGCAGGCGCTGCAGCCGGGGACGTCGGCGCTGTTTGTCATCACGCGTGACGAACATGCCAACGCTGTGTTCAATGCGCTCAAACCGTTCAAAGGCACGGTGTATCACACCTCGCTATCGCCCACCAACGAGGAGACGCTGAAACGCGTGCTCAGCGAGCGGGCATAGAAGTGGGAACACGCGGGCGCGTTTTCACCCAAATCGAACGCGATCGCACGTGCCACTACGGCCTAATACGTGCGATCGCGTTCTTAATTTCCTCGCTTGACGTGACGGCGAAAGATCTGGCCTTGATGGCAGCTATGCTGGCCGATAGTGGGGGTTGAACCTGATAAGGTGCCTGCCGGGCATCGCGTTTGTGAACCGAGTGAATCGCCAGCAGGGATTCGCACCCGCATCAGTTAACCCAGGTGGACGCTCATCCGAGCGTCCACCGATGGGCGGGCTACTGCCTGTCGCGCCTGACCGCTATGTGATGGCTCGAGCACTTGCGACCTTTGTAGCAACCTCGACTGCCTCACCTTAGCGCGGTGCAGGCCTAGCGATCGTGACGACAACATCGCGGCTGACCGACTGACCCTGGGCGTTGAACGCGAGCATGCGATAACCGACCTGGCCGGTGGCGTCTGGCGGCAGGCAGTCCTGCAAGCCCGAACCCTGCACTTGCGTCCCGTTTATCGCCAGCTCTGTCTCGACGATGTAATTCCGGTAGATTCGCACCAGCCTTGTCCCACCGCCGGCATCCCAACTGATCATCACACATGTCCCTTGGGTGATCAGTGTCGGCTCCACCCGGAAGGCGTTGATCACCGGCGGCTGCGAACCTGGATCACCCACGGTCACCGTGCGTGCGGTCTGCACGGCCTGGCCGCTGGCGTCGAAGGCTTGGATGGCGTAGGTCACCGAGCCAGCGCTCTGCGGCACGTCGTTATATGAGCCGGTCGTCGGCGCGCCATCCCAGATCGCTGCGCCGTTGCGCAAGATGGCGATGCGGGTGACGCTACCGCTCACTTGCCACTGGATGTTGACGGTCTGGCCGAGGGTGATCTGGGCTGGGTCGGCGGTGAAGCGTTCGATCACTGGGCCGCTGACGGCGGGGTTGACGGTGATGGTGATCTGCTGCTGTCGCACGGAGCCATCGTTGAACTGGACGCGCAGGAAGTAAGTGGTGGTTTGCTGCAGGCAGACCTGCTGAGAGCTGACACCGGGGACGCCGTAATTCTGCCAGGGTTGGTCTTGAGGGAAGAACCACACGCCCTGGACGTTCTGGACGCTCCAGGAGAACGTAGTGCATTGGCCCTGGGAGATGACGGTGGGGTTGGCGCTAAAGCTGATGCCGGGCACCGGGGTAGGGGGAGGTGGCGGCACGGGGGTGGGTGCGCCGGGTACGACGATCTGCACCCATATACGCTCGCCAAAGGGCATACCGTTCGCGTCGTGCATCTGCCAGAAGCCCTGGTAAGTGCCTGGTTGGGCCGGAGCGACTAAGTTGACGTTGATGTCCGCGGTCTGACCCGATGGGACGACTCGGCCGACGCGTGTCGGCTGGCCGGACATTTGCGCGGCCGGCGTGTTGCCGAACGCAAAGCCCAGGAAGAAGCTGGCTGCCCAGTCGCAGTTGCCGGAGTTCTGCAAGCGCCAGCCTTTCTGAAACGCCTGGCCGGGCTGGAACTGTGTCCCATCGGGCACACTCAGGTCGGCTACGAACCGCGCGCCGTTCACGCACGGTGCGGGTGCGGGCGTCGGCGTCGGGCCGGGGGGTGCAGGTGTTGGGGTTGGCTCTGGCTCGGGAGGTGGAACCGGCTCAATCTCATCTCTGGCAATACCGAGATACTTCTCGATCAAGTCGGCCACCTTGCCTTCGTTCTGCGCTTTGAGCAGCGCGTCGTTCAGCGCGGCGCGCAGGTTCGATCCCTTGCGCACGGCGATGGCGAAGCGCTGCGGATTCAGGTTCTCGGCCAACACGACCAGGCTGTTGTTGCTGTTCGCGGCGAAGGTGCGCGCTGGCAGCCGGTCGAGCATGAGGTAGTCCAGCTTGCCGTCCTGCAAGTCGCGCACGGCGGCATCGATGTCTGCGTATTGGAAGATGTCCGAAGGTGACGATAGGCCGGGCTCTACCAGATTCCGTTGCAGGTAGGTCGTGTAGACCGAGCCGCGTTGTACACCGATGCGCCGACGAGCCAGGTCGGTGACCGAGCGGACGGGCGCGGTGTTCGCGCGCCCAAGAACGGCGTCGGCGCCGATGTAGTAGACACTGGTGAAGTCAACCAGCTCGCGCCGCTCCGGCGTCACCGAGAGTGCGGCGATGACTGCGTCCACCTGGCCGAGTTGCAGGGCGGCGGTTAATCCGTCGAAGGCGAAGTCGTTCAAATCGGCCTTCACACCGATGCGGCTGGCCAGATCGTTGATCAACGCCGGCTCGAAGCCGTCTATTTGCAAGTCGCTGTTGTAAAACGTGTAGGGCGGGTAGTCGGCCGACACGCCGACCGACAGCGTGCCCGAAGCCCGGATTCTGGACAGATCGTCTATCCCAGCCGGCGGAGCAGGCGTCGCTGTCGGCGGCGCAGTTGTGGCCTCCACTGGTGGCGCAGTCGGCGCAGGCGCCGGGCTAGGTCCGCAGGCAGACAGGATAAGCGCTGCAGCCGCTGGGATAAGTAATCTACAAGACAGTGGTTTCATAGTTTCCTCCAAACATTCAAGGGGTGAGACGCGCAGATGCGTTGCTCACCTCGTTCATTTCGACCTGCCGTTGCGCCCGAAAGCCTTGCGCACGTCAGGGAGAAACAATCCGCCAAGCAGCAGGATGGCCGGGGCCAGGCTGAGCACAAGAAAGGCCAGCGTGCCGCGGTTGATCGCTGACAGCAATGCCGCGAGTGCGCTGATCACGACCATCGCAATGCCCATCGGCCATGCCCAAGACTTGAGGGCGAACAAGCCATAGGCCAGGGCCAAGCACAACACGCCCAGCAGGGCGAATATGATGCCCATCCAGCCGGCGCTTTGTTCCGCTGCGAGGATCGCGCCGAGCGAGAGCAATACGAGCGTTGCGCCTATCATGCCCAACACAATTGCGATGCCTGATACAGCAACCGGTCTCTTGTTCATTCAAGTTCTCCTTCGATGAGTTCATGATTCATCCGCTGTCACGCTTTGCTGCCATTGCAAACGCGTGCGGCTGGCAATGGGGATGTCGGCGTCATGGAGCGTCTGCAGCACGTAGCGCCGCAACACGCGCGCTACTTTCGATTGTGTGCCCGGCTTGACCTTAACCCATATCCGGACGATTACAGACCAGTCGGTGAACAGGTTCCAGCCGAAGATCTCTGGCTGTTCGAGCAAGTCGTGGGCGATCTCCGGATCGTTGGCTGCGCGCGCCATTGCGCCCTTCAGCACAGCGACGGCTTTCTCTACGTCGGTGTCGAAGTCCAGATTGATCTCAAGCAGCGCGCGTGACCATCCGCGGGTCTCGTTCCTGATCGCGCGTATGTCGCCATTGGACAAGATGTGTAATTGTCCTTCGGAGTCGCGGATGTCGGTGCGGCGTAGGGTAATCTTCTCGACTGTGCCGGAGGCGTTGCCGACCGAGATCACATCGCCAACGCGGTACTGATCCTCCAGCAGGATGATCAGTCCGCCGAGGAAATCCTTGATCAACGTCTGCGCACCGAGCGAGATGGCAAGACCGGCGATACCGGCGGCTGCCAGCACCGGCCCGAGATCGAGCCCGATCGTCGCGAGCACCACCAGCGTGGCGATGGTGCCCGTAACGGCACGGGCTGTGTTGACGGCTGTGCGGTGCAGTGTCAAAAGCCGGGTACGCCGGTCGTAGTCCTCAACATAGACGCTTCGGATGCGTTGTTCGGATGCGCGAGCGATGATGCCGATCAGGCGCAGGCTTGCCACAACAGCGACCGCGGTAAGCGCCAGTGGTACGATCACGCGCGCGAGTAGCGCGGTGATCTGTTGAAATAAGAACTCCACCGCCTGCATATCGCTTGCCTGCCCTGTGAGGATAGCCGGCTGCCGGTGCTAGATGATCGGTAATGTGAACATGATGGCCGCACCGATGACGAGTATCAGCGCACCTAACAACAGCACGCCTGCGTTGATAGCGAACGATCCGAATTTGCCGCTGATGCCGGCGAAGAACAACGTCGTTGCAAAGATGACTGTGAACAGCAGATAGCGATCTGATACGGTGCTTGCCCGATTGGCAGCGTCGGACTCGGCGGCGGCCGCTTCTGTCCAGCGCTGCTCCTCGATGCTCTCCGGCAGCGCATACTCCGGCATAACGAATGGTGACGTCGGCGCTTGGGGGTTGTTCAGCGGATCCGTCGCCCGCCAAGCATCCGTTGCTGTCTTAAGCGGCTCGGGGAAGCGTTTGAAGATGAACTCGGCCAGCCGGGTGTCGTTGGCGTTGAAGGCTTTTACCCACTCCGCATACAAGCTGACGTCCAAGCTGCGTTGCTGTTCGGCCAAGCTGGCGAACTTGCTTTGATTGACTAGCGCGCCAATTACGTTCAACTGATGTGTATTACTCTGACCATTCCAGCGAGAAGATTCATATGCACTCCAGGCAGTCAAGAGAGTGGCGATGGCCATCAGAGCGGCAGAAAACAGCTCAATATAGCGTCTCCGGCGTGCTTCGGGCGTCGCTTCTTCCTCTTCCGTTTCGTGCTCGGATGCATGTGTGTCATCGTACTGCGTGTTCATCGGTCTCGATTATGCATGCATCGGCTTCTCTTTGTTTGCATTTCAGTGCATAAAGCGTAGGTAAATTCTCGGGGTTCTGAACCCTGGGAGAAAACCCAAAGGCGTCAGCGCATCAGGCCCAGGTCGCGCAGCAGCGCGTCGAAGGTGAACGCCGTGCCTTGCAGGAGTAAGAAGATCAGCATCGAGCTGACGATGACCACAGCGGACCTGACGATCGGCAGGATCAACGAGCGCCAGCCGCTCAGGTCGTTTGCCTGGGACGCGCCGATCCACACGCCAAAGAAAAGCAGGATCTGCGTCAAGAGGCGCGCCAGGGGCGCCAATAGTGGAATCACGGCCAGTAGCTCGATCAGCGTGACGCTTTGTGCAAAACCGGTTGCACGCAGGTTGGCGGTGTACGAGGCGCGGCTGCCCAGCACGCGTGCGGCGCCGAAGACAGCCAGCGTGTCGAGCAGCCACACGACGACCCTCAAGAGGAATGCGATCAGCAGCACGCTCAGATCGAGCGCGCCTCGAGCGGCCACGATCGTGGTGATGAATGTCCCGATCAAGCCGATCAAGACGGCTGGCCCGGTCATAAACGGATTGCTTGCTGCCGCGCGGTAGGCCAGGCGATCCATCACAGCGCAGCGGCCGGCCAGCCCAAGCCATTTGCCGATGCGGCTCAGGCCGGCGCTTAGCGTAGTCGGCGCCCAGTCGCGGACGGCGGCGGTTTGCGCATCGCGACGCACGCGCACAGGTTGCGCCGGCAGGCTGCGCCGCGCGTTCAGGATGTGAAAGACGTCGGTTGTGCACTTGGTTTGTGGGATTTTGCCCCACGACGCGGGATGGAAGATGAATGCGTCGGTTTGCTCGCCGCCGAGGCCGCCGTGCGAACCGATCAGTTCTTCGAGCGCGGCGACGGTGCCATCCGGATATACGGTGCTGATCACCATCAGGTCGCCGGCGTTGGGGAAATCCATCACCCGGCGCACTTGTTCGGCGCGGAAGTCGGCCGTTGCGCGCGCGTCGGCGTAAGACGCGAGCGGGTCAGCGCCGGTCACTTGGCCGGTATGCAGGTTGCGCATGCCGCCCTTGCCCAGGGCGACCGGCGCGCCGCCGTCGTCATAGCCAACGACCAAGCCGATCCCCTCGTGCTTCACCAGCGCATCCACCATGCCGGGATAGGCCGCGTTCAACTCGCTCAGCGTGAGCTTGCGCGGGTGGAGGTTGAAGTACACCTGCGCCAGGTTGCCGCTGCCATAGGCGACGACGCTGTGTTGCTCAGTCTCATCCCCATCGCGCGTCTGTTCTTCGCGCTGTGCTTCGACGCTCCGTTCGATGAGCCTTCGGGCTTGCTTGACGGTCGTCTGGCCAATTTTGCCGCCCACCGCCTGATCTTGCATGTTCTCCAACTCGCCGGCCAGCGCATCAACGGACATCGCGCCGCTATCGCCGCCGATGGCCTGCGTCACGCGCGTCCCCCGCGGCAGGTGCTGTTCAATGAACTCTTTCAGGGTCACGCCATAGCGCATCTTGAACGTCGCGCCGAAGGACTGGCCATGGTCGGACAGCAACACCAGCTCGTAGGGTCGCGGGGCTTTGCGCTCGATCAGGTCTTTCAAGTAACCGATCGCGCGGTCAAACCGGCGCAGCACGTTGAACGCATCGCCCGACCATGTGCCGGAGTGGTGCGCTACTTCGTCATAGCCGACGAAGGTGTAGTAGATGGCCGGACTGCCGCGCACGACATCCAGGCTGACGAAGTAGAGCGGGATGTCGCGCATGAACACTGTGGTTGCCGCGCGCACGAAGGGATAACCGTGCTTCAGCCGGTTCAAGCGTGGCTGTTCGTTCTTCAGCGCTTGCTTGGTTGCTTGCCACACCTCCAAGATGACTTCGCCGAGATAGAACGCGAGCGTGCGCATGAAGAAATACGGGTTCATCATGAGCAGGTATGCGTCGCGGGCGCGTCGTTGCCTTTCTTCGGCGCTTCCCGATCGCAGGTTGGCCAGGGTGAAGAGTGACTTCTTGGCGTCGCCGGTGAACATGTTGTTAACGGACGAACCGCCGCGCAGCAGCCCGGTTCCGGTCGAGTAGCGCGCGTTGAGCTCGGCGGCATCGGTGGTGGAGACGAATAACTTCTGCCGACTTTTGTCGTACCAGCGGAAGGCCGGGATATCGTAGTTGTCGCCGAAGAGGATGCCGGCCTGCGCTGCGCTGGTCATAGATGGCAAGCCGCAATCAATACGATCCAGCACATAGCCCTCTTCGTCCCTCATCTGCTTCAGCGTGGGCAGGTAACCCTCGGCCAGCGCTTTTTGGATGTGATGCCAACTCAGGCCGTCAATTTCAACGATCACCAGGCCGTTCGTGTCTTCGGCCGCTGTGGTGAATTCTTGGCGTTTGGCCAGGCGCTCGACCACGCTGTTGTAGAACGAATCGTCGTCCAAGTCCACAATTGTGGTGACGAGTGTGTTGACGATGGACAAGACCACGCTGCCCAGCAACGCCGGCAGCAGCCCGTCCACTGTGAAGCCGGGCATCAGGCCGCCTGCGATGAGCAGCACAATCATGTTAATGATGAACCCGGCGGCGAAGAGCACGAAGAATCCGAGCGGCAGCGCTAGCAACAGGATGAGCGGGCGGATGAGGAAATTGACGATGCCCAGCATTAGCGCCGCTGCCACGGCAATGGCAAACCGTGATGCCTCGCCCATCGGTTGGATGGAGATGCCGGGCACAATCGCTGCCGTGATCAGCAGCGAGAGCGCATCCACCAGCCACACGATGGCCAGGCGGAAGAGGGTGCGAAAGATGCGACGAACGGTGTCCATTTAGAGTCTATTATCTAGCGCATCCTTTGCTACATACAATTCGCCGCATGAACTTCGAGACCCTTGCTATCCATGCCGGCCAGCCGCCCGATCCTGCCTATGGCGCGGTGATGACGCCGATCTATCAGACCTCGACCTACGCGCAGAAGAAAATGGGCGAGGCGGCTTACGATTACGCGCGAACCGCTAACCCAACCCGCACCGCGCTGCAGGACTGCATCGCCGCGCTGGAAGGCGGCAAGCATGGCTTGGCGTTTGCCTCCGGTATGGCGGCGATTGACTGCGTGATCCGGCTGCTCAAGCCCGGCGATCACGTGCTGGCCAGCAACGACGTGTATGGCGGCACCTACCGCATCTTTAAGCGCGTCTATGAGGATTACGGCGTGCAGGCCTCATTTGTCGAGATGAGCGATCTGGACGCCGTGCGCGCCGCCATTCAGCCCAATACCCGCTTGATCTGGATCGAGACGCCGACCAATCCGCTGCTCAAGGTGGCCGACATCGCCGCGATCGCCCATTTGTGCGACGCCGTCCGGGCCGCGCCGCAAATCGTCGTGGACAACACCTTTGCCTCGCCGTATGCGCAGCAGCCGCTCAAGCTCGGCGCGGACATCGTGGTGCACAGCGCAACCAAGTATCTGGGCGGACACAGCGACGTGGTGAACGGCCTGGTTGCCCTGAATGATGACGCCACGTTTGCGCGCTTGAAGTTCCTGCAAAATGCCGTTGGGGCGGTGCCCGGGCCGTTCGATTGTTTCCTCGTCCTGCGCGGCATCAAGACCCTGCACGTGCGGATGGAACGCCACAGCGCCAATGCGATGGCCGTCGCGGCCTGGCTCGAATCGCATCCGCGAGTAGAGCGCGTGATCTACCCCGGCTTGCCCTCGCATCCGCAGCACGCGATTGCCCGGCGGCAAATGCGCGCGTTTGGCGGCATGATCTCGTTCATCGTGAAAGGCGGGCCGGAGGAAGCGCGCCGCGTCGCCGAGGGGACGAAGCTCTTCGCGCTGGCCGAATCGCTGGGCGGCGTCGAGTCGCTGATCGAAGTGCCGGCGGCGATGACGCACATGAGCGTCGCCAACTCGCCCCTCGAAGTCAGCCCGGCGCTCATCCGCCTTTCCGTCGGCATCGAACACGTGGACGATTTGATCGCCGATCTGAAACAGGCGCTTGAAGCGCGCTGATCGAGGCTCAATGCGCGATGTTTACCGCGCGAACCGCTTGCGCGCCATCCCTGCCGCGAACAGCGCCTGTTCGCTGCGCAACATCAAGGCGACGCCGAAGTAGGCTGCCGCGCCGATGACGATCGCTGCGATTGTGGCCGGCGCGCCATCGCCGGCCAGTCGCACCCATCCCCATAGGGCGATCCCCATGGCCAGCGCCGCGAGTCCGTTCTTGCCCAATGCGACCCACGTCGAGCGCGGCTGTATGCGCCCTTCGCGGCGGACGAGCAGCGCATACAGGATGAGCGTTTCTAGGATCGTGGCGACCGCATTGGCCAGCGCCAGCCCGCCGAATGGCAACCGGCCGGCGCGGTCGAACATCTGATATAGCCCCACGCTCAGCAGGATGTTCAAGGCGACGCTGAACACGGCCAGCATCGCCGGCCGCGCGCTGTCCTTCAGCGCGTAAAACGCCCGCGTGACCAACTCGAGCGCCGCATGAGCCGGCAGGCCGATCGCCAGCAGCGCCAGCGCGAACGCTACCCATTCGGTCGAGCGCGCGTCGAACGCGCCCCGCTCGAACAGCAGGCGGATCAGCGGTTGGCCGAGGATGATCAGCCCGACCGCCGCCGGCAGGCTGAGCGCGATGACGACGTTGAGCGCGCGGGTGAACGACGCCGCGAACGATGCGCCCTCGCCCCGCGCCGCGTGCGCGCTGATCGCCGGGAACAGCACCGTGCCGACGGCTTGGCCGATCACGGCGATGGGCAAAACCAGGATGGCAAATGCGTTGTTGAACGCCGACACGCCGCCGGGGATGCCCGAGGCCAGCGTGGTGTTCACCAAGCTGTTGAGCTGCACCGCCCCCAGCCCCAACATGCGCGGCGGCATCAGCGCCATGATTTGGCGCAGGTCGCTGCGTATCGCATGGCCTACGCGCTGCGCGCCATGCGCAAGGGCGGCGGAAGACGAAAGACGCATGACCGAGCGCAACGATGGCAACTGCACGCCTATATGCATCAGCGCGCCGAGCACCACGCCCACTGCCAGGCCATATACACCCAGGCCGCTTAGCACGGTGGCGCCCAGGATCATGCCAAGCTGGTACATGCTGGGGGCAATCGCCGGCGCGAGGAAGGCGTCGTTCGATTGCAGCACGCCCATCAGCAGGCCGCTGACGCCGAAGATCACCGTCGCGAGCAACATGATGCGCATCAGCGACGCGGTGAGCGCCACTTGCGCGGGGCCGAATTGGCGCGCGACGACGTGTTGGATCAGCGCCGGCGCGGATGCGGCGGCCATGAGCGCCAGCGCGCTCAGCGCGCCGAACACGACCTGCGCGACTGCGCGCGCTAGCCGCCAGGCAATATCCGTTTCGCCCCGACTCAGCCGCCCCACATAAACCGGGATGAACGCCGAGGCTAGGGCGCCGCCGGCCAGCACGTTGAACATCAGATCCGGGATGACGAACGCGGCGCGGAAGGCGTCTTGCTCGGCGCCGGCGCCGAAGCGCGCGTTGATCAGCAAGCGCGCGACGAAGCCGGCGATGTTACTGAGCACATAGAACCCGCCGACGATGGCGGCAGATCGGGCGAGGGAACGGCGCAACATCAAGCGACGAGGGGCATGATCACCAGTCATCCTGCGTGATCGGCGGCAGGCGCGATGCTTCTTGCTTTTCGAGCGCCGCCGGCTCTGAGCGCGCCGGCGGCTCCGGCCTTGCCGACTCCTGCGGCAGCGCCGCCTTGATCTCGGCTAGCTTGCGCAGCACGTCCATCAGTCGCTGCTTCCATTGCTCCGGCGTCCCGTGGCGCCGGAAGGCAACCTGCATTCGGCCGATCAACGCATCTTCGCCGATCAAGCGGCGCACGCGGCGCGCATCCATCCGGCCGATGGCCTCGGCGCGGATGATGAAGCGGTCGCCGTCGGTGGTGATGCTCTGCGCGCCGAGCGCGTTGGCCAGCAGCTTCAAGCGCAGTTGGTAAGTCAGGTTGCGTGCCGCCGGCGGCAGCTTGCCGAAGCGGTCTTCCAGTTCTGCCTCGAACGCGCGGATCTCCTCTTCGCTGTTCAAGCTGGCGGCGCGGCGGTACAACTGCACGCGCAACGGCGCATCGCCGATGTAGCCCTCCGGCAAGCCCACGGTGAGCGGCAGGTCTATCGTCACGGCTTTCGGCTCCGGCGGCGGCAACGGCGCGCCGTCGCGCATGGCGCGCAGCGTTTGCACCTGGTTGGCCAGCAAGCGCGTGTATAGGTCGAAGCCGATGGCGGCGATGTGGCCGCTCTGCTTTGCGCCGAGCAACTCGCCGGCGCCGCGCATCTCCAGGTCGCGCAGGGCGATGGAGTAACCGGCGCCGATGCCGGCCGTCTCGCGCAGCGTCGCCAGTCGCTCGCGCGCTTCCGGCGTCATGGGCGAGTGGCGGGCATGCAGGAAATACGCATACGCCTGGATCGTGGATCGTCCGACGCGCCCGCGCAGTTGATACAGCTCGGCCAACCCGAAGTGATCGGCGTGATCCACGATGATCGTGTTGGCGTTGGGGATGTCCAGGCCGCTCTCGATGATGTTCGTGCACAGCAGCACGTCTATGCGGTCTGCGCCCGCGCCGCCTTCGGCGAAGCGCGCCATGACTCGGGCTAGCTCCCGTTCGCTCATCTGGCCGTGCGCCACGGCGATGTTGGCTTCCGGCGTCAGCCGGCGCAGCTTTTGCTCGACCAGGTGAATTGTCTGCACGCGGTTGTGCACGAAGAACACCTGCCCCTCGCGATCGAGTTCCCGGCGGATGGCCTGCTGCACGATGGCGTCGTCCCATGGGCCGACGAAGCTGATGATCGGCAGGCGCTCCGCCGGCGGCGTCTCGATGCGGCTGATGGCGCGCACGCCGCTCAAGCCCAAATACAGCGTGCGCGGGATGGGTGTGGCGGTCAAGGTGAGCACATCCACCTGGGTGCGCAGGCGCTTGAGCTTCTCCTTGGCGGCGACGCCAAAACGATGCTCCTCGTCAATGACGAGCAGGCCGAGATCGTTGAACTTGACCTCCTGGCTCAGCAGCGCGTGGGTGCCGATGACGATGTCCACGGCGCCATCGCGCAACCCCTCCAACACGGCCCGTCTCTCCGCCAGCGTGCGGAAACGCGACAGCATCTCGATCCGAATGGGATATGACGCCAACCGCTGGGTGAATGTGTTCCAGTGCTGCTGCGCCAGCACGGTGGTCGGCACGAGCACAGCGACCTGCTTGCCATCCTGCACGGCCTTGAACGCGGCGCGCAGCGCCACCTCGGTCTTGCCGAAGCCGACGTCGCCCACCACCAGCCGATCCATCGGCTGCGGTTGCTCCATGTCGGCTTTCACCTCGCGGATGACCTGGAGCTGATCGTCGGTCTCGATGAAAGGAAAGGCCGATTCCATCTCGATCTGCCAGGGCGTGTCTTTGCTGAACGGCGGCCGGCGGGCCAGCTCGCGCTCGGCGTAGAGCTGCAGCAGGTCGCGCGCCAGTTCTGCGGCTGCGCCGCGCGCCTTTTGTTTTGCGCGCTCCCACTGGCCGCTGCCGAGTTTGTCAAGTTGCGGCCGGGCGTCGTCGCTGCCCACGTAGCGCGACACGCGGTCGAGCTGGTGCAGCGGCACGTAGAGCCGATCGCCATCCGCGTATTCGAGCAGAAGATACTCGCGCTCGCCTTCGACCGGCTGGGTAGCCGCGCCGGTGTTGACGGTGAGCCGCGCCAGGCCGCGATAGATGCCGATGCCGTAGTCCTCGTGCACCACGGCGTCGCCCGGCTGCCAATCGGCGAACGCCTTCTCCGGCGCAGCTCTGCGCGGCCGCGCGCGCAGAAACCATTCCGGCCGCACGTAGCCGTAGATTTCGCCGTCGGTCAGGAGGACGAGCGTGGCATTGCGCCTTTGCGCCCGACCATCCGCCTCGGGCCGCCAGATGAAGCCCGCGGGCAGCGCGGCGCTGATGAAGGTGAGCGCGCCGGACGGCGGTTCGTCGAGCGCAGGCTGCGCGGCGATGGCCGCGTGGCGCTCGGACCACAATTCGGCAAGCCGGGCCGCTTGTCGCGAGACCACGACCGTCTTGCTGCTATCGTCCGCGCTGCGTTGCGTCTTCAGGTAGTCCAGCAGCGGGGTGATCTGGGCGGCGAAGTGCGGCGGATTGACGAATTGCCTGGCCAGCGGATGCGCGCTTAACGCGCCGGCTTCGCTTTGGCCCAGCACCAATGTTTGGACGCGGTCGCGGGCCGCGGCGAACTCGTCCCAGGAGATGTAGGGGGCGCGCGCGTCTACGGTCATCCCGGATTCGGCCAGCGTCTCACGTTCGCGCTGGGCTTTCCCCTCCAGCGCGCGCCACGCCTCGCGCAGCTCTTCCTCGTCGTCAATCACCAGCAGCGCGCGGTCGTCGAGGTAATCGAGCAGCGAACTTCGGTTGGCGCGCAAGGGTTGGTGGCCGCTCCCCGGTTGCGGGTTGCCGATCTCCGCTATGTCCAACGGCGCGATGACGACTTGCGCCAGCGCCTCGCTGCTGCGCTGCGTGCCCGGATCGAAAGCGCGGATCGAATCGGCGGTGTTGCCGAATAACTCGATGCGCACCGGCAGCGGGTGCGCGGGCGACCACACATCCACGATGCCGCCGCGTCGGCTGAACGCGCCGATGCGTTCGACCACCGGTTCACCCTCGTAGCCGATCTTCACCCAGTGCTCAAGCGCGCCTTCCAGGTTGATTGCGGCATCGCGCCGGATCACGCGCGTGTTCAGCGCAAATGTCGCCGATGGCAAGACGGGGTGCATCAGCGCGCGCGGGCTGGTGACGATGAGGGGCGACCCGTGATCTGCGCGCAGGCTCAGCGTCGCAAGCATGACCGACCGCTGCGCGATCACCTCGCGCACCGGCGCGACGCTATCGTAGAAAGCCGTGTTCGGTTCGGCGAAGCGCAGCGGCGGCGCATCGGCCAGATTGTTCAGCGCGTCGGTTGCGATGCGCGAAGACTCCATCGATGAGGTGACGTAGATGATCGGCCGTTGTAGGCGGCGCTGCAGGGCGGCCAGGACGAACGGTCGTGCGGCGCGAGGCAGGCCAAGGCTAACCGGCGCTTGCCCTGAGCGAATCTCTGCGGCCAGGGCTTCCAGCGCCGGCGCATCGGCGATGACCTCGGTAAGCCCGCGCAACGACATGGGGCGTCATTGTAGCCACGTTTGAGCTGGAGTCGGTGCAAAGCGCACGAAGAATTCCAAGCCTTCACGCCCTATGCACTGTGTACGACGTCGAGTTTGCTTCGAAGCGATGATGCAGTTAATCTTGTTTGGGCAGTTCGGCTTGCGCCGATGATGGTTGAGGCGCACTGACTGTGGCGTAGGCCGGCGCCGAACTCGGCACATAGGGCTGCGTACCCACGCGCGTGAGGACCAACGCGCCCAAGCCAAGCGCGGACGCGGCAAGTCCCACGAGGCCGCCAACAAGCGGAACCGAGCCAAGCAGCGCCAACAACACGGCGCCCGCTAGCGCCTGCCCGAGCGACGTCCAGTCGGCGCGATTGAGCGCCCGCATTACGCGCTCGCCGACGATAGTCGCCGAGACCGCCCAGCCAGCCAGCACGGCTACGGCATAGGCGAGCATCAGCAGCACTGCGATCGGGAACAGGCAGATTGTGATCGCCAGGATGACCGCGACGATCGGCACGGCGATCAGGGTCAGTGCGCCAACAGCGCCCGACACCAGCCAATCCTTCGTCGCTGTCGTTGCCGCCTGTGCGACGTTGGCCGGCAGCAGCGCGACGATGACCAGCGTAACCAGCGTGATCAGGAACGCGCCGAACAACGTGGCGATGGCGCTGCTGACCAGGCCGACGAGCCAACTGAACGGCCCGCGTTCATCGCTCATCGGTTGAGCGACGACCACGCGGTCTACCTGCCTCACTTCTGGCAGGAATGGCATATCCATCGTCGTTTCACGCCCATGCACTACTGCGCCCGGCGCGCGGTTGATCGTGCTGTTGATCCGCACCAGGTCGCCCTCGATGACAGCCGTGGAGGCGATGTTCGCCGTGCTGCTGACGATGCTCACATCGCCAGTGATTTCACCTGCGATGACCAGGCGGCCGCCGAATGAGTTGACGTTGCCTTCGACCCGACTGCCTGCTTCGAGCGTCACGTCGCCGCTGCTAATCGTCAGGTCGCCGCGCAGCGTCTCACCGGCGCGCAACACGAAACTTCCGCTGCTGATGACTTGATCGCCGCGCAGGATGCGCCGGTCGTCCTCGAAGGGGATGGGTGTGGCTGTCACCGGCGGTGTTGGCGGCGTCGGTGTTTGTGCAAATACCGGCAGCGCTGTTAGGATGAGTAGGAAGCAGGCTGCAAACAGCCCGCTCAAAATCTTGATTGCGGTCTTCATAGTTGCTCCTCTATCGAATCTTTACGCATGCGTTTGCGTTGGGTTGCATCACGCAAGTCGGCGTTGAGGAACCAGAACCTTGACCAGGACGCCGAGCCAGATCGCCACGATGGCTATTGCGGCCAGCATCGTCAGCCGCACGACCGGTTGAGTAGTGAACGCGCGAACAGTCGTCGCCAGAACGTTGAACACATCAGACAAGGAAGTGGCTGCGCTGCGCCAGAGCGCCGAGATGGGCTGGAACAACGGCTGCTGTACCAGTAGCGGCACAACGAAGCTGACGAGCACGATGCCGGCGCACGCCCAGACCAGCGCCGACAGCGCCCAGCTCGTCGCGACCAGGGCGACGACGTAGCGGCGCTTGATCGGCCGGATCGCCGGTGCAGTGCGCACGCGCGCGACTACCGCTTCGGTAAATCCATCCGAAGGCGCGATGACGGGCGTGCTGCGCAGCGCCGCGTTCACCGTCAGCATGCGCTCGAACTCGGCGCGTTCGTCGGGCCGTTCGGCGAGGTAGATGTCCAGCCTGGCGCGATCTTCCGGGCTGATGTCGCCGTCCAACGCCTGGATCATCAGTTCTTCGACGTTCATAGCTTCTCTACCCATCTGGACCTGGCCATCTTCTGCCGGGTGCGGAACAACCGAGACTTGACTGCGCTGACGGTCGTGTGCGTCGCCTGCGCAATCTCCTCGTAGCTCATATCGTTGAAGTAGAACATGACGACCATGCTGCGATCTTCGGCCGGTAGCTCGAGTAGGATGGCGCGAATCGCTTCGTCCCGTTGTTTGCGCACGACGACTGCGTCCGGCTGCGGGTCGCGGCTGGTGAATTCGATCTCTTCGTCGTCCGCCTCGCGTTGCGCCACGTCGGTGAACGCGATCGGCTCTAGCCTGCGGCGGCGCAGCCGGTCAATGCATAGGTTGGACGTGATCGTCATCAGCCATGTCTTGAAGCGCCACTCCGGTTTGTAGGTGGCCAGGCGCGTGTAAGCTTGTAGAAAGGCGTCCTGCGCGGCATCCTCTGCCTCGCGCTCATTGCCGAGCATGCGCAAGGCCAGGTTGTAGACCTGCGCCTGGTAGGCCTCGATCAGCGGCCGAAAGGCGTCGGCGTCCCCGGCCAGCGCATCGCGAATGCACGCACGTTCGTGGTCTGCCTCCGAAAGTGCGGGCGCACGAGCAGGGGCTGGCTCACCGGTTGCCGGTTTCGGCCTGATGTTGAAGGTCACGGCTGTGCGCTCGATTGCCAGCGTGGGCATACTACAACGATATACGGACGGCGCGCGCGCCGGTTGCGCCGCGCAGCCGGCCCGAATCATTGCACGACGATGTCGTAGAGCACCACCAAGTCGTTCAGCGCCGTGGCATTGCCGGAGTTAACCACGCGCAGCCGGCCGTTGCCGTCATACATCCCGATAGCCAACGGATACGCGCCGGGTGACAGACCGTGGGGGATGCGCAGCGCGTAGGTGTCTTCGATGATTGTGCCGCTGCTCCAGGCCGACGTCGGCGCCGGCAGGCCGTTGTGTCGCGGCGCGCGGTCTTCCCCTTGCGCCAGTACGATCGTCTTTTCGGGGTTGAAGAGATACCAACCCACCTTGTAATCGCGCCCGACCGGCTGATTGGCGCGCCAGGTGACATTAAACTGCACGGCCTGGCCGGGGAGGTAAGTCGCGCGCTGCAGCGTCACCGCTTCTAGCGTCACCGGCCACATGTCCACATTCAGCGCGATGCGCCCGCCGCTGCTCACGGTCAGCGTCAATGTCTCACCCACAGCCAGCTTGCTGCCCTCTGGTGGTTGTATCGCCAAGATGGCCCCGCGAGGTGCGAAGTCCAGCGCCTCGGTGACGAGGACGTTCCAACCGAGCGCGGCCAGCGTCTGGCTGATTGCAACGTCCAGCGTGCGGCCGATCAGGTTGCCGGGCACTTTGCGCGCCTCGGCCGGTTTGCTGACCACGACTTCGATCACTGCGCCCGGGTCCACCAGCGTATCTGCCGGTGGGCGCTGTTCGAGCACGACGCGCTGCGCTGCGCTGCTGTCTGGCCGTTCCTCGGCGACGCGAATGCCAAGGCCGAGTAGAGCTAGTTCATGCGTTGCCTCTTCCGGCGTCTTGCCGGCCAGTGCTGGCGTTTTCACCTTTAGGTTGCCATTCGCGATAGGCAGCGCAGGCGTGGGGTTTGGGGGTGCAGCCGTCGGTACGAGCGGCGCAGGCGGCGTTTGATATGCCTGGTACACCAGCACGTAGAGGGGAATCAGCCCCAACACACACAAGAACGCGATAGCGGCGAGCAGCCATAGCAGCACATCTGGACCGTTTTGTACGGGCGTTGCCGGTGGCGAAGCGGCGCTCGATGTGATCGTCGGTGCGCGGTTCGACGCACTCGGCGTGCCAGTTGACGTCTGCGGAGTGGGGCGTTGGACGATCGCAGCAGGCGGTGGCGCGACCGGTGGCAAATTCACCAGCGTTTGTTCTGTGCTTTGCAGGGCATAGGCCGACAGCGCGCGGGCAAATTGGTCGGCGTCGCGGTAGCGGTGGGCCGGATCCTTTGCCAGCGCGCGCATGACGATGCTCTCCAGTTGTGGCGAGACGCCTGGGTTCAGCGCATGCAGTAGCGGTGGTGGGTTCGTCTGGTGCATCTGCGCCAGGCGCAGTGGGTCGGACGACTCGAAGGGCAGCCGGCCGGCCAGCATCTCGTAGAGCATCACGCCGATGCTGTAGACGTCGCTGGCAGGCGTGGGTGCTGCGCCGGCGGCCTGCTCCGGCGCGTAGTATTGCGGCGAACCCCACACCACGTCGGCGCGCTCGCCGGTATTTGGCATCGTGGTGTAGGCGCGCGCGATACCGAAGTCGGTTACTTTGGCCCGGCCATCGGTGGTGAACATGACGTTCTGCGGCTTCAAGTCGCAGTGCACCAGCCCGCGCCGGTGCGCATAGCCGACGCCTTCGCAGATCTGGCGCGCTGCATCCACGGCCTCTTCTATCGTGAATGGCTGGCCGTTGGCAACGCGCCAGCGCAGCGCTTGCTTGAGGTCCTGGCCTTCCACCAACTCCATGACGATGTAGTGGCGCTCGCGCCCGCTCACCACGTCGCGTCCAACGTCATAGATCGTGACGATGTTGGGATGGTTGAGGTTAGCGGCGGCCTGCGCCTCCTGTCGGAAGCGCTGCACGAACTGGGGGTCGCTGGCGTAACGATCGCGCAGCAGCTTGATGGCAACCAGGCGACTGAGCAGCATGTCCTGTCCCTTGTAAACCGTTGCCATACCGCCGGCGGCCAGTGTGGCCAACAGCCGGTAGCGATCGTTGAGCACAGTAAAATGCGGTGCTGCGCTTCCGGCACCGGACTGAGAGCTGCTCATCGTGACTTTGCGCATTCTACTCGTCGCCGCGTTGTTCGCTGTCGGCATACTGCTTCTGGACGCTCGACGCTTGCTGCCGTCGCTTCGTCCTCGCGCAATAGACGCTTGTGTTGCCGGATTGGTTTCAGGGGCGCCGACAGATGGCTGCCGGCGGCGTGCTGCGAAGCACGTGCAGAATTACTGCTCTACCCAGCCAAACGCCCGCGTCACCGCCTTCTGCCAACCGCGATACATTCGGTCCCGTGTGGCGTCGTCCATGCTCGGCTGCCAGGTCTTGTCGGCGCGCCAGTTTGCGCGTAGATCCTCGACGTTACGCCAATAGCCGACAGCCAGCCCGGCCGCGTAGGCTGCGCCCAGCGCTGTGGTCTCGCTCACCGTGGGACGAATGACCGGCACATTCAGGATGTCGGCCTGGAACTGCATCAGCAGTTCGTTGTGCACCATGCCGCCGTCCACCTTGAGCGATTGGAGATGAGAGATGGAGGCCTTCTGGGTGTCCATGCTGGCTTCGATGTCGCGGTTCATCGCATCGAGCACATCGCGCGTCTGGTAGGCGGTGGCCTCGAGCGCGGCGCGGGCGAGGTGCCCCTTGTTCACGTAGCGCGTCAGGCCGGCGATCACGCCGCGGGCGTCGTCGCGCCAGTACGGCGCATACAAGCCGCTGAATGCCGGCACGAAGTAGATCCCGCCATTGTCCTCGACCGAGCGCGCCAGCGCTTCGATTTCGCTCGATTGCCGGATGAGGCCGAGGTTGTCGCGCAGCCATTGCACCAGCGCGCCGGTGATGGCGATCGAGCCTTCCAGGGCGTAGACCGGCTTCGCGTCGCCGATCTTGTAGCCCATCGTGGTGAGCAGGCCGTTCGAGGATGTCACGGGCGTCTCGCCGGTGTTCATCAGCATAAAGCAGCCGGTGCCGTAGGTGTTCTTCGCCTCGCCCGGCGCGAAGCATGTCTGGCCGAACAGCGCGGCGTGCTGGTCGCCCATGTCGCCGGCCATCGGCGCGCCCTCGCGCGTTTTGCCATACACCTCGGACGAGGAAGCGATGCGCGGCAGCATCGCGCGTGGGATATCCAGGTCGCGCAGGATATCGTCGTCCCAATCCAGCGTCGCCAAGTTCATCAGCATGGTGCGCCCGGCGTTGGTCACGTCGGTGACGTGGTGGCCGGTGGCATTCCAGATCAGCCAGGTGTCCACTGTGCCGAACAGCAGTTCGCCATCTTGAGCGCGGGCGCGCGCGCCGGGCACGTTGTCCAGCAGCCACTTGAGTTTAGGGCCGGAGAAGTAGGTAGCCAGCGGCAGGCCGGTCTTGGCGCGATAACGATCCTGGCCGCCGTCCTTCGCCAGCTCGGCGCAGATGCTGGCGGTGCGCGTGTCTTGCCAGACGATGGCGTTGTAGATCGGCCTGCCGGTCGCCCGCTCCCATACGATCGTGGTCTCGCGCTGGTTGGTGATGCCGATGGCGGCGATGTCGGCGATGCGCGCGTTGACCCGCGCCAGCGCCTCAGCAAATACGCCTTGCGTATGCGCCCAAATCTCCACGGGGTCGTGCTCGACCCAGCCGGGCCTGGGGTAGATTTGGCGATGCTCCTGTTGCGCAGTCGCGACCGGCTGCCCCTCATGGTTGAAGAGGATGCAGCGCGTGCTGGTGGTGCCCTGGTCTATTGCAGCGATGAACATGGCTTTTCGAGCGCTGAGTTTTGATTTTGAGTTGGCGACTTCTGGACGGCCAGTCTTTCTAGTGTTGGTATGAAAATGTAACTCAAAACCAAAAACTTAAAAACTGAATAGAATCCAACCAATCATGATCCATATTACCGGTGAGCAGATCAGACAGTATCAGGACGAGGGCTACTTCATTCTCGAGCGGGTGATCCCAGAGCATCACCTGGAGATGCTGCGTGCGGAGTGTGCGCGCTACATCAATATGATCGAGGATGAGATGGACCGGCTGGGCCAAGATGTAGTCGGGCTTAACCGGCGCAACAGCCGTTACTTCATCTCCAACCGCTACAAGGAAAGCCCGTATATCGCCGGCTTCATCTTCAGCGAGCTGATGGCTGATATCTGCCGGGCGACGCTGGGCGGCACAGCCTATCTGTTCCACGAGCAGTTTGTGGTCAAGGCCGCCGAGCGCGGCATGAAGTTCGGCTGGCATCAGGACTCCGGATACGTTGGCTATCCGCACAAGCCGTATCTCACCTGTTGGTGCACGCTGGACGACGTGAATGAGGAGAACGGCACGGTCTACCTCCTGCCGTACTCGCGCGCCGGCGTCCGCGAGATGGTGCCGCACACGCAAGAGGCAGGGACGAACGACCTGATCGGCTACTTCGGAGACGATCCGGGCATTCCGGTGATCGTGCCGGCCGGCAGCATCGCCGTCTTCTCCAGCGTATGCTTCCACCGCAGCGGGCCGAACCGCACGAACAAGATGCGCCGCATCTACCTGCCACAGTACTCAGCCGAGCCGATCCTCTCCGAGGACGGCACGCGGCTGCGTGCCTTCGCCGAGCCGTTCCTGAAGGATGGCGAGATCGTGGCGACCGGGCAATTCGTGGGTGACGCTGCGCCGGTGACCCAACGCGGGGCGATCATCAATCGGTGATCATCCCGCTATCGCGCGTGTTCCGGCAGGCCGGTGAGCGCCCGCACATCCTTCATCGTTGCGCGTGCGATGGCTCGCGCCTTCTCCGCGCCTTCGTGCATCAGATGGCGAACGTGCGCGCGGTCGGCGCCGATTGCCTCGCGGCGTGCGCGCAGGCTACCGGTCAGCTCCACCAGCGCATCGGCGACGGCGTCTTTCAGCGGCGCATAGCGGCGGTTGCCCGATGCATACTCCCGCTCGAACGCTTCGGCCTGGTCATGCTTGCCGCACGCGTGCAGCAGCCCTAGCAGATTGCGCGCACCCTCGCCCAGCGGTGTGCCCGCTTCGCCGGCGTCCGTCACGGCCGCGCGCACCTTGCTGCGCACCGTCCGTTCGTCTTCGAACAACCCGACATAGGATTTCGGGCCGAGGCTCTTGCTCATCTTCTTGGTCGGCTCGTTGAGCGAAAGGATCTTCGGCGTCTCAGTCGCTAGCATCTCCGGCTCGGGGAAGTATTCCCCGAATTGCGTGTTGAAGCGGTTGGCGATGGTGCGCGATAGCTCCAGGTGTTGTTTCTGGTCTTGCCCAACCGGCACATGCGCCGCGCGATACAGCAAGATGTCTGCCGCCTGTAGCACCGGATAAGTGAACAGGCCGGCGGAGATGAAGGCGTCCTGCTTACCTTCGAGCTGTTCGCTCTTCTCCTTGAACTGCGTCTGGCGTGTGAGATCGCCATAGGAGCACACGCAGCCGAAGATCCAGGCTAGCTCGGTGTGCTCGGGCACCATGGACTGCACGAAGACGATGGACTTATCTGGGTCGAGACCGCATGCCAGCAGGTCAATGAACATTTGCTCGGTGTTCTTGCGCAGCATAGTCGGCTCGTAGGGGATGGTCATTGCGTGTAAATCCACCACGCAGTAGATGGTGCGATACGCGCCGGTGTTTTGTAGCCGCACATAGTTCACTACTGCGCCGAAGTAATTGCCGATGTGCATGTCGCCGGTCGGTTGAATGCCGGAGAAAACGATGTTGTTGGTCATGTTTCCCTCTCGATGATTCATAATTGCCGATTCTCCATTCCCGACTTCCGGCCGGGGCGCGGAGTCGAAAGATGGCGTTTGTTCAAAACGAAAGCGCCCGTCCTCTAACTCCTCTTCGGAATCTGAGGACGGGCGCGTAAATTCACGCACTCGCGGTGCCACCTCAGTTGATGCGCGTGCGCGCATCCACTCTTTTCGTCGGCCGTTGCTGACGTTGTGTTCCCTTCCAATTCGGCTTCGCGCGCATGCTGGCTCGCACCGGCCGCCAGCTCTCTGAGTTATGCACCTGCGATGCCTACTGTGCAGGGACGATCGACCTTAACGCAACGAAATTATACAGGCAATGCACAGCCGTTCCGTCGGTTCATCCGCGCGGATCGAGCGCATCGCGCAGTCCATCGCCGATGAAGTTCGCCGCCAGCACGGCCAGTGTAATGGCCAGGCCGGGCGCGATGGTGAGCAACGGCGTGCGCGTGTAATAGCTGGCCGCGCCGTTCAACATGTTGCCCCAAGTCGGTGTCGAATCCGGCACGCCGAAGCCCAAGAAGCTGAGCGTGCCCTCGGCCAGCATGTTGATCGCCACATCGAGCGTGAACGAGACGATGACTGCGCCGGTCACGTTCGGCACCAGGTGTCGTGTGATCAGTTGCCCGTGGCTCGCGCCCAGGGCACGCGCAGCCGTGATGAAGTCGCGCTCGCGCAGCGACAGAATTTCGCCGCGCACCACGCGTGCCAGGTAGAGCCAGCCGAACAGGCCGAGGAACAGGATGACGATTGCCAGTGAACGCTGAATCGTAGCGAACAGGATCAGTAGCAGGAAGATGGCCGGGAAGGCCAGCAGCAGGTCCACTAACCGCATCAGGGCATCGTCCACGCGCCCACCGTAGTAGCCGGCGACTGCGCCAACGATGATACCGATCACGACTGAGATGAGCGACGACAATACGCCGACAGCCAGCGACACGCGCCCTCCGTACAGCAGCCGCGTCAGCACGTCGCGACCCAGCGGGTCGGTGCCGAGCGGGTGTTGCAGCGAGGGTGGGGCGAGCTGGTTGAACAGGTTCGGCTCGCTTGGGCTGTAGGGCGAGAGCAACGGCGCGAAGGCTGCCAACAACGCAAACGTGCCCAGCAGGATCGCGCCAGCGACGGCCAGCCGGTGAGTGACGAACCGGCGCCAGATCAGTCTCGCATAGCTGGCTGATGGAGCCGGCTGCGCCTGAGCCGTATCGTCGTGCGTGCGCGATGTCATCGGCACGTCACCGATACTTGATGCGCGGGTCGAGCCAGGCATACAGCAAGTCGGCAATGATGTTGAAGACGACGATGAGGATGGCGGCATACACCAGCAGCCCCATCAGCACTGGATAGTCGCGCGCACGCAACGCGTCGAAGAACAGCCGACCTAGGCCAGGCCAACTGAAGATCGTCTCGGTGACAACAGCGCCGGTGAGGAAGAATGGGACGTCAATGGCGACGACTGTCACGAATGGGATGAGCGCGTTACGTAACGCATGGCGCGTGATCACCAGTCGCTCGGAGAGCCCCTTGGCGCGTGCTGTGCGCACGAAGTCCTGCCCGAACGCTTCGAGGGTCGAGGCGCGCACATAGCGACTCCAGCCGGCTACCGTACCGATGGTCAGCGTGGTCACCGGCATCACGAGGTGCCTGGCGCTGGCGACCAGCCCGCCGTCGCCGCTGGTCATGTCGGCGCTGGGCAGCCAGCCCAGTTGCACCGAGAACAACAGTTGCATCATCAACCCGAACCAGAATACCGGCATGGCTAGCCCCAGGAACGACAACCCGCTGATGATATGGTCGGCGAAGCTGTAGCGCCATACTGCCGAGATGATGCCACCGGCCAATGCTAGCGCGATCGACAGCGCGATGGCCGGGATCACTAGGCGCAGCGTGTGTGGGACGCGTTCGCCGATGATCTGCGACACCGGCCGGAACTGCGTGAATGACAGGCCGAAGTCGCCGCGCAAGATGTTGACGAACCAGCGCGTATATTGCATCGGTAAGGGCTGATCGAGGCCGAGGCTGCGCCGCACTCTCGCGAGTTGTTCGGCGCTCATGCGGCTGTTGCGCGCCAACAACGCATCCGGCCCGCCCGGCATGGCGTGCAGGAAGATGAACGACACCAGTGAGATACCGACCAACAGCGGTACTGCGCCCAAGATGCGGCGGACGAAGTAGCTACGCATGTGGGGTTAAGAATGAAGCATTGAGCAAGCCGTACGTATTTGTGTAGAAGTAACCTGCTTCCTCAATGCTCGGGTTCTCAATTCGTGAAGGCCCAGTCTTCCACATCCCACAGCAGGTAGTTGAAGGTATTCGGTTTGAAGCCGGTCAGGTTCTTCGGCGCGACGTAGATGCGCTTTGGCCAATACATGAAGATCACCGGCGTCTCCTCAAACAGCAGCTCCTGAATTTGCCAATAGATCTGTTTGCGCTTCTCCGCATCTATTTCAGTTGCGCCAGCGGCCGTCAGCTCGTCTATCTTGGCCTGCTGCTCGTATTGACTGAAGTAGGCCGGCAGGTTGCCGCCGGTGCCCGTTGGATCGGACGGAATCTGCGACGAATGCCAGTAGAACATGTCGTCGGGGTCGTTGCCGTTCGTCCACGAATACATCGCTGCTGTCATCGCTTGCGTGAACTGGTAGCCGTTTGGGCCCCAGATCGTCTTGATGTCTTCCTCACGTTCTTGCACGTCAATGCCGAGCTGGCGCCAGCTCGCGGCGATGACTTGCTGGATCTGCTTGGTGAGCTGGTCGCCGGCTACGATCCAGTGCTCAATGACGAGGGGCTGGCCGTCTTTCTCCAGGATGCCCTGCGCATTCTTCCTGAAGCCGGCCTCCTCCAGCAGCCGCGCTGCTGCCTCCAGGTCATAGGGACGCGGCTTGATGTTGGGGTTGAAGTAGGGTGTGCCGGGCGCTTGATCGCCGATGCTGATGGTCGCCAGCCCGCCCAGCAGCCGGTCCACGATCTGCTGCTTTGGCGTAGCATAGTCCAGCGCCTGGCGCACGCGCTTGTCCATCAGGAAGCCGATGTTCTTGAGGTCCATGTGCGTCCATTCCAAACCGTCGCGGGTGAGCACCACGCTGTTGGGCAGCTTGCGCGCCTCTTCGATGCGCGCAGCGCTCACGGCGTCGGTCAACTGCACTTCGCCGGTGGTGAGCTGCACCATCAGGGTGTTGTCGTCGGGGACGATCTTGATGATGACCTTGTCGAGCTTCGGCGCGCCGCCCCAGTAGTCCACAAACTTCTCCAGCTCGATGAACTGGCCGGTCTCCCATTTCGCAAGCCGGTAGGGGCCGGTGCCGATCGGTTGCCTGCCAAACTCCTGTTTGAACCAGTCCGCGCCTTTCTCGATCAGGTGCTTGGGGCTGATGGCCGTAACCGCGACGTAGGACATGAACGGCGCGTAGCGCTCGCTTGTCTTCATGACCACCGTGTAGTCGTCCGGCGTCTCGATGTCGGTGATCTTGTCCCAGCCGAGTGTGCTGAAGGCGGCGAAGTTTTCGTCCATGATGATCTTCCACGTCGCGACCACGTCGGCTGCAGTGAACGGCTGGCCGTCGTGCCATTTCACGCCACGTCGCAGCGCGAAGGTGTAGGTCAGGCCGTCATCGGAGATCCGATAAGACTCGGCCAGTTGCGGTTGCAACACCTGGTTCGTGTCGAAGTCCATCAACCCTTCCATCACGCCCGATAGCACATCGACGCTCGTGACGAGCTGCGTGATGTAAGGGTTGAGCGTTTCCGGCTCCTCGACCTTGGCGATGATGATGCTGTTGTTGCTCGTCGAAGGCGGACGTGCAACCGGCGGTTGCATGACGGGCGACGTGGCCGGGGCAGCGCAGGCGGCGATCAGCGCCGAAGCGAGGATCATCGCTCCGGCATGGCTAAGAGACGCGAACATCGGGTTCATCGGAATTTGCGCGGTTCCTCCTTTGAGCGTCGGCTCCTGGACGTTGCGCCGGATTGTATGGCAAATGAGGTGAGGTGACGATCGTGGAAGGGCGAATCGGCATAAGTTGAAAGCGATAGTACAATAGATTATGCGCAGTTGCGCAATCGGATTTATCGTTTTTATCATCTTTCAGGAGGTCTTTCATGAGCACCTTTCAGATTTGGAGCCCGTTTATCGGACTCGCCGTTGCCGGCCTGCTTTTCGTATGTGGCTTCGCCACCTTGCTGCTGCCGCGAGAGAAAGCATTGGGTATGCCGCTTGCCGGCCGCATCAACGAAGCCTTCGGGCCGGATGACACCTGGCGCTTCGTGCGCTTCATCGGTGGATTCCTCATGGTCGTCGGCGTGATGTTCATCATCGCATCCCTTGCTGCGCTCCTGAACAACGTCAAGCTGTTCGTGCCCTGAGTCATATCTCAAACTAGGCGTCAGAAGCCAGGCTTCACTGCGGAGCCTGGCTTCTCTTTTGTTACACTTTCGCGTTGTCATGAACGTTACAGACCTCGTCGCACACTTTATGCATACCTTCGGCCGGCAACCGGCCTTTGCCGCACGCGCGCCCGGCCGCGTGAACTTGATCGGCGAACATACCGACTACAACGACGGCTTCGTATTACCGATGGCGATTGATCGCGATGTGACCATCGTCGGCGCGTCGCGGGACGACCGCGTCGTGCGGTTGTGCTCTGCCAACTTCGGCGATGAAGCCAGCTTCGCGCTCGAACGTATCGAGAAGGCGCACGACGGTGCCTGGAGCAACTATGCGCGCGGCGTGGCCGGCGTATTGCAGCAAGCCGGCTTTGCCTTGCGTGGCTTCGATGGCGTGATCTACGGTGAAGTGCCCATCGGCAGCGGGCTATCATCGTCGGCGGCCATTGAGATGGCGACCCTGATGGCTTTTACCGCGGCAGGGGTGGATGGATCGCTGCCGTTGGCGTTGGACGGCGCGCAGGCTGCCCGGTTGGCCCAACGCGCTGAGAACGAGTTCGTCGGCGTGCACTGCGGCATCATGGACCAGTTCATCTCATCGCTCGGCAAGGCCGGCCACGCCCTGTTCATCGACTGCCGCTCGCTGGACTATGAGCTGACGCCAATACCCAAGGGCGTGACCGTACTGGTGGTGGATACGTCTGCACCACGCAGTTTGGCCGCCAGCGCCTACAACGAGCGCCGCGCTCAGTGCGAAGAGGCAGCGCACTTGCTCGGCGCGCCGGCGTTGCGCGATATATCGGTCGAAACGTTCGAGCAACGGCGCAGTGAATTGCCCGACCTCATCGCGCGGCGCGCTGCGCACGTGATCTACGAGAACCAGCGCGTGCTGGACGCCGTCGCTGCGCTTCGCGCGAATGACGTGGCGAAATTCGGCCGACTGATGAACCAATCGCACGCCAGCCTGCGCGACTGGTATGAGGTGAGCAGTAAGGAGCTGGATGCGGTGGTGGAGATCGCGCAGCGCGTCCCTGGCGTGTATGGCGCGCGCATGACCGGTGCGGGCTTTGGTGGCTGCGCCATCGCCCTGGTGGACGATGCCCAGGTCGGCGCGCTGACGCAGGCGATCCTGCACGAGTACCCGCAGTGCACTGGTCGCGAGCCGAAGGTCTATGCATGTGTGGCGAGCGATGGCGCGAGCTGGAGAAGGTTATGAGATTCCTGATCACCGGTGGGTCTGGTTTCCTGGGCATCAACCTGACGCGCTATCTGCTGAACAAAGGGCATCAGGTCGTCTGCTACGACATCGCGGACTTCGACTATCCAGAGCGCGACCGCATCACGTTCGTCAAAGCCGACATCCGCGACCGTGCTGTGTTGGATCGCACCATGCCCGGCGTGAACATCGTCGTGCACACCGCTGCTGCGTTGCCGCTCTACTCCAAAGAAGATATCTACACCACCGACATCGTGGGCACGCGCAACGTGGTAGATGCGGCGTACCGGGCCGGCGTGGAACGGCTGATCCATATCTCTTCGACCGCGGTCTACGGCATTCCAGACCATCACCCGCTCTACGAAGACGACAAGCTGCAGGGTGTCGGTCCATACGGCGAAGCCAAGATCGAAGCAGAACGCATCTGCCTGGAGTATCGCGAAAAGGGCATGTGCATTCCGATCATCCGGCCCAAATCGTTTATCGGTCCAGAGCGGCTCGGCGTATTCGCGCTGCTCTACGACTGGGCGCGTGACGGGCGCAGCTTTCCCGTGCTCGGCAACGGCAAAAATCGCTACCAATACCTCGACGTGGAAGATCTATGCGACGCGATCTATCTGTGTTGCACTTTGCCGTGTGAGAAGACCAACGACACGTTCAACATTGGCGCGAAGGAGTTCGGCACGGTGGCCGAGGACTTTCAGGCCGTGCTCGACTATGCCGGCCACGGCAAGAAGGTCAGGCTCTTCCCGGCCGAGCTGATGATCTGGGGGCTGCGCATTCTGGAGGCATTCAGGCTCTCGCCGTTGTATAAGTGGGTGTACGAGACGATCGCCAAAGACTCATTTGTGTCCATCGAGAAAGCCGAACGCGTGCTGGGCTTCAAGCCGAAGTACTCCAACAAAGATGCGCTGTTGAGAAATTATCAGTGGTATCTGGACAACTACGAGAAGTTCGCCGATAAATCGGGGGTCTCGCACCGCGTGCCATGGAAGCAGGGGGCGCTGGGAATCGTCAAACGGTTTTTCTGATGGCTCGGCCTCCGGCAGCGGCTATGCTTCGACCATGGGGTAATACGCAGTTCGCCGTTCGCTCCGATCGCCCTGACGGTCGCTGCTGGCATCTGGTTGGCGTCACAGTTTCCGATGCCGACGTGGTTGCCGGCGCTGGCGCTCGGCGTCGGTTTGTTAGCGGCGCTCGGCGCATGGCGGCTGCACAGCGCGGCTGAGGCGATCTGGCTGGCGGCGTTTTGTGCGTTGGTCGCGTTCGGCGCGCTGCGCTACACCCTGAGCGCACCGATTCCTTCACTGCAGTCCATCGCGCGCTACAACGGCCAGCGCGTGACGTTAGAGGGCGTGATCGTCGCAGAACCGGACGTGCGCCAGACGCACACCAATCTGCGCTTGCAGCCGTGGCGTGTGCTCGGCGTATCCGGTCCCGACGAAGCGCTCGATAACCTCGTGCTCATCCGAATTGCCGCCGGAACCGACGCGACGCGTTGGCGATACGGCGACGCTGTGCGCGCCACCGGCCTGCTCGATGCCCCGCCGCGCATGAGCACGTTCGACTACCGCGAGTATCTCGCCCGGCAAGGCGTGTTCTCGTGGATGCCGCGACCGCGTGACCTGGCGCGCATCGGCGAGGGCTATGGCAATCCGATCGTCGCCTGCCTGCTCGAGGCTAAAGATGCTGTGCGCCAGACTGTGCGGCGCATCTTGCCCCGGCCAGAATCGGCGCTGCTGAATGGCATCCTGATCGGCGACGACAAAGACATCCCCGAAGATGTGCAAGAGGCTTTCCGGCGGACTGGCACCTCACACATCGTCGCCATCTCCGGCTTCAACGTCAGCATCGTCATCGCGTTAGTGATCCCGCTGCTCGGCCGGCTGCTGAACCCGCGTCGGGCGGCGCTCTTCGCTATTCCTGTAATCGCGGTCTACACCGTCTTTGTTGGCGCATCAGCCTCGGTCGTGCGCGCTGCGACCATGGCCGGCATTGGCTTGTTCGGCGCCTTGGTCTGGCGAAAAGGCTTCACATTGAACACGTTGTGCGCGGCGGCGTGCCTGATGCTCATCGCCAACCCGCATACGCTGTTCGACGTCGGCTTCCAGCTCAGCTTCATGGCGACGCTGGGGTTGGTGCTCTATGCCGATCGGCTGTCCGAGCCGGTGCGGGCGTGGGTGCAGCCGCGCCTGCGCAACGAACACGCGCAGAAGGCGATCATGTTGATCCTGGACGGCGCGCTGGTGACGCTGGCGGCACAACTGACGACGCTGCCGCTCATCCTCGCGACCTACAACCAGTTCTCAAACGTCGCCTTGCTGGCCAACATCCTCATCCTACCGCTGCAACCGCCGATCATGATCCTCGGCGGCCTTGCGGCCTTCATCGCGCTCTTCACCCCGCACGCGATTGGCGCGCTCGCAGCGCTGCCGGTCTATGCCTTCCTCACCACGACGATCCGCATCATCGCCTGGCTAAGCGAGTTCGAGGCGGCGGTGGTTCCGGTGTATGGCTTTGGTCCTCCGGCAGTGCTGGCGTATTACATAGTCCTGCTGGCGCTCACGGCTTTTGCGCTGCAGCCGGCCCTGGAGCGACGCGCCATCACCGACCTGCTCCGTAGGCATTCCAAGACGACGGTGATCCTGGGCATCGCATGTGTCGCTCTCGCGCTCGGCGGCGTGTATTGGTTTCAACGGCCGGACGGCAAGTTGCATGTGGTCTTCGCAGGCGGCAGCGCCATCATCCAATCGCCATCCGGCCGTCAGGCTGTGTTTGCCGGCGGTGGCGGCGATGTGGCTTCAATGGTTGATCGTGCCGCGCCGCTGTGGGATCGCGAGATCGAATTGTTGATCGTACCGCAGCGTAGCGAATACAGCCGAAGGGATGCGTTGCCACTGCTCCATCGTTATCGTGTTGAGACGCTCGTAGTCCCTGGTGGCAGTGAAGCAGAAGGCGACTCGTTGGCCGAATGGCGACACACGCTCATATCGAATGTGGGGCGCATTGTGACAGCTTCGCCGGGGATGTCGTTCACGCTCGATGCCGGTGTGTCGGTCGTGATCGAGATGCGCGTGCCGGGGCGCGATGGGTTACAAATCATCGGCGCATACCTGATCTACGATGCGGTGGTCATTGACCTGGTGGGCAATTACGAAGCAATTGGTCACCCGGCACAGCAGGAATTGATCTTTCTGAGCCCGGCCAAAGCCGATGTGGCAAAGTTGAACGACGCGCAACCACGCTGGATTGTCTGGACAGATACATCAGGCGCACCGCCGACGGGACTCGATCCGCGTATCCGCGTGGTCAACTTGCGGGACGTAGGGCAAATTGCCTACACGAGCGACGGCGTTCGACTCATCGTACGCAGGTAGTGAGCGCTTCGATTTGACTCCAACGGGTGTCCTGTATAATCCCCTATCAGGTGACCACTTATGGAATGGCGCAGCACGGTTGACGAATTTCTGGCATCCCTTCAAACAGAGCGTAGCGCTTCGGCCAACACGATCATGGCCTATCGCAATGACCTCACGCAGTTCACCAATTACTTGAGCGCAACACTGCCGCATGATGCGAATTGGTCAAACGTAACTACCGATGCAATGGAGGCCTATGTCCAGCGGCTTGCGGAACAAAACTACACGGCCTCAACGACCGCACGCAAGGTCGCTGCGTTGAAGACTTTCTTCCACTGGCTGAGTCAGCGTGGGTTGGTGACGGAGGACCCAACGCTGCGGCTGCGTTCGCCAAAAGTGGAGAAACGCACGCCCCGCCTGCTCAGCGAAGAAGAAGTGAATCGCCTATTCGAGAGCGCTTCAAAGATGTCGCCGCCGCGTTCGTTGCGCGACCGGGCGCTGCTCGAGGTGATCTACGCGACCGGCATGCGTGTGTCTGAGGCCATTAGCCTTCGCCTGGGCGATGTGGATCTCGAAGCGAACACCGTGCGCTGTGCGGGGCGCGGCACGCGCCAGCGCACTATCCCGCTCACCCCACAGGCATCGGCGGCGTTGCGCGCCTATCTGGAGAATGCGCGCGGCGACATGGTGAACGACACGAACACCGACTTTGTGTTCATCAATCCGCTGGGGGGCAAGTTAACGCGTCAGGCCGTGTGGCAGCTCACACGCCAGCATGCCCAGGAAGCCGGCATTGAGGGTGAGCTGACGCCGCACACATTGCGACACTCGCGCGCAGCGCACATGTTGAACAATGGCGAGGACATTCGGCGTGTGCAGGAGTGGCTTGGCCATGCCAACCTGGCGACGACGCAAATGTATCGGCCGCGCCAGGACAAAGAGAATAAACTCGTTCCTGTCAACTCGTAACTGCCTGGTGGGGCGCGAGGGATGAAGACCGGTTGCATCGCTGTGTGCGTCGCGCTATAGTCGCGTACGTCTCATGGCAAATGTAACGGCTTCGATACAACAGACAACGCGCGAATCCATTGAGGCCGCGGTGGTGCATCTGCGCCGCCTGGATGCGCGCCCATGGCGTGTGCTCATCATCCTGGGCAGCGGCCTGGGTGCGCTGGCCGACGAAGTGGCGGATGCGATGCGCATCCCATACGCAGATATCCCTGGCTTCGCGCGATCCACCGTCCAAGGTCACAAGGGCCAGTTCGTGATCGGCACGTTGTTCGGCGTGCCGGTGGCCATCATGCAGGGGCGGATGCATTTCTACGAGGGCTATCCGCTGTGGCAGGTCACCTTGCCGGTGCGTGTGGCGCGCGCGATGGGCGCCACCCACATGATCGTCACCAACGCGGCGGGTGGCATCAACCGCGCGTTCAACGTCGCCGACGTGATGCTCATCACCGATCACATCAACCTGGTGGGCATGGCCGGCCACAATCCGTTGATTGGGCCGAACCTGGACGAATACGGCCCCCGCTTTCCCGAGATGACCACGGCGTATGATCCTGAATTGCGCCAGCACGCGGTACGGGCTGCACAGGCTGCCGGCATCCTGCTGCACCAGGGCGTCTATGTGTGCCTGGCGGGGCCGAACTTCGAGACGCCGGCCGAGCTGCGCTTCCTGCGCATGATCGGCGTAGACGCCGTCGGCATGTCCACGGTGCATGAGGTGCTCGTGGCGCGGCATGCCGGCCTGCGCGTGCTGGGCCTCAGCGGCATCACCAACGTGGCGCGCCTGAGCGCGGATGAGGGCGAGCCGCCTTCGCACGAAGAAGTGATGCAGGCAAGCGCACAGATCGCGCCCAAGATATTCGCTATCGTGCGCGGCGTGTTGCCGCACATGCTCTGAGCGGCTTCGGTGATCCGGCTCGCCGGCCGCGGTTATCAATCGCGCTCATGGAAGTCATCCTGCGGTTGCTGATCGAACTGCGACTGGTGATCGTCGCGATTATCGGGATTTGTTGCGCGGCGTTTCTCTTCACCGGTCTAAGTTCGCTGCGTGAATTACGCCGGGCGATATTCCGTTTGGAGCGCAGCGCCATCGTCAAGCGCATCGTGGATGCCTGGGTAAAGGCTGGACTTCTCGCGATCCTTGGTCTGGCGATTTGGATCGCGACGAATGTAGCGCCCGAGTCCCAAGCGCCGTCAGGGGTAGTCGAGAACCCGCTCGTCTTCACGCCGACGGTCGAGGTGCACACAGCCGAACCGACGCCGATCCCCACTGCCGACTTGGCTGCCGCGTTGTTGCAGATGACGGCGACGCCGGCTGAAGCCCTCGCTGTCGTCGCGACGGTGGATCCGAACGCGGCACTGCTGACGCCGGTCGTTCCGCCCACTCAGACGCCCATCCCATCCCCGACACCGATTCCAGCGACGGCAACTCCGGCTCTGCCGCCCACACCCACGCAGCCCCCACCACAGGAACAGTTGCCGTTCATCGTGGTCGTCACCGCCACGCCTACGCCGGCATTCGCTGCGGCCCGGCCGGAGCCCACGGCGACGCTCACCCCGCTGCCCACGCCTACGGCAGCGCCGACTGCTCCGCCAGCCGACGTGTTGGTTGCAGATTGCCCGAATCCCACTGCTGCGCGCATAGACAGCCCCGTCGCGGGTGAAACCGTGTCCGGCATCTACGTGGTGCGCGGCACGGCCGATTTCCCCGGCGGCGTTGGCCGCTACAAGCTCGAAATCCTTCGCCCTAACATCCCCGGTTGGGCATTTCTGTGGGAGAACTACAATGTTGTCAAAGATGGCGTGCTGATGCCCCGGTTCGACTCCTCCCTCTTCCCACCCGGCATCTATACCCTGCGGCTGTCGTTGGTGGACGCAGCGGGGCAGGATACGAACATCTATTGCAGCGTCCAAATCAGAATTGCCTGACCATGCGCATCCGTCCTGCCGAACTCGCTGACCTGGAAGCCATCCTTGCGCTCGATCACAGCTATACCACCGATCACGTCTGGCAAATGAGCGGGCAAAACTCTGCTGGCGAACAGATAGCCACCTTCCGGTTGGTGCAATTGCCACGCCAGATCCAAACGCCGTCGCCCTATGAGCCACAAGTGCTTCGGCGTTGCCTGCACCGCTGTGACTATCTGTGGGTGATGCAAGCGCCGGCGAGCCATGAGATTTACGGTTACATCGGCATGGCGCTGTTGCCGTGGCACAACACCGGCTGGATCCCGGCGTTCGCCGTCGCGCCGCACATGCGGCGCAAGGGTATCGGCACTCAGTTGCTGCACGCGGCTGTTGCGCAAGCCCGCGTCGCCGGCTTACACAGCGTCACGTTGAGCCTGCAGACCAAGAACTATCCAGCTACGCGTTTCTGCCAGACGCGCGGCATGCGCTTCAGCGGCTACGCCGATAATTACTATGCGGGCCGTGACATCGCCCTATTCTTCGCGTATAGAATCAGGTGATCGAAGCCAACGCATCGTATGGACGCACTGCTGAGCGCTGTATTAGGCGCTGTTCAACTGCTCAACCGGATCACGGTCACCGGCATCCTCGTCACCGCGTTCGCGCTGGTGATCTACATCGGGCTATACAACCGGCGCAGCCCGATCGCGCGCGACTATGCCATCGTCTTGTTATGCGTCATCGGCGCGTATCTGGGCGACCTGCTCGCGCAAGTGTCGGAACTCGACCCGCGCACAGACAGCACGGAACTCTGGCTGCGCCTGCAATGGATCGGCATCGCGTTCATCCCGGTGGCGTCGCTGGCGTTGTCGGACTCGTTGTTGCGCGCCACGGGCGATAGCTCCCCGCTGCGACAGTTGGCCGTCAAGATCGGTTATGGGATCGGCGCAGCGACCTTCGTCCTTATCCTTATCACTGCGCTTATCGCGACGCCGGGCGTCTCCACGGAAGGGCTGACGCACCTCACGCCGGGGCCGCTGTTTTACCCGTTCACGCTCTATTACTTCGGTAGCGTCGCCTGGGCGACATACAACGTTTTCGAGGCGCGCCGGCGCTCGTTGACCGCGACGAGCAAGCGACGCATGACCTATTTTGCCGCAGCGTTTGCTGCGCCGGCCCTCGGCATGTTCCCCTACTTGTTGCCCGTGGGCTGGCCGGCGGCTTTCCCCCATTTGTTGCCATGGGTCGGCATCCTGCTCGTCAACATGGGCGTCGGCGCGGCGATCACGTTCATGGGTTACACGGTGGCCTACTTCGGCGCCAGCGCGCCCGACCGGGTGATCAAGCGGCGCATGGTGAAATATCTGATCCGCGGGCCGCTGACGGCGGCGGCCGTCATTACGGCTTTCGTACTCAGCACGCGCGTCGAACGCTGGCTCGATTTGCCTGGCGCGTTCATCGGCCTGGTCGCTGCGGCGACGATCATCCTGATGGTGCAATGGTTCATCGACATGGTGCAACCGACGCTCGACCGGCTGATCGCCGGCGACGACGCTGAAGAGGTGCGTCGTTTACAGCAGTTCAGCGCTCGGCTGATGACGACGTCGGACCTCACCCAGTATTTGGAAAATATCCTTGCCGCGCTGTGCGACCTGCTGCGGGCACGAACGGCGTTTATTACGACCTGCCTGACCGACGAGCGGGACGCCTGTGCTGCGCCGATCAACGTGATCATCGGCAACTTCGCGTCAGACGGCGCGCACGGTGCATTGCCCGTACCACCCGACGCCGTCCGCTCGGCGACGACACTCCAGCCGGGGCGAGCCGCCAACGGCGCGAATGGCCAACATGCGCCTTCTCGCCGTGCCTTCGAAGTCGAAAATGACTTCATCGTGTGGGGTGGCTACTGGTTGATCCCGCTGCGCTCGCAGGATCATCATGAGGTGCTGGGGGTGATGGGACTAGCTGCACGCACTGCAGAGCCGGACCTGAGCGATGAGGAACGCGAAGGCGTGGTGGTGCTAGTATCACAGGCTGCGCGCGCCCTGGAAGATGCCTCCAAGCAGCGTCGCGCCTTCGAGGCGCTGGAACGACTGGTGCCAGAAGCGGATGACATGCAACGGCGCATGGCCGGCACACGCAACCCGGCTGCGCCTACCGTTGCCGACTTCGAACGCGTCCCGGTGGATAACCACGATGATTTCACCCAACTGGTGCGCGACGCGCTCAGTCAGTACTGGGGCGGGCCCAAGCTGGCTGAGTCGCCTTTGCTCAACCTGCGCGTGGTGAGTGAGGCGATAAAGCAGGAGAATGGCAACGCCACCAAAGCGCTGCGCCGCGTGCTGGCCGAAGCCATCGAACGCTTGAAGCCGGATGGCACGCGTAGTTTCACCGCCGCCGAGTGGATGCTTTACAACATCCTCGAACTCAAGATTATGCAGAACATGAAGGTGCGCGATGTGGCGCGTAAGCTGGTGATGAGCGAAAGTGACCTGTATCGCAAGCAGCGTGCCGCCTTCGAGGAGGTCGCGCGCATTGTGGCGGAGATGGAGCGCGAGGCGCGCAAGCGCGAGCAGCAGGCCGTGTGGTTGCCGCCGGACGTCGGCGCGCATTCGCGCCTGGGCCATGAACATGAAATGGAAGAGCCGACCGTGACAGCCGGCTCTTCTGCATCGCCGCAATAGCGATAGCGGTTGTGTTTCTTCACCGCACGACGATTGTGATCTGGCGCGTCTGGCGATCCACGGTGATCGAATCGCCCGGCGCATCTTGCGCTAGAGGTGCCAGGTGACCGCTCTTCTCCGGTGCAGCGCCGGTTGAAGCTGAACCCTCCCGGCTGCCCTTCACCGGATCGGCGTTCACGCGCATCCCAGACGACTCATCGGTGCTGGCCGCCGCCGTGAGCGGCAGGCCTGGTGCGCTTGGTCGCCAGAAGGTGTAGCTCCAGTTGAGCGCCCAGCGATAGCTCCACGCCGACTGGTTGCCGTTGGCCTTCAACAGGATGCCGTTGAAACGCACGTCCTGGCTGGTGAACGGTGCCAGCACGTTGCCCGGATTAGGGCGGTACTCGAAGCGGTCAATCTCTGCAGTCCACGTTGGGTTATGCGAGGTGACCGTGAGCGCATCCAGTCGGACGGTGTTGATGCCGGGGTTATACATGCGCACGTTGATCCGCATGTAGCATTCCCTGCCTGTGCCGAGGAAGACCGGGGTGACCGAGATCTCGTACCAGATCTTCGAGGCAGCCTCCAATGCGCGGCGGCAGTTGATGCGGCCGAAGCCGAATTCCGGGTCGCGCCCGGCCGGGCCGAGGTCGTCCGCTGTCCGCTTGATGATCTCTTCCACCTCCCATGAACGCAGCGCCGGATCCACCGACAGGATCAGGGCCATCAAGCCGGCGACGTGCGGCGTGGCCGACGAAGTGCCGTTGAAGTTGGAGACGTATTTGCCGCTGCTATAGCCGGCCGGGCCGGTGATGTCCGGCGCGTAGATATGCACGCCCGGCGCGGCGCAGTCCACCTCGGGTCCGTAGCTCGAACCCCACCACGTCTCGCCGTCCAGGCTGGTCTTGCTCTTGCGCTGGTCCCACTCGTTGGTGGCGCTGACGGCCATGAGGCCAGGGATGGTTGGCGACAGGCGAGCGGGGTAGATCACAGGCGGCGCATTGCTATTGCCCGCGGCGGCGGCGATGGGGCATCCCTTGCCGCCGCGACCGTGCGTCTGCGCATACTTGAACGCGTTGGTCACCACGGTGCTGGGCGAGACGCTATACGAGTTGGAGAGCACGTCGGCGCTGCGCGGCGCTTGCACGGCCTTATAGATGCCGTCGGCTACCTTGGCGTCGGTGGTGCTCCAAAAGCCGCCGCCGATACCCTTGGCGATGCGAATGCCGACGATCTTGCAGCCGGGTGCAACCCCAACTCCGCCCTTGCCGTTGATTGGCATGGCGGCCACGCCGGCGCAGGCCGTGCCGTGGGCGTCGTTGCCGTCGGGCTGCGGGTTGTCATCGCCGGCAAATGCATCGTATCCCGGCAGCTTGTAGACGATGTCCTCGTGGGTCATGTCGCAGCCTTCGTCGAGGATCGCGATGGAGATGCCGGGGTTGCCTGGTGAGATGTCCCATGCTTCGGGTGCCTTGATCTTCCGCAGGTTCCACTGTGAGGCAAACCCCGGATCGGATGGCGCTGCCGGACCGGCGAGCGCCCCTTCTTCCTCGGCAAGCGCGGTGGTGATGGTGCGGTCGAATGCGCTGAACTCCTCGATCATCGGCTCGCGCAGGATGTGGGTTGGCGCACCGTTGGCCAGCGCTTCGCCCGGTCGGGGCGCGAGATGGACGAAATTCGGCTGAGCGAACTCCACCAGTGGGTTCTCTTGCAACGCATTCGCGATGCTGATGACGTCGAGGTCGCCTTTCTCGGCTATCATCAGGTCTACACCCGGCTCTGGATAGTCGTGCTGCTTGACCGCCAGGTTGTATTTGTCTAGCAGCTTGCGCTGAGCTTCTTTGCCGGCGTCTGGCTTGAACTTGACCAGGATTTCGCCGACTGGTACGAGGGCGACGTCGGCCTCTTCGGTTGCTGGCTCGTACACCTGCGGGCCGGCTGCCACGCCGGGTTCGGCGGCGACCATCGCGCGCAATGTCTCCAGGCCAGCTTCTCCGGCCTTTGCCATGGCTGCGCCGGCGGTTGCAGGCGGCAGTGCGATCACCGTGAGCGAATACTCCGGCACTTCCAGCACTTGCGCCGGCGCGGACATGGTGGATAGGCGCTCGGCGATGCCGGCCGCCACGCTGCGTGCCGACGCTCCTTCGCCGGTCCCGCGGATCGCCAGGAAGCGCGCCGACACGTTCAGTGGCACCTTGTGTCCATCAGCGTAGTAGTAACGCTCGGTCGAAACGGATTGATTTTTGCTGGCCATTTGAACTTTCCCTCCTCGTTCGTTGCGCCCGAAGGCCGGTTGGCCTGCCGAGCAAATTAGCAGCCCCTCGCCCAGATCGTCATTCCTGTGCCCGGAGGACGACTAGGGCCGGGGCACATCCCCTGGCGTGTTTCGATGCTGGCGCGTGAGCAGCGGTCTGTTCCCCTCATGCGCTCCGCCCGATCGCGCCTGCCACGCCTCTATGCACTAAGGCTATGCCTGTTCGCTTCTCAATGACATGCACAGACCGCGGCGACGTAGCCCTGACCAGGAGACAATCGCAAGACGATTTGTTTTTGTGCCCGGCCAGCCTACAATCGGCTACGTATGAAGCAAGCGCTCATCGTTTACGGCGGCTGGGAGGGTCACCAGCCGAGGGAAGTCTCGGAACTCTTAGGCGACGCGCTGGCGCGCGCTGGGTTTTCGGCCGAACGCGCCGATACGCTTGACGCTTTTCTCGACGCGAATCGGCTCAAATCGCTCGATCTCATCGTGCCGATCTGGACGATGGGCACGATCAAGCGCGAGCAGCTCGAACCCTTGTTGGAAGCCGTGCGCAGCGGGGTCGGCCTGGCTGGCTGTCACGGCGGCATGTGTGACGCCTTTCGCAACGAGACCGAGTATCAGTTCATGACCGGCGGCCAGTGGGTGGCGCATCCGGGCAACGACGGCCGGCACTACTGGGTCAATATCATTGACCGCAATCCCATCACCGAAGGCATCCAGGACTTCGAGGTGCGGACGGAGAAATACTACATGCACGTAGACCCGGCGATCCGAGTGATGGCGACGACGACCTTCGAGGACTACAGCGACACAATCATGCCGGTGGTGTGGACGAAGACTTACGGCAAAGGGCGGGTGTTCTACTGCTCATTGGGCCATCAGGCGAACATTGTGGCCATGCCGCCGGTGCTGACGATGATGGCACGTGGGATGCGCTGGGCCGCCGGCGAGTGGCAGACCGAGATGGGGCTGCCGTTTGCCAGGGTGTATTGTTGATTCCACAATTTCAGCTTTTTTATTGCTCAAAAGTTGTCTCTAACTTGCATCAGGCGCGTTACGGCAATAGAATGCCTGGATAGGCGAGGCAGGCCTGAATCATACGTCCAACTCCATCACCTCTCGTTACCCCCCACCCCTTTTGTGAAACAGCGCTGGCGTACGCCGAGACCGGCTTCGATTCCGGGAGGCTTCCACATATGTCCAAAACAACTCTCTCCAATTCCAGTTCTAACCCAATGAGTAATCGAATCAGCCGCCGTCAGTTTCTCAAAGCAAGTGCACTCGTGAGTGGAGCTACTGTGCTGGCTGCATGTGCTACACCTCCGCCGGCGCCCTCTGCTGAGAGTCCAGCTCAAGCAGCGCCGACGATTGCGCCGGCCGCTGGTGAGAAATCACTTACCGTTTGGGCGCATCGTTCCTTTGCACCGCCTGCCGACGACGTGCTAATCGAGAACATCAATAGGTGGTCGCAGCAGAACGGTGTCAAGCTGGATCTGGTAGCTGAGATCGAAGTGCCAACGATGAATGAGCGCACTGTGGCTGCTATTGAATCGGGTAATCTGCCAGATGTCTCGGCGATCAGTGGTGGGCGCGTAGCCTTGCACTATCCGGCCAAAGTCTATGCCGACCTGAGCGACCTCTACAAGGAGATGGCGGATAAGCACGGTGGCTTCTTCCGACCAGCTGAACAGACTGCTACTATTGATGGTAAGCAGTGGGTTCTGCCTTACTCGATAGACACTTCGCTGATGTACTACCGTCAGGATATTCTCGATGAGAAGGGTCAGAAGATTCCTGAGACTTGGGAAGAGTACATTGCGGTGCTCAAAGCTGCTCAAACCCCGCCTGAAATCTACGGTGCGGGTATCCCGCTCAATAAACAAGCTACAGATGGCGAATCCACTTTCAGCATGATGATGCACAGCTTCGGTGCTCACTTTGTGGCGGAAGATGGCAAGACGCTGACGGTGAACACACCGGAGATGAAGGAATTTCTGGAGTTTGCTACAGGGCCATTCTACGAGTCCGGCATTTTGCCGCCTGGCGTCTTCGAGTGGGACAACGCTAGCAACAACAAGGCATATCAGGAAGAGACCGTAGTTTCGATCAACAACCCTGCCAGCGTATTGGTGTGGGCGCTGAATAATAAGCCTGAGCTAGCCAAAGTGACAGCGATCAAGAGTCTGCCAGCAGGACCTAAGGGGAGGTTTGCGCCGGCAGGCACGCGCGTTGCTTGGGCTGTGTTCAACAAGTCATCCGAGGAGAAGCAGGCATTGGGCAAGGATTTGTTGCGTTATCTGATGGAGCCTGAGCAGTTCGAACCATGGATATCCCAAGCGTTTGCTGCTCCAGCCGCGAAGCGTTATGAATCTATGGACGTATGGAAGGATCCACAGCGTGCAGGCTTCCTTGAAGGTGCGAAGAGTGGCATCATGACCGGCTATCCTGGTCCGATCACTCCTGCAGCATCAGAGCTAGATTCACGCGTGCCTGTCGTGTCCATGATTCTGCGTGTGCTTGTGGACAAGTTTACCGTTGAAGACGCTATCGCTGAAGCTGAGAAAGTCGCTAATGATGTCTACAGCAAGTACAACTAGCAGGCTAACTCTAGGATTCTGTTCGACAGTTCCGGACGCTGCACAGCGTCCGGAACTGTTACGGACAAGTTCTCCTCCGACTTTGCGTGACACGCGTGCGTGAGTTAACCGAGGTCTATGAGAGCGGCAACACTTGAGGGAATCTCTACGAGCCGGCCTACATCCTCCATGGCGCAGAGCGAGCGTAGGCTAGGTTATTTGCTCGTCCTTCCCATTCTCTTGTTGTTTGTCGGGTTGGTTGCCTATCCGTTCTTCAACGCAATCTGGCTGAGTATGACCGACCGAGTAGTTGGCGCGGGTGGCAACTTCGTCGGCTTGAAGAACTATTTCTGGTTACTGCGCTGGCCGGACTTGGGGTTGATGGTTTTCAACACCTGGTTCATCGCCATTGTAGGCGTTGCTTTGAAATTCGTCGTAGGCATGTGCGCTGCGCTATTGCTGAACGCGTCGTTCCGAGGACGCACTCTCTTTAGGGGGCTTTTCATGTTGCCCTGGGCCGTGCCGACGTTCGTTGCTGCGTTGGTGTGGCGCTGGATGTATGACTATCAGAGCGGTGTGCTGAATACGATACTAATGCGCCTTGGTATCCTCGAGCAGCGTCTGTCCTTCCTTGGTAACCCCGACCTCGCTATGCTGGCGGTCATTATTTTCGTTGTGTGGAAGGGGTTCCCATTTTTTGGCCTGTCCTACTTGGCAGGCATGCAAGGCATTCCGAACGAACTCTATGAAGCAGCCAAAGTGGATGGTGCCAATGGGTGGCAGCAGTTTCTCCATATCACGCTGCCCAGTTTGCAGCCCGTGATCATGATCACTTGCTTGTTGTCGCTGATTTGGACTTCGAATGCGTTCGAGATGGTGTATTTGCTAACAGGTGGTGGCCCATCCAATCGCACACAAGTCTTCACCGTGCTCACCTATCAGCTGGGCATCGTTAACCTGAGGCTGGGTGAAGCAGCAGCCGTGCCGCTCATGTTCTTTCCGTTGCTGATGGGCTTGATCGTAATCGTATCTCGCTACATGCTGAAGGATAGATAAAGATGGCAGCCGTACTGAGTCCCAACTCGACAACCACACTACATTCGCCTGGCTATCGTCTTCGCAAATTGGTGCACCGAACTTTGTTTTGGGCGGCGTTACTGCTCTTTACGTTATGGGTGGTCTTTCCTTTCTATTGGATGATCGCTACTTCCTTCCGTCCGGATCGTGAGCTGTATGGCCGTAACGTGACGCTCTTCCCACAAAACTTGACACTGCAACATTACCAGACAGAGTTCACGCGTTACCAATACGCTGCTCGCCTCCGCAATAGCCTCATCGTTGCCTCAGCTACAGCCACAGCGACGCTAGTCGTGAGTTGTTTGGGTGCATTTAGCATTACCCGGCTGCGTTATCCTGGCCGTACGGCTCTGGCTCGATCCATACTATTCGTCTACCTGATCCCTGGTTCTCTACTGTTTATCCCCATGTACACCATCATGTCGCGTGTGGGATTGACTAACAATTTACTCGGTCTGGCAATAGCCTATCTTAGTTTTGCTGTGCCTTTTTGCACCTGGATGCTTATGGGTTATTTCAAGAATATTCCAATAGATATGGAAGAGGCGGCCATGATAGATGGCTGTACGCGTCTCCAATCTTTCACCAAAGTTCTATTGCCGCTTACATTGCCTGCCATCGTTGCTGCAGGTATATTCTCGTTTACGCTTGCTTGGAACGAATTTCTCTACGCACTCGTTTTCATCACTGATAGCAAGCTGCAAACACTCCCGGTCGGTTTATCCTCTCATATTGTGGCGGATATATACATGTGGGGCCCGCTGATGGCTGGATCAGCTATGGCCTCTGTCCCTATTGTTCTGATATACATTCTCGCCCAGCGAGCTTTGGTTCAAGGTATGTTTGCTGGTGCCGTGCGTGGCTGAGGTCGTCGCCATCACCCCTGCCGTCAGCATGAAAGCGTGCGCCAGCTCCACCAGGAAGAAGCTGTGATCCACCAGGCCGTGCGCGAGCATGGCAGCCAGCAAACCGGCGCAGCCGACGGCCAGCGGACGATTGACCGGCAGCGTCTGTTTCACCAGCATCCCATAGCCGATGGTCAATCCCATCCCCACAATCAGCCCCAGCGCGCCCAACCGCGCGGCAAAATCGAGCAACACGTTGTGCGGGTGCGAGAGGTTCGGTTCCTGCCAGGCTGCCGGCAGGATGTAGAAGCTGCGATACGCATATAGGAAATTGTCCGGCCCAACGCCGAGCAACGGATGGTCGCGCCACATGTTGAAGGCGCTCTGCCACAGGTTCAGCCGGAAGAAGCCGGTGCCGCGCTGTAGGTCCAGGGCGTTGGCGAAGCGCGTGCCCGTCAGCAACGGCTGCGCCGCGCCGCTGAGCAGCACGGCGAACGCCAGGGCGACCGCGATGAGCACCCCAATCCCGATCCAGCGCCACCGGCCGCCAGCCAACAGCGCCATCGCAGCGATGGCCGCCGGCGTGCCCAGCAGCAGCGCCCCGCGTGACTGGGTGAGCAGCAGCGCCAGGGCGACGGGGACGAAGCCAACCAGGTAGAGCGCAACGCGCGAAGCGCCGATGGCGGAGAGCTGGAACGCGTCGTGCTTCGCGGGCCGCACTTGTCGGCTGAAGAGCGCAACGGCCAGCATAATCGGCAGCGCGCGCTCCAGGTACAGCGCGTCGTTGTTGGGCGAACCGAACACGCTCTTGATGCGCGGCAGGCCGAACTCGGCCTCGATGGTGTTACCCTGCGCATAGTTGATCAGGCCGATCATTGCCACAGCGACTGCGCCCAGCGCAAAGCCGTCGAGGATCGGCATGGCTCGCTGCTCAGGCGTCAGCCCCTCGTCGCGGTCGGGGGGCAGCATCCGCAGCATGAGATAGACCAGCGCCGGCTCGGCGATGACGAGCCGCAGTTCGCGGAACGCCTCGACGCGAAAATCCGCTTGTAGCGCCGAGAGCAGCGCCACACCAACTAACGCAAGCGCGCTCCAATCGAACAACGTGAGTCGCGGAGGCGTGACGGCGAACGGCGTCCCTCCACGTTTTGCCCGTAAGCCAATGCGAAGCCATCGCCCCCCCCACGATGCCAGACAGATAAGCGTCAGCAGCTCGACCATTGCGAACGACCGCTCGAACAGGCGCTGCGGCACGAGGTAGAACGGGATGAAGAACGCCAGCAGCATTAAACCGGCCTCCAGCCTCAGCAATACAAGCGCGGTCAGCGCGATGAGGGCAACCAGGCTGATGACCATCGCCGGCGACCAGAACAACACGCCGGAGGCGAAGCCGGTGAAGACGACATTCGGCCCCAAGCCGAGGTTGCGATAGGCTGTAGCGGCGTCTTGCGCCCAGGTCAGCGCCGCGGTGAGCCATAGGATGAGTGCGGCGGCAACGGCGCGCGCGTTCCATCGGGCAGTATCTGGCCGACGGCTGCGAAGGTGCGTCATCGCTGCCCACCATTCGCTCCAGCGGGCGCGCGGCGCGCAGGCGATCAACGCGATTGCGCTCAACGCGCCAATGCTGACTGCAAGCCAGCCGGCAATCTCCCATCGCCGATCGTCAGCCGGGGCGCTGCTCCAGCCGATCAGCGCCCACTGATTCCAGCCGCGGTCCACCGTGATCTCGGCGACGTGCTCGCCCTCGCCCAGGCCATCGGCCACCGGAATCGTCTCGATGACCGGATAGAGGCCGGGCGAAGTCATGATCAGGTATGCGCCGCGCGGCTCGGTGGGCAAGCGGTTGGCCGGCCGACCGTCCACGCGCGCGAAGACATAGGCGCGGTAGTTGCCCCGCCGCGCGATCAGCGCCAGCGCGTTGCCCGTGAAGCGAAAGCTGACTTTGGCATCGGGCCGGTCGGGGACATCAGCGCCGAGCTGGCCGAAGCGCCATCCTTCGCTGAATTGCGCGCGCGGGTTGGGCGCCTCGCAGTCCGGTTTGGACGCCAGAATCTCCGGCATGGCCGTCGTCACATTGTCGAGGTTGAGCGCGCGATAGAGGCTCTGGGGCGACCGGCAGTCGGCGAACAACTGCGCGCGCGGCGCATGCGCGGCGTCGCCGACGGCCTGCGTCAGCGCTTCATAGACCGGTCGGGGGCGCCCTTGCGCGTCGAGCAGCGCAAAGCCCCAGCGCGCGTCGGCTTCGGGTCGCAGGGAGCGCAGGCGCGGTTGCAGGCCGTCAACGAACATCCCACCCACCCACGGCCATTCCATCGCAGCGCGCTGAACCGCGCTACGGGTGTAATCCGCCTGTTGCGCCTCGGTGGTGTTGCCCCAGATTGAGGGTTCGCCCTGCCACCCTGTTGGAAGCGCATTCCACCCGAAGGATGTCAGCCAGATCGCTTTGTGGCCGTCGTTGTGCGCGGTCATCACCTCGCGCATCAGGATCACATGCGAGAAGTTCAGCACGCCGGCATCCACGCGACGGTCGTCCGGCGGAAGGTCGAAGCCATAGGCCTTGGCGGCGGCGATGTCGAACGCCTCGTGCCCGCCGAGCTGATACAGCTTGAGCAAGAAGGTCTGCGGCGCAAGGTTGACGTTGCTCTGTTCGACGGTAGGCGCCAGGCCGGCCAGCATGATGCGCGCGTTCGGGTTCACTTCGTGAATCGCGCGGCGCGCGGCGCGCAGCATTTGCAGGTAATACGTCGGGTCTATGAGCGCGTTGCCCCAGGCCGCGCTCAGGTTCGGTTCGTCCCAGATTTGGTAGGCGAAGATGGGAGATAAGAACCGGGAGTCGGAAGACGATGCGGAGGCTTGGCTTGGGCGTCCGGCGTCGTAGCGCTCGGCAAATGCGCGCGCGAACCGCGCGAAGTCGTCCAGGTCTGCCGGCGGCGCGGTCTCGATGGGTGGGAACTGCGCGGAGGCGGACGGCGCGCGCGCCCAGGCCGGCGTCGTCCATAGCACAGGCAGTATGTTCATGCCGTGGCGAGCGGCAGCGCTGAAGATGTGGTCGCTCGCCGACCAGTCGAACTGGCCGCGCTCCGCTTCGATCTCGCTCCAGCGGAATTCCTGGCGCACCCAACGCACCCCACGCCGCGTCAGATCGGCGAGCATGGCGTCGAGCGCCTCCTCGTCGTATTGTTCGAGGGCGGCGTTCGCGCCCAAGCGCAGCGACTCCGCCCCAAATATCGGCTGCGGGAAGGGGAGCACGCGCCCACGTGCGTGCAACGCCTGAGCGGATTGGAAGCCGATCAGAGAGGTGACAGATAGCGCGAGGGTGATCAGCGCGATGAGAAACAGCGCGCGGTAGCGCCGGGTTGATGAATTCACGATCGCGCTGCCGATTGTACGCGGCTGCAGTGGGATGCCTTGCTACTTCCCTTGACGCCGGATCGGTTTCGGCTTGAGGTCTTCTTCTTCGAACAGCGCCATCGGGAAGTCCATCTCGCCGTGCCAGAACTCGAACTCTTCCAGCGCCTGTTCGGCATATTCTGCGAGCGCGTCGTCGTCCGAATCAGCGGCGGCGCGCAGCAACTTTTTGGCTTCGCTGCCACCGATGAGCGCCAGCGCATCCAATGCTGCGAAACGCACTTCGTCGTCCGGGTCGTCCAGCAACTGCGCCAGATCGGTCACAGCGTCCTCGTCCTCCAGTTCACCGCTCGCTTCGGCAGCCCGGCGGCGCACGGCCGGCGACACGCTGTGCAGCTCGCTGCGCACGATCTCGCAATAAGCGCGGTTGTTGCTGCGCCCCATCGCGACGATCGCGCTCAGCCGCAGCAGGTCGTTCTCGGAATAGTAGGCCTCGCGGATTTGCAAGTCCACTTCTTCGTTCGAGACGTAGGCCAGCGACTCTAGCGCCCGGCGATGCACGAGGGAGTCCTCGGGTGAGGTGAGCAGCGCGCGCATCAGCGCCGCATACACCTGGCTACGTCGCGCGTCGCTCAAGCGATCCATTTCGCCGAAGTAGACAAAGCGACCGAGCGACTCTGCCGCCGCTGCGCGCACCGTCTGGGATGGATCGTCGCGCAGCAGCGCAATCAACAGTGGGATCAAGCTCGGATGGTCATCCTCGAACAGTCCCTCGACCGAAGCCAGACGCACGCGCTCGTCAGGGTCAGACAAGCCAAGGCGGAAGAGTGGGCGGAAGTCGGCCTCGATGTCCTCTTCGGCCAACTCGCGCAACTGTTCGGTTAGGCTGGCACGCCGATCGGCGGACAAAGCAGCCCACACGTTCTGCCAGAGCGCGAGCCGCTCACCTGCCAGATCGGAGAACGCTAGCAAACTCTCCTGGCTGGGCTCTGCCTCTGCGCGCAAGGATTCGATGGCGTGTTCGAAAGGAACCGACTTGTTGGATGTTTTCTTGGTCATGTCAACGGATCGTAATGGGTTGCACAATGTCCATCACGACGATCACGGCCGACAAGCTTAACAAGATCACCATGCCGACGGCGTGTACCCACTGTTCGCGCCGCGGATCCACACGCTTGCCGCGAACGGCCTCGATCAGAATGAAGAGGATGCGCCCACCGTCCAGCGCCGGGATCGGCAGGAGGTTAGTGAGCCCAAGCATGATGCTGATGAACCCGGCGAAGCGCAAGAAGGGCAGCAACCCTTGTGTCTCGGTCGTGCGCTCATCAACGAGCGAGACGCCGATGGAGGTGATGCCGACGACCCCGACCGGCCGTGCCTGTTCCAGCGGGATGTTCTGGCTGATCAACTCGCCCGGCACGCGCACCAGCGCGACGAAGATGCCGGCAACGTCATCCGCAGCGGCGGTTATCGCATCGGGGATGGAATACGCAACGCGCTCCGACTTCGTGACGTTGAAAGATAAGCTCACACCGAGCGGCGCGTTCGGGTTGGCGTTGGCGGGAATTTGGCCGGTCAGCGTCACCTCTCGCGGCTGCGCCTCGCCTTCGACCGCGCGCTGCACGACCATGGTGATGTCCTTGCCGATAGACTGTTGCGTCTGCAGGCGCAAGGCATTCACCTCTGGCTGTTCGCGTCGTGCAGGGGAGATGTGCTGGATCATGTCTACGCCGTTGACCGAAAGGATGACATCGCCCGGTTGCAATCCCAGGCGTTCGGCCGGGCTGCCGGCCATCACCGAGTTGATGCGGTACTGGAACTCCGTCGGCTGCGTCGCGAAGAACAAATAGGCCAGGGTGAGGATGACGAAGCCGCCTGCGAAGTTCATGAACGGGCCGGCGGCCAATGTGATCAACCGCCAGCGTTTAGGCTGCGCCGCGAAGCTGCGTGGGTCACTTGGGTCCTCTTCGCCCGTCATGCGCACGAACGCGCCGAAGGGTAACCAGTTCAGGGTGTATTCGGTCTCGCCGCGTTTGAACAGGCGTACCGCGCGCGGCGGCAGGCCCATACCGAATTCTTCGACGCGGATACCGGCCTTCTTCGCTGCTAGAAAGTGGCCCAGCTCGTGGATGAACATGAGTGGTCCAAGCAGGATGATGAAGATGGGCAGGCCGATCAAGATTGAGCTGAATAAATCCATGGCGGATAGGAGTCTAGTCGCGAAAGGTTGGAGACATATGAGAGCCCCATCATTCCCCCAGGCGCGTCAGCGTGTAAACGGCGCGCTCATCGTCTAGCGTGAAGCCGGTGACAGCGTAGCCCTGCGCGAATGCCAGCTCGAACTGCTCGCGCATCTCCAGTCGGTAATGCAGCGCAGCTTCCGGGTCGGCTCGTTTCAGCGCCTGGAAGTTGCGTGGGATCTCCAGCGAGAGCTGATCATTGCGGTTCGAGAAACGCACCTGGTCGTTCGCCATGCGCCATTCGCCGTCCACACACCGTTTGTCGAGCCACCACTCCACCTCGAAGCGATCGGAGGGCAGGCCGGCGTTCAGCGCGTCACGCATATCGCCGTAAGCGTTGCGAATGTACGTCCGACAGATGCAGCCGAGCTTACCGATGTTCAGCCGGGCGTTCTTTGCCTCCAACGGATCGTATGTCCAGGTGATGAGGTTCAGCCCCTGCGCCCGCACCGCTTCGCCCTGCGCGCGCTTGAGTGCCTCGCCGATGCCCAGCCCTTGTCTTTCCGGCAGCACGGCTGCTATGTGCGAATGATGGCTGAGCCTGCGATTCGCACCTGCGTGGTGCGTCGGCGACATGAAGCCGACGACGAACCCGATCATCTGCTCGCCTTCAGGGCCAGGCTCGAATGCGCCGATTGCCACGCCGCCGTGACGTTGCAGGGTGATGGTCATATTGGCCGGCACGACGAATGGCTCACCCCACACCTTCGCCTGAATGGCTTCGCATCGCTCGTGATCTGCAACGTTCCTGAAATGCCGGATGTAGTAGCTCATGGCACGGCGTACTTCGATCAGCGTTCTTCGAGGATCAAATGATTCAAAGCCTCGCGGGCCGCCGGCAGTGCCTGCATGTGCGCCCAACTACCGCAGAAGGCTGCCGCGTGTTCCGGCGCGAATAGAAAGATGAACGGGTCATCCTGCGAGGGCTGGCCGCCGCGCAGGATAGATCGCCAATGCGTCTCCAGACGTGTTTGCCATTCGGGATAATGCTTGTGCAGCCAACGTTTCAATTCGGCGAACTCCGCGTCATCTGCCTCGGTCGCTACGGCGTTGCGATACACGCGAATCACCAGCGCCTCTAGCGCGTCCCAGCGCTCGATGAACTGTCCAAGCCGGCGCGATCGCAGGCGGGAAGCAATGGACTTGGTGAACGGATTCATCCGGTCGAGCGTTCAGAATTATCGCGGAATTCGCAAGCCCGGAAAAGGGCGCACTGCCCGGCCGGGCAGTGCTTCAGGAGGAGAAAGAAACTGCGCCGCTTCCGGCGTCAGGGTAAGAAGGCGTGAGCATGGTGGTCAATACGACGGTGAAGGCAACCATGACGACCACCATGCAACGAAAGCGCAACGAACGGCGATGAAGCGCCTTGTTATCCAATGTGCGACGATGTCAACCCAACGATGTGTGATGTATTCCCTTGAACGTTAGTGTGCTTCGATCACGCCTTGTTACTTAGTTAGTCGCACCTGCAAAGGAGGTCTGCATGAGTCCGGGCGACTGCCAAGTACCGGGGTGTTTGTAACAAAGCGACGGAATGCTTCCCTGACGCGGTGGCAACGCCGAGCGTACGATCATCCGTCGGGCATGGCGGTGCCGGTTGCGAACTCCTGCCATGGCGGACGGGGGCAACGGCGTTTTGGCGATGCAGCGGCCATGTTAGGATACGCGCAATGTCGAAGCATCGCGTCGTCGCCGTAGATCTGGGGGGGACGAACATTCGCGCCGCTTTGTGTACAGATGGTGGCTTGATTTGCAAGCGCATCCGGCAGTCCACTGATCCGGAGCAGGGCGTCGAAGCCGTGATCGCCCGCATCGTCGCGAGCATCCAGGCCGTGATGCCGACGTCCGCTGAGGAGGTGGTCGCCGTCGGCGTCGCGTCGCCTGGCCCGCTCGATCCTCACACCGGCGTCGTCCTGTTTGCAGCGAACCTGCACTGGCAAGATGTGCCGCTGCGCGATCTGCTGAGCCAGCGGCTGGGACTGCCGGTTTGCGTAGGCAATGACGCGAATCTGGCGGCGCTCGGCGAGCAGAAGTACGGCGCGGGGCGTGGCGTCCGCGACATGGCCTACGTGACCATTAGCACCGGCATCGGTGCGGGGGTGATCCTCGAGGACCGGCTTATCCTCGGCCATCGCGGGATGGCAACCGAGATCGGCCACATGATTGTGAACTTCGACGGCCCGATTGATCACGCCGGTGTGCCGGGCAGCTTGGAGGGATACGCGGCTGGCCCGGGCATCGCACGTGCAGCGCAAGCGCGACTGACAGCAGGTGCCCCTTCGCTAATGCGCGAGCTGGTGGGCGGCAACATCGCTGAGATCACAGCGCGCCAGGTCGTCCAAGCCGCAGAGCAGGGCGACCCGCTGGCGCTGGAAGTGCTGACCTGGGCGGCGCGGATCATCGGCCTGGGCCTGGTCAACCTGTTGCACTTGTTCGATCCGGCGTTGATCGTGATCGGTGGCAGCGTAGGGTTGGCCAGCGAGCGTCTGCTTGACATGATGCGTGAGATGATCCGCTGCCACGCTATGCCCCCTTATCGAGGTGTGCCGCTCGTCCGCGCCCAGCTTGGTGATGACAGCGGGCTGCTGGGTGCTGCGGCACTGGCCTGGCAGCAGGGTTCAAGGACATGAGCATCGTCACACGACTCTTCACATGGATCGGCGCCGCTGCCAGCGGCGCATTCGCCTGGAAGTTGCTGCAGCCGGAGTTTATCCAGCGTAGCCCCTCGCGCTTTCTGGCTTTCGCCGAGAAGGGCCGCGATGGCCGGCTGCCCGTCGCGTTGATCACCGGCGCATCGGCGGGCATCGGCGCGGCGTTCGCCCGGCAGTTGGCGCGCGCCGGCTACGACCTGGTGTTGGTCGCGCGGCGCAAGGACCGGCTCACCGCGCTCGCAGATTCGTTGCAGCAGCAACATGCTATCGAGGCGCATGTACTCGCCGCCGATCTGGCCGACTCGGATGACATCGAGCGCGTCGCCGACGTTATAGCGGATGTGAGCGAGGCCGGCCGGCTGGATTTGCTGATCAACAATGCCGGCTTCGGCACAGTAGGCAAATACGCCGATCTGCCGTTCCAAAGCCAACTCGACATGCTCCACGTGCACGTCACAACGACCATGCGCCTGACGCAGGCGGCACTACCGGGCATGCTGCGACGCCGGCGCGGCGGCATCATTAACGTCGCTTCGACTGCCGGCTGGTATCCTTTGGCGGGTAACGCGACCTACAGCGCGACCAAACGCTACCTGATCAACTTTTCGGAGGCGCTTCAGGCGGAATTGGATGGCTCAGGCGTGTGCGTTCAGGCGCTGTGTCCTGGCTTCACCTGCTCCGAGTTCCACGACCGGGAACCGTATCGCGTCAGTGGCTTCCGGCGCGAGCAATTGCCAGCGTTCGTCTGGCAGACGGCGGAGGAAGTGGTCGCAGCGTCGTTGAACGCGCTGGGGCGCGAGGTGGTATGCATCCCCGGTGTGCACAACCGGTTCATCGCGCTGGTCGGCAACTTTGCGCCGAGGGCGCTGGTGAATGCTGCCTGGCGACGCATCTCGCCCGTTTGAACACGCCGCCGCATGAGGTTCAGCGCGTTGTTGCGCGTTCCTCTTGTCGCAGCGCCGGGAACAGCAGCACTTCGCGGATTGAGTCGCGGTTGGTGAACATCATCACCAGCCGGTCAATTCCCATGCCGAAGCCGCCGGTGGCCGGCATGCCATACATCAAGGCGCGCACGTAATCCTCGTCCACCGGGTTAGCTTCGCCTTCCTCCGCGTTGATGGCTTCTTCGAGGAAGCGCTGCCGCTGTTCGAGTGGGTCGTTCAACTCGCTGAAGGCGTTGCACAGCTCTACACCGCCGACGAATCCCTCGAATCGCTCGACGGTAGTCGGATCGCCGGGAATGCCCTTGGCGAACGGCGAGATGTCACGCGGGTATTCGTAGAGGAAGGTCGGCTCGATCAGCGCCTTCTCCACGTAATCGCCGATCAGGCTATCTACGATCTTGCCCCATGGCTTGTCGCGGATCACGTCTGGCGTGAGCAGCCGTCGCCGCAGCACCTCGTCGGCCAGCGATTGGCGGTCGGGGAATAGGGTGTAATCCACGCCGGTTTTCTCGAGGATCGCGTCGCGCAGTTTGATGCGTTTGAACGGTTGCAGCCAATTGATGGTGTGCCCGCGAAATTGGCTCTTGCCCTCGGCGGTTGGCGGTAGCACCTGGCGCGCGACGTGCTGGAGCATCTCTTCGGCCAGATCCATCACGTCGTACATGTCCATGTAGGCGGCGTAGAACTCGAGCTGGGTGAACTCAGGGTTGTGCTTGAAGCTCACGCCTTCGTTGCGGAAATCACGCCCGATCTCATACACGCGCTCTAGATTGCCGACGATCAGCCGCTTGAGGTAGAGTTCGAACGAAATACGCAGGTAGAGATCCTGGTCGAGTTGGTTGTGGTGGGTGATGAACGGCCGGGCCGCAGCGCCGCCGTAGATCGGTTGCAGCACCGGCGTTTCCACCTCAAGGAACCCCTTGCTATCCAGGAACTCGCGAATCGCTTTGATGATCCTGGCGCGCGTGACGAAAATTTCGCGCACGTCAGGGTTTACGGCCAGGTCTACGTAGCGCTGGCGATAGCGCAGCTCAGGATCGCTGAATGCGCTGTGGCGCATGACCGACCCGTCGGGCTGTTTCTCTTCTTTGGCAATCGGCAGTGGGCTGATGGACTTGGCCAGCAGGCGCCAGTCGGTCACGCGCAGGGTCGGTTCGCCGGTCTTGGTGACGAACAGTGCACCTTTGGCCTCGATGAAGTCGCCCAGGTCGAGTTCCTTGAAGCGGGCGAACGAGTCGGCATCGAGCGAGTCATCGCCGACGCGAGCGTAGAACTGAATCTTGCCACTGGCGTCTTCGATGCCGAGGAAGGCGGCCTTTCCCATGACACGCCGGGCGACGATGCGCCCCATGATCGCCGCTTCGGTTTCCTGAGCCTTGTTTTCTGGTGCGTCGGTGTGGTTCTGCGCCGATGCCAGCGCACGCCGGACAGCATCGGCGGCCATCACACGTTGGCGCACGAACCGGGAGCGCAGAGGATAGGGTTCGATGCCCGACGCACGGAGCTGTTCCAGCTTCGCCAGGCGTTCGCGTTCTACTTCGGTGAGTTCCATGATGGTAATTCGTAATCGGTAATTGGTGGCAGCGGTCCGCCAATTACCAATTACCAATTACCGCGCACGGTTCAGTTGTCCTTCTTCTGCGTCTGCATCTGCTGGAGTGTGCGCTCGAGCAGCTCGTTCTGTGGGTTGGACTTCTTGGCCGGCCGGTCTGCGGCTGCGGCCATCTGCGCACGTTTGATGCGCTGGGCGCGTTGCAGTGCGGCTGCGAACGGGCTCAACTGCTCGTCGGGGCCGGACGAAAGCGCGTAATCGTCGGCGTTGATCCCTTCCAGCGTGAGGTCTATCTGCCGCTTGTGGGGATCCACTTTCAGCACGCGCACGTTGACTTCCTCGCCCTCGGTGACGAAGGCGTGCATGTCTGCATAAGTGACACCGAGTGAAGAGACGCGCACGAGGCCCTCGCGCTCCGCGCCGATGTCCACGTATGCGGCGTTGCGCTCCACCCGGGTCACTCTGCCGACGTAGCGGTTGCCTTTCTTGATCTTCTCCCAGGGCAGCGCCGGCGGCTCGATCATGGTCAGGCCGATGCGTCGCTTGCTCTCGTCCACTTCGACCACCCAGACGTTGTCGATGTGATCGCCGACCTTCGGTCGCATGCCCTTCGGCATGAGGTTGAAGGGGATCAAGCCATGCTTGGGGCCGTCGAAGTCAACGAATACGCCGAAGCTCTCGATGGAGACGACGCGGACGCCGCTCAGCTTGGCGCCGACTTCGAGGTTGCTCCAGTCGTAGGTGGATGGTTTGTGCATGGTCAGGTCAATGCGCTTATTTTTCGGGTTGACGCGCAACACATAGACCTGAACTTCATCATCGGGATGAAAGATGTCAGCGACGCGCAGCACCGGCTTGTCGCTGACGATTTGTGAGATGTGGAGGAAACCGTCCACGCCTGCGCCGATATCTACAAAAGCTCCTCCCAACTCGACGCGCGTCACCTTACCCGTGAACGCCATACGTGGCTTGAGTGTGGTGAGGCTCAAGCCGGAACTGGCCGGCGGATGACTGCTGGCTTCGGCACTCGCCGTGCCGTTAACGGCTGGGATCGTAAGATTTTCGTCGCTCACAGGGAAACCCCTTTCGTGTGAATTCTGAGGAGACGTGAATAGCATTGAAGGCCGCACAATTCTAGCCGAAATTCGAGCGGATGTCGAGGATTTGGTGAAACCTCAATCGGGCATCCCGAAGACACGCCCAGTAGCGCGTCTTCGCGCCTGCTTGCAGGAAATGGAGCGCTATCGTTAAAATCCTTTAAACACACCGATACAGTCGGGAGGCTCGTTTGTCATGAAGGAATATGGAACGGAGAAGCTGCGCAACGTCGCATTGTTGGGACACGGTTCGAGCGGCAAGACGACGTTCGCAGAAGCGATGTTGTTCGCCAGCGGCGGCGCGACACGCATGGGCAAAGTCGAGGACGGCACGACCGTCTCGGACTACGACGAAGAAGAGAAGCGCCGCAAACAGTCCATCAGCCTGAGCGTCATCCCGATCGAGTGGAAAGACCACAAGATCAATCTGCTTGATGCGCCGGGCTACGCCGACTTCTACGGCGAGGTGAAGAGCGCCGTCCGCGTGGCGGATCTCGGGCTGATCTTTGTAGATTCGGTAGCCGGCGTAGAGGTAGGCACCGAGCTGGCAATGCAGGCGGTGGACGAAGCAAAGATCCCGCGCGCGGTGCTCGTCAGCCGTATGGATCGCGAGAATGCCAACTTCGACGCAGTGTTGGCGCAACTGCACGACGCCTTTCACCAGGACATCGTGCCGTTGATGTTACCGGTTGGCAGCCAGCAGCAATTTGCCGGCGTGATTGACCTGGTGACGCGCAGGTATCTGAAGGGGGCCAAGGGTGAAGTAGCCGACATCCCCGCCGACATGGTCGCGGTGGTGGAGAAGGCGCGCGAACGCTTGATGGAAGCAGCAGCCGAAGGCGAGGACGACTTGATCGAAAAGTGGTTCGAGGTCGGCGCGCTCACCGACGAGGAGTTCATTCGCGGCTTGCGCAGCGCCATTCGCAAGCGCACGTTCGTCCCAGTGTTCTGTGCGGCACCTGTCTTGGGCATCGGCATCCATGCCATGCTCTATTCGCTGGTGAGTTACGCGCCAATGCCGTTCGATATGGGCGCCGATCCTGATGATGGCCAGCACGGCAATGTGCTCTATATCTTCAAGACCACCGCCGATCCGTTCGTGGGCAAGGTTAGCTACTTCCGCGTGGTCGAAGGACCGATAAGGGGCGGAGATACGCGCCTGGTCAACGTGCGGACGAATGAAGAGGAGCGCATTGCCACATTGTTCGTCCAGCGTGGCAAGGAGCAGATTCCCGTCCCTTTGTTGCACGTAGGCGACATCGGCACGGTGACCAAGCTGAACAGCGCGCAGACTGGCGATACGTTGTGTGATCGTGCGCACTGCGTCCGGCTCCCTGCTATCGAGTTCCCCAATCCGTTGTTTGCCGTCGCCTTGCACCCCAAGACCAAGAACGATGCCGCTAAGATCAGCGCGGCGCTCGCGCGCCTGTGTGAGGAAGACCCCAGCCTGCGTCACGTGAACGATCCGAGCACCAAAGAGACCTTGCTGCTCGGCATGGGACAAGCGCACGTTGACGTGGCGATCCACCACTTGCACAACAAGTTTGGCGTGGATGTCGAGACGACAGTCCCCAAAGTGAGTTATCGCGAGACGATCATGAAGCATGGTCAGTCGCGCTATCGCCACAAGAAGCAAACCGGTGGCGCTGGCCAGTTTGCCGAGATCGAGATGGCCGTCGAGCCGAGCGTACCGGGCGCTGGCTATGAGTTCGAGTGGCGGGTGTTCGGCGGGGCGATCAGCAGCTCGTTCCAGGCCAGCATCGAGAAGGGCATCAAGCAGGTGATGGAATCCGGCGTTGTCGCCGGCTATCCGGTGAGTGACGTCAAGTGCATCGTGCTGGATGGCAAAGAGCATCCGGTGGACTCGAAACCCATCGCGTTCGAGATCGCCGCACGCAACGTGTTCCGCGAAGCTTTCGAACAGGCTGGCCCAGTGCTGCTGGAGCCGATCTATCGCTTCACCATCGTCGTGCCCGAAGCCAACGCCGGTGATGTAATGAGTAGCCTGAAGACCAAGCGCGCTCAGATCATCGGTATGGACCAGCGCGGCAACAAGACCGTGATTACTGCCGACGCACCGCTGGCCGAGATGCAGCGCTACTCCACCGATCTGCGCAGCCTCACTCAAGGACGTGGCTACTACGAGATGAAGTTCGATCACTACGCACCCGTTCCTCCCAACATCGCTCAGGCGATCATTGCCAAGCACAAGGCCGAGGTGCGATCCGAAGAGGAATGACCTTCGCCCAGCACGGTCGCGCTTGACATCCACAGGCCCCTTCTATGTCTCAGAAGGGGCTTTTTTGCAACAGAGTTGCGCACGCGCCGACTCGCGCGTTAGTGCAGACGCGCTGGAATGTTGCGACTGTCTAAGAGGCGGCGCTAGCCACCACGGGCCTACTTCACTCTTACTCTACGGCTTGGAGGTGATCCTGCGATCCGTCGCGTGGTGCTGACATGATCGCGAAAACGACGATAATAAGAGATGAGGTCATCCAGAGGGGGGTACCTCGCGATGACCTCTTTCAGAACGTCAGTGATATGGCAGTCGCACTTCAGTGGCATGTCGTTTATAACGGAACCGAGCCGGTTGCGCTCGCAACGTCGCGCTCTGCCGAAACCGGCGTAGGCAAGAAAGACGTGCTGCTAGTGGTGTGCGATTGCAAGCATGGACGCACACACGATCTGCACGCGGCGAGCGTCCTCGCCCGCCACATCTTTGATGCTTACAACGCGCGCCAAGGTAGATCGGTGCTGAACGTTGTCGAGTCGTCCGCTGAACGCACCGACATCGCGCGCTGGTTGGCCGATGCGATCATCGCGGGCCTGCGCCATCTACATCACGCGGACGCGACCGTGCCTGTGGGCGGGTCGGCGACCGCCGCTGCGCTCACGGCGCAAACCGGCGCAATGAAGGACGTGACGGCCTCCGTGACCGCCGTCGTCATCCATCACGATAAGCTGTTGGTCGCGCGCTACGGCGATGGCCGTGTGTATCTGCTGCGCGGCGGCGTGCTGCAAAACCTGACCGATGAGTCGTTCGCTGATGCGACCCATAGCGATCGCTTTGAGCCCGACCTGGGACAGCTCGATCTGGTCGGTGAAGACCGCATCGTGCTGTGCACCGAACCGCTCTATCGTCGCCTGCAAGATCCGCAAATCCGCTCGGTATTGCGCCATACGCCGGCGGCGCGGCGCGCGGCGCAGACGTTGCTCGACCTGGCTACCAAAGCGCCGACGGATGAGAACGTCGCTATCGCGGTCGCCGACTACGTCACCGGCAAGCCGGGCATCTTCGAAGCGGTGCCGCCACGCACCTCGAACACGCCAGTAGCCGGCCCGCGCCGCGGCACCTTTCGGCGGCTGTTGAGCGTCGCTGTGTCGTTGGTGCTGTTGGCCGTCATCGGAGCGGCAGTTGTCATTTACGGTGGCGAGCTGCGAACACTGTTCGGATCGGCACTGCCGGGCGTGGTTGCCGGCCCAACACCGGATGCGGCAGCGATGCTCGCAGAGACAGCCACGGCGGAAGCACTGGCGACTGAAAATGCAGCCGTGCCAACGGCGACGCCGACTCATACGCCCACCTCCACGCCCACGAGCACACCAACTCCTACGACTGAGCCGACGCCAACCCCGACGGCATCGTCAGTGGTTGGCGTAATCACCCATACCGTACGCGCTGGTGATACGCCGCTGGGGATCGCGCGCGCCTATAACATCTCGCTCGATGAGTTGCTCCGCAACAACCCGGGGCTGAACCCGACCAACCTGCAAATTGGGCAAGAGCTGATCATCCGGCCGGGGGACGCTTCACCTGGTGCAACGCCGTCGTCAACGGCCGAGAGGCCGTTGACGACGCCGCGCCCGACGCGACGCCCGCCTACAGCGACGCCCGTGCCGCCATCTCCTACGCCTGTGCCGACGGATACGCCTTCGCCTGCCTCGCCCGCTCAGCCAGCGCAGCCGGAGCCGCCTCCACTACCGTCACCGACACCGGTGCCACCGACGCCTTGTTTGCCCGGCACGGACGATTGCCCCCTTTCCCCATAGCCTTATCAGACGCGGGTGAATTTGGCGAAGAGGCTTCAAGGATAACCGGGGGGCGAAGCAGCAGGACGGTTCACAGTTTCTCTCCATGCAATCGGAGCGAAGTCTCGGCCCATTCTGTGACCGCGATGCGCAATAATTTCATCAGCGCGAGCGGTCGCTAAAGCGAGGCCGCAGCAGCCAGAAAGATCGTATGTCACAGCTTTCGAAGTTCGTCGTCATTGTCACGCTCGCTGTTGGGCTATTCGCGTTTGGCCTAATTTGGGGCCTCGGTTCGCAGCCTAGGGCATCGCTGGCTGCTGCCCATGCACAGGTTGACCCGACCAACACACTGACGCCCACGCCGACCAACACACCGACGCCCACGCCGACCAACACGCCAACGCCCACGCCGACCAACACGCCAACGCCCACGCCGACCAATACGCCAACGCCCACGCCGACGAACACGCCAACGCCCACGCCGACCAATACGCCAACGCCCACGCCGACGAACACGCCAACGCCGACGCCGACCAATACGCCAACGCCGACGCCAAACCCGGCGCCGGCGATCAGCAGCGTCAGCCCCAGCCCAGGCACGGCGCTTACCCCCTACATTCTTACGATCAACGGCTCGGGATACTATGCTGCGACCACCGTCACACTCGGCGGTACGCCGCTCACCATTGCTTCGCGGACGGCGACGCAACTCACGGTCAACGTGCCGGCCTTCGTAGCGGGGACGTATTCGCTGGTGGTTACTAACCCGGCACCGGGCGGCGGCTCGGCCACGCAGAGCTACACGATCAACAATCCGCTGCCGGTCATCAATAACGTCACGCCATCCGGCGCGACGGCCGGCGTGCCACTCAGCTTCACGATCAACGGCGCGCAATTTGCCAGCAACGCGACGGTGACGTTGAACGGCGTCCCGCTTACCGTCAGCTTCGTGAACAACGGGCGACTTGACGTCACCGGCGCTGCGTTCACTACGGCGGGCACGTATTTCCTGGCAGTGACCAACCCGGCGCCCGGTGGTGGCTTGGCCAGCATCACCTTTACCATCACGCCTGGCGCTTTGGCTTCGCTCAGCATCTCACCGGATGCCGTGACCTTGCCGGCGGATGGGACGCAGTCCTTCACTTCGGTTGCCAGGGATGTGTTCGGCAATGTCATTACCACCGGCAGCGTGAGTTGGGCGATGGCCAACCCGAGCGCCGGCGTCATCAACTCGTCCGGCCCTTACGCGGCGACCTTCCGGGCGACGACCGCGCCAGGATCCTATCCGAATGCCGTGCGCGTCTTCAGCGGCAGCGTCCAGACTTTCGCCAGCATCACCGTAGTGCCCGGCCCATTGGCGCGGATCGAACTCAACCCGCCGGCTGCCTCGCTGACGGTCAACCAGCAGCAGACCTTTAGCGCGACCGGCTATGACGCCTTCAACAACGTCGTATCCGGCCTGGTTTTCGAGTGGAAGGCCAAGCCAGCGGCAGGTGCGATCGTGGCGAGCAGCGCGGCCAACGCCACCTTCCGCGCGAGCACCACGCCGGGCACCTACTTTGTGGGCGTCACTGCGACGGCCGACGACATTACCGGCGGTGCCGACATCGTCGTGCGCGAGGGCAGTGTCGCGGCTGTCGTCGTCACACCGCCCACGGCGACGCTGCGTGTGAACGAGTCCCAACTGTTCACCGCAAGCGTGCAAGATGCGTTCGGCAATCCGATCCCCGGCCTGGGTGTGACGTGGCAGGCGCCGGAGGGTGGCTCGCTCACTTCCACCGGTATCCTCACGGCGGTGTTCAGAGCGGGTAGCGTCGCCGGAACATACGATACTGCCGTTGTTGCGTCGAACGGTGTGGTCTCTCGACGCGTGCGGGTGGTGGTGCTGCCAGGCGCGACAGCCGCCGTCCAAATGACCGCTGACCCGGCGACGATTCAACTGGACGGTGGCCAGTTAAGCACAATTGTGATCACCGTCACCGACAGCTTTGGCAATCCGATCGGAACCAACGCGCCGGTCAGCCTGACGATTGAAGGATGCCTGGGGACGTGTACGCTTGATCCGCCTGCCGGCACCACCGATAGCCGGGGCGTGTTCGTTACGCGCCTGCGCGGCAGCTACGCATCGCCCACACAAACGGTGACGTCGAACATTCTGGTGATGGCGCATGTGCCGGGCGCGGGCGGCACGATGCAGAAATCGGTGTCCGTCACTGGTGTATTTCGCCCGTTTGCGCGCTTCGCGCCGCTGATTTCGAACGGGCTGCCGGACAATCACACAGCCTGCAGGGCATACGTCATGGCGCCGCCGGCAAGCTTTTCTCAGCCGCCCAATCATCCGTTCAATATCTACCGCATCACGGCACAACGTAGCACCTACAGCATCTCGCTCCTCGACTTTGCCACGCAAGGGCAGTTGTTGCTTTACCGTGTCACTAACGATCGGTGTCGCACGAATAACACCATGTCCGTGTCGTTCATTCAAGCGATCCCGATTAGCAGCGCGTCGTTGCAGACCACATTGACTGGTCTGATCTCTGGCAACGATTATCTGATCGCTATTAACATCACCGGCGCGGGGAGCAATCAACCTTACACCTTGACGATCCGGCCATAATTCAGGGTGGGGAGGAAGTATGCGAGGATTCCAGCACATCGTTCTGGCTGTGTGCTTGGCTGGAATGAGCGCGTTCTCGGTAATGCGCGGCAGTGCGCTCGCATCACCTGGCCTTGCTACAGCGCTGCATCGGCCGGCAGCGCTGGTTTCGATCACTATCTCGCCTCCGCTTGCCGACATGGATCTGGATACAACACAGACGTTCACCGCGACCGGCAAAGATGAACTCGGCAACGACGTGACCGGCCTGAGCGTGACCTGGGCCGTCTCGGCGACGGCTGGTGTGATCGTCTCGACCGGACCCACGACGATGACCTTCCGTTCTGGCACGCTGCCAGGCGATTTCCCCAAGGCGATCCAAGCAGTATCAGGGAGCGTGGTAGGCACGGCCAACGTCCTGTTGCGCCCCGGGCCGCCGGCTTCGATCGTGATCTCCCCTGCCGTCGTCACGCTCGATATCAACGCGACGCAGACGTTCACGGCGGGTGTGTTCGACCGGTTCGGCAACCCGCGCGCCGATCTCGGTGTGACATGGTTGACGCCGCCACCGGTCGCCGGAATGATTGAGTCCAGCACAGCCAACAGCGCTGTGTTCCGCGCAGGCACGGTTGCCGGCACGTTCAGCGCCGGCTTGCAAGCATCCAACCCGCCGGCACTGCAGAGCGTGACCGTCACGGTGCGTGTGGGATCGCCGGCGCGCGTGCAAACTAGCGCCTTGCCGGTTACGCTCAGGACGGATGGCCGGAGCAGCAGTAACGTTGTTGCGTTTGTGACCGACCAGCACGGCAACCAGGTGGGGCAGGGTGTGCCGGTGGCCTTCACGGTCGAGAATTGCCCGGGGACGTGTGTGCTCGATCCGAGTTCCGGTGTCACGAACGATCAGAGCCGCGCCTCGACCATCCTGCGCAGCACCTACACCTCGCCCACACAGACGCTCACGGCGACCATCGTCGTGCGCGCCAGTATCAACGCCGGTACGGCCAGCGACGCAGCGATAGTGACGGGCGCATTCACCCCCTATCGCAGCTTGCTGCCTGCGGTGACCAAGGTCTGGCTGCCCGTCAACCATACGGCCTGCACGGCCTTCTGGGTGACGCCGCCCGCGAGCGTATCGCAGCCGGCGAATAACCCCTTCAACATCTATCGCTTCACTGCGCAAACAGGCTCGTATACGGCGCTGCTGAGCAACTACGCGACGGTCGGCCAGTTGCTGCTTTATCTAATCGAGAATGACACCTGCGCAGTGAGCGGCATCATGTCGGTCAAATTCATCGCCGCAGCGCCAATCACCGGACCATCTTTCCAAACCACGTTCGCCGACGCGTTCATACCCGGACGAGATTACCTGCTTGCGGTTCACACGACCGGCGCCCTGACGAATGCGTTCTACACGATCACCGTTCGCCCTTGAGTCGCAGGGCGAACGCATGACGTAAGTTAGGGTTGGGTGCGTGCAGCGGCATAAAAGGGGACATGCCTCCCTTTCACAGCAGTCTGGAGGCACACTTTGATGAACTGACCGACCCACGGCGCGAGCATGGTCGGGATGATCC
>CALGMA010000030.1 GCA_937959265.1 uncultured Anaerolineae bacterium | reverse complement strand
GCCGCGGTAAGGGCGAGCGCGCAGATAGTGGTGATGAGGGAAGGTCGCACGGGAAGCGAGCTTAATCAATTCCCGGGCTTGTGTGGCGGCAGCGGACGTGCATTCGGCAGCGCTAATTAGCGGCCCCAGAGAGCAGTACTTAGAATCGCCGCATCCTCTTTACGACTGGGAGAAATCTGTGGAGATCTGGTTATACCTTGCCATCGTCGCGGCGCTAGCTGCGCTTGTCCTTGCCGCGGTGTTTGCCCGTCAGGTCAACAGCGCCAGCCCCGGCAGCGACCGGATGCAGGAACTGATGGCGGCGATCCGCGAAGGCGCCATGGCATTCATACGGCGCGAGTACACGGCCGTTGCCGGGTTCGTCGCGATCATGGCGATTCTCATCTTCGTCCTGCTCGATTGGGGCCGACCCTGGGGTTCCATCGCATACATCTTTGGTGCGTTCCTATCGGCGCTTGCAGGGTTCATCGGGATGCGGATCGCTACCGCAGCCAATGCCAGAACGGCTGAAGCCGCCCGGACCGGTGGAATTGACGCCGCGCTGCCTCTCGCTTTCCGTGGTGGCGGTGTCATGGGGTTCACCGTTGCCGGTCTCGGCCTGCTGGGCCTGAGCCTCGGCTACCTGTTCTTCAGGGTCATTCTCGAGGACGAGCAGGCGTTCGAGATCATCACCGCCATCGGTCTTGGCGGCTCGTCAATCGCACTGTTCTCCCGTGTCGGTGGAGGTATCTATACCAAGGCTGCCGATGTGGGTGCCGACCTGGTCGGCAAGGTCGAGGCCGGCATTCCTGAAGACGACCCGCGCAACCCGGCGGTGATCGCCGACAACGTAGGCGACAACGTGGGCGATGTGGCCGGCATGGGCGCAGACTTATACGAGTCGTATGTCGGTTCGATCGTAGCAGCTTCGGCAGTGGCTGTCGTAGGAGCCGCGCGCGGCGAACTCAGCCCAGCGACAGTGCTGTTGCCCTTCGCCATCGCCGCGGTGGGTATTGCAGCAGCGCTGATCGGCTCGTTTATGGTGCGCACGCGCGAGAACGCGTCTCAGGAAGACTTGCTGCGCACGCTGCGCACGGCGGTTTGGACAGCATCCGGACTGGTGGTGCCCGGCATTGCCTTGCTGATTTTGCTGGACGGCACGATCGGCTGGCCGATCTTCTTCGCGATCCTGCTCGGCCTGGTCGCCGGGTTGCTGATTGCTTACTTCACCGAATACTACACCAGCTACACCGAAAAGCCGACGCAGGGGATCGCGCAAGCCTCGCGCACCGGCGTCGCCACGCTCATCATCGAAGGGTTGGCCGTCGGCATGCGCTCGACGCTGGCACCGGTCGCCATCGTCATGGTGGCCGTGATCGGCGCATACCTGCTCGGCTTCAACAACGCAGCTGGCGGCCGGATCGGCGGCGCGGACGGTGGACTGTATGCCGTCTCGCTGGCTGCGGTCGGCATGCTGAGCACGCTGGGCATCACGCTGGCGACGGATGCATACGGGCCGGTGGCCGACAACGCCGGCGGCATCGCTGAGATGGCGCATCTGCCTAAAGAAGTGCGCGCGCGCACCGATGCATTGGACTCGCTGGGCAACACCACTGCCGCCACCGGCAAGGGCTTTGCCATTGGCTCGGCTGTGTTGACGGCGCTGGGCCTGATTGCAGCCTATGCGCAGACCAGCGGCCTGCAAGGGGCGCAACTAACCCTGCTCGACCCGAGGCTGCTGGGCGCGCTGCTGTTCGGCGCAATGCTGCCTTTCTTGTTCAGTGCGATCACCATGACGGCTGTAGGCCGTGCGGCGATGCAGATTGTCGAGGAGGTGCGTCGGCAATTTAGGGAGATCGCCGGCCTGAAAGAGGGTGCACCCGACGCGCGCGCCGATTATGCCCGATGTGTGGCCATCAGCACGCGCTCGGCGCTGCGCGAGATGGTGCTGCCGGGCGTGCTGGCCGTCGCCGCGCCGATCGCGGTCGGCATTTTGCTCGGCCCGGCAGCGCTGGCCGGCTTGCTCGTCGGCGCAACGGCATCCGGCTTTGTCCTCGCCATTATGATGGCGAACTCCGGCGGCGCCTGGGACAACGCCAAGAAGTTCATCGAGACGGGTGAGTTGGGCGGCAAAGGCTCCGACAACCACAAAGCTGCAGTGGTAGGCGACACAGTCGGCGATCCCTTCAAAGACACCTCCGGCCCCTCGCTGAACATCCTGATCAAGCTGATGAGCGTGGTGTCACTCGTCTTTGCGCCACTATTCGTGCAGATCGGCGGGCTGATCCGCTGATTGTGCGGGCAGGCAGTTACAACTTCCGAATTCCAAACATTTTCTGCCTCGCTATATCCTATAATCTCGCGCATGATCGGCGCGAAGTTATTCCGATGGCCAGGCGACGCGTGCGCGGCGCGCTATGCATTGCACGCCGTGCTGTGCGCCGCTGCGCTCGTAGTCCCCGGCGCAGCGCACGCCCAAAGCAGCGGGCCGAACCTGCTGAAGAACCCCGGCTTCGACTGGCCAGCGCAAACCAACGGTGACGTATGCGCCCCCGGTTGGGCCAAAGACAATGCCATCACTCCGCACGAATGGATGGCATTCTGGACGTGCAAGAGCGGCGAAGAGTTGAACCAGGACCTGGTCAACCGCGCACCGGAGTTCCGGATGATGACTGTGGACATCGCCACGGACCGCGTACGCAGCTATCCGACCAGCGCCAGCTTCTTCAATTACCGCTCGATCAACCGTTCGGCCGGCCTGTACCAGATCGTGCGCGGAGTCACGCCCGGCGCACGACTACGCTTCAGCGTGTGGGTGAACTTACTTACCACAAACTCCGATGTGTTGCCGCTGAATTCGTCGCGCCAGCCGGGCGGCCTACAAGCGCGCGCCTGCATCCACACCACGGGCTTCGTCGCGGTCACCCCTAACCTAAACGACCCGGCAGTGGCCTGCAGCATTTGGATGCGGCCCTATGACACATGGGGGGAACTTGTCGTGGAGGCTACCGCTGCGTCCGACACCGTAGCGGTCATCATTGATACCACAGCAGAGTACCCGGTGATTCACAACGACGTGCACGTGGACGACGCCTCGCTCACCATAGTCAGCGGCACGCCGGCCCTCCAACAACCGGCGACGCTAGCCGCGCCAACCAGCGTGCAGTCGCTGGCCGTCCCGGGCGCTGCAACGCCGGGCGTGGTCGTGAAGACGCCGACTGCCAACGTGCGCGCCGCGCCTAGCCTCAATGGCACGATCCTCGCCTCAGCCCCGCAAGGGACGACCTTCACGGTGCGCGCCTATACTGCCGACCGCCAGTGGTGGCAGATTGAATTCAGCGGCGCACAAGACGGCCTCGCCTACATTCACAACTCGGTGGTGACGTTGAACGCTGCTGCGCAAGCTGCGCTGGGTGGCAACACCGCAGCACAACCGGCGGCGACAACGGCGCAGACGATCATCGGTGCACCAGCGCAGGTAGTAGTGAACACCGGCGGCGGCCGGCTGAACGTGCGCGCCGCGCCATCGGCCAACGCGCCGATCCTGGGCCGCGTGCAGAACGGCGCCAGTCTGGAGGTCAAAGGGGTCTCACTCGACAAGCAGTGGTGGCGCATCGCCTATGTCGGTGGGGCGGACGGCACCGCATGGGTCATGGCGCAATATGTCGTCCCCAACGCGGCGGCCAGGCAGTTGGCCGGATTGCCATGAGGCCCGGTGGCCACGCGGGAGAGTCGAAGGCGTTGCCTTCGACTCTCCGCTGGCTGAGCGGCGCGTCCTCTTCCATCCGTCCGGCGTCGGTCGCATACACCCCCACCTCCACACCGCGAAAGGCCCGCCGGTCAAGCGATGTCAGCGTCTCATCGAACCAGCGGCGAACCAGGCCGCGCTGGTCCCACATCGCTGCTTCGGACTCGAACAGCCACACGCGCGACGCGGGGGCAACCAGGGTGCGCATCACCCGCGCGACATCATCCGGCGACATCCCGTAGTTGGTGAACGGCGCTTCGACCAATTGCCACTGCGCCGGCGGATAGCCGAACCGCTCGGCGTAGTAGGTGAAGCTATGCTGCATATACGGGATCTGAAAGACAATCTTGTCGCCGGGCCGGGCATGTCGCAGCACATAGGCGATGGCGCCCCGTAGGTCAGGGCGGATCGGGTAGATGATCTGCGCCGCGACGCCGGCCAGGCTGACCACGCTCACGGCCGCAAGCCCCAACTGGGCCATCATGCGCTCGGCGCGTTGCTCGGCAAGCATTCGGCTCAGCCCAACGCCGGTCAACAAATAGAACGCCGGCGCCGACCATAGCGCGTAGCGCGGCAGGAAGAGGGGCATCCGCAACGAGATCAGGAACATCAACAGCGCCGGCAGCGCCATCCATCCCAGCGTCGCCAGTTGCATGCGCCAGGCTTTCGCCTCACGCGCATCGCGCAACGCACGCCGCGCTGTAGCCAGCAAGCCATATGTGATGAGCATCAGGCCGAGCATAAGCGCGATCCGGCGAACAAGCATCACGGACTCACCAGGCGCCGCCCATAACAAGGGTGCGCGTCCGTCCATGCCAAAAAGCCAGTGCGACGCTAACGCCCAAACGATTTGATCGAGGGGATAGAAGCGATGGCCGATGTCGCCCCCTTGTAACAAGGCCGGCGCCTGCCAGGCCAGCAGCGGCAGATACGGCAGAGTGAGCAGCGCGAGGGCCACTGCGCCGCCGGCGAGATGGCGTCGCGAGGCCGGCCATTGGGCCAGGAAGAAAAGCATCGCCACCGGCACGAACAACGGCGAAAGCACATGGACGTAGAAACTCAAGCTGGCCGCGACGACGAAGACCGTCCACCAGCGCAGCGCTCGGCCATTGGACGGGGAATCGGTTGCGCGCAGGAGGGCGTAGAGCGCCAGGGCGAGCAGCATGGGTTGTAGGGAGTACATCTTGCCCTCCCCGGCATACCAGACCAAAACCGGCGAGATAGTCGCCAGCCAGACCGTCATAAACCCTGCGCGTGCGCCGAACATGCGTCGGCCTAGGACGTAGACCAATGCCACGAGGGTGATGCCGCAAACCACCGACAAATAGCGCAGCGCAAAATCGCTTACGCCGGCCGACGAAAGCCAGCCGCGCATGATCAGGTGATAGAGCGGGCCGTTGAAGCCGGTCATGGTGAATCGCGCGAAAACACCGCTCAGCGGCTCGAATGCAAAGCGCACCGAGTCCACCTCGTCGCGCCAGAGGCTTTCGCCGGTCAGGTTTGCGATGCGCAGGATAAAAGCCACGAAGAGCAGGGCGACGACCGCTGCGCGCGAACTGGAAAGTCTCAACTCGCCGGTCATTTTAGACGCCACAAACCGCAACTTGTAACATGTCACTTGTAACTTACAATCTTCCCCATGCCCACTCGACTCCTACTCGATACCGATATCGGCTCGGACATTGACGACGCCGTATGTCTGGCCTATTTGCTGGCCAAGCCCGATTGCGAGCTGCTCGGCATCACCACCGTCAGCGGCGAGCCGGAGCGCCGCGCGATGATGGCCAGTGCGCTGTGCAAACTGGCCGGTAAGCGCATCCCGATCTACCCTGGCGTAGCCGAGCCGTTGCTGGTCGCGTCGCGCCAACCCCAAGCGCCGCAAGCCAATGCGCTGGCGCGCTGGCCACACGAAACAGACTTCCCATGTGGCGAGGCAATCGAGTTCCTACGCCAGACCATCCGCCGGTACGCCGGCGAGGTCATCCTGCTCACCATCGGCCCGCTCACCAACATCGCCCTGCTGTTCAAGGCCGACCCAGAGATCCCATCACTGCTCAGAGGTGTAGTGAGCATGGGCGGGATGTTTGACTCGTCACACACGCGCTATTGGCGCGGGAGTAAGTGGGAGTGGAATATCCATTGCGACCCGCATGCTGCCGCCATCGTCTATCGCACGCCGGTCGCGATGCATTACAGCATTGGCCTGGATGTGACAATGCAGGTGACGATGGACGCCGCAGAAGTGCGCCGACGCTTTCAAGCGCCGCTGCTGCAGCCGGTGCTCGACTTCGCCGAGGTGTGGTTCCAGAACGCGGAGAAGATCACCTTTCATGACCCGCTGGCAGCGGCCACAATCTTCGATGCGCGCATTTGCACGTTTGAACGCGGCGAGGTGCACGTCGAGCTGCATGACCCGGACGCCTTTGCCGTCACGCGCTGGTCGCCGGGCGCGGATGGTCGGCATGAGGTCGCCGTAAGCGTGGACGCCGAGCGATTCTTCGCCGAGTACTTCGGTGTGTTCGCGTCATAGACGCACCCGCTTCGTATAATCGTCGCGATGACAATCGCACCGACATCGTTCTCGCTAGACGAACAGGTCGCCCTGCTGATGCAGGGCACCGATTACGGCGACGAGACGTTGGCGCGCCACATGGCCAACGAGCTGCGCGAGCGGCTGAAGGAAGGCCGGCCGCTGCGCGTGTACTGCGGCTTCGACCCGCGCACCAGCGACCTGCACCTCGGCCATACCATCCCCATGCGCAAGTTGCGGCAGTTCCAGGAGCTGGGGCACGAAGTTACCTTTCTGATCGGCAACTACACCAGCTTGCTGGGCGACCCGTCGGACAAAGACAGGCTACGCCCGATGCTCACTGCCGAACAGGTGGAAACCAACGCGCGCACCTACGCCGAGCAGGCGTTCAAGATCCTCGACCGCGAAAAGACCCATGTGCGCTACAACGCCGAATGGCTGAGCAAGCTGTCGTTCTTAGAGCTGATCCAGATCGCCCAAAACTTCACCGTGCAACAGTTCATGACGCGCGAGAACTTTGCGCTGCGGTTGGAGAAGGGCGAGCCGATCTATCTACACGAGACGTTCTACGCCCTGATGCAAGCCTACGACGCCGTGACGCTGGAAACTGACGTGCAGGTGGGCGGCAGCGACCAATTGTTCAACATCATCACCGCCGGCCGCAAACTACAAGAGGCCGTGGGCCAACGGCCGCAGATCGGCGTCATCCTGGGCATCCTGCCCGGCACCGATGGGGTAGTGAAGATGTCCAAGTCTCTAGGTAACCATATCCCCATCATGGCCCCGCCGGAAGACATGTACGGCAAAGTGATGTCCATCCCCGACAGTGCGCTCATCCCTTACTTCGAGCTGGCCACGCGCTATACACCCGCAATGGTCGAGGACGTGAGGCGACGGCTGGCCGGTGGCGTGAACCCGCGCGACGTGAAAATGGAACTGGCGCGCGAGATCGTCGGCATCTTTCACAGTCCGCAAGCTGCCGAGCAGGCCGAAGCGCGCTTCGTGTCAGTCTTCCAGAAGAAGGAGCTGCCCGATGAGATGCTGGAGTTTGCCGTGAGCAACGGCATGAACATCGTGGATGTCATGGTCGCGCTCAAGTTCGCCGCATCCAAAGGCGAAGCCAAGCGACTGATCACCGGCGGCGGCGTGTATCTCGATGGGCGCACGGTTTCCGACGCGAGCGAGATCCCTGCCCCTCCACAAATCCTGCAAGTCGGCAAGCGGCGATTTGCCAGGCTGGTCAAAGCGTGAGTGCTTTGATCCATACCCCATCCGGCTTCGCCGGTCACATCGGCGTCGCCCGGCGTGACATCACGCCCCCCATCGGCATTTACAACCGCAACTGGGGTGCAGCGGCCGGCGAAGTCGCGACCGGCATCCACCGCCCGCTCACGCTGACTGCACTGGCGCTCATGCGGGACACAAGCGACGCACAGCCGCTCGTCTTGCTCTCGCTCGACCTGGGCTGGTGGCGCACGCGCGAGGACGAGTGGGGGGTGCGCAGCGCCATCCTGGATGCGCTCGGCGTAGCCGAGAGCCAGGTACTGCTACACCTCACCCACACGCATGCTGGCCCAAGCATCTGCCGCGAAGACGCCGACCGGCCGGGTGGGCATCTCGTCGGCCCCTATCTTGACCACGTCAAGGCAATGTGCGTCGAAGCGGCTCGTGAGGCATTACAGCGCGCTGCGCCAGCCGCGCTTGAGTGGGCCTACGGCAAATGCGCGCTGGCCCACAACCGCGACCTGCCGGATCCGGACGCGAATCGCATCGTCTGTGGCTTTAACCCCGACGCGCCTGCAGACGACACACTGCTCGTCGGCCGCGTCACCAGCACCGGCGGCGGACCCATCGCGACACTGGTGAACTACGCGATGCACCCGGTCACGCTGGCGTGGCAGAACGCGCTGATTTCTCCTGACTTCGTCGGCGCGATGCGCGAGGTGGTCGAAGCACACACACATGGCGCGCCATGTCTATTCCTACAAGGCGCGTCGGGCGAGCTGGCGCCGATGGAGGAATACACCGGCGATGCAACCATCGCCGATAAGAACGGACGCGGGCTGGGGTTCGCCGCGCTGTCGGTGTTAGAGGGGATGCTGCCGCCGGGGCAGCAATTGCGCTACACGGGCGTCGTCGAATCCGGCGCGCCACTGGCCACCTGGACGCGCGAGCGCGCTACGCTCTCAAATCACCTCGGCGCGCGCGCACTGGCGGTCGAAATCTCACTGAAGCCGGATCTGCCTTCGCTGGCGGAGATCGAAGCGCAGCTTGCAACGGCGAACGAGCCTTTCATGACCGAGCGGCTGCGCCGGCGACATCGCCTGCGCCGGGCAATGGGCGACGGCGATCGCACAACCGCCCTGATCTGGCTCTGGCGCGTGGGCGATGCATTGCTCATCGCCACCCCCAACGAAGCTTACTCGCATCTGCAAATCGAGCTGCGCCGCCACTTCCCTGGCCGAGCGATCGCCGTGTTGAATATCACCAACGGCGGCTACGCCTATCTGCCGCCGCGCGAGATGTATGGTCGCGACCAATACCAGGTGTGGCAAACGCCCTACGCGGCCGGCTGCCTGGAGCGCACGATCGCAGCCTGCGCGAGCGCCGTCTCCGAGATGATCGGCGAGTGAGATCCGAGCACGAGTCAGCCGAGGCAACCACGCAAGGCGGATTTGCGATAATCGGGTTGCGCCGATTGCGCCGCGCAAGTCGTGCATCCAATGAGCCCTTATCTGTCCGTCGTGATCCCTGCCTACAACGAAGCTGCCAACATTCGATCCGGATCGCTGACTTCTGTATACGACTATCTCTCCATCCAACCCTATCCCTATGAGGTCATCGTCGTTGACGACGGCAGCGCCGACGAGACAGCAGCGCTGGCCGAGGATTTTGCAGCGCAACACCGCAACATCCGCTTCATTCGTAATCCACACCGCGGCAAAGCCTTCACCGTGGCAACCGGCCTGCGCGCTGCAACCGGCGAGATCGTGCTGTTCACCGATATGGATCAGGCCACGCCAATAGGAGAGACGGCCAAGCTGCTGCCATGGTACGAGCGTGGCTACGACGTGGTGATCGGCTCGCGCGGAACCTACCGGCGCAATGCCCCGCTTTGGCGCAAATTCATGTCGCGCAGCCAGATTCTGCTACGCAACCTGATACTCGGCTTCAGGGACATTACCGACACGCAGTGCGGCTTCAAGTCCTTTCGTGGCAGCACAGTCGGTCCAATTCTGGACCACCTGCATCTCTACAACTTCACAAGACACGCCGAGGTGCATGGCGCAACGGTCACTGCCGGCTTCGACGTAGAGGTGCTCTTTGTCGCCCAACGGCTCGGCTACCGCGTTAAGGAAGTGCCGGTGGAATGGGACTACCGGCACTCCCGGCGTGTAAATCTACTGCGAGACAGCTTACGCGGCGTGCGCGAGCTGATCGAAATTCGCGCAGCGGATTTAAGAGGGGCATATAAGGACCCGCAACCCACATGATAGACATCCTCGGCTTGGGCGCAACCGCAGTGGATCACTTGATCTATGTGCCCAGCTATCCACCGCCCAACGTCAAATCGTACGTTCAGCGCAGCGAGCGCCAGTGCGGCGGCCTGACGGCTACAGCGCTGGTGGCGGCGTCGCGGCTGGGGGCGCGCTGCGCCTACGCCGGCATGCTCGGTCGAGATGACGCCTCGCAGTTCGTCGCAGAGACGCTGCAGCGCGAGGGCATTGACCTGTCGCACCTGATCGTGCGCGACGACGCCAGCCCGATCCGCTCGACCATCATCGTCGGAACCGACCGCGGCACGCGCAACATCTTCCCCGAACACCCGGCGCGGTGCGGCGCACACCCCACCCTGCCCACAGAAACGGTGATCCGCAGCGCGCGCGTGCTGTTCGTGGATCACGTCGGCGTCAAAGGCATGATCCGCGCGGCGCGCATCGCGCGCGAGGCCGGCATTCACGTCGTCTCCGACGTGGAGCGCGACTTGCCGGGCTGCCGCGAGCTGCTCGAGCTGGTGGATCACGTCGTGATGAGTTGGGAGTTTGCGCGCGCGCTGACCGGCGCCGATTCACCAGAGGAAGGCATCTACCGGCTATGGGCGCCCGGGCGCGCGCTGGTAGCCGTGACCTGTGGAGAAGGCGGCTGCTTCTTCAGCGATGACGGCCAAGTCGTGAGCCATCAGCCCGCATTCTCTGTCCAAGTCGTGGACACGACCGGCTGTGGAGACGTGTTTCACGGCGCGTACTGCGCAGCGCTGGCGAAGGGCATGCAGGCGGCGGAACGAATCCGCCTCGCTTCGGCCGCAGCAGCATTGAAAGCAACGCGCACTGGCGGACAGGCTGGCGCGCCCACGCTGGAACAAACGCTTCAGTTTCTGAGCACACAAACCTGATCGCGCTACGAGTGCCACAAGAACTCCATTCGAATCAGAAAGTTGCCCCTGAATTTTAGGCAGGGGGGACTTGCGGCGGAACGGAGGCGAGGGGGAGGCGTCTCCGCCCCGCCGCAAGCGACGGTAAGCACAATCAGGGCCGTATGACGGCCGGTGTATAAGTGACGCTAAAAGTATAACTGCGTGCCGGCTCACGCGCAATACCCATCCACTGGCCCGGTGGCGTATATCCGTTTGGAAAGATCGCAGGCAGGTTCTCGACCTTGTTGCCGAGCCGCGTCACCAGCAGTTCGCTGAGCACGTGGCGATAGTCAGTGGTGATCTGCAGGTCGCGCCCGTCGAAGAGCTGATCGCCGGACAGGCCCGGCCACATGCCGTAGATCCTGCCGCCGTTGATGCCCCCACCCATCACCAGCATAATGTTGCCGTGGCCGTGGTCTGTGCCGTTGTTGGCGTTTTCACGCAGCGTACGCCCGAACTCGCTCATCACAACGATGGTGGTGCGTCGGGTGTACGCGCCCAGGTCTTGGAAGAACGCCAGCAGACCACGTGCTAGCAAACTGAGCAGATCATAGAAATACCCGCCGGTGCCATTCTTATCCCACGGCGACTGCTGATTCTCGTGCGTATCCCAGCCTCCCAGATCCACCGTCGCAGCGTGCAGTCCGATGTCCATCTTGATCATTTGCGCCACAGTCTTCAAACTCTCACTGAAGCTGTTGTATGGTGGATAGGACACGCCAGGAGCGGGCGAATAGTCGCCTGTATGGACGATATCGAGTGCGTTGAGTGCATTCTCGCCGGCTTCGTGGATCCAGGTGCGCGCCGGGTCATCGGCGCCCAAGCCATACATATTGCGCAGCGCCTGCTTCTGCATGTTGGCATATTCGCCCCATGTATAGAGGTTCAAGCTGCCTGGGCTGGTTAGCACGATTGCGTCCTGTCTGCCGGCCAGCGACATGGCCAGACCGCTGCCAGCGGAGAGGGCAGGGAACTGCACGATGCCCATGTTCAACGTGTTGAGGTGCCGCGCCAGCCAGCCGGTGCCAGTCATCTTCACATCTGGCGTGCCGGTCTCCATGAATTGCATCGAGTCAAAGTGGCTGCGGTTGTTGCTGGTCAGGCCGGTGGCGTGCACCACACCGAGATAGCCGGATTGATACAAGCCATGCAACGGCGCAAGCGCCGGGTTGAAGCCGAACTCGGTCGTCTGGCCCGTGTTCGGGTTGGTCAGGCTGCCGATCGGCAGGGCTTGGTATTGGCCGCTGTTCGGGATTCTGAGGTTCTTGCGCAACTCGACTTCGTAGTAATAACGGTCGTTGCTGCTGCCGCCGATGGGCACGACGACGTTGATGCCGTCTATGCCACCACGCAGAAAGACCACTACAACGATCTCGCCGGCGGTCGCATCGGGCGCGTTCGGGCTGGCGAAAGCCAGATGGGTGATACGCGAGCCGGCCAGCGCGGCGATTGCCGCTGAGCAGCCAACCATAAACGAGCGGCGCGTCAGTTTGCGTGCGAATGCCATGAATTGCTCCTATCGGTCGCGTGAGCGCTGAGTCGTGGATCGAAGCCTCGGATCGTCAGGTTGCCAAGCCATGGATCACCAATCGGCTTCCATCCTTCATCATCGCAACTGGAAGTCTGGGCTCATCAAGATAAGCGCGACGGCATCGGGCACACGGTCGCGCAACTGGTTGTCCGAGAGCGCATAGGTGCTAGGGTTGGCGCCACGCGCCAGCATGTCCACCACTGCCTTGCGACTCTGTGCGCTCACCATTGGGCGGCCGAGGATTCGCCCGATCCACCAGTCGGCGACGCTGTTCGGCGTGCGGTTGATCACGCCGCCGTTAATGGCGCCGATCGTCGGCGCGAACACATCCACCTTGATATCGTTGCGATCTTGTGGTACGCCCTCTTCCATCATCCAGTTACACCAGCGCCAGCGCATGAGGATGGACATCGTGTTGTTCCACGCTTGCTTCACGTCGGGGTAGCCGTCCGGCGAGCGCCGGCTGAACAAGTCTTGCCCCATGGAATCGTAAATCCCACTGAAGTCCCAATGCGCTTTGTCAGGACGGAAGTCCGCACCCACAGCGCGCAGCATGCTGACCGCGGCCTCGAACGGCCGCTTGATCTTGTCGCCAAACGTAGTTTTGAAGGGCGACTTCGGATCGGTGAGCAGCTTCAGCATCACTTTGCGAATCTGCTGTGAATCCTGCCACAGGCTGGTCCAGTAGGCTGCGCACTCTTCGAGGAAATCGTGGGCTGGATCCACGCCGGGCGCAGGTGGTGGATCATTCGGCGGCCCGTTATAAGAACGCGGTACGCCATCGCCGATGAAGCGCCGCCACAACTTGCGCACGATATAGCGGCCGGTGCCCGGATGGCTGGCCAACTTGTCGAGCACGACCCGGCCATCCTTCTCCGCTTCGTTCGCCCACGTCTCAGGGAAGCTAGCGCCCAGCACGATTTTCTGAAAGCGATCATGTCGGCTGGCATCGTATAGAAAGGTGCCGTCATCTTTGAACATCGGGTCGCCTTGCCTTTTCTCGTCGTTCACGCGCCAGCCAGTAAAGCAACGCGTGGCTTCGTACACATCGCCGTCGCAGTATTTGACCGGTGCAGCTGGATAGCCTGGCACCGACTCGCGCGGGACCACGCCGGCGTAGCTTTCCGCGCCCAGCGCATGCAGCTCAAACAGCTCGCGCGCCCAGTTCTCATTCGGGCCAGCCACAGTGTTGATGTAGTTGTCCAGGTAGAACAACATGGCCGGGCTTTTGGCCACCGATTCCAGCATGTTACGGAAGTTACCCAACGCATTCGCCCGGATCACATCACGGTCGTAATGCATCCAGGTAGCCATGGCATATGACCAGTCCCAGGCGTATACGTTGAAGTGGTTGTGCCAGAAGTCCACCAACAGCTCGAACAACTGCCACTTGCTGTAGGTGGCGCGAATGAATGTGGCAATGTATACGTCGTCGGCCGGATCGTGCCGCTTCAAACCTGGATTTTGCGTCGGGTTACGCATGTGGTCCGTCCACAGTTGCGGCAGCGACTTGTTTAGCGTGGGCAAATTGGCCGCAGCAATGCGCGCATTGCATTCCGTATCTGCGCCGAAATCGGGGTTGAGTTGCTGGTTGACCCAGGTGGCGAAGTCAGCTTCGGGGTTGCCGGTGTTCGGATACCCTTCGCTATTGTTGAGGCTGGGGCCGAAGGCCAACCGTGTGAGCGCGATCACCCGCAGCGGCGGCAGCGGCACATTCATCGCACTGGGGGTATAGCCCACTCCCTGCACAAAGAACCCGTCGTTCGCCGGGGCCGGCATAGGCGGGCCATCGCTGCCTTGCGCCACTTGTCGCCAACTCGCTTCTCCCCCACCTATCGTTCCGTGTCGTGCTATGTCAGGCAGGTTGTGTTTCATCCCTTTCATCTGTCACTCCGCTCACTGCTCATGGCCTGCGAATCAAAGGCAGATACACACGCCGTGATGCCAGGCAGCTTGCTGCCGGCTCGGCACCACTGATGTGCATCAAGCCCAGGTCGGGCTGCGATGCATAGCCTGGGAAGATGCTGGTGAGATGTGCTTCGGTGCGGGCCATGCGCGCTTTCAGGATTTCGCTCAGCACACGGCGGTAGTCGGTGGTAATGGCCAGATCGGCACGCTGATAGAGTTGGTCGTTGGCTAGGCCTGGCCATTGGCCATACACCTTGCCGCCCTTTACCGTCTTGCCCATTACCAACATCACGCTGCCGTGACCATGGTCGGTGCCGGCGTTGGCATTCTCGCGCAGCCGTCGGCCGAATTCGCTCATCACCACCACCGTAGTGCGGGCGTTGAAGTCGGGCTGCCCGGCACACGCTTCCAGGTCGGTGTGGAACGCCTCCAATCCGCGCGCGAGCGTGTTCAACAGCGTGCCCATGTAGGTGTTCGGCGCTACACCTTGGTTCTCATGCGTGTCCCAGCCACCCAGGTCTATCGTGGCCGTGGTCAGCCCAACGCCGGCCTTGATCATCTGCGCGATCAGCTTCAGGTTGCTACCGAATCCCCCTTGGGGATACTGCGCGCCATTCGCCGGCGTGTAATTCCCGATGTTCCTGCTCTGGATGAAGTCAATCGCCTGGATCGTCTCTAGGCCGGCGCGGTCCAGCCAGTCGGCTGCGGAGCCGTACATGCTGCGCAGCGCATTCGTCTGCTGGCTGCGATACTGCGCGTTGCCACCCAGGCTAAACGTGCCCGGGCTGGACATGGCAATGGCCGGATAGCCGATGAAAGAAGCAGGCCGCGACGAACCGGAGGCAAGCGCAGGCATCACTGCGCCGGCCGGCAGCGTCAGTGTCTCCAGGAAACGAGTCAACCAGCCGGTGCCGTTCTTAGCCCCGAGCGTTGCCGTCTCCATATACTGCATCGCGTCGAAGTGGCTGCGCGTATCGTAGGTCAGGCCGGCAGCATGCACGATCGCCAGTCGCTGAGCTTGGAATAGGCTGACCAAAGGTGCCATGGACGGATGCAGCCCGAAAAAGCCATCGAGGTCGTAGGTCGAATTCAAACCGCTGGTGGGCAGCTTGAGCGTCGGGCGCGCCGCTTCGTAGAAACCACGATCCGGACTCACTGCGATGGGTGGGACGACGTTGAGCGCATCCCACCCGCCGCGCAGGAAAACCACCACGATGGCTTCGGTGACCTCTTCGCCGATGGAGAACGCCATATTGGTGATGCGTGAGCCGGCCAGCGCGGCGATCGCGGCAGAGCAGCCCACCATGAAACCGCGTCGGGTGAATTTGTGTGTGAATGTCATTGTCCTTTCTAAAAATCATCCATCATGATTTCGCAACCATGATGGATGATTCATCTCCACTGAAATTCGGGGGACATCAAGATCACGGCGATCATGCGCCGCAGCCGGTTGCTGATATCGGTCGCTGCCATGACGGAGTTCGGATCGGTATAGACGGGCCTGACCGACGTAGAACTGTTGCCGGTGTCCCAGCCCTGCATCATCCTGACTACTTCAGCACGGTGCGCCGGATCGTCCATAGGCCGGCCCAGCAACCGATTGATCCAGAAGTCGGCGATGCTGCTCGGTGTGTTCGCTCCGCCCATCACGCTGATTAGCGCGTTGTTGTCCACCCGCACACCTGTGTTGCTCGACGTGCTGTAATACGCGCCCTCCATCAGGCTGTTGAACATGCGCCAGCGATACAGCATCGAGGTGGTGTTCGTCCACGCATCGCGCACGTCGGGGTAACCGTCAGGTGGGCGGCGGCCAAAGTGCTGTTGGCCGATCGCATCGTAGCCGCTCCACAGCGAACTGAGTCCGCCGGAATCCACGATGATCTCGACGTCTAATGCGCGCAGGGCGCTGTAGAGCGCCTCGTGCGGCCGCTTGACCTTCTGGCCCCACGTCGTGGCAAAGGGTGATGGGATCGCCGGATTCGTCCCTGAAGCCGGCACGCCCAGCAGCAACTGTCGCACCACCAACCGGATCTGATCCGGGCTCTGCCAGTTGTCGGTGAACGTCTTGGCGACAGCATCGAAGAACGGATCGGCGACGCCGGGCTCGGGTGCGTTGTCACCGATCAGCCGCCGCCATAGCTTGCGCACGATGAAGCGGCCGGTGCCCGGATGGCGCGCCAGCATGTCGAGCACTTGCTTGCCGTCTACCTCCGGCCCTTGGTCGGCCGGGATGTACACACCCAGCACGAATTTATTGGCCCGGTCGTGCCACAGGGAGTGGTAGTAGAACGTGCCGTCATTGCCCGGCGCACCAGACTGGCCGTTGTTCACGCGCCAGCCGGTGAAGCAGCGCGCGGCGTCGTATACGTCATTGTCCACATAGCCGACGTGCAGGCCGCTAGCAGGGTCGGTCGGCACAGTCATCGGGTCGGCCGTGCCTAGATAGTTCTCTGCGCCGAGGGTGTGCAGCTCAAGCAGCTCGCGCGCCCAGTTCTCATTGAAGTTGGCACCCTGACTGATGAAGTTGTCGAGGTAATACAGCATAGCCGGGCTCTTGGCAACTGCCTCGAGCATCGCGCGGAAGTTACCCAGCGCATGAGCACGGATCACATCGCGGTCGTAGTGCACCCACGTCGCGCCAGCGTAGGCACCGTCCCAAGCGAAGATGTTGAAGTGGTTGTGCCAGAAGTCCACCATTACCTCGAACAACTGGCGCCGGCTGTAGACCGCACGCAGCAGCGTTGCCAGGCGCACATCCCGCACCGGCTGGCCACGATTGGCGTTCTGCGCCTTGAAGTAGGTCTCCCACAACTGCGGCAGCGTCATGTTCAGGCTAGGCAGGTGAGCCGCTGCAGCGGCGATGCGCGCATCGCTGTCGTCGGGCGTAGCCAGGAACGCAGGATCAAGCTGCTGATTGACGTAGGCTGCCAGGCAAGAGGCGTCGTCAGGCCCCAACGCGTTGAACGCCTCGATGCTGGTGAATGGGTCACCGGGCCTCGGACCCCATGCCAGGCGGTTCAGCACAACGACGGCCAACGGCGGTAACGCGACGTTCGCTTCGCTGGCCTGGGCGGTGCTGAACGAGAGCGGGGCTTCGTCGTCGGCACGCACGTTGCTGTGGGCTGCACCAACGGCCAGGGCACCGCTGACCGCCGCGCTCAGCTTCAGGATGTCGCGCCGCGAAGGCAACACCGGCCTCGCAGCTGCTCGCTCTGAGATTTCTGCATGAATAGTCATGACTGCTCTAGATAAAACGGGCTGAAAGATGCATCACGCCCCACAACTGCAGCGCGCCGTGCCTCCTCGCCAGCACGGTATGAGCGCGGCCTGCGCAAGTGTGACGACGCACGCCGCAAAGTATTGACGCTTGCGCAGTACAGATGTGAAGCTGTTACGCGCGATTGTAGGAATCGCCAGGCAAGCGACTATGCGTTCGTCCGACGAAGTGAGCTAGCGACTGATCTACCGATCGGTGCGTTGGCTTGACCGCAACATCGGGCAACAAAGTTGTTGCCTGACGTTTGACAGGCGCTTAGACACGGAAACCAGGTTTCTCAAAGAAATCTAGTTTCTGTGGCAACTGGTCTAAGCGCGCGATCGAACGGCCTGGATGAACTGATCGAACAGATAGCTCGCGTCATGCGGGCCAGGAGAGGCTTCGGGGTGATATTGCACGCTGAAGGCATCGAGCGATGGCACACGCAGCCCTTCGACACAGCCGTCGTTCAGGTTCACGTGCGTGATCTCCACCTCCGGCGGAAGGCTATCTGCGTGAACGGCGAAGCCGTGGTTGTGACTGCTGATCTCGACGCGGCCGTTGGCAAGCACCGGCTGATTGCCGCCGCGATGGCCGAACTTCATCTTGTAGGTGCGACCGCCCAACGCCAGACCGAGGATCTGATGGCCAAGACAAATGCCGAAGATCGGCGTCTGGCCGAGCAGCCGGCGGGTAGTCTCGATAGCATAGGTGCATGCCGCTGGATCGCCGGGGCCATTCGAGAGGAACACGCCATCCGGCTGCATGGCCAGAACCTCTTCGGCTGTCGCCGTTGCTGGGACGACGGTGATCCGACAGCCGCGCGAGGCCAATAGGCGCAGAATGTTGCGCTTGACGCCGAAGTCGAAAGCGACGATGTGAGGCTGCGCTGCGGATGGGTCGTCGGGCGGCCGGGCGGCCGGCTCGACGTACCACTGCACGTCTACACCCTCCACCCAGCGATAGGGTTCGTCACAGGTGACCTCGCGGGCCAAGTCAGCGCCGTTCATATCGCGGCTGGCGCGCGCCATCTCGATCAAGCGTTCTGGGTCGGTATTGACCGACGAGATTGCGCCGCGCATGGCACCTTTCTCTCGGATATGCTTGACCAGTGCGCGGGTGCTCAGACCCATAATGCCCACTACGCCATGATCCTTTAAGTATTCATCAAGCGACTTCCGGCTGCGGTAGTTACTGGCGATCGGGCTGAGCTCGCGCACGGCGAAGCCGGCCACCCAGGCGCGATGCGATTCGTCATCGTCGGGATTGGTGCCCACGTTGCCGATCTGCGGCGCAGTCATCACCACGATCTGGCCATAGTACGAAGGATCGGTAATGACCTCCTGATAGCCGGTCATCGAAGTGTTGAAGACCACCTCGCCGGTGGTCTCGCCAATTTTGCCGAAGCCGGCGCCAGGCCAGCGGGTGCCGTCTTCGAGCGCGAGTAAAGCAGGGGGAGGCACCATCGCTTTTCTATACCGCATGCTGCTCAATTGATTCTGTTTGCGCCCTGTCACGCAACAACGCCCGCCACGCTTCAGGCAGCCGCGCAGGTGCTTTCAGCACAAAGTTGAAGCACACCTGAACCGTCTTGCCCGTCGCGATCAATGCGCCGTCGGTCTGGCGCGTAATGCGGTAGCGCAGCTCGTATGAAGTGTTGCGGATCTCGCCTGTGCTCACCGCAATGTCGAGCCGGTCACCGAGCTGCGCCGGCGCGCGATAGTCTATCTCCGCGTGCGCGATGACCGTGCTGCGCTCGGGGGAGAACAGGCTACGCATGCCGATGGCGGTGATGAATGCGATACGGGCTTCCTCAAAGTATGTCAGATACACCGCGTTATTCACGTGGTTGTAGGCATCTAGGTCGCGGAAGCGCACTTGCAGCGTATGCACAAACATTATGCGTCAGGAGAGAATAGGCAAAATGAACGAGATGAGGATGCAGCTAAGGAATCGCAGCGTGACGTATAGATGGTTGGGCGAAGTCGGCCGACTTCGCCCAACCGGCGTGGCTTTCTGGATGGCCTCTGAGAAGCATCCTTACCGCTTCTGTTCCACGGTCACGGACTGGATCACATCGGCCTTAGCGTCGCCCTGGGCCGCTGTGAGCGACTTGACCACATCCAGGCCGGAGATGATTTGGCCGATAACCGAGAAACGGCCGTCCAGCTCCAGCGTCGGCGAGTAAGTGAAGATGAACTGCGCGCTGCTGGTGCTGCTGCTGCCGAACAGCGCAACAACGCCCGACTTTGACATCGCACCCGGGGTCGGCTCGACGCCGCACTCGAAGCCGGGATTACCGGCGGCCGTGGGATTGCCGATCAGGATCGCGCCAATTTGCTGGTCGTTCAAGACGACCGGCGCGCCATCGAAGTAGCCTTGTTGGGCCAGGAACACCGTCGCGTTGACGTTAACCGGCGCAAGCGCCGGATCGAGTTCGGCCACAATGTCGCCGCGATTAGTCTTGACCGTCATCATGTATTTGGCGTCCTTGCTCGTGATTTGCTCAGGCTTGGCGAAGTTGAATGTCTTGGTGCTGAGGCCGGCGACGGATTTTGCGCGGCGATCGGAATAGCCGCGAAGCTGCTCCGCTGTGTCTGGTTGCTGGAATGCTTGCAGCGGAATATCACTGCCGTCCAGGAAGAGCGACGGCGTGCTGCTGACGTTAGCAGCCTGGCCTGAAGCCACGTCGCGCTGCACACGCGCAGCGACGGCGTCGCTGACTAGGTCGCGCTCAAATTGCGCAACGTCTAGTTTCAATGCCTCAGCATAGGTCTTAAGCGTAGCTGTGATCTCGGCCAACGGCTTGTTCGACCACTCGCCCTGCTTCTCGTAGAGCAAGTCATACATCTCCCAGAACTTGCCTTGCCGCGCAGACGCTTCAGCAGCGCGAGCAGTGGGGATCGCCTTATCATGCTGAGGGAGTGGGAAGTGGCGGAAGACCAGGCGCACCGTATCGCTCACCGTTGTCATGAGCGCCTTCATTTGGGGATGGAAAGCCGCGCAGGCCGGGCACTGAAAGTCCCCATACTCGATAAGCGTAGTCGCAGCCTGCGGATTGCCCAGCACATGGTCATCGGCATTGACGTTGAGCGGGAACGGCTCGCACGTCACCGGCTTGGGCAATGGCGTAGGCGCCGGGATGGCCGTTGCCTGCGGCGGCGCCGCGGCGACGGCGCTCCCATCCACGGTAGTGATGTCTATCCGTTGGATCACGTCGCCGACCCGGATGGCGCGCACCACATCCTGGCCACGAATCGTCACCCCGAAGACGGTGTAGTTGTTGTCGAGGTTAGGCTGCGCGCCGATGGTGATGTAGAACTGGCTACCGCTACTCGGCGTGCTTTCGGGCGGGCCGCCCAGACGCGCCATGGCGATCGCGCCATCCACGTGCGGCAGCTTAATCTCCGGCGGAATGTCATAGCCGGGCCCGCCGGTGCCGTTGCCGAGCGGATCGCCGCCCTGGATGACGAAGCCTGGCTCCACGCGGTGGAACGTCAGGCCGTCGTAGAACCCATTCTGCGCCAGATAAATGAAATTGTTGACCGTTTGCGGGGCCGCCTGAGCGTTCAGCTCTACCACGATGTCGCCCTTGGCGGTCTTGATCGTAGCGAGGTATTTCTGGGTTGGGTCTATGGTGAGCGGCGGCGGCGCGCTGCCCACACGCGCGCGCTCGGCAGGGGAAATTTGCGCAAACGGTCGCGTTGCGCCCTGGGCAGCGGGCGACGTTGTAACAGCCGCTTGTGGTTGACCAACCACGCTGCCGGGCGTCGGCGTCGCCGAGTAGGGCGTTGAGGTAGGTAAATTTGCCGGTTGAGCATCACAGGCGGAGAGGACAAACGCTGTAGCGATGCCCAGAGCCACAGCGACACCTATGCGTCTATTCACGAAAGCCTCCTAAGAGAAAACTGTCTGCACTTGCGTTATTTTGAAAGTGATATAGAGTGGCCTTGTCTCGATATCCACAGGTTTATCCACAAAATGTGGTAATCTATGCACATCCTGGCAGCAAAGATGCATGAAGTTCGGACAGGACGCGGCATTATACCCGTCACGCCTGGCTCGCCTTCCTATTATGCGCATCGCTGCTACAATCTCTTTCACAAGTGACGAGGTAAGAAGCATGAGTCAACAAGCGAACGACAACAAGCCGCCGAGCCCGTGGCGCATCTTGGCACTGTGCTTGAGCATAGTGATTGGCTTCTTCGCCCTCGGCGTTGCTGCGCCGGCTCAAGCTGCGCCGCCGGAGCGCGCTGAAGTCAGTTCTTACACCTGCCTGTGGTACACCGTTCGTCCCGGCGACACGCTTGGCGAGCTGGCGATGCGCTACAACACGACGGTGCTCACATTGCGCCGTGTGAACGGCCTTAAGACCACGCGTATCTACGTTGGCCAGCGCTTATGCATCCCGCGCTATGCGCCGCCGGCTCCACCGCAACCTCCAGCCGGGCCCTGGCGTGGTGAATACTGGAACAACACCATCCAGTCCGGTCCACCAGCTCTCACGCGCAATGAGTCCGCGATCAACTTCAACTGGGGTTTCGGGTCGCCAGACTTGATGCGCGTGCAGCCCGACTATTTCTCGGCGCGCTGGACGCGTAAGATGAACTTCTCGGCCGGCGTATGGCGCTTCGCAGCCGACGTGGATGATGGGATTCGCATCTGGGTAGATGGCCAGGTCATACTCGACGCACTCAACTTCGTCGGCCGGCAGACGCCGAGTATAGACGTACCCCTCGCGCAAGGCACGCACGAGATCCGTGTGGACTACGTCGAACAGACTCAACTGGCATTCATCAAGCTCGACATCACGCGCGTTGGCCCACTGCCACCACAACCGCCCCCGCCACCGCCACCTGACACCGGGTTCAATAACGGGCCCTGGACAGTTGAGTTCTTTGCGAATCCGAATTTCGCAGGCCCAGCCGCTTCTACGACCGTCGTGTGCTGCTTACGCTTCGACTGGAATGGCGCGCCGCCGGCACCCGGCGTGCCCGGCACATTCTTCAGTGCGCGCTTCAACCAGGTGCGCTACTTCCCGGCCGGCGTATACCAGTTCGTGGCTCGCGTGGACGACGGCATCCGCATCTATCTGGACGGCAACCTGATCATGAATGAATTCCGCGAGCAATCCACGCGCACCTTCACGGCCAATGTGAACCTGGGCGCCGGCAACCATTCGATCGTGATCGAGTATGTCCAGTATGGTGGCACTTCGAACGTGTCGCTCTACTGGGACTTCCTCGGCGATCCCGGCGGACCGCGCGCGGCGGCGGTCGGTCCGGTGCCATACTTCCCTCCGCTGCCATGATGGCAGCCAGCGAACAAAAACGGCGGGCATATTGCCCGCCGTTTTTATATCAGCGCAACCAAACCAACCGCTCGAGCTGCCAATAAGGATGTTGGCTGCCCAGTTCGATCAGCTTGACTAGGTTACTGCCATCGGCGTTCATGATCCAAACGGCCCAATTGCCGCCATCTCGGTTGGAGATGAAAGCAACGCGCGTGCCATCCGGTGAAAAGGTCGGCGCGCCGCTGTTCGCCCCAAAGCCGGTCAGTTGCTGGAACGTCCCCGAAAGCGACACAGTGAAAATCTCCCAGGAACCGGGGAAGTTCGACATATAGATCAGCTTGTCGCCGCCGGGCGACCATTGCATGTTGATGTCACTGCTCGAGGTCGTGAGCCGCCGCACGCTGCTCGGCTGATCTGGATTGATCAGGTGTATGCCGCACTGATCAGTGCACGTCTGGTAGGCGATCAAGCCATTCGGTCCCCACACCGGATAGCTCCCGCTGGTAAGGATGGTGGGCGTGCCCGACCCATCGGCGGAACTGATCACGACCTTCCATCCATCCTGGTAGATCGAGTACACCATGCGCGTGCGATCCGGCGAAATGCTTGCACGATAGCTGGGCTGCGGGCCCGACCCGATTTGATAGGCCTTCGACGCCGCACTGTCGTAGACGTTGTAGCGGTATTGGTAGATGGCAGGATCGTATTGGCTGTAAAACAGGCGTCCGGTAATGCCAGCTGTGTTGGGAACAGCCGTGGGGAACCCAGCGTTCGCTTCGCCGTTGCCGACCGAAGCCGTCAGGCAGCGTGCATCGGCATCGCGTTGCTTTTCGACCAGCGATGCGTTCTGGTCGAATTGGGCGGCGCGCTCGTACTTCTTTGCGGCAGCGCACCAATCACCCGTGCTAGCGTAGGCGTCTCCGGCACGGAGATAGGCTTCGAGCAGCTTGACGCCGACGTCGCGATAGCCCGGCGCACTTTTGTACAGGCGTTCCAATTGGGTGATACTTTTCTCCCAGTCAGCACCGAAGTAATAGATGGCGCTCTGGTAGGCCGCAGCGAGGCGTCGCTCGCCTTCGACACGGTCGCTCAACGGGCGAATCGCAGCAGCGAGATCGAGGTCGTATAGACCCGACTCGATCTGGCCGGCGCGCAGCCGGCTCAACCCACGCTCCACCAGCGCGCGATAGCGCAGGTCACTTACGGTCGCCGCTTCAAAGCTGCTGTCCAAAGCGATGAGCTGATCGGCCAGGCGAATGACCGAATCCCAGTCCTGCTCCTCGTCAGCAGCAACCAGGGCCTGAAAGATAAGGCGTTTGTCGGCAACGAAAGGTGTCGGCGTAGGAGGCGGCGGCAGTGGCGTGGGCGTTTGCGCTGCGATCGCTGTCGCGATCAAGTTGCGCACACCGTAGTTCTCGGGTTGGTACTGCAAGATGTAGGCATAATTCGCCTCGGCCAAGACATATTTGCCCTCGCGCATCAGGGCATTCGCTTTCTGGAGTCGGTCGAGCAATGAAGCCGCAACCGTCGCCGTGGCACGCGCGGCTGCCTCGCGCTGGCCAGCTTGTGCGCCGGCCAAGCCGGCAACTGCCACCATGCCGAGCAAGCCGCAAGCGAAGAACGCCACGAGCATGGCGAGTAACACCGCGCGGCCAATGCGGCGCTGCCGCACAGCCGGCGCGATGACGGTCGTTTGAGACGATACAGTGTTAGCAGAGACGTTGGCAGAGCGATTGGTCATGATCTACGAGTCACGCAATTCGTATCATGCGATTATAGGTAACGCGCCTGTGTCCAAGTGCACGCCCGAGCAACGGGCGGTGTTCAGAATCACAATATTTCGGCGCCCAGAGCCCGGAACCCCGGGTCGAGCGCCGAATCCTGAGCTGCCCACGGCGCCGATATGCAAGGCTAGATGCACAAAGCATACTGCGTCAAAGTGATAGACAACACCTCGAATGCTCCTTTGACGGATGAACGCCTGAAAAGGATGGATTAGGTGAGAACCGAACCATTGAGGCGCTGCAAAAATGCTCACCAGGTAAGAGGCAAACCGGCCCCCCACCCTTCTGCCAACCTGCCGGCGTTGCGACCACCTCGGCTTCGCAGGGCGAACGCATGACGTAAGTTAGGGTTGGGTGCGTGCAGCGGCATAAAAGGGGACATGCCTCCCTTTCACAGCAGTCTGGAGGCACACTTTGATGAACTGACCGACCCACGGCGCGAGCATGGTCGGGATGATCC
>CALGMA010000029.1 GCA_937959265.1 uncultured Anaerolineae bacterium | reverse complement strand
GGTATCCCCTATGACAGCGACGAGGGGCGGACGATTTGTGCGGCGCTCACATCGATTCTCTGCGGGCACGCGTACGCGACGTCTTCGGAGATCGCTGCAAGCAAGGGCCCGTTCATGGGTTTCCAGCGCAACCGTCAGCCGATGCTTCGTGTCATGGGCAAGCACCGTGACGCGGCGTACCGCATCAACGAGACCGGCGGCCCGGGGATGACCGACGAAGAGCCGACCGGGTGCCCACCAGAGCTCATTCAGGCGGCACATGAAGACTGGGACTTGGCCTGCAAGCTCGGTGAGATGTACGGCTACCGCAACTCGCAGACGACCGTCCTCGCGCCCACTGGCACGATCGGCCTTCTGATGGATTGCGACACCACCGGCATCGAGCCGGACTTCGCGCTCGTGAAGTTCAAGAAGCTCGCCGGCGGCGGCTACTTCAAGATCGTCAACCAGAGCGTGCCGCCGGCGCTGCGCCGGCTGGGTTACAGCGAGGCACAGATCGAGGACATCGTCAAGTATGCCGTAGGGCGTGGTACGCTGGTTGGATGCCCGTTTATTAACCCCGAGTCGCTCAAGGCGCGCGGCTTTACCGACGAGGTGTTGGCCAAAGTCGAGGTGGCGCTGGCCACGGCCTTCGAGATCCAGTTCGCCTTCAACAAGTGGACGCTGGGCGAGGATTTTTGCAAGAATGCCCTCGGCTTCAGCGGCGCGCAACTGAACGACTACAAGTTCAACATGTTGCAGGCGCTCGGCTTCAGCAAAGCCGAGATCAGCGCGGCCAACGATTACGTGTGCGGCACCATGACCCTGGAGGGTGCGCCGCATCTGAAAGCCGAACACCTGCCGGTATTCGACTGCGCCAACAAGTGTGGCAAGTATGGCAAGCGCTTCATCCCACCCGAAGGGCATATCCTGATGATGGGGGCAGCCCAGCCATTCCTCAGTGGCGCCATCAGCAAGACGATCAACCTGCCTAACGAGGCCACAGTCGAAGATGTGGCGAAGGCCTATATGTTGTCCTGGAAGGTCGGCACCAAGGCCAATGCGCTGTACCGTGATGGATCGAAGCTCAGCCAGCCGCTGAACACGTCGAGCGATGAGATGGAGGAGGCTGCGGCTGAGCTGGTGAGCGAGGCGGGCCAGCAACTGCCGGTGACGCCGCAGCAACAGCAGGTGATCGAGAAGGTCGTGGTGCGATATTTGGCTAGGCAGCGCCGCTTGCCGAATCGGCGCGCCGGCTACACGCAAAAGGCCAAGATCGGCGGCCAGAGCATCTTCCTGCGCACTGGCGAATACGAAGACGGCACACTGGGCGAGATCTTCATTGACATGCACAAAGAAGGCGCCGGTTTCCGCAGCCTGCTCAATTGCTTTGCCATCGCCGTTTCGCTCGGCCTGCAATACGGTGTGCCACTCGACGAGTTCGTGGATCAGTTCGTGTTCACCAAGTTCGAGCCGTCCGGTGTCGTCACCGGCAACGACCACATCAAGATGGCCACCAGCGTGATTGACTACATCTTCCGCGAACTGGCGATCACGTATCTTGGTCGCGAAGACCTGGCTCACGTCGGCGCAACGTCGGAGGTGCCCGAGCCCGAGTATCTCGACGAAGAAGTCATCAGCGAGCGCGAGGTGCCGCCTGCTCAGCTGCGCTTGCCCGGCCGCGCCTTCAACGATGAGACGGTTCAGCAAAATGGTCACGTGCACGTCGGCGCGCACGAAGGGACAGGCGATAGTGAGGTCTCCGTGCCTCGCAACGGCCGTCCTGTGCCGCAATCCATCAGGCGACAAACTGCAACGCCAACCGTCACCACCGATGCCAGCCGCAGTGAGAAGGCCCGGTTGGCGCGCCTGAAGGGCTACGAAGGCGACCCGTGTCCAGAATGTGGCGCGTGGACGCTGGTGCGCAACGGGACGTGCCTGAAGTGCGAAACATGTGGCAGCACCACCGGTTGTTCGTAGCCGTTAGCGCATCACGACCGGCATCTGCCGCGATTCTCGACTGAGGATCGCGGCAGCGTCTCTTTCGGGTTTGACTCGCTTCGGCTTGCGAAAGTGCGCGCGACCTCAGTGATAGATATTCGGGCGGCTGGCAGCAACTCCTGCGGCGTAACCAGCAATGTAGGCGATCAGCAACAGGATTACCACGAGCAGGCCCACGACGATGATCTCCATATCTGCCTCCTCTTCGAATACAGAAGGACACACATCAGTCGGCCGGCTGTCGTACGCCTTTGAAGGGGTGTAGTGCTAACTTGATGCTAAGCGCTGCGTTTTGAGCGCAGGTTAAGCGCCTGATAAGCACTTGTTGTAAACGGTTCGGATCGCTTTTGAAGCGTACAATCCTTCATGTATGGGTGGTAGGGGAATCGCTGTGAACCTGGCCGGCCGGTTCAGCACCGATGCCCTTCGTTTCGCTCGCATCCTCTTTGGGGCAACCGCGGTCGGGCTGGGCGTGTTGGCGTATGAACTCGCCGGGCCGGTAGAGATCGCCGAGCGTCCGGCTGCATCGCTCCTAGCGTGGTGGGCGTCTGTTGCGCTGGCGCTAATCGCCGTTGCGCCGCTCGCGCCGACCCTTGTGGATGCAAAGCACGAACGGACGTTGCCCATCAAGGCGCGGTGGATCGAGTGGATGGGCATCTCGGCGTTGTTCACCTTCGCCTTCGCGTTACGCGCTGTGCAGAACGATGCGATCCCCGTCGCCTGGCACGGCGACGAAGGCAGCGCCGGCCTGACCGCCGTGCGAATCGTGCGCGGCGAACTGACGAACATGTTCGGCGTGGGCTGGTATTCCTTCCCCGCGCTGTTCTTCGCCATTCCCGCCGTGCCGATCTCACTTTTAGGGCCGAGCTATGGCGCGTTGCGCCTGCCTGCTGCTTTTGCCGGTGCGCTTACCGTCGTCGGGTTGTATGGGTGGATGCGGTCTGCGTTCGGGTGGCGAGTGGGCCTGGCTGCCGGGCTAATGCTGGCATGTTCGCACTATGCTATCCAGTGGAGCCGGATCGGTTTGAACAACATTTGGGATGGCCTGTTCGTCGTCTTCGTGGGCGGACTGCTGTGGCGTGGCTGGCGAACGGGTGCACGCTGGGCCTATGCCGGTGCCGGCTTGCTGGTCGGTCTCAGTCAGTATTTCTACACCGGCAGCCGCGCATTGCCTGCTGTCATCGTCTGCTGGTTGCTCAGTATGCTCGCCTTCGAACGCGACCGGCTCGCGCGCCAGAAGATGAACATCGCTGCGCTGGCGTTTATTGCTTTCGTCGTCTTTTTGCCGATGGGCCTGTATTTCAGAGCACATCCCGATCAGTTTCGAGCGCCGGCCGAGCGCGTGAGTTTGCTCCGGCCGGACTGGCCCGAGCGCGGCGGTAATTGGTTCCAATACACAGCGCGCACGACTGGCCGGTCGGTGCCCGAAGTGATACTCGGCAACCTTCGCGACGCTACGCTGGGGCTGGTGTGGTTGCCGTTGCGTTCGTGGTATGCAGAGGCGGGCCGGCCGGTGTTACTGCTGGCGCCGGCTGTGCTGGCGCTCTTCGGCTTGGGCTGGTTGATCGTTAATATCAGGGATGCGAATGCGCGTTATCTCTTGCTCGTGTTGGTAACGACGATTGGCATCGTGGCGATCAGCGAAAGCACGCCGGCCGGCCAACGCTACGTGGCTGGCGTCGTCGTGGCCGCGGCCTGCGTTGGTTTGGGCTTTGCTTTGCTCGGCCGTTTGCTGGCCGATCTGTTGTGCCTTCCCAATCGTTACGGCTATTTGCTCGCCGCATGCGCGCTCGTTGCCGGCTGCATCGCCGACCTGAACTTCTACTTTCGCGAGTTCGCGCCGGTCGCCAGTCGGGGTGATCCGAACACGCAGATCGCGACCGTGTTGGCGCGTCGAATTGCGGCCTATCCTGCCGGCTCGCAGTTATATTTCTTCGGCGCGCCGCGCATGACTTATCAAGGATTCTCAACGATGAGGTTCGTCGCGCCGCACGTAGAGGGGACGGATGTGCTGGAACTGCTTACTGCGCCACCCGACTGGGCGCTCGATCGCCCGGTGACGGCCTTTGCGTTCACCCCCGAACGCGCAGCCGAACTCGAATTCGTCAAACAGCGTTACCCGAATGGGCGCCAGACTCAGATCGAGACGCCGCAGCGTGAGCCGTTAGTGTTGATCTACGAGGTTGTGCTACGCCAGAATGCTGCGCCGACATACGTGCGACTAGGCTGATCTCTCACCCTCTCCTCCCGACTCCTTCTTTCTGTCCCTCGATCTTCAAAACTTGGTCCTGCCCCCTGTCAAGTGAATTGGCAACTTGACAACCGGCCAAAAGAAAGGCCAGTTTCGCGTTCAGGTGATATAGTCGTTTGAGATGTCGGAGGCACTGTCGACTCAGGATTACCTGGACTTTCGGCGGGCGCGCTCGAAAGGCTTTCTGCGCAAGGCGTGGTCATTGCTGTCTGGACAGAACACCGAGCTGATGGCGTGGGATGAAGTGCGCGACAAGCTCAAGCTACGTGGGTTCATCCGGCGCGGTATCCAGACCGTGCCGGTGGATAAGATCAAGGGCAGCGTAGGGCGCTATCATGACTTCGACAACGCCTTCTTGCCGGTCAACGACAGCAGCAGCAGCCGCTGGCGCAAGATCAACCGGGCTTTCTACGACGATGTTAGCTTGCCGCCAGTCTCACTCTACAAGGTTGGGGACGTGTATTTCGTGCTGGATGGCAACCATCGCGTGTCGGTCGCCCGCGAACACAGCGTGAAATACATAGACGCTGAGGTTCAGGAAGCGATCACGCCGGTGCCGGTCACGGCCGAGGATATCAATGCCGACGCACTCGAGCTGCTCGGCGAGTATGCCGAGTTCCTCGAACGCACTCGACTGGACGTGCTGCGACCGGAGCAGAACATTCGCTTCTCCATCGGCGGCGGCTACGCGCGCTTGCTCGAGCACATCGCCGTGCATCGCTATTTCATGGGTCTGGATCTCCGGCGCGAGGTGAGTGAGGACGAGGCCGTGACCGATTGGTACGACAACGTCTATCTGCCCATCGTCGAGGCAATCCGCAAAGAAGGCATCCTCCGCGATTTCCCCGGCCGAACCGAAGCCGACCTGTATCTGTGGATCATAGATCACAAGCACTATTTGAGGGAACACTGCGGGTGCGACGTGCCCCCGGAGGAAGCGGTGGCCGACTACGCCGAGCACTTTGCGGAGAAACCGCCCTTGCGCCGTGTGCAGGAAGCCTTCGACCACATCGTGGATGCGATTGGCACCGTACTCCCACATCGCCCGCACAGCGGCATCGATCCGGTCGAGGCGGAGATTATCGAACGTTGAAAGCGCCGTCCGACGGCTGTCGGGCTGCGGTATGGCGCGCTGCTATCCCTGCAAATGGCAGCGGTCGTTCAAGCTGCGCAATCGCCATCGCCCACTTTCGTAGCCGGCCTCGGTGAGCGAAGCGTTGCCGAAGGCGAACGGGTGGCGCCGCATGACCGGCAGCCCCAGCATCGCCCCGACCATAGCGCCGAGCGTGCCGCCGTGCGAAACGAGGACGACCGCCTCGCCGTCGTGACGCGCGATCAGATCGCGCAGGAAAGAGATGACCCGCTCGCGCATGTGCTGTGCGCTCTCGCCGTTGGGGACGGGCGCTTCCGGATCGTCCAAGTGCGCCGTCGGCGTCGTCATTCGGATCTCATCAGCGGTCAGTCCGGTCCAGTCGCCCATGTGGTACTCGCGCAGCCGCTCGTCGAAGATGACTTCGAGACGGCAAGCCTGCGAGATGGCGCGCGCGGTGTCGGCAGCGCGCATCAGTGGGCTGGAGTAGATCGCCTGGATGGACTTCGCGATGAAGCGGCGGGCCACACATTGCGCCTGAATTTGGCCGACGGCGTCCAGCGGCACGTCCAGCCAGCCTTGTATGCGGCCCTCGGCGTTGAACGCGGTTTGTCCGTGCCGAACAAGGTAAGCGGTGAGCATCGCGCGGTTGTCGTGAGGGTGTCTTTTGTCGGCGCTGGGTCACTCGGCCGGAGCGCGACCGTCGTCGCACGCTAACTCGCTCAGCAATTCCTGAGCCGCCTCCTGAGGATGCAGTTTGCGGGCGATGCATGCCTCGATTAAGGCGTGATAGCGCGTCGGCTCGATCTGTTGCATTGCGCGCTTTAAGAGGAGGTCGCGCAGCCGGATCGTCACTTCCTGCTCCAGGCGTTGCGCCCGACGCTGCGCGCCCGCGCCTTGCTCCAGGTACTGCCGGTGGCGCGCGATGGCGTCGAGCACGGCTGCGACGCCGTCGCCTTCGGTCGCGATCGTCTTCAAAATGGGGATGCGCCAGCCGGCGGAGGCCGCCGTCGGCGCTTCGACGCGATGCAGCGCGCCGTAGCCGTGATGTCCGGCTGCGCCGACCGATGGCGCGGCCAAGTCCAGGGCGGCTTGTAGCACGCTCACAGCGCGCTCCGCGCCTTCGCGGTCGGCTTTGTTCACGACCAGGATATCGGCGATTTCCAGGATGCCGGCTTTGATGGCCTGAACGTCGTCGCCCAGCCCAGGCGCCTCGACGACGATGATCGTCTCGGCCACGCGCGCGACTTCGACCTCGGCCTGACCGGCGCCCACCGTCTCGATGAACACCAGGTCGTAGCCTGCCGCGTCGAGCGCGGCGACGATGTCGGCCGTCGAGCGGGCGATCCCTCCCAGCGCGCCGCGGTTAGCTATGCTGCGAATGAACACGCCGTCGTCCTCGAACAGTTCGCGCATGCGAATGCGATCGCCCAGGATCGCCCCGCCGGTGAATGGGCTGCTTGGATCTACCGAGACGATGGCCACCGTCTGACCACGGCTGCGCGCCAGTCGGGTCAGCGCAGCGACCAGCGTGCTTTTGCCGCTGCCGGGCGCGCCAGTGACGCCGATGATATGAGCACCGCCCGCGCGGCCATACCATTCACGTAACGTGCACAATGCGTTTGGATCGCCGTTTTCGATGCCGGTGATCAGGCGCGCCAGGTCGCGCTTGGTGGGCCGGGTCGGTCGCGTATCGCCAGTCATCCGTAGTCGCTCATCAATCATGATTCATGATCATAGGATGTCGCGACGGCGTGTGTTCGCGGATGAATTGGACGATCTCCGACAGTGGCGTGCCGGGCCCGAAGACTGCAGCAATACCGGCGGCCTTCAGACCGGGCACGTCTTCGTCGGGGATGATGCCGCCGGCGAATACAGGCACATCCCCCATGCCGCTTTGACGCAACAGTTCGACCACGCGCGGCAGCAGGGTATTGTGCGCGCCGCTCAAAATGCTCAGGCCGACCGCATCTACGTCTTCCTGCAACGCAGCGGCAGCGATCATCTCCGGCGTCTGACGCAGGCCGGTGTAGATCACTTCCATCCCGGCGTCGCGCAGTGCTCGTGCGATCACCTTGGCGCCACGGTCGTGGCCGTCCAGGCCAGGCTTGGCGATCAATATGCGCAGCGGTCGTGTCGCTTCGGGCGTTGGCGTCATACCTAGATTTTAGCCACAATTGGGGTTGTCGGAGCGAGGGTCACTGTAGGGGCGACTTGCGTGGCGCACCGCCGCGACGCGGGTAGGGCTGCGGCGTGGGGTGCAGCTTGTTGATCACGATCAACGCGCGCTGCTCATCGCGGCCGGGTAGGTTGACCGGTGTGACGGCAGCGATCGCGCCGCCCAGCCTGGCGATCGCGCCGGCGGCGCGCGCTGCTTCGGCCTGAGTGTCGCTGCCTTTCATGGCGATGCACGTTCCTCCCACGCGCGTGAGCGGCAGCAGATACTCGGCCAGGGTCGGCATCGGCGCGACCGCCCGAGCAATGACCACATCGTAGCGCTCGCGGTGCTCGGGGCGGTGGCCGGCTTCCTCGGCGCGGTCTTGGATGGTGCGGATATTTTGCAGCGCCAGCGCGCGAATAACCTCGGCGCAGAACTGCACCTTCTTCGCCGTGCTATCCATCAGCGTCACGCGCAGCTCAGGTAAAGCGATCTTGAGTGGGATGCCCGGAAAGCCGCCGCCGGTGCCGACATCAACCAACTCCAGCGCAGCGCCGGCGCTGACCTGGAGGTCGCGAATGACCCGGACCGCGGTAAGCGAATCGAGGAAGTGCAGTGCGAGGATGGAAGCATCGTCGGTGAGGGCGGTCAGGTTGAAGCGCCGATTCGCTTCCACCAACAGGTCGCGAAAGCGCAACAGCGCGCCGGCCTGCTGAGCGTCGAGTGTGACGTCCAGTGCGCGCGCCGCATCTCGTATCTCGTTCTCCGTCATCTCCCGTTGAGCATTAGACGATACCTCATCTCAACCGCTACAATTCGCGCCGGAATGAGGTGTGGGTCGCTCACGCGACCTGCTCGATAGCACCTAGGAGATAAAAACGTGTTCAACAAACGGACGATTCGAGACTTTCCTTCGCTGAACGGCAAGCGCGTGTTGATGCGTGTGGACTTCAATGTGCCGCTCAAGGACGGCGCCATTACCGACGATACCCGCATTCGTGCAGCGTTGCCCACGATTCAGTATGCGCTCGAACAGGGCGCGTCGGTGGTGCTGATGTCGCACCTCGGCCGGCCCAAAGGCGTTGATCCCTCGCAGAGCCTGCGGCCTGCTGCCGAGCGTCTGAGCGAACTGCTCAAGCGGCCGGTGCAATTCGCAAATGACTGCATCGGACCTGAAGTGGAGACGCAGGCCCGCGCGCTGAAGCCTGGTGACGTGTTGCTGCTGGAGAACCTGCGTTTCCACAAAGCAGAGGAGAAGAACGATCCTGATTTCGCCAAGCAACTGGCGTCGCTGGGCGATGTGTATGTAAACGATGCCTTCGGCAGCGCTCACCGCGCGCATGCCTCGGTCGAGGCCGTGGCGCACTTCCTGCCTGCCGCGGCCGGCTTCTTGATGGAGAAGGAGATTAAGTTCCTGGGCAAGGTATTTACCGATCCCGAGCATCCGGTGGTGGTGTTGCTCGGCGGTGCCAAGATCAGCGACAAGCTGCCGGTGATCAACAACCTGATGTCACTGGCCGACAAGATCATGATCGGTGGCGGCATGGCCAATACCTTCCTGAAGGCCGAAGGCTACGAGTTGGGCGACTCGTTGGTAGAGAGTGATGCGCTGGAACAGGCGCGCGAGCTGCTGTTGTGCTGCAGCGGTAAGCTGATGTTGCCGGTGGATGTCATCGTCGCCGACGCCTTCAGCAATGATGCGCACAGTGAAGCGGTGACGGTCGGGCAGATCAAGCCGGGCTGGCGTGCACTCGACATCGGTCCGCACACCGTGGAGAAATATCGCAACGAGCTGCGCAACGCGCGCATGATTATCTGGAACGGCCCGATGGGCGTGTTCGAGTTCGCGAAGTTCGCGGCGGGCACGCGCGCGATTGCCCAAGCCGTGGCTGAGTCGGATGCGATCAGCATTATCGGTGGCGGCGATTCGGTGGCGGCGATCGAACAAGCCGGCCTGACCGACAGGATCACCCACATCAGCACCGGCGGCGGCGCTTCGCTGGAGTTCCTCGAAGGCAAGACACTGCCGGGTATTGCCGTGTTGCCGGATAGAGGCTAGCTCGTGAAAGCATGAAGGGTGATCGGTGGCTCCCGCTGCCTTAATCGCTCAACGCCGGCAGGTCGGATTCGCCAATGCGCTTCCTCGGGCGCATTATCCGTTCACGTTGCGCTGTCGCGCGCGATCATGCCGCCGCCGATCACCTCATCGCCCAGGTAACACACCAGTCCTTGACCTGGCGTCACGTCGCGCTGCGGCATGTCGAATTCGAACTCGGCGCCGCCATCCGGCAGCGGCCTGAGCCAACCAGGGGCTTCCCTGGCCTTGTAGCGAATCTTGGCCGTGCAGCGTAGTGGCGCGGCCGGCGGCTCGCCGCTCACGTAGTGCATCTTGCGCGTCCGCGCAGTGCGCACGCCCAGCTCACCGGCGCTGCCGACCACGACGGCATTATTCGCCGCGTCTAGCCGCAGCACGTAGAGCGGCTCGCTGTGGGCTGAGCGCGTAGCGATGTGCAGGCCCTTGCGCTGGCCGATAGTGTAGAAGGGCAGTCCCTCGTGCCGACCGATCACTTCCCCACGCGTGTTCACGATCGGCCCTGGCCGGGCGATCTCCGGCGCGTTGCGGATCAGGAAGCTGCGATAGTCACCCTGTGTCAGAAAGCACAAATCCTGGCTCTCCGGGCGTTCGGCGGTGGGCAGGCCGAAGTCACGTGCCATCTGGCGCACCTCTTCCTTTGTGTGTTCACCGACCGGGAACATTGCACGCGCTAAATCCTGCTGGCCCAGGACGTGCAAGACGTAGCTCTGGTCTTTCTGCGCGTCTTTCCCCTTCAGGAGGCGATAGCGGACCTGTGGCGGGGATGCGACGTCGGCTGCTGTCATCATCTGATCCACGCGCGCATAGTGGCCGGTCGCCAGGTAGTCCGCGCCGAGGGCGAGCGCCTTCTGCATCAGAAAGCCGAAGCGGATCGTGCGGTTGCAAGTGAAGCATGGGTTGGGCGTGGTGGCGTCGGCGTAGCCGGCGATCCATGAATCTACGACGCGCTGCTTGAAGACATGCTCGGCGTGAATATCGTAGAAGGGAATGCCAAGCAGCTTCGCGATGGCGCGCGCATCCGCGATGGCCTCTGGCGCGCAGCAGCGATTGGTGTTGTGCTCCTCGCCCGCATGCGCTTCCTCCGCCCACAGGCGCAGCATGATGCCGATCACATCGTAGCCCTGCTGCACCAGCAAAGCTGCCGCGACCGACGAATCCACGCCGCCACTCATGGCCACCACTACGCGTGCCTGCTTCATTGCCGTTGTTCGCCGGGTTGTGAGTGGATTCAAAACTCCAGGCTTGCCGCGCGCACGCGCGCCACGCACCTGGGCAGCACATCCAGCACGGCGTCAATTTCCTCTTCCGTGGTGTGATATCCCAGCGTGATGCGCAGGCCGCCCAGCGCCCACTCGCGCGGGATGCCCATAGCCACTAGCACCGGTGATGGTTCGGGATTGCCGCTGGTGCAGGCCGAACCGGTGCTGACGGCGATGCCTTCGACGTCCAGCGCCATCAACAACGACTCGCCATCTACGTGGTTGAACACGAAGCTGGCGTGGTTCGGCAGCCGATCGGTAGGATGGCCGCTGAGCCGGACGTCGGGCACGCTGGCCAATACGCCTTGAATCAGCCGGTCGCGCAGCCTGGTCAGGCGCGCCGCCTGCGCGTCTCGCTCGCGCGCACTATATTTGATTGCTGCCGCGGCGCCGACTGCGCCGGCGACGTTGACGGTGCCTGGGCGTCGTCCCCGCTCATGCCCGCCGCCGGTAATCGCCGGCATATATGGCGTGCCCTCGCGGATATAGAGCACGCCAACGCCCTTCGGGCCGTAGAATTTATGCGCCGAAAGCGCCAACAGGTCCACATTCAGTTCGTCCACGTGGACGGGCAAGTAAGCCGGCGCCTGGACGGCGTCGGTGTGGAAGGGCACGCCTCGCTCGCGGCAGATCGCGCCGATCTCGCGCACCGGCTGGAGCGTGCCAATTTCGTTGTTGGCCAGCATCACACTGACGATGACGGTGTCCCGGCGGATGGCACGCCGCACGTCGTCGGGGTCCACGCGCCCGCAGCCGTCCACCTGCAGCAGCGTCAAGTCGAAGCCGAATTGCGTATGCAGTTGGTGCGCGGTTGCTTCGACGGCATGGTGTTCGACGGGCGTGGTAATGATGTGGCCGGGCGAGCTGCCATTGGCGCGGCGTGCGGCGAAGGCGACGCCGCGCAACGCCAGGTTGTCGGCCTCGGTGCCACAACCGGTGAAGACGATCTCGCTGGCGCGTGCGCCGATCGCGCAGCCGACCACGGTGTGCGCGTCGTCCAGCGCGGCGGCCGCATCGCGCCCAAAGCTGTGCAGCGACGATGCGTTGCCGAACACATCGCTCCAGTAGGGTTGCATGGCTGCCCTCACCTCTGGCGCGACGGGCGTCGTGGCTGAGTAGTCCAGATATATTTGCCTGCGCGTCGTGCTCATGCAGGCGATTGTAAAGCGGCAAGGTTAGGATTGGATGACAGAAACGATGAGGCCACAGTCGGTCGAGATCTTAGGCGTGCGGGTGGACGATGTCACTTATAGCGAGGCGTGCGAGATCGCTGCATCGCTGATTCGGCGCGGCGGCGCGCACCAGTTCGCCACCGTGAACCCCGAATTCGTCATGGCTGCCAGGCGTGACGAAGAGTTCCGGGCTGTGCTGGCGTCCACCGCGCTCAACGTACCGGACGGCGCCGGTGTAGTGTGGGCCGCTGGGCGGCGTGGGGTGAGACTGCGCGAGCGCGTGGCCGGCGTGGACCTGATGCTGAAGCTGTGTGCCTTGGCAGCGCGCCATCGCTGGCGGGTGTTCTTCCTGGGTGCGCAGCCCGGTGTGGCCGAGCGGGCGGCAGCGGCGCTCGTGCTCGCCCATCCGGGATTGATGGTGGCGGGCGCATACGCTGGTTCGCCGCGGCGCGAGGAAGAAATGGCGCTCGTCGCGCGCGTGCGCGCAGCGCGGCCGCAGCTCCTCTTCGTGGCCTACGGCGCGCCGGCGCAGGACAAGTGGCTGGCGCGCAACTTGCCGCTATTGGCGCCTGCTGTGGCAGATGACGCCGGCGGGATTGTCGGCATGGGTGTAGGCGGCGCGTTCGATTTCATCGCCGGCGTGCAGCAGCGCGCACCGGACTGGGTGCAGCGCGCCAATCTCGAGTGGCTATACCGGCTGATGCGCCAGCCATGGCGTTGGCGGCGCCAGACGGCGCTCATCCGCTTCGCTCTGGCCGCGATGCTAGAATCTCGCTGAATGGCTCAGGAAGCTGGCAACGCGACCAACGGCCAGGCGCCCGAACCCGATTCGAAAGCGATCCAGGCAACCCTCACGCCGGATGACATCGTGCGCCAATTGCGCGAATCCACGCTCTTCTCGCGCCTAACCGATGTGGAGTTCAAGTCCGTGCTCGGGTTGATGCGCACGCGCATGGTGAACGAGGGCCAGATTCTGATCCTGGCCGGCGCGGAGGATACCAACCTCTACATCCTCCGCCGCGGAAAGATGCTCATCCGCGCGCCGGAGAAGGGCGGCAAAGACCCCGTCATTCGGTTCGTGAAGCCGGGCGAGATCCTGAACGAGTTGCCGTTCGTCACCGGCCATCCCAGCGAGGTGACGATTGAGACGGTGACGCCGGTGCAGTTGTGGTATATCCCGCGAGGCGAATTCCAGCAATTGCTGGAGCGTGAGGGTTACATTCGCGAGCATCTGACCTACACCCCCGAGGCGGAGAAATACATCAAGCAGCGCCGGCGCTTCGACACACAACGGCCGGGTGAGTTGGTGCTGTGGTTCGGGCGCAAGCACTGGTGGGTGCTCCTGCAGAGCCAGTGGTTTACTGCATTGATGTTAGCGTTCGCTGGGGCGACTTTCCTGCCGCCGGTTCGTCCGATCTTCAGCGGCCCGTTTGGTGTGGCATTCGTGGGTGCGTTGCTATTCGTGGCGTTCGCCAGCTTCCTGTGGTTCCTGATTGACTGGTGGAATGACTACTATGTTGTGACCGATCAGCGCGTGATTCATCGCGAGCGCATCCTCATCATCTACGATTCGCAAGACGAAGCGCCTATCAGTTCGGTGCAGAACGTTACGGTCGAACGGCCGAATTTCATCAGCACTGTGCTGGACACCGGCACGCTCATGATCGAGACGTTGGGCGCGCGCGCTAACATTCAGTTCGAGTGGGTGGCCGAGCCGAATAAGGTCTCGAAGCTCATCCTCGATCAACAGGCCCGTGCGCGCGTCGAGGTCGCTGCAACCGAGCGTTCGAAAGTGCGCAGCGAACTGCGCCGGGAAATGGACGTGGGAACGAAGCCGTTGCCCACATTCGCGCCGCCCGGTCCTGCACCAGAGGCAAATAAGAGTGAACAGCCGCTGCCCCTCCTTCGTCGCGTTGGCATCGGGCTGGCCGACTTGCGCAATGAGTTGTTGCCGCGCATGCGCCTGGTGCGCGCGCCCGATATCATCGTCTATCGCAAGCACTGGCTGGCGTTGATCGGCACGACGATTATGCCGTTTCTGCTTTTTCTGCTCTATCTCGCAGCGATGGTCTTCGTCTGGTTCAGCGCATCTTCGTTGCGCCGGCTGCTGTTCGAGACGCCGGCAGTTGTCGTCGTTGCCTTGCTCGGATTCATCCTGTTATTCTGGCTGGTCTGGCAATATGAGGACTGGCGCAATGACCTGTACATGCTCACGACCGAGCGCCTGATCGAATACAAGCGCACGCCATTTGGGTTGCTTGGCACTTCGCAACGCACGGCCAGCCTGGCGAATGTGCAAAATGTGACTGCTGTGACCAAAGGCTTCGTGGACAACCTGTTCAACGTAGGCGACGTGGCCATTCGCACCGGTGGTATGGACAACGAGTTGAACTTCGCGCGCGTGTGGAATCCGCGCGGCGTACAGCGCGAGGTGGTGACGCGACTGGAGGCCTATCGCGCCGCCCAACGCGATAAGGAGGCGGCGCGCCGCCGACGTGAGTTCATCGAGTGGATCGGCATCTACGACGAGTTGACTCGCATCCACGGGGAGCGGCCACTCGGCTGAGCGCCGGCGGTTCAGTCGCGGCTCACGTCCGGCGCGTATGCTTCTATGCCTCGGCGGCCTTACGTAGTGCGAAGGCGCCGACAGGCACACCGGGCACACGATGTAAGCTATGGTTAGAGAAATTCGAAAGATCGGTGATCCGATCCTCCGCAAAAAGGCGAAGAAGGTCGAAAAGATCACCCGCGATACGTGGAAACTTCTCGACGACATGGTGGAGACGATGCGCCAGGCGCACGGCCAAGGGCTGGCTGCGCCCCAGGTGGGCATCTCACAGCGCGTTGCAGTCGTCGAGGTGCCGCAGGCTGACGACATCACCGGCAGCGGTGTGCTCTATGAGCTGATCAATCCCGAAGTGGTCAAACAGTCGGACGAGACGTGGGAGCACCAGGAGGGGTGCCTATCCATTCCAGGCTGGCGTGGCGACGTGGCACGCCCCTACCGCGTTGTCGTGCGCGCGCTCGATCGCCATGGCAACCGGGTCAAGTTCGAAGTCGAAGGCCATGTGGCACGCGCCTTCCTGCACGAGATAGATCATCTGGACGGCGTGCTTTACATTGACAAGCTGGTTTCGCCCGACCGCGTCTGGCGGGTCAAGGAAGAAGCTACGGAAGACCTCGAATGATGCGCACCGACGTTTACACTACCCCCGAAGCGTTCGAGCAATTGGCCGGTGAGTGGAATGCGTTGCTGAAGCGATCTGCGTCGAACACACTCTTTCTGACCAACGAGTGGCAGCGGACGTGGTGGCGTGAGCTGGGTGATGGCAAATTGCGTGTGTTGGCCATGCGCGAGGATGGCGCGCTGGTCGGCATCGCGCCGCTCTTCTTCGAATCCAACGCGCTGGGCGCGGTGGAAGTGGCGCTGGTTGGCTGCAAGGAAGTATCGGACTACCTGGATTTCATCTTTGCCCGTGGCTGTGAGTTGGCGTGCTTTCGAATCGTGGTGGACTTCCTCAAGAGCAGCGACGCGCCCACGTGGCACACCATCGGCCTGTGCAACATCATCGAGACTTCGCCTACCTTGAGCGCGTTCGTGGAGATGCTGAATGCCGAGGGTTGGCACGCGCATGTCGCCTTCGAGGATGTCTGCCCAGTCGTAGCGCTGCCGGACACGTTCGACGCCTATCTGGCGATGCTGGACGGCAAGGAACGCCGCGAGTTACAACGCAAGCTGCGCCGGGCGAGTGAAGACGTCGCCGTCACCTTCACGACCGATGCCGGGGCGTTGGCGCGTGACGTGGACGACTTCATCGCGCTGATGAAGGCTTCGGTGCCGGATAAGGCAGCGTTCATGACCCCGCGCATGGCACGCTTCTTCCACGCGATCGCGCGCGCAATGTTCGAGGCCGGTTGGTTGCAGCTTGCCTTCCTGGAGGTCGAAAGGGTGCGTGCAGCAGCATACATGAACTTCGTATACGAAGACGCCGTGCTGGTCTATAACTCTGGCCTGGACCCGGAGAAGTATGCTTATCTCAGCCCTGGCCAGGTGCTGATTGCCCGGCTGATCGAGAAAGCCATCCAGGACGGCCGCCGTACGTTCGATTTCCTCCAGGGTAACGAGGAATACAAATACAAACTCGGCGGCAAGGACGTGAAGCTCTACACGCTCAGTGCGCGCAAGTAACCTGGGGGATCAGGGAGCAGGGAGAAGATCGAGACCGGAGATGGTTTCTCTTCACCCCTCCGGCAACATGTAATGTGTGCTCGGGCCGCGACCGATCTGCTTCAGCAGCCCCAGCGCGGTGAGATGAACCAGGTGCTTGGATGCCGTTGCCGGCCCGACGCTGCATAGCTCGGCATAGGCACTCTTGTTGATCGTGTTGCGCTCGCACAAGTGCTTCAGCACCGCAGTGCGCCGTGTGTCGTTCAACAGGTCGCCGGCTCTTGCCTTCCATTCCGCCTCCAGCTTCTGCTCTCGCGTAAGCGCGCGCTCGAACGTGGTTCGCAGCCGTTCGAACTCGCTGGCGAACCGGTCGCCCAGGCCATGCTCCTCGATCAGCGCCAGCGCGGCCTCGCGCTCCTTAACGCTGATGGCGAGATAGGCATTGGCGATGTTAAGGTGGGCGCGGATGTGTTCTTCGGGTTTGCCCGGCGCGGCGAGAATGATGCGCTGCCTCTCGATTTCGGCCATCTCGGCGTAGTGCGCCGCGGCTTCCTGGGGGAGAAAGCGGTCGTAGACGCGGGTCTGATGCTCCCCTAGAATTTCCTGTTTGAGATCCTTGGTCAACGCGACGTGTGCTGGGTCGGATTCGTGCGCCCAGGCTGCGAGCGCGGCCTGAACATGGGCGTCGCCCTGGCGTTCATCCTCTGGTGCGCGCCAGATGCGGAAGCGCATGTAGAATGCCTCGGCCAGATTGTAATGCGCTCGCCGGACATGTAGCCTGAGGTCCGCTTCGGTGGCCACTTTCAGACCTTGCTGATAGTAAGCGATGGCCGCGTCGTAGTCGCCCAGCCAGAAATAGTTCGCGCCGAGGTTGAGGTATGTGCTGGCCATCGCCTCCGCGCCGATAGCAATGCGGTTCGCCATGTTGAGCACTCGCCTGCCACATTCGATCGCGTGCTCGAACTGCCTGGCCTCTCCGTACGCCAGGCTGAGGTTGATATAGGCTTTGACAACGCCGTGCTGGTCGTTCAGCTTCTCGTAGATGCTGAGGGCGCGATGGGTGTGTTCCAGCGCACGCATCGCATCGCCGGCGCGACGCCAATACTCGCCCCAGGCCTGCTCGATCAGCGCTTGTTGGTCATCGTCGAACGGAGTGCGCGCCCGCAGCGCCTCGGCGCGTTCCAATACGGTACGCGCGCGTGGATCGTTGCGCAGCGCGTAGAGCCAGGCCACGCGCACCAAAACCGCGGCGCGCTCTTCTTGGACTTCTGGATCGTCGGCAGCGTCGGCCTCGGCGAGCAGCGCGGCTGCTTCTTGGTAGTAAGCGAAGGCGCGATCGGAGTCGCGGGACTCGTAGAACCGGCCGAGCCGGCTGCAAACAATGCCGGTGCGGCGCGCATCGTGTGCTTGGGCAGCCAGCCGGAGCGCTGCTTCGTAGGCTGCTTGTTCGCTTTCGGCGTCGCCAAGCATCTGGTGGATCGCCGCATCCGTCAGCAGCAGCGCAATGTGCTCGGCGGGTGGCCGGTCGCGCTCGAGCAACGCCTGCCAGGCTGCCTTGAACTCGAGTTCGCCAGCCAGCACAGCAAGATGGCGCTGTGTGAACTCGCACAACTGCCTCAGGTCGCCGGCCATGTGCGTGTGCCAGAACGCCGATAGGAAGTCCTTCGCCTGGATGGTAGCCTGTACTTGCTGCTGGTGCCAGGCTACACGCTCGGCTTCTGAGGCAAAGCTGCACGCCTGGATGACTTCGCGCCAGACGAAAGTGCGCAACGAAGTCGTATGTCGCCGGTCCAGCCGTTGCTCGTGAAGCAGCTGAGCGATCAGCCGCCGGCCTTTCTCCAAGTACCGGTAGAACGTGCTTGGTCCGACGTTCCACAGGCCGCATAGGTTGTCGGCTGCGGATTCACCGGGGCGGCGATAGTAGCGATCGCGGAAGTCCGGCACGGGCGCAAAGCCGTAGTGACACATCACAGCGATGAACGGACGCCAACTGGTGCGTTCCAGCCAGGCTTCGCGGTCGCCCAGTTCGAGCGTCGGTGCGCGGTCGGGCCGCAGTTGAGTGACGGCCCAGCGCAACAGCAGTTCGGCGGCTGCAGCCAGCCGGCGTTCGAGAGGCAACCGGTCACCGGCCGTGCCGAGGATCGGTTGGAGATAGCGGCGGGCGACCCATTGCAGCACACCCAGACGCTGTAGCAGCAATTCGTCGAACGCGCCGGCATGGTAGGCATCCAGCGCGGCGTCCAGCACGACGGCGATGGCCGAACTCGGGACAGTGCCTTCCTTGACCTTCTGTGGCAGGGTGAGCCGGGGAAGCGTAGCCATAGTTCTGTTTAAAACCCCGTGAATTGGATTCAGGCAGCATCCAGAGTCTCGTTCCTATGCCGCTGGCGGGATCCGAAATCACGTATGAGCAGGTTCCTCGTCCCGATTCGTCTGCTAATCGTCTTGCGCTTGCGTCCCTACCTCGTCAATTCGCGCGTATTCCTGACAACGCCTATGCCTTAAAAAGAGGATATACATAGTGTATCACCTGACAGGATGACCACATATGCGATTGCCCCACTTGATCCACAATGGCACGTTTGCAAAGGAGCTGCGCGACAGCGTTGTTTTCGTCGTCTATGCCCCTTTCGGGGCCGACCATCTGTTGAGTACATATCCAGACGGCGCGTCGCTCGACCTCAGCCAACATCCGCTGATGCAGAACCTGCTCGAAGTGGCCGCATGCGGGGTGCACGTAGTCGCGCTGGTGGATCGGATGAACAGCGATACCCACCTCATCCACATTCCTGCTGCCCGGCCAGCCGATCTGCAAGTCACGTCGCGTTGGAAGCTCGATATGGCTTCTCCGAGGACGCTTGCGGGGCTGTTGCGCTACGCCAGCGAGCAGCATCCTACAGCGGACTTCGTGTTGAGCCTGGAGGGGCACGGCGCGGGTTTCCTGCCGGAGATAGATCGCGCCCAGCTTTCCCTGCGCAACCTGACCGACTATGGCAAAAACGTGTGGGTGATTCGTCAGCAAGGGACAGTGCCGTTGCCGCAAGGGTCGCCCATCCTGCCGCAAGGGTCGCCCATCCTGCCGCAAGGATCGCCCATCTTGCCGCAAGGATCGCCCATCCTGCCCGCAGGACAGATGCCGATGTCTACCTATGGCCTGGGCCAAGCCTTGAAAGATGTGCTTGGCGCCGGCGCGCACAAACTGGCGCTGATCCACTTCAACAACTGCTTCAATATGTCGGTCGAGGTATTGCACACGGTTGCGCCTTACGCCAGCTACGCTGTGGGTTATCCCAACTACAATTTCTTCACCGCCGGCGCGGCTTATCCTGAAGTGTTCGCCTGTTTGAAGAATCGAAAGACAGCAACACCTGCCGAGTTGGCTCTCTGGTTCGCCGAAGCGAATCGAGCTGTGCTCGCCGCCAAGGGCAATCATCCGACGGCCGGCGGCGCCATTGCGCTGGCGCGCATGCGTGAGATCGTCGAACGGGTTGACGACCTGGCCGACGCGCTGCTGGTCTCGCTGCGCAACACTCATGGCGCTGCCCGCGCGCAGGTCGCCGACGACATACAGGCCGCCATCGTCAAGGCCCAGCAGTATGACACCACCCATGGCGACTTCACACTGGAGACACCGGATGAGATGACTGATCTGCGCAGCCTAGCTGCCGTGCTCGACGATCCGAAGTATGCGGCCTTCGGGGTGCAGGCCGCCGCCCGGGCGCTGTGGAAGGCTACCGGAGGCATCAAGGCCTATGGTGACGTTGACCGCCCCTGGGTCAACGTCGACGCGGTGTGGGATTTTCGCGGTGATCTGGCCATGAACATCTTTCTGCCTGACCCGCTGCGCAGAGGGTTGTGGGACTGGCGCTCGCCATATTACCTGGACGTGAACCCGGATCCAAGCAAGCCGCGCGTCCAGCCGCACATTATTGACTTCGTCAAAGTCACCGATTGGGTGGACTTCATCATCGAGTATCACGAGGACACGCCGTTCGTCGGGTTGTTACCTGCGCACATTCCTGACTTCCCAGTTTTCAACGCAAAATTCGAGCCGCCGCACAAGCCCGACTGGCCGGATCAAAAGCCGTCCGGTAAACCCGACGATCTGCATCAGCGTTCACAAGGCGCATGAGCCTGCTGTGTGCTTGTTCATTCGCGCATCGTATTGCTATCGTATGCAATTGTTGTCCAGGCTTGTGAATCGCTGCATGGCAATGGGAGTGTAGCCGTGATGAAATAGAGTGCGGGGGAGGCTGGTAAGGACGCGAAGGGAGCGCGATATGTCAGGGGGAGCGCTGACGTGAGGTCAGCGGACGCTGCCTTCGCGTCCTTGGCCATTGCCTTTATCACTTCTGGCGCGCCTCGCTGTAAGTCCCAGCGTTGTATGGAGGTGCGGCGATGGCCTGCTCTACGGAGGAATCGAAATGACGACCGCTAAAGATCTGACCAAATATGAAGACATACCGTGCTGCCCGGAGCTGGAAACGGAGCATCCGTGCGATGTGATTGACATGCGCCGGCATCTGATCTTCCCGACCAATGTGCGCGGGCCCAACGAGCAACCGATACGCGTGGAAGTGATCATCCACACTCGCTTCACCCGTTGCAGTGGGCCACTGGCGCTCGGCGATATTGCCTATAGCACGACGCTGCTGCCTGGTGAGAAAGTGCGCCTGGCGACGACCGATCGCCGCAGTCGCTTCAGCTTCGATAGCGAATCGAAGCTCAGCTATCGCAGCGAGCAGATCAGCGAGGAGCAATACCGCATGCGTGCGCTACGCGCCTTCATGGCTGACGAAAACGTGGTGAATCGCGGCAGCGAGAACTATGCAGAGCAGGGTAAGTGGGATTTCCATGGCGATGCCAGTGGATCGATCGGTTTCTTCTCCGCCAGCGCCGATGCGAACGCGCGCGGCAGCCACAGCGCCTCTTCTACACGCGATTGGCTACGTGAGCATCGCGCCCATGCCGAGATGTCCGACAACCTATCGGTGGAAGCGACGCGTAAAGCGCACTCGCTATCCATTGGCGAGGTAAGCACACGCACGCACATCCAGGGCGAGTCGGAGGATCACTTCGAGGCTTCCTCGCGCGAGTTCAGCAACCCGAACAAGTGTCATGCTGTCACCTTCTTGTTCTATCGCATCAACAAGACAGAGACGATCAAGTTTGAGTTGGTATCCATCGAGCGCCGCGTGCTCGATCCCGTCGCGCCCATGCCGGTGCCGGCCAACCCATTCCGTCCTGTGGGCCAGATCGCTGCTGTGCCGCAAGACGTGCCGGCCACGAGCGCGCAGCGGCTGGCAGTGTTGGAGCGCAGCGTGCAAGCCGAACAGCGCCTACAAGCCTTGGCGTTGGCCCCGCTCCCCGGTGGTCAAGTCGGCCTTCGCACCGCAGCCGTCGCGTTCACCGCTGTGACCGACCCCGGTCTCCAGCAGCCTTTGCCTGACGCTGTGCGCGAGAAAGCGCTCGCCTTCGTGGACGAACAGCTCATCAAACAAGGCCTGCTTGACCGGGAGACGAAGCAGGTGTCTAAGGAAGCCAAACAAGAGTTCGGCTACGAACGTAAGACCTCCATCCCGACAGCCGGCGTAATTGTGAAGAGCTGCATGGACGCTTGTAGCATCTGCGAGCCGGAGTTGCACAGGAAGATGCAGCTCGAGCTGGAACGCATGGAGCTCGAGAACAAGCTGCTGGCGCGTAAGATCGAACTGCTCGACAAAGCACAGGAGTATCGCTGCTGCCCGAACGGCGAAGGACCTTCTGGCTAGCCCAGGAGGATTACCGGCTTGCGGGGCAGCCACGCGGTGCCGCCTGCATTTAGAGTCCCCTGAACGCGCAGCATGAAGTGCATTCGGGTGGACAAAGTCATTGCCTGTGCCCACTCGATAGGCATCTCCGGACAGGCTCTTAGTACGGCTGAGCGCCCGATGCGTGTCGGGCGCTCGCGCTTTCGCATCTCGACGACTCACATAGAATAAGCACGGGCCGGCGCCAAGTGCGCCGTGCCATCGCACGAGGCATTCGAACATCGAGGAGAAACAACGTGGAAGGAATAACGAGTGGTCTGATCGGTATCGCGCTGGGCGTTGCTGTGTTGCTGTTGGGCAAGAACCTGCGCCTGTTCGCTGCGGCCGCCGGCTTTCTTGTCGGCTTCATCCTCATCCGACAGATCATCCCCGGCGCATTTTTGACGGCGCTGATCGTCGCCGTGGTCGCGGCGCTCATCGGTTTGGTCTTGGTTACCTTGGCGCGCAGCGGGACGCGGCTGGTGCTGCAAATCATGGGCGCAGTTGCCGGCGCAGGCATCTTGTTGTGGCTGGGCCAGTCGCTTGGCATCGCATCCGGCCTGATGGCATGGATCATCGCCTTCATCGGTGCGCTGGTCGGTTTCGGCCTGATGGCGCGCTTCTTCAATCTCGGCATCATCGTCCTCACCAGCTTGCTGGGCGCGAGTTTGATCGTGAACGGGTTGGGTTCGTTCATCACGCTGCCGGGTGTTGTCAGCACGGTGATCACCTTAGTCCTGGCCGCCATCGGCTTCTTCTATCAGCGTCGTCGCTGACGTGAGCGCTGCGCCTGGCATGGCCATTCTCGAACCGCTCTCAATCGAGTGCACCAGCCACAGCGAGGCGCAAACGCAGCGGCTGGGCGCGCGATTGGGCGCCTTGCTGCCGCGTCATGCTGTGATTGCCCTGCACGGGCCGCTCGGCGCAGGCAAGACCAGCTTCGCGCGTGGGGTGGGCGCCGGCTGGGGCGCGGAACAGCCGCTGCGTAGTCCGACTTTCACACTGGTGCAGGAACATCATCGCCGGCGCGACGACGCCACGCTGTATCACATTGACCTGTATCGCGTCGAGGACGAGCGCGACCTGGCCAGCCTAGGCCTGGAGGAGATCCTGGACGACGAGAACAGCGTGTGCCTGATCGAGTGGCCGGAGCGCGCGCCGGGGCTGATCCCGCCGGAGGCGATCCACGTCAAGCTGATGCCGGTGAGCGACACGCGCCGCCAACTGACCTTCTCCACGCAGGATGCGCAAACCTGGCAGGTGTTGCTCGCCTTCCGGAAGAGCGCGTTTGGGGTGTGACCATGTCCGCTGTCTTGCTTGCCCTCGACACCTGCACCGCGCGCACCAGCATCGCCCTGCGCGATCAGATGACGCTGCGCGCCGAGATGACCTGGGAAGCGCAGCGGCATGAGACGGCCACCGTCGCCGCGCGCATTCGCGACTTAATGCGCGCATGCCGCATCGCGCCGGAGGACATCGGATGCGTCGCCGTAGCGATCGGCCCGGGGTCGTTCACCGGCGTGCGCTGTGGCCTGGCCATTGGCAAGGGTATGGCCGTGGTGCGCAACTTGCCGATGATCGGCGTGACGGCTTTCGACGTGATTGCCCACGCGCAGCCGCCGCAGCCTGCGCCGATGCTGGCCTTGCTCGAAGTCGGGCGCAACCGAGTTGCTGCCTGCCCCTACGAATGGCGCGAGGGTGCACCGTCGGTCGCCGGCAAGTGGCGAATCCACAGTTGGGCAGAGCTGGCCGAGCGCGCCGAGCCGCCGCTGTATGTATGTGGCGACATTGCGCCGGCCTGGATCGCTGCCCTGCGCGCGAAAGTCATGGTCGCGCCGGCAGTACTCAATCTGCGGCGGGCAGGATTTCTGGCAGAATTGGGGATGGCTCGTTGGGAACGCGGCGAAGTGGACGACGCGATGACGTTGACCGCCGTCTATCCCACCGAGACATGATGGCGCGGGCTTATCGCGCTGGATTGAGACGAGATGAGTAGTCAAGTCGTCCTCGATCCGCTCCAGGTGCCGAGCGCGTCGGAGCGAATCGCTTCTGTTGTCGTCACGCCGATGTCCCTGGACGACATTCCGGCCGTCATGGCGATCGAACGCGCCTCCTTCCCGCGTCCCTGGCCGGAGCGCGCCTACCGCTACGAGTTGAGCGAGAACCCTGAAGCCTACTTCGTCGTCGCGCGGGCGTATGAGGTTGAGGCGATGCCGGCGGCGCCGCGCTCGCATTGGCAACGCCTGGCACAGCGTCTGGGTTTGCAGAGCCGCGCCCCGGTGCAACGCGCACCACATACGGTTGTGGGATTTGCCGGGATGTGGATGCATGTGGACGAAGCGCACATCGCCACTATCGCCACGCATCCGGGTTGGCGCCGGCGCGGCGTCGGCGAGCGCATCCTCATCAACTTGCTGCGCGAAGCGCAGCGTCGCCGCGCCGAGATCGTCACACTGGAGGTGCGGGTGAGCAATGTTGCAGCGCAGCATCTATATCGCAAATACGGCTTCGAGGAAGTGGGCCGACGCAAAGCCTACTATCAAGACAATCGCGAGGACGCGCTGCTGATGACCATCGTCCGCTTCAACACGCCCGAATACCGCGCCCAGTTGGATGCGCTGGAAAGCCGGCTGCGGCCCGGCGGGTGATTCAAAATTCCAGCCCGACGACGTAGCGCCACCAATTGTTCAGCTTGCCCGTCGGCGTCGTCCCCTCGACGTGGGGGAAGCGCTTCATCCACCACAGGTGATGCCGGCGTATGTCGCCGCCGCCCCAGTCGGCGCAGCTCATCTCGCGCGCTTGACCGGTGAAGTTTGGGTAATTCAACCAGTCATCGGCGTTGCTCCACACCGGCCGGCGGTTGCCCCAGTCGTAGTCGGCCTCGCTGCTGGGCGCGAAGTGCACGTTGCCGCACGCCGCCATGCCGGGATTAAGTTTGTCATAGCGCGTGAACTGCTTCCACAGGTTCCCCGACAGGTTGATGGTGGGCGACGGCCGATTGATGATTGCCGATCGTCGCAGGCCGATTGCCCCGAGCAGCCGATCCCACCACGACCGACCGTGTTCCGACTTTCCCGCCGTGCTCCCAGGGGCGCCGGCTTCATCGGGAATATCGCTGAAAACATACTCCATGATGCTCTCGGCGCGATGGCCGAGATCTTCGAGCATCTCGTCCACGCCGCGCTCGTAGTTGAAGCCCATCACCACGAAGCGACGCGCGACCTGTGCTGTGCCAGGGATGACCGGGCCGTTACACCAGATCGCGCCGCGCCCGCCCATGCACGACTCGTACAGGCCGGCGTAGGGGAAGGCCATGATCCACAGTTCGTCTACCAAGCCGGCCTCCAGCTTGCGCGTGAAGTCGCAGCGCCGTAGGATCGCCGGATAGTCGGCCGTGTCAGGTTGGTGGAATCCGCTGCGGGCGCGCCAGGCGCTCAGGTAGCCGGCGTCGTCGTAGCGAAAGCCGTCTTGCTTGATCGGATACTCATCCAGTTCGATGCGCTCGACGATCTGATAGCGCACGTAGCCATAACTGGCTGCCTCCACATCGGCGATGTATTGCGCGCAGAGCTGGTCGGGGTCGTTCCAGCCGAGGACGCGGTTTAGCCGTCTGTCTCCCTCTGCTTCGAGGATCGGGTTGTAGATGACGAGCGAGACGCGCGGTGCAAGCGTCATAGGGCAAATTGTACGGGCGGGCTTCATGTCGGCAGTCGCGTAGTGCTTTGCCTTGAGCTTGCCGAAGGGCACAGGCCGGCCACATGTGGCATCATTTGCGCTATGTTGAAGGTAGAGCGGGATATCACCATTGCGCGGCCGTTGGCGGAAGTGTTCGCGTTCGTGTCGAATTTTGACAACTTCACCCGCTGGTCCACCGATGTGGTGAAGGCCGAGCTGCTGAACGGCCAGCGCGTCGGCGTGGGGACGCGAGCGCGCATCACCCGGCGGGCGCTGGGCCAGCATTTCGACATGCTGTTCGAGATGGTGCACTTCGAGCCGCTGGCGCGCCTCAGCTTCCGTGGCGAGATGTTAGGCATCCCCTTTCGCAGCGGGCTGCGCTTCGATCCGGTGGACGCCGGCGCCCGCGTGACGCAGAGTGGTGAGGTGGTCATCCCGCCGCTGCTCTTCATGGTCGAGCCGACGGCGCGCCAGGTGCTTGCCACGATATTCGAGAACGATCTGCGCAAGCTCAAGCAGGTGCTGGAATCTGATGATTGGTCCTAAGCGCATCTGGGTCGGTATCGGGTTGGTCTTGACCATCGCGCCGACGGCCTGCGCCGCGCCGCCCGACATACGACCTACGACGGTTGTAACTCCTCCGGCAATCCCTACGGCTGCTTTTGCGTCGGCCGAGCCGTCGCCGACCTCACCGTCGCCCACGCCGGAACCGCCGCCTGCCGTCGTCACCTACACCTACACCTACACCATCGTCAACGCCTACCCGCACGACCCCGCCGCGTTTACGCAGGGCCTCGTCTACGCCGACGGCGTGCTGTACGAGAGCACCGGGCTGTATGGGCGTTCCAGCCTGCGCCGCGTTGCGCTGGAGACCGGCGAGGTGCTGCAGCGGCGCGACCTCCCCGCAGAATACTTTGGCGAAGGACTGGCCCTGTTCGATGGCCGGCTGATTCAGCTCACCTGGCAGAACAACACCGGCTTTGTGTACGACGCCGCATCGTTCGCGTTGCAGCAGACGTGGACGTATCCCACCGAGGGCTGGGGGTTGACCCACGATGGCGCGCATCTGATCATGAGCGACGGCAGCGCCATCTTGCGCTTCCTCGATCCGAGCACCTTTCAGGCACAACATGAGGTGCTGGTGACCGACGGCGGCCAGCCGGTCGTCTGGCTCAATGAATTGGAATACGTTAATGGCGAGGTGTTCGCCAATGTGTGGCAGACCGACTGGATAGCGCGGATCGATCCGCAAACCGGTCGCGTGTTGGGTTGGATTGACCTGAGCGGCCTGCTCGCGCCCGAGGAGCGCCAAGGCGCAGATGTGCTCAACGGCATCGCCTATGATGCACAGAACGATCGTTTGTTCGTCACCGGCAAGCTCTGGCCCAAGTTGTTCGAGATCACCCTCGCGCCCCAGCCATGATGCTGCCGTGGCGCTACAATGCAACGCACATGCCTCAGGCGCTTTCAGCATTTGACCGGCCAGGGAAGCTCTATCTGGGCCGCGAATTCGACTTCGATGACGGTCAGCCGACCAGCGATCCCATCTTCCTCAGCCTGCGCGACCTGACCACGCACGCCGTCTGCTTAGGCATGACCGGCACCGGCAAGACCGGCCTGGGCATCGTCGTGTTGGAAGAGGCACTGCTGCAGGGTGTGCCGTGCATCATTGTGGACCCGAAAGGCGACATCACCAACCTCGCGCTCAGCTTCCCGCAGATGCAGCCGGCCGATTTTTACCCCTGGCTAGATGCGGACGAAGCGGCGCGCCAGGGCATGTCGCGCGATCAGCTCGCTGCGGCAACGGCGCAGCGGTGGCAGGCCGGACTGGCGCAATGGGGCATCGGGCCGGCGCGCATCGCTGCGCTGCGCGACCGCGTGACGTTCGACATCTACACGCCCGGCAGCGACGCTGGCATCTCGGTGAACGTGCTGCACAGCCTCGCCCCGCCGAACGACCCCAACCTGACCTGGGCCAGAAACGCCGAAGCGTTGCGCGAGCGCATCGCCCAGGTCGTCCAGGCCATCCTTAGCCTGGCCGGGGTCGAGGCCGACCCGCTGAAGAGCCGCGAGCACATCTTGCTGGCCAACGTCTTCGAGGCGTCATGGCGCGCCGGCCAACCCCTCGACATCGCCTCGCTCATTCGCCAAGTCCAAGACCCGCCCGTCCGTCGCGTCGGCGCGTTCGATATGGACGTGTTCTATCCGCGCGCCGAGCGCTTCCGGTTGGCGATGGCGCTGAACAACCTCGTCGCGTCGCCGTCGTTTGCCGCGTGGACGCAGGGCGACCCGCTCGACATCGCCAGCATGATCGCGCCCGACCGCAGCGCCGGCGGGACATCCCCCATCGGCAAAACGCGCGCCGCGATCTTCTACCTGGCGCATCTGGGCGAAGCCGAGCGGCAGTTCTTCGTCGCGTTGCTGCTCTCGCAGTTGGTGTTGTGGATGCGGGCGCAGACCGGCACCTCGTCGCTGCGCGCCCTGGTGTATTTCGACGAGGTGTTCGGCTATGCGCCGCCATTCCCGCGCAATCCGCCGACCAAGACGCCGCTGATGACGATCATCAAACAGGGGCGCGCCGCCGGCCTGGGGGCCTTCCTCGCCACGCAGAACCCGGCCGATCTGGACTACAAGGGCCTGGCGAACATCGGCACGTGGTTCATCGGGCGCCTGCGCACCGGGCGCGACCGCGACCGCGCGCTCGAAGGGCTGGAGGGCGCGGGCGCCGGCTTTGACCGCGCGCGTTTTGAAGCCCCGCTGAGCACGCTGCCGCCGCGCGTCTTCCTGTTGCAAAGCGCGGCCGGCGATCCACGCTTCTTCCACTCGCGCTGGGCGATGAGCTTCCTGCACGGCCCGCTCACGCGCGACCAGGTGGCGACCCTGGCAGGCAGAGACAGGCCGAGGCCATCGCCGGCCCCGCCATTCGCCTCCGGCAGTGCGATCCTGCTCGGCGATTCTGTTGACGCGCCGTTCTTCGTGTCTGGCGATGCGCGCCTCGCGTTGCCGCCCGGCGTGAACGAAGTCTTTCTGCATGACGACCGGCGGACCCGAGGCGCGGGACGGCGCGCGCGATATGTCCCGCATCTGCTCGCCAGCGCTTCGGTGCGCATCACCGACCGCGCCAGCGGCGTGAATCACGACGAGCGTTATACCTATCTACTGCCGCTCGACGTCGCAGCTTACGGGCTCGATTTCACGTCGGCGCGCATGATGCCCGAGCTGTCGCCGGCGGCGTTTGCGCGCGAGCCGGTTGCCGGCGCGCAGTTTGCGCCGGTGCCCCCGGGCATTGACGCGCGCTGGATGAAGCGCGCAGAACGCGCCTTAATCGAGCACATCTACCGTCGCGGCGCAACCGCCATCCTGTTCAACCGGACGCTCAGGGTGTACAGCCAGCCGGGTGAGACCCAACTCGACTTCCGCCGGCGCTGCGAGGTAGTGGCCCGCGAGCGGCGCGACGCCGAGGCGCTCAAGCTGCATACCCAATTCGATCGACGCATGCAGGCGCTGCAGGACAAACTGGCGCGCGAGCATCGTGAGCTGGAGTCCGACCGGGTGGAGCTGAGCGCGCGCAAGCGCGAGGAGCTGCTGGGCGGCGTCGAGTCGCTGTTCAACCTGATCGTCGGTCGCCGGCAGAGCTATGCTGTGGCGTTTGGCGCGCGCCGCCGGCGCGAGGTCGAATCCGCTGAGCGCGAGGTGCGTGAATCAGAAGAAGCCATCGCTAAGCTGAACACTGACCTCGAGGCATTGGCGCAGGATTACAAGGTTGCCCTGGGGCAGGTGAGCGACAAGTGGATGCGCGCGCTCGGCGATGTGGTTGAGGTGCCGCTTGCGCCGAAGAAGAGCGACATCTTCGTCAATCTGGTAGCGATTGCCTGGGTGCCGGAGGACGAAGCCGAATAGGGAAGGGCGCAACAGTGTGTCTGTTCATCTGCCCGGTTGCCCATGCTCGGCCACGATCTCAACGACCACGCCGTGTTCGCGTTCGGTGCGCGCGTGCACCCGCGCCCAGATTGGCCGCAGGCGCTCGAACATGTCATCGAGTATTCGGTTGACGGCGCTCTCCAAAGACATCGGCGTGTCCTCGAACGAGCGCAGGTATGCCATGAAGCTAGGGAAGTCGAAGATCACCTCGTTGGGCGCGTAGGTGATCGTCATGACGGCGAAGTTCGTCTTCTCCGGCTCCATCTCGTAGCGGCAGCGAAACCCCGGATAGGTCAGCGTCACGGTGTAGGTGCGCAGACTCTTGGTGTTCGGGATGGTCTTGATATCGGTCTGGATCATGGCGTCATACCTGGAAAGAGCGCCAGGATCATAGCATCGCAAAATTGCAGATAGGTCCCATTATCCGACGGCATCTGCGTTGCGCCGGCTGCGACTTTGACCACGCCCTCTGCGGCTATCTCCTTGCTCGCCTCGCTCATCGCGCGTGACGCTTCGACTGCCATCAGTCCACTCAACACGTGATCCCCGCCGCTCTCGGCCATCGCCTCGCTGGCCTCGTAGGCGCGTCCGAAGCTTCCAGCCGGAGCATGTCCTCCTCGATCTCGTTCACGCCCAGGTCGGCGATCTCCGCGCTGGTCGCGCGCATGGCTTGGGCTAGGGCGCGTGCTGCCGTTGGCGACGGTGGTGTTGCCGGCGAACGTGTTCTTGCCTGCGGTCTTCAATAGGTGAGCGGCGTCCGCTTTGAACGCGTCTAGCTTCGGGGCGGCGACTCGTAACTTGCCGTTCTCGTTCCCGACGATGTCGGCATCCAGAATGCCGGTCGGGCCTTCTTTATTGGCTGGCCCTGAGATCAGCCATCGCCTTGCCGGACAAGTCAACGGCGTATTCGTGCCGCGCGATCACGAGGATCATCTCGTGGCTTCCCAGGTCTCACTGTGAGAGCGAATCTGTATCGTCTGCCGGATCGAGCGCTGATTCAAAAGCTGCTTTTCTGCCAGCGATGCGAGGTAGGCCTCTTCGGCCATCTCATCCAGCACGCGCTTCACACGTTGCCAGATGCCGGCTCTTTTCCAGCGGTAGTAACGGCTGGCAATTGTGGACCACGAGCCGTAGCATCGCGGCATCTGCCGCCATGGCCCCCCGGTGCGCTCCACCCACAATATCCCGCTGATGATTGTCCGATGATCGTGCGCCGGCCGTCCTACTCTTGGGCGCTGCGGTGGCAAAAGTGGCCGAATGCGTTCCCACTCCTTGTCGCTCAGATCATTGCTGCGTGTGATCATGATTCCCCCGTCTATGTAGCTAGATCTGCATTCGCTCGTACTGCGCAATGTTCACGACCAGGCTTCGGTTGTTCATCGCCGACTGGATGGCGACGCCAGCGGTAGCCAGCGCCAACCAGACGAGGATGGCGAGGATAGAGCTATCACCATTGGAGAGCGGGCCGTAAACGCGTCCCCAACCCAGCTCCTCGACCGGTCGGCCGAAGAGCAGCAAGATGGCGGCGAGCAACATAGTAGCGCCGGCGCTGGCGGTGAGGAAGATGGGCAGATACTTCTTGAGCTCGGCGCGCGAAGCGAGGATAGCCATGATGATGGCGCCGACGATGCCGAAGAAGGTGACGATGAGCCAAGCGTTGACGCCCAGGGCAGAGATGAGGCCGGCGCCCAGGGCAAAGCCCACGGAAGCAGCCCATAAGAGGATAACAAAAGCCCACCACACGTAGGAGAGGAGAGCGAAGATCAGCCCCAAGATGACGCCAGGGATGCAGGCGATGGCAGTACTGAAGACGTTTTGGCCAAAGATGCCGGAGACGATGGCCGTGATGGCGGAGAAGCCGACAAAGAAGGCCCAAAAAGGTAAGAGAATTCGGAACCAACGGTAGCCGTAGACGAGTAAGGCCAAACCGACCAGTCCGATTACAAGCGCGCTGAGAAGATTACCTATCATTGCGTTCAAGTCCTTTTAGCACGTTTTGTAAGGTTCACCTGAATCTGGGGGGCTCAATCCATGGGTGATGTCGGTGCATTGGATTTGTGCTACGGATTCGCTTCCGGCATGTGCTGCACGCTGAGCAGCGGTACGCCGGAAGAGAAAAGTGCATTGATCAAGCCGATCAAAGCCGATTGGTCTGCGTTACGCAGCACTAGAATGGTGAGTGGTCCTTCGGACGCGTCGTCGGCTTGGATGACAGCGTCGTCGCCGATGTAATCAACCCACGACGCGTCCAACTGGCCCGGCACGCGAATCTCGTATGTCGTCAATGTGTGCGGGGTTAAGCGAGGATTCGCCATGTCAAATAGCAATTTTGAGGCCACCTTGGGTCACCTGCCTGACACAAATTAAGTAGAAATTCAGTACTCCGCAGAGCTCGTGGAGCACTCTACAGCATTCTCAGTTCGCTCACAGCGACCCCAAGCAGCCGGCAATGTGAGGGCGACGTCCGCTCTTGAGCGGGCTTTTGATCTGGATGACGCGCAATTGCCAATCGCTGCCCGGCGTAGCAGCGCTTAGTCGCTGAGAATGCCCAGCGCGCGCGCCCGGGCGACGGCCTCACGCCGGCCGGCGACGCCCAGCTTGCGATAGATGTTCGCCGTGTGTTTGGAAACGGTCAGCCGCGAGATGACGAGCGCTTCGGCAATCTCTTTGTCCGTTCGACGCTTGTTCAGCAGTTTGAGCACCTCGATTTCACGGTAGGTCAGACTGGCCGCGTCCATGTGTGCATCTCGTCCGGTGATCTCAAACATAGGCATCGCTGGGCTGCGGAATACGCTGAGCACGTTGTTCAGATATGACTTCTGAAGATCATAACGCGCAGCGCGCGTCGTTAACTGCTGTACTATCGCATGCACGTCTGACCCAAGATCGGCCACGCCAGCAATGATCTTGCCATGCTGGCCGATCCTCATTGCATCTGCCATGACTTGAAGCGCCTTGTTACATTGATTCTGCGCACACAGCAATGAGGCTTGCACGGCCAGGATTCTGACTAATGGATAGGTGAGGTGCCATGCTTCGGCTGCGCTGCGCAGCGCTTGCACGAGCGCTGCAGCTTCGGCCAACGTTTCAGGGGAGCGTTGTGCAATCAGGATCTGTGCCCGCGTCAGATCGGGGACTTCGTTGAACAAGAGCGTTGCTGGGTTGCACGGCGCGCACGACGACTGAACCCACTGCATTGCGCCGGCGACATCGCCGCGCAGCAAACGCAGTCGCGCCGATGTTGAATCAATCCGACTCCGCATCTCCGCCGACTGTATCTGGCGTGTGAGCGCCCGCAGCGCGTCTATAGCCGCGTCGGCTGCATCCGGGCGGCCGATCAATTCGTATGCCAGCGCCAGTTGTGTTTGAGCATAGAGTAAACAGCGTAAGCCGGCCTGTTGCCCGTACGAAGTTGCAACCTCGAGGTGTTCGATGGCGCGGTCGAGATGGTTCATCGAGTAGTGCGTCAGACCTAACATGGTATGTGCCCACCCGATGGTGATGATCAGGCCGCTTGCTTCGGCTGCTGTGGCATGTTGCTCGGCGATTATGTGTGCTTGATCAATCTGCCCAGATAAGAATGCTGCAATCCACTGGTTGTGCAAAACGCGCAGCGTGAACACGCTAGGTGTGCGCGGGCGAGACGCCTCTCGTCGTAGCAGCGAATCGGCCTCGGTCCCTCGCCCGGCCAGATATAAGCCCAGCGCTAGAGGGGTGAGCGCTACGCTGCGCGCGTAGTAGTGGGATTGTGGTAGCAGGCGAAGTGCGATTTCAGCCTGTCGGATGCAGGCCATTTCCTGCCCGGCGTCCAGCGCTGCGCGCGCGCGCACGGCCCAGACGTCGCCCATCACCGCAGAACGTTCGTCATCTGTCAGATCGTCAGCATCTTCTCGCAGCAAGTGTTCGGCCTGATCGGCCAGCAGCGTGACGTTGGCCGGTTCCTGGCGCGCGACCTTTAGATAGGCATGCGCCAGCAGTAGCCTGGGGCGGCGTTGCAAGATTGCGTCGGGCACGAGGCTGAGCCAGCGCTCTAACGTAAGAATCGCTTCACGATTGAGTAGCGTGTGGAAGTTGTCCTCAATCAAGCGGGCCAGGCGATCCATGTCGCCCGCAGCCTGGGCATGTTGTAGCGCTTCCTCCGCAAAGCCATGCGCGGCCAGCCAATCACGGGCGCATCCGTGCAGCTTTGTGAGCATCTCCGGGCTCGTCCGCGATAGCAGTTTGTCGCGCAGAAAGTTGCGGAAGAGGGGATGGAAGCGCAACCACTCCCCAGCGCTATCGAGCAAGATGACAAAAAGGTTTCGCCGTTTGACTTCTTCCAGCAGCGCCTGGCTATCTGGTGCGTCGTTGTATACGGCAGTTGCGCCACACGTGCGCAGCGCGTCGCATAGTGCTGCGCAAAACTGATCGGGCAACGCCGCATACAGCAGGAAGTCTTGAATCACTCGCGGCAACCGGTCGAAGATTTCGTCCGCCAAATAGCCTGTGACATACCTCCAACTTTGAAAGGTGCGAGGTTGCAAGTTGCCGGTGATCGTCAGCGAGAGCAATGCCAAGCGCAGGCCGGCCGGCCAGCCCTCTGTCCAATCTTCCAGCGCACGCACCAGATCCTCGCTCAGCGGTTGCGCCAACACGCTGCTGATGAAGACGCGCGCCTCGTCCGACGTGAATCGCAAATCGGCTGCGCGAATTTCCAATAACTCGTTTGCCGCCCGCATGCGGGCCAGGGGCAACGCCGGGTCACTGCGCGTAGCCAACACCAGATGCAGGGTGGGGGGCGGATGCATCACCACGCGTGACATCAGTCGAGTGATCTCCGGCGACCGGATAAGATGAAAATCGTCCAGCACCAGGATCAATTCACCCGGCAGCGCGTCCAGTTCGTTGATGAAGGTGTTTGTCAGTTCATCCAAGGGGGGCAACTGAGCCGCACTTGGGAGCATGGCCATCGTAGGCATACCGTCGGCATATACGGTGCGCACGGCACAGGCTACATAGGCCAGAAAATTAACGAGATTGTCGTCGGCCTCGTCCAGCGACAACCAAGCCGAGGGGAGTGACTGCGCATGTAACCACTGCGTAAGGAGCGTGGTTTTCCCATAACCGGCTGGCGCATCCACCAGGATGAGCTGGCGCGTCAAGCCCGCATCGAGCGCGCGGAGCAGCCGGGGACGTTCGATCCACGTAGCAGAAATGCGTGGCTCATGCAGTTTGGTCAACAGTAGCGTCGGTTTAACCGGTGGCTTGTTGTCCATAGAATCACGAAGATCACGACACAAACTTATAGTCCAAACTGGAACAACATTGTTCAAATAATATACTCTTGTTTGGAGATTGAATGGAGAGCCTCTCCGCCTTACAAAAGTGTAGACTCCGTTCCGCGTCACGCATGCAAGGATCGCTGCAGAGAACGATCCTTGCATGTGTAGGTGTGCAGGACTCGTCATGAGCAGCTCACGCCCACGCGCGTCTGCGTAGCTCGCGCGGTGCGCAGCCGTAGCGTTGCTTGATGAGCCGTGAAAAGTGAAACAACGTCTGAAAGCCGCACTGCGCGGCGATCTCGCCCACCGGCAGGCCGCTCTGGATGAGCAACTGTGCGCCGCGACGGACGCGCGTGTCCCAGGCGTAACGCATCGGCGTGGTGTGTAAGTGCCGGCGGAAGAGCTTGATGAGGTGAGCCGGCGACACGTTGGCTGCGTGGGCGACTTCGTCCAGCGTGATCGGCTGCGACAAGTTGGACTCGATGAATCGTTGCGCCTTCACGACGGCTTCCGGCGTGAGTGAATGCAGCGCAGCGCGTTCGGCCTCGAAAGCGTAGGTGTGCAGCGCGCTCAAGCCCAGTTGCCCCAGCAGCGTCTGGGCCGAAGGCAGGTCGCTCGGCGCAAACGAGAGCCCCATCTCGATCAAGCCATGCAAACGCGGCGTGATGGGCAGGCAGAATGGCATCGCAGCCAGCGCCTCGCGCAACGGCGTATCTACCAGCGATGGATGCACCGCGCACCAGGTGTGATGGGTTTGTGTCGCCACGGCGAAGTGAAAACATTCGGCGTGGCCGGGCCGCATCAGCGCGACGTGCTGGCTGGGCAAGTAGCGCAGCTCGTCGTCTACCTGGATGTGAGCTTCGCCTTCGTAGACGGCTACCAGTTGGAAGTCCTGCTGCACGCGTGGGCCGCACTGGCCGCCCGGCTGGTAGGTCACGTCTCCGAATGTGACTGCACCTGTGGCGCAGACGCGATGAACGCTGGATAAATTCTGAATCAGCGCAGACATGGCGCACGAGCGGGAAACGTGCTATCAAGTCTCGCATGTCCATGCGAGAAGCACAAACCGATTTGCTCCACCCACGCGTGCCCTTCCCCCCCTTCGGCTCGTGGCAAGCCGGGCGGCCGGCCGGCTGGTTCGACTTGCCCATGACGCCCGATAAAGCACGGTTCTACAAGGACAACGGCTTTTTGGTGATCGAGGACGGCGCCGATCCCGATGTGTTGCGCGGTCTGATCCGCGAGACAGTCGCGTTGTGCCGTGGCGATCGAGGACCGATCAAGGGCGTCACGCCGGCTGATCCGAATGAAAGCGACGACGATGTCATGCGCCGCTACTTGTGCATCCACTTCCCGCACAAGCTATCCAGGGTGATGTATGACGCGCTGTCGTTGCCGGCGATCGTCGAGGTGCTCACGAGCGTGATCGGCCCGAATGTCAAGTGCATGCAGAGCATGCTATTCATCAAGGCCAGCGGCAAGCCGGGCCAGGCCTGGCACCAGGACGAGTTCTACATTCCCACGCGCGACCGTTCGCTTACCGGCGCGTGGATCGCAATGGATGATGCCACAGTCGAGAACGGTTGCCTGTGGGTGATCCCTGGCTCGCATAAGCACGGCATCCTCTGGCCACAGCATCAACAGCGCGACCCGCGCTTCGACTGCGCTGGCGAGGCGACCATGTTCCCCTACACCGATGCCGATGCCGTGCCGGTCGAGGTGAAGGCCGGCAGCATTGTGTTCTTCAACGGTTATCTACTGCACCGCTCGTTGCCGAACTACGCCCGAAGCGGCTACCGGCGCGCGCTGGTGAACCACTACATGAGCGCCGAGTCGCTGTTGCCTTGGCATTGGGGCGACAAACCCTATGGCTCGATCGCCGGCCTTGATTATCGCGACATCGTGATGATTGCGGGTGTAGACCCGTATGCGTGGAAGGGGATCGAGGAGCGTGCTGCAGCGCACGTGCGGCCCAGTGGCGAAGGTGGCTGCGGCAACATCGAGCGCAACGTCGAGGCACTCAAGTTCCGCAATATGGTGTTGTTGGCCGAGGGTGACGATCACGATCACGATCACGATCATTGACGGCCTGCTGCCCACACCAATACGCTGACTACCGCATCATCCAGGCTGATTGTTTGCCCACGCTCCGTCATGGCTGCCAAGGTAACTGCGGGCAGTTGCGCCTGCCGCTCATCGAGAAGATGCCCGGCGCGATTCTTCGTTTCGTGGTTGGCTGCGGCATGATTGAAGACAAACGAAGCGATCTCCGCTGCTCGCTCGCGCTGCCTTTGATCAGACACCAGCCTGGCTGCGCTGACCAGCCCGAACAGCGTCGCTGACACCGAGCCGATCTTGCGCGCCGTCAGCAGCGCGTTGAGCGCATCTTCTCGGGCATACACGAACTCGACGTAGTAGGTGCAATGCAGTGCCTGCACGTCTTCGAATTCGTGTGCCATGGCTCGAAGTTTGCCTTCGGCGAATTGCCGGAGCAGCTCGTGGACGGTGTATCGCCCGGATGGTGTGTGGTTCAGCAGAGACTTATCGCACAACGCCCTGAGGACCGGCAACGCACATTGTGCAACCGACAGCATCGCATCGCGTTCACCTCCATCGCGAAACACAGCCAGCCGAGCGAAGGCGCGGCGCTCATCGCTGCTGAGCAACGCCCACGAGTGCTCGAACGCAGCCTGCAAACTGCGATGGCGAACGGGCACGTTCTTCTGATTCGTTGCGAGAAAGCTCAGTCCGCGTTCGATTTCGTCGGCGATCTCCTGGCAGGTCATGTGCCGCACCCAGACGGCGGCGAGCTCGAGCGCCAGCGGCAACCCATTCACCATTTGGCAGATGCGCGCTGATGATCGAGATCGAGGCTACGACGGTGGCTTGACAAATTCAAGGAAGGGACATCATGAACAAGACAAACGAGACGATACGATTTCTCATCAGTGTGAGCGCATCGGCGGCGACGCTGCTGCTGGCGGCCTGTACAGCCCCACAAGCAGCGCCGGCTGCGCCCGCCGGCCCGGCGGTGATCACGTTCAAGGGCGCGGACTTTTCGTTCGAAGGGTCGGATTGGATCCCGGCTGGCCTGGCCACGATCAACTTTTAGAACGTTGGCAAGGAGTGGCACCGCATTCAGTTCGCCCGCCTAAACGACAGCGTGACGTGCGAGCAGCTCATGCAGGCGTTCGAGAAAGAGGGCAAGGGCGCCATTCGTCTGATGACATTCGTGGGTGATGTGGGCGCGCTCGATCCCGGCGGCAACCAGCATGTGCTGCTGTTGTGCTTCATCCCATCGGCCGATGGTGTGTCGCACATCGCCAAAGGCATGGTCCGGCCGCTCACTGTGACCGGCAGCGCAGGCGCAACAAGCACCGCCGAGCCGAAGGCCGATGTGACGGTCAGCATGAAGGACTTTCACTTCACCATGCCCGCCGAAGTGAAGGCCGGCAAGCAGGTGTGGAAGATCGTCAACTCGGCAGCCTTGGCATGTTCCCGCCGTCCACGAAGCCGCGAACGATCACCGCCCACAACGTTGCTGTGGGGCGGTGATCGTGCAGCGGGAGGCGGCTACGGGCAGATCTGCTGCGCCGGCGCGTTGATCGTGTTCGCCTCTGAGAGGCATATCCCGCCGAAGCCGCTGGCGATGCGCACCAGGATCAGAGCATTGATGCTGTTCTCTTTGACGATGGTGCTGCCGCCGGCGCCGGTCTCGATCACCACGTTGCGCAGGCCGTTGGGTGAGGGCAGGCCGATGCTGCCTTTGGTCACTTCGAGCAATCCCTCGGTCGAGCTGGCCGAGGCGCGGATGATCACCGAGCCATCGCCGCCGAATCGCACCTGATCGAACTTGATCATCCCTTTGGGTGCGTTTCCGCCAGCGATCAGGTCAATCGGGCCGTTGTTGGCGGTGTTGAAGTTGCGCTCCTTAATCACCAGGCCGGACTCGGCGCCAGTCAGGTTGAAGTGAATGGCCGTCCAGCCTTGCACCAATCCCTTGCCCATTTCGACCAAGGTCTTAGCGCCACTGCTGTTCAGGCGCGTCTGCCCACGGTTCGACCAGATGTTCCATTCCTCGGCCTTGAGCACGCTATCCGAGCCGTTCAGGTTGATCTCGATGTCGCCTTCGGCCCACATACCACCTTGATTCATCTCGGCGGTGAACTTGGCGCCGCCGTTCACGCGCACTGCGCCGGTCGCTTCCACCATGCGCGTGAACTGTAGCAGCGTCGCACCTTTGAGCATGAGCTTACCGCTTTCACCCATCGTCAAGGTCACGTCGCCGGCTAACCCGCGCAGCCAGGCTTCGTTTACCATGATCTCGCTGCCGAGTCCCGTCAGCGTGAGCGCGACGTTGGGTGCTTGCAACCCTGCTTTCTCGAAGATCAGCTTGTTCGTTACGGCGCTTTCGATGGTGAGATTGCCGGCGAAGCGCATCGCGACCGAATCGAACTCCAGCGACGCAGCGTTGCCGAGCACGATGTGGCAGGCCGTATTAACCTGCTCGTAGTTCGGTAGGCTGACGCCTTGATTGATTTCGGTTGAGGTGTTGATGAAGACTGTGTTGCCGGCGCTGGTCTCGCATGCTTGTTTCAGCGCTGCAGTGGAAGTAATCGGCGGTTGGGCGATGGCAATGCCCTGCGGTGCGAACGCAAGTGCAGCGATCGTGACGCTGCCAGCTATTGAACTTCGTAGGAGGGAAGAAAGTCGCTTGTTCATTGTATTTCTCATCTCAGTCAGTATTTGGATTGATGCAGACGCTGCGATGGCCTGCTGATATAGAAGAGCCGGAAGCGAGGGGATAAATACTGATTGCCCAGCGACTGAAGTCACGAGCACCGGGAGCGACGTCGCCCTGCGGCGACTGTTTAAGCCGCGTAGCCGGCCTTGCCATGCGTTGCGCGGATTCATCCGCCTCTGAAAGCCTCAGGTTCTGCCCTTGTTGGCAAACGCGCTTTGTATTAACCTTCGCTTGCGATAAATTTGGTTCGTGTTGAGATAGGCTTTCTCTCGAAGATTCTGTTCCTCTTCATTGCGATGGACAAGACAACTGCCCCCCTGCCCCCTTCTGTACAAAACTTAGCCGTTGCATCGAGCCATTCGACGTTTTTTGAGAGCCGCCAATTGCAATTCGCTGGCTTGGCTGCCCTCGTCGCCAGCGTCATCGGCCTGGTCATGGGAATCATCACTACCGGTGGCACACCCAACGTCTCGCTGGTCGGCAATTCGAGCATCCGCGCAGCGACGATGCCGGTCGCTGTGATCATCGCAATCATCGTCGCGTTCGTCGGCTACCGCTCGCTGTCAATGAACACGGCACAGCTCTCAGCGCTGGAGCGGCAAGCGCTGAACGCGCGCGGCGCGGCGCTGTATTGGATCGGCCGTGTGACCCTGGCGTTGATGATGGGGTTCCTGTGCTACCTAGTCGTCAGCCTGACGTTCAGTTATCTGGATATCGCTTTCAAAGGGACGACGATCTTCCGGTTCTCGGCGATCCTGTTGGTGATCATGTTCTGCGCAGCGGTCGCGTTCATCGTGGCTTATGCGGTCAGCAACTTCACTATTCGCAGCGTCATCCCGCTGTCGGCAGCGCTGGTCACGCTAGGCTTGCTCACCAGCATGGTGACGGTGGCGAACCCACAATGGTGGACCGAATCGCTCAGTTACATGGGCGATCACCCGCCGTCGTGGGACATCTTCAATCCAACGATGATCTTGACCGGCCTGGGCGTATTGGTGGGTGCGTTGCACATCGTCAGCGTGATGCAGTTGATGGCGCCACAAGTGGTAACGCCGCGCGCCTTGCCCATCTTCACTGTGGGTTTCGTGGTGATCGGCCTGGGCATCGCCGGCGTGGGTTTCTTCCCGTATAGCTACCGGCCCGGTTATAACATCATTCATGATGTGAGTTCACACGCGATGGCTCTGGCGTTCATCGCGCTGATGGTATTCATGCGTTGGCTGGCCCCTGGATTCCCGCGCACCTTCCACATCGCATCGGCGGTGATGGGATTGACCATTGTCGCCGCAATCGTGGTGTGGTTGGCCGGCGGCATGAGCTTTGTGCTGTTCGAGCTGGTGGTGTTTGCGATGGCCGTGCCTTGGCTGCTGCTCTTGCAGCGCTACACCATCTCCGCCGCTATAGATCTCAGCCCGGCGGCTCAGCAGGCGCCGCTGAATTCGCATCCTGTAGTGGGGCGGTGATTCTGGATTGGACGAATCAGCGTCCGGTTGCTAGGGCTGGAGTAGAGGCGCGACACGTCGCGCCTCTACGATTTCACCGATGCCGGTATACGCCCCAGCCGAGATACTTGCCCAGTGCCTCAGTGACAGCATCGGCACAGCGGCTCATGTTCATGGCTACGTGGTGCTCGAAGCCGTTTTCGCAGATGTAACGCAGCAGCGCCTGCATGTTCTCCACCTGCACGACGCCATAGCCGCCGAAAGTGTTGAGTGGATCGTCGGTTGCCACGCCTTCGCCTACGTAGGCTTCGATGCGTCCCTTGGAGTCGTTGGTGCTCACACGACAGAAGGTGAAAGGTTCGGCTTTCACACGGCCATACATCGTGCCGTAGGTGTTCTCTGCGCCCACCGTGCCGGCGATGATCTCCTGGTAATCCATCACCGGGATGTCGGTGAACACCTGTGCTGGTAAGTTGGAGCAGTGGAACACCACAGCCTTGTTTGGATCCTCGCCGTAGTTGTTGTTCCAGTCCACCAGCGCGCTGGGTTTGCCGCTGGCCAGCGCCATGGCATACATGCCGACCACGCCGGCCACGTCGGTCTCGCATGCGCTGCTCTGTAGCCGGTCGCTCATCATGCTCATGATCGTGCATGGCACTACGCCGAAGTATTCCTCCATCGAGGTCCAGCACTGGATGGCCGTCATGTCGAGCTGCGTGTCGTCCATCCAGCGCTCGATGACCACACCGAGCTTGGCCATCTTGGCCAGCGCCTCTGCCGGCACATTTGGGCCGACCTTGGCGTAGGCGCGGATGCGGTCGAGGTATGCCTTCACTGCTGGATCGTCGTCGCGCAGCTTGCCGATGCGCCCGAAGGCCTCGCTGAGGTCAAGCGTCTCGACGCTGATGCCGCTCAACTCGAACAGCTTCTCGCTGTAGCGCACGGTGTTAAAGGCTTGTGGCCGCGCGCCGAGCGCGCCGACGCGGGCGTGCTTCAAGCCCCTCACCACGCGACAGGTGCCGACGAAGTTGCGCAAGTCGGCCTTGAAGTGCTCGCCGGCTGGGTCGCACGTGTGCAGCGTCGTGAGCGAGAACTTGATGCCGTATTGCGCCAGGTTGTTGCACACGCTCATCTTGCCGCAAAACGAGTCGCGCCGATGCGCTATCGTCATTTTTTTCGGGTCATCGTTCCACGCGTGAATGAAGACCGGAACGTTCAACTCCGCCATCTTCAACGTGTCCGCGACGCCCCGCTCGTCCCCAAAATTCGGCAACGTCACAATCACGCCATCGATACGATCACGGTTCTTTTTAAACAAATCAGCGCACTGTTTAGCGTCTTCCCATGTCTCCACGGTCCCGAATTTCGTCTCTTTCGGGGTAAGCGCCACAACGTCAACGTGAAGTTTTTTTAGGAGCTTAAGCAGGCATTCCCGACCTTCCCGCGCCAATTCGTCGGGGAAAAATCCGCGGTTACCCACAATCAG
>CALGMA010000028.1 GCA_937959265.1 uncultured Anaerolineae bacterium | reverse complement strand
CGACGGCCGGAAACCACGCCATCGCGCGCGCGACCGTTTGCTCATAATCCTCGCCGGTCATCGGCGGCATGAACGGCAAGGGGATGAGCGTGAGAAATCGAACGGCCTCGAAGAATGCAGTGAACATGATGATCGCCTCTTATCTTCTATAAGTCTAGGTAGGTCTGGGTAGGCCGGGGTAGGCGAAGGCATTGCCTTCGCCTACCCCGTTGCCTCCGCCCCCCGCGCTCAGGTCAGGAATGGCCGGCCGCGAGCGGCGGCACATGATTCACCATGCGCAGGATGGTCGTCGAGGGGTAGCAGTCCACTTCGGTGACGCTGCCCAGGTCAATCCGCCAGCGCCAATGCTCAGCCGGCGGCGTCCCCATCAGCGCGCAGAGCAGGGCCTGTATCGGGCCGCTGTGGGCCACCACGACCATGCGGCAGCCGGCGAACTGCGCGCCCAGGTCCTGCCACGCTTGCGCGACGCGCTGGGCCAACTGTGCCAGCGATTCGCCCTGCGACGGCGCATAATGGATCGGGTCGGCGAAACGCCGCGCGGCGTCCTCTGGGTAGCGCTGCATCACTTCGCGATAGGTGAGGCCCTCCCATGCGCCGTGCGATGCCTCGCGCCAGCGCGCGTCGGCCAAGACCGGGATGCGGCGCGCGCCTTTGATCGCCTGGGCCGTCGCTTCGGTGCGCATCAAGCCGCTATGAACGATCACATCCACCCGGCGCGCGGCGAAGAAGCGCGCCAGCGCCAGCGCCTGGCGTTCGCCGAACCGGGTCAGCGGCCGGTCGGCGATGCTCATGTAGCGGCGGGCGACGTTCCAATCGGCTTGTCCATGTCGCACCAACCAGACGCTGCGAGGCACGCCGGACATCGGGCGCGAAGGCTACCACAGTTCATGCACCGTGACGGATCGCGCGCTTCGGCAGGACGATTTACCCTTCCGCATGGACAAAAAGCCTATATGATGCCGCGCAAATCTTAATAAATCTAACACAATCCGGCGACGAGGCTTCCATAACATGTTGACTTGCTCCCCTCCTGTGACGACTCGAAACGGTCTGCGCTCACATGACCGCAAATCTGCCGCTCCAACCGCTATCGTGATGTTGAATCTGGGCGGACCACGCACTGTGGATGAGGTTGGGCCATACCTAGAGCGCATGTTCCTCGACCGCGAGCTGATTCCGTTGCCTTTACAAAAGCAGCTTGGGCGATTCATCGCGCGCCGCCGGACGCCGAGGGTACAGGCGAGATATGCCGCGATCGGCGGCGGCTCACCAATCTATGATTGGACCAAGCGGCAGGGCGAAGCAATGGCGGAACTGCTTGACCGGCTATCGCCGGAGACTGCGCCGCACAAACCCTACATCGCTTTTCGCTATGCGGAACCGCTCACTGCAGAGGCGCTCAGGCAGATGCGCGCAGATGGCGTCTGGCGCGCCGTGGCCTTTTCCCAGTACCCACAGTGGAGTTGCAGCACCAGCGGCGCCAGCCTGAACGAGCTGTGGCGAGAGTTGATCCGCCTGAACTTGCGCGATGCTTTCGAGTGGAGCGTGATTGATCGCTGGCCGGTGCACGCGGCTTTTGTGGAAGCGATGGCGAAGAAGGTGCGTGAAGGACTCGCTCAGTTTGCGCCGGATGAGCGCGACAGCGTGCTGCTGTTGTTCAGCGCCCATTCACTCCCGCTTAGTGTGATCGAACGCGGCGATGCCTACCCTCAGGAGGTTGCCGCCACCGTGCAAGCAGTAATGACGCACCTCGACTTCTCAAACGAATTCCTGCTGGCCTATCAGTCCGAAGTCAAGCCGTTCAAGTGGCTCGGTCCCAGTACCGAGCAGATCATCCGCAATTTGGGCGCGCGCCGACGAAAGAACGTGCTGGTCGTCCCGATCGCCTTCACCAGCGACCACATCGAGACGTTGCACGAGATCGACATCGAGTATGCAGAGCTGGCGCACGAAGTGGGCGTTACCAACTTCAAGCGCGCACCGGCGCTGAACGACGATCCGCTGTTCATCTGTGCGCTGGCCGAGATCGTTGCGGAGCACCTGCGCAGCGGCCGACTGCACTCTTCGCAATACAAAATGAGATGTCCAAGCTGCGATAACGCGATGTGTCGCTCATTGCTCAATCCAGCGCGGGATGCGATCCGAGCGCGTGCTTCGGCTAGATCATCGTAGCTGCGGGCTTGCCAAAGCCTATGCTGTCCGTCGAGCAGGTGAAAGCAACGCCTTCGCCTACCCGATCGTGACGTATGCCGCAAGCGCTGATACGCCCCTGCGCCAGCGCGCCGCTCCGCGGTTTAGAATGCGGCGCTGGGCGCCTCGCGCGCTCGCGTCGCATCCATGCTCGCGCGCCTGCATTCCACTCCGTTTCGTCCGCACTGGCTCATCCTGGGCGCGATCCTCGTGTTGGCGGTGGCGCTGCGCCTGCACAAGATCGGCGCGCAGTCGCTGTGGTACGACGAAGGGAACAGCGCGCGCATCGCCGAGCGGCCGCTGGCGTTGATTGTCGCCGGCGCCGCCGGTGACATTCACCCGCCGCTCTACTACATCGCGTTGAAGTACTGGCGCGCCGTCTTCGGCGAGGGCGAGGCTGCGCTGCGCGCGTTCTCTGCCGCGTGCAGCGCCCTGACCGTGCTGTGTGCCTACCTGCTCGGCCGCGATGCGTTCGGCCGGCGCGCCGGACTCGTCGCCGCGTTTTTGCTGGCCGTCATGCCCTTCGCGATCTACTACGCCCAGGAAGCGCGCATGTATGCGTTGCTGGCGCTCTGCGCCGCCGCCAGCACCTGGGCGGTCCTGCGCATGGCGTATCGGCGATCAACTCCCGCGACCTGCTGCGCGCCAACCGCCGATCGCCCATCGCTGCCCTTTGCGCTGCTCTACGTCACCGCGACCGCCGCCGGCCTGTGGACGCACTACGCCTATCCGTTCGTGATGATCGCGCAGGGCATGGCCTATCTCGCACTGGCGCAACTCAGCGTTTGCGCCGCGCGCTCGCGGCGCGACGCGCTCATGCGCTATGTCCTGGCAAACGTCGTCGCCATCGCCATCTTTCTGCCATGGTTGCCGGTGGCGATTCGCCAGGTGCAGGGGTGGGGGGTGGAGCGGCCGGCCTATGCGTTCGGCGCGGCGCTGCTCGACGCCTACCGCGCGTTGATCGTCGGTCGCACACTGCCGCTCGACCAGGCGCTCCTGCCGGTTGGGCTATTTACCGTGTGCGTCGCCCTCGGCGTCGGGCTTGGCAGGCGAAAGGCGCTGGCCGAGCGGCTGGCCATGCTCGCGCTGATGGGCACGCCGCCGATCCTGTTGCTTGCCCTTGGCTTGTATCGCGAGGCATACCTCAAGTTCTTGCTGGTGTGCGTGCTGCCGTTGTGCGTCTTGGCGGCGCGCGGCGTCGCCGTGGTTGTGGATGAGGGGATGGCGATGGTCGCTGCGCGACGCAAGCGCGCCCACCCGCTCAGCGCCCCGGCGCTCACGGCGGCCCTCGCCCTCATCCCGGCCGCGACGCTCATCCCTTCGCTGCGCAACCTCTATGACAACCCCGCCTACGCGCGCGACGACTACCGCGGCATCCAGCAACTGATCGCGGCCGACGCGCGCCCCGATGACGCGGTGCTCTTCCTCGCGCCGAACCAGTGGGAAGTGTTCACTTACTACCAGCGCGACGACCGCAACCTCTTCCCGTTGGCGTATCGGCCGGCGACATACGAAGCCGTCGCTGCCGAGATGCAGGCGATCGCATCGGCGCACCGGCGCATCTTCGCGCTGTACTTCGCCGAGCGCGACGCCGACCCGGAGGGTTGGTACGAGTTGTGGATGAGCGGCAGCCTCTACAAGGCGCATGAGCGCTGGGTAGGCAACATTCGTCTGGCGATCTACGACAGCGGCGCCGACCGCGACGCCTGGCCGGTCGCCACCGGCGCGGCGTTCGGCGACGCCATTACCCTGGTGGAAGCGCGCGGACGGTTCGGCGAGGCCCATCGCGGCGATATCGTGCCCATCGAGCTGACGTGGCAGGCGCGGGCGAAGCCGGAACGGCGCTATAAGGTGTTCGTCCACGTCGGCCCGCCGGACGGCCCGCCGGTTGCCCAACACGACAGCGAGCCGGTCGCCGGCTACAGGCCGACGAACGGATGGCAAGCCAATGAGCGCATCGCCGACCGGCGCGGGGCGTGGATCGCGCCTGAGACGCCGCCGGGCGCGTATAGCGTGTTCGTCGGCCTCTACGACCCAGACACCGGCGCGCGCCTGCCGATCGCCCAGGACGGCGCCCCTGCCGACGGCCGCTTGAAGATCGGCGAGATTACAATCCGCTAAGCATGGCTGACTTTGAACTCATCAAGGCGCTGGTTCAACCGGCGCAGACGAAGATCATTTTGCTCGTGATGGACGGGCTGGGCGGTTTGCCCCGGCCCGAAGATGACAAGACCGAACTCGAGGCGGCCCACACGCCCCACCTCGACCGGCTGGCGCGCGAGGGCTGCCTGGGCCAACACTATCCGGTGGCCATCGGCGTGACCAGCGGCAGCGGGCCGGGGCACCTGGGCTTGTTCGGCTACGACCCGTTGCGTTACGAGATCGGGCGCGGCGTGCTGGAGGCCGTCGGCATCGGCTTCAACGTCACCGATCGGGATGTGTGCGCGCGGGGCAACTTTTGCACGCTTGACGCGCAGGGGCGCATCACCGACCGGCGCGCCGGCCGCATCCCCACCGAGGTGTGCGCGCGGCTGGTCAAGAAGATCAACGACGCCCAGATCACCGTCGGCGACGGCATCGAGGTCTTCGTCGAGCCGGTGCAGGACTATCGCTTTGTGGTGGTGATGCGCGGCGATGGGCTGACGGGCAACATCGAGGACACCGACCCGCAGCGCACCGGCTCGCCGCCTTTGCCGGCGGTTGCCCGCGATGCGGCGTCGCAACGCGCCGCCGAGCTATTCAACCGCTGGATCGCCTGCGCCGGCGCGGTCATCCGCGATGAGCATCCGGCCAACGGGCTGACGCTGCGCGGCTTCGCCAAAGAGCCGGGCCTGCCGAAGTTCGCGGACGTGTACGGCCTGCGGGCCGGCGCGATTGCCATCTACCCGATGTATCGCGGCGTGGCGGCGCTGGCCGGCATGGCGCGCATCGCGCACGACGCGCACAACGCGCGCGAGCAGTTCGAGGCCGCGGCGCGCGTGTGGAACGACTACGACTTCCTCTTCATCCACGTCAAGTACACCGATAGCCGCGGCGAGGACGGCGACTTCGAGGCCAAGCGCGCCGTGATCGAGGAGGTGGACGCGGCGCTGCCGACCCTGCTGAACCTCAAGCCCGACGTGCTGATCGTCACCGGCGACCATAGCACGCCGAGCCAACTGCGCAGCCACTCGTGGCACCCTGTGCCGCTGTTGCTATGGGCGCCGGCCACGGCCCGCCGCGACGGCAGCACGCACTTCGGCGAGCGCGCCTGCGCGCGCGGCGGGCTGGGCACCTTCTACGCCAGGGACATCATGCCGCTAGCGCTGGCACACGCCGGCCGGCTGCAGAAGTTCGGCGCGTAGTTGCCGCGGGGTGTCGCGGTCGGGCGTCGGAGAACGCCCGACCGCCCTGCGCGACGATCACTTCGTCCACGCGGCGCGCCACTGCTTCATCTGCTCGATTTCGGCCTGCTGGGCGGCGATAATCGCCTCGGCAAGCTGTCTGATCTCCGGCCGCGCGGACTTTTGCAGCGCCATCCGGGCCATGGCGATTGCGCCCTCGTGGTGGGGAATCATCGCCTCTATGAAGCGAATGTCGAACGGGGCGTCTCCTGCGGCGACCGACATCGGCCCCATGTCCACGTCGTGCATGCCGCCGGTATCGCTCAGGTTCGGATACCAGGCAGCGCGCCATCGCTTCATCTGGGCGATCTCCGCCTCTTGCGCCGCAATGATCGCCTGAGCCAGTTTTTTGATCTCTGGGCGTTGCGCCTCGTCCAGCGCCTGCTTGGCCATTGCGACGGCGCCTGCATGGTGCGCGATCATGCCGTCAATGAACATCGCGTCGAAGGGCGCATCCATCATCATCGCGCCGTGCTCGCCCGAGTGCATGGGAGACAGGGCTTGGGATGCTGTCGCCGGCGGTTGTTGATCGGTAGTGGTCGTGGGCAGCGCAGGCTGGGCGCCGGCGCATGCTGTCAAGAGCGAAAGGGTCGCGGCAATACAAGCCGCGCGGATGTGCGTCTTCATGTCTTCTCTTCAAGCTAAATTGCATAAGCCATCGTCCGGCAGCCCTGTGTGGGTTGGGGCGCCGGCTTGGATCGGGTTCGTCGCGCGTCTTTGGCCGCAACGCGCCAGGATGGGCGCCGCGGCGCGTCAAAGGTCAACCGATGGCGCCGCGAGGCGGCTGGCGAGGGACTGCGGGGACGAACGGGTGGTTTGCTGCGCCGAGGGAATTTGCTGCGCCGCAACAATGTGTAAACAGGCAAATGCGCGGATCGGGCAATGCGACGCAGCAAATCATGCCGTGCAAACAACAGGCTGAGCTTCTGCGCGCCGAATGGCAGTCAGGCGCAGCAGCGTGATCCGACTCGGGCTTGAGGTGATCGGTGTGCCATCCGTAGGCGGCCGGTGAAGCGAGCTGCGCGCCGACAGGTAATCTCCTCGCCCGGTTCGGCGCGTCAACCAATAGCATTGCGGCGGCGATCAACACTGCGACCAGGCAGATCAGATTCTTTCTCATCAGGCTGAGGCGACCGAACAAGAATTATAGCCGCCGCTGGGATCCCCTGGGTGGGCGAACGCTTCGCATTTGCATCCTCTTTTCTTGGCATTCGTAGTGGTGCCGGATGCAACGCGCTAACGTGCCAACGTGCTAACGTGCTAACGTCCCAACCCCCTGTTCTTGATATTCGTGGCGGTTCTGGATGCCTTATCGCGCTGCGTCCCGCATATAATGTAGAACATCTGTCCGATGAGGAATTTCGCCGATAAGTCCAGCGCAAGCAAGAGAAAGCCCAGGAAGGGCGGCGTGCCCGATCCTGCGCCGTTGCAGTTTGACCTCGACCGCTGGCTCGACGCGTGCGGCATCGTGCTGCTGGCCGCGGCTGCGCTCACCCTCTTCGGTTTGCTTTCCACGCAACGCAGCCCAATCCTCAACGGCTGGCTGGAGATCGTCGGGCGGTTGTTTGGTTGGGGCGTCTATCTTGCGCCGGCCATCCTGGCGGCGCTCGGCATCTATCTACTCGTCCGGCGTTTCGGCGATCGCTTCCCGCGCCTCCGGCCCAAGCGCCTGGGTGGCGCGGTGCTGGCCTATCTCATCGCCTTGGCGACCCTGCACGGCCTGGCGATGATCGCCGCCAAGGATGTGGACGGCGCAGCGATTGGCGCTGCGTCGCAGGGGGGAGGCGAGTTGGGCTGGCTGATCCTCAGCACGTTCATCGGCCTTCTAGGTAACATCGGCGCCGGATTCATGATCGTCATGGCCTGGATTGCCGCCATGATGTTGATCGCAGATATCTCCTTCTCTCAGCTCTTTCAGGCGGTGCGGCAAGCCTTCACCGCGCCGAAGCCAGACCCGGCGGCGACCAACGTCGCGCGCGTCCCCGGCGCGCCTACCGACGACATCATCGAGCCGGATTACGGCCGAGATGGCGGGCTGATCATTCGTGGGCCGAGATCGCGCGGTGCGTCAGCCAGGCGACAGCGCGAAGTGAAGGGCGGCGAGCCGCCCGCTGCGCCATCGGACACCGAGCTGCCGCCGGCGCGAACGATCAGCGAGGCGCCGCACGGCGCGGAGCCGGCTGCGGCCCTGAAGATCAACACGACGGTATCGCGCGGCCAGACCAACCGCGTGCCGCCGCCGCGCATCATCGGCGCACCCGACGCAGCAGCTCCCGCGAGCGCAACGAGCAAGGCCGAGCCGGTGCAACAGCAACAACCGTCGCCCGCAGCAGCTCCGGCGGCTGCGGTCTCCTCGATCTATCCCTTCCAGCGGGACTGGGCGCTGCCCAAGATGGAGGATGTCCTCGAGCCGGGGAGCGACGCGACCATGAAAGAAGCCGACATCCGGCAACGCGCGGCGCTGATCGAGGACACGCTGCGCGCGTTCGGCGTGCCGGCCCGCGTGGTCGAAGTCAACCGCGGGCCGACCATCACCCAGTTCGGCGTCGAGCCAGGCTTCAACGAGTTGAAAGGCGGCAAGCAGGTGAAGGTCAAGGTCAGCCGCATCGCGGCGCTGGCCGACGATCTGGCGCTAGCGCTGGCGGCGCCGCGCATCCGTATCGAAGCGCCGATCCCCGGCCGCGCCCTCGTCGGCATCGAGGTGCCCAACGGTGAGACTGCGCTGGTTGCCTTGCGCGATGTGATGGAGAGCGAGGAATTCGAAGCGCTGCGCCGTAAAACCCGCCTGCCGCTGGCGCTGGGACAGGATGTGAGCGGCCGGCCGGTAGTCGCCGACCTGACCAGCATGCCGCATCTGCTGATTGCCGGCACGACCGGCTCCGGCAAGAGCGTATGTGTGAACGCCATCATCGTCACCTTGCTGTGTGCGAACTCGCCGGAGGACCTGCGCCTGTTGATGATTGACCCCAAGCGCGTGGAGCTGACCGGCTACAACGGCATCCCGCATCTCATTGCACCGGTGGTGGTGGACCTGGAGAAGACGACGGCGGCGCTGCAATGGGTCACCCGCGAGATGGACCGGCGCTACCGCTTGTTCGCCAAACGCGGCGCGCGCAACATCGTGGAGTTCAACGCGCACGTCGCGGCCCAAGCCTCGGCTCCCCCCGCCGCGCCGGAGCAAGCGGGGGTTGGGAAGCTTGACGATGAACTGCACAAGCTGCCTTACATCGTCGTTGTGATTGATGAGCTGGCCGACTTGATGATGATGGCGCCGGACGAGACGGAGAAGATCATCTGCCGGCTGGCGCAGATGGCGCGCGCGACCGGCATTCACCTCATCCTAGCCACGCAGCGCCCCAGCGTGGACGTCGTCACCGGCCTGATCAAAGCCAACTTCCCGGCGCGCATCGCCTTCACGGTGGCGACCAGCGTGGACTCGCGGGTCATCCTCGACGGCCCGGGCGCAGAGAAGTTGCTGGGGCGCGGCGACATGCTGGTGGTGACGCCGGAGCAGCCCGCGCCGATGCGCGCGCAGGGCTGCTTCCTCAGCCCTGTGGAGATCGAGCGCGTGGTGCGCCACTGGCGCGCGCAGTTGGGCGACGCATCGCCGGCGAACGCGGCCGGTGCGCTCGAGCAAGTGATCGCTGCCCCACCAGCGGAAGCTGCGTCTGCCGCCGATCTGTTCAGCGCGCCGCCTACCTGGGAGGAGGCCCGGGCGCTGAGCGAGGCGGCCCGCGAAGTGAACGCCGGCGGCAAAGACGACAAGCTCTTCAACGAGGCGGTAGCCACGGTGCGACTGCAAGGCAAGGCTTCGATCTCGCTGTTGCAACGGCGACTGCGCATCGGCTATACCCGCGCAGCCCGGTTGATCGAAGAGATGGAGGAACGCGGCATCGTCGGCCCGGCTGTGCCGGGGCAACAGTACCGCGAAGTGTTGAACTCGTCGCTGAGTGGGACGGACGAGCCATAGCCTCGGACGACTTGCTTCGCGCTTACAATTGCGCGTATGCTCGATATCGAACTGCACTGCCACACGCGCTACTCGCCGGATAGCCTGGTGAAGTTGCCCGATCTGATCGAACAAGCCCATAAGGTCGGCATTCACCGCCTGGCCATTACCGACCACAGCGAGATCGAGGGCGCGTTGCTGGCCAAGCAGATGGCGCCCGACCTGATCATCGTGGGCGAGGAGGCGATGACCACACAGGGCGAGTTGCTGTGTCTCTTCATCAGTGAGCTGATCCCCGATGGCCTGACGCTAAAAGAAGCGATTGACCGGGTGCATGCTCAAGGCGGCATCTGCGGCCCGTCGCATCCGCTCGATCCACGCCGCTTTGGCATCGGGATGGAAAGCCTGCTGGAATATGCCTCGGAGTTCGACTTTGTCGAGACGTTCAACGCTCGCACACGCGACACCAGCAAGAATGACGAGGCGGATTACATGGCGCAGCGGCTGGATTTGCCGCGCGTATGCGCCAGCGATGCGCATACGTTGCAGGAGGTCGGCATCAGCCGCATGCGCATCCGCGAATACACCACGCCGCAGGACTTCGTCGCTGCCCTGCGCGACGCCGAGCTGTTCCCCAACTACAGCTCGCTGATGGTCAACGTCGGCTCGCGCCTTGCGGCGATCGCGCACGGCCTGGGGTTCGACCGGCGGTGAAGTGCCTGGCCGCCGTCCGGTGCCTATGCCGGCTGGGTTCCCAGGCCGAAGATATCGCTGCCAGCCTGCGTTTGAGCACGCAGCGCAGCGTTGTCGGATCGGCTCGGCGCCCTGCTCGCTGCGATTGACGTTCAAAAAGCGGTGGCCGGGGTGTGTAGGTCAGCTGGTACAGCGGCTGGTTGGCGCAGACCGCATCGGCCTCCTGCATGCACAGCCTCCCTTCCTCCTCATCGGCCGTGATGTGCGCCGTTGCATCTGCAACTTGGGCGTGTTGATCCCGTCGGCAGCACGCTTTTGGCGCCGTCAAAGCCCATGTAGCAGTGGTGGCAGAGATCGAAATTGTGGGGAGGCGAAGGCGCCGTACAGGCACCTGCGGGTGATGCGCTCCGTCAGGCTGCTGGCAGGGCGGTGAAGGCGGTTACTTCCTCTAGATTGCTACAACGGACAATGCTGCCGGGGGAAGAGGCATCGCGCATCATGGGAACGGGTTCGACAGGTATAGACAGCGAGATGATTGCGGGGAATTGTATGCGCCGGCGCCGCTTTTGCGAAAGCAGCCGCGCCAACGAGCGCTCACACGCGATGCACGAAGCTGAGCGGCGCGAGCCACCCCAACGCCCAGAGCGCCAGGAGGATCGCGGCGGCGGCGGCCCACAGCAGCAGCGCCAGGCCAACGTCGGCCCAATCGAGCGTGACGCGCCGCAGGTAAGTGCGCTGCGGATAGGCGCCGAAAGCGCGCCCGTCCATGGCCAGCGCAGCGCGCTCGGCGCGGCGGATGGCCGAGGCCAGCAGCGGCACCAGCGCGCGGCGCGCCTGCGCCAGCTCGCCCATCACGCCCGACCGGGCTAGGCCGCGCACGCGGTGGGCGGCGCGGATCTGCGCCAGCTCATCGCGCAGCAACGGGGCGAAGCGCAACGCCGCCAACGCCGCATAGCCCACGCGATATGGCACCCGCGCCTGTTGCACTAGCGCGCGCACGAAGTCGTCCACCTGGGTGGTCAGGCTGAAGATCAGCGAAAGGCTCACCAGCGCCAGGACGCGCGCCATGGCGACCAGCCCCAGGCGCAGCGCGCCGGCGTAGATCACCAGGTCGCCGATACGCGCGACCGCCGGCGTGTGCATCACCAGCTCGCGCCGGACGATCAGAGGATACAGCGCCAGAAAGCCCAGCGCCACCAGCGCCAGCGGGACGAGCGCGCTCAGGATGCGCTTCGGCGCGACGCCGCCGACCAGCAGGGTGAGCAGCGCCAGGCCGGTCAGCGCCAGCGGCAAATAGACGTCGCCGGCC
>CALGMA010000027.1 GCA_937959265.1 uncultured Anaerolineae bacterium | reverse complement strand
TTGAGAGTTGAGAGTTGAGAAAGGTTAGACTTCCCTGTTGCCTCTTGACTTGCGGACGATAGTTGTCAGGATCGCGATGATTTCATTCGCCTCTTGCGTCAACGGCTTGAGCTGATCTGCAGAAACTTGATTCGTTGCTGCAAGTAGCCTGAGCCAAAAATGCGTCTCTCGCGCTTCCTTGAGCGCGATGCTGCACTTTGAGATGAAATCTGCGCGACTCTGACCAGCATCCGCCTCTTCCAGATTCGCGCCGATGGAAGTGCCCGAATCGAGTAACTGATTGCCAATTCGCCGCGCCGTCTCGCTTTTCTTGCACAGATATTCATGTAGCCTCACAATCCGGCACGCAAACTCAAACGCCCGGTCCTGAATCCGTTGCGGCGAATGGCTTGGCTCGTCCATCGGCTTTTCTCAATTCTTCATTCTCAATTCCTCATTCTCAATTCTTCACTCAATTTTTGTGCATAGCGGCCCACACCCGCTGCGGCGTGAGCGGCATGTCCAGGTGCTTCACTCCCAGATGCGACAAGGCGTCCACGACGGCATTGACGACCGCGGGCGTCGAGGCGATTGTGCCGGCTTCGCCCGCGCCTTTGATGCCGAGCGGGTTCACCGGCGTCGGCGTTACCGTGCGATCCTGAATGATCTTCGGCATCAAGCTGGCCTTTGGCACGGCGTATTCGGTCAGCGTGCCGGTCAGCAGTTGGCCGTTTTCGTCGTAGACGGCGCCTTCGGTGAGTGCCTGGCCGACGCCCTGCACGATGCCGCCGTGTAGCTGGCCATCCACAATCATCGGGTTGATCACGTTGCCTACGTCGTCCACGGCGACATACTTGAGGATCTGCACTGCGCCGGTCTCGGGATCAACCTCGACCATGCACACGTGCGTGCCGAAGGGGAAGGTGCAATTGGGCGGGTCGTAGTAGGCCGTGTCATCCAGGAAGGGCTCCATGCCCTTTGGCAGACTGTAGCCGATGGCAGCAGCGGCGGCAATCTCCTGGATGGTCTTGGCCTTGTCCGGCGAGCCTTTGACGAACAGCTTACCGTCCTTGTACACGATGTCTTCTTCGGCTGCCTCCAGCAGGTGCGCGGCCAGCTTGCGCGCCTTCTCTTTGATGCGCTGGAGGGAGTTGTAGACTGCAACCGTGCCGACGGCGGCGCTGCGGCTGCCGTAGGTGCCGTAGCCGAACGGCGTGCCGAGTGTGTCGCTGTGCTGCACGATCACGTCATCCACGCTCACGCCCAGCTCTTCGGCGACGACCTGGGCGACGGTAGTCTCGTGACCCTGGCCGTGGTTCTGCGAGCCGGTCGTCACGACCACCTTGCCGGTAAGGTGCACGCGCACATTGGCGCTCTCCCACAGGCCGGCGCCCCAGCCCTGGCCGGGCAGGCCGATCCACGCCGACGGCGCGACACCGCAGATCTCGATGTACGACGACAGGCCGACGCCGAGCAGCTTGCCTTGCTTACGCGCCTCGGCCTGCTGTTTGCGGAAGTCGGCATAGCCGGCCAGCTCGAGCGCGCGGTTGAGCGCGGGTTTGTAGTTGCCGCTGTCGTACTTCAGGCCGGACAAAATGTTGTCGGCGGGCGCGTAAGGAAACTCCTCTGGTCGGATGAAGTTCCTGCGGCGCACCTCGGCCGGGTCAACGCCTGTCGCTTGCGCGACGAGGTCCATGGCCCGCTCGACGGCATAGGTCGCCTCGGGCCGGCCGGCGCCGCGATAAGCGTCCACCATACCGGTGTTGGTGTAGACGCCCCACACCTTGCAATAGATGTGCGGGATGTGATACGCGCCGCTGAGCAACCGGCCATACAGCGTGGTCGGGATGCCGGGCGCGATGGTGCTGAGCACGCCGCCGAGGTTGGCGTAGGTGTGCACGCGCAGCGCGGTCACTGTGCCGTCCTTCTTCGCGGCGACTTCGAGTTCGGTGATGTGGTCGCGGCCATGCGTGGTGGCGCGGTAGTTCTCGGAGCGCGTCTCCTGCCATTTGACCGGTCTGCCAATCTTCTTGGCCAGCGCCGCCACCAGCGGGTACTCCGGATATAGGAAGATCTTTGCGCCGAAGCCGCCGCCCACCTGGGGTGAGATCACGCGCATCTTGGTCTCGGGGATGCCGAACACGAAAGCGGTCATCAACAACCGGTGCACGTGCGGCGCTTGTGAGGTGATCCACACCGTGTATTCCTCGGTGTAGGGCAGGTACATGGCCGCGCAGCCGCGCGTCTCCATCGGCGTGGGGATCAGGCGCTGGTTGATGAGCGGCTGCTTGATCACGACCTCCGCCTCGGCGAAGGCTTGCTCGACCGCAGTCGCGTTGCCGCACTCCCACTCCATCACAATGTTGTTGGGGGCGTTCTCGTGGATCTGCGGCGCGCCGGGCTCGGTGGCTTTCTTAGCGTTCACGACGACCGGCAACGGTTCCCAATCCACCTCGATCAGCGCCAGCGCGTCCTCGGCGATGTAGCGGCTCTCGGCCACCACGCACGCCACGCCCGCGCCGGTGAACGTCACCTTCTCCGGCTCCAGCACGCGCGGGGTGTTGACGTTGTTCTTCACGCCGCCGGCTTGCCAGGCGCACGGCATCGGGTTGATGTCCATGAAGTCCTTGCCGGTGAACACGCCGATCACGCCGGGCAACGCGGCGGCCTTCGATGTGTCTATGCTTTTGATGCGCGCGTGGGCGTAGGGGCTGCGCAGGATCGCCACGTAGGCCATGTTGGGCAACTGGATGTCATCCAGGAACTTGGCCTCGCCGGTGATCAATCGCGGGTCTTCCTTTCTTTTGATCGCTTGTCCAATTACCTTTGCCATCTCAACCTCCTGTTCGGTGAGTTTCGAGTTGTCGCGTGCAACTCAAGACTCGTCACTTTCTCATCGCCTCTGCCGCCGCTTGCACCGCCGCGACAATGTTCTGGTAGCCGGTGCAGCGGCACAAGTTGCCGTCCAGGCTGTGGCGGATCTCCTCTTCTGTCGGGTTGGGATTGCGGTTGAGCAGGTCCGCGCTGGCCATGATCATGCCGGGCGTGCAGAAGCCACATTGCAGGCCATGCTTTTCCCAGAACGCTTGTTGCAGCGGGTGCAACGTGCCGTCGGCCAACCCTTCGATTGTGGTGACGCGGCAACCGTCGGCCTGCACGGCCAACACGGTACAACTCTTGACCGCCTGGCCGTCCAGGTGGACAGTGCAGGCGCCGCATTGGCTGCTGTCGCACCCGACATTCGTGCCGGTTAGGCCCAGCTCGTCGCGCAGAAAGTGCACGAGCAACAGGCGCGGCTCGACCGTGCGTGTGTGCGTCACGCCGTTGACGGTGATGGTGACTTCTTGTTTCATACAACCTCCCTTAAACGAAGTGGATTGAGTGGGAAACCCCGCGCGGAGCGTCAGCCAGGGTTTCTTACAACCGGCAGCAGAGGTGAATTGTGAGATGCATCGAGCACGCTGCGCGCATCAAGGTCGCGGTACGTCATCGCGATCACGGGTGAGAATGTATGCGAGGCACGGAAGGTTGTCAAATCTGTTGACTGGCTGAAGACAGGATGACCTCGTTGATGCCCCAATCGTTGAGAGGCGAGCAGCCCATATGCTGATATATTCATCGCGTGATTTCATTCTTGTTGAGCCCGCAGGACGCGACGCAGGTGTTGGGCGTCGTGCTGATCACCATCGGTATCGTCGGCGTGTTCATTCCAGTGCTTCCTGGCCCGTTGATGATCTGGGCTGGAGCGTTGGTGTGGGCCTCCAGTGATGGGTTCCAGCGCATCGGCTGGCCGGTGCTGCTTGTGATGGGGCTGATCGTGGTCGCCGCCTGGGGCAGCAACCTGGCGATGACGGCCTACTTCACCCGCCGTAGCAGCGCGTCATGGAAGACGGTCGCCGGCGCCATCGTCGGTGGTATCGTCGGCGGCGCACTACTGACGTTCGGCGTACCTGTAGTTGGCTCGGTGATCGGCGCTGTGGTGGGTGGCGTGCTGGGCGTGCTGGTAGTTGAATTGCTGCGCCAGCGCCGGCTGCGCCCAGCATTGCGTTCCGGTGGGCAGTATCTGGTTGGCTGTATCTTCGGTCAGATGGTCGAACTCTTGTTCGCCTTGATGATGCTCCTAACCTTCATCTGGCAGGCAATGCGCTAGCCCAATCCGCAACGTGCCAACGCGCCAACGTGCTAACGTGCCAACTTGCCAACGTGTAACGTGCAACGCGCTAACTCGCCTCACACGTTGAACAAGAAGTGCATGATGTCGCCATCTCGCACGACATACTCCTTGCCTTCCGATCGCAATCTCCCGGCGGCGCGAATCGCGGCCTCGGTTTTGTAGGTCCGCAGGTCGTCCAGCGTATATACCTCGGCGCGGATGAAGCCGCGCTCGAAGTCGGAGTGAATGACGCTGGCGGCCTGCGGCGCTTTTGCGCCGATGGGAATCGTCCAGGCGCGAATTTCCTTTGGCCCGGCGGTGAAGAACGACTGCAGGCCGAGCAGCCTGTAGGTCGCGCGCGCCAGCCGAGCCAGCCCGGATTCTTTTAGTCCCAGGCCAGCCAGGAACTCGCGCCGCTCTTCCTCGCTCTCCAGCGCGGCGATCTCCGCTTCGATAGCACCGGAGATGACGACCATCTCTCCGCCGTGTGCTGCAACCCATTCCTGCAACCGAGCGACGTGTGGGTTTGATGCGCCGGTGGGGTCGCGCTCATCTACGTTGGCCACGTAGAGCACCGGCTTGCCGGTGATAAAGCCGAGCGACTTGGCCAGCCTCTGCGCAGCGACGTCCATGCCGGCCAGCGCCAGGCGCGAGGGCTTGCCCTCTTTCAGCAGCGCTACCATCGGCTCGAGCACGGCGACTCGCTGGACCGCTTCCGGATCGCGCTGCGCTGCTGCGCGTTTGTTCTTCTCCAGTTGCCGCTCGGCGCTCTCCAAGTCGGCCAGCACGAGTTCAAGTTCGATGATCTCCACATCGCGCACCGGATCCACCGATCCGTCCACGTGCACTACGTCGGGGTTCTCGAAGCAGCGCACGATGTGCAGGATGGCATCCACAGCCCGGATGTGGCTGAGGAACTGGTTGCCCAGCCCCTCACCTTGCGACGCGCCCTTCACCAGGCCAGCAATGTCCACGATCTCGATCGTGGCCGGCACGATGCGCTCCGTCTTGATGTACTGCGCGATCTCGTTCAGCCGTGGGTCGGGCACGGGCACGATGCCAGTGTTCGGCTCGATCGTGGCGAAAGGGTAGTTTGCGGCCAGCGCGCCAGCCGCAGTCAAAGCGTTAAAAATCGTGGACTTGCCGACGTTCGGCAACCCCACGATGCCGGTTGAGAGTCCCATGATGCTTCGAACGCAAGAATAGCACACTGGCCAACGCTCGGTAGAATGTCGGCGGGATGGGCAAGCTGCAGCAGGAAGTGGGTATCCTCAATGAGGGTGATGCGTTGCGCGCATTGATCGCAGAGTCCGAGAAGGCGCTCGTCGCAGTCACGCCGGAGAACGTCCGCGCGTTGTTGACCAACGTTGCCGAGGCGCATCGGCTGCTCGATGATCTGCGCGCGTCTGGTGCGGATATGCGCGCCGAAGAAGCGCGCCTGCAGTCAGTGGAAGAGCGCATGATCAAGCAGGCGAAGCCGATCGTTGCCGCAGCCGGCGGGGAGCAGGCGTTCGTTGCCCTGCGGCGCACCATTGCCTCTGGCTGGCAGGCGCCGTGGTGGGTGCTGGAGGAGGTCGTGGCAGCCCACCGCCGCCGGCGCCTCAAGCAGCTTGCCGCCGGCCTGGCTGTGCTCGTTTTGATCGGTGTGGTCGGCTTCTTGCTGCGCGACGTGCTCTTCCCGCCCAACCCGGTAGGCGATGCGCTGTTTGCTACCCAGGCCGCGTTGCGCGAGGGCGACGTGGCGCGCGCGTTCCAGGCGATCGAGCGCGGCCTGGAAGCCGTACCGTCCAACCCGACGTTGCTTGTGTGGAAGGGTGCGTTGCTCGAGCGACAAAACGACCCGGCCGGCGCGGCTGCGTTCGAGTCCGCCCGCGCCATCTTGGGCGAGCGGGACCTTCTGATCGAGAGAGCGCAAGCCTACCTCATGCTGGGTGAGAACGACCGGGTGATTGCTGACATGACGCGCCTGATCAAAACCGAGCCCAATCCTGCCGAGGCCTATTTCATCCGCGCCACGGCGTATGAGAACACAAACCAGCTCTGGCAGGCGATCCAGGACCTGGAGGCGGCTGCCGAGATCGCGCAGCGCACCGGCAACGATACGCTGTTCGCGACCGCGCGCGTGCGCATGGGCGTGCTGATGCAAAGCGTCGGCGCGATTGCGCCCACGGCGACGCCGTAATATCTCACGCGTTCAAGAATGCGTCAATCGCGTCGAAGAGCGCTTGCATATCCGACTCGGTGGTGTCGGCCATGTGCGCAATGCGAAAAGTCTTGCCCTTCAGGCTGCCGTAGCCGTCGGAGATGTGCATTCCCCGATTGGCTAGGAATTTGTTCAGCGCGCTCACGTCTATGCCGCGGGTGTTCGTCACGCACGTGACCGTGTCCGACTCGTAGCCGCGCTCGGCAAACAGGCCAAACCGCGCGCCGGCCCACGTGCGGGTGAGCTGCGCCAGCCGGGCGTGCCGCGCGAAGCGGTTCTCCAACCCTTCGGCCAGCATGTCGTCCAGTTGCCGGTCGAGCGCAAACATCAACGAGATGGCCGGCGTGGCAGGCGTGTGATTCTTCTGCAAGAACTTCTCCAGCTCGACGAAGTCGAAGTAGTAGCCACGATGCTTGACCGTCTTGGCCTTGGCCAGCGCGCGATCGCTCACTGCGGCGAATGCCAGGCCGGGCGGCAGCCCGAAGCACTTCTGTGACGAGGTCAGCAGCACGTCTAGGCCCAGGCTGTCGAAATCAATCTTCACCCCACCGAGCGAACTGACGGCGTCCACCAGGATCAGCGTGTCGGGGGACAGCGCTTTAACTACGGCCACAATCTCGGCCAGTGGGTTCATCACGCCACAACTAGTTTCGTTGTGCACAATGGCGATGGCTTCGAATGGCTTCTTGCTCGGGTCGGCGGCGCGGGCCAGCAGTGCCTCGCGCACCAGCTCCGGCTTGATCGCCTTGCCTTCCTCGATGCGCAGCCAGATGGTCGCTTTGCCGTTGCGCTCGAACACATCGGCCCAGCGTTCGCTAAACGCGCCGCACACCGTCGCCAGCACGCCGGCATCTGGGTCGTCGCTCACGCAGTTGCGCGCTGCGGCCTCCCACAGGCCCGTGCCCGATGAAGTACTGAGGAAGACACGGCTGCGCGTGAAGAACACCTGGCGCAACTTGGCTTGAATGCGCGCGAGCAGCGCCTCAAACGCCGCGCCGCGATGGCCGATCATCCATTGCGTTTGTGCATCGAGGATCTCTCTGCGCACTTCGACCGGACCGGGAATGAACAGCTTGATGTGATCGCTCATGACGCTGCAAGCATAGCAGCCTTCCTCATTCCACGGTCACGCTCTTGGCCAGGTTGCGTGGTTGATCCACGTCACAGCCCAGGCGCACGGCCATTTCGTAAGCCAGGCGTTGCATGGGTATCGCGGTGAGCACGGGCGTCAGCAGTTCCGGCGCCGCCGGCACGTTGATCACGTAGTCCGCCTTCTGGCGGATGAAGCCGTCGCCCTCGGTGGCGATGGCGATGACGATGCCGCCGCGCGCTTTCACCTGCTCGATCTGCGAGATCATCTTCTCGTACACGCCGTCTTGCACGGCGACGCATATGACGGGCATGGTCTCGTCAATGAGCGCGATAGGGCCGTGTTTCATTTCGCCCGCCGGGTAGCCCTCGGCGTGGATGTAGCTGATCTCCTTCAGTTTGAGCGCGCCCTCGAGCGCGATGGGGTAGTTGATCCCGCGGCCCAGGAAGAGGAAGTGCCGGCGGTCGTGGAAGTAGTTGGCCAGCACCTCGTAGATCGGATCGGGCTTGAGTGTCTGGCCGATCAGGCCGGGTAGATGGGCGAGGTCGCGCGCCAAAGAAAATGGGTCAGCGTTCGAGCGTTCAAACGTTTGAACGTTGGCACGTTGGGCCAGCGCACAGGCCAGCAGATACTGGTCTACGATGGAGGTGAGGAACGTCTTGGTGCTGCACACGCCGATCTCCGGCCCGGCGCGCATGTGGATGACGCCCGTGGCCATGCGCTCGGCTTGCGAGCCGATCGCGTTGACGATGGCCCATACCTGTGCGCCGCGCGCCTTACCTATGCTCATCGCCGCCAGCGTATCGGCGGTCTCGCCGGATTGGGTGATGCCCAGCACGGCGAGGCCTGGCTCAATGAGCGGATCGCGGTAGCGATACTCGCTGCCGTAGTCCACCTCGACAGGCACTCGCGCGATGCGCTCGATGAGGAATTTGCCGATCAGCCCGGCGTGCTTGGACGTGCCGCAGGCGACGGTGTGGATGCGCGCCGGGAACTTTTCTGCATTCTTTACCCCTGCTTCCAAACTTTCCAGTGTGACTTCGCCGGTCTCGAAGTTGACGCGGCCGCGCAGCGTATCGGTCACCGCGCGCGCCTGCTCGAAGATTTCCTTCTGCATGAAGTGGCGATACTCGCCCTTCTCGGCGCTGACCGGATCCCAGGCGATCACGTGGCGTTGCTTGCTCACCGGCGCGCCATCCAACCGGTATACGCTGACCCGGCCAGCCTGTGCGATAGCGACCTCGCCGTCTTCCAGGAAGATCACGTTGCGCGTGTAATCCAGGATGCCGGGGATGTCGGAAGCGACGAAAGTCTCATCGGGGTTGATGCCGATGACGATGCCGCCGGCGTTGCCCAACCGCGCGGCAATCAATTTGTCTGGCTCTTGCGCGCTCATCATGACGACGGCGTTCGAGCCCTGCAGCCTGACGATGGCCGCGAAGGCGGCGCGCACGAAAGGCATGCCGGCCTTCATATATAAGTCTACAAGGTGGGGGATCACCTCGGTATCCGTCTCGCTGCGGAAGCGTATGCCTTCTGCCTGCAGCTCGCCTTTTAGCTCGATGAAGTTCTCGATGATGCCATTCTGGATGACGGCAATTGTGCCGGCGTCGTTTAGGTGTGGGTGTGCGTTGTGCTCTGTTACGCCGCCGTGCGTGGCCCAGCGCGTGTGGCCGATGCCCATTGAGTGTGGCGCATCGCGCGTTGCGAATGGAGGGCTGTCTCCTCCTTGCTGCAATCTCGATTCCAAATTCGACAGTTTGCCTACAGCACGGGTGACATGAATGCCGTCGTTGCTCAAGATAGCGATGCCGGCGGAGTCGTAGCCGCGATACTCCAGGCGCCTGAGGCCGTTGAGAATGATCGAGGTCGCGTTTCGAGGGCCAAGATAACCGATGATGCCGCACATGGTATTGATGATAGTCGCCGGTGAGCGTGTGTACAAGATAAAGCGAGAAGCAGCCGTCTGCCTCTCGCTTTTTTGCTTTACAACTACACGGCCTTTCCGTTGTTCGTCTAGCGTCCCATCACCGCTTTCAGCGCAGCGCACGCCGGACATGAGCCATCCGGCCGGAAGATCGAATAGCCGGCCTGAGGGTCTTCGGCGTCGTATTGCCGGCGATCCATGTTCCAGATGATCATCAAGCGCACCTTGCCGCTCTCGCGCGAGAGCTGCGCAGCGCGCGCCAGCCATTGCGACTGTTGCGCTAGCGTGATGTTGTTGCCCCACTGAAAGTTCGGCGCGACGATGGGGCCGATGCCTTCTGGCGTGACGTAGCCCAGCTCGGTCCAGCATACCGGGATCTTGCCGCCGAAGGCGTTGTAGGTAACGTTGAGCGTGCCCCAGAAATACCATTGGTGGTGGTCGTTGGCGACTGGTGCGCCGCTGGTCTGGTCCGGGCCGACCATCGTGCCGTTGTGGTGCGCGCCGATGCAGTCCATCCACTGCGCTGCACCGGTCGCGGCCAGGCGTTGCAGGAAGGGCGCGTCATCGCAGCCGGCGTTGGTACAGTTGCCCCCGAAGTAGCCTGTGGGCGCCATCGCTGCGCCGATCACAAGGGCGTTGGGATTGGCCGCCTTGATCGCGATATAGGCTTCTCGCAGCATGTTGGCATAGTTCTCCGGGTTGACCTGCCCGTTGCCAGGCCCGCCGTACTCGCGGTCGAGGTTCGGTTCATTCCACACCTCGATGCCGTCCGCGCCTTGTTGGACCAATGTGGCCAGATAAGCGGCGAATTCCTTGTGGTAGTTGGGATCGGCGGCGCGCGCGCGTTCGCCGACGGCGCCGATCAACACCTTGAGGCCGTTGGCTTTTGCAGCAGAGATGCGCCCGGGGATATCGGTGTCTTGCGTCTGGAACTTCACCCAGGTCATGCCGACGTCGCGCATTTGGGGAAAGACGTTGGTGCTGCCCATGTGGCCGCCCAGCTCGAATGCCCACTTACCACTTGACGCGGCCGGCGCCGGCGCAGACGCAGGCGCCAGGGTGGCTGCGCCGGCTACAGGCGCTGCGCCACCGAACGAGGTGTATTGCGCGAAGACGTAGGCCTTACTGTTGTTATAAACGATCTCCAGCCACTTGCCATCGGCGGTTTTGGCGGTCGCTTGTAAGACATCACCGCGCTTCAGCCGGCCGACGATCGCGCCGTTCAGGCTTGGTGCGCTGCGCACATTCAAGGCTTCGGAGGTCACGGTGACGTTGCTGCTGCCGGTCGTCTGCACGGGTGCTGCTGCCGGCGCAGCTGCAGCGTTGGCCGTCGCACAGGTGCCGCCGGGGACGGCGAACTGTGCGAAGACGAAACCGGTGCGCCCGTTGAAGTTGATACGGTACCAGGCGCCGTCGGCTGTCTTGGCGTCGGCAATCACTTTCTGGCCACAGGCGAGTTGTCCGATGATGCTGTCACCGGTGCTAGGCGCGCTCCGGACGTTGAGCGTAGGCGACGTCACGACCAGTTCGACGCCTTGTGACTGGGCGCGTGCACCATGCGCGCTGCCGATGCTGATGATCAACGCGGTTGCGAGGGCGAGGGTGATGTTTCGACTCCTGGTGGTTGGCATAGTACGAACCTCAGTTGTAACTCCTTGTGCTGTGTAATTTGGTCAGAGCATTGCGTCGAAGGCTACAGGTACTTTTCGACTGCCCAGCCGCCTTCCCGCACGATCACTAGTTGTGACACATCTGTTTGCGGCGTGAAAACAAGTTTATTGTTGCCCGTAAACGCGTCCACTACGTCACCCATCCAATCGGCCAACGCTACAGACTTATGTAAAGCTTGAGCGATGTCTGCAGGCGACACGTCATCTAGCGCGACGCCGTTGGGATGATCGAACATGATGCGCGGTAAGATGATCAACTCTCCTGCCGCACCGGTGAGTTGGTGAATCACGTCCTCGCCGCATAGCAGACCGGCGACAGTGATCGTTTCGCCCAGCTGCTGGTTCTTCGCCGGCACGACATGCAGCGGAATGCCGGTGATTTGGGTAAACTCGCGCGCTGCTCTTTCCAGGACCGGCGCGAACAGAGTGCCCGTGACCAGCGTTGCTTCGCGGAATTGCGAGTTGAAAATTGGAAGTCGGGAGAGGCTGGATGCTGCTAATTCCGTGCGCCGGACCCGCTTCCATTCGTCGAGAAAATCGCGCACCATGCCCAGGCCGTTTTCTTGGAGCGCGAGGCTGTCGTAGGCACGCTTGGGTGGCACGCTGCGGCCGGCGACCAGATACCATTCATCGGTCGCATACACGAAGCGAACGCCGAGCGTTTGGCGAAACTCGGTCTGCCAGGCTTCGATGCGTTTGAGCACGTTGGCTGCTTCTGCCTTCGTGTGCGGGCGATAGCCATATTTGTGATGTTGGGTCAGTCCGACCGGCACGACGCTCACCGACATCACGTGCGGATAGAGCGTCGCCAGTTGGCGCACACTTTCTTCCAGGTGTTCGCCGTCGTTCAGCCCCGGCGTGACAACGATTTGAGTGTGCGTGGCAACGCCGTGATCGGCCAGCCAGTGCAGTTGCGCCACGATGTCCGGTGCAGTTGGATTGCGCAGGCACTTGCGCCGCGTCTCCAAGTCGGTGGCGTGCACGCTCACGTAGAGCGGCGTCAGCCGTTGTTCGGCAATACGCTCCCAATCCTCGGCGCTCAGGTTGGTCAGCGTGACGAAGTGGCCGAACAGAAAAGAATAGCGGTAGTCGTCGTCTTTGATGTAGAGCGTGCGGCGCATGCGCGGCGCGTTCTGCAGCACGAAGCAAAACGGGCACAGGTTGTTGCAACGCCGGATGTCAATGTCGAAGGTTGGATGCTGGAAGGTGATACCCAGTGACTGGCCGAAGGCCCGCCGTGCGGCAACCTCGTGCTTCATGCCAGCGCGCATGAAGCGGAAGATCACGTGATCCTCCGCACTGTAGAACTGTGCATCAATAACATCGCGCAGCCGGTGGCCGTTGATGGCGAGCAGGTCGTCACCGGTGCGCAACCCGGCGCAGTCGGCCAGGCTTCCAGGTTCGACGGATTCGATGATGCCCATCGTGCAGGTTCGGTGCGTTACACATCGGCGTAGACGCCGCGCATGTGCGCCGGCAAGATCGCGGCCAGTCGGTGCATCGCGTAGTCGGTCAACTCCCGGAGCCGATCGCGCGAGAGTTTCTTGTTGCCGGAATTTAGCTTGAACGGCTCGCCCAAGGTGATTGTAACCTCTGCTCGGCGCAGCTTTTTGAGCGCGGGCAGGATCTCCGGCGTGCCGACGATGCCGGTTGGCACGACCCATGCGCTGGTGTGTGCCGCCAGGAAGGCCAGGCCCTCTTGCGCGTGGATCAATGCGCCGGTTTTGCTGCGCGTGCCCTCCGGCGAGATGAGCACGGCGCCGCCCGCGCTCAGCACTTCGGTCGCCGATTTGATCGCTTGCAGGTCAACCGCGCCGCGATGGACTGGGATTGCGCCGTAGGGTTCCACCAACCAGCGCACCCGCCAATCCTCGAAGGCTTCTACCTTGGCCATCGGCGTAATCGGCCGGCCCAGCGCTGCCAGCACTACGAATGGGTCGGCCCAGTTGATATGGTTGATCATCACGATCACGCCGCTGGTCTTCGGCATGTGTTCTGGGTGGATGACGCGATGCTTCATGCCGAGCGCATACCACGCGCGCAGCCAGCCGTTGTAGAAGCCGCGCAGCGGCGCGCGTTTGTTCCACTTCCAGCGCCGGGTGAACGTGGATTGTTTGCCGGGCGTGCGCGTCGTGGATTGCGTCATAGTTCGTTCTCGGGCGCGCCGGTGGCGACGGCAGACTGCGCCTGTGTGCCTGTGCGGATGGCGTTCTGCGCTTCCACGAGCGCGATCGCGTGGGCGAGCGTCTCGCCGGCGTCCATGTGTGTGCAATCGATGACGAAGGCGTCCTTCGCCGGGCGGAGCGGCGAGGTCGCCCGCGAAGTGTCCAGTTCGTCGCGCTGCTTCATGCTGGTCAACACATCGGCATAGCGGCTCGGCGCGCCGCGACTTTCTAACTCGCGATAGCGCCGCCAGGCGCGCGCCTCTACGCTGGCATCCAGGTAGATCTTCAGGTCGGCGTCCGGCATGACAACCGTGCCGATGTCGCGGCCGACCATCACAACGTTGCCGTCGCGCGCGACGCGCCGCTGTTGGGCGACCATCGCCTGGCGCACGCGTGGGAAGGCCGACACAACGGACACGGCGGCGTCCACGTCCGGGCGCCGGATGGCCCAGGTCACGTCCTGGCCGTCCAAGCGAACGGTGTATTGCCGGCCGTCGTCCACGCTCGGCGGCAACACCTCAATTAGCACGTTTTCGGCGAGCTGCGACACGGCGTTTTCGTCATCCGGCGCGATCCCTCGCTGCAAAGCCGCCAGCGTCACTGCACGATACATTACACCAGTGTCGAAATACAGAAATCCCAAATGCCTGGCCAGTCCGAGGCCGATGGTGCTTTTGCCCGCGCCGGCCGGGCCATCAATCGCGATCGTACGAATCGGGTGGTTGAGTGAATGTGCCATCGGTGTTGCGTCGCTCCAGCGCTGCCACCTCACCATCGGTCAGCCTACGCCAGTCGCCCGATTTTAGATCACCCAGTGTCACGCATCCGACGCGCACGCGAATCAGTCGGATCACCGGATGGCCAAGCAGCCTGGCGATTCGACGGATTTGTCGCTTACGCCCCTCGTGCATGACGACGCGCAGCCAGACGTCGCCCGTTGCCTCCGAGGGAACGGGTGGTTGAGGGCGCAGCATCTGCACGTCAGCGGGCGCGGTTGGTGCAGTCTCGCCCGGCAGCAGCACGCCGGATCGCCACCGTTGCAGCGCCGTTTCGCTCGGCCGACCGGCTATCAGCACGTGATATTCCTTCTCATGCTCGAATTTCGGGTGGGTCAGTCGGTAGGCGAATTCCCCGTCATTGGTGAGCAGGATCAGGCCGCTGCTGTCCTTATCCAGCCGGCCTACGGCAAACAGCCGCTGTGGGACGCGGACGAGGTCGAAGACCGTTTTGTTGCGTGGGTTGCTGCGGTCGGAAGCATAGCCGACCGGTTTGTGCAGGGCGATGTAGATCTTCTTCTCCGGCAGGGCGATGGGTTGGCCGTCCACGCGCACGTCGTCGCCGGGTGAGACGGTTGCGCCGAGTTGAGCGACCTGGCTGTTGACCGTCACCCGTCCGGCGACGATCAGCGCTTCGCACTTGCGCCGCGCGCCGAAGCCCGACTGAGCGAGCAACTTTTGCAGGCGCATAGTTAGAGGTTAGAGGTCAGTGTCCGGAGGTTGCTGTGCTGAGGGTTGGGAGTCAGGAGTAGGAGAGACGGCTGCTGTTTCCTGCGCGACGTGTGGGATCGGCAGGGCGTCCAGCTTTTCGACGGGCGGCAGCTCATGCACACCGCGCAGTCCGAAGTAACCGAGGAAGTCGAACGACACGCCATAGCGCATGGGATGGCCTACGGTGTCGGCACGGCCCAACTCTTGCACCAGGTTGCGGGCGAGCAACGTGTTAATCACGCCGTCGCAGTTCACGCCGCGGATCGTTTCCAACTGCGGCTTGGTGATCGGCTGGTTGTAAGCGATGATGGCGAGCGTCTCCAGCGCTGCTTGCGATAAGCGATTCACTTCTTCCAGGCCGAGAAATTTCTGGATGCGTTCGGCCATCTCGGGCGCGGTCGTCAGCCGCACGCGGTTGCCCAGGCGTTGCAGGCGGATGCCACGCGCCTGATATTGCGCGGAGAGTTCTTCGAGCGCGGCTTCGATCTCGCCGGGCGTTGCGTCAAGCGCCGCCGCGAGCGCGTTGAGCGTCGCGGGTTCGCTTGCCACGTAGAGCAGGCTTTCGAGCTGCGCAGCCAGCGAAAGCTGGACTGGTGTCTCCGAGGCGTCGGCCTCGTTCACAGTCGGGGAGGCGACGGCGATAGGTTCGTGGGTTTCCATCGTTCGTTGCGCGGCGCAGCCTCAGGCCATCCGCTGTGGTTCGGGATCGTCGCTGGTAGGCGGCGTGTACTCCGTCTCCGTTGCCGCGGGCGGCAGATAGGGTGTTTCTTCCTCGGCCAGGAGCGGCGTCGGAGGAGGTGCCGGTGCGGGTGCAGGCTCTTGAATCGGCAATGGTTTGGCGATGGTGGGCCTGCCGGATTTGGCCTTGATGGCAACCTGCGGCTTACTGGCCAGCTTGAGCCCGAGCTGATCCTGCACGACCTGTCGCGTGACGGCGGCGACCTCTTCGGCTTTGGTGACGAGGTCCACCTCTTTCGTCACGGACACGTCCAGGCTCAGTTCAACGGCCCGGTTGCGGCCGGTGGCGCGCACTCTGGATTCGAGCACACCGGCGATGGCGTCCACTTGTTCCTTCACCTTTTCTTGCACGGCCTCGGTGCTGATGCGGATGGTGCTGCCGCCGGTGTAGCGAGCGATTTCGATGGTGCGCGATCCGGGTCGGCGCAATTCCCACCACAGCAGCAAACCGATCAGCACCACCCAGATAATCGCCAGGATCAGGCGCACGAGCACGCGCCCGGTGTCCGAATACGCGGCGAATACTGTGCCGCGAAACCAATGGGCGATGGACTGCATCAGGGCGAGGAAGCCAGCTGGTGTCACCAGCGCGAATGCGCCGAGGACGAGCAGCATGCCCAGCATGGCGATGACAAAGACGCGGTTGAACGTGTTCATAGTCGCATGCGCCGCCGCGAACATGATAGGCGACGTTGTGCATTGTAGTATCTATTTTCGCCGGGATGATAATTCGCCGCTATGGTGCGCGTATTATGCGGTAATGGTCAAAGCCTGCCCGCCGAGTATCCCGGCAGCGTGGACATTCGAAAACTGGTCGCCGATCCATCCAATGTGTTATGGGTAGACGTCTATGACCCGGAGAACGAAAACGGGTCACGTCCCGAAGCCCTGCACATTCTGCATGACGTGTTTGAGTTTCATCCGCTGGCGATCGAGGATGCCTTGATCGAAACCCACGTGCCTAAGGTGGACGATTGGGGATCGTATCTCTACATCGTCCTGCACACCGTTCATTTCGAGCACAGCAAGGAGAATTTGGAGACGCGTGAGCTCGATATCTTCGTCGGCCCGAACTATCTGGTGACGTATCGGACGGAAGAAGTCCGCGCTCTGGAACAACAATGGCGCGTCACCCAGCGCGATGCGCGCCATACCCGTCGCGGTGTGGACTATTTGCTGTATGAGCTGTGTGACGCCATTGCGACCGACTACTTGCCGGTGATGGATACGATGGATGAAGCCGTGGATCTGCTGCAGGACGAAGTATTCGAGCGTACGGATGCGCGCCTGGTCGAACGCATCTTCAGGCTCAAGCGCGCCGTGCTGGATTTGCGGCGCGTGCTCAGCCCACAACGCGAAGTGCTCAATAAGCTCTCGCGCGGCGATTTCGTAGTCATAGACGAAAGGGATCGTGTGTACTTTCGCGACGTATATGATCACTTCGTGCGCCTGGTGGACTTGAACGAGTCGTTGCGCGATGTGGTGAGTGGCGTGCTCGACACCTATCTATCGGTGGCGGCCAATCGCACCAACGATATCATGAAGACGTTGACCATCGTGTCGCTGATGTTTCTGCCGCTGACGTTCATTACCGGCTTCTTCGGCATGAATTTCTTCGGCGGCAGTATCGAGTTAACCTTCGAGATGAGTCGCGGCTTGTTCTTTCTCGCCAGCATGGCGATCATGATCGGGATGCCGCTGGCCATGCTGTTGTATATTCGCCGGCGTGGCTGGTGGTGACGCCCTCGCTCGCGCGCTCGATGGGTTTGCCGCAGCCTGCTACCGTCTGCGGCGAAGCGCCCTCGCCCGCTGGGCGTTCATCCTGCTCGTCGTGGTCATGCTTGGCCTCACGCTCTTCACTCGCCCGGGGCAGCTCGAAAATCAGACCGTTCGCGATGTCGCCATCGGCGATATATCGATTGCCAGCGTCAACACCTACGTGCGCGTCAGCGGCATCCTCGATCCGACCGGCGTGTATCGCACCAGCTATAACCTGGGCGGGTTCGAGTTGTACGGCAGCCGTTACGTCCCGCTCATGACGCCGGGCACGCCCGATGCGATCTGGGTAGCCGATGAAAACCTGCCCACGCGTGATTCCGCCGGATACGTCACGTTGGTAGCGCAGGTGATGATGGGGCAGGGGATGCAACAGCCGACGCTTTATCTCCAGGTCGGCTATCCGCCGAACGTCGTGCTAGCGAATCTGCTCTCCCGGCTGGGTTCGATGCTGCTGATCATTTTGATTGCTGCAGCATTCATTGGCTGGCTGGTTGAACGCCTGGACTACGCGATCCCGTTGCCGTGGAGCGCCAGCCTGGCTGAGAATCCGCCGGCGCTGCTATGGTTCGGCGCACTAGGCCGCCAATTCGACGATCTGGTATTGCGCAGCTTCCCTGCGCGATTCAGCGCCACGCCCCACGAGGCGCGCTTCGAATCTGCGGATCCGGCCAGCCCCTGGTCGGTCGCCATCCGTCGGCTGAGGCAGGTGCAGCTCTTCGATGTGGCGACGCAGTATGGCGGGATGCCGGCGGCTCGCTTGCACTTCGAGGACGAGCGCGGCCTTCAACGGCATGGCGTGATCGCTGCCGGTTCAACCGAGTCGCGCGACGCCATCCTGCGCGTGCTCAGCCTGATTCGCTGACGACGCCGGCTGTGCGCTCACCGCGTGATGCCGTTCAGATCGGGATACTTGCATTGGCATGGCTCGCGCCGCAAGTCTCCCTGCACCAGCGCGCCGTCGTATTCGCGAGGACCTTCCACGGCGATCCAGCCCTCCAGATTGAATGGCGTTGCGCCCTGGGCGTTGATCCATTCGCCGTTGTACTTGCGCGTCAGGTGGAGGTGAGCCGCCTGCGCCAGTCCACCCTCGCATGAAGGATGGCCGATTGGGTCGCCAGCCTTCACCCGTGCACCGGCTGGGACGCGGTTCCGACTGCCGATGTGCAGATACAACACACTCCAACCGATGCGCTCGTCGCCGCTGGGGTCGAGCGACTGACCGACTTCACCGCGCACGCTGCGCGTGATGACGCCGTCTGCCACAGCCGTCACCCAGTCCTGCAGTTCGGTGCAACCGGCTACGTTGACCGAGGTGAAATCCAGCGCTCCCCAGGGTGTGCCCGTCCCCCAGGTGCTATGCGGCCCGCCGGTGAAGTACCACATCTCGCCCTTGCGCCATGGCAGCACAAAGGGCGGTTGCCGAAGGTCGCTGGGGATGAGCGGGCCGAAATCATATTGCCAGGGATTGCCGAAGAGCCGCTGGTAGGTGCGCATGAACGCGCGTTCTCCGTCGCTTTCGGCAATGGTCGGCCAATCTGGGATCGTGCTGATCGCTGCTAGATAGTTCTGCAGGCCAGCCGTGCCGGCGTTCACCCCCGAGCCGATGGCCAGATAAGCGCCGTCGTCCAGCCGCACGTAGCCGCGCGTATTCAGGCGCCAGCCATAATAGCCTTCGTTTAGGCGGAGCGCAGCCCAGTGCAACTGCACATTCAGCCCTTCCAGGTTCGTGCGCTTATAGCCGAGCGGGTAGCGCAGTTGATCCTCGCCGGGTTGCGCCTGCGTCACCCATCCGCCGACGTATTCCAGCGCGGCCAACAGGATGCGTGGGTGCACACTGAACTGTTCGGCCACGCGCTCCACAATCTGCGCGCCGGTGAGCAACTCTCCGGCGACGACTTCGGTGTAGCGGTTGAGGTAGCTGCCCTGCTGCGCTATGAAGGCGGCTGTGTCAAATACGACGGCTGTTGGGCCGTTGACCAGTTCGCTATCTGGAATCAGCTTGATGGATGGCGTGCGTCCCTCAATCTGGCGACGAATCAGCAGTTGTTGGCCGACCTGCAGGGTGTTTGGATCGCGCAGGCCGTTCAGTCGTTGCAATTCTTCCGGCGTCGTGCCGGTGGCATACGCAATGCCACTCAGGGTGTCGCCGCGCTGCACGATATAAGTGGTGGTCAGTACACTACCCGAATGGCCGGGACGGGACGGATCGAGTGTGGGCGTGCCAATGGGGATGGGGTGTCGCGTCGCAGTGGGTGTCGGCGCCGGCGACTTCGTTACGTCGGCCTGGATGGCAGGCGAGGCGGCCGACATCGAATCGGAGGTGGTCGTTTTGGAGTTCGGTTCGCTGGTGCAGGCAAGGAGGATCGTCGCGCATGCAGCGCTGCATGCCAACCTGATCAGACGTTTCATCTGCGAACATTATTCCACGGGCTTGGTGTGCGTAGCTCGACGCGAAACGCGCGATTCCGGGATGTCATGGCTATTGCTCCGGCAGCGTGCCCATCTCGTCCTCGACGTGTGCGAGGCGCCTGGCATCGTCTGGCTTTAGTTGGTTTGCACAGGGGTATATTCGACTATACTCATCGTCCTCTCATCCGAGATCAGCGATGACAACATTAGAACAATTCGAAAGGGGCCTGCGCCTCGATCAATACATCGCTACCATCGCTCAGAGCAAAGAGAACTTTCGAGCGAACTTTATCAAAGCAACTGAGGCTTTCAGCGCAGATGACTTGGCCTTCTTTCGAAGTTTGCCAACCAAGATCAATGTCGCCGTTGCAACTGAAGATGCCAATCTCGATGCCTTGCGCGATGTACCAATCATTGGTCGGCTGTCGGTCGAGGTGGGTAAGCTGGTCTTGCGCCTGTTCCGTCCGACGACGCACGCCGACGTGGTGCAGGTTATCGCGCAAGATGCGTTGTCGCTGACCGCTGATGGGACTGATGTCGTTGTGCGACTGCCGATCATCGCGTTCTACACACCAGGGATGCAACTGATCGGCGCGCATGTGTGCCGCCTGCCTGAGCTGAGTGTCGAGATGAATCGCCGCCGATCGGCATGGATCGAGAGCCATCCGGAAGTCTTAGATGCGCGCGAGCCAATGGACAAGATGACGCCTATCACGCGCACACGCCTGATGCAGGCGATGTATGCGCTGACGCCGGATCAGCGTGCTGCATGGGGGCGGCTGACCGTGCAATATTGGCGTCGCGTCCTCAGCGTAGCGTCTCCGCGGCCGACCGATTGAACTGAAATGGAGTGTGCCATCGTGTGCGCGTTTATCCAATGTGAGAACCTGGTCAAGATTTATAAGGTAGCCGACATTGAAGTATTCGCACTGCAGGGGCTGGACCTGACGGTTGAGCAGGGTGAGTGCACGGCCATCATCGGCGCGTCCGGATCGGGCAAGTCTACGCTGATGAACATCCTTGGCGGCCTGGATCGTCCCTCTGCCGGCCGGGCCATCGTAGGTGGCAAAGACTTGTTACGGATGAGCAACCGGCAGCTCGACCGTTATCGTCGCGATATGGTGGGTTTCGTATGGCAGCAGGTCTCGCGCAATCTGCTGCCATACATGACGGCTGAGGAGAACGTGCAGATGCCGATGTTGCTGAGCGGGGCGCGGGCGCGCCGCGAGCGCGCGCGACAGTTGCTGGCCCGCGTTGGGCTGGATCATCGCCGATCGCATCGGCTCAGCCAGCTCTCGGGTGGTGAGCAGCAGCGTGTAGCGATCGCAGTGGCGCTGGCGAACAATCCGCAATTGCTGTTGGCCGATGAGCCGACCGGCGAGTTAGACACACAAACTTCGCGTGCGATCTTCGCCCTCTTCCGTGAACTGGCCGAGCAGGATAAGATCACGGTGCTGATCGTCTCGCACGATGCGCGCATTGCCGAGGAGGTGGGGCGCGTGGTAGCGATCCGCGACGGCCGCACCAGCAGCGAGATCGTGCGCCAGGCGCGCACCGCCGAAGGTATCGAGGCAACGCTGGTGGGTATGGCGGAACGCGCCGATTCCGCTGAACACGAGCTGGTCGAAATGGCGGTTGTAGATGCTGCTGGCCGGCTGCAGCTGCCGCGCGAACTGCGCGAGAAGAAGGGCATCGGACGCCGCGCCGTGATTGAAGAGACCGAGTACGGCCTGCTCATCCGCCCCATTGACGATAAGAAGGATGTGAGGTAGCATGGAAGACATTAGCTCATTTGTTCTGAGCCCGCGCAAAAGGAGGTAGCAGCCATGTATCAAAGCGTAACGGTCATTGGGCGATTAGGGCGCGATCCGGAGATGCGCTACATGCCGAATGGCGATCCCGTCACGTCGTTCAGCCTTGCAACCGACCGCGTCTGGAGCGACAAGAGTGGGCAACGACAAAAAGAGACGACCTGGTTCCGCGTCTCTGTCTTCGGCAAGTCGGCGGAGACGGCGAACCAATATTTAAGTAAGGGCAAGATGGTGCTCGTGGAAGGCCGGCTGCGCGTTGATCCGAAGACAGGCGGGCCGGTGACCTACACGCGCCAGGACGGCACCGTCGGCGCGAACTTCGAAATCATCGCAAACACGGTGCGCTTTTTAAGTCCGCGCGATGAAGCCGAGTCCGGCCCTTCGGAAGGTGACCTGGACAGTGGCAGTCAGGCTTCCGAAGATATTCCCTTCTAATCCTCATTCTCGTTGCAGAACCTGACGAGTATGCCTATCCGTCAGGTTTTTTGTGTTTACGTCATGACCCTGCCACAATCGGTTCAACCTTCTCCCCATCCACCTGGCCCACAGGGATTGCAAATCGAGCTTCCCGTGCACTTAGACGCGACGTACTCCAACCTCGTCGTAATCCAGCATACGCCATCGGAGTTCGTGCTGGACTTCGCGCGCATCTTACCCAACATGCCGACGGCGCGCGTCGGCGCACGGATCGTGACCACGCCAATGCACGCTAAACTGCTGCTGCGCGCGTTGCAGCAGAATATTGAGCGCTTCGAGGCACAGTTCGGTCCGATCTATGTGCCTCAACAGGGTGAGGCACTGGCAAATCAATTATTCGGCAGTTGAGCGTTGGCTGCACACGCAAGCTGACGCTGGGTGGTGTATGGCGCGCGTAGGTTTTGCGCCCAGAGATGCGCCTGTCGCCCGAAGGCTAGAAGTCCAAAAATACGCTTTTAGCTTAATAAGATTCTCTGTCATGTTTGGAAACACTATTTCGTTGCGTTCGCTGATCGTGATGGTTGCAGTTGCCGCTGTCGCTTGCAACACAACAGCCAGCGGCCCCGCTTTTGCTTCTGATAGGACGCCGCCGGTTGCGAATACTGCCGCGCCGGTGGGTTTAGACAGCACTTCGGCGTCCACGCCGCGCGCCTACGTCCCGACGATGGTCAGTAAATGGCCGCTGAGCACGGTTTTCGGCATCGAAACGAGCAATCTGAGCAACGCTGCAGACGCAATCGCGAACACCGGCACGACGTGGATTCGCCGCAATGCCCTGATCTGGAAAGATGTCGAGCCGACTGAGGGTGCGCGTAACTGGTCGGCTGCAGCTGAGGTGGAAGCCGACATGATCGTAGCTTCCAACCGCAATCTAAAGTTTATCCTCATCATTCACGGTGCGCCGAACTGGGCAGCACAGTTCAACAACTATATGTGCAGCCCGATTCGCCCTGACAAGATCGCTGCTTTCGCTGCGTTCGTGCGCGATGCCGTGGCGCGCTACAGCAAGCCACCCTATAACGTCAAATACTGGGAGATCTGGAATGAACCCGATCTCGGCAGACCACTGAGTGGATCGCCTACGCCGGTCGTTCAGCCGTATGGCTGCTGGGGCAATCAGAACGATCCATACTATGGTGGTGGTGAATACGCGAACATCCTGAAAGTGGTGACGCCGGAGATCAGGGCAACCGATTCGCGTGCTCAGGTCGTTCTCGGCGGATTGCTCATGGACTGCAAACCGAATCAGCCACCGTCGGGTGATGACTGTCGGCGAGGCAGGTATCTAGAGGGCATCTTGCGCGCAGGCGGTGCACCTTACTTCGATGTGATTAGCTTTCACGCCTACGATTTCTTCGGCAGCGGCAATGTGTTGGGAAGATACCTGAACAACAACTGGTTCAGCACGTCGAACACGATCGGGCCGGTGCTGATTCCGAAGGCCCGCTATATCCAAAACCTGCTCAGCCAATACGGCGTCACTGGAAAGATGCTGATGAACACGGAAGTGGGTTTGCTGTGCTTCCAATGCAATGTAGCGCCATCCAACTTCAACAACACTAAGGCTTACTATGTGTCACAAGCCTACGCTGCTGCCATCGCCGAGGGGCTTGGGGCGAACATCTGGTATAGCTACGAGGGTTGGTCACTCAGTGGGCTCGACGAGCCGACTTATACCGCCTTCAGAGTCGCGCGCAACAAACTGGGTGGTGCGGACCACAGAGGTGAGGTGACCAGCGCGGATGTCGGTGCTAGCGGTGTGAAGGGCTATAAGTTTGACATCAACGGCCGGTCGGTGTGGGTGATCTGGTCGCTGGACGGCAACACCAAGAATATCACCTTGCCGGGCACACCATCTGCGATCACCGATGCCCTCGGCGCGTCGGTCTCCTCTGCGTCTACGTTGCAGTTGACGGTGAAGCCGCTCTACATCGAGTGGTGATCTGTCAGTTGTGTGCGCTTCACAGCAGGGGTGTAGACCTTCACACCCCTGCTGGTCTTATACTTGATCCGGGTCGCGCCGCCGATTCTTCGCCACCACAGCAACAATCAATACTGCGATCGCCAGTGCAATTCCCACCAGCACCACAAAAACTGCATCGAATAGCCCCGGTAGTGCGGAGAAGGGCAGGATCAAGAACAGGATGACAAAGATTGAGATCGGCCATACGCCGTTTAAGTTGATGTGCTTCATGGTGCAATTTCAGCAGCGGATATCACCGTCGCAAATCGCGATTGCGCCTCTTGTGCTGACAACTTAGGCCTTGCGCACTTCATGCCTTGAGGCATGCGCCTCAGGCCATCGGGTGTCTGAACGAAGCTGAATAGGCGCCAGTGACGTGATGTTCAAGTTGCCGTTCGATGTCGGCGAGCAGCGAACTGGCGCCGAAGCGAAAGAGATTCGGCGCCAGCCAATCGTCACCTAACTCTTCTTTCATGAGGATCATCCAGTCGAGCGATTGTTTGGCCGTGCGAATGCCGCCGGCCGGCTTGAACCCTACCTTGTAGTCTGTGCGCGCGGCATAGTCGCGAATTGCGCGGCACATCACCAGACCAACCGGCAACGTCGCGTTGATCGTTGCCTTCCCGGTCGAGGTCTTGATGAAGTCGGCGCCGGCCATCATGCATACCAGGCTGGCCTGATACACCTGGCGCAGCGTCGCCAGTTCACCGGTCTCCAGGATCGTCTTCATGTGGGCGTCGCCGCATGCCTCTCGAAAGGCGCGGATTTCGTCGTAGAGCGCGCCCCAGTTGCCGGTGAGCACATGTCGCCTGGAGATCACGATATCTATCTCTTGAGCGCCCATCTCAATGGCATATTCGATTTCTTTCACGCGCAGGTCGAGAGGGGTCATGCCGGCAGGGAAGCCGGTGGAGACGGCTGCGACAGGAATGGCAGAGTCGGCAAGCGCTTTCACGGCGACAGGCACCATCTCGTGATACACGCACACGGCGGCCACGCGGACTGGCAACTCGTGCGCGCCGAGTGCCTCGAGCAGGTCGCCGCGTACCGGCCGGCGCGCCTTAGCGCACAAGCGTTGCACGTTGCCGGGCGTGTCATCTCCTTGAAGCGTCGTCAAGTCCATGAGTGTAATCGCGCGCAGCAGCCAGGCGGCCTGCCAGGCTTGCTTGACCGAACGGCGCGCCGGCAATGTTGCGGCCCGACGCTCTACGGCGCTGCGGTTCACGCGCGCGGCTTCCACCCATCTCAAGTCGAGCGGGATGCCGGGATTGCGGCCATCGTGCGTATTCATGCGTTCGTATGCTGCTCGAGCCTGCCTGTAAGCCGGATTCTGTCTAGGCCCGAAGGCCCGAGGCGATCATCTCTCTAGGACGCGCATCACTGCGCGCCTCCAGCCGCCTACCTGCGCATCAGCGGGCCGCCTCATCTGCGCGTCTTGGCGTTGCTCCCGGTGGGGTTTGCCAGGCCGTCGCATCGCTGCGACGCCGGTGCGCTCTTACCGCACCATTTCACCCTTACCCTTGCGGGCGGTATGTTTTCTGTTGCACTGTCCGTCGGGTCACCCCGCCTGGCCGTTAGCCAGCACCGCGCCCTATGGAGTCCGGACTTTCCTCATCCCGCCTCGCGGGACGCGACCGCCCGGCAGGCTCGAACGCTCCTGATTATCGCAGCGAATGCTATGAGGAACATTTGCGCCGATGCTACAATCGGCGCGATTTCAAGGAGAGCGATGCTATGACAGTGAGCACAAACGGCAGCAATGGCACACGTGACCTGTATGACGTGACGATTATCGGTGCCGGCCCATCGGGCTTGTTCGGCGCCTTCTATGCCGGGCTGCGTGAGATGAAGGTGAAGGTGATTGATGCCCTCGACGACCTCGGTGGGCAGCTGACGGCGCTATACCCGGAAAAGTTCATCTACGACACCCCCGGCTACCCCAAGATCCTGGCGATGGATTTGGTCAAGCACCTGGTTGATCAGGCGAAGATGTTCGAGCCGGCCATCGTGTTAGGCGAGCGGGTGGAGCAGTTGGAGCGGCAGCCGGACGGCACGTTCAAGCTCGTGACGAACAAAGGCGAGCATCACACTCGCGCAGTGGTGATCTGCGGCGGCGTGGGCGCTTTTCAGCCCAAGAAGCTGCCCAATCCGGAGCTTGTCCCTTACGAAGGGCATGGCTTGTATTACACCGTGAAGGAGAAGGCCGGCTTTCGCGGCAAGCGCATCCTGATCGTTGGCGGCGGCGACTCGGCGGTGGATTGGGCGCTCAACCTGAAAGACTACGCCAAGCATGTCACGCTGATTCACCGGCGCGATCAGTTCCGCGCCCATGGCGCATCGGTGACCGAGCTGTTGAATTCCTCGGTGGAGGTCAAACTGTTCTACGAACTCAAGACCGTCGGCGGCAACGGCAAGGTGGAGCACGCCGTCATCTTCGATAACCGCACCAAGGAGGAGATGACGCTGCCGGTAGACGCCGTGATCTTAACGCTGGGTTACAGCGTTGACCTCGGCCCGATCAAAAACTGGGGCTTGGAGATGGAGGGCACGCGTTACATCCGCGTTAACACTAAACAGGAGACCAACATCCCCGGCGTCTACGCCGCCGGTGACATTGCCGCGTTACCCGGCGAAGAGCCGCTCAACTTGATCGTCGAGGGCTTCGCTCAGGCGACGCGCGCGGTGAATTTCGCGTATCAGTATCTGCATCCCGGCGCCAAGGCTTTCCCCGGACACAGTTCGGAGAAGAAGCTCTAGGCGAGCGCCTGTCACAACGTAGCAGAGCAGCCCGACGCGGCTGCTCTGCTTCTCTTTTCCTCATCTCCCCAGCACTTACGGGAGCGCCAGGCGGATGTGCAGTTCCTTCAGTTGCTGTTCATATACCGGCGACGGCGCGCCGGCCATCACATCCATGGCCTGCTGGTTCTTCGGGAACGCCATCACCTCACGAATGTTTGGCTCGCCGCAATACAGCATGGTCAGCCGATCAATGCCAGGCGCGATGCCGCCGTGCGGTGGGGCGCCGTATTCGAACGCCTCGAGGATGTGCCCGAATTTGCGCCGCGCCTCTTCCATCTCTAGACCGATGAGTCGCATCACGGTCTCCTGCACCTCACGGCGGTGGATTCGGATGCTGCCACCGCCGACCTCGTAGCCGTTACACACCAGGTCGTATTGTTTGCTGCGCACCTGGCCCGGATGGGATTCCAGCAAGGCGAGGTGCTCATCTTTTGGCGCGGTGAACATGTGGTGGGATGGATCCCAGCGCTGCTCCTCTTCGTTCCACTCGAACAACGGGAAGTCCACTACCCACAAGTAAGCCATCACGTTCTCGTCGGCCAGCTTGAGCCGCATGCCCAGCTCGTGGCGCAGTTCCCCGAGCGCTTCATTGGCTGCCTTGCGGTTGTCGTCGGCGACCAGCAGAATCAGATCGCCGGGCTTCGAATCGGCCCGCGCAACAATGGCGTCCTTCTCGGCCTGGCTTAGCTTGGCGCCGGCGCCGCTGTTGCGGATGCCATCTGGATCGTGCCACAGCACGACTAAGCCCTTGGCGCCGTTCTTCTTGGCGAACTCGGTCAGCTCGTCGGTCTGCTTGCGAGTGTAGCCGGCGCAGCCGGGCGCGCAAATGCCCTTTACATGCGCCGCGCGAAACGGCAGGAACTCCGAGCCGCGCGTGCTGTCGGTCGCGTCGAACAGCTCCATGCCAAAGCGTAGGTCGGGCTTGTCGCGCCCGAAGCGTTCCATGACTGCTTCGTAGGGCAGACGCAGGAAGGGCTTGAACAGCAGCCGCTTGCCGTGTAAGTGCGCATAGCGCTCGGTGAATTCGGTCAGCAGCCCTTCGATCAGGTTGAGTACGTCCTCACGATCCACGAAGCTCATCTCCAGGTCGAGCTGGGTGAATTCGGGTTGCCGGTCAGCGCGCTGGTCCTCGTCGCGGAAGCAGCGGGCGATCTGGAAGTAGCGTTCGACGCCGGCGACCATGAGCAACTGTTTCAATTGCTGCGGGCTTTGCGGCAGCGCGTAGAAGCAGCCGGGATGCACGCGGCTGGGCACCAGGTAATCGCGCGCGCCTTCTGGTGTGGTCTTGAACAGGATCGGCGTCTCGACTTCGAGGAAACCGCGCGCGTCCAGATAGTCACGGATGAATTTGACGAAGGTATGGCGGATCGTGAGGTTGCGCGCCATGCGTTCGCGCCGCAGGTCCAGATAGCGATATTTGAGCCGCAGGTTCTCGTCCACGTCGCGGCCCTCGTCGTCAATGACGAAAGGCGGCGTCTTGGCCGGGTTGAGCAGCGCCAACTGCGAGACCATCACCTCGATCTTGCCGGTCGGCATTTTAGGATTCGCCATGCCCTCGGGCCGCAGGGTCACCTGGCCCTCGACCTGAATCACGTATTCGTTGCGCAGCGACTCAGCCAGCTTGAACATTTCCGGGCTGCTCACGTTCGCTGGATTGATGACGATCTGCGTCAGACCGAAACGATCGCGCAGATCAATGAAGATCACCCCGCCGTGATCGCGCCGGCGGTGCACCCAGCCGGCGAGCGTAACATTTTGTCCCACGTGTTCTTTGCGTAGTTCGCCACAGGTCTTCGTCTTAAACATGAGTAGCCAACCTTGGATGAGTGTTGTTGGTGTCAACGGTGTCGTTGGTGTCGCACGACACAAACGACGACGACTAACAAAAAAGGCCGCCTTTGTCAGGCGACCCTCAGTCTCAAGCCCAGTTCTGCGCGCGACGACTCAGGCGACGCCTGCTTGGTAGAAGGCATCGTTATCATCGTCGTTATTGGTGCGCAGCGTCCTTCGCATCTTGCCGCAAATATACCTCAGAATTCCACCATCGCCTTGATCACGCCATTCTCCGGTCTCAACCAGCTCTCGAAGATCCCGATCATGGCCTCGGCTGGCGCGCGATGCGTCACCCAATTCCGTGTGTCCACCCGGCCCTCGCGGATGAGCCTTAGGATGCGCTGAAAGTCGCGTGCGGTGCTGTTGCGAGTGGCCAGCAGCGTGATCTCGCGGCGGTGAAAGAACGGGTCGCTGAAGGTGATGTCGGCGTTGACCAGCCCGGCGAAGATCAGCCGGCCGCCGTGTGCGACGTAACGAAAGGCGCCGACCATGCTCTCCGGATTGCCAGTTGCGTCAAAGACGACCGTTGGCAGATCGCCGTTGGTGATCGCTTCAATCTTCGACAGTGGATCATTATCTGCGCGTAGCGCATGCGTGATTATGAAATGCTCGCTCGCGAAGTCCAGCCGCAGCGGATTCACGTCTATCACGATAATCCTGGACGTGATGAGTTGGGCGAACTGGATGACCGTCAGGCCGATCGGCCCGGCGCCGATGATCAGCGTCCATTCGTCGGGTTGCACATGGCCGCGCTCTACGGCATGCGCCCCGATGCCAAGTGTCTCGACCAGGGCAAGCTGTTCGTAGCTCAAGTCGTTAGCCGGGTGTAGCTTGTGCGCCGGCACGATGATTTGGTCGCGCATGCCGCCGTCGGTGTGCACACCCAATACTTGCAAGCTGGCGCAGCAGTTAGTCTTGCCGGCGCGGCAGGCGATGCAGCGCCCGCAGTTCAGATAAGGTTCAACGGCGCAGCGGTTGCCGGCTCGCACGTTCATTACGCCGTCGCCAACGGCGATCACTTCGACGCCGAGTTCGTGGCCGAGGATGCGTGGGTAGGTGAGGTAGGGCATCCTACCGCGGTAAGCGTGCACATCGGTGCCACAGATGCCGACGCGATGCACGCGCACCAGTGCTTCACCGGGGCCAGGCGCGCCAGGCGAGGTCGCTTCTCCGAGTGTGAATCGCCCCGGCGCTTCGAGCGTGATGACTTTCATGGATTCTGACTTCTGCCTCTTGATCGAATTGTAGAGGCGAATAGAATTCGACCTCGTGACATCGCCGGAGTTCTACGCCAACGCACGCGCCTACGACATCGCTTTCAGCGATCGGGATTTTGTGGATGAATGCAACTTCCTCGAATGGTGTTTGCGGACGCATGGCCGCGTCGCCGGGAGCGCTGCTGCCTCGTTCCTAGAACTTGCCTGCGGTCCGGCGCGTCACGCGCGCGAGTTTGCCCGGCGCGGTTGGCGCGCGGTGGCGCTTGATCTTTCACCCGATATGCTCGACTATGCGTGCGAGGGTGCAAAGCGTGACGGCGCTTTTCTGGAGACCGTGGCCGCAGATATGGTCGATTTCACGCTGGATCGGCCGGTGGCGTTGGCTGCGAATCTGATGGAAAGCCTGTCGCACCTGGTGACCAACGAGCAAGTCATATTGCATCTCGAGTCGGTATCTCGCAGTCTGCTGCCCGGCGGCGTCTTCGTGATTGAGATGGCGCATCCATCTACGATCTGGCGCGATAGCCTGCCCAACGCCTGGTTGTCTCGCTCCACCGATGTTCCCTACTTTGCCGATGAGCCTTACACCGAGGTGGACGTGCTGTTCGGCGCGGCCGATGATCCGTATGACTGGATTACGCAGCAGTGGCTCGTGACTGCACGACTGACGATACGCGAGGTTGGCCGGCCGGAACGCGTCGTCGAACATCGGCATCCGCATCGCTGGTATCAGATGCAGGAACTGCGGGCGCTGATTGATCTCTCGGGGGCGTTCTCGGCCGTGCATTGGTACGGCGATATGCTTATCCCGCCGCCGCTGCTGGACAATGATTCTGAGCGCATGATCGTTGTGCTGACCAAGTAGTGCGCAGCATCGCACGTGCGCATGTCGGCCCTAACTGCCTTGTCCTTATACAATCTGCGTCATGGCGCTCACTACACCGCACGGTTTGTACTTTGAAGACTTCGTCGTCGGCGACAAAGCCACGTCGCCCAGCCGCACCATCACCGAGGCCGACATCGTCATGTTCGCCGGCTTGAGCGGCGACTACAATGAAATTCACACCAGCGAAACCTTCTCCCAGGGCAATCTGTTCGGCCGGCGCATTGCTCACGGCTTGCTCGGTCTGAGCATCGCCAGCGGATTGGCCTTCCAGATGGGTTTCCTGTTCGGCACGGTGGAAGTCTTTCGCGGCATCGAGTGGGAGTTCACCGCGCCCATCTTCATCGGCGACACGATCCACCTGGAAGCTGAAGTTGCCGAAGTCAAAGCCTTCCCACGACTGGGCAACGGCAAAGTGACGTTCAAGGTCAGTGTGAAGAAACAAGATGGCAGCGTAGTGCAGCGCGGCTCGTGGACGCTACTGGTGAAGAGCAAGCCGAAAGCAGCGTAATCTGCGATGGCCTATCACAGCGTGCTGGATGAACCGGTCGCCGCGCGATTTCGCCGCGCCTGGCCGTGGTCACATCTGACCGCGCAAGTCATCACCCTAAGTGTCGTCGGGGTAGCCATTGCGTTGCTGCCGCAGCCTCAGCTCATTGTCGTCGCCGCGTTCATCGTTGCGCTATTGGCTTTGGCGGTGATCTTGGCCGAGCCGGTCGTTGGCCTGGCTCTGGCGTTGATCGTCGGGCCGTTTCAACCGCTGGAGCGCGTGACGTTGCAGTTGCCGCTCGACAGCGGTCAGATCGTGCTGGCGCTTGCGCTGGTTGCATACGCCTTCCGCTGGCTCGCTGCGCGCCGCTTCTCGCTCGTCCGACCTCCGCTGGCGATTGCCGCCGCGTTCGCTGCTTTCCTCGCGGCCTGTTTGCTCTCGTTCTTCCCGGCGCGCGACTTCCGCGACTGGGCGACGGAGTGCATCAAGTGGATGCAGATCGGCGCGGTGGCGCTGCTGGTCGCCGGCGAAGCGGATTCGCGCAAGCGCTGGATCGTCCTCGGCGCGATCTTGGTCTCTGCGGCAGGACAAGCCGCCTTTGGATTGATTCAGGCCGACGCGCGCGGATTTGGCCCCCCGGAGTTTCGCATCCGCGGCACGGATGCGTATCGCGCTTACGGCACGTTCGAGCAGCCCAACCCGTTTGGCGGGTTCATGGGGCTGACGTGGCCGGTCGCGGCTGCGCTGGCGCTGTGGGCGACGGCCCAGGTCTGGTCGAAGTGGCGCGCCGGCTGCCTGAGATGTTCCATGCGTGTGGCCGGCCGCGCGCACGGGCCGATGCTCTTGCTTTTGGCCGTTTCGGCGCTCGTTGCGGCGCTGTGCGTTCGCGCGCTCATCGCCAGCGGCTCGCGCGGGGCGCTGGTCGGCGCAGCAGCAGCGGGTGCGGCGTTGTTCCTGGCATGCGTGCGGCAACCGTGGCGTTGGGTCGGCGGGGTGTTCGTGTTGGCCCTGGCTGCGTTTGCCTTCGATGTAATCAACCTTCCGGCGTCGCTCGAAGCGCAACTGCAGTACTTCAGCGACCCTAGCAGCGCGTTTGGCCTCGATGTACGCAACGCGCATGTCACGCCGATCACCTTCTCGACGGTCGAGCGGTTAGCGCATTGGCAGGCTGCGCTGCGCATGATCGAGTTCGGCCCGTGGCTGGGTGTGGGCTTCGGTAACTATGCGGCGGCGTATCCGGCGTTCCGCTTGCTGCCCTGGGAGAACGCGCTCGGCCATGCGCACAACTACTACCTCAACATCTTCGCCGAGACGGGCGCTGTTGGCCTGCTCGCTTACCTTGCACTCTGGATGACGGTCATCGTTGTCACCTGGCAGGCAGCGCGACGACGGGGAATCTCCGCATTCTCATCCGTGCTCTGCGCCGGCATCCTCGGCGCTTGGGCGCACCTGGCCGCGCATCACCTGTTCGATAAGTTGTATGTCGCCAACATGCACCTGTTGATTGGCGCGTATCTCGGTTTTGTGTTTGCCGCAGTCGCCGAGGCAGGCGCGGCGTGACCGCGCGCGGCGGTGGCCGCGCTGCGACCGGCATACAATAGCGCTTGCCGTTGAAACATGAATGTGTGAGGTGAACGATGAGCAAGCGTGTGATGATCGGGAGCGCGGCCGACGTGCCGGCGAATGGCCTCAAGACGTTCGACGCGGAAGGGAGGAGCATCGTCGTGGCGCGCGTCGGGAATGGATATTGCGCCGTAATCAACAAGTGCCCACACTTGGGCTTGCCGATGGCCGGCGGCAAGGTGGAGAACGGCACCATCACCTGCCCCTTCCACAACTCGCGCTTTGACATGTGCACAGGCAAAAACCTGGACTGGGTGCAGGGCGTGGTCGGCGTCAAGCTGCCGGCGTGGTCGCGCCAGATCATTGCGCTGGGCAAAGAGCCGACGCCGATTCAGAGTTTCCAGGTGACCGAAGAGGACGGCAAGCTGTTCATTGATTTATAAGCCCGTCGCCGGACGCCGCCGCCGCCTTCGCCTGTTCGCTCGCGCCTTTTCTCGCGAGTTTGCGGATAGACACTGGGCCCGGCGCAGCATTTATCATTGCCGACATGAATGCTGCATCATTCGACGCTTATCTCCGCGAGCACCGCGAACGCCTGCTCGAAGATTACAAGGACTTCTTGCGCCAACCCAGCGTTGCCGCCACCGGCCAGGGCATCCCGGAAATGGCCGCCTTGGTCGCGCGGCGTTTGGCTGCGCTTGGCGCCGAAGTCAAGGTCGTGCCGACGGAAGGCGATGCGCCGCCGGTCGTGTGGGCCGAACTCGGCGAGGGCGACAAGGAGCTGCTGATCTACAACCACTACGACGTGCAGCCTGCCGAGCCGTTGGAGCTGTGGGAGTCGCCGCCCTTTGAGCCGACCATCCGAGACGGCAAGATCTTCGCCCGCGGCGCGTCGGATGACAAAGGCGAACTGGTGACCCGTATTCACGCCGTCGAAGCCTGGCTGGCCACGCAGGGCAAGTTGCCCTTCAAGATCAAGTGGCTGATCGAGGGCGAAGAGGAAGTTGGCAGCCCACACCTGCACGCCTGGGTTGAGCGATACCAGGGCTGGCTTCACAAACCGGATGGCTGGCCGATGGACGGCTGCCTGTGGGAGTTCGGCGGCTTCGACGAACAAGGTCGCTTCCTGCTCACCATGGGCGTGAAGGGCATTTGCTACATCGAGCTGCATGTCAAGGGCGTGAGCCATGACCTGCATTCGTCGAATGCGGCGATCGCTCCTAATGCTGCCTGGCGATTGGTGTGGGCCTTGAACACGATCAAGGATGCGAGCGAGCGCATCCTGATCGAGGGCTACTACGACCACGTGCGCGCGCTCACGCCGGCGGAGGAAGCCATCCTGCGCGAAATGCCCTTCGACGAAGACGAGATCAAAGCCAAGTGGGGCATCACCGAATTTGTCACCGGCGTCACCGGTTTCGACGCGGTCAAACGCCTGTTCTTCCAACCCACCGCCACAATCTGCGGCTTGACCAGCGGCTGGCAGGGGCAGGGCACCAAGACCGTGCTGCCGGCCGTCGCCAGCGCGAAGGTGGACTTTCGGCTGGTGCCCCACCTGACGCCGGAGATCGTGCTCGATCTCTTGCGCAAGCACCTGGACAAGCATGGTTTTAGCGACATCGAAATTAAATTCCTGGGCGGTTATCGCGCTGAGCTGTCGGATGTGAACGCGCCGATCGTGCAGGCAGCGACGCGCGCCTGTGAACGCATTTACAACCAGACGCCCGTGAAAGTGCTGCTTAGCCCGGGCAGCGGCCCGATGTACTCGCTCTCGTCCTTCATCGGCGGCGTGCCGACGGTGTGCGCCGGCATCAGCCATCCCGATAGCCGCGTCCATTCGCCCAACGAGAACGCCATCCTGCAGAACTACTACGATGGCATGCGCTACATCGGCGCGCTGATTGACGAGTTTGCGCGGGAATGACGCGACGACGCCGTTATCCTCGCTCGCGTCTGTGAAGCGATTTCACTCCTCGTTCGATGCGCGCACCCGAGGGATCAGCGTTGCTGTCCTGGTGATCGTTGCCATCGTGATCGCGCTGACCGGCGCGGCTGCGCAAGCCGGCCGGTCGCTCTTTTTCGCGACGGTCAGCGTTGGGCTGGCGGCCTTCTTCGCGTTCCTGTTTGCCTTGTCGCCGAACGGCGTCGAGGTCGGCGACGACGTGGTTTACATTCGCCGTCGCTGGGGCGGCGTGCCGCGTCACCTGGCTGCGCTGACCGGCGTCCGGCGCATCGCGATTCACGAGCTGCAGTCCTCGATTCGTCTGGTGTCGGTCGGCGGGGTGTTCGGCTGGTACGGCACGTTTCAGTCCCCCACGCTCGGCGAGTTCAAGATGTTCGCCACACGGCTCGACCGGCTGGTGCTGATGGACTTTCAAGGCGAGCGAATTGTGGTGAGCGTGGACGAGCCGGATGCCTTGATCGCCCTGCTGCAGGTTCAAGTTTGAAGCTTCGCCTGCGCTTCGAGCCACCTGCCTGCTTTCGCTACAATCTGCGCCATGTCCATCCTCAGCGGCGTGAACGTGAGCAAGTCGTTCGGCGCGTTCGACGTGTTCAGCGGCTTGAGCTTTAGCGTCGCGCGCGGCGACAAGATTGCGCTGGTCGGCCCGAACGGTTGCGGCAAAACCACGCTGCTGCGCATCATTGCCGGCGAAGATGAATCCGATGCCGGCGGACGGGTGCATGTCGCGCGCGGCATCACACGCGGCTATCTGGCGCAGTCGGCTGAGGAGTCCGATGCGCGCACCGTATGGCAATTAGCTCAGTCCGCCTTCGCCGAGTTGAGCACCCTGCACATGCGCCTAGCCCAGATCGAGCACGCGCTGGCCCAGGCGGATGGGTCGGGCGCTCAGTCAGCGCGACTGCTGGAGACCTACGGCGCGTTGCAGCAAGCGTTCGAGCTGAAGGGGGGCTATGAAGTCGAGTCGAAGATCAAGCGCGTGCTGCTGGGCCTTGGCTTTGCCGAAGCGGACTGGCACAAGCCAATCGCGGCGTTGAGCGGCGGGCAGCGCGTGCGCGCTAATCTGGCGCGCCTGCTCCTGCAGGCGCCCGACGTGCTGCTGCTCGATGAGCCGACCAATCACCTTGACCGGCAAGGCGTGGAGTGGCTGGAAGGCTACTTGCAGGAGTGGGAAGGCGCGCTGATCGTCGTTTCGCATGACCGATACTTCCTCGACGAAGTGTGCGACCGCGTGTGGGAGATGGGCAAGCGCGCGGATGGGCAGGCTTATCTGGCGTTCTATCGCGGCGGCTACACCGAATATGCGCAGCAGCGCGCCGAACGGCGCGAACGCGCCCTCGCCGAGTATGAAGCACAGCGCGCGTTCATCGAGCGGCAAGAGGAATACATCCGGCGCAACATCGCCGGCCAAAACACGGCGCAAGCAAAAGGCCGGCTGCGCCGATTGAATCGCCTTGAACGGCTGGAGAAACCCGCGCAGCAGCGGGCGCTCGCGTTGCGCTTGCAGAGCAGCGGGCGCAGCGGCGACCGGGTGCTGGAGACGCGCGCGTTGACCGTGGGCTACCGCGCTTCATCTTACGCGCTGTTCACCGCGCCCGACCTGCTGTTGATGCGCGGCGAGCGCGCTGCCCTGATCGGCCCCAACGGCGCCGGCAAGACCTCTTTTCTTAAGACGATCACCGGTGAGCTGCCGCCGTTGGCCGGCGCCGCGCAGATCGGCGCCGGTGTGCGCATCGGCTATTTCGCGCAGGCCGGCGAGGGGCTGAATCCTGACCACACTGTGCTGCAGGAGTTGATGGCGGCGCGACTCGACTTGAAATTGAGCGAGGCGCGCGACATCCTAGGGCGGTTTCTGTTCAGCGGCGATGATCACTTCAAACCGATTGCCGCGCTCAGCGGCGGCGAACGCGGGCGCGTGGCGCTGGCCAAGCTCGCCTTGCAGGGCGCGAACTTCCTGTTGCTCGATGAGCCGACCAATCATCTCGACATTCCCGCGCAAGAAGTGTTGACCGAAGCCTTGCAACGCTTCGACGGCACGTTGCTCTTCGTCTCGCACGACCGTTACCTCATCACCGCCTTGGCGACGCAGTTGTGGATTCTCGAGCGAGGTGCCGATGGCAAGGTGCGCATGAGCGTTTTCAAAGGGCCTTACGATGAGTGGCGCGAGGCGCGCGACGCACAAGCCTCGACGCCGCCGCCTGACGAGAAGACGAACGGCGCAGGACACGCGCCGCGCGCGGCGACGCCTCCGGCGATGTCGAAGAATGCCCAGCAGCAACGCCAGGCCCGGCTGCTCGCCGTCGAGCAGCGCATCCAAGCGCTCGAAGCGCGCCTCGATGTGCTCGCCGGCGAGATGCAACAAGCCGGCGGCGACTTCGCGCGCGCCCAAGCGCTGGGCGAGGCCTACCGCCAAGCCGAACGCGAGCTGGCGGAAGCCTGGGCGGAATTCGAGGCGCTGTCGTGAGCGCGCTGCCTTCGGCTAAGCCCTTGCAATGCGCCAGTCGTCTATCGGATCGAAAGGCCACATCGGGCGCGGGATGCGCGCGTAGGGCAGCGCAGTCAAGTTCGGCGTGCAAACGCCCGGCGCATCCAATACGCGGATCTCTGCCGCGAAGGGGGAATACGCGGCTCGAAAGCCGGCCGGCGATTTGACGATCACGATCTGCGCGTCCGTTGGCTCTAATCCAACCGAGCGGTATAACTCCGGATCCCACTGCAGACAAGCGCGCTCCATCACCACGACGTGCACGCGCCCGGCTTGCAGCACGACTGTGCGCCCACGGCGCATGGTCGCGCCGCGCAACCCTTCGCCCTTGTGCACGAATGCGCCATCGGAGATTAGTCGTATCCGGCCGGTCACCGTGATCGGCCGATAGAGCGTCGTCCCGGAGCATGCGCCCAGTGACACCGTGGCTTCATTGCCCACGCCTGCTTCGATCAGCGCGGCCACAGCCTGCGGATCCACGATGTTGGTGTAGCAATCCTTCGCCGGCTGCGCATCGAGCAACGCCTGTAGCGTCACTGTGCTATCGCCCGGCGCGCCCGAGGACGGCGCATCGGCCGAATCGGCCAGCACCCACGGCTTGCGTTCGCTGACCAGCGCTTCGGCAATCGTCTGCTTGGTCGGCGCGAGTTCGACCTGGTGTTCCCTCCTGCGCCGCCACCAGATGTCGGCGAGCTGCGCAGCGATATGCGTCGCGTGTGCGCGTTGCGCTTCCTCGGCGACGACAACGACGGCGCAGCCGGCTTCGGGCGTGTCCATCCATGGCTGCATCGGGAAGATTGAGATGTCGCGTATGCCCGGTGTTTTCAGGTGCGCCTGAGCAGTCTGCAGCAGGTCGTGAATGATGCCCTGCGTCGTCTGCGCATTCTCGGCCGGGATGATCATCGGCAGCTTGGCCATCGCGATCGTCGGTTTGACCTTGCCGGAGGCGGTGTCGAGCAACAGTTGCATGCCGCGCGCGCCGGTCTCGTAAAGGTCAACGTGGGGGAAAGTGAGGTAGCCGACTAAGCCATCGGCGGCCTCGCACATCGAGCGGGTGATGTTGGCGTGCAGGTCGAGCGTGGCGACCAGGGGGGTGAGGGGGCCGATGATCTGGCGCGCGCGCTGCAATACGTCGCCGGTGGCGTCGTTGTAGCCCTCAGCGCTCATCGCGCCATGCATGACCATCAACACGCCGTCCACCGGCTCGGCCAGGGCTTCACGCAGGCGCGCCAGTAGCTCATCGCGAATGGACTCATACACCTCGCGCGCGATTGGCCCGCTGGATGATGACGACATGGCGCGCAGCAGCGGGACGAGCCAGACGGCGCGTTGTGCTGCGGCATCCATCGCGCCGGCGACCTCCGAGCGTGTGCCGGATGCAGCGTCGAGCATGGCCTGGCCGCGGACGATCTGTTCCGGCCCGAAGTGCTGCCATGAGCCTTTGACCGGTGAGAAGAATTGCGACTCTTGTACGAAGGAACCGATGGCGATGCGCATGGGTAGTCTCCGGGTTGTCGGCATAGCCTGCGATGCAGAACAAAGGCAAACCTTCATCTATGAAGGCATGAGATGCCACTGGGTGGGCGGAAGCAATACCGCTTCTTCATCCGTTATTCTGTTTTACATCCTCCAACGCGCCTGCAATAGCCTCCAGCGCGCAACCTAAGTCGGCTTCGGTGTATGCTGCCGAGAAGCCATGGTGCGCCGAGACATGCACATACGCGCCGCGCCGGATGCACCCCCGCGCGAAGGTTAAAAACGCTTCGTGGTTTTGTTGGGCGGCTTGCCGGTAGTTCACCACCGGCCGGTCGGGGTCGAGGCCGAAATACAGCCCGAAGCGCGGACCAACGTACTGCAGGCGCACTTTTACGCCGCTCCGCTCGATGAGGTCCTGCAAGGCGCCGTAGAAATGCTCTCCGAGCGCGTCGAGCCGCTCGTAGAATCCTGGCCGGCTGTATTCTTCCAACGCAGCGCCGGCCGCCAGCACGGCGGTCAGATGCGCTAGGTAAGTGCCGCTCATCTCGGCGCGGCCGGCCGGCTTCAAGTGCATCATGACCTCCCGCCGCCCTACCAGCGCGCTGATCGGCATCCCTCCGCCGAACGCTTTGCCGAGCACGGCCAGGTCCGGCGTCACGCCGAGATATTGTTGTGCGCCACCCGGTGCCATGCGGAAGGCCGTCAATACTTCGTCGAAGAACAGCAGTGCATTGTAGTGATCGCACAGCTCGCGGCAAAGTTGGACGAAGCCCGGCTGCGGCGGGATGCAACCGGAGTCGTAGTTGATCGGCTCCATGACCAACGCGGCGACCTCGTGGCCATATCGCTCGAAGATCGCTTCCAGCGCGTCTGGGTCGTTGAAAGGCGCAATGATAATCGTCTGCGCGGTCATGCCAGGGATGCCGGCGGATTCAGGGTAGGGCAGAGGGGCATCGTGTGGGCCGGCCTGCGCCGGCGGCGGCGCCCAACTGAAGTTCAGAAAGTCCGAATAGCCATGGAAGTGTCCCTCGAACTTGATGATCTTCTCGCGGCCGGTTGCCGCGCGAGCAAGCCGTAGGCCGTGCATCATCGTCTCGGTGCCGCTGGACGAGAAACGCGCCATCTCTGCGCATGGCACCAGCGCGCGCAGCTTCTGCGCCAGCGTCACCTGGTGCTCCGTCTCGGCTGCGCAGATGATCCCCAGCGCCAACGCGCGCGCGACGGCGGCTTTGAGCGCGGAATGATTGTGGCCGAGCAACGATGCGCCATGCGAGGTGCACAGGTCTACGTAGGGCTGCTCATCCAGATCGAACACGTATGCGCCATCGCCTCGGGCAATGTAGAACGGGCGCCCCAGCGCCCTGTTGAAGCGCGCCGTGGCCGTAACGCCGCCGGGCAGCACGTGTTGGGCCTGGGCGAAGAGGATATCGGCTTGAGTCATACATGGGGGATTTAAGCACAGTTTGACGCCGGGCTGCGCGCGTTGCGGAGCATGGCGAGGCAGTAACATTGGCGCTGATGGCGCACATCCTGATCGTTGACGATGAGCCGAACGTTGCTTCGTCGTTGCAGCTTTTGCTCGAACGCGCAGGCTATCAAACAACCTGGGCGGCCGATGGACGCGCGGCGCTAGAACTGCTGAAGTCGCGCAGCTTCGATCTGGTGCTGCTCGACTTCAACCTGGGCGACCCGTTGCTGGATGGCCTGGCCGTTTGCCGCGCGATCCGGGCGTTGCCGGGCTACACCCCGGTGATCATGCTGACGGTTCGCAGTGACGCGAACGATAAGGTCATTGGCCTTGAAGTTGGCGCCGATGACTACATCACCAAGCCATATGATGAACGGGAGTTGCTCGCGCGTATCCGGGCGACGTTTCGCATGGTCGCAGCCGCGCGAGCCGGCGCTGCGACGGCGCCGTTGTTGGTTGACCAGTGGCTCACGATTGATCTGCACCGCCGACGGGTCTTGCGTGATGGCGTTGAGGTCATCCTCACACCGCGCGAGTTTGATTTGCTGGCCTATCTCGCCAGTCACGCCGGCCGCGCGTTTGGACGCGAGATGCTACTCGACCAGGTGTGGGGTTGGGATGTGGCAGTGGATACCCGCACCGTGGACCGGCACATCGCTGAGCTGCGTCACAAGCTGGAGCCTGACCCGTCGAATCCGCGCTACATCTTGACCGTGCGCGGGGTAGGCTATGCGTTCCGCGAATGGTGAGCAGGCGTGTTGCCTGCGACCGTCAGGTAGATGACTTGCGGTTTAGAGGTGGATCGTGACGTGCGTGTCGTGAAGGATGTATGCGCATCATCTTCGATCTGTGGTGTTTCGCTCTGCTCGTTGTGGGCGTTGTCGCGCTGACCGCCCTGCTTGCCTGGCTGAGCTATCGCTATGGCCGGCGGCAGAACCGCACCTGGCGCTCGGCGCTGTCCGAGCTTCCCATCGGCGTCATGCTGTTCGATCGCGCGCGGCAACGCCGGTTCGCCAATCCCGCTGCCGATGCTTTGGCTGCCCAGTTGGATCTGGGCGTGTTCGATCGGCTGTGTCAGACTGCAGCGCCTAACCTACGCCAATCTACCGTGCTGCGCGGCAGCGATGGTCAGATTATCCAGGCGCAAGTGATCGCTTTGCCTGACACCGGCTACACGTTGGTCACGCTATGGGATCTCTCGCAGCAACAACAAGCCGAGGCAAGCTATCGAAAGTTGATCCGTATGCTCAGCCACGAATTACTCACGCCACTGACGGCTATGCAGGGGCATCTGACGCATATTATTGCGAGTATTTCCGACTCTGAGCAAAACGATGCGAGCTGGTTGAGATCGCTCGAGATCAGCCGAGAGGAAGTGGACCGGCTGACGCGTCTGGTCTCCAACTTGTTGCTGCTGGCGCGCCTGGAGGCAGGGCAGCCGCTCCAACGTCGCCCCACTAATTTGGTCGCGGTAGCCGAGGAAGTCGTGCTCAGCATGTTGGCGCCGGCAGACGAACGACAGATCACGCTCGAGCTGAATGCTGAACCTCGCCTGCCGCGCCCATCGGTTGACCGCGACTCATGGAAGCAGGTGTTCCTAAACCTGATTGACAACGGCATCAAGTATGGCCGGTCGGGAGGTCATGTGGTGGTGACGTTGCGTCATGCCGACGGGCATGTGCGCATTACCGTAAGTGATGATGGGCCCGGCATTTCGCGCGAAGACTTACCTCACATCTTCGACGAGTTATATCGCGGCGATGCGCAGCGCCGCGTTCGCGGCAGCGGCCTCGGCTTAGCGATCGTGCGGCAAATCGTCGAACAGCACGGCGGCCAGATTACTTGCGAGAGCACACCCGGTCAGGGCGCAGCCTTCCACATCGTACTTCCCCTCCAGCCAGAGGATGTTACGAAGGCGTAACAGAACCGTTGCTGTGGCGTCACCAGGCTTCACATTTGCGTAACTTTGCCCTGTTACCTTGTGGATGTCGCTCGATCGGGGTGAGGCCATCGAGCGGGATGAACAAAGTTAAGGTTGAAGGAGGAAAGTCATGTTGCGTAAACACTTTGTCAGTTCGATCGTGTGTAGTGTCATGGTGAGTGTGGCGCTCAGTGGGTGCGGTGGCGTAAGCGTTGAGCTGGCCAGCCCAGCACAGAATCAAACGCCTACGCCGGTCTCAGTGGCCCCCGCCTTACCGACTCAAGCGCCGACAGTTGCGCCTGCTGCGGTCGCGACGCCGGAAGCAACAGCGCCGCCCGCGCCGGCTCAAACGTTGCCGACGCCGACAGTCGCAATGCCGGAAGCAACAGCGCCGCCCGCGCCAGCGGCCCCCGCCGTCGCCGAGACCAAGTCGTCTTGCTCCGAGGCCCAAGACCGGCAGACGCTCGAGGAAGTGCTCAGGGCGATGGGTCAACCCAACCTCGCTGTAGATAAAGTGGCAACCTTCGGCGGCGTCGGCACAGGTGAAATGTGCATCGTCGAGTTGGACCTGAACTCCAGGGACCTGTCCGGGCCGATTCCGCCCCAGATCGCCAAGCTCACTGGCCTGCGCAAGCTGTTTATGCGCCTCAACAAGCTGACCGGCTCGATTCCTGCCGAGCTGGCTCAGCTTAAGTCGCTGGAATACCTTGAACTGTCCAGCAACGACCTGAGCGGCGAAATCCCGCCCGAGTTGGGCGAATTGACCAACCTGGTTGAGCTTCGCCTCAACGGCAACAAACTCACCGGTGAAATCCCATCGGAGTTGGGCAAGCTGAGCCGTCTGCGCTTTCTTGGGCTCAATAACAACCGGCTGTCCGGCCAGATCCCGCCCGAGTTGGGGAATTTGACCAACCTGGAAGTGCTGCAGTTGTATGCGAACAACCTCAGCGGCCCGATTCCGCCGGAGTTAGGCAAGCTGAGTGCGCTGCGACAGATGTGGCTCTTCGATAACCAGCTCAGCGGCGAGGTGCCTGCGGAGTTAGGAAACCTGGTGCGGCTCACCGAGCTGGCGCTGCACCAGAACCAACTTGGCGGATCGTTGCCCGATAGCTTCGCTAATCTCACCAAGCTGGTTGTTGTGACGCTGCAACTCAACAATGGCTTGTGCGCGCCATCCGGCTTCAAAGCTGCGCGATGGTACAAACCTGAGATGGCTTGCCGATGAAGTAAAGGCGCGAGCGACGAGCCGGCGACTCGACGAATCGCCGGCTTGTCGCATGATGCGCTTGCGCGCGCGGCGTCGCGATTGCACAATCGTCCGCGCCATGGACACGAAAGCGCATTCCTTCAACGGCCTGGGCATGCACCTGGGCAACCTGTCGCGACTCTCCAATGCTCAGACGCGCTCGATCAGCGCGGAGAACTTCACCGGCGAGAAGGGCAAAGGTGGCATGGCCACCGAAGGCGAGGCAGCGAACGCCGCGCGCGAGCTGGGTCAAGGCTGGAAGGTCTCGCCGTGCGTATCAATCGCGCCGCGCGCGACGTTCACGCTCGCTCAGATCGAAGGCAGCGGCGCGATCCAGCATATCTGGATGACGATGTTCCCCGACACTTGGCGTCGCGCGGTGCTGCGCATGTACTGGGATGGCGAGGCGACGCCTTCGGTCGAGACGCCGGTGGGCGATTTCTTCTGCTGTGGCTGGGGCGTGCGCTGCAACATCGCCTCGCTAGCCGTGTGCGTCAACCCGGCCGGCGGCTTTAACGCTTACTGGGAGATGCCCTTCCGCAAATCCGCCCGCATTACCCTGGAGAACCTGGCCGACGACCCGATGATCTGTTTCTATCAGATCACCTATGCGCTAACTGATGTTCTTGACGATGCGGCCTACTTTCACGCCCAATGGCGGCGCAGCAATCCGCTGCCCTACAAGTCGGCGCATACGCTGCTGGACAGCGTGCGAGGCAAAGGGCACTACGTTGGCACATACCTGGCCTGGGGCGTGAACAACAACGGCTGGTGGGGCGAGGGGGAGATGAAGTTCTACATGGACGGTGACGAATGGCCCACCATCTGCGGCACCGGCACAGAGGATTACTTCGGCGGGGCGTGGAACTTCGAGCACCCCAGAGGCGAGTATGGCGTGTTCTGTACGCCCTACAGCGGCTTGCCGCAAGTCATCAAACCAGATGGCCTATATCAGAGCCAGCAGCGTTTCGGCATGTATCGCTGGCACATCGCCGATCCGATCCGCTTCGAGCATGACCTGCGCGTGACCATCCAGGCGTTGGGCTGGCGCAGCGGCAGACGGTATCTGCCGTTGCAAGACGACATCGCCTCGACAGCGTTTTGGTATCAGACCGAGCCACATGTGCCCTTCCCAACGTTGCCGGATCGTGATGGATTAGAGGTAATTTAACTGAAGCCGCCGGGGCGAGATTCTTCAGAAATCTCGCCCCGGTGGCTTGTAACGCTCACTCGATCTCGTAGGTCACCTGGACCTGGATGACGACATCCTGCGTGCCGGGCGCGATGGACGCGCCCCCGCCAAAACCTTCGGCTGCCGGGGCGGCAGCGAACACCGGCACCGGACTGCCGCTTGAAATGATTTCCGAGATTGTCAGCACCTGCCCGACCTTTGCGCCGGCTTCCCCGGCCAGAGTCGTGGCTTTGGTCTTGGCGTCGGCCATCGCGTCTTTGCGCGCCTTTGCCTCTATCGCTTTGACGTCCTCGATCGTGAAGACCAATCCCTGAATCGTGTTCGCGCCGGCGTTGGTGGCTGCGTCGAGCACTGCGCCGGTGCTATCCAGGTTGCGCACCGTCACCCGCATAGTGTTGATCACGCGATAGCCGGTGATCGGTCCGGGTCCACTCGGCCCATACGCTTGTTGCGGGAAAACGTTGAACTCGGCTGTTCGGATGTCCTTCTTGGCGACGCCGGCTTTCTCCAGCGCAGCCATGATTGCCGCCGTCTTGCGATTGGCTTCGGTTAGCGCGACACTCAACCGCGGGTTGACAATATCTACGCCCACCGTAACGCGCGCGATGTCCGGCGAGGCTGTTGCTCGACCAACGCCCACCACGGTCACCGCGCGTTGAAAAGGTTGGTTGTCTTGTTGAAGCGCTGTATAGGCATGGGTGGGCCGACTCGCCAGGACGGTCACAGCCAAAGCGCCGGCGGCCAGGGTAGTCAACAGTCGTCTCGTCATGTTTGTTCCTCCTATGTGCATCGTCATTGCTGGTTGAGACGTTACAGGCGAGCCGTTTGTTCCTGATGCAGTGATCAATCGGCTGCTTCCGTCCGACGCTTGACCCAGCCGGCGATGCGGTCGCAGATTGCTGCCACGACTTCATCGGGCACCCCGTTGGCGGCGGTGGATTTCAGCCGGAAGTCGCAAGGTTCGTTCACATAGTCACACACCTGCCACAGGTTATTTTGATCGAGCGCAATCTCGGTGGAGAACAGGTTTAGACCACACAATCCGGCGATCTGCTGGGTGAGGCCGCGCAGGATGCTCAGTTGATAGCGGCTTTCGTCCTCTGGTGAGAGCGTTTCTTGAACGTGGGTGCGGTCGTCGGCCCAACAGGGGAAGGTACTGCCGCAAGCGTAGAACACGCGAAACCACGCCCGGCGCTTGCCGAGCAACTTCGGTTCGACCCAAGCCTGCAGGATTGTCTGCTCGCCGGGCCACTCGAGACGCTGCGCCAGCACGTCCTCCCATCGGGTCACCGGCTCCAACACGCCGCTGCCGCCGCTCTGCACGCTCTTCACCGAAAACCTGCTGCCCAGCGGCGAGAGGTCTACGCGCGGTAGGGTGGGCTGTTCTTCGTACGACGGCAAGAGAATCAGGTGTGGCGCATAGATGCCATGCGCAATCAGCGTCATGTGCATCGTCAGCTTATTCCAGACCCGCCGCACACGCGCATAGTCGTTGACCATCAGCGGCACATTGCGCTGCATCGCCTCGACGTGTCGCTCGTATTCCCCGCCCCAGTCCCACACGCGATCCAGGCCGACGCGCGCACGGATCTCGCCCGAATCCAACCGAGCGGGAAGTTGTGCCAGTGCGTCTGCGCCACAGACGTGGGTGCTTACGTTGCGCGTCGCGCACGCGCGGGCCAGCATGGCGACGAAATCGGCGTCATATTCCCAGGCCCACAGGATCAACAGATCAGAAACGCGGCGCTGGTTCGGTGTGAAAGTCATCGCTGGCGAGGTGATCGGCGGCGGTTCAACTTCGATGTCTGCAAGCGATACATTCACACTATGATCAGGTCGCGGGTGAACGACGTCAGGCTCTGGCTGCCGTCCTCGTTGATCAGCGCGTCGTCTTCGATGCGTATGCCGCCTTTGCCGGGGATGTAGATGCCCGGCTCGACGGTGAAGGTCATGCCAGGTTGCAGCGCTGTCGTGTCGCCCGCGACCATGTAGGGCGGCTCGTGCCCTTCCAGGCCCAAGCCGTGGCCGGTGCGATGGGTGAAATACGCGCCGTAGCCGGCTGCTTCGATCACGCTGCGCGCGGCGCGGTCCACCATCTCACCGGTCGCCCCCGGTTTGGCTGCGGCGCGTCCGGCAGCATTAGCCGCTTTCACCACTTCGTAGGCGTCGCGCATCTGCGCATCCGGTTCGCCGACGGCAATCGTGCGCGTGATGTCGCTGCCGTAGTTGTCCACTTTCAGACCGAAGTCAATGACCACCAGGTCGCCCCGGCGTAAGGGCCGGTCGCCGGACATGCCGTGGGGGTTGGCCCCGCTTGGCCCGGATTGCACAAGCGGCTCGAACGGCAACCCCTGCGCGCCGGCAGCCATCAAGTGCCGCAGCAACAGGTTGGCCACCTGACGCTCGGTCATGCCTTCGCGAATCTCCTTCAGCGCTTGCGTCAGGGCTGCTTCGGCAAGTGCAACCGCACGACGCATCGCGTTGATCTCGTCGGCATCCTTCACCATGCGCAGTGGCGCGATCAGATCGGCAGCCGACGCCTGCCGGATGTCGGGCGCAGCCTCGCTGAGCAGCGTCCACTCCAACACGCGCATCTGCAATGGCTCGATGGCGATGGTCTTGCCGCGCAGGTCATGTGCTTCTGCTGCGCGGCGGAAGGCATCCTGGTAGGGGACGCCATCTTCGTAGCTGTGCACTTGCCAGTTCAATGCGACGGGTCCGCACGTCGCTTTGCCAACCTCGAAGAAAGGCGCGATCAGGATGGGCGGCACGTCAGTGGCAGGGAGCAATGCTACGATTGGTCGCTCGCTTAAGTGCATGTGCAGGCCGGTGAAGTAAATCAGGTTGGGGCCAGGCACAAGCGCGACATAATCTATATTGGCCAGTCGTTGCGCTTGCTTAAGTCTACTCAGTCGTTCGGCGGTCATGATTCAGGCTATTTTAGCGATGTCGCAGAAAGTGACCTTCCGGTCAGGTAGGCTGCGGTCGAAAGTTCTGCACAACTTGGCCTGGCGTATAGTGTTAATTCAAGAGGAGGAACACACATTATGGGTAAATTTGGCAGCTTTTTGAACGGCATGATCATCGGCGCGATTGCCGGTGCGATCATTGCTTTGTTACTCGCACCCAAATCCGGTGAGGACTTGCGCGACGACATCAAGCGTGAGGTGGATGAAATTCTGGAAGAAGGGCGTCGTGCTTCTGAGCAACGTCAGCGCGAGATGGAGGAGCAACTCAACCGGCTGCGCGGCCAGTGAGTAAACGAATCATGGCCGACATCGTTATCAATGGCTACGCGATAGACGACAAGTTGCTGCAAAAGAAGGCGATCCGGCGTTGCCAGATAGCCCGGTGTAAAGCCGGCTGTTGCGCCGATGGGGTGTGGGTGGACTACGCACACGCCCGGCGCATCGTCGCTCAGGCCGAGCTGATCCAACCTTTCATGCCGGCGACGCGGCGCGATCCGGATACCTGGTTTGCCGAACTGCACGACGATGATCCTGCCTTCCCATCTGGGCGGTATACCGGCACAACCACGGTCGAGGATCCATCCCACCCCAGCGGTACGACGTGTGTGTTTTTGCGCCCCGAAGATCGCTACTGCGCGATTCAAGCTGCCTGCATCGCCCATGGTCGCCCCTCGTGGGAGCTGAAGCCCTACTACTGCTGCCTGTTTCCGGTGGTGGACGAGTATGAAGATGCCGGTGGCCGGCCTTTGCCGGTGAAGCGCCTGACGCTGGACGATGAAAATGACCTCTTCAACCGTGGTGGTGGGTGCTACGAAGACTGCGCGTGCGATCCAGAGTACGTCTTTCAGATTTACGCCGAAGAGATCACGTTGGCGTTGGGCCTGGAGGGCTATCGCGAGCTATGCGCTGCCGTCGGTGTACCTCCTCGGTTGTGAGCATCAAACGACCAACGCGCTTGTGCGGATTCGGCTGATGCCCCCGCCACCCTCGATGTTGCGCCCGCCGCCGAAGGCGCGGAAGTACGGCTCGCCCAGCAGTTCTGCTCGGTAGGACGCGAACAGCATCGCCGGGATACATGCCAGCAGTGGTGCGAAGACTTCCGGACACGGCGCATAGGGCAGGTGGGCGCCACCGGCTGAAATTGCTGCATCCTGTGGCGAGACCTCGATCACCCGCCGGCCGATGGCCTGCATCGCCGTCTTCACCTCGGCAGCGCGGCTGGCATCGCGTTCGTTCGCTGTGACGAGAAAGGTTGGCGTATCTACCGCTCTGGCGAAATACTGCAGGTGCGCCCATTCTTCCACGTCCTGGCCGGTTGCTGCGTCGCCGCTTGCCTCCAGCACCTTGGCAGCACAGAACTGTGCCGTGCCGAAGTTCGGCCCGCTGCCGCAGAACACAAACTCGCCCGCATCGAGGGTGCGTTCGGCCAATGTGTGCGCTGGTGTGTCGCTCATCTCGATCGTGCGCTGCGCCTGTTTGCCCATGTCCGACAGGTGAGCGCGCCAGACGTGAGTATTGTGCCCACGCGATTCTGCTATGCGCAGCGCGCAGGCATATAGCATGATCAGCGAAGCGAAGTACGAGCGCGCGCCGGGCACTTGTATGCCGGCGGCATTGGGTATGTCGGGTGCTCGGGTCGTCAGCACGGCGCCGGCGGCCTGGGCGATGGGCGTCTGTTCGCTGTTCGTCACGGCAAAGGCACGCAAGCCGCGTGCTTTGGCGCGCAGTACGCCCTCGATGGTGCGCGTGACGCCGCCGGAGACCGAGACGCCGATCACCGCACTGGCGCTCGCGCGCTGCGCGAACCCGGGCGCATCAAAGTGGATCACGCCGTAGCGCGAGAATGTCATGGCGTTCTGTGCTTCGGTGGGCACGCCGGCGATGGATTCGAATGCGAACTCGGTCGCCAGCGCGGCAAAGTGGCTGTCCCCGCAGCCAATGACGTATAGCCGCTCTACCGTGCGACAGAAATCGTCGTCGAGGGTGCGTGCTGCCTCGTCGAGAAAGGCCTCCGTTACGTCTGTGATGAGCTGTGGCAAGGTGAGGATTTGTTCTTGGAAGTAGTTCATACCGGCGCGATTGTAAGGGGTGACCCGCCTTTGTCATCCGATGACGTGCTCGATGGTGAGCGCTGGGGTAGAATCTGACTACATGTAGCGGGGCGTGCGACCGTCGACCGGTTGCACGTCCATGCCCGGCATTGGAACATTTCAATCCGAGAATGATTCGTCCGTTCGACATTCGTGATGTAAGCGTCGTTCAGCGACTGACTGCGTCGGCCCGGCCTCTGGCCTGCGAACTGGTAGCTGTTGATGGGGTGAATCCGCTGCGCGACGCGATTCGCTCGTATTTGGGGGGTGGGCGCGATCATGCAGTGGTTCTGGTCGAACGCGATGCCGATCATGATATCGAGGCCTTTGGCGTGATGTATGTGCTGCCGGGCGCGAACGGCGATAGTGCCGAAAATGGCGCGGCGATTCACCGACGTGCAGCGCTTGTGTTGATGGCGCCTCACGCGCAATCTGATGAACTGATGGAGGCGTGGATGTATCTCGCGCAAGAATTCGCCGTCGAGGCGGCGCAGCGCGGGGCGCATCACATCGTCGCAGAAGCCCCCGAAATAGGCGGCGAGGCCGAGGCGTTGCAAGGCGCCGGCTTCGTCCCGCTCATTCAGCAAGACGTCCTCAAGCTGGCAAACAAGCCCGACCTGGAGTCGTTGCCGGAAGTCAACGGGCTGCGCGAGCAGACCAAAGACGACGAGCCGCTGATCAAAGCGTTGCACTTGCGCGCTGCTCCGAAGATGACATATCAGGCCGAAGTGTCATTCGACCTGCTGCGCTCCACGCATCGCATGGATCGTGGCTTTGTGTTGATGCGCGGCAACGAGCTGGTTGCGCACGTTTCAGTGCGTCAGGGTAAGCGTGGCTATGGCATGCAAGCGCTCTTCCGGCCCGACGCCGAGCAAGACGCGCTGCCCACCCTCCGTTTTGCATTGGCGCATCTGATGACGCGTACCTGGCGGCCGGTCTACCTCACCGTGCGGCACTACCAGAGCTGGATGCTTCCCATCCTGGACGAGCTCGGCTTCGTGCACATGACCTCGACTATGTTGATGGTGCGCCATACAGCTGCGCGCGTCCATCAACCGATCTGGTCTCCGGTCGCAGCTGAAGGGACAGCGATCAAGAACACACACTCGGCCTCCATTCATCTTGAATCTCGCGCTTCGCCCGGCGATGGTGAAGGCGCGTACAGCGAAGACGCGCTCTCGAGCGCGCATGACTATGCAAGAACTGCGAATCACTGACGATCTGGATACGCTTTTGAATGTACTGCCTCCCTCCATCGCGGAGGCGATCAGACAAATCGGGCGCTTCAACGACCTCATCGAGGTGGTGATGGACCTGGGCCGGTTGCCTGAGTCACGCTACGTGAATGCGGAGGCGAACGGTGACGCTGGCAGCCCTGCTGCACGTGAAGAAACGCTGGTGCTGCGCGAGACGGAGGTAACCCAGGAAGACCTGGATTACGTGCTCGAGCGCATCGGCGAGTTCGACGATGACAATCGCGCCGGCATTGCCCGTACACTTCATCGTATCTCGGGCATCCGCAACCGGCGCGGCATAGTGGTGGGCTTGACCTGCAGGGTGGGCCGCGCCGTATATGGCACGCTCAAGATCATCGAGGACATCATCGAAAGCGGCAAGAGTATCTTGCTGTTGGGCAAGCCCGGCGTCGGCAAGACCACGATGCTGCGTGAAGCGGCGCGGGTGTTGGCCGAGACGAAGCGCGTCGTGATCGTAGACACGTCGAACGAGATCGGCGGCGACGGCGACATCCCTCATCCGGCAGTCGGCCGCGCGCGCCGCATGCAAGTCTCGACACCCAGCATGCAGCATGAGGTGATGATCGAGGCCGTCGAAAATCACAACCCGCAGGTCATCGTAATAGATGAAATCGGCCGCCAACAAGAGGCCGAAGCAGCACGCACGATTGCCGAGCGTGGCGTGCAACTGATCGGCACGGCTCATGGTCAGACCATCGAGAACTTGATGGTGAACCCAACGCTGAACGATTTGATCGGTGGCATCGAGAGTGTGACCCTCTCGGATGAAGAAGCGCGCCGGCGTGGCACGCAGAAGACCGTCCTGGAGCGCCGCGCGCCGCCCACGTTCGACGTGTTGATCGAGATTCGTGACCGACATCGCCTGTTGGTGCATCACGACGTGAGCGAGGCCGTAGATGCATTGTTGCGCAACCGTATGCCGGTAGCCGAGTTGCGTTACTGGGACGAAGAGGGTCGCATGCGTAGCGAGCGCGTCCGCTTGTCGCAGGAGGACGGACGTGAGCGCGAAGCGGAGATGCCCGACCGCCGCGATCGGCGCTCCCGCCGCGACGGCTATGGCATGCGCGAGGCGTTTCGCCGCGACCGCGATGCCTATGAAGATCTACCCGTGCTACGCACCGATAAGGCTGGCGAGTCGGTGATCATTCGGCCTGGCGAGCCGGAAGAGCATGAGAACGAAGCCGAGATGACAGAAGCGCTCGAAGCGCACCCCGGCGAGGCGAAGGCGATGCGCCTGTATGCGTTTGGTGTGTCGAAGCATCGTCTGAAGCAGGCGGCTCGACAGCTGGGCGTCCCGGCCGTGTTTGTGGACAGCCTGGACGATGCCGACGTGCTGATCACCGCCAAGTCATATTATCGTCAGCGTCCGCGCACGATCGTCGAGGCCGAGCAGGATAATGTGCCGATCTATGTGTTGCGTTCGAACTCGGTGTCCCAGATGGAAAGCTGTCTGGCTGACCTGTTCGGCCTGACCGACAGAGAGCGCATTCCGTATGAAAGTGCGATCGAGGAGACCGAAGAGGCGATCCGGCGCGTGCTGGCTGGGGAGCGCGTCGTGGATCTATCTCCGCAGAACGCTTTCGTACGCCGGCAGCAGCATCAACTTGCGCGCGCTTCGAACCTCGTCTCACACTCTTATGGTAAAGAACCCATGCGCCGCGTGCGCATCTTCAGGGAATGAGTCGTGAGCGGCGAACTCTGGCTCCTGGCAATCTGGATTCTCAATTTCCAATTTTTATCATCTATCCATGTTCATCTCTTTCGAAGGTCTAGACGGCAGCGGCAAGACGACACAGATCCAACGTCTGGCAGTATGGTTGCGCACCCATCGTCAGCGCGTGCTAACGCTGCGCGAGCCCGGCGGCACCAGAATCGGCGATGCCATTCGCGCCATCCTGCACGACCGGAGCAATTCGAACATGGATTCTCGGACCGAGTTACTGTTGTATTGCGCATCGCGCGCGCAGCTCGTCGCCGAGCAGGTTCAACCCTATCTGCATAGCGGTGGCATCGTGCTGAGCGATCGCTTTGCCGACAGCACGCTGGCTTATCAGGGCTATGGCCGCGGCCTCGATCTTGACTTTCTACGCAGTCTGCTCGATTTCGTGACGCATGGCGTCAAACCCGACCTGACGCTGTATTTCGACGTGGATCCAGAACGTGCGCTTGAGCGCAGAATGGCCAGCGGCGCCGAGATCAATCGGATTGATGTCGAGACGATCGAATTCCATCGCCGTGTGCGCGATGGCTATCACCGACTGATTGCCCAGGAGCCGGAGCGTTGGCAGTTGATAGATGCATCGGCGACGACCGATCAGGTAGCTGCCCAGGTCAAGGATATCGTTAAGACGCGGCTCAACATCACCGATTAGGATGCCAGTATGGTTTGCCCGAAAGTTCAACGATGGATCGCCTGGGCTGCAAGCATGGCTGGCGTCGCACTCATCGCGCTCGGCGCTGCGACCTTCGCCTGCGGTGCGGATATCACCGCAGCGGCATCCCGCTTCGCCCCGCCGGCACAGGAAAGCACGGTCTCGGGTGAGTCTGCCGGATTGTCGTCTGCGGCTGAAACGTATCCGATTCCGGAACGCATCTGGATTGACAAGTTGAAAGTCAACGCATGGATTCAGCCGGTCGGCCCCGGTAAGCGCGTCGGCTTGGGCGCCATCGAGTGGACTGCGCCGAACAACCGGAAAGTCGGCTGGCACGACTACTCCGGCCGGTTGGGAGAGGGCAAGAATATCGTCCTCAACGGCCACAACAACATCTACGGCGCAGTCTTTCGCAAGCTCTACACGCTGAAGCCCGGCGATGAGATTCGTCTTGGCGCAGGCGACCGGCAAGTCGTCTATCGCGTTGAAGAAGTCAAGCTCTTGCGCGAGCGCGACCAGCCCCTCGAAGTGCGCATCGCCAATGCGCAGTACATCCAGGCGATGGACGACGACCGGCTGACGCTGGTCTCGTGTTGGCCGGAGTCGAGCAACACACACCGCGTGATCGTGATCGCCCGCCCGGTAGCACAGAACTGAACTGCACGAGCGAAGATGCATCGAGTGACGCGCGAGGTTGCGCTGTGGTGCGCCGTTGCCCTCTTGGCGAGCGTGCCGCGCCTGGTGCGACTGGACTTCCTGCTGACGAACGTCGAAGCGGCGACAGCTTTGACCTCGCTTGCAGTGTTGCGGAGTGAGCCGGCCGCTTTCTCGAATCCGTTGTTCGGCTGGCTACAGACGCTGTTCTTCGCCGTCTTCGGCGCGAGCGAGGTATCGGCGCGGTTGGTTGCAGCGTTGAGCGGCGTTGCGTTGTGTCTGCTGCCTGTCGTGTTGCGCCTTCCGCTTGGACGAACGCGCACGTTGATTTTTGCGGTGTTGCTCGCGCTTTCGCCGACGCTGTGGTTCGTGTCGCGCGAGATGGGTGGCGCTATGCTGGCGTGGATGTTGGCCTTCGCAGCACATTGCGCCTGGCGCGCCTGTCGTCCGGCCCCGGCAGCGGCGGCGTTTGGCGCATTGCTGGCGACCGGCCAGGATGCGATTCCACCGCTGATCGTGACCGTCCTGGCCTCGTCGGTTGCGATGCCGCTTGACGGCGTTCGCTTGTCGGCTCGCACGGTGGCGATTGCGCTGCTGGCATTCGTGTTGTCGGCCACGGCGCTGCTCATGCGTCCGGTTGGCCTGGGCGATGCCTTCAACGGCTATGCGTTGTGGGTGAGGACGCTAGGGGTGAGTGAGTCCGCCTCCGTTGGGCGTTTGATGCTCGGCTTGATAACCAGCGAGCCGGTTACATGGCTGGGCGCAGCGTTTGCGCTTGCGGCGTTTGTCCGCTCGCGTACTCTGGTTCGCGCCGAAGCTGCCTGGTTGGTCTGGGTTGCAGCGGGTTCAGGGTTGCTCGTCGTCACTGCCGGCCGCAGCGCCGCATTGCTCGTGCCGTTGGTGATCGGCATGGCGGGCCTGGCCTCGGTGGTCTATGACGCGCTATTCGCTTCGGTGCAGCGCTGGGCTACCTGGCGGCGCGAAGGCGCCGTTGCTGCCGTCGCCTTCGTGTTGCTGATCTACGCCGGCTTGGGTGTGTGGCAGTATGCCGGGCAAGGGCGCAGCGCGTGGCTGGTCTCCGTAGTCATCGCCGCCCTGTTGATCGTGGCGCTCATCGCAGCAGGCAGTTTGAGCATGGACCACGGCGCTCCTCTGCGCGGTGTTGCGCTGGCCGGTGTCGCCGTGCTATCGTTGTATGCGTTTGGTGTCGGCATCCAGATGAATCATGTGCGTCCACACAACCCTGCCGAACCGTATCGCACCCAGGTCGCTGCTTTGAATCTCGAAGCGCTGAAAGAGAGCATCCGCCTGATGAGCATCCGTGCGACGGGCGAGCCAAGTGCGTTTGCCGTGCATATCGCCGGAGATGCGCCGGCGGTATTGCGCTGGGCGTTGCGCGACCAGCGCGGCTTCGACGCACATGAAGACGCAGGCAGCCCAGGCGTCGTGCTGACTCCGGCGCCCGAAAAGCCGCGTGTGGCCGGTAACTTTATTGGGATGGCTTATGCGGTGACAGTGCGAGCGCCGTTGAACGAGGTGCGTTGCGTTGGGTTGCCGCAGGGCGGGTTCGATTGTTGGCCGCTGGCGCGCTGGCTGGCCTTTCGCAACGTGGAGGGCGTGCACGCCGACCTCTGGGTGTTCTGGTTACGCGATGACGTGGCGAGGCGAGTGAGTGGGACAAGATGAGAGATGATTGAGGATCGGAGTATGGAGATGATCGGTGAACAGCGCTTGACCGAATTCGAAGCGACGGCGCAACTGGCTGCGCCGCGCGATGCCTGGCTCGATCGGCCGTTGCTCACCGCTGCGACGTGGGAACGGGCGCTCTACGTCCTGTTCATCCTCGTCGCCCTCGTCTCGCGCTTCTATGACATGGGTGCGCGCGTGATGAGCCATGACGAGTCGCTGCATACCTATTTCTCGTACCTGCTGGCGACCGGCAAGGGGTTTCAACATACGCCGCTCATGCACGGGCCGTTCCTGTTTCATATCACCGCGCTGAGCTACTTCTTGTTCGGCGCGGATGATTTCACTTCACGCATCCCCACGGCGGTCTTTGGCGTCGTCCTGGTTGCCTTGCCCTATTTCTTTCGGCGCTGGCTGGGCCGTATCGGCGCGCTGGCGACGTCGTTCATGTTGCTCATCTCGCCCTCGATCTTGTATCACGCGCGCTACATCCGTCAGGAAGAGTTCATCCTGGTGTGGATGACGCTGACGGTATTGTGTATATGGCGCTACCTGGACGATCGGCAACCGGGCTGGTTGATCGGGCTGACGGTGGCGCTGGCCTTCCATGCGACGGATAAGGCCACGTCGTTCCTGGCGGTGGCGCTGCTGATGGTGTTTCTCTCGGTGTTAGCGCTGTGGCAGTTGTATCGCGGGCGTCGCAAGTTCCCACCCGGCCAGCGTTGGCAGGATGCAGCAATGCTGCTAGGCTTCGGCGCGGTCACGGCCATCTTCATGGTCAGCCTGAGCATTCTCTTCGAGCTGGGTAGCAACGCTTTGGCGCGTGCGTTTGGCGTGATCACGTTGATCTACGGCACCGTCATGGTGTCGCTGGCGGCGCTGGTGTGTGCTGGGCTGACCCACCTGTATCGCATGACGTTCAGCGAGTGGTTGCGCGTCGCCTCGCGCAATGCGCCGGCTTTCAACGTCATCATCGTGTTGGTGACTACAACCATGTTCATGGGGTCACCGGCTATGCTGTTGATCAAGAATCGCATCTGGCAGGCCTTCCGTGGCGAGGAGCTGGTGCCGATCAGCACGCTGGGCAACATGAGCAACCTGCAGATGAACCCGCAGGTGGTCACCACCATGTTCGCCATGTCGCTGGCGCTGATTGCCATCGCCATTGCCATCGGTGTGGCCTGGCACTGGCGATTGTGGCTGGCCATCGCCGGCGTCTTTCTCGCCATCACCGTGACGCTGTTTACCACAGTGTTTACCAACATGGCCGGCATCGGCACAGGTTTCGTTGGCCAATTGGGCTACTGGATGGCGCAGCAGGATGTCCAGCGCGGCAATCAGCCCTGGTATTACTACTTCCTGCTCGTGCCGATGTACGAGTACACCATGCTGGCCGGCGCGCTGTGCGCCATGGCGACCCTGGCTGCGCGGATACTGCAGGCGCTGCGCGCGCGCCCGCGCTTCTTTGCGACCCTGCGCCGGCACCATTTCCCACTCTTCCTGGCATGGTGGACGGTTGCGACGTGGGTCATTTACACCATTGCCGGCGAGAAAATGCCCTGGCTGACGGTGCACTTTGCGCTGCCGATGGCCTTCCTGACCGGCTGGTTCATCCAGCAAGTGGCGGTCAGCCTGAGCAGCAGGCTTCGGGCGCAGTCGGCGCCGGCCTACGGCCGCACCACTCAGGGTTTCGCAGTTGCCGGTGTGGCGGCCCTGGCCGTGCTGCTGTTCGTGCGCTTGCTCTCGTTGATCGGCAGCTTGGACTTGGCCGGGAAGCCGGTCGCCGATGTGCTGCAATGGGCGCTGAGTTTCATGATCGGCGCGATTGCCCTAGCTCTCGCCGGCTATGTGCTCGGTCGTGTGGCAAACAGCGCGGCGCTGCCGGCTGTGGCGCTGGCCGGCTTTGCGCTGTTGAGCACGCTCACCGTGCGCACCGCCGTGATGGTGACCTACATCAATTACGACTACACGCGGGAGTTCCTCTTCTATGCTCACGGAGCGCCGGGCGTGAAGATTGCACTGAACCAAATTGATGACCTGCAAAAGCGCGTGGGTGGGCGCGAGCCATTGAAGGTGGGCTATACGCAGGAGACGAGCTGGCCCATGTCGTGGTATATGCAACGCCGGCCGGGCACGCAGTTCCTCGGTGGCCAACTGCCGTCCAATTACGAAGACTTTCACGCCATCATCGCCAGCGAGCAGGATGCACAGTTTGCGCAGTTCATAGATGCGCTCTCAGCGAACTATGCCCGCTTTGACTACATGCTGGTGTGGTGGCCGATGCAGGATTACTACGACCTGAACTGGGACCGCATCAGCTATTCGCTATTCAATCCCCAGGCACGTGCGGCACTCTGGGAGATTGCCTTCAACCGCAACTTCGAGCCATACGCAAAGCTGTTCGGCAAGACGTCGCTCACGCCGGAGACGTGGTCGCCTGGCCATCGCTTCTCGCTGTTCATCCGTAACGATGTCGCCGATCAACTGTGGGATTACCGTGCCGGTGCCGTGGCTAGTGGGCAGAGCCAGCGCGCGCTCGGCCCGAGCATGCAGAATCCGGCCGGCATCGCCTTCGCTCCAGATGGCACGCGCTTCATCGTGGATCGCAAGGCCAACCGCGTGTTCCATCAAGATGCCACCGGACAGCTCATCCGCAGCTTCGGCGGCCCGGGCAACCAGCCTGGCAAGTTCAACGATGCCTGGGGCATCGCAGTGGATGACGCGCAGAATATCTACGTGGCCGACACATTCAACCATCGCATCCAAAAGTTCGACGCCGACGGCAACTTTCTGATGACCTGGGGACGGCCCGGCGCGACGGACCAACCCGGCTTCGGCACGGATACGCAGTTCTTCGGCCCGCGCGACATCGCTTTCGACCGCGATGGCCGTTTGCTGGTCACCGACACCGGCAACAAGCGGGTGCAGGTGTTTGACCGCGACGGCAACTTCATCACGCAGTTCGGCGGCCCGGGCAGCGGCGAGGGACAGTTCAACGAGCCGGTCGGCATCGCCGTAGACGCAAACGGCAACATCTACGTGGCTGACACCTGGAACCGGCGCATCCAGGTGTTCGACCCGAACTATCGCTTCCTGCGCGCTTGGCGCGTGGCTGCCTGGGATGAATCGCAGATGGATGAGGCTGAGCTACGGGCTGTTGATCACAAGCCCTATTTGGCGATCAGCGGCGACACCCTCTTCGTCAGCAGCCCGCGCACGGCGCAGGTGCTGGCTTACACGCTGACGGGCGCGCCGGTGCCGCTGCCGAGCGTCACCTTCGACGTTGACGACTTGCCCACCGGCGTCAAAGTGCGCAACGGCACGTTGTTCGTGACCAATCTGCGCAACGGCTCGTTGATCGAATTCCCCCTCGGCGCCGGATTGCAGTGAGCGTTTGGGACGAAGAGACGCCTAGTCGTGAAACTGGTCTGGCTTGAGCGGATTGGGGCGGCCGAGTAGGGCAAAGGCGCGGTCTTGCGCCTGCCACATACGTCGCCGGCGCGCCGGTGTGTGGTGGTCGTAGCCGAGCAGGTGCAGCACGCCGTGGATCACCAGCAACGCCAGTTCGTCCTCGATCGGATGGCTGTAGCGCTTGGCCTGTACTGCGCAGCGTTCCATCGAGATAGCTATGTCACCCAGGTAGGCCGGCGCATTGCCAATGTTGCTTGGTTGTCCATCTCGATAACCCTCGCCGCCAAACGACAGCACGTCGGTGGGCGCATCGGTTGCGCGGTATTGCCGGTTGAGGGCGCACAGCTCGGCGTCGTCGGTGAGGCGAATCGTCAGCGCGATCTGCGTCGGGAGATGGCGGCCCTGAGCCAGCGCTGCGTGTGCGGCGCGTCGCACGAGCGCTGTTTGACCGCGCGCGCGATATGCTGCGCGCATGTATAGGTGGATGTTGGCATCATGTGCCGGTTTTAGCCTCGTCGAACGAGCGTCCGCGCGCGTTGTCATGGCGTGGCCAGTTCCTGGTCGGGGTGAGGTGGGAGCGACTTGGTGGTGATCCGTGGCTCGGCAGTCTTGGACGTCGGCATCTGTGCCGGATACTTCATGCGGGGGTGGTATACGCCGCGCAGCGTCTCCAGGAAGGATTGCCGCACCACTTCCATCTCGCGCAGCGTCAGGTCGCTGTCGTCGAGCTGGTGATCAGCGAGGCGGTCGGCGAACAGCCGACGCAGCACTTCGTCCATCTCCTCGACCGATGTGCAGCGGTTAGCGCGTACTGCGGCTTCGCTGCCGTCGGCCAGCATCAGCAACGCCGTTTCTTTGCTCTGCGGGCGCGGTCCGGGGTAACGGAATGGCTGCGCATCCACTTCGTGGCCGCTCTCCTCGCAGGCGCGCGCGTATTGGTAATGCGTCTTCGTCGTGCCGTGATGTTCGGCGATGAACGCCCGCACGCGCGACGGCAACCGGTGTTTAGCGGCCAGCTTCAGCCCGTCCGTGACATGGTTCCGCAGGATGGTCGAGCTGGTCAAAGGATCGAGTTGCTCGTGCGGGTTGATGCCCTCAAGCTGGTTCTCGATGAAGAAGTGTGGGTTGGCCAGCTTGCCGATGTCGTGGAAGTACGACCCGACCCGTGTGAGGAGCGAATCGGCGCCGATGCGTTCGGCGGCGTTTTCCGCCAGGTTCGTTACCATCAACGTGTGGTGGTAGGTGCCCGGCGCTTGTGTCACCATCTGCTGCAACAGCGGATGTGAGAGGCGCGAAAGCTCGATGAGTTGCACCACCGTTGTCACGTCGAAGAGGGCGCCGCTGACGTAGAGAATGGCCAATGCCAGCCCGGCCGATAATACGCCGCTGGCCAGGCTGGCGATCAGGTAAACCGCGAGCAGCGGCGCATCGTTGGGTTGGGCAGTGGGCAGGTTGAAAGCGAGCACGATCAACGACTGCGCGACGCCGGCCAGCGCGCCGGCGCGCAGGAAACTGCTCAACCGCTCGGTGCGGCCGAGCGTCAGGCACGCCGTGATGCCGCTGGCGGTGATGCATGCGGCGAACTCCAGTTGCTTATCCATCCCCAGGCCGACCAGCGCGCCCATCAGTAAGGCGCTGATGACGCCGGGCAACAGGCCAGACCAGCTCGTGATTGCGATGGAGACGGCTGCCAACGGCGCTAAGTAGGGCAGCACACCGTGCCCGGGCAGCAGCCAGCGCGCCAGCATCAAAACTGTCACGAACAGCGCAGCGCTCAGCGCCGTCTGCCGGATCGGGCGCTTCAAGACGTTCTCGCGGGCGCGCAGCATGCCCATGCCAAGCGCCGTCACCGTCAGCGCGCTCAAGACGAGCGCGCTGACGACGTGTGTCCACAACAGCGCTGGGCGACGCAGGTTGAACCGTTCCAGCGCCTCGATCTCGTTCGGGCCAATTACCTGGCCGCTGCGAATGATGATCTGATTGGCTTCGTATTTGCGCTCGACCGGTTTCACGTTCTCGCGCGCTGCGCGGCGCGCGGCTTCGGTGGCAGCCGAGTCGTAGTTGGTGTTCGGCACGATCAGGGCGCTCGCCAGTTGGTTGACGATGTCGGCTTCTTCTGCGCGCAGGCTGAAGCTGATCAGTTGTGGTAGGAGCGCTCGGGTTTCATCCAGATTGCCCGGATGGATCGAGCGACGCAGCACGGCGTCCAACACGGCCAGTGTTTGCGCCGAGATGCGGCTCCACTGACTATCATCGAGTGCCAGGATGTTGCGTGCGGTGGATTCGCGGATGACCAGCTCATCCAGGTTGGTCAACTTGCGGATGCGCTCGTCAAGGCTGATGCTTTGATCGCTGCGGATCTGCTGAATGTAATCGAGCGCTTCGTAGGCCAGCGACATCTGCCGGCGTGACGTTTGTACGTCGGGCGGAGTGAAGATCGGCGCAACGCTGGCTTCGGCTAGATCGCGCTGTCGGTTGGTCTCGACATCGCTCACGTAGACCAACCGGTGTGGCGCGCGGATGTCAAAGGCGGCGACTTCACCGAGGTTGTAGACCACGCCGGCGCCGATCACGTGGCGGGATAACTGCGCAGCTGTGACGCCCACAAACGTCGCAACGGCGATCGCACTCAGGATAGCGATCTTTCGCCGGTGCGTTTGTTTAAGTTGCTGACGAGCGCCGGAAGTCGCGTCTAGGTTCATGAGCATCCTGCGGCCGCGCCCGATGGCATGTCTCGGTCGCGTCCGAATGGTGCGCGATGCGCTCCCGAATCGGAGTGCATCGCGGCGGTCGTCGCGCGTCGGTGGTTCACCCCAACAGTTCGCGCACGACTTCGTTCACCAGTTTGCCGTCGGCGATGTCTTTGACTTTGGGCTGCAGTGCTTTCATGACCTGGCCATGTTGCTTGGGCGAAGTGGCGTTGAGTTCTTGGATGGTCTGTTTGGCCAGTGCAACGATTTCTTCCCGGGACAGTTGTTTGGGAAGGAATTCTTTGAGCACATCCAATTCGGCTCGTTGTTGAGCGACCAGGTCTTCGCGGCCGGCGTTTTGTGCCTCGAGTAGCGATTCTTCGTGCTGCTTGATCTCGCGCCGTACGAGCGTCAGTATGTCGCTATCGCTCAGCACGCCGCCGCGGCCATCGGTGCGCGCTTCGACCTCGGCGTTCTTGATTTGCGCGACGAGCAGGCGCAGCACGGTCTTGCGCGCTTCATCGCCGCCGCGCAACGCTGCTTTCAGCTCATCCTGGATTCGCTGTTTGAGTGCCGCTTCCATGCGTCTTTCGCTAGTGCCTCGGTCGAGAACCGTGTCTCCGTTCGATTACGCTCTCGCTTCTCGATCCAACCTGTAATTGTACAGGCTACAGCGCGCAATAGCCCACTATAAATGATAAAGGCGGGCATCGCGCCCGCCCGTGTCATCGCCTGGTAAGTCCGAAATAGCCTATTCCGGTTGCGCAAACTTCATGCTCTGCCGTCGGCTCTTGCGCAACTTCGCTGCGCGCTTGCGCTTGTTGATCACGCTGGGCTTCTCGAAATAGCGGCGGTTGCGCACCTCGACGAGGATGCGGTTGCCTTGCACGATCTTGTTGAAGCGCCGGAGCGCCGACTCGAACGTCTCATCGTCTTCGACCACTACGCGAGCCACTCAATCACCTTCTTTTATCGCTTGAATTTACTTGCTTGCTGGTTCGTAAAGCCGCGCGGAATTATACGGGTTTGAAATGAGCTGTCAACGTTCGTGCGCCTGTCGCGCCTGGACGCTGGCGCAGTTGCGATAGACACGGCCCAGCGCAGCGAATACCCACAAAGGCAACCCGCCCCCCGAGGTCTCCAGCCCGTTCACGGTCACGTGCATCTCTGTCGGAATGTACGGCACACACAGGCCATCCATTGCACCGTAGTCGAGATAGTAGGCGGTCTTCGAGGCGTCCAGTTGCATCCGGTCATGGCCGAGCGGGGTGAGGCGGAACACTAGGCCGGCGTCTGTTGTCGGTGCTGCTCCGCGAGAACACATATTGAAGCGCGGCGTGCGCACCCACCCCAGCCGAGCGTCGAACTGCCAGCGCAGGTCGCGCTGAGCGCCGAGCGCCGTCGCCAGCCAGACAGGGATGCGGCCATAGGCAGCGATCGGCTCGCGCTCCGGCGCAGCAGCGAGGATCGCCTCGAGGTCTCTGAGCCGAAAGCGGGGCGATGGGTCGCCGGGATACATGCGCCGCAGCAGCTCGTCGAAGCGAACCACGCGCGCTTCCGTCGGCGCTGCGGCCAGATGCACGCGCGCGAGGTCGGCTTCGGAGAAGGCGAAGATGGAAGCCAAATGGGCCACAAGGAGGTCGAGCGCGGGGCTGTGGATGACCCCTCGGCCGCGCTGCAGCCCGCCGAGCGTCCCGTGCAATTCACCGCTCTCGGTTGGTCGCAGCTCGCCGCTGTCCTCCAGCACAGAGCGCAGATCGGCGATGATCGGCAACCCACGCGAGGCGACTGCGCTCGAATTGGCCGAACGTATAGTCATCGAGCGGTTTGCATTCCCAGTCGCTCAGGCCGGTGCTTAGCGTCGCTTGCCATTCACCCTCGGCGGCAAGCAGGAAGCCGGGCGTCACGCTCATCTGCGCCTGTGGCGCGTGTTCGCCCCAATGCCAGACGCGCGCGATACGATCACATGCGTGCCGGCATCGAGCGCCAGCTCGTACGACTCGTAGAACCACAGATTGGGCGCGCCGCGCTTCGGCCCCTGGCCGATGCATGCGCCATCCACATACAACTGGTAACGCTGGTCGGCGCTGAGGTGAATACGAACGGTGGCTGCGCGCTCAAGGGTGAACTGTTTTCGGAAGGCGGCCACAAACAGGGGCTGAGTGCCGGCCAGTGTAATCCACGACGCCGGCCACAAGCCGCGCTCGTGCCAGGGCTTGTCGGCGTTCAGCGGCAAGAAAGGGTCGTCGGTGACAAAGACGCGTCGAGCGGTCATGTGCGCGGGCTGGGTTGTCAGGGCCAATCGAGGGGCAGTGGGGCGGGGCGGTCGCAGGCGCTCTGCAACGTCACGTGTCGGCCTTCGCGCGCGCTGTCGTGGAAGGCGTGCATCAGGTCGAGCACGTGATATGTCAGCTCGGCGCTGGCGCGGTGCGGCCGGCCTTCTTGGATCGCCGCCGCCATGTCGGCTACTCCCAGCCCGCGGCTGTTCGTCACCCACTTGTGTTGGATGTGCACTTCGTGCCAGTCCTTGTCGTCCTTGCGCTTCAGTCGCACCGGCCCGCCGAAGCCGTTCGGGTCGGGGCATTGCAGCGTGCCTTCTGTGCCGTAGAGGGTCAGGCCGATGTCGTAGCCCTCGGCCACGTCGAACGTCGTCGTGATGTTCGCGATTGCGCCGTCGCCGAATTCGATCAAACCGCTGACGAGCGTCGGCACCTCGACGATGATCTTCTTGCCGTAGAGGGGTTGGCTGGTGATCGTGCGTTCCGGGTGGGTGATCCGCGTCATTCCCGATACCCGGCGCGCCGGCCCGAGCAGCGTCGCCAGCGCGGTCAGGTAGTACGGCCCCATGTCGAACATCGGCCCGCCCCCCGGTTTGAAGAAGAACTCCGGGTTGGGATGCCAGCTCTCCATGCCGCGCGAGAGCATACGGGCGAAGGCGATGACCGGCCGGCCGATTGCGCCTTCGTCTAACAGCCGGCGGCAGGTCTGCAACCCGCCGCCGAGGAAGGTGTCCGGCGCGCCGCCAATCCGCAGCCCTTTGGACCTAGCCAGGGCGAGCATTCGCTGTGCGTCCTCGCGCGTCGTGGCCAGCGGCTTCTCGTTGTAAACGTGCTTGCCGGCCTTGAGCGCTTGCAGTGCAACCGGCGCATGCGCCGCCGGCACGGTCAGGTTGACGACGATGGTGATCTCAGGATCGGCAAGCAGCTCATCCACCGTGGCGGCCTGTTTGCCATACTTCTCCGCCTGCGCCCGCGCGCGGTTCATATCAATATCCGCCACTTTGGTAATGCGGATGTTCTTGAACTTGCGGTCGGATTCCAGATAAGTCGAACTGATGTTGCCGGCGCCGATGATGCCGATGCAGGTGGGTTGTGCGGTCATGATGGGGAATGATATCTGAGTTGGAAGGGCGTGGGGTGGCGATGGCATCGCCGTCGGTGTCGTCTGCCTAATGATAAAGTAGAGCGCATGGCACATGGCAGGCTATCGCACGATGAACGGCGCGCGGCATTGCGCCACATGGCGGCCGAGGGCGTGGATGTGTTGATCATCGGCGGCGGAATCACCGGCGCCGGCGTGGCGCTGGAGGCCGTCGCGCGCGGCTATCGCACCGGCCTAGTAGAGCAAGCCGACTTTGCTAGCGGCACCAGCAGCAAAAGCACCAAGCTGGTGCACGGCGGCATCCGTTATCTCCCGCAGTTCGACTTTGCGCTGGTGCGCGAAGCCCTGATCGAGCGCGGACGGTTGGTGCGCAACGCGCCGCACCTGGTGAGGCCGCTCGGCTTCGTGCTGCCGCTCTACGCCGAGAACAAACGTCCACTCGGCACGCCCATCGTCCCGCCGGGTGGCATCGGCATGAGCTGGTTGCTGCGCTCTGGCCTGATGCTCTACGACGTGATGGCGGGGCGCCTGGCCATCGCCGGCCACAAACACATCGGCGTGCAGAAGACGCTCGAACTTGCGCCGGCGCTGAAAGCCGAGGGATTGAAGGATGGCTTCATCTACTATGACGGTCAGACCGATGACACACGCCTGACGCTGACTGTCCTGCGCACTGCGGCCAAACGCGGCGCCTTGCTGGCGAATTACGCCGAGGTGCTGGGTTTCGACTTTGACGCGCGGGTCACAGGTTCGAACCTTGTGGGGCCGGCCAATCCCTCTACCATCCGCGCTGCTCGCGTGCGCGATGCGCTCACCGGCGAAGAGTTGGTCATCCCCGCCAGGACGATCATCAACGCGGCGGGCGCGTTTGCCGGGCGCATCGAGGCCATGGCCGGCGAGTCTCGCATTGCAATCAAGCCAGCCAAGGGTGTGCACCTCACGCTGCCGCGCGACGCGCTCCCGACGACCGAGTACGCCGTTGTGCTGCCGGAGACGCCCGACGGGCGGCTGCTGTTCATCGTGCCGTGGAACACGCGCGTCACGCTCGGCACAACCGATACCAAGGGGGGCGATCTAGACCGTCCGGTCGCGACCGATGAAGACATTGACTATCTGATCAACACGGCCAACGCCTACCTGCGAATCAGGCTCACCCGCGCGCACGTAATCAGCGCGTGGGCCGGCTATCGTCCGCTCATCAGCCCGGTCGGGTCCGACGGCGCTAACACCTCTAGGCTCTCGCGCACGCACGTCGTTGTGGATGGGCCGGGCAGCATGATCACCGTCACCGGCGGCAAGCTCACCACCTACCGCCGGATGGCGCAAGATGCGCTCGACCACCTCGCCAGGCGCGAGGGCAAGCCGGTTGCCCATCCCACCGAGGAGATGCCGCTCGATGGCGCCGAGGGCTATCAGGCTTGCAGCGCAGCGCTATCGGAAGCCGCCGGCCGTTTCGGCTGGGGCGCCGACGTCATCAACAGGCTGAGCCAATACGGCAGCGAAGCCGGCGCGATTCTCCAATGGTGCACCGACGATCCTTCGCTCGCTGCGCGCATCGCGTCCGACTTGCCCTACATCATGGCCGAAGTCGTCTATGCTTGCCGCCGAGAGATGGCTATGACGCTCGACGATATGCTGGCGCGCCGGCTGCATCTGAACTTCGAGGATTGGTCGCGCGGCGTCGAGCCGGCGCCGATGGTCGCGCAGGTGATGGCGCACGAACTGGGCTGGTCATCCCGCGAGGTCGAGGCTCAGGTAGCGCGGTATCGCGACCACCTAGCCGAAGGGATGTGATGCGGGCGGATATTTGCCTTTGTCAAACCGTCAAGTTCACCCACTCAAATTGACAGCCCCCAGAAGCATTTCTATCATCTTTGCAGTTATCAGTGAAAGCCGACGGCTCATCCGCGGCGAACCTGCTGTCGCGACTGACTCGAGCTGCGTATTTCTTCGATGGCTCGACGCCTATCATCCAAACAGCATTCATCAATCATGAACAAAGTAAAAGTCGGCGTATTTGGCATCGGCCTGGCAGCGTATTGGCCGCAATTCGAAGGCTTGAAGGAGCGTCTGGAAGGCTATCAGCGCGAGGTGGAAGCGCGGCTGGCCGGCTTCGGTGCGCAGGTGGTCTCGGCAGGACTGGTAGACACTGCGCCGGCTGCCTTGGCTGCGGGTGACCTGTTCACGCGCGAGAATGTGGACCTGATCGTATGCTACGTGGGCACCTACGCAACGTCGTCTCAGGTGCTTCCTGCTGTGCAGCGCGTCGGTCGGCCGGTGCTGGTGCTGAATTTGCAGCCGGTCGCTGCGCTGGACTATGACACTGCCGACACCGCCGAATGGTTGGCCAATTGCTGTGCCTGTTGCGTCCCCGAAATCTCCAACGCCTTTGCGCGTAGCCGCATTGCCTTCAACGTGGTGTCTGGCCAGCTTCGCAACGACGACCGTGCATGGGGCATCATTGCCGATTGGATTGTCGCTGCGGCGGCCGCGCGCGCGCTCAACCGCAGCCGCATCGGCTTCCTCGGTCACACGTATCCTGGCATGCTCGATATGTACTCCGACTTCACAATGGTGCAGGCGCAGACCGGCGCGCACATCGAAGTGCTGGAGATGGACGACCTGCAAGTCCGCGTAGATGCAGTGACAGATGCGCATGTCGAGGCCAAAAAGCGCGAGATCCTCGAGGTGTTCGAGGTTGCGGAGCCGGGCAGCGACCGCATCACCAAGCCGGTGACGCCCGAGGCGCTGGATTGGTCGGCGCGTGTAGCGTGTGGACTGGATGTGCTGGTGCACGACTTCGACTTGCAGGGGCTGACGTATTACTATCGCGGCTTGAACGGCAACGAATTCGAGCAACTGGGGGCTACGCTGATCGTCGGCAACTCCCTGCTCACTGCGCGCGGCGTGCCGTGCAGCGGTGAGGGCGATTTGAAGACGTGCATCTCCATGTTTATCATGGATCGCCTGCACGCCGGCGGCAGCTACACCGAGTTCTACGCCATGGACTTCGCCGAGCAGTTCATCCTGATGGGGCACGATGGCCCGGCGCATATCGCCATCGGCGACCACAAGCCCAAGCTGCGCGGGCTAGGGTTGTTCCACGGCAAGCGCGGCTATGGGCTGTCGGTGCAGTTTCAGGTAAAGACCGGCCCGATCACCATTTTAGGCACAACGCAGACCGCTGATGGCCGATTGAAGTTCCTCGCTGCCGAGGGTGAATCGTTGCCCGGCAAAACGCTACAGATCGGCAACACCAATTCCCGCCTACGCTTTGCTCTACCGCCGGCAGAATTCATGGATGTCTGGTGCATGCATGGACCTACCCACCATGTTGCGCTCGGCGTCGGTCATCAGATCAGCAAGATCGAGAAGGTCGCCCGGCTGATGGGCATCGAGCTGGCCGTGGTGAAGTGAGCGACTGCTTACGCCACAATTAAAGTGGCCATAGCCCGAACATGATCAACTTCGCCGTCATCGGCATCAACCACAACCACATCTACGGTCAGGTGAAGGCGCTGCTCGGCGCAGGCGCGCACTTCGTCTCGTTCTACGCGCCCGAACCGGAACTCGTTGTGCCTTTCTCGGCGACCTTTCCGCAAGCGGCGCAAGCGCGCAGTGAAGCGGAGATTCTCGAGGATGCGCGGATTCACCTGATCGTGACGGCGGGTATCCCCTGTGAACGCGCGCCGTTGGGGGTGCGCGCGATGCAGCATGGCAAGGACTTCATGACCGACAAACCGGGCTTCACCACGCTCGACCAACTGGCCGAAGTGCGGCGCGTGCAAGCGGAGACGCAGCGCATCTACTCGGTGTGTTACAGCGAGCGATTCGAAAGCCGGGCGACGGTGAAAGCGGGCAAGCTGGTGCGAGCGGGTGCGATCGGTCGCGTGATTCAGACGATCGGCCTGGGGCCGCATCGCGCTAACTTGTCTTCGCGGCCGGCATGGTTTTTCGAACGCCAGAAATACGGCGGTATCTTGTGCGACATCGGCTCGCATCAGGCCGATCAGTTTCTGTTCTTTACCGACTCGAGCGAGGCTGCGGTCGTGGCGGCGCAGGTCGGCAACTTTGCCCATCCACAGTTCCCCGAACTGGAAGACTTCGGCGATGTGATCTGGCACGGCAATGGGGGTGTCGGTTACGCGCGGGTGGATTGGTTTACGCCGGATGGCTTGAATACCTGGGGTGATGGCCGGCTGATGGTCCTGGGTGAGGATGGCTACATCGAAGTGCGCAAGTCGGTGGACCTGGCGGGACGCCCCGGCGGCGATCACCTGTTCGTAGTAGATCGTCAAGGCACGCGCTATGTGAATTGCAGCGATGTCGAGTTGCCCTATGGCCGGCAGTTGGTGCGCGACGTATTGGACCGCAGTGAAACGGCCATGTCGCAGGCGCATTGCTTCCTAGCCTCGGAGCTGGCGTTGAAGGCGCAGGCTGCAGCGCGCCGCGTCACGGCCGTGCCCACTGCGTCAGAATAGCCCTACGACCCGCCCATCCACGAAGTCCACCTTCTCGAACGCGGGGTGTTTGCTCAGGCCGGGCATGGTGCGCATGTCGCCGCACAGCGGATAGAGAAAGCCGGCACCGACCGAGGCGCGCACGTCGCGCACGGGCAGGGTGAAGCCGGTTGGGGCGCCCAGCAGTGCCGGATCGTGCGAGAGTGATAGCTGTGTCTTAGCCATACAGATCGGCAGCTTGTTGAAGCCCAACCGGGTGTAGGTTTCGATCTTTGCTTCGGCCTCAGGTGCGTAGGTCACGTCGGCCGCGCCATACACCTTCGTTGCAATGGTCTCGATCTTGACCTTGATCGAGGCGTCGTCGGGGTAGAGGAAGTGGAAGTCTTTAGGTTGCTGGCATGCAGCGATCACTGCCTCGGCCAGCTCAACGCCGCCGGCCCCGCCCTTGGCCCACACGTTCGAGACATATGCGCCCATCGCGCCGGCAGCGATGGCTTTCTCGCGAATCAGCTCGAGTTCCGCCAGCGTGTCGGTTGCGAAGGCGTTGACTGCAACGACGACCGGCACGCCGAACAGCCGCGCGTTCTGAATCTGCTTGACCAGGTTGGCGCAGCCGACCTCAAGCGCCGAGAGGTTCTCTTCGGTGAACTCTCTCGGCAGCGCCTTACCCAGCACGACTTTGCCCAGGCCGCTGTGCATCTTCAGCGCGCGCACGGTTGCGACCATCACAACGCAATCCGGTTGCAGCCCACTTACGCGGCACTTGATGTCCATAAATTTCTCCATGCCCATGTCGGCGCCAAAGCCACTCTCCGTGACGACGTAGTCGGCCAGCTTGAGCGCAATCTGATCGGCCACGATGCTGCTGTTGCCGTGCGCGATGTTGGCGAATGGCCCGGCGTGTACGAACACCGGCGAGCCTTCCAACGTCTGCATCAGGTTGGGCATGATCGCATCCTTCATCAACACGGTCATCGCGCCGGCTACTTTCAAGTCTTCGGCAGTGATCATGCCGCCGTCCTTATTCAGTGCCACGACCATGCGGCCGAAGCGTGCGCGCATGTCCTCGATACTCGTGGTCAGCGCCAGAATGGCCATTACCTCACTGGCCACGCTAATGTCGAAGCCGGTATCGCGGGTGGGGCCGTCTTCCGGCTTGCCCAGGCCGATGCGCACGTTGCGCAGCACGCGGTCGTTGATGTCCACGACGCGCCGCGGCATAATCGTCGTTGTGTCAATACCAAGCGCGTTGCCGTGATAGAGATGCGAGTCAACTGCTGCACACAACAGGTTGTTCGCTGCGCTCACAGCGTGAATGTCGCCGGTGAGATGCAGGTTAAAGTCCTCCATTGGCACAACCTGCGCATAGCCGCCGCCGGCGGCGCCGCCTTTGATCCCGAAAGTCGGCCCCATGCTGGGCTGTCGGATGCACGTGAAGACCCTGCGGCCTACGTAATGCAGCGCTTGTGATAGGCCAACCGTCGTCGTGGTCTTGCCCTCGCCCAGCGGAGTGGGGGTGATGGCGGTGACGACGATGTATTTGCCGTTGGGTTGGTCGCGCAGCCGGTCGCGCACACTTAGGTGCACCTTGGCTTTGTAACGGCCGTAGAGTTCGAGCTCGTCTTCGTTTAGACCGATCTTGTGGGCGATATCGAGGATGGGTTGTAATTTAGCTGCTTGTGCGATTTCGAGGTCGGATGGAATGGCCATAGCCGCAGATTTTAGGTGATGCGTGGTAATGCGCATCGCATAAAATGCGCGATCCATGCCGTTCGCAGCCTTTCACATCGCTCCTGCTACCGGCGCCGCTGTGATCGCCCTGATCACGTTCGTCGCCCTGGCAATAGGCGAAATCCCTCGCCTGAAGCTCAATCGCGCGACGATCGCCATGATCGGCGCAGGCGCTGTGCTGGTCTTCGGCGTGCTCACGCTCCCTGCGGCCGAACGCACGATTGATTTGGGCACACTCATTCTGCTGCTGAGCATGATGATCATCAACGCCGTGCTGGAGCTTTCGGGCTTCTTTACCTGGGTGGGCGAGGTTGTCATCGAGCGGGCCAATGCGCCGGCGGTGTTGCTCGTCCTGGTGGTGGTCACGTCGGGTGTGTTGTCCATGCTCTTTCTCAACGACCCAGTCTGCGTAATGCTGACGCCGTTGGTGTGTGGCGTGGTGTTGCGGCTGAAGCGCAATCCGATGCCATATCTCATCGCACTGGCTTGCGCGGCAAACGTCGGTTCGGTCGCCACGATCACCGGCAACCCGCAGAACATCTTGATCGGCGCGTCGTCAGGCATCGGCTATCTGTATTGGCTGGTGCGCCTGGGGCCGGTGGCAGCCGTTGGCCTGGCTGTAGTGTTTGCGGTCATCTGGCTGCTGTATCCCCAGGAGTTCCGCAGCGCGCAGGATGCAGAACGAGTATCCGGCGAGCCGGCGATGGTTGCACCGCAACACGAAGGCGGGCCGATCACCCTAGTTCAAGCCGAGGCGACGATCTACGCTTCTACGCTGCGCAAGAGTCTGATCGTCATCGCGCTGATGTTGGTCGCTTTCCTGACCGGGGTCAACGTCACCGTTGCAGCATTCGTCGCTGCGTGCACCATTCTAATCAGCCGGCGGTTCGAGTCGTCGCGCATTCTGGCTCTGGTGGATTGGCCTTTGTTGGTGATGTTCGGTGGCTTGTTTGTCGTCACCGGTGCGCTGGAAGTCACCGGTGTGTCGGCGGAGTTGTTCGAGTTGGTCAAGCCGCTGACATTCGCGGGTACTGCCCCGCTGGCGCTCGTCACTACGCTATTGAGCAATCTGATCTCAAATGTGCCGGCCGTGCTGCTGTTTCGCCCGCTCGTGCCGCAGTTTGCTGATCCGACGCAGGCCTGGCTGACGTTGGCCGCGGCGTCCACGCTGGCCGGCAACCTCACGCTGATCGGCTCGGTAGCTAACCTGATTGTGGCCGAACAAGCGCTCAAGTTCGGCATCAAGCTGACGTTCATGGAGTATCTCAGGCCCGGCCTGATCATCACGACCCTCACGCTGATCGCGGCGATCGTGCTCCTGGGGTAGGGAGGTGTGCTATGCGGGTGGAGGTTGTTTCGCCGTGCTGTCTACATCTCGGTTTCGTGCGCGGTCCAGAAGGGTCTGCTTGCGAGCTGGTCATCGCGCTGCAGCATCCGCCGATCCAGCTCACAGTGCAGCCGGCGCAGCAGTTGCTCGTCAGCGGCGCACGTGCCGACGTCGCCTATCATGCTGCCGAGGCCTACTATGCCCGAATCGGCCAGGCGCCCCATAGTTGGATCGAAGTTGAGCTTGCTATTCCTGCGTTCATGGGACTCGGCGCAGACGAGATGTTGCATGCGAGCGTCGCGCATGCTTTGGGGTGCGTATTGCGATTGTCCGACCCACCCATCGCATACAGCGCGTTTCGCCTCGCCTTCCGGCACGGCGGGCTGTTGCTCGTCGGCGAGCGCGGTGAATTGCTCCGGCGCGCTACGATTGCGCATGCCGACGAAGCGGACGATTGGGTATTTGTGCTGGCCTTGCCGCAGGCGCCGGATGACGTTCCTCATGATTTCGAGTTGCAGCGTCGCGCAGTGTTGCACCGTGCATCCAGGCGCCTCGATGCATCCTGTGTGGCGGATGCGCTCTTTGATGCTGTGGAGTGGGATGATTTCGACGCTTTCGCCAACGCGCTCGCGGCGCTGCATGCTGCCAACCGGGCGGCGCTCTTTGCCGATGGACATCCCGCCGAGTTGAACGACCAGGAACGCGATGTGATTGCGCGCATGCTTGATGGCGGCGCGAAGTTTGCCGGTCGTGCACTTGTCGGCTTGGGGCTCGTCGGACTGATCGAGGGTGGACCGGCCAGCCGCGCGCTACGCCAAGCACTTGTTCGACATCTCGGCTACTTCGGCCCGCGCGTCATGGCTACAATCTGCAGCAATCATGGTGCTAGGGTGATGACTGATGACTTCTATATCTGACCGGTCTGACCGGCGCGCGGCGCGACGCAGTTCGCGCAAGCGCTTGCCTATTGAGAGTTTACCGTTCAAGGCGTTGCACAATTTTCTCCCGCCCGTGCAGATGCTGAGCGAAGCGCAGGTCGAGCAGATACACGAGGCCTCGATGCGCATCTTGGAGGAGATCGGTGTTCGATTCATGGAGACCGAAGCGCTCGATCTATGGGCGAATGTAGGTGCAACTGTGGATCGCAGCACGCAGATCGTGCGGATGGATCGGGGGCTGGTAATGGATCTGGTAAAGCGCGCGCCGAGCCAGTTCACCCTGCGCGCGCGTGACCCGAGTAAGAACTTGCCCGTGGGGGGTAATTTCACCATCTTTGCCACCACCAGTGGGATGCCGTTCGTCAGTGATTTGGAGCGCGGTCGGCGCGCGGGCAGCGTAGAGGCGCTGCACGAGCTGGTCAAGCTGGCGCACATGTGCCCGCCCATCCATGTGGTCGAGAGCCAGGTGACCGAGCCGCAGGATGTGCCGGTATGGCAGCGCTACCTCGAACGCGGTTGGGCGATCTTCACCCTCAGTGATAAGCCGGTGGCGCAGGCAGCACATGGCCGCAGCGTCGCGACCGACTGCCTGAACATGGCCGCGATCGTGTTTGGCGGCCGTGACCAGATCGAGAAGCAGCCGGTGATGGTGAGTGTAGTGAATGCGAACTCGCCGCTTACCTATGACACGAACATGGTAGAAGGCATCATTGCCTATGCGCGTGGTGGCCAGCCAATTGTCATGACGCCGTTCATCCTAGCCGGCGCAATGTCGCCGATTACGATGGCGGCAGCCGTGGCGCAGCAAAACGCCGAGGCATTGGCCGGCATCGCCCTTACACAGATCGTCAATCCCGGTGTGCCGGTGATCTACGGGGGCTTCACCACGAATACCGACATGGCAACCGGTTCACCCGCCTTCGGCACGCCGGAAGGTGCATGGGCGTTCTTCGCCGGCGCACAACTGGCCCGGCGCTATGGTCTACCATATCGCGGTAGTGGCGGTCTGAATACCAGCAAGGTGGTGGACGCTCAGGCGGCGATGGAGACGCAAATGAGCCTGTGGCCGGTCATCCTCTCGCACACCAACTACGTCATGCATGCCGCTGGCTGGTTGGAAGGCGGCCTGGTGTGCAGTTATGAGAAGCTGGTGCTCGATGTGGAAGGGCTGGCCATGATGCAGAAGCTGTTCGAGCCGGTCGAGATCAGCGAAGCTACGCTGGCACTCGACATGATTCGTGAAGTCGGGCCGGGCGGCCATCACTTCGGCACGTCTCACACGCTAGAGCGCTTTCAAACCGAGTTCTATCGTAGTACGCTGATGGACCGCCAGAACATCGGTGTGTGGGACGAACAAGGCCGGCAGGACGCCGCGCAGCGTGCACTTCGTGTGTGGCAGGCGCTACTGGCCAACTATGAAAAGCCGCCGATGGATCCTGCGATTGAGGAGGCACTGCGCAACTACATCGAGCGGCGAAAGGCTGACCCGAGTCGCCTGCCGGTCGTCAATTGACCTGGTCCGCGTCGGCGTCCATCAGCGCGCGCGCGGCGCGCATGAGGTCGTCGGTGCGATCGCGCGGTGTGTTCCTGCTCAGGAAGTAGCGCTCCAGCAGCATTGCGGGCGACAGCGTCTCCGGATTTTGTATACCGATCCGTGATCGCGCGTCGCGTTGCACGTCGCGCGAGATGCCGGCGATGAGATAGGCATCCTCGAGCGCTTCCTCGATGGCGCGCGTGCGTAGCGCAGCCTCCTGGTGCTGGAGCAATTTCACGCGTACACGCACCACTGCGTTCTTGACCTCATGGCGCTCGATCGCGCGCAGCACTGCATCGGTGGGATGGTCGCCGTCGTGCGTCGCGTCTGCGTAGATCGAGACGAAGGGCCGCACGCTGTCCATCGGCTCAAAACGCCACTGTGTATCACCGCGCCGGGCTTCGATCCAGCAGAAGCCTTTTGGTTCGTTCTCCTCACCGAAGTCTATGCGCTCCAGGCTCCCGGAATACACCACGCCTGGATAGTTGCCCTGGTGCACATCCTGGTGCTTATGAATGTGTCCCATCGCTATGTAGTCCCATGCCTCCAGGCGCAGGCTGCTGAGCTTGATGATCGTGTCGCGCCCCAGCATCACGTTGCGCTCCGAGCCGAATACCGCGCCGCTGATCGTGAAGTGGCCGGTCAAGATCGCCGGCAGTTTGGCGTCCACTTCGCCAGCTAGTCGCTGTAGCTCGTTGTCGAGGACGCGCTCCATCTCCTGGTCGAGTTGTTCGATGGTCATGCTGCGATGTTCCTCGTACTTCAGCAGCCGGTTGCGCTGCGGCCATGGCACGGTGGCGATTTGCACAATGCCACGTGCAGTTTCGATGCGGTGCAATTTCTCTTCGCGCCCAACGATCACGTTGGGCACGTCGAGCGTGGCAAAGATGTCCATGCTGCTGGCGCGCTGCTCAATAACTGGCATGTCGTGATTGCCGACCAGCAGTAGCGTGACGATGTTTGCCCGCGAGAGGCGCATGATCTGGCGGGCGAAGGCGCGCTGGTAGGTGGGATTGGGGTCGCGCGTCTTGAATGCGTCGCCTGCGAAAATGACCACGTCGGCTTCGCGTTCGATAGCGCGGTCCACGATTTCCTTCAACCGCGACACGAAGTCCAGCACGCGTTGGTTCATGCCGGTCTCGGGGTCTATGCGCCCGTAATTCTCCATGCCGATATGAATGTCGGCAAAATGCAGGATTCTGATCGGCTCGTGCTGGTTCATGGCTGAATGGGCAATTGGCGAATGTCGAACGCTGTATCTACGTAGTCGCGGCTGACCCAGCCGACCACGCCTGACTCGCTGCGGATGCGCAGCCAGCCGGCGCCGGCGTCGCGTGCGAGCAGCTCAGCCCGTTCGCCAGCGTCGAGCTGGCCGATGATGCGAAAACGTGTGCCCGGCCCGGAGCGGATGTTGAGCAGCTCGATTGCCTGTCCGATGGGTGCATCCGCCGGCAGTGGCCCTGTGCCTAGCACGTTATCGCCGACCTGCAGCGACGCGATCATCGCGTCGAGCGCAACCAGCGAGGGTGTGAAGCTCTCCGGCTGCGCATCCAGCTTTTGTGCGATGCCCTCCACATACGCTAAGTAGTCGCGTTTGAACTCGTCGCGCTCTGCCTGGGTGATCTTGGCTGGGGTAGCTGGTAGTGCGGTCGTGGTGACGGGGAAATATGCGGCAATGTAGTAGCGGCCATCATGCGTCAATCCCTGGAACGTATAGATGAGGCTCGACGCAGTGAGAGGGCGAATCTCTTGTGTCAGATGCGTGAGGAAGCGCACGCCATTTCCGCCGTCGAATTCCAGATAGCGCACCTGCGCTCGCATTGCCTGGCTGAGGTCTGAAGCCGGCAGCAGCAGCGGGTCTTGTTTTAACTTCGCCGGTTGCTCGGCCAGCAATGCCTGGAATGCCTGGATCGCCTGGGCGAACGATTCTGCCTCGGCGCCGCGGAACAGCGTTTGATAATCCTGCAAGGGCAGGATGAGGATTTGTCGCTGGCGTGGATCGAATGCTTCTGCGAACTGATCCTCGTCGAAGGACAATCGCAGATGTCGTGGCCAGCCGTTCCAATCTATCGGGAAGCGGACATTTGGCTTGCGCGGTACGATATCGGCGCGCGTCTTGGTTGCCACGCTGTTGATCGTGAGGCTCACACCTTGTGGCAGGTTCACCGTCAGCGCGGGGATCTGTGCAGTTTGCTCGGCGGCGCCGTCCGCAGCGATCACCTCGATGCGCACCGGACCGGCCAGTGACATGGTGTAGGTGACCGTCGCGCTGAAGACACCGACCTCGCCTGGAAACCCCTCGACGTCAATCGTGCTGTCTCCGATCACATCGCCGAGGGCGTTCGTTATGCGATAGCGTAGTGTTTTGTCCATCGGCGTGAGTGCGACGGTGCCGGCCAGCGTAAATGGGCTGAGCACAGTTGCGCCGTGTGCTGGCGACTCGATCACGATCTCTTGTTGTGGCGGCGCGGGCGTCTCGGTCGGGACGGCGAAGAGGGCCGCGAGCGGCGAAACAGGTGCCGGCGTGGATGTCGGCGGAGATGTGCCCGGCGCGCTGACCTCGGTTGGAGGCGATGGATTGCCAGGAGGTGGGGGGGCGTTCGCCGGTGCGCAGGCCGAGATGAGGATGAGGGCAGTGGCAATCAGCCAGCTGAACCATCGGCGCTGTTGGCGTGGTCTCATTCAGGTTGGACTGATCTGTGCTCACGCATCGGGGCGTGCGCCGGTCGAATATCAAAACACCCGAAGCGTATTCGCTTCGGGTGTGTGCCGGCGCGCGCCTTTTCGGTTCGCAGCGGCATTTATTTTCTGCCGGTTGGAATCGAAGAAGTTCACTTCTCCTCTTTGTAGAGCACATGCCGGCGAACGAATGGATCGTAGCGGCGAAGCTCGAGGCGGGCCGTATCGTTCTTGCGATTCTTCTCGGTCAAGTAGAAATGGCCGCTCTCGGTGCTCTTCAACTTGATCACGATCCGATTGCCTTTCTTTTTGCTGGCCATGCCAACCTCCTGAATGACAGACGTCCGGAGCCTGCATGACGCCGAACGTCTGCGCTGGTCACTTGTTCAACGTGCCCGGCATTGGCAACAGCGCCAGGTGGCGTGCGCGCTTGATGGCGCGGGCCATAAGCCGTTGATTCTTTGCGCTCAGACCGCTGCGGCGGCGAGGCAGAATCTTGCCTTGGCTGCTGATGTAGCGGCGGAGTCGCTCGTAATCCTTATAGTCGGGAACCGTACCTGTCGCGGCGAACTCATCCACGCGCTTCGGCCGCGCACTGCTTGTTTCGACGCTGGGCGCACGATAAGCCGTCGCCCTCTTCTTCTGAGACTTTCCGATTGCAGCTTTGGGCTTTGAAGGCTCAGCCGTTGTCTCTTCGGCTACGGTAAAGCTGTTTTCCACGTTTCTCCCTCAGTTGAATTTGACTTCAATCTCCCTGCGCCGTGCGATCGGTCTGGATGGCGCAAGGGCGGAATTTTAGCACAATTCGGCTGTAAGATTGGCGTATGCAACGCCCTCATGTCGTCGCCGTGACCGCAGCAATCATGCTCAGCCTCTTCCTCGCCTCTATGGAAGTCACCATCGTCGGCACGGCCATGCCCACCATTGTCAGTCAGCTTGGTGGCCTGGCGGTTTACAGTTGGGTTTTCTCCGCTTATCTCTTGGCCTCCACGACCACTGTGCCAGTCTACGGTAAGTTGTCCGATCTCTTCGGGCGACGGCCAGTGTATTTCTTCTCCATCGCGCTGTTCCTCGTCGGTTCACTCCTGGCAGGATCGGCGACCAGCATGACCCAGCTCATCCTCGCCCGTGCGGTGCAGGGGCTGGGCGCCGGCGGCATCCTGCCCCTGGCCTTCACCATCATTGGCGACATGTTCTCGCTGGAGCGCCGGGCGAAGATTCAGGGTTTATTCAGCGGCGTGTGGGGCGTCTCATCCATCGTCGGCCCGCTGATCGGCGGCTTTCTGGTGGAGCGCATTGGCTGGCAGTGGGTGTTCTACATCAACGTGTTCCCCGGTTTGGTCGCGGGGGTATTGTTTGGGCTGGGATGGCGCGAGGTCCGGGCGCGCTCGCGGCAAGCGGTTCGGGTGGACTTTGCCGGCGCGGTATTGCTCAGCGCGGGCATCGTTTTATTACTGCTGGGGTTGTTTGACCTCAGCAGCTTGCAGGGAGTAGTACGGGTCGCAGTCGCTGTGATCGTCTTCGTGTTGCTCATCGTCGTCGAGCGGCGAGCAGCCGATCCGATCTTGCCGGTCACGCTATTTCGTGACCGTCTCTTCTTCGTGTCGTGTTTGCACGGCATACTGGTTGGTATGGCGATCTTTGGGAGCGCCTCATATGTGCCGTTATTTGCACAAACGATTCTGCGCGCCACTGCCACCGCCGCTGGCGCATCGTTGACCCCACAGATGTTGAGTTGGGTGGTTGCCAGCATCATCTGTAGCCGGCTGTTGCTCCGCGTCAGCTATCGCGCACTTGCTGTGTTTGGCATGGTGATGGCTGTTGTCGGCGCAGCGCTCGTGTTTACTGCCGGTGTTGTGCGCGGCGGGCCACCTTTGCTGATCGGCATGGGTCTGACCGGTGCCGGCATGGGCTTCTCCATTCCAGCGTTTATGATCGCCGTGCAGAGCGCAGTCCGCCGCGATAAGCTAGGCACAGCGACGTCTACGTTGACCTTCAGCCGGAACATCGGTGGCACACTCGGCGTGAGCGTTATGGGCGTGATCTTGGGCGCCGGGGTGAGTGCTGCGCTGGCCGGCTCCGGCGCAGCCTTGGATGGAGTATCCCTGGACACCCTGCTCGAGCGAGGCGCGAGCCAGAGTGCTGCTGCCCTGGCCGACCCCGTCCTGGTATCGGCGCTGGCGCGAGCGTTGCAGGGTGTGTTCCTCTTCTCGCTGGCGACAGCGATCGCCGGATTGTTTGTTGCTGCGTTGGCGCCGCGCGGCAATGTGCAACAACTGGAAGCGCAGCGGGTCGCGGATCAAATGGACGCTGATGAGATGAGCGCTGGGGCAAGCGCGGCGCGGCACACATCGAGCGCGCCCGCCGCACCGGCAAATATAGCGCCCTTGGGATGATTCATCGGCGATAGTCGGTGCGATTCGAGCACTGGCACAAGCCAAAGCGGCACCTGGATCGTATGTTCAGTCGGACATGCGCACCGGCGGTTGACCGCGTCGCTGTTGCAGCAGCCACTCGAAGAGTTCGGTTGTCCGGTAGGCCAACTCCCAGCCCAGGTCGTGGTCGGCGTTTTCGAACACCGTGAAGCGCGGGTCGCCGCCGCATGACTTCAGCGCGCTGACCACGCGCTCGCTCTCGCGCAATGGCACGTTGCGGTCGAGCCGTGCGCCGAACACCCAGATCGGTTTGTCCTTGAGCGCGCAGAGTTGCTGGGCGCTGTAGAAATATCCGCCGACCACCGGTGCGATGGCCGCGAAACGGTCGGGGTCGTCCATCGCCAGCGCCCACGCGCCATAACCGCCCATGCTCAGGCCGGTGAGGTAGATGCGGTCGGGATCAATGGCCAATTCTGTCTGCAATGTGTCGAGCAGCGCCTCGATCGCGTCCAGGCTGGGATACCAGCCGCGCTGTCTCGTAGGCGATTGCGGCGAGACGACGATGAAGGGGAATTCGGCGTTCTCCTCGACGATCTGCGGCAGAATGGCGCGCTGTAGCCGGCTGATGTCGCGGCCCGCCTCGCGCGAGCCATGCAGGAAGACCAACAGCGGCCATTTTGCCTGCGGATCTTGTCCGTAAGATGCCGGCACGAAGAGCAGATAGTTGAGCCGGGTTGCTCGGCCATCGGCGAGCTGCGCCTCGAATGTGTAGGCATGTTGGCCGGTTTGTGGCCTGCTGGATGGTTCGTCTGCCGTCGTGCCGGGTTGGATTGCAGTCGCCGGCGCCTCGACGACAGTGGTTCCTTCGCCGGCCAGCGGTGCAGCAGTTTGTGCTGCTGCCGGCGCGATGCATGTCCCGATGACCAGCAGGATCGCTGGAATGACGTTGCTTCGCTTCATTTGGCCTGGATCAGGAGGGAGTGACGCCTTCGACCATGATCACGTTCGACCTGGCAGTGCGGTGCCGAATCGCTTTAGCGCGGCTATACGCTTCGGATTCGTACCACGCCTTTGCCTGCTCCAGGCTGGGGAATTCCAGGATGACGAAACGTTTGGGCGACCATTCACCCTCGATGACGTGCGCGGGCGCACCGCGCACGATGTAGCGTCCGCCGAATTGAGCGGGCGTTGGCCCTGCCAGCTTTTTGTATTCCTCGTATTCGATGGGTTCGAGCACTTCGATATCTGCGATCACATAGGCTGCCATTGACAATTCCTCGTTTACGTAATGAGTGTGGGATTCATAGGCTGTCCGAAAACGCACAGCATAAAGTGAGTTTGGGTAGGTGAAGGCACTGCCTTTGCCTACCCAGTGGCACTTCTGGATAGGCTCTTAGTTGACTTTGGCCCAACTTGGCTCATCGCCGGCACCGGCAATTTGAACATCACGCCGGTCGAGCAACGCATCGAGCGGGATGGATTCGGTGCCGTTGTTGTGAGGCCCGAACTGGCCGTTTGACTCCGCCGGGGGCAAGTGGTGGTGTGCTCGCCAACCGTCCGGTTCGATCGTCATGGCCTCGCCGGCCAACAAGCCGGCCACGCCGGTTAGCCTGCGGCCGGCGCGCGGCTCGGGCGTCCATTTAGTGCGTTGGGGACGCCGGTAATCCGTTGGCTCGGTGTAGGTGGTAATGTAGCCCTCGAAGTTGCGAAAAACGACGCGGCCAGGCGACTGGCTGATCAGGTAATTTGGCAAGACTGGCACCTTGCCGCCGCCACCCGGCAGATCCACGACATAGGTCGGGATGGCATAGCCGCTGGTATGGCCGCGCAACGCTTCCATGATCTCCAGGCCGGCTGCGATCGTGGTGCGGAAGTGGCCGCTGCCCTCGACCAGGTCACACTGGTAGAGGTAGTACGGCTTGACGCGTATCCTGACCAGCTCGTGGCAGAGCCTCTTGATGGTATCCGGGTGATCGTTGACGCCGGCGAGCAGCACGCTTTGGTTGCCGATCGGGATGCCGGCGTCGGCCAACCTGGCACATGCGCGCGCCAGCTCTGGTGTAATTTCCTTCGGATGGTTGACATGGATGTTCATCCATAGCGGATGGAACTGGCGCAGCATCTCCACTAGTTCATCAGTGATGCGCTGTGGTAGGAACACCGGCACGCGCGACCCAATGCGGATGATCTCGATGTGGGGGATGTCGCGCAGCCGGCGCAGCAAGTCTTCGAGGATCTTCTGCGGCAACGTGAGTGGGTCGCCGCCGCTCAACAGTACATCGCGCACCTCCGGTGTCCGACGCAGGTACTCGATCTGCATATCGTGGTGGCGCCGGTTGAACATCGCGTGCGGGTCGCCGACGATGCGGCTGCGTGTGCAATAGCGGCAGTACGAAGCGCACTGTGTGGTGACCAACATGAGGACCCGATCAGGATAGCGGTGTACCAGGCCGGGCACCGGTGAGTGTGCGTCCTCGGCCAGCGAATCCTCCATCATGCTCTCGAACGCCTTCAACTCGCGCCCGCGCGGCACGACTTGCAAGCGCACCGGACAGTCTGGATCGTCAGGGTCTATGAGCGATGCGAAGTAAGGGGTGATGTCCACGCGAAACTTGTTCGGCGCGTTCAGCCCTTCTAGCTCTTCTTCGGTGAGCTGAATGATCTTCGCCAGGTCCTCTGCCGTGTTGAGCCGGTGGCTGAGTTGCCAGCGCCAGTCGTCCCATTGTTCATCTGGGATATCCGTCCACAATGCAGGGCGAGGTGTGCGGCCTTGGGGTAAGCGATAGGGGGTGCTCATGGTTAGCTGCGTAGGGTGGGGTGATCTGTAATTGGCAGAGGGTGGGCGGAAGCCATTACCCTGGTTACTCATCGAGCTTCACGTTCGGCGCGACTTGTGCGAAGATCTGCTGGAAGTCTTGTACACTGCGCACGCCGGGGAAAGGCTGGCCATTCACGAAGAACGTGGGCGTTTGCTGCACCCCGCGCGCTTCACCATCCCGGCGGATTTGCAGCACGGTGCTTTCATACTTGTTCGCGTCCAAACAAGCGTTGAACGCTGCTGTGTCCATGCCCTCGATGGTGGCTGCCATTTCCTTCAGACGTGGCTTGCTGTAATTGCCGATGTTCTCCTGGCCGGTGATCGGCTGATTAACGAACAGCGTCGCGTGCATCTGCCAAAACTTGTTCTGATCCGCGGCGCAGAGCGCGGCTTGTACGGCGTCGCGCGATTCGCGTCCGCCGACGCGGTCTTCGAGGAAGGGCATGAAATTCACCTCGTAGCGCACTTTGCCGGTCTTGGCAAAGGCTTCGATCACCGCCGGTTCGAAATTGCGCGCATATTGGCCGCAAGCCGGGCACTGGTAGTCTAGATATTCTTCGATCTTAATCGGCGCATCGGCCGGTCCCCATGCCTTGCCGTTGGGCTCGGCATTCGGCGGCGTGATTTTGCTTGCTGACTTTACGGGGGGGAGCGCGCTGGCTTGCTGTTGTTGCTGACCGGAGAGCGCGCTGAGGACGACTGCGCCGCCGATCACAATGACAGCGATCGCGCCGATGATGACGGCGATCTGAATGGTCTGCTTGCGTTGCTGCTCCTGTCGGCGTGCTTCGAGTTCTCTTCGTTTGGACATATCTTCCTGGACTCGTATGAGGTTCCACAGAATGTTAATGCGTAATCAATCCTTCGTGAAGTGGTTGCAACGACCTACACCCACTTTTTAAGGTTTGCTCCAATCATCCCTCCGACTCATTGCCCCACTTAGCTCGCGCGCGCTGGTATCGTGATAGCCGAGCCGCTCGGCGAGGCGAATCGAGGCGATGTTGGCTTGGCTGACGACGTACAGCGGTGTACGCCCCATCTCCAACACCTGGGCGCTAATCACGCTGACCACTGATTTGCCCAGGCCGCGTCTACGCGCGCCTTCGACGACGTGTACGAACACCTCCGCATATCGCGATGAGATCCAGGTCGTGCCGGCCTCGGCAGCATTCGATCCGTCACGCGCGCGAATCACCGCGCGCAACATCCCATCCGGCGTCTTGCTAGTCTGTACGAGGATGTTTACGATCGGTTTGAAGTCGCTGATGTTCAGCGCATAAATGGCGTTGATCGTCTCACCATGAAGTTGGCACACCCCTTCGAGCTGGGGGCGAGCGGACGGCTGCGCGTTGAACAAATACTGCCGGTTGGGTGCCAGTGCGTCGCGCAAGGCCTGTTGTAGGGCGATCGAGTCATCACCGCGCATCACCACGAGTGGACGGAACAGATCGAGGCCGGTCTGACACACGGCAACGAAGGCAAGCGGCTGGCCGTTCGAGCTGGTCTGCACATGTAGCCGCGTACGGCGCGGGTCGTGCTCGATCGCGAAGTACCAGGTGAGCGCATCCGCGGGTCCGGGGGTCAACAGTTGCGCAGCCAGGGCGCGCTGTGCGATGATGTCGTCGGCCATGCCGGTTAGGCGGTAGTTTAGCATCGGCGCCGGGGAACCTGTCCGTCTCCGCTATCGTCTGTGTGACATGAACATCCGAACGTGTATGATCGGCTTTGTCAGTGCGTTGTTAGCCGCTTGCAGCGTCGCGCTGCCGGATCAACGCAATACCGCCTTGCCGACGCCGATACCGCTTATGGAATCGCCTGTTTCACCGCCTGCTAAACCCGAGCAGCCCGTCAGTGCTGCTACACCGCCTGGCACGATTGTGCTCGATGCGGCCACGATAACAGTTCCGACCACACCGACGCCCGTGGGCGTTTCCACGTCGTCCGAAGCCGGCACAGGTAACCCGGCAGTCGCGGCAGCGCGTGAGATGTTGGCGAAGCAACTCCAGATCGCACCGAGCGCGATCCAAGTGATATTGGTCGAGGAAGTGCAATGGCCGGATGGATGCCTGGGGGTGCGCACACCGGGCATGTTTTGTATCCAGATCGTCATACCGGGGTATCGCGTCGTACTGGCGGTGGATGGCCAACGCTACACCTACCACACCGACCTGGAAGGCCGGCAGGTCGTCCGCGCCGATCCACGCCCTTGACGCTGTGCTACCACTTGAATTGGCCGGTGGAAACTTCGGTCGGTTTATCGAGGCGGTCGTTCACCCATACGCCGGTCGAGCGGCGCGCAAGCCGGGCGCGCAAGACGATGGTATGCGTGAGCGACTTGGCTTCATCGGACGGCAGCGATTCCAGCGGGCCGAAGGTGTACCAATCGGTTGAGTCGAACCAGCCATAGTGCATCCGCCGATCGCCGGCTTTGACGTGCACCGCGCGTCCGCCGAAGCGGCTATGTGGCTCGACCAGCACGAATTCGATCTCATCCCATGGCGCTTCGTGCCAGCCGAAGATCGTCCGCCAATGCAGGCCGTTGTCGGTTACCGCCGCTGCAAACACGAACGGCGAGGTAAAGCGCCAGATCAGCCCAAGCGCTGCAAGAAGCATAAGCAAACCCGCGCCGAGTGTTGCTGTGGCGTTGGCCGATGGATCGGCACGGCTGAAAACGGCGATGAGGTTGGCCAGGCCGGTGATGGCAAGCAAAACGGCAACGAACAACACGGCTGCATAAACGAACTGGTGCGCCCGAGATGGACGCACCAGCACATTCCCCTCGAATTCCGGTGCAGCCGCAAACTCATCGAGGTCACGATTCAACACAGTGTCGCCAAGCATGTGAAACAGTAAAACACTCGGCGGGCGATTCGTCAAGGCGAGGGCGCAGGTAGCGCCGGTGTAGATTCGGCGGATGATTCTGAAATGTCAAAGACCAGGTCGTTGTTCAGGCATTTGGCTTTGCCCTTGCCGATTTCCACGACCAGGCCCTCACATCCCTCTGGCCCCTGGATCGCCAGCGGTTTGTACCACGTGGTGAAGTCGCACTCGGGGTAGTTCGCGCAGCCGTAGAAGATGCGCCGCTGGCCCTTGCGGGCGCGCTTCTCCACCAACAGGCCGCCACATTTCGGACACCGCACGCCGGGGATGGGGATAGGCGCAGTGTATTTGCATTTCGGAAAGTTGGAGCAGGCGATGAACCTTCCGAAGCGGCCTTCGCGATAGACCAGTAAGCCATCTTCGCAGGCAGGGCACTTCTCGCCCGTATATTGCAATGTGCGCTCGCGCTTTGGGATGCGCTCAGTGGCCTGGGCAACGGCTTCTTTGAAGGGGTCGTAGAACTCATGTAGCACAGGTCGCCACTCTCGCGCGCCGGTTTCGATGTCGTCCAGCTCTTCTTCCACGTGTGCTGTGAACCCTACGTCGATGTAGTGGGGAAAGTTGGCGACGAGCAGGTCGTTGGCAGCGAAGCCCAGCTCGGTCGGCACAAGTTGCTTGCCTTCTTTGCGCACGTAGTCGCGCGATTGGATCGTGGTCATGATCTGCGCATAGGTGCTGGGCCGGCCGATGCCGTATTCTTCCAGCGCCTTGACCAGGCTGGCCTCGGTGTAGCGCGGCGGCGGCTGCGTGAAGTGTTGCTCTGGAATCAAGCGTATCAAGTCGAGTGACTCACCGGCAAACAATTCCGGCAGCCGGCGGCCGCGCGCTTCTTCTTCCTCGTTCAGCTTCTCACCCTCGTCGTGGCCTTCCTCATACACCTTCAGGAAGCCGGCAAATTTGATCACTGAACCGGTTGCGCGGAACCAGTAACCGGGGATCAATGCGCGCGCATCAGCCTGGGCGTTCCCCGACTCGACCTGAAGCGCGTGTGTGTCTTTGGGCGCCGCTTCGATGTCCACCGTCGTCGCGTCGAAGATGGCATTGGCCATTTGGCTGGCGATGAAACGCTTCCAGATCAGCTCGTATAGTCTGAACTGATCGCGGTCGAGGTAGCCCTTCAGCGACTCCGGTGTGCGGAAGACGGACGTTGGACGGATCGCCTCGTGTGCTTCCTGAGCATTCTTGGCGCGCGAGACGTATTTGGGTGGGGCCTCCGGCATGAACTCACTTCCGTAGCGTTCGGCAATGAACTGGCGCGCTTCGCGCTGCGCGCTCTCGGCTACGTTCACCGAGTCGGTGCGCATGTAAGTGATCAAGCCGACCGTGCCTTCGCCGATGTCTATGCCTTCGTAGAGTTGTTGGGCGACGGCCATCGTGCGTCGGGCGTTGAAGCCGAGCTTGCGGCTGGCTTCCTGTTGCATCGTGCTCGTGGTGAACGGCGCCGCTGGCCGGCGTGAGCGATCCTTGCGCTCGACCTTGACTACGCGATACGCTGCGCCCTCTAGCTCGTTCACGACCCGCTGTGCGTCGGCCTCGTTTTTCAGGTCAGGATCCTGGCCACGTAGCTTGAACAACCGGGCGACGAATATCTCTCTGGACAACTGCTTGGCGAGTTCTGCCTCGATGCTCCAGTACTCGACCGGCGTGAAGGCCTGGATTTCGCGCTCGCGCTCGATGACCAGGCGCAGGGCGACGGACTGCACGCGCCCGGCGCTCAGGCCGCGCCGGCTGAGTTTGTCGCTCAGCAGCGGGCTGAGCTTGTAGCCTACCAACCGGTCGAGGATGCGACGCGCCTGTTGTGCGTTCACCGCGTTGTCGTCGATGTCCCGTGGGTGGGCGAAGGCGTGATCTACGGCGTCCTTGGTGATTTCGTGGAACTCGACGCGATGCACTGGCTTGCCGGCGATTTCTGGCTGCAGCGCGTGCGTCAGATGCCATGAGATAGCCTCGCCTTCGCGATCGGGATCGGTCGCCAGCCAGATCGAACTGGCGACTTTGGCATACTGCTTGAGTTCCTTGACGGTCGCTTTCTTATCGGCAGGGATAATGTAGGTGGGCTCGAAGTCGTTGTCCACGTCCACCCCCAGCCGGCTCTTGGGCAGATCACGGATATGGCCGATGGAAGCCCGGACGGTGTATTTGCGGCCCAGGAATTTGCCGATGGTGCGCGCCTTGGCTGGCGATTCGACAATGACAAGCGGCAGACCGGGCGCGCCTTGTGCGCCGGCGTCGCCGTTAGAGGACGCTTTCGACCTGTCCCTCGCGCGCTGCGACCGGCCGTCGGATTTTGGCTTGCGCTCCCGCTTCACCGGTTCCGGCGGAGTTAGCCCTTCGTGCGCCGGCGTGCGTCCCATCTTGTACACCTTGTCGTAACCGCAGTTGGCGCAGGTACCCTGGGTCGCCGGTGTGCCGTTGGTAAAGAAGATAGGTTTCGGATCAAGCAATGGGTGCTTGCCGCGACATTTGAAACAGTATGCTTCCATCTGTTGTTAGAGACTCAAGACGAGAGATTGAAAGTTTGGGCGGGAAGATCTACAGCCTTCGACTCCTAACCTCAATCTCTACTCCTAATCCCCTCAAAAACTCGATGATCTCGTGTTTGAATCGCTCGACGCCGAATCGCTCGGCATGGCGGCGGATTTCAGCGGGCGCGAATGTTACACCAGAATTCTTGAGTACTGCTTCGGCGAGCGCATCGGCAGTCTGTGAGTAGAAGAGCGTCCCGGTCACGCCGTCCATGACGTAGTCCAGTGCACCGCCGCCGGCACAGGCGATTACCGGCTTGCCGTATGCCATGGCGCGGATGGGTGCGATGCCGAAATCCTCGACGCCGGGGAAGACGAAAGCGCGACATTCGGCCAGTAAGCGGTGCAGGGTTGCATCATCTACGCGCCCCAGCAGCCTGATGTTAGACCCGCGTTGTCGCGCGGCCAACTGCTCCAGCCTGGAGCGATCTCGCCCGTCGCCCGCGACAATCAGCGGAAGTCCCAGCTTGCCGAATGCCTCGATTGCCAGATCCACCCGCTTGTAGGGCAAGAGCCGCGAGACGATCAGGTAAAAGCCCTGATCTTGGGTTGCTGATGGATGAAGAGGCATCTCGATGGGGGGATAGATGATGACCGATTCACGGCCATAGTATTTGCGGATGCGTTGCTGCACTTCGCGTGAGATGGCAATGAACGCAGTTACATGTCGGGCGACGTGCGTCTCCCAGCGGCATAGGTAGAGGTTGAGTGCGCGGAGGATGGCCGATGCACCAGGCGGGATGCGCTCTTTCTTCGCATAGGCAGTGAAATCGTAGATGAAACGCGTAGGAGTGAGACAATAACAGACATGTTTGACACCCGGATGTAGCCCACGAGCAGCAATGCAAAACGCGCTTTTGTTGCTCAAGATCACATCATGTTCGACTGGGATGCGGCGACGTGCCCACACCCACGCGAACACTGGCATGTAGGGCTGGTGATGGCGGTGTACTCCAGGCAGGCGATCCATCCAGGTCGAGCGTATGTCCCACGCCTGCCAGGCTGCCGGCATGCGCTGCCGATCGTAGATACTGGTGAAGATCGGCGCGTGCGGGAACATCTGGTTCAGCACGCTCAGCACGTCTTCCGCGCCCCCAAGCTGATTGAGCCAGTCATGGACGAGGGCAATGTTCATGCCGTAGTCGTTCAAGCGTTCTGCATCGTGCGCAGCACCTGATGCGCCTCATGCAGCGAGGGCAAGACGCAATCGGCAAGCGCGCGAATCTCATCATCGGGTAGTTTCAGGTCAGGGACCATAATTACACGCATGCCTGCAGCGTGGGCAGCACGCACACCGTTCTCTGAGTCTTCGAGCGCGACGCAAGTGCCGGGCAGTACGCCCAGCCGGTGTGCTGCTTCCAAGAAGATATCCGGCTCGGGCTTGCCTTGTATAACTTCGTCTCCGCCGACGATCGCGTCAAAACGCCCGGCCAGGTTCACCCGATCGAGCTTCTTCAGCACCAGTGCGCGCACGGTTGAACTGGCGACGGCTTTAGGGATGCGCTGTACGTCAAGCCAGTCGAGCAACTCGATCAGCCCAGGCTTGACTTTGATGCGACTCGATGCGATTGCTTCGTCCACGTAGCGCTGCTTGTAATCGTACATCCTCTCGATGGGGATGTCGGGGCCGAATGCCTCGCGGAAGATGTCGCGGGTGCGCGCGCCGGTCGTGCCGAGCACGCGCAAGTACACGTCATCATTTAATTCGTAACCCCACCGACGCATGGTCTCGAACCACGCTTCACGGGCCAACGCCTCGGTATCCAGCATCAGGCCGTCCATGTCGAAGATGGTGGCGCAAAAGGCGATTGATGATTTGCGATTCATGGTCGGGGAGTTGCGCCGATCTCGAATTACCGCTTATCCGCTCACTGTCCCATTCCCGCATAGTCCCAGAACCAGTAGGCCAGTGCTTTGTATTCACCCCAGCCGTCGAAGACGACGTTGATCTCTCTCTCGCCGACCGGCCGGCCGTCGTAAAAGTGCTTCGACACGAGCCTCACTGCTTCCGTGTCCACGCCGATGTAGTCGTACCGGCCCAGGAGGAAGAGCAATGTGTGAGCAGCATATGGCCCAATACCCGGCAGAGCGAGCAACCTGCCACGCAGTACATGGGTAAGCAGCCCTGGGTCTTTCAGCGCGTCGAGGTCGTATTCGCCGGCAACCACACCGCGCGCCAGCTTGAGCAGGTGGGGCGCACGGTAGCCCAGGCCGATCTTGCGCAGCGTCGCTTCACGGCTGCGCGCAATGGCCTCTGGCGTGGGGAAAGTACGGCACGATGGGTCATCTGGCGATGGTTCGCCGAAGCGTTGCACCAGCGCGTTCACCAATCGCTTTGTCCCGCTCCACTGAATGTTTGTGGTCATCATGACTTTCACCACATCTTCCCACAGCGTCGGTGAACGCAGTAGCCGCCCGCATGCCCCGGCTCGACAGTGCGCCAGTCTCGGTTTGGCATCGGCGCGGGCATAGAACGGTTCGAAGTCGGCGTCCAGGGCAAACATCCAGCTTGCCGTGTGCACCACCTCGTCTCGCTGGCGCGCCGACAGTCGCTCTCCGGTTTCGATGACAAGCTTATTACCCTCGCCATGAAAGCATAACGAAACTATGCGTCCATCCTCCAGCTGCTCAACGCGCGACAAGCTATGCGATGCTTCGTCCCACACCCATGGCGCGAGTTGATACCAACCGTGGGCGTGCACGGTGGATTGGAAGTTGAACGGCGACCGGGCGGCGAGGACAATCTTCATGGGATGACGTGCCGGCCGTCGGCCTTGATCTCGGCATCCGGCACGACGAACTCCTCGCTCAGCGACGAAGCATTCTGGCCGCCCAGGTGGTGGTTCTTGCCAAAGGCCACGACGGCCGTGCCAAGCACGTGTTTATCCACCAGCGGCCAGCCAATTGGTTGGCGCAAGCGTGGGTTCAAGCCGATCCCGACATGGCCGATGCGACGTGCCTCGCCGTCGTGAGCGTCGAAGAAGGCGCTCAACTCGGCTGCACCGGTAGCCGCCTCGATGCGCACTGCACGACCGCGCTCGAAGTGAAAGACCACGTCGTGTGCGCTGCCGGCTGTGGGCAGATACAGGCTGCCCTCGGTTTGATCTTCCAGCACGGTGAAGTAGACCGAGCCGGCTGGCAGGTTGGAGACCACCGCGCCGCGCTCACGGTCCAGGTCGTCAATGTAGCCATCGTCGTTCAATATGGCTCGGTCGCCACGAACCAGATGCAGTTCGTGTTCCCCGCCGGTGCAGATGACGATTTCTCGCGCATTCTCGAAGCGCGACTGTGCCCGCACGATATTGTCCTGCAGTTCGAGCAGCGTCGGTGCCATGGCTTGTTGCAACATTTGCTCGAGCGATTCGAATGGCATCCCAAGTCGGCTTGCCTGAGTCGGCGTCGGAATGGCAACGACCAGGCTTGGAAGGTGCCGGGTTTCCTCGATTTGGGTCAAGCGGTCCTGTGCAGCAGACCACAGCGCGATGGCGTCGTGCGGCGCGCCGTCTAGATCGAGATAGCCGCCGGTGAGCACGATGCTGCGATCTGCAAGTTCTCGCCATATGCGTCGGTGGCGGTCGTATGCGACGAAATGCTCTCGCTGGTTGGATGCTAACAGGCGCGCGACGTGATCGGGTGGGGCGAGTTCGATCAGCGGCGTTGCGCCTGCCAGCTCGATGGTGAATGCAACTTCGCGTAGCAAGTCGCCACGGCCGGCGTGGTCGAGCAGCAGGATCAGTTCGCCAGGCTGTACGCCTACGCCTTGCACGAAGCGCCAGGCGAGGTACGAGGATAGATCGGTCATCAGTCGAGAAGCGATTGTAATCGCGCCCATCAATCCCCGTCGTACAATGTCGCCCACAACATAGCTATGCCTAAGCAATCCCACTCCTATCCGCTCTCGCCCTGTTTCGTTCCAGAACCGCGTGCGATTACCCTGTACGGCGGCATAGTCGAAGTCCGGCCGGATCGGCTTATCGTGCTGAAGGCGCCGAAGCCCGTGCAGGGTTTCTTCGAAGCACAAGAGGCGCAGCGCGCGCTCAGCCGCTACTCGCGTGTGACCTGGCACATCCACGCCAGCGATGCTGCGCCTCCGGAAACGGTTGGCCTGCTCATTGTGATCGGAGACACCAGTGACGCCGGCAGCGATACGGACCGGCAACGCTATACGCTCGATATCACGCCAGAGCGCATCACCATCGCTGCGCCGGCGGCGGCCGGGGCGTTCTACGGTGTGATGACGTTGACTCAGCTTTTGCGCCAGTACGGCCGTGTGCTCCCGTTGATGCACATCGAGGATTCGCCAGACTTTGTGCGACGCGGCGTCATGCTCGACATCAGCCGCGATAAAGTGCCTACGATGGAGACGCTGTTCGAGCTGGTGGACTTGCTGGCCGAGTTGAAGGTCAACGAGTTTCAGTTGTATACCGAACACACATTTGCCTTCCAGCGTCACCCGGTAGTGTGGGCTAATGCCTCGCCGATGACGGGCGAAGAGATCATGCAGCTCGATGCATATTGCCGGGCGCGGCACATCGACCTGGTGCCGAACCAGAACTGCTTCGGCCACATGCGTCGCTGGTTGATTCACGACGCGTATCGCCCCCTTGCCGAGTGTCCGAATGGCTGTGAGACATCGTGGGGCTACTTCGCAGAGCCATTTACGTTGTGTCCCGGGGACCCTGGCAGCATCAAGTTGGTTGAAGAGATCTTCGAAGAGGTGCTGCCCCACTACACCAGCCGGTTCTTCAACGTTGGCTGCGACGAGACGGTGGACCTGGGTAACGGACGCAGCAAAGCCGAGGTCGAGGCCAGAGGCGTTGGTCGCGTTTACCTGGATTTTCTGCTTCAGATTTACGAGCGGGTCAAGCGCCATGGCCGGACGATGCAGTTCTGGGGCGATATCATCATGGCGCATCCTGAGCTTGTCGCCGAGTTGCCCAAAGATGTGATTGCGATGGAGTGGGGTTATGAATACGATCACCCCTTTGCCGATCACGGCGCAAGGTTTGCGGCGTCTGGCATCCCCTTCTATGTGTGCGGCGGCACATCATCGTGGAACAGTATCGGTGGCCGCACCGACAACGCCATCGGCAATCTGCTCAACGCTGCTGAGAACGGCAAGAAGCACGGCGCAGTCGGCTTCCTCAACACGGATTGGGGCGACTATGGCCACTTGCAGCCTCTTCCGGTGAGCTATCTGCCCTATGCCTATGGCGCTGGCGTGTCGTGGTGCATCGAATCCAACCGCGATGTAGACATCGCCCGCGCAGTGAGTGTGCACATCTTTGCTGATCCGAGCGGAGCAGCCGGCAAATTCGCCTACGACCTCGGCAACGTGTATACACGCATCCCCGTCCGCACACACAACGGCACGGCATACGCTTATGCCGTAACTTTCGGCGAGGACGTACTGCAGCGCCGCTTGAAGCAGGCTTCCATCGAGCGGAGTTGGCTAACGCGCGTGAACAAGGAACTCGATCGCCTGGAAACGATCGCGCCTACGCTGAAGATGCAGCGCGCCGATGCAGCGCTGGTGCGGCGCGAATTTGCATATGCCATTCACCTGATGCGCTATGGGACGGCGCGCCTGGAACGGTTGAGCACAGCCGGCAAGCGCGCTGCACCCGACCCCAAAGCGATCGCGCGTGAGCGTCGTAAGCTGATTGCCGAGCATCATCGCGTGTGGCTGGCGCGCAATCGCCCCGGTGGCATGGAAGACAGCGCCAGGAACATTCAACTCTAACTTTTGAGCGCTGAGTTGGGGAACCGAATCTCCAATCTTACAGCTCATCACTCGTAGCTCATGATCAACACAAACGGCGTGCTGGCGGTATTGGACCATCACATCACCATCAACTGGGATGATGGTCCGACGATGCATAGGGTCGCTGCCCAGGTGCGCTATCACACCACCGAGTCGGCCGCGCTACGGACGGCTCGCATCAACGCCTCACAACGTTACAGTGATGATCCGCTTTCGTTCATGACGACGGGCGATGGTCTGCGTGCGTCATGGATCTGGCAGGAGCGCGGCCCCGGCTGGACGGCGCAGTTGTCTGTGACGAATGAAGGCGCGGACGATGTCTATCTCGATGCGCTGGAGGTGATCCGCATTGACCACGCTTTTGGGGGACTCTTCAATCTTGGCGCGCCGCCTGGCTTGTGGCATGTGCTGTTAGAAAACGTGCGCGGTTTGCTGGCTGCGCCGTCCGGCGGTAAGCATATGCCGACTGAGTCTGGCGATCCGGCTGTAGGGTGGGAGTCTTGGTCTCCGGCTACGTTGACGGCAACCGGATTTACGCGTCGCTATTGCCTGATCGTGCAGCCGGTTGTGTCGAACCGCACCCGCCCGCCTGCAGTGATGATCCGAGCACTGGATGGGGATGTTCCTTCGTCCTCGGCCCGCACCGAGATCCAATTAGAGGTGAGTGGCGAGCGCTTCGAACGATTGTCTGCCCGCTACCGCACCGAAGGGATGCTGCTCGGCACGGGAGTGAGTGTGGCGTCGCCGGAGTTCTGGGTTGTGTCGGGTGATGACGCGGAAGAGTTGAGAGAGTTGAGGGTTGATGGATAGGAGATTGGAGTAGGGAAGGGAATTGGGATGAAAGATGTGAAAGATGCGGATAGGCCGTCGCTGGTGGTGGATGAACGCGCGCTCAAACGCAAAGCGAAAGTCATTCACGAGAAGTTGCTGGCGACCTATGGCGAACCGCAGTGGACGCGACTCGACGGCGTGAGTGAGTTGGTCGCGACCATCCTCTCGCAGAATACCAACGACGGCAACCGCGATTTGGCCTATGCCCGGCTACGCGCACGCTTCCCGACCTGGGAAGCTGTGCGCGATGCCCCAGAGGAAGCTGTCATCGAAGCCATTCGCCCGGCCGGTCTGGCTAACCAAAAAGGCCCGCGCATCCAGTTTGCCTTACGGCGCATCACCGAAGAGCGCGGCAAGCTAAACATAGACTTTCTCGCCCAAATGCCGGTGGACGAGGCACGTCAATGGTTGCTCAGCATCAAAGGCATCGGGCCGAAGACGGCAGCCATCGTGCTGTTGTTCTGCTATGACAAGCCCGTCTTCCCGGTGGACACACATGTCCATCGCGTGACCGGGCGGCTCGGCCTCCGCCCACCGAAGCTGACTGCCGACCGGACGCATGATTTGATGGAACGCATCTGCCCGCCCGGCGCGCAGTTCGCCTTCCACATCAACCTGATCCGACATGGGCGAGAGATCTGCCATGCGCGCAACCCGGAGTGCGCTCGATGCCCGCTGCAGCGCCAGTGCGACTACTTTCGCAGGCGTATTCAGACAGGCAGAAGAGCGTAGTTCCTTGGACTGCGGAAGGCATCAAAAGTGAACTTAACTCACGCAGAAATCACGGTAGAATTAGTGTTGCACGGAGAGATGCCGGAGTGGTTGAACGGGGCGGTCTCGAAAACCGTTGTGGCCCGTATGGGTCACCGTGAGTTCGAATCTCACTCTCTCCGCTCTCCTCAGAGGTCGGATTGCGGAAATCGAACCTCGGACAGCCTCCGACCTGACCTCTGACTTATGGTCTCTGGTTCCTGACTATCTGCCATGTCTGCCCGGTGCGTGGACTGCCTGAACGAAGCGATCGAGCGGTGTGAGGTCACCGGTGTGCCATTGTGCGCCGAGCATCTCTGGTATGCCGACGACGGCCGGCGGGTCAGTGAGCGTGTGGCGCGCCAGCTTCTCTCTCAAGGTAAGATCGTCCACGCGCCCAAAATCTATCTGGATCAGTTAGGACATGCAGCGGTTTTGCCACGTTTGCCGACGGCGCCGCCGCCACATATCACGCGCCAGCGCAACGGCAATGACATCATCGCGTTGCTGGCCTGCATCAGCGGCGTATTCTCCATTGCCACATGTTTCGGCATTGGCATTGCGATCTGCGCGCCGCCGCTGCCGCTGGTGCCGCTGTTGTTAGGCAGCATTGGCCTAGCCGGCGCGCGCAATGCAACCAAGCCCGACCAGGCGCGTTTGTTCTCGTGGATTGGCATCATCGGCGGTGCTGGCTTCGTAGTGTTGGTGCTGCTTGCGGTGATCGGCTCGGTAGCGTTCGGGACGACCACCCTCATCCCGATGGCGCCTATTCCGCGACCCACGTCGACGCCGTTTGTCAGCCCATGAGCGCGGTCTCGGCCCGACGGGCGCGCAGCCTGTGATAGAGTTGCGCGACAATCAGGATAAGTCGCCAAGTTGGCTTCATCATGCGCGTACTCATCACGGGAATGTCCGGCTTTGCCGGCAGGCATCTCACCGCTCTGCTCCTGAAGACGACCCACTGGACATTGATTGGCGTGTCACGCACCACGCAGGGCGACCGCCCCAGCCCGCGCGTCTTGTGGTGGAAGGTGGATTTACGCGATGCCGACGCCACCACGCGTCTGCTGCGCTACGAGCGCCCCGACATCATCATTCACCTGGCAGCGCAGTCGCATGTGCCGACGGCATGGAAGCAACCCTGGGAGACGTTCGAGGCAAACGTGCGGGCCCAGCTCAATTTATTCGAAGGCGTGATTGCTGCCAAGCTGTCGCCCCGTTTTCTGATCGTGTCGAGCAACGAGGTGTATGGTCGTCCGGCGTCCGAGCACGATTTGCCCTTCCGCGAGACCCGACTGTTACAACCGACCAACCCCTATGCAGTGAGCAAGGCAACGCAGGAGCTGATGTCGCTTCAGTATCATATCAGCCACGGATACGACGTGGTGATTGCTCGCCCGTTCAACCATTTCGGGCCGGGTCAGGACACGCGTTTCGTGGCGTCGGATTTTGCTCGGCAGATCGTTGAGATTGAGCTGGGTAAGCGCGAGCCGGTCATGCATCTGGGCAACATGCAGGCTGAACGCGATTTCACGGATGTGCGGGACATCGTCCAGGCGTATCTGGCGCTGATTCAGCGTGCCGACGGTGGGCGCGCGTATAACGTGTGCAGCGGCAAACCGCGCTCGATCCAGTCGTTGCTAGACACGATGCTCAGCATGACAACTGTGCGCGTGGAGCAGCGCAGTGACCCGGCGCGCTTCCGCGTCGCTGACACGCCGGTGAGCTATGGCGACCCGACGTGCATTCGCGAAGCAACGGGTTGGGAGCCACGCATCCCGTTTGAGCAGACCATCGCCGACGTCCTGGATTACTGGCGGGAGCGGCTCGGTCGAGATGCGTAGAACTCGGGAAGCAAAACTTGAGACGCAAAGCATGCGAAAGAAGACAGCACTCATCACCGGTGTTACTGGACAGGACGGCTCGTACTTGGCAGAGTTTCTGCTCGAGCTGGGTTATCGCGTGGTCGGCATGGTGCGCCGCACCAGCACCATCAACTTTGACCGCATCAAACACATCCAGGACCGGATTGACATCGTGCAAGGTGACTTGCTCGACCAGTCATCGCTGATGGAGATCATCCGCGAGCATCAGCCGGATGAGGTGTATAACCTCGCCGCGCAGTCGTTCGTGCCGACCTCGTTTAGCCAGCCGGTGCTCACCGGCGAGTTCACCGCGCTCGGCGTGACGCGGCTGCTGGAGGCGATCCGGCACGTCAAGCCCGATACGCGCTTCTACCAGGCGTCGTCGTCCGAGATGTTCGGCAAAGTGGTAGAGGTGCCGCAGCGCGAAACGACACCCTTTCACCCGCGCAGCCCATATGGCGTTGCGAAGGTGTACGGGCACTGGATCACGGTCAATTACCGCGAGAGCTATGGTCTGTTTGCCTGCAGCGGCATCTTGTTCAACCATGAAAGCCCCCGGCGCGGCCTGGAGTTCGTCACGCACAAAGTGACGCATGCCGCCGCGCGCATCAAGCTGGGTTTGCAGCGTGAACTGCGCCTGGGCAACTTGGATGCGCGACGCGACTGGGGTTACGCTGGCGACTACGTGCGCGGCATGTGGATGATGCTGCAGCACGATCAACCTGACGACTACGTGCTCGCCACCGGTGAGACGCACTCTGTGCGCGAGTTGTGTGAGGTGGCGTTCGGCTATCTCGGCTTGAATTGGGAGGACTACGTCGCGATAGATCCGAAACATTATCGGCCGGCCGAGGTGGATTTGCTCATCGGTGACGCTAGCAAGGCCGGTCGCGTGTTGGGCTGGGAGCCGCAAGTCAACTTCGAACAGCTCGTGCGCATGATGGTGGACGCCGACCTGCAATCACTACACAACAACGAGAGGCAAGTATGATCCAAATTAAATTCGGAACGGATGGCTGGCGCGGGCGCATTGCAGACGACTATACGTTTGCCAATGTGCGGCGCTGCGCTGAAGGCTACGCGCGCTATATCCTGACAACGTCCAAGGCCGGGGAATCGTCGCAACCGGCGGTCGTCATCGGCTACGATAGGCGCTTTCAGTCGGAAGACTTTGCCGCCGCAGCGGCAGAAGTGTTAGCCGGCCACGGCCTGAAGGTGTGGCTGACCGACGGCGCAACGCCGACGCCGGTTATCGCCTTCGCCGTGAGCGCCAAACGGGCGATCGGCGCGATCAACATCACCGCCAGCCACAATCCGCCGCAGGACAATGGCTTCAAGGTGCGCGACCACACCGGCGGCGCGATTGCGCCCGACGGCCTGGCGCAGATCGAAGCCGCCATCCCAGCTTCGGATGCCGATGTCAAGCGTCTGGACTTCGACAAGGCGCTATCGCAGAGGCTGATTGAGAGATTCAATCCATCGGATGAATATACGGCTAATCTCGAACGCCTGGTGGATCTCCGGGCCATCGCGAATGCCGGCCTGAAGGTATTGGTGGACCCGATGTGGGGCAACGGCGCCGGATGGCTGCCGCGGTTGATCGGCGGAGCCAGGACGGAGATCGTCGAAATCCACAGCGCGCGCAATCCGATCTTCCCCGAGATGACGCGCCCCGAGCCGATCCCGCCCAACGTCAACGTCGGCCTGGCCAGGACGAAGGAAATCGGCGCGAACTGCTGCTGCATCACCGACGGAGACGCCGACCGATGTGGCTTTGGTGACGAGCAAGGCGGCTTCATCAACCAACTACGCGCCTACGCCTTGCTGGCGTTGTATTTGCTGGAGATTCGCGGCGAGCGCGGCGCGATCGTCAAGACGCTCAGCACCACCTCGATGCTCAACAAGCTGGGTGCGCTTTACGGCGTGCCCGTCTATGAGACCGGTGTGGGCTTCAAATACGTCGCGCCCAAGATGACCGAGACGAACGCGATGATTGGCGGCGAGGAGAGTGGCGGCTATGCCTTCCGTGGCAATGTGCCGGAACGCGACGGCATCCTGGCCAACCTCTACTTCCTCGACCTGCAGGTGCGCACGGGCAAAACGCCGACGCAGTTGATTGACTGGCTGTTCGAGAAGGTGGGCCCGCACTACTACGACCGCGTGGATTCGCTCATAGATCCGCAGCAGCGCGAAGCGATCAAGGCGCGTCTGCGTATGGTGCAGCCTGCGACGATCGCCGGCTTGAAGGTGGTCGGCAAAGACATGACCGACGGCTATAAATTTGTCTTCGAGGATGGCGGTTGGCTGCTTATCCGCATGTCCGGCACAGAGCCGTTGATGCGCGTCTATTGTGAGACGCGGGATTCATCGTTGGTCGCGCCGGTGCTGCAAGACGGGGTCAAGATTGCTCATGAAGGATGAGGAGGTCGGTCAGGCCGGTCCAACTGAGTTATTCGATACTCACTGTCATCTGGACGTGGCGGCGTTCGACGCCGATCGCGATGCGGCCATCGCACGGGCGCGCGCGGCCGGCGTGGCGCGCTTCCTCAACCCGGCTTACGACCTGGAGAGCAGCCGACGCGCCGCGGCTCTGGCCCAGACCTACGCCGGCGTCGTCGCTGCCGTGGGCGTGCATCCGAACGATGCGGCTGATTTCGATGAGGCGAAGCTGGCCGAGTTGCGCGCGCTGGCGCTTGCGCCGCAGGTTATCGCCATCGGCGAGATCGGCTTGGATTACTATCGGCAGACTACGCCGCGCGACAAGCAGATACAGGCATTCGCTGCGCAACTCGCGCTGGCCGGCGAGTTGAATTTGCCGGTGATCGTGCATTGCCGCGACGCCTACGACGATGCGCTGGCGCTGTTGTGCGATCATGGCCGTGGGTTGCCTGGGTTGGTCATGCATGCGTTCTCCGGGCGCAAGGAGCATTTGCGCGCTGCGCTGGCGCTGGACGTTTACATCGGCATCGGCGGTCCGGTCACCTATCCCAACGCCCATGCCCTGCGCGATGTGGTCAAAGCCGCGCCGTTAGAGCGCATCGTCATCGAGACCGATTCGCCCTATCTCGCGCCGCAATCGCATCGCGGCCGGCGCAACGAGCCGGCCCATGTGGTCGAGGTCGCGCGCGCGATTGCCGAAATTCGTGGTATGTCTGCTCGTGACATTGCGCGCATTACGACGGATAATGGGCGGCGATTGTTTGGATTGAACTGAGCAGGGATGTTTTAAGATGACGCTAAGGAATGCACATGCTGTGTCGCACACAACGGATGACCGCCGCCCCCATTCGAAGGGAGTAGCCATACAACGCGCTCAAGAACTTGTCAAGCAGCAACTTGCCGATGTAGAAGCGACGCTCCGACATTTGCCCGATCTCCAACCGGCTGAATTGCGCGAAGCAGTCGAGCGCATCGTCGCCAGCGGGGGCAAGCGCATCCGGCCGGTGATTACGCTGCTGATCGCCGGCATGTTGGGCCGACTGGATAATCCGCGCGCGGTGGATCTGGCCAGCGCGGTGGAGATGCTGCACACGGCCACCCTGGTGCACGATGACTTGATAGATGGCTCGCTGGTGCGGCGCGGCGCGACGACGTTGAACGCGGTGTGGACGCCGGCGGCGACCGTGCTGACCGGCGATTACCTCTTTGCTGTTGCGGCTAACCTGGCGGCCCGCACCGAGAGCGTCCGCGTGATGAGCATTTTCGCCGACACGCTCGGCGTGATCGTTGCCGGCGAGCTGCAGCAGCAATTCACCGACTTCGCCTTGCGCGCCACGCGCGACGACTACTATCGCCGCATCTACAGCAAGACGGCTTCGATGTTTGTGTTGGCGGCAGCCGCCGCCGGCGTGGTCTGCGATGCGACGGAAGCGCAGATTACCGCGCTGCACGATTATGGGCGCGATCTCGGCATCGCCTTCCAGGTGATGGACGATGTGCTGGACTTCACCGGCGAGCAGGCCAGCGTCGGCAAGCCGGTCGGGAGTGATCTGCGGCGTGGCCTAATCACGCTGCCCACTATTTGCTACATCGAAGCACATGGGAAGGAGGGACTGGAGTGCGCCCTGCGCGGAGAGTGTGACCCGCAGACCTACGACCGCATCGTGGCGCAAATTCGCGCCTCGGACGCGATTGCGAGTTCGTTGGAAGAGGCCGACGCGATTGCCCAGAACGCGAAGAAAGCCCTGCAAGGCTTCCCCGATAACCCGTATCGCGCCACGCTGATTGACTTGGTGGACTACACGCTCGAACGCACCAAGTGACCTCTGAGCGGGCGGCATTCGCGCCTGTAAGTCAACTTGATTGCTATTCTCATCGTGAGTTGGAACGTGCGCGAGCTGCTGCGCGCATGCTTGAACTCGCTGCAGCGCTATCCGTCAACCGGTCACGAGCAGCGCATCGTCGTCGTAGACAACGCCTCCGGCGATGGAACCCTGGAGATGTTGCAACGCGACTTCCCGGAAGTCTGCGTTGTCGCGAATGCCACCAACCGCGGCTTCACCGGCGGCAACAATGACGGCCTGCGCAGCATCGCTCAGTCCGCAACGCCTGCATTCGTTTTGTTGCTCAATCCCGATACGGAGGTGACGCCGGGCGCGCTTGATGCGCTGCTGGCTTCTGCCGAGGCGCATCCCGAAGCCGGCGTGATCGGCCCTCAGTTGCGTTATCCCGATGGCAGCGTGCAATCGTCGCGGCGACGTTTCCCGACACTGGGGACGGCACTGTTCGAGAGCACCTGGTTGCAGCCAATTGCGCCGCGCAGGTTGCTCGACGCTTACTACGTCCGTGACCGCCAAGATGACGAGGTCTGCGCGGTGGACTGGGTAGTCGGCGCCGCGATGCTCGTGCGATGGGAGGCTTATCAGCAAGTGGGTGGATTGGACGAGCGCAGTTTCTTCATGTATTCCGAGGAGCTTGACTGGTGCAAGCGCATCAAGGCTGCCGGCTGGCAGGTGCTCTATGACCCGCGCGCGGTGATTGTGCATCACGAAGGCCGGAGCAGCGCGCAAGTCTCGGCGCAGCGCATGATCTACTTCAACACCAGCAAGGTGCGCTATTTCGCCAAGCATCATGGTCAAGCACAGGCCGGCGTGTTGCGCGCGGCGCTGCTGAGCATGTTTGCTTGGCAGTGGGCGCTGGAAGGCGCGAAGTGGCTGCTCGGTCACCGGCGCGATCTGCGCGCCGAGCGCATGCGCGCATACGCGCAGGTTCTGCGCTCCGGCTTGCGTTGAGCGGCGGCAGGCGTTTGTCGCGGGCAGCTATGGCGTCTCTGCGTCCCAGCAGCGCCGAATGCGGGCGCTGTAGATCACCGTGTAGGTGTTGCCTTCGCTCAACTTCTCGAATGTCTCCGGCAAAGTCTCTAGCTCGTCAAGCCCCTCGAAGCGGAGGTAGTAGCGCGGCGCATTGCGCGAGGGTTTATATCTTCGCTTGCCGTTCAGGCGCGCAATGCGCATTTGGGCTACGCCGTCGCGCAGCTCTCTGTAGTTGCGGTAGGCGTGGAGCAGGGCCAGCGCAGCGACTGCCAGCAAGATGACGCTCGCGGCGACGACGAAGCCGACGAGAAACGGCGCGCCTGGGAAGGTGGTCAGCAGACAAGCGGATGACGCGACGCAGAAGAACAGTATGCCGAGCAACACGAAGGGTGGGAGAAAGGCGTTGACGCGCAACCAGTTGGCTTGCTCAACCGTGAGCGGACGGGTATTCGCGGCGCTGTTCATTGTAGATTGGCTCGGATCAGGTCGCGCATCTTTACCGTCTCACTGATCACGTCCACATTATCGGTCTGCATGTAGTCCTGATGCACATACTCAACGGCCAGGTAACCGTTATAGCCGGCTTGGCGCAGGGCGTCGAGCATCGCCGCGAAGTTCAGCGTGCCATGCTCCAGTCGGGTTTGGAGAAATCCCGGCTTTGCCTGTCGCAGGTGAACATGTGCGGTGAAGGCGCACAGCGGGTCTACTGCTGCCTGGGTATAGCCGAGTGTGATGAAGTGGGCGTAGTCGAGCGCCAGCTTCAATCCTGGCGCTCCCTCCACAACGGTCAGCGCGTCGCGCGGCGACTCCAGCAGCCCCATCACGTGCGGTTCGATGGCGATAACCACGCCGGCCGGTTGGCTGATGGCCAACAGCTCCTGACAGGCCTCGATGCAGTAGTGGATGGCATCGGCTTTGCTTGCGCCGGCGTGGATCACGCCCGGCAGCAGCATCACCGATGGGCATGCGACAGCAGCGCAAAACTCGATGACCCGCCGGAAGTCCTCGCGGTTCTCGTGGCGCACCTGTGGGTCGGGCGAGTTTAGCGGTCGCGCGGTGAAGCCGGCGCCGAAGGTGTAATACACGTTGCTGATCTGCAGCCCGAGCGAACGGACGCGCTGAACCTCGCTGCCAGCGCCCTTGAGGATGGCGTCGCGGTCGAGGTGGCCGCCTGGGTATGCGCCGGCGTCCAGCGCTTCGAAGCCGAGCGCGCGGGCGATGCCGGCGGCTTCTTCCAACGTGCAACGTGGGAATGACCAACTGGTGAGGGTGAGTTTCATGGACGCGGCTGGAGTGATCAAATTTCGGTCATGGGTGAGCTGAAAGTCAGCAGTCGTGCCACACTTGCCTGTCACCGTTTACAAATCAGCAATGTGAATGCATCGGCCGCCTTCGTTCGCTGAACGGTAAGCTGCTTCGAGTACTTCGATGGTTTTTGCTGCTAGGTCGGCCGGCATCGGGTTCTCATCGGTTCGTCCAAGCGTCAGATCAACGAATGTTTGCCAGGGTGCGCTGGCCGGATAGTCGCCGTCGCCGGAACGCATCGGTATGACGGTATCTTGCCCATCGTTGCGCCGGATTTCTAATCGCTCGCGTTCGATGTCCAGCAGCAACATGCCTGCGCTGCCGAAGATGCGGATGTCTATCTGGTAGCCTTTGCTGCGGTCATGGCGCGCGCCGCCGGGTTTGGGGATGGTGGCGCTGCCGCTGATGGCTGCCGTTGCGCCGTTGGTGAATGTAGCCACAATCGCGTCGTAGTAGTCGGCGCCGGAGGGCGAGCGCCCCATTTGCGCCGAAACGATCGCCGGTTGCGCGTCGGCCAGCGCAAACATCACGCCCAACGCGTGCGAGAGCTGGCCCCAACCGTAGCCGCCGGCGCGGGCCGGATCGGCCCAGGTCGTCGCCGGCGGTCGAAAGGTCTGGCCTTCGGTCTCGACCATCGGCTGGCCGGCCATCAAGTCGCCCAGCGCGCTGGCCATTTGGCAGACGATGTGACGCACCTCGCCGATTGCTCCGGCGCGGGTGAGCCGGCTGGCCTGGCGCACGTAGGGCGTGAAGTTCCAACCCTGCGGCACCAGCACATGCCGGCCTGTGGATGTCGCCAGCGCCGCCAGCGCGCGCGCATCGCGGGCGCGGGTGCATATCGGCTTTTCGACCATGACGTGCAGGCCAGCTTCCAGCGCGGCGCGCGCGTGCTCGTAATGCAGGGTGTGCGGCGAAGCCACAACCACCGCATCGAGTTCCTGGGTGAGCAACTCGCGGTAGTCCTCCGTCGCGTGGGCAAATCCGAATCGGTCGCGCACCAGCTTCAGCTCGGCCTGACCGAGTCGGCAGACGCTGATCAGCGCGACGTCATCGCGCGCGGCAAACCACGGCATCTGATATTCTGCTGCCCACCAGCCCGCGCCGATGAAGCCGAGGCGAAGTTTTTGTCGCGACATCACCGTTCTTGCGCCTTGCGTATCACGCATCGCAGGTGAGACTTACTCATGCGATGCGTGATATGCAGAGGTTTTATGCCTTGGGCCTTACTCCTCTACATTGTCCTTGTTGTAGACCGTGAATGGACCCATCAGCACGCGCAGGCCGTTCGGGCGGGTCGGATCCTTGGTGATCTCGTACTCGCCCATCCGTCCGGCCTTGAACCTGACGCCTTCCTTCGCCTCGATCTGGTTTGTCGCCAGCAGGTAGGTGACGTAGTAGGTCAGATAGCCGAGATCTTTGAAGCTCCAGAGGGCGAACTCCGGGGCGCAGCCGCTCTTGGTGTATTCGACCATTTCGGCGGGCAGGCCGAGGCCGCTGACCTTGACTTTGTCGCATAGGCCCTCGTCGGTCATGGCCTTGGCGGCGGCGGCGATGCCGACGGTGGTGGGGGCCATGATCAGCTCCATGTCGGGATACTTGTCCACCAGGGCCAGGGCCTGCTTGTAGCTCTCCTCGGACTGGTCGTTGCCGTAGACGACGTCGAGCAGTTCGAGCTTGGCGTATTTGGAGTCTTTGAGGGCTTCCTTCATGGCGGCGATCCAGGCGTTCTGGTTGGCGGCGTCTGGGGAA
>CALGMA010000026.1 GCA_937959265.1 uncultured Anaerolineae bacterium | reverse complement strand
GCAGTGGTCGAGGAAATCCGTAAATGGCACGAACGCGGCCGGCCGATTCTTGTCGGAACCACGTCTGTCCAGGTCTCAGAGGAGCTTGACCGGCTGCTCCGGCCGACCGGCATCCGGTACTCGGTTCTTAACGCCAAGAACCACGAAGCCGAGAGCCAGATTATTGCCGATGCAGGAAAAGCAGGTGCTGTAACCATCGCCACCAACATGGCCGGCCGCGGTGTGGACATCTTGCTCGGCGGTAATCCCGAGGGCATCGCCCGCGAGAAGCTGCGCAAGGCCGGCAAAGACCTGACGCAGATCACGCCCGAAGAATGGCAAACCGCGCTGGCGGAAGCGACCCGCGAGACCGAAGAAGACAAGAAGAAAGTCCTCGCCCTCGGCGGCCTGCACGTCATCGGCACCGAGCGTCACGAAGCGCGCCGTATTGACAACCAGTTGCGCGGCCGCTGCGCGCGTCAGGGCGACCCCGGCAGCACCCGCTTCTACGTCTCGCTGGACGATGAGCTGATGCGACGCTTCGGCGGCGAGCGCGTCAAGAGCTTGATGGAGCGCTTGAAGATAGAGGAGGACGTGCCGTTGGAGTACGGCATCCTCTCCAAGAGCATCGAACAGGCGCAAGAGAAGGTCGAAGGCTACAACTTCGACATCCGCAAGCACGTCGTGCAATACGACGACGTCATCAACCGCCAGCGCGAGGTGATCTACCGACAGCGCCGCACCATCCTGGAGAAGGACGACCTGAAAGAAAACGTCATGGATCTGGTCGCGGAGGAGCTGGAGGAGATGGTCAAGGAGCACACCATCGGCGATCTCTCCGAGAACTGGGATCTTCAAGGGCTGCTTAACCGGGCGCGTGCGATCGTGCCGCTCCCCAAAGACTTTGACCCAGCCCAGTGGGGCAAAGGCACGCGCGACGAGATCGTGGACTTCCTCGTCGGCCAGGCCGAACAGCGCTACGACGCCGGCCTGGGCGAGTTCGCCAAAGTGCTGCAGACGCAAATGACGTTGGCCGGCGTCACGCTGGAGCAAATGCGCCTGGGCCGCGATCCGATGATGCACTGCATCCATCGCTGGGTCGAGAAGCACTTCGACGGCCCCCCGGAGGCATTCGCTGCCATCGAGCCGCTCCTCCTGAACGAGATTCCGGCGCAGCATCAACCTGCTGTCGCTCAAGGCTTCTTCGACGGCGTCCGGCTATTCCGCGATCGTGCCGTGTTGATTCAGACGGTCGATCAACACTGGGTGAAGCACCTGACCGATCTCGATGAGTTGCGCGAGGGCATTGGCCTACGCGCTTTCGCCCAACGTAACCCGCTGGTAGAGTTCCGCACCGAAGCCAGCCGTACGTATGAAGAGATGCTGGTCAGCATCCGCGAGCAGGTCGCGCACCGCATCTTCAACGTGCAGTTCAACGTCCAGGCGCCACGCCCCCAACGCCAGCAACAACCCCAGGCACAGCGCGCCGCAGCCCTGCCGGTGGGCGCGCGTTCACCAGTGGAACGCGCCATCGAGCGGGGCGCATTGAAGACCGGCGGCGGCAGCGCAGCAGCAGTCAGCGCCGGCAACGGCAAACCCAAGCCGATGACCTCGCGCAAGCTGGGCCGCAACGACATCTGCCCGTTCTGCGACAGCGGCAAGAAGGTTAAAGCCTGCCAATGCGAAGGCGCGCGCAAGTGGCGCGGCGAACTGTAAGATGACTTGACCGGGGCGCAGCAGCGCCCCCGAGCCGGCGAGGAGGCACTCGCCGCACCTCTGCCGGGTTTGCGCGTTTCCTGGACGATAGCGGACGCCGCAAATATGCGCTTAACTTGCGTTCGTACAATCCGCCATAGATGGGTGCTTTCGCCATACGTGAGCATGTCACCAGTAACGATGCCCACTCGATCAGAACCCCACGCGTTGTCGCTTGGAGGAATATGGCATGAGCCTACATCTGACAAACGTCTGGTTGCGCGTCAGCATCGGCATGTTGCTGGCAGGGGTCAGTGCCGCTTTGCTCATCCTATCCTTTCCGCCCTACAACCTCTGGCCGCTCATCTGGATAGGGTTTGTGCCGATGATGGTGGCCCAGTTTCGCGTGCTGCCGCCCAAGATTTCCAGCCTGGCGTCCGCCATCACCATCGGCGGCTGGCTGGGCGGATACCTGACGCCCATCTTCGCCGGCAGCGGCCTCTACATCACCTGGCTTCCGCTGCTCATCGCCGGCATCAGTTACCTAGTAGATAGTGGTGTGCGCGCCTTCCACGAGCGCACCAGCTATCGCTGGTTCGTCCCCCACGGCGCGCTCAATTGGGTCGGCTTCGAGATGATTCGCGGCTTCATCCCCATCACGGGCACCTGGGGCTTTGTCGCCAACACCCTCCACGGCCAACCGTGGCTTATCCAACCGATCAGCATCTTCAGCATCTTCGGCCTCGGCCTGCTCATCATGGCGGTGAATTACACCATCGGCCTGGGGGCGCTCTATCTCTTCGACCGGCGCTGGCAGCTCGACCCGCACATCCCGGCCCTCGCCGGCCATTCGGTGCGCAACTGGACTGCCGGCGTGGCCGTCGCGCTGATCCTATGGACTGCCCTCAGCCTGGCTCTCTTCCGCGCGTCGACGACGCCCACCGTCCGCGTCGCCGCGCTGCACTACGACGCGGGCATGCCCCCGTGGAGCGCAGTGGACAAGTTCAGCGAGCTCACCCGCCAGGCGGCGCAAGCCGGCGCCCGCGTCATCGTCTGGCCCGAAATCGCCATCGAGGGCGACCCGCAGGTCACCCGCACCGCCGAGTTTCGTCAGTTAGCCGCCGAGAGCAACGCCTATCTGGCCCTGGGCTACATCGCCCCCGTCACCGACGAAATCTCGCGGAATGAAGCCACCGTGCTCTCGCCTGAGGGGCAGTTCCTGGGCGTCTTCGGCAAGGACCATCCGGTCGTCTTCGCGGGGGAGACCAGCCCGACGCGCGGCACGTATCCGGTCTACGACACGCCCCTGGGGCGCCTCGGCACGATCATTTGCTACGACCTCGACTTCACCAACACCGCCCGGCGCATCACGCGCAACGGCGCGCAATTGATTTTGGTACCTTCGCACGACTGGCCCGAGATCGCCGCCAAGCACTACACTCACCTCGTGTTCCGCGCCGTTGAGAATCGGGTGAGCCTGGCCAAAGCCGATAACAGCGGCAACGATTCGATCATCATTGACCCCTACGGCCGCATCCTCGCCTCGGCGATTACGCCCGGCGGCGACCGCAACGGTCAGGTCGTCATCGCCGACGCGCCGTTGGGGACGGGCGACGCGCCCGCCGTCTTTCTGGGCGATTGGATGGGCTGGATCGCCCTGGCGGGGATGGCGTTTTTCATCATTTATGACCCCGTGACGAAGGCCAGGGCGAAACGTAGCAAGGCACCTGGAGCTCATTGAAATAGCGGTCTACGGCACTTGAGGCATGCTCTCGATTGGATAGTGTGAGCTAACCTGCCGCTCCAGCCGAGGGAGCAAAATCGTGGCTAGGGTCGAGAACAGAACGGGCTTGATGCATCTGGCGTGCATCAAGATCCCACGTGTAGGCACCGAGCGAGGCCGGCCAGCACACGCCAGACAGCCACCGCCGCCAGCCGCGCGGTGCGCCCGTCCACGTCGTAGTTCGGGTTGACCTCGGTGAACTCGACGATGCGCGTGCGCGGGTCACTGCCAGCGATCTCCGCGATTCGACATAGTTCGTCGCCTGTCAAGCCGATCGGATTCGGTGCACTCACACCCGGCGCTTCGGCGGTGCAGACGGCGTCGAGGTCGAAGCCCCAAAAGCAATTGCGAATCGAAAATTCAGAATCGAGAATAGCGGCAAGCATGGGCTCGATTCCCTGACAGCGCAGATCGGTCAGGCCGATGAGATGGACGCCGAGGCCGCGCAGGTAGCGCTCGTAGATGGGCGAGTTGGCGAAGGGTTGATAGCCGACCTGATAGAAGCGCGCTGGCCGGATGAAGCCCTCTTCCAACAACTGCCGGTAGGATGTGCCGCTGTTGCGCGGCACATCCGCTCGCACGTCGAAGTGTGCGTCCACGTTGAAAGCGAGCACCTCACCCGCTGCCTGCGCAAGCCCGACACAATCGGGATACGCAATGTCGTTGCCGCCGCCGAGCACGACCAGGCGCTTGCCATCCTCGATGATCTGCCGGACGATGCATTGATGCAGCGCATGCGTCTCCTCGAGCGAGGGCTGGATCAGTGTATCACCCAGATCGAACAGACAGAGATCTTCCAAGCCGTTGATCGTCAGGCGGTAGAGGTAGCGACGAATCTCGGCCGGGGCGAGCGCCGCACCCGGTCGGCCGCTGTTGCGCTGCACACCTTCGTCCTGCGGGCAGCCCAGTATCACGACCTGCGCCCTGGCGTAATCTGCGGCATCCGTGCAAACGACCTCACCTAACCGCACATCGTTCGCATCATTGCGGCGATACAGCAACGACGCATCCGGGCGGCGCGTGCACTGTGGATCGTAGAGGTCCATAAAGCCGTCTGTGTGGCACAGTGATTGTATGCACGGCACGCGACGAGGTCAAAGAGGAGGCGTCCAGCAATCGGACTCGGGGTCAACCAGGTGGGCCCAGTGGAGAAAGCCGCACGCCGTTTAGAACACCTTTACGACAGGCATCCGGAACGGCGTGCGTCTTTTTCTCAAAGAGCGGGGGCGATGTGCTGCGATGTTCCCGACCTGATTTACATTCACAACTCCTATCCCGCGACAACCCAGTTGCTGCGATGTGTTGCGATGTGCTCCCGCCTAGACCGCAGTCTATCACAAAGCTGATGCAAAGTAAATACAAAATTTGGACAAGCTTGTTTTGCCGCTTCGAACCCTGCGCAGTAACATTCCGCTCATGACGCACACGCTCCTAGTCAAGCATGCGGACTGGCTGGTGACGATGGACGCCGGCCGGCGCGAAATCCCCGACGGCGGGCTCTACGTCGAGGGCAACCGCATCGTCGCGGTCGGCCCGACGGCTGCGCTGCCGGAGACCGCCGACGAGGTGCTCGAATTGCGCGGGCACCTCGTCCTGCCTGGCTTAATCAACACCCACCACCACATGTACCAGAGCCTGACCCGCGCCGTGCCGGCAGCCCAAAACGCCGAGCTATTTGGCTGGCTGCGTGCGCTCTACCCGATCTGGGCGCGCCTGACGCCGGAGATGCTCCGCGTCTCGACGCAGACGGCGATGAGCGAGCTACTGCTCTCCGGCTGCACCACCACCAGCGACCATCTCTACATCTTCCCCAACGGCTGCCGGCTGGACGACAGCATCGAAGCCGCGCGCGAGGTGGGCATGCGCTTTCACGCCAGCCGCGGCGCGATGAGCGTGGGCGAGAGCAAAGGCGGCCTGCCGCCCGACAGCGTGACTGAGGACGAAGACGCCATCCTGAAAGACACGCAGCGCCTGATCGAGGCGTATCACGACCCGTCGCGCTACGCGATGCTGCGCATCGTGGTCGCGCCATGCTCGCCCTTCTCTGTCAGCCGCGATTTGATGCGCGAGTCGGCCAAGCTGGCGCGGGCCTATGGCGTGTCGTTGCACACGCACCTGGCCGAGAACGACAACGACGTGAATTACAGCCGCGAGCGCTTCGGCATGACGCCGGCGGAATACGCCGACGACCTGGCTTGGACCGGCAGCGATGTCTGGCATGCGCACTGCGTCCGGCTCGACGACCCAGGCATCGCCCTGTTCGCTCGCACGCGCACCGGCGTAGCCCATTGCCCCTGCTCCAATATGCGCCTGGCGTCGGGCATCGCGCCGGTGCGCAAAATGCGTGCCCAGGGCGTGCCGGTCGGCCTGGGCGTGGATGGCTCGGCCTCCAACGACGCCGCGCACATGTTGAACGAAGCGCGCGCGGCCATGCTGCTGCAGCGCGTCGGCTTCGGCCCAGACGCCATGACGGCGCGCGAGGCGCTGGAGATGGCCACGCTGGGCGGCGCGCGCGTGCTCAACCGTGACGACATCGGCGCGCTGGCCCCCGGCATGGCCGCCGATTTCATCGCCTTCGACCTGCGACAGATCGGCTTCGCCGGCGGGCTGCACGACCCGGTCGCCGCCCTGGTGTTCTGCGCATCTGCGAACGTCGCCTATAGCGTGGTCAACGGCCGCGTGATCGTCCGCGAGGGCCAGATCACCACGCTCGACCTGCCGCGCTTGCTGGAGCAGCACAACGCCCTGGCGCGAATTTTAGTCAACGGGGAGGCGTGACCGGCCGGCACAAGCGATAGACTTCACGCGTGCGTTTGGCGATCTCCGGCCAGGCGTAGTTGCGGACGAATCGCTCGGCGGCTTCCAGCATACGCCGGCGTTGGGCCGGATCGTTGATAATGCGTCGGATCTCGCCAGCCAGATGGCCAGCGTCGCCGCTCCGGAACAGCGCCAACCCGTCGCAATAGCCCGCAATCTCGCGGTGCGCGTCCACGTCCGATGCCAGCGCCGGCGTCGTCCGGTGTGCCAGGCCGGTCACGACAGAGTAGGAGAAGTCGGCGTGCGTGTTTGGGTAGATCAGCAGGTCGCTCGCCGCGATATGACGCGCGACGTCCCCCTCCCTCAGATAGCCGGTGATCCGCACGCGCGCACCCAGCCCCAACTGTTCGATCCGGCGGCGCAGCGCGTCCAGATACCAGCGCTGCGATTCCAGCCGCACTCCGCCAGCGATCAGCAGCACGTAGTCATCCGGCAAGTCCACCAGCGCCTCCAGCGCCAACATGTGCCCCTTAGGCGGCGCGATATAGCCGAACAGGCAAACGACGTGCGCGTCCTCCCAGCCCCATGCTGCGCGCAACGCCCGTGCCGCTTCGAGCGAGGCAGGTTGCACGTCGGGCGCGCCGGCGGGGATGATGTGGATCTTGTCCGGTGCCACGCCTCGCGCAACCAGATGCGCCTTCAGCCGTGCGCTCAACACGATCACCTGCTGCGCGCGGTCGAAGACATCTTTGTTCAGATAGCGAGCGTATGGCCCTAGCCAGCGGTTGTAGAGCGACCACTTGGCCTGCGCCGCCGCGTGGCGCAGGCCGCGTCCGGGCACGGCAAGTGGGCCGTCGAACGAGACGTGCCGGGTGATGACCAGCGGCTTGTGGATGCGGCTGGCGAAGGCGTCGAAATGATTGCGCCAGGGCAACAAGTAGCCGAAAAGGCTATATTCGTGCTGCACATGCGCCACATCGCCGGTGTTCATCTGTTCGCCCCAGCGCACGTAATCGCCGCGCGGATGGGGTCGCCGGTCGAACGGCACGACCGACACGCACACGTCATCCAGTCGGTTGAGTGCGTCGGTCAGATGCGCGGCGTAGTCGGCTATGCCGCAGCGCACCTGCCACGAGGTGAACATGGTGATGTTCACAATGGAGTTGGCTTCGAGGGCTGGCGTACTCCATTATAACGACCGGCGTGCCAATGCGCGGACCAGCATGCGCGAATGCAATGCAACGCATTCGCTTTGACCACGCATTGTCGAAGCCAACATCAGGCTTAATTCCCGAGCAGCCAGCATAAGCTGTATAACGCCCTCGGCAAAGCGCCCATGATGCTTTCGAAAGTAGTAGCGCAGACTGTCTACTCCGGCGTGATAGCTCGCCTCCGGCAGTCTGCGGCTGGTGCGCCGCCACAAGTGCATCACCTTCGCATCTGGCACATAGTAGATGGTAAAGCCGGCCTCACCGATGCGTTTGCACAGGTCTACGTCCTCGTAGTAGGCGAAGAACGCCGGGTCGAAGCCACCGGTCGCCTCGTAGGCCTCGCGACGGAGCATCAGAGCCGCGCCAGAGATCTCGCCGACGCGCGCGAGCCGACCGTAGTCGCGACCCCGCTCCTCGAACACGTTGCGGCGCGCCAGCCGGTAGAGCTTCGTCATATCCAGGAAGACGCTCAGCAGGGTCGGCAACGGACGCCCGGAAGGTTGTAGCGACCCATCTTCGTTCAGTAACATCGGCCCGCAGGCGCCGGCATCCGGATGAGCATCCATGAACTTCGCCAGCGCCTGTAGCGCACCGGGTTGCACGAATGCGTCGGAGTTGAGCAAGAAGCGATAACGCCCGCGCGCAGCGGCCAGGCCGAGGTTGTTGCCGCGGGCGAAGCCGAGGTTCTCACCGGCCTCGATCACGCGCACGCCTGCAAACGTGTCGCGGATGGCCTGCGCTGTGCCGTCGGTCGAAGCGTTGTCCACCACGATCACCTCCGCGCTCAGCCCGCTCGTCACAACGTCGTTCAGCGCGGCACGAACGCACGAGCAAGTCAGCTCGCACGTATTGTGGGTGAGGATGATGACAGACACGTCCATCGCGTCGAGATTACCTGCTGCCGGTCAGCAGCAGGCGCAGGATGCGGCGATACGCCGCGCGTTCATGCGCATCGCGCGCGCGCAGCCAGCGCAGGAGCACACCGACCGAAGCCACCGTGCGTACGCCGAACGACTGCGCCGGCGAGCACCACCGATCCATGAACTTGACGCTGCCCTCGTACATCAGGTAGAGCCGATCCGATGCAGCGCTTTGGCTCTCCAGATGGGTGATGACGGCTTCCGGCACGAAGGCGATCCGCCAGCCGGCGCGTCGGATTCGCCAGCACCACTCGATATCCTCACCGTACATGACGGGGAACAGCTCGGCATCGTAGCCACCCACGTGCTCATAGACGTCGCGGCGCACGATGTAGCATGCGCCGCTCAGCCAGTCCGGCTCGGTCACATCCGTGTGCGGGTCGCACAATGCCACGTATCGTGCCATCCAGCGATTGCCTTTGAAGAGCCGCCACAGCCCGGTCGCCTCCATGAACGTCGGCAGGAGCGCGGGGAAGTTGCGACATGAAGGCTGCAGCCGGCCGTCGGCATATACCAGCTTCGGGCCGGCCAGGCCAACCTGCGGATGCGCATCCATAAACGCGATGAGCGTTCGCAGCGCGCCAGGGTGGACGACTGTATCTGAGTTGAGCGGCACGAGATAGCGACCGGAAGCCTGGCACAGCATCCGATTCTGGTTGGCTGCGAAGCCAAGCGGCGCTGCATTCTGGATCGCACGAACGGCCGGGAAGTCGCGCACCAGCGCGCTGAACGCGCCATCTGTATCGGGTGTGTTATTGACGACGAATACTTCCAGCCCCAACCCGCCAGCCGTCGCGAAGATGGAGCGCAAGCATGCGCGCGTCAGCTCCGGCGTGTTGTGGTTGACGATGCAGATGCTCAGGTCGGGACGTGAGGCAGTCATGGGGCATCCAATCCTCAATCATGATTCCTGTTCATGATCGAGGGTTGCGACTTGCGCTCTGATCGCCCAACAGCAACCGCAGGTAGTTACGATAGTAAAACCGACTGGCGCGGAAGTTCACCTGCATGAGCTTATCGTATGGCCGCATGAACTTGAAGGCAAGCAGCGCAGCAGCGTTGACGAGCACGCCCGGTGTGTGCGCAATCGCCCAGGCCATCCAGCGATCTCGCCAATCCGAGAGCAGCGGCGCGTAGCGCTCGCGGTAGATCTGCGGCGAGTAGCCATCTACGGCGCGTGAGAGCAGCATAACCACCGGGCTGCGCCAAGGTTCTTTGCGCGTGATGCTGCGTTTGGCTACGTCGGAGAGGTGTGGGAAGGACCAGATCAGCTTCGGCCATTGCACCATCCAGATCTCGAAGGCACGTGCCGTCCACGAGGCGTTGCCGTAGCGGATGACGATCCACGGCGCGCCAATGAGGCGCGCCTCGCCGGGCAAGGGTGCCTGGAAGATCACACCCACGTGGATGAACGCAGTGCCGTAGTAGCGCTCGCGTTCGCGCGCTAGCCAGATGTCGCGCCGGATCACCACACATCCGATGAACGACATGTACTTGGCGACGTCCACGAATAGCCGCTCTTGCTCTTGCGCCCCATAAGCGCGGTCCTCGCCGATCGGCAACACCCGCTCCTGCTGCAACTCGGTCAGGTCGGCCGAGCGCGCCTCGGCGTTCACGATGAGCAAGCAATACCCCTGAGCGATCGCGTCCAGCACAGCCCGGATCGCACCGGGCTTGAGCAAGTCGTCGTCGGAGAACAGCCAGCAAAACTCTCCCTGGGCCTCCTGTACAGCGCGGTCATAGTCCCGGTCGAAGCCCCCGTTCTGCGCCAGTCGCAGGTAACGCAGGCGCGGTGTATAGCGTTCATAGGCGCGCATCACCTGCTCGGTGTCGTCAGTGGATGCGCCATCCACGACGACGATCTCGACCGCGTCCGTCATCTGGCCGATGAGGCTGTCGAGGGTCTGGCCGATGAACGCGGCCCGGTTGCGCGTGGCGATGCAGATGGAGAGGATGGGCTCGCTCATGACTTCACGAAGACCATGCCGATCACACCCTCGCCTGGTAACTGCGCGATCGCTTCGAAGTGCTGGAAGTGGCGCCCCATCCAGATCGGTTCGCGCCAGAAGCGCCAGTACTCGCCCGACCAGCGCCGCAACAACTCTGCGCGTAGGACGCCGCCGCGCCTTTCGCCGTAGAGCGCGCAATGCACCGGCCGGCCGGTGATGCTGTAGATGCGCTCGTTCAACATCGCCTCATCATAGAGATATTCGAGGAAGGTGTAGCCCCGCTCATCACTCCCCAGCAGGCCGTAGTGATCCACGTTCGTGTATAGCGCGTAACCTCGTGCAGCACACGGCACGGTCACGATCAGGCGCCCCCCCGGCTTGAGCAGCGCCCACATCTTGCCGATCGCTTCACGGTCGCGCGGGATGTGCTCGACCACCGAGATGCTGGTGATCAAGTCGAAAGTCTCGTCCGCGAAGGGTACTTCCTCAATCAAGCAACTGTGCACCGCGCACTGCGTACCCAACTTGTATGCAGCAATGTGCTGCTCAATCAATGCAAGGTCGTGCTTGTCTGGGTTGATCAAGTCGGCGCGCGCAGCACGCCCTTCGCTCATCAACACGATAGGAAAGGTGAAAGGCGACGACACGTCAAGGTAACGTGCGGCCTGCGTATCCGACAAATGGCGCCAGGCAAACTCGAACTCGAAATAGCGAGTGAGCACCATCGGCGAGAACAGCATGTGCAGCAACCAGCGCGTCTCTAACCGCGGCCCATTCGCACCGAACAACGTCTTCAGCCCCACCCAGGTGCAAATCGGATGGAACCACAGTCCCGGCGTGCCCAGGCCATGAGCGACCAGCCAGGTGAGCGGAACCAAGGCACTGCCGAACAGCCGGTAAGCCAACCGCACGGCACGCGACGGTCGCAACGCAGTGGCGGGAATTCGTGTGTAGACGCGCTCCAAAGCCGAAGGGCGACCTCCTATCGCAGCGCGATTGTAATATGCATGCCGACGTCCGGCGACGAAAGGGGTATGTTCGTCAAGGTTCTAACCCGCTTCAATCCGCCGCACAAACCCGGTGGTGCGAGCTTCGGCAGGCTCGGCCTGCGCCTGTTTTAGGCTGAGCGCAGCAACCGCCCGGCGCGTTCGCGCGCGAACGCGCCGGCCTGCCGCAGCTCATCCAGCGTGATCATGCCAACCACGACAAAGCCAACCGGCAACAGCACAAGAATGCCGAGCTTGATCGCGACGCGCACGGGGAAGGCGATCGCCGGCACGAACAACCCGGCGATCAGCAGTGCGAATTGCACAGTCAGTGCAGCCAGCATGCGCCCAACCGGATATGGCAGCGGATAGCGCCGCTGTACCAACACGAACAGGACAAGCGGGGTGACGCCGAAGCCGGCCATCGTCGCCACCGTCGCACCCCACAACCCGAAACGCGGGATGAGCGCAACGTTCAACGCGATGTTGACCAGCGCGCCAAGCAGCACGCCGGCGCTTACCGAGCGCAGCTGTTTGCCCATCATCGCGCCAACCGTGAACACCGTGCCAAACGCGCTGAAGACGTGCATATAGGCCAGGAAGCCGACGTAGGGCGCCGCCGGGAAGTAAGCCGGCCGCGTCAGCACGATCAGGATTTCGATAGCGAACAATCCGAGGAACAGGCCGATGAAGAGCACGGTCGCGACCAGGTAGCGCGCCATGCGCACATAGCGCACGTGGGCCAGGGGGTGATGTTGCATGGCCAGCGCCAGCGGCGTCCACGCCGTGTAGATCGGCGCCATGGCCACGTAGGTCAGGCCGGCGATTTTGTTAGCGATGTCGTAATAGCCCAACTCGGCCTCGCTCACCCACTGGCCGAGGAAGAGCCGGTCGGCCAGCGTCAGCGACCACACCGACAGCGTGGTCGGCAACAGCACTGCCCCGGAACGCAACAGCAAACCAACCGCTTCGCGCGACGGCCGGCCAATAAAGTCGCGCATGAGCACCAGCGCGACAGCCAGCACGCACGCATTCACCGCCAGCGGTGCGAGCAGCATACCCGTTACGCCCATCCGCAAGATGACGATGAACAACAGGTTGAAGATCACCGTGCCGGCTAGAGAAGTCACGCTCAGGAACATGCCCCAGCGCACGCGCAGCGCGTCTTGTGCTGCGTTGACCAACACCGTCGCCGCTAAGCCAATGCACAACGTCAGGCCGAGGAACTGGACAAGTGACACGTGCGCTCCGACGATTGGCGCGACCGTGCCCAACGCCGGCGCGGCAATGACCAGGGCAAGGCCGAGCGCTAACCCGCTGACGACGACGATGACCAGCGCGCTGCCGGTGATCTGGCCCTGCCAGCATGCTTCGCCCGGATGGTCGTTGAAATGCGTCGCCAGCGCCTGCGGCAGGGCAAACATTGCCACCGTGCTCACTGCCGCGACGACCGTTTGCAGATACCCCGACGCGCCGTAGTCGTCCACTGTCAGGATACGGGTGATGATCGGCGTGAAGATCAGCGACAGCAATGGGCCGGCCCACTGCACGACACCGTAGCCGGCCACCATCTTCGCCAAGCGTTGGAAGAGTTCGCGCAAGGTCGAAAGCGATGCCTGTGTCTAGGAAGACAAGGGCTGGAGCTGGCCAGTCGTCTGCTGGATCAGCCTCGCTACGATGTCGTAGCGCCCGAAGGCAGGGATGAAGTACGCGCCCTGCACCCGGTCGCGGATGCTATGCAGAACCTCCATGGCGATGATCGCGCCTTCGGTGCGGGTCTTGTTACCGGCCGCCTCCAAGCGCTGCACGATCGCCTCCGGCAGCACCACGCCCGGCACCTCGTTGCGCAGGAACTGGGCATGGCGCACGCTCGCCAGCGGCAGGATGCCAACCAGGATCGGCAGCGTGAGTTTGCCGAACATCTGCTCGTAGTAGGCGATGAACCGGCGCGCCATCTCCGCGTCGAACACCGGCTGAGTCAGTGCGAAGTCCGCGCCACACTCGATCTTCTTGTGCAGCAGCCTGGCTTCCTTCTCGAAGTCGGTCGGGGTGAGATTCGCGGCCACGCCGACGAAGAACGAACATGGCTTGCCGATAGACGCGCCCAGCCCATCCAGACCCGTGTTGAACCGCTCTTTGATCATCTGCACCAGGCCGGTAGGCACGATGTCGTGATTGTCGTTAGCCTGCGGATAATCGCCGATGCGCGTCGGGTCGCCCATCGTAACAAAGATGTTGCGGATGCCCAGCGCGTGGGCAGCCAGCAAGTCGCCCTGTATGCGAAGCAGGTTGCGCCCGCGCACGGGGAAATGCAGCACGGTCTCGATCTCTGCGCCGGCTTGCACGCGATGCGCGGCGGCCAGGCCGGTCATGCGCATGCGCGCCATCGGGATGTCAGAGATGTCGAGCACCGTCGCGCCGGCTTCCTTCAGCATGCAAGCCGTCTCTTCGATAGCCGAGGTGTCGGCGCTTTTGGGTGGCTCAACCTCGACCGTGGTCACAAAGCGTCCCTCAGCCAGCGCTTGAGCCAGCGTGGTGGGGGTGCCGGCGTCGCCGAACGGATGCGCACGAACCTCGGCAGGATGAGGAATTTCGACCCTGGCAATCGCCGAAGACGCAGGTGCACTTTGCGTCAGCGCATCGAACGCGGCGCGCATGGCACGCACATGTGCCGGCGTGGTGCCGCAGCACCCACCCACCAAACGCACGCCGGTCTCGATGAAACGCTGCGCATAGTCGGCGAAGTATTCAGGTGTAGCCGGATAGAACACCCGCGAACCGCGCGCCTCGGGAAAGCCGGCATTGGGCATGGCAGAAAGCCCCGGCGCGCGGCCATGCATGGTCTTCGCTGCCGCTGCCATCTGGCGCATCACTTCGAGCACGCCGCGTGGCCCGGTGGAGCAATTCGCGCCGATGAGCGCCGGCTGCCAGGTTGCCAGCACCTGAACAGCCTGCAGGGGCGTCACGCCCATTACGGTACGCTGTTCGCGGTTGAAGGTCATCTGAGCGACCACCGGCAGGCCGCACACCACTTTGGCTGCGCGCAAGGCTTCTTCGAGTTCGGTCAGGTCAGAGAAGGTTTCGAGGACCAGCAGATCGGCGCCCGCTTCGGCCAGCGCGCCGATCTGCTCGTAGAACGCGTGGTAGGCTTCTTCCCGGCTGATGCTGCCCAGCGGAGCGAGGTTTGCGCCCAGTGGCCCCACCGCACCGGCGATGAGGATATCTGCCCGCACGTCGCGCGCAGCCTGACGCGCCAGTTCCACGCCGCGCGCGTTGATCTCCGCCGCCGAACCTTCCAGATTCCACTCGGCCAGCCGGAACGCGTTGGCGCCGAACGTGTTCGTCTCCAAGATGTCTGCGCCGGCGGCAGCGTATTGGCGATGAATATCTAAAACGACCTCGGGATGCTTCAGGTTGAGTGCGTCGTAACACTCGTCGAAGTCGAAGCCGCGCGCATACAACATCGTGCCCATGGCGCCATCGGCGAGCAAAGGGCGTTCGGCCAGGCGTTCGAGGAAGTTTGAGTGAGACATCGTTCAAATTTCAGGGCTGGGACGGCTGCGCATTCCCCCATTTGGGCGATGCCGGGATCAACGCAATGCACGCGCTGCAAGCAGCTGGGGTTCAACGTTGCACACCTGCGGCAGTTTCTCCAGTGCGCCGACGCTGTGCAGCGCAGCAGCGGCATCGCCATCTTCGCGCTCTAGCCAGGCAACGTGGGGCGCGTAGGGCGGCGACTGGGCAATGACGAAGCCGAGCTTGCGAAACGCGTGAGCATGCGCCTCGACGCGCGTGCCTTCGTCCAAACGGATGAAGACCCGGCCAGTCGGCACGACCAGCGTGCCGCCACTGCCCCGATAGACGGCGCTGACTTCCTCGCTGAGTGTCTTCGGCTCCCCCTCCAGGATCAAGTAGGTACTGTCATCGTCTTCCAGCGCCAGCACAGCATCCTTCGCTTGAGCGCGCGGCGCGTTCTTGACGGCGTGATAACCCTTAGCGCGCGTATAGATCACCTCGGGATGCTCCGTGCTGGCGCGCAGGCGCGTCGGGTAGTCCGACAGATTGCTCATGACTGATGCCACATACGTATGCAGGATGATGGTGATTCGACGACTGTTTGACAGGATTATATCGGCCGCTATCATCACCGCATATCCCCAAGCGACGGCGCCGAGCGTTCACCCTCCCGAGTGCGCCTATTCCGAGGGTCGCAGTCGTGCGCCGTCTCCGCAACGGGAAGAGGAGGATTCATGAGCGCATACACCGTCCAATATGGAGGCAAAAGGGGACAGACTTACAAGCTAGAAGAGAGCAACGATCTCATCGCCGTGCGCACCCGCAGCCACAATCCGGTCTTTGCGACCGCACCCGGCGAAGGCGCAGCACTCTCCGACGATGCTCTGGTAATCCTTGGCCATTTCGAACTCGAAGAGCAGTATTTCAACGCCGGTGTGGCCGTGCTACGGACGCGCTCGACGCGCCAGGCCAAGTCCATCCGCGATCAGGCACGCGCGGTGCTGAAGGGTGAACCAGACGTGCGTTTCGCCGGCCGTGTGCTGGTGGATCCGCAATCGAAGGCGCCGGTGCTTTACACCGAGAACCTCTTCGTCAAATTCGACGACGAGACGAAGACTGCGACCTGCCGCCAGCTCATCAAGAAGTATGGGCTCGCCATCAAGGCGCATGTAGACTACACGCGCAACGGCTACTTCCTCGGCGCGCCGGAGGGCATCGGGCTTGAAGTGTTCGACCTCGCCCGGCGGTTGCTCGAGGACGAAGCCGTCGAGCTCTGCCATCCCGAGCTGATCCGCCGCCGGCGTGACCGGGCAGCTTTCCTCACCCAATGGCACCTGCGCAAGACCACCATCGGCGGCCGGGCAATAGACCAGAGCGCCAACGTCGAGGCTGCCTGGGCACTCTCGCAAGGCGAAGGAGTGACGATCGCCATCATTGACGATGGGGTGGACATTGACCACGAAGAGTTCCGCTCGGCGGGCAAGATCGTCGCCCCGCGCGACGTGACGCGCCGGACGAATGACCCCCGTCCGGGCAACTTCGACAATCACGGCACGGCCTGCGCCGGCGTCGCGTGCGCCAACGGCGCCTTCGGCGCAGCTGGCGTGGCGCCCAAGGCGCGGCTGATGCCGATCCGGCTGGCCTCCGGCCTCGGCTCGCAGAGCGAGGCCGACGCCTTCGTATGGGCAGCGCAGAACGGCGCCGACGTGATCTCGTGTAGTTGGGGACCGGCCGACGGCGAATGGTGGAACCCCAACGATCCACTGCACAAGCAGGTCGTGCCTTTGCCGGACTCTACACGCCTGGCGATGGACTATGCCACACGCAACGGGCGCAACGGCAAAGGCTGCGTGATTCTGTTCGCTGCCGGCAACGGCAACGAGAGCGTAGACAACGACGGCTATGCCAGCTACGAGAAGGTGATCGCCGTAGCAGCCTGCAACGACATGGGCACGCGCGCCGCCTATAGCGACTACGGCAAAGCCATCTGGTGCGCCTTCCCCAGCAGCAACGGTCGCCCATCGCTGACGCCCGGCATCTGGACGACGGATCGCACAGGCGCGCTCGGCTATAACCCCGGCCAGACCAGCCGCGGCGACGCGCAGGGCAACTACACGAACAGCTTTGGCGGCACATCAAGCGCATGCCCCGGCGTAGCCGGCGTCGCAGCGCTTATCCTGGCGCGCAACCCCGACTTGCGCTGGGACGAGGTGCGCGAGATCATCAAAAACGCCTGCGACAAGATAGATTCGGCCAACGGTAACTACGACGCGAACGGCCGCAGCCCCTGGTATGGCTTCGGACGAGTAAACGCTCACAGGGCAGTCGAGCTGGCAGCGCCCCCTCAGCCCCAGCCGGTGGTGATCGTCTCGGTCAAGCAGGATGTGCCGATCCCCGACCTGAAGTCGGCCAAACTCAGCGCGACTGTCGCCGAGACGCGCCCGCTCAAGGCGCTGAAGGTCTGGGTGGACATCGAGCACACCTATCGCGGCGACCTGGTCGTCACGCTCAAGCCTCCGCCGGCTTCCGGCATCGGCGACATCGTGCTGCACAACCGGCAAGGCGGCGCCGCCGATCACATTAAGCAAACTTATGACACCGCGAATACGCCGGCGCTGGCCGCAGTCGCCGGCAAGTCCCCTAGCGGCGAGTGGACGCTGCTGGTCGCGGATAAGGCGCGTTACGACGTCGGCAAGATCCGCGAGTTCAAGCTGGAGATGATCTTCGCCTAGCCGGGCAGCGCAGGGTGGACGACGGCAATGCCGTCGTCCACCCCAATAAATCACTCTTCCAGCGTCGTCAGGTCGCCTTCGGGCAGGCCCTGGGCGCGCGCTTTCAACACACGGCGCATAATCTTGCCGGAACGGGTCTTGGGCAACTTGGCAACGAACTCGACCTTCTCCGGCCTGGCGATCGGCCCCATCACTTTGCCGACGTGCTGGCGCAGCTCCTCGGCCAGCTCCGGCGTGCCTTCGTAGCCGGCGCGCAGAATGACATAGGTGTAGATGGCGTTGCCGCGCACTTCGTGCGGCAGGCCGATGGCCGCAGCTTCGGCCACGGCCGGATGCGAGACCAATGCGCTTTCCACTTCTGCCGTGCCCAGACGATAGCCGCTCACTTTGAGCACATCGTCCACGCGTCCGATGATCCAAAAGTAGCCGTCTTGATCCACGCGCGCCGAATCGCCGGTGAAGTAGCGGCCGGGGTAGCGCGACCAGTAAGTTTGTACGTAGCGATCTGGATCGCCGTAGATCGTACGGGCCATGCCAGGCCACGGCGTGAGGATGGTGAGATAGCCTTCCTCATCGGGTTTGGCCGGGTTACCGATGTCATCCACTACTTCGGCCTGGATCCCAAAGAATGGTTGGGTGGCGCTGCCGGGCTTGAGCGGCGTGACGGGCAGCGGGGTGATCATGAAGCCGCCGGTCTCCGTCTGCCACCACGTGTCCATGATCGGGCAACGCGAGCCGCCCACGTGGACGTAGTACCAGCGCCACGCTTCGGGGTTAATCGGCTCGCCGACCGTGCCAAGCAAACGGAGCGAGGACAAATCGTGCTTCTTGGGCCATTCCTCGCCGAAGCGCATCAGGCCGCGGATGCCGGTGGGCGCACAATACAGGATCGTTACGCCATACTGCTCGACGATCTGCCACCAACGATCCGGCGCAGGATAGGCCGGGCCGCCCTCATAGATGATGCTGGTGGCGCCGTTCATCAGCGGCGAATACACGATGTACGAGTGGCCGGTGATCCAGCCCGGGTCGGCGGCGCACCACCAGCGGTCTTCGTCCTGGATGTCGAAGACGTAGCGCATAGTGGTGTAGGTGTACACGGCGTAGCCCCCATGCGTGTGCAATAGCGCCTTGGGCTTGCCGGTCGAGCCGGAGGTGTAAAGGATGAAGAGCGGATCTTCGGCATCCATCACCTCGGTCTCGCAGACCGGGCTAGCATCCTTCATCAAGTCGTACCACCAGTGATCGCGGCCCTCTACCCAGCCGATCTCGCGGCCGGTGCGTTTGAAGACCACGACTTTCTCGACGACAGGCGCTTCTTTGATTGCGTCGTCGGCGATCTGTTTGAGTTCGACGACTTTGCCGTTGACATAGGCGCCGTCACAGGTGACCAGGACTTTGCTCTGCGAGTCGAGGATGCGGCCGGCCAGCGCCTGCACCGAGAACCCGCCGTAGACCACCGAGTGCACCGCGCCGATCTTCGCGCAGGCCAGCATCGCAATCGGCAGTTCGATCACGCGGCCCATGTAAATCGTCACGCGGTCGCCCTTCTTCACGCCGAGCGACTTCAGCACGTTGGCGAACTTGCACACTTCGCGGTTAAGATCGGCGTAGGAAATCTGCCGCTCAGAGAAATCCTCGCCCTGCCAGATGTAAGCAACCTTGTTCCTGCGCCAGGTTTTCATGTGACGGTCGAGCGCGTTGTGGACGATGTTGAACTTGCCACCGACGAACCACTTGAAGAAAGGCTTGTTGGAGTCGTCGAGCACACGCTCCCATTGGCCATACCACTCGAGTTCGGCGGCGTGCTCGGCCCAGAATTGCTCCAGGTGCTCCGAGGCGAATTTGCTCATGGCGTCCCAATCTTTGATGCGCGCGCGCGCGACAACCTCCGGCGACGGGGGATAGAAGGTTTTGTGGTCAATTGAGATTTCCGCTGCTTGCGCCTGCAGTTGGGATTGATCGGACATCGTGGCCTCCAGCTTGAGAATTGCCGAGATTTTAATTTCGCCGCGCAATGCCGGTCAAGCCAAAACTGATCAGGCTCAACCGTGAGCCGCAAGCGCACGTCCAAAACTCGTTTCGTGAGAGGTGAAGCGCTGATCGTTGTCGCTGCAGGGGAGCAATATGCGGCTTTCGATCATGTTCTAAACTCCCCATCATGACGCTTGATATATCGCAGCCGCCCTATGCTCTCCTACTCAAGGGTGGGCATGTGATTGACCCGAAGAACGGGCTGGATGGCAAACGCGACGTGGCCATCGCGAACGGCCGAATCGCCGCCGTCGAGCCGGACATCGCTCCGGCGTTGGCCGCTCAGGTGATTGACGTCTCTGGCCGCTACGTCACACCCGGCATCCTCGACATCCACATGCACGCCTACCACACGCGCGCACCGGAGGGTGCGCCGGAAGGCCTGAGCGTGCTGGCCGACGCGCACACCTTCCGCAGCGGTGTGACTACAGTGGTGGATACCGGAACTGCCGGCGCGAATCACATCCGGCACTTCAAAGAAACGGTTATTGATCGCGCCAAGACGCGCATCTTCGCCTACGTCAACATTAGCGATAACGGCATGTTGGGCGACTGGGAGCAAGACCCGCGCACATTCGACGCCGAGCGCGCCGCCGAAGCCGTGATCACCTACCCTGACATTTGCATCGGCATCAAGACCGCACACTACTGGACGCACCAGCCATGGGACACGTTGCACACGCCCTGGGCAGCCGCAGATCAAGCGATCAAGGCCGCCGAGCTGTGCGGCCGGCATGTGATGTATGACTTCTGGCCACGACCACCGGAGCGCAGCTATGAAGAGCTGATCTTGAAGAAGGCGCGGCCCGGCGACATCCACACGCACGTCTATGCCCAGCAATTCCCCATCATCAACAAGGCCGGCAGGGTCAACGCTTTCATGTTCGAGGCGCGGGCGCGCGGGGTGATCTTCGACGTCGGCCACGGCGCGGCCAGCTTCTGGTTCCGCAGCGCCGTGCCCGCCATCCAGGGCGGCTTCCCGCCGGACTCGATCAGCACCGACCTTCATATCCGCAATGTGCACGGCGTCGTGGTAGACATGCAGACTACGATGAGCAAGATCCTGAACGCCGGCGTGCCGCTCTACGACGTGATCAAGATGAGCACGGCGAACCCGGCTCACCAAATCGGCCATCCCGAGCTAGGTCATCTGGGCGTCGGCGCGTGCGCCGATGTCGCCGTCTTCGAGCTGCACACCGGTCGGTTTGGCTTCGTTGACTGCGGACGCGCCAGGCTCACCGGCGACCGAAAGCTGGAATGCCTCCTGACGATTCGCGCCGGCGAGATCGTCTTCGACATCGGCGGGCTGAGCGCGCCCGAATGGACCGCCGCGCCGCCGGAGTATTGGGTGATTCCCTCCTGACAGCAACGACCCGACCGGGCGAGGGGATCAACGAGACGAACCCATGATCCTGCCTAACCCTTAACCCCCAACCTCACCATGAGCATCTATGACGACCTGGGCGTTCAGCCGGTGATTAACGCCAACGCCACACTGACGAAGCTGGGCGGCAGCGTGATGCCGCCGGAAGTGATCGCCGCGATGGAGGACGCAGCGCGCTTCCATGTGGATCTCGAAGAATTGCATGACCGCGTGGGCGAAAGGCTTGCCGCGCTGACCGGCAACGAGGCAGCGATGGTCACCACCGGCGCGGCTGCGGGCATCATGCTCGCCGTCGCCGCGTGCGTCTCAGGCGGCGACCGGGAACTGGCGCGGCGCCTGCCCCACACCGATGCGCTCGACAAGAACGAGGTGATCATGTTCACCTCACACCGCAACGGCTACGACTTTGCCGTGCGCCAGACCGGTGTGAAAGTGATCGAGATCGGCGGCGAGACACATACCGACCCGGATGAGCTGGAAGCAGCGTTCAGCCCGCGCACGGCGGCGTTCGTCTGGTTTCAGGGCTACTTCACCGGCCGAGGCGATTTGCCGATCGAGTGCGTCATCGCAGCGTGCCGGGCGCGCGGCGTGCCGGTAGTCGTGGATGCTGCGGCTCAACTGCCGCCGGTGGAGAACCTGTGGCGCTTTACGCAGATGGGTGCAGCGTGCGCCATCTTCAGCGGCGGCAAGGATCTGCGCGGCCCGCAGACCACCGGCCTGGTCGTCGGCCGGCGCGAGTTGATCCAAGCCATGCGCAGGCTCAGCAGCCCGAACCACGGCATCGGCCGGCCGATGAAGGTGGGCAAAGAGGAAATGGTCGGGCTGCTGGCCGCAGTGAAACGCTATAGCGCACTCGATCACGAAGAGCGCCGTGAACGCGACGAGCGCGTGGTGGCCGATTGGTGCGCGACGTTCAACGCGCTGCCCGGCGTGCGCGCTGTGCGCTCATTCCCCAATGAAGCCGGCCAGCCCTTGCCGCGCTGCGAAGTGCGGATTGACTCACGCCGCGTTGGCATCACGCGCGACGAGCTGATCGCCCGGCTATGGGACGGCAGCCCCCGCATCAGCGTCGGCGCATCGGATGAGGCTAGTAGCATCCTGCTCAACCCGATGACGCTGACGGACGAGGAAGTTCGCATCGTCACCGAGCGGGTCATGCACCTGCTCGATCGCGAAATTTAACTGTGCCGCGTTGCTCAAGAACACAAATCGCTCAATTTTCGATCAATTATCCATCTAATGATTGACAACCGCTCAAATTTAGCGTACTCTGGCTCAAGGCAGCGATCTATATCAGGTCAATCTGCCGGAGCGCGCTATGGCTTCTTCGACCTTAGAGCGACATCGCCGCATGGTGCAGTTCATCCAGCAACAGCAACGGGTGAGCATGCATGAGCTATGCGATGCCTTCACGGTCAGCCTCGCCACCGCGCGGCGCGACTTGGACGCGCTGGCGAAGCAGGGCAAGATCAAGCGCGTACATGGCGGCGCGGTGGCGCTTTCGCCAGACGGGCAGCAGAGCGACGAGCTTCGTCGGCCCCGCACCCTGCCCCGCTCCGCCGAGCAAGCCAGCGAGAAAGCGCGCATTGGCGCGGCAGCGGCGGCACTGGTCAACGAGGGCGAGACGATCTTCCTGAGCAGCGGCAGCACGGTACTCGAAGTCGCGTTGCATCTGCGCTCGGCCAGGCGACTGAACGTCATCACCAACTCCCTGCCAGTGCTCAACGTGCTGGCCGGCGCGCCGGGAATCAACCTGGTTGCGCTGGGCGGCGTGCTCAACCGCAGCGAGATGTCGCTCATCGGCCATATCGCCCAACAGGCGCTGGCCGAAGTACGCGCAGATAAAGTTTTCATCGGCATCTACGGCGTAGACTTGCAACACGGCCTGACGAACACTGACTTGCAGGAGACGCTGACCGACCGCGCCATCCTGAAGATCGGGCGCGAAGTGATCCTGCTGGCCGATCACACCAAGTGCGGACGCGCTGCCGCGGCGTTCGTCGCGCCGCTCTCGGCGATCCACACCCTGATCACCGACGCCGGCGCACCAGCGCCCTTCGTCGAGGGCGTACGCGCGCTCGGCATTCACACGATCATCGCATGAGCGTTTGTCGGAGGAAAGCCCGCGTGCTAATATCACGCGAGCATCGCAATTCGATTCACCCGTTTGGCACATGGCGCGGGCGAAACGCATGCTGCTGCGCTTGCGCCGATCACTGCATGAGTGCGTAACGCATGGCCGTTCAAACTGCTCCGATTCCCGTCAGCTTGCCGGGGGAACAGGCGCGCCCCGGCGTACTCCAGCGCATCTTTCGCAACTACGTCTTCCGTCGCTTGGTGAAGGCGCTGATCACGATCTTCGCCGTGATAACGGCGACGTTCTTCCTGATCCGATTGATGCCCAGCAATCCCGTCGAGATCTTCATCCAGGAACAGATTGCGATGTATGGCATGTCGTACCAGGAGGCGCGCGATCAGGCCTCGGCGCTGTTTGCGATTGACCTCGACGCACCGCTAGGCCGGCAATACCTGGAGTATCTGGGCAACTTGCTGCGCGGCGACCTGGGACAATCATATCGTTCGAAGGGCACCTACGTGGCCGACATCATCCGCCAATTCCTGCCGTGGACGTTGTTCAGCGTCGGCACGTCGCTGCTGATCAGCTTCATCTTTGGTGTGGCGCTGGGCATGTTGATGGCCTACCGACGCGAGACGCCGATTGACTATGCGTTCTCGACCTTCGCGTCGCTGGTCAGCTCGGTGCCGAATTACCTGATCGCGATCATCTTGCTGGTGGTGCTGGGGCCGCAGTTGAAGATCATCAACATCGCCAGCATGCGCGGCTCGATCTCACCCGGCGTGCAACCTGGCTTCACGCTGCACTTCTTCCTGGACGTGCTGTATCACGCTGCGCTGCCCATCTCCGTCTATGTGCTCACCACGATTGGCGGCTGGATGCTGGCCATGAAGAGCAGCACGATCGCCACACTGGAAGAGGACTACGTGACCGTGGCACGGGCGCGCGGCCTGAAGGATGGGCGCATCATGACCTCATACGTTGGGCGCAACGCTTCACTGCCGCTGTTCACCCAGCTCGCCATTAGCATCGGCTTCGTCTTCGGTGGCTCGGTGTTGATCGAGGCCATCTTCGTGTATCAGGGCATCGGCCAGCAACTGATCAAAGCCATCAACCAGCGCGACTACCCGGTGATGCAGGGCATCTTTCTAATCATCACCATCTCGGTGATCATGGCCAACTTGATCGCCGACCTGTTGTACAGCCGGCTCGACCCGCGCATCCGCCTGGGCCAGGGAGAAACGAAATGACGTTCTTGAGAAACATCGCCAACTGGATGGGTCAAACGCTCAGGCTGATCGCCCGCAACAAGGCCGGGTTTCTCGGCTTCATCGGGCTGGTGTTCTTCATATTCCTGGCCTTCGTCATGCCGCGGTTCGTGCCGCTGGACAAGACCTCGCGCGTGGACAAAATCTACAACCCGCCCTCTGCCGAACACATCCTCGGCACCGACTTCCAGGGCCGTGACATCTTCTCGTTGGTGGTGCACGGCGGGCGCGACGTGATCGTCATCGCCTTCCTCACCGGCGCGATCAGCACGCTGATCGCCGTCGTGCTCGGCTCGACCAGCGCGCTGCTGGGCGGCGCCGTGGATTCGGCCATCATGGCGGTGACCGACTTCTGGCTCGCCATCCCCACCTTTCCGCTGCTCGCCGTGCTGGCCACGCAGATCAAATTGAACGACGTCTGGCTGCTGTCATTCATCCTGGCGCTATTGTCATGGGCGACATTGACGCGCGCCATTCGCTCTCAGGTGCTCTCGCTGCGCCAACGCGACTACGTCGAAGCGGCGCGCTCGCTCGGCCTGAGCAACCGGCACATCATCTTCAAAGAAATCCTGCCCAACATGATGAGCTATATCGCCATCAGCCTGGTGTTCGCTATGACTGCTGCGGTCTATGCCCAGGGCGGTCTGGTGTTCCTCGGCCTGCTATCGTTCTCTGACAACAACAGTTGGGCAGTGACGATCCAACTGGCCTGGACGCGCGGCGCGATCTTCTTCAGAGACAGCTTCCTGAACATCATGGCGCCGGTGGCGGCGATTGCGCTGTTCCAGCTTTCGCTGGTGCTGTTCACCCGCTCGTTAGAAGAAATCTTCAACCCGCGATTGCGAGCGGGCGTGTAACCAGGGGCAGGGAACAGAAGTCAGAGGGCAGGAGAAGGGAGAAGTCGGAAGTGAGGAATGGCGAGACGATGACGGTCGGGAACGCGAAGGGAACGGGCGAACCGGCGCTCATGGTGGAAGACCTGTGGGTGGAGTATCCGGCGCGGCGCGGCGTGGTCAAGGCCGTGCGCGGCGTGAGCTTCGAACTGCGGCGCGGCGAGACCCTGGCGCTGATCGGCGAGAGCGGCTCCGGCAAGACCACGCTGGGGCTGGCGCTGGTGCGGCTGTTGCCCAAGGCCGCGCGCATCAAACAGGGCCGCATCATGTACTATCGCAACGGGACATCGCAGGACGTGCTCGCCCTGACCCCCGAAGAACTGCGCCGCTTCCGCTGGCAAGAGTGCGCGATGGTCTTCCAAGGCGCGCAGAACGCGCTCAATCCGGTGCTGCGCATCGAGGCGCAGTTCCTCGACACGGCTCACGCCCACGGCATGTCCAACGCCAGGGCCGTGCGCGAGCGCGCCGTCGAGCTGCTCAAAATGGTGCAACTCGACCCGCAACGGGTGATGCACTCCTTCCCCCACGAACTCAGCGGCGGCATGCGCCAGCGTGTGCTCATTGCGCTGGGATTGCTGCTGCAGCCACAGGTCATCATCCTCGACGAACCGACCACGGCGCTGGACATCCTCACCCAGCGTTCGGTGATCGAGGTATTGCGCCGGCTACGGACGCAACTGGACTTCTCGCTCATCTTTATCTCACACGACCTGTCGCTGGCAGCCGAGCTGGCCGACCGCGTAGCAACGGTGTATGCTGGGGCCATCGTCGAGATTGGCAACGTATACGACATCTTCGAGCGACCCCGCCATCCCTATACGCTGGCCCTCACCCGTGCCGTGCCCACCGTCACCGGAGAGATACATCCGCTGGCCTCCATTCCCGGCTCGCCGCCAGACCTCATCAACCCCCCACTCGGCTGCGCCTTCCATCCGCGCTGTCCATACGCCACCGACCAGTGCCGCAGCCAAGAGCCCCGGCTTGAGCGGGTCGGCGACGATCAACTTGCGGCTTGCTGGCATTGGCAAGAGGTGAAACCATGACGGCAAACGCTGTGCCCATCATCGAACTCGATCACGTTTCGCGCGTCTTCGAGCAGCGCCGCAAGCAAGTGAAAGCCGTGGACGACGTGTCGCTGGCCGTCCAAGAAGGCGAGGTCGTGTGCCTGGTGGGCGAGAGCGGCTGTGGCAAGACCACCACAGGCAAAATGATCGCCGGGCTCATCCATCCTTCCGGCGGCGCAGTGCGCTACGCCGGCCAGAATATCTGGGCGATGGACAAGGAGGCATTCCGGCGTTATCGCCTGGCCGTGCAGATCATCCATCAGGACCCCTACGCGTCGCTCAACCCGGTGCACACGGTGTACGGCATCATGAGCGCGCCGCTGTTGCAACACGGCATCGCCGCCGATCATAAACAAGCGCGTGCGCGCGTGCGCGATTTGTTGCGCACGGTGGACATGACGCCCCCCGACGACTTCCTAGACAAGTATCCCCACCAGCTCAGCGGTGGCCAGCGCCAGCGCGTGTCCGTGGCCCGCGCGCTCACCGTATCGCCCAAAGTGATCGTTGCCGATGAGGCAGTCTCAATGGTAGACGTCTCGATCCGCGTCAGCCTGCTCAACATGCTCAGCCGGCTGAAGCGCGACCTGGGCGTGACGTTCATCTTTATCACGCACGACCTGGCCGTGGCCAAGCACTTCGCCTGGGAAGGCCGGATCGCCGTAATGTACCTGGGCCGCGTGATCGAGATCGGCTACACGCCGCAGATCATCAATCACCCGCAACATCCCTACACCCGCGCCCTGCTCTCGGCGATCCCGGAGGCTGACCCGCGCATCACTCGGACGAAGGAGCGCATCCAACTGCGCAGCCTGGACATCCCCAGCCTGCTGAACATCCCGAGCGGGTGTTCGTTCCATCCGCGCTGTCCGCTGTTCGAGGAAGGGATGTGCGAGGTCAGCGTCCCGCCGCTGGCGGCAGTCGGCGAGGGCATGCGCGTGGCCTGTCACGTCGTCGCGCGCGAGCGGGCGAAGGAGGCGATGTGAGCGAGGGGATGACGCGCACGGCGCTCTCGCTTGCGCTGTTCATCGTGATTGCGTCGGCGGCCGTGCTGATCGGGCAAGCGCCCGGCACAGCAGAGTTCATCGTATCGGTCATGAGCCTTGCCGTTGGGCTGATCTTCACGGCCCTCGTGGTGCTGATCGCCCGGCGAGGCATGAAGTGACAACAAGGAGGTGATGCATCGGCATCGAGTGTGCTCATCCAATTCCCTACGCACTGTAGTTCGGCTAACGAATCTCAATTCTTTGAAGTAGGAGGAAAGTGACCATGTCTGACAAGAAAATCGTCAACCGCAGGCAGTTCTTGAAAGCCGCTGCGCTGACCGGCGCCGGCGCATTGCTGGCCGCATGTGCGCCGCCTGCCGCGCCGGTCGCCCCCGCAGCGCCCGCCCAGCCTGCCGCTCCCGCCGAACAGGCGCCGGCCGCTGAGGCAACCAAGGCACCTGAGGCCGCCGCGCCGAAGATGGAGAAGACCGGCGAGTTCCACGGCGCATTCCCATACCAAGTGCCGCCCACCGGCCACTGGAACTCGTTCGTGCCGGACGGCATCCCCAACGGCATTGCGATCTACTGGGACCTGCTCGAAATGCCGCTGGCGCGCTACAAGTGGGCCGAGGGTGAGTACGTGCCGCTCATGGCCAAGGAGTGGAAGTTCGACGGCGATAACTTCGTGGTCATGCTGCGCGAAGGCGCCCAGTGGAGCGATGGCAATCCGTTCACGGCAAAGGACGTGGTGGCTACCTTCAATATGGGTCGCCTGTTCAACTTCACGGTCTTCAACTACGTAGACGAGGTGCGCGCCAAGGATGATCTGACGGTCGAGTTCCACATGAACAAGCCCAGCACACTGGTGCGCCGGCTGACGTTGGTGACGCCGATTCGTTCCGCAGCGACCTACGGCGCCATCGCCGACAAGGTGGCCGCGCTGGTAAAGGAGGGCAAGGGCAAGGACAGCGACGAGTGGAAGGCGCTGCTCAAGGAGGCCACCGAGTTCCGCCCAGAGAAGCTGATCGTCTCCGGCCCGTATAACATTGACCCGGCCAGCATCACCGACGCTTCGCTCACCATGAACCTGAACCCGACCTCGTGGGCAGCAGAGAAGGTGAACTTTGCCAAGGTCGTGCTCTACAACGGCGAGACGCCCGTGGTGACGCCGCTGGTGCTCTCCGGCGACATAGACTATGCCACGCACGGCTTCCCGCCGGCCACGGAGAAGGAGTTCGTCAGCCAGGGCATCCGCATCATCCGCGCGCCAACCTACAGCGGCCCGGCCATCTACTTCAACCACGACGTCTATCCGCTCGGCTTGAAGGAAGTGCGCCAGGCCATGGCCTACTCGGTCAAACGCGATGAGAACGGCAAGGTGTCGCTGGGCGATTCCGGCGTGCCGCACAAGTACATGGTCGGCATCAGCGACAACCTGATCCCCAACTGGATCGAGGCAGACGCGCTGGCCCAGATGAACACCTACGACTACAACCCGCAGAAAGCCGAGGAACTGCTGACCGGCATCGGCTTCAAGAAGGGCGACGACGGCGTGTGGGTGGACGACAAGGGCAAGAAGCTCGAATTCGAGTTGACCGTGCCCGCCGAGTTCGCCGACTGGTCGGCTGCCGCCGAGAACCTGGCCAACCAGTTGAACCAAGCTGGCTTCAAGATTACCGTGCGCGGTGTGCAGTTCCAACAACACGCCAAGGACATCCCGGCCGGCAATTTCGTCATGGCCATCCGCGGATGGGGCGCCGGCAATCCCCACCCCAGCTTCTCCTGGATCACCCCGCTATTCAACGCCAATTACGTCGCATCCACCACCGGCAAGGGTATGAACTTCCCCATGAAGCAGAAGGTGGGCGACCAGGAAGTGGATCTGCAGCAGTTGATCACCGACTCTGCGCTCGGCCTGGACGAATCGGCCCAGAAGGCAGCCGTCACCGCAGTAGCCAAAGTGTTCAACGAGTTGCTGCCCATCGTCCCGCTCTGGGAGCGCTACGGCAACAACCCGGCCCTCAACGTGCGCGTCGAGGGCTTCCCACCCGACGGCGACCCGATCTACAAGAACGCGGTCTACGGCGACAACTTCGTGGTCATGATGATCCTGAACGGCACGCTGCGCCCCAAGTCGGGCTAGGCAGCACTGCGCGATGCAAAGAGAAACCAGGTTTCTTGGAGAAACCTGGTTTCTCTTTTCTCTCCGATGGCCTACGATTTCTCCGCGCTCGACGCGCTGATGGCCTCGGCGCTCGACCGCGTCTTCCCAGCGGCACAAGTGCAGGTGCGCATCGGCGGTGCTGTCGCCTACGACGCCAGCTTCGGTTTCCTCGACCCCGAAGCGCGGACGCGCCCGACCGAGCCGACGACGCGCTTCGACCTCGCCTCGGTCTCCAAACTCTTCACCGTCGTCGCATTCATGACGCTGGTCGAGGAAGGCCGCGTTGGGCTGGATCAGCCGGTCGCCGAAGTGCTGCCGGAGTTTGGCGGACGGCGGCCGATAGCGCCCTACCCCGACCCGCTGCGCCCTGGCCATTTCATCGAAGTTGCGCCGCATAGCGCAGGCGAGGTTGACGCCGGCACGATTACCTTTCGGCAGCTCCTGTCGCACAGCGCCGGCCTGCCGGCCTGGTTGCCGCTGTGGAAGATGGCCGCCGAATGGGAAGCCCAGTTCACACCGGACGACGTGCAGCGTCGGCTGCGCGAGACGATCTTCGCCGCGCCGTTCGCCTACCCGCCCGGCGCAACCGTGGTGTACAGCGACATCGGCCTGCTGCTGGTCGGCTTCGCCGTGGAGCGACTGACCGGCGCGACGCTGCGCGAAGCCGTGCGTGAGCGCGTTACAGCCCCGCTGGGTTTAGCTACGGTCACCTACGGGCCAATTCCCTGCGCAATGGCCGCGCCGACCGAGTTCTACGCCCACCACGGCCGGCGCATGTGCGGCGAAGTGCATGATGAGAACGCCTTTGCCTTCGGCGGCGTCGCCGGACATGCCGGCTTGTTTGGGATAGCCCAGGACATAGCTGCCTTTGGCGAAGCGTTGCGCGGCGCATGGGCCGGCGCACGCGAGACGCCGCTGCGCCGAGAGACGCTGGCCGAGATGACGCGCCTGCAAGCGCAGCAGGGAGACACGCGGCGCGGGCTGGGCTTTGCTTTGCGCTCACCCAACCCCAACGCGATGAGCTATGCGCTGAGCGAAAGCGCGTTTGGGCATCTCGGCTTCACCGGCACCGCGCTGTGGATAGACCCCGCGCGCGCTTTGGTCTTCGCCTGCCTGACCAATCACGTCTACTACGGGCGGGCATGCGAAGATACGCTCACGCCCTTCCGAGCAGCGCTGGCGCAAACCATCGTCCGCTGCGTACAATCGGCGCATGGCGACCAACCCACTCACCCCTGAACAAGTCGAACATTTCCTCACGCGCGGTTTCGTCGTGCTGCATGACTGCTTCAGCCGCGAGGCCGCCGCGCAGCTCACCGACCAAATTTGGGCGCGACTGGGCTACGACCGCGACGATCGCAGCACATGGCAGCAGTCCCGCGTGCACATGCCGGCGCGCCAGCGCTTCGAGATCAAAACCTTCGCGCCCAAAGCCTGGGAGGCAATGTGCTTTCTGTGCGGCGGCGAGGAGCGCATTGCTCAGCCGGCCCGCTGGTCGGATGCCTTCATCGTCAACTTCAACGAGGGCGCCGATCAGCCGTGGATCCCGCCGTCGCCGGCAGCTTCAGGCTGGCACAAGGACGGTGACTTCTTCCTGCACTTCCTCGATAGCCCCGAACAGGCGCTGCTGACCATTGTGTTGTGGAGCGACATTGAGCCAAAAGGCGGCGGCACCTTCCTGGCCTGCGACTCGGTGCCACATGTCGCACGCTATCTGGCCGATCATCCGGAGGGCGTGCATCCATTCAAGTTTCCTAACGCGTCGTTCGTCGCCCAATGCAGCGACTTCGTCGAAGCAACCGGTCAGGTGGGCGACGTCTATCTCATGCACCCATACATGATCCACGCCGCATCGTTCAACCATTCTGACCGCGTGCGCATCATCACCAACCCACCCATCGCGCTGAAGGAGCCGATGCGCTTTAAGCGCGACAACCCGGCCGACTATTCGCCCGTCGAGCTGGCAGTGCTACGGGGGTTGGGCATCAGCCCAGAGCAAGGCTACGACTTCCAGCCGACCGCCCCGCGCGAAAAGATCGTGCCGGAGCGCGTGCGCATTCAGCAGCAGATGCTGGAGGAAGAATCAAAACGGCTGGGCGAGGCGTCGGCGGTGCAGAATTTCTGAACCGGCGTTGCACCGGTCCAGATGGACGCCCGCGGCAGGACTCGAACCCACAACACGCGCCTTAGGACGGCGCTGTTCTATCCGATTGAACTACGCGGGCTAATAAGCGGTTGCGCTGCGCTCGCCATGCATTCTAGCGCATCTCGCGCGCCAGCCAATCGAGGAACGTCATCGTGCGAGGCCGGCGCTCCAGGATGGCGCCGATGTAGAGTTGCAGCGCCCGCTCGACATGCGCATGTAATTCGCGCGAAACATCGAGCGTCTGCACGGCCTCAAACGGCTGCGTCTGCATCACGCGCAACAGCGCCAGGCCGCTGCGACTCAACGGAAAGACATCGCGCGCCAGCCGCGCTGCCTCATCGGAGAGCACGCCGCCTTCCGACGGCGAGAAGGCGACCGGCGCGCCGCGCGCGTCGTCCGCCAACGGCAATTGCGTGCGCGCGCAGCGGAACAGCTCCGGCCGATACCCCTCCAGGGTAAGCAAACGCAACTCGAAGTAGCGCGTCGCCAAGCGAGGATCGCGCGCTTCGCACAGCCAACTCAGCCCCTCGGCCAGCAGGTCATACAGCGGCGCGGCGTCGCTGCCTTCGGGCGCGAATCGCTCGGTCAACTCGCACAGGTAATGCGCCGGCGCGCCGCGCTGGATCTCTTCGCGCAGGGGGCGATGCGCCTCCACTAATTCGGCCTGGGTGATCAGGTCGAAGGCCCGCCCCTTCGCCAACAGCAGCCGCGTGCGGGTGAACAGCTCGATGTGGCCGGCCTTGCGCGACGTCGGCTTGCGCGCCCCTTTGGCCAAGACGCGCAACTTGCCGTAATCCGGCGTCAGCAAGGTGATGAGCCGGTCGGCTTCGCCGTAGTCGTCTCGGCGTATCACGATCGCTTCGGTCGCATAGGCGCGTGCTCTGTGCATGCAAACAGAGTGTACTCCTATAATCGCGCTCGCCATGTTCAACATCCTGATCCCAGACGACCTCTCTACGGCCGGTCTGGAACTGTTGCACAACGACCCTGCCGTACGCGTGGACGTGGCGAAGAAGATGCCCCGCGCCGAGTTGCTCGAGCGCATCCCTGAATACCACGCGCTGATCGTCCGCAGCGAGACCAGAGTAGATGCCGAGGTGATCGCGCACGGCAGCAAGCTGCGCGTGATCGGCCGGGCCGGCATCGGCGTGGATACCATTGACGTGGAAGCGGCTACCCATCGCGGCATCATCGTCATGAACACGCCACAAGCAAACACCACGGCCACCTGTGAGCACACCCTTGCCATGATGCTGGCGCTTGCCCGCAACATCCCCCAGGCCGACGCCTCACTACGCCGCGGCGAGTGGACACGCAGCAAGTTCATGGGCGTGCAGTTGCAAGGCAAGACGCTGGGCGTAATCGGCCTGGGCCGCATCGGGACGCAGGTCGCCAAGCGCGCCCAGTGTTTCGGCATGGAGGTCATCGCCTACGACCCCTACGTCAGCGAAGAGGCCGCGCGCGCGAACAAGGTGCTCCTGGTCTCGCTCGACGAGCTGCTGGCGCAAAGCGATTTCGTCACGTTGCACTCCTCGCTCACCCAGGGCAGCCGCGGCCTGCTGGACGCCGCCGCCATCGCCAAGATGAAGCCCGGCGCGCGGGTGATCAACGTTGCCCGCGGCGCGCTGGTGGACTCGCAGGCACTCTACGAGGCGCTGGCGAGCGGCAAGCTGGCCGGCGCAGCGCTGGACGTCTTCGAGGAAGAACCCCTGCCTCCCGACTCGCCGTTGCTCAAGCTGCCGAACATCGTCCTGACGCCGCATCTGGGCGCGAGCACCGCCGAGGCACAGCGTGACGTCTCGATCCAGATTGCGGAACAGGTGCTGGACGCCTTACATGAGCGCGACGTGCGCAATGCAGTGAACTTCCCGCCGATTGATCCGGCTGCCTGGCCGATCATTCGCCCGTACCTGAAGCTGGCGGAGAAACTGGGCCGACTGCAGGCCGGGCTGATGGAGGGGCGGCTCGCGCGCATCGAGGTCGAATATCGCGGTGCCGACGTCGCGCCGCATGTCAAACCGTTGACCGTCGCGCTGCTGCGTGGCCTGCTGGAGCCGATCCTAGGCGGCGAAAAGGTGAACTACGTCAACGCGCCGGTCATCGCCAACGAGCGCGGCATCATCGTAACCCAGGCGTTGAATCTGACCAGCAGCGACTACACAAACCTGGTCTCCTGCCGCGTCACCACCGACCAAGAAGAGCGTACCATCGCCGGCACGCTGTTTGACGGCGCCGAACCGCACATCGTGCAGATAGACCACTTCCGCATTGACGCGGTGCCGGAGGGGCTGGTGCTAGTGATCTCTTCGCGCGACGTGCCCGGCGTGATCGGGCGCGTCGGCACCATCCTCGGCGCGAACTACGTCAACATCGCCGAATACCGGCTGGGCCGCACCAAACCCGGCGACCGCGCTTTGTCCTTCATCAACCTGGACAACCCCGTGCCGGACTACGCCCTGAAGGCGTTGCACGACCTCCCAGAGGTGGTCTGGGTGAAGCAGATCACGCTGTGAGCGGACGCGACACGCGCGGCGGCACGCCCCGGCAGGCGGCAGTCGGCGCGCGTTTCGCTCAGCTTGCTCTTCAAAATGCGGGCGAGAATCACCGGCGGAAATTGAAAGCAAGAGGGTTGGTAGCACAATGACTCAACGAAAGGCAATCATCATCGGTTCGGGCATCGGCGGCCTTGCGCTCGGCATCCGCCTGCAGAGCCTGGGGTTCGACACGACGATCGTCGAGAAGCTGGATGGTCCAGGCGGCCGGGCCTATGTGCGCCGCGCGCAAGGGTTCACATTCGACATGGGGCCGACGGTCATCACCGTGCCTCACTTCATCGAAGAGCTGTTTGCGCTGGAGCGCGGCATCCACAATCTGGATGAACCCGATTTCCCCTCGCACGTCCTCGCGCCGCACAACGGCGGCGAGCCGGCGCTCACACACACGTCGCGCTACGTCCAGATCGTGCCGATCAAGCCCTTCTATCGAATCTACTTCGACGACGGTTCGTATTTTGACTACGACGGAGACCGCGATCACACGCGGGAACAGATTACAGCCATCGCGCCAGATGACTTGGAAGGATACGAGCGTTTCCATACTGCGGCGAAGGCGATCTTCGAGCGTGGCTTCTTGCAGCTTGGTTATACCTACTTCGATAGCCTCGGCTCGATGCTGGCCGTCATGCCGGAGTTGCTCAAGCTCGACGCTGTGCGCACGCTGTTCTCATTCACCAGCAAGTACTTCAAGAACGACAAGCTGCGTCAGGTCTTCAGCTTCGAGCCGCTGTTGATCGGCGGCAACCCGTTGGCCGTGCCGGCGATCTACGCGATGATCCACTTCGTGGAGAAGACGTGGGGGATCCACTTCGCCATGGGCGGCACGGGCGCGCTGGTGCGCGGTTTCGTCCAGAAGTTCGAGGAGCTTGGCGGGACGATCCGTTACAACAGCGAAGTCAAGCGCATCCTCGTCTCTGGCCCGGATGGTGCGCCGCCGCGCGGGCGCTTCAACCGCCGCATCGCGCGGGGTGTAGAGTTGGCCGATGGCTCGCAACTGCACGCCGACATCGTCATCTCGAACGGTGACTACGCGCACACCTACATGAACCTGATCGAGCCGCGCTATCGCCTGTTCAACACGGACGCACGCGCTAAGCGCATGCGCCAGTCCATGTCGCTGGTGGTGATTTACTTCGGCTTTCGCGCGGATGGCCTCGACCTGAGTCTGCGCCATCACAACATCATCCTCAGCCCACGCTACGAGGAACTGCTGCGCGACATCTTTGACCGTCGCGTACTCGCGCCGGACATGTCGCACTATCTGCACGTCCCGACGGTGACTGACCCCAGCCTGGCGCCACCCGGCCATCACGCCGCCTATACGCTCGTGCCCGTGCCCAACAACCTGAGCGGTTTGAACTGGTCGAAGATCGGCGATGCGTTCGTGGACAAAGCGCTGCGCTTTCTCGACGAAGCCGGCTACATTCCTGGTCTGTGTGAACGCCTGGTCTACAAGAGTTGCATCACGCCGGACTACTTCGAGCATGGCCTGAACAGCTACCTGGGAAACGCCTTCGGGCCGGAGCCGACGCTGTTGCAAACCGCCTACTTCCGGCCGCACAACAAGAGCGAGGACATCGAGAACCTCTATCTGGTGGGGGCGAGCACACAGCCGGGCGGCGGCACGCCCAGCGTAATGATGAGCGCCAAGATGACCGCGCGCATCATCGCCCAGGACTTTGGCCTGCTCTAGGGAGCCATCCAAAGTGGGCGAAGGCAATGCCTTCGCCCACCCACCTGTAATCTGTAATACCTTCGCCTAGCCCGGTACCCCTTGACGTCGGTGAAGTTCCAGGACGTGTATCGCGTAGTAAAGCTCATCCCGAAGGGCATGGTGATGAGTTACAGCGGCGTAGCCCGCCAGTGCGGCAGTCCGCGCTCGGCGCGCTACGTCGGCTTTGCGTTGCACGCCCTGCCGGCCAACACGCGCGTGCCGTGGTGGCGCGTAATTAATGCACGGGGGCGAATCTCCAACCAGTACGCCCCGGACAAGCAGCGACGCCGCTTAGAGGCTGAAGGCGTCGTGGTCAACGACCAGATGCGCGTGGACATGCACCTGTTCGACGCTGAAGCGATCGTCTATCAGAAGTTGAAGCGCACGTGAGGGCGACAGTAGAACCTGATCAATTCCATCGGCTCAACGAGCTTCGACTGTGATCCTGCACAGGGGCGTGACGCAGGTGAGACACGCAAGTTCAGTTCGCGCCGAGACCACTCAGGATGGTATTTGCACATTGCGCGGCACGACCCGCCATATCAGGGGAGCGGGTCAGACATCGCTCAGATAATCGCGCAGCCGGCGACTGTGATGAGGATGGCGCAACTTGCGCAGGGCCTTCGCTTCGATTTGCCGCACGCGCTCGCGCGTCACGTTGAACGTCCGGCCCACCTCTTCCAGCGTGTGCGTCTTACCGTCGCGGAAGCCGAAGCGCATCTCCAATACTTCACGCTCGCGGTCGCTCAGGCTTTCCAGCACGCTGCGGACTTGCTGCTTGAGCATCTGCAGCGAGGCCGAATCGGAAGGCGAAAGCTCGCTATCGTCCGGGATGAACTCACCCAGCAAGCTGTTCTGCTCCGAGCCGACTGGCGATTCGAGCGAGATCGGCTCGAGCGACACGCGCATGATCTGTTGAATGCGTTTTACCGCCTGATCGAGCTTGCGCTCCAGCGCTGGGTCGATTGGCTTACCGCTGGCGTGGGCTTCCATAATCGCCGCGAGTTCACGCTCGTCGAGTAAATCCATCTCCATCGCCAGGTCCTCCGTGGTCGGCTCCTGGCCCAATTCCTGCGTCATGCGACGCTGCAGCCGGGTGAGCTTGTTGATAGTCTCCACCAAATGCACCGGGATGCGAATGGTGCGCGCCTGGTCGGCGATCGAACGACTGATCGCCTGCCGAATCCACCAGGTGGCGTAGGTGCTAAACTTGAAGCCGCGCCAGGCGTTGAATTTCTCGATAGCGCGCAGCAAGCCCATATTGCCTTCCTGGATCAGGTCCATGAACGAAATGCCTCGCCCGATATAGCGCTTGGCGATGCTGACGACCAGGCGCAGGTTAGCACGGGTGAGCGAGCTCTTGGCTTCTTCCGCGCGCAATTCAACTTCGCGCAGGTGATCTTCACAGTCGGCCTGAGGCGGCATCCAGGCTCTCGCCTCGTCCCATTCGGGCAGCGCTGGCGAGAACTCGACATGCTGCTCGAGCTGCTCGACGAAGGCGGTCGGGAAGATGATCGCCGCCAGGACGACTTCGAACAACGGTCTACTGATCTTCTCGACGGTTTGATCCTGTCCCCAACCGAGCGAACGCAGATACAGTTGCACATCCGAGGGAAGCGGGTCGGTGTAATGCCACGGCATATTACGCGCATCCCGCAAAATCACCGACAAGGCCGGCGGTGCGACTTTGCGCGCTGCGCATTCGTCGAGCACAGTTTGCCAGGAGCGGGCGAGATGCTCATACACGAGCAGCCAGAACGCCAGGCCGCGATCGTGCGCTTCGGCGCGGATCCGGTGAGCAAGTTGTTCGGCGCCAAAGGTCGCGCATGTCCTCAGTTCCTGATCTGCGGTCAGCAGCGGCGTCGAGCCAATTTCGCGCAGATACATTCGCACGGGATCTGCGCCATCCAGATCATCAATTTCAGCGAGTCGGCGTGAGTCGAGACCAGAGAGATCCTCCAACCCGTCTTCGTCGTCCATCTCGGCCAGGGCGTAGGCCGCGGCCTCTGCCTCGGCATCCACATTCTCGGCCGAATCGAGTAGATCCGGGTCAGCGACCGACGCGTCCAGGACGAGGTCGCCGGATTCTTCGGAAATGGGAGAGGCAGACGAATCTACGCCCTCGCTGCCGACAAATGCGGCGGCTTCGAGTTCATCTACATCGTCGCGCCTCGGCACGCCGTTCTTCGTCGAACGGTCGCCTTTCTGCGGGGCCGATTGGTTGGCCGGCTTGACCCTTCGCGAGGATCTGGCGGAGGCGCTAGAGCGCGTTGGTCTAGTCACTGGCGTCATTCCTCTTGAGCACGATCAACACCGATCAGGTCACGTTGAGCGCGCTGCGTAACTGCAGCGCTTTTTGTGCCCGCAGATGTTGCGTTAGCACGCGATGCAACTCGAGATTATACCGTGCAGCGACATCGGCCTCGTCGGCGCGCTTCGCTTCTTCGATCATCAAGTTGATGCCGATCCGGTCGCGTATCAGGTTGCGTTCGCGCAAGCGCAGCGCCGTGCGCACAACCTCTTCACGCAGCAGTGCTTCATCCGCTGCCAACAGTTCGAGCGCGTCGTAATCGGCAATGATCGTCAGCCAGTCCTCCTCCGACGCTTCGCCCTCCGCCGACAATGACGAGGCGCCCATCGCTACGCGGCTGAGCCGACGAAACCCTGCACGCAGCGCCGGGTTCGCGAAGTCGCGCTCGTCCAACACGTCCAGGTTCGCGCGGGTCAAGGCGACGTTGGCATCTAGCAGCAACTGCGGGCGCCGCCACAACGCGGCGATCAGATGCACTTCCAGGTCGGTCTTGTCAGCTCCACGACGCTCAAGGCTCGACTCGTGATCCTGGATGTCCGTGTGCTGACCGGCACCCCCTTGCGCCTGATCCGCAATCTGTGTTCCCTGACCACGCATTCCTGATCCCTGCACCTTGGATCGCACCTCGCGCGCCACTTCGCTGACCACCGCCAGCACGGCGCGCGGGCTGACTTGTAGGCGGCGCGCCAGATGTTGAACGTAGAAATCGCGCTGCACCGGGTCGGATGCATCCAGCAGGACGGGGGCGACGGCCCGCACCACCTGCGACTTGGCATGTGGATCGGATATATCCTGGCTGCGTAGGATGACGTCCATCACGTGCTCAACCACCGGCCGGGCGTTCACCACGACCTCACGCCAGCGTTCCGGCGATTCCAGCACCAACTCATCAGGGTCCTTGCCTTGCGGCAGCACGGCCACCCGGATGTCCGCTTTCAGCTTCGACTCGCAGCGAATCGCACCGCGCGGATCGAAGATCGGCTGCACTTCACGATCCATGGCATCGCGCGCGACCTCTACGCCGCGCAGGACGGCACGGTCGCCGGCGGCGTCGGCATCCAGCGCCAGTACGATGCGCGTGGCCAGCCGCTTCAGCGCACGGAACTGATCTTCGGTGAGCGACGTGCCCATCCCGGCGACGACGTTAGCGAATCCCGCCTGGTGGCAGCCGATCACGTCCATGTAGCCTTCGACCAACACCGCCACTTGCTCGCTGCGAATCGCCGAGTGGGCGCGGTGCAGGCCAAAGAGTAAGCGGCCTTTATCGAAGACGGCGGTCTGCGGCGAGTTCATGTACTTCGGTTCGCTGCCGTCGAGCGCGCGCGAGCCGAAACCGACCACCTGCCCTCTGGCGTCATGGATCGGAATCATCAGCCGACCGCGGAAGCGATCATAGCGCCGGCCCTCCTCGTTTTCGATCACCAGGCCGGCATCAATCAGCTCCGGCACGCTAAAGCCACGGGCCGTCAGGTGGTGCGTCAGGGCGTGATAGTCGGCCAGGCTGTAGCCGATTTGCCAGGCCGTGATCGTCTCATCGATGAGACGACGCTTCTCGCGCAAGTATGCCCGGCAGGCCGCTGCCTGGGGCGCTGTAAGCAGCAAGTGATGGAAATAGGCCGCCGCCTGCGCCAGCGCATCGCGCAAACGCGCCGCGTAGTCGGCGGATTGCTGCTGCTCCGGCGTGCGCTCATCCAGTTGCACGCCGGCGCGCCGGGCCAGCTCGCGCAACGCCTCGCCGAACGTCCATCCCTCCTTCTTCATCAGGAAGGAGAACACGTCGCCCTGCTCGCCGCTGGAGAAGTCCTTGAACGTTTGTGTGTCGGGAAAGACGAAGAAGGACGGCGTGCGCTCGTTCTGGAACGGCGATAAGCCTTTGTAGTTCCGGCCGCTGCGCGAGAGCTTCACGTAGCTGCCGATCACCTCGACGATATCTACGCGGCGCTTGACCTCTTCGACCACGGACATGCTTCGGATTGTAACCGCGTAAAAAAGGCGGGCTGCGCCTGAGCGCAGCCCGCCTCGTTTGTGTCTGATCCCCGAACCTGGTTTACGGATGCGGTTCGACGTCAGGCTGTTCCGACGTAGGCGACACCTGCGGCAGAACCAGATCGGGCGGTTGCAGCGGCTCGTCCCATTTGTCTTCGGGCACGCTGAGTCGGGGATTCTCCATCACACTCAGATATTCGCGCGCGGTCATCAATGTGCCGCAGCTCACCTTCAGCGGCTTGGCATCATAGAAGCGCTGCGTGCCGCTTTGCAGCACACGGAGTTCGATGTTGTAGCCACCTGCGGCATTGAACTGGATGCTGATCGAGCCGCGTGGCGCGTTCGTGCCTACCGAAGCCCAGTTGTTGGCGAAGGTATTCGGGTTGGTGCGAGATGGATCGCCCAGGCCGCAGCCCTGCAGGTTGGTCACGCCGATCACCTTCACCTGGATCGAGTCGTACGAGACAAGCGCATCCATGCCCGACCAGTAATAGGTAGCTGTCTGGCCGGCAGCAATATTGAACAGGATGTCGCCATTGTAAGGCGGGTTGTACGGCTGATTCGGGTTGGAGGTGAACAGCGGATCCCGGGTGTTCGGAGCAGTGCCCCCTCCCGCGCTGCGGTAGTTCCACGAGATGCGATAGGGTTGGCCATTGCCGGAAACGCCACTCGGGATGCTGACGCGGATGTAATACAGGCCGGGGCCGGGGATGTTGACGGTCAGCACCACATCGCCGCCACCTTGCGGCACGACGCCGAACGGGTCAATGCGGTCGGTGCTGTTGACCGGATCGGCGCCGTTGCCGGGACAGGTGAACCCGGGCTTGAGCGGCGTGCGCACCTGTATCTGTGTCTGGCCAATCGTGTGTCCCTGAACCAGCACCTGAATCTGTGCAGTGCCGGTAATGTTCACGGCGAAGAAATCGTATGGGTCGTCGCTGAGCGTGGTGTATTGGAGACCCGGTTGCAGCGGCGTCGCCTGACATGGATCGTTGTTCGGCTCGAACGAGCCCGTCGTACCCGCGAATCCCCAGCGGATGATATAGGGCAGCGGCGCCGGCTGGCCAGAGCCACTGATCACCCGGAAGTAGATCCTCCCAACCGGGATGTTGAATACCGTGACGATCGGGTTAGGGTTTGTGCCGAAGCCGAGCAGCGGCGTCAGGATGCCACATCCGTTTTGCTCCGCGAACACCTGCAACTGGCCCTGCACACTGGTGTAGTTCGTCAGCGACACGACGATCGTCGCGTTGGGCACGGTGTTGTTCGCGAAGAACCAACTCTCTGTGCGCATAGGCGATTCGATGACGTTGTAGCTGACCCATGGCGAAAGCGGTCCACCTCGTGAATTGATGAAGGCATCGCAGGCATTCAGAGCGGTGCTCGTAAGCGGGACGGGAAACGGCGATTGGCCTGCGTTCACCAATATCGCAGGTGTATACAACCTTGCTACGAGGTTGTAAGGCGGACTCTTGGCCACAACCGTGGCATCGGAGGAGGAGATCTCGAAGTAGATCGCTGCGCCATTCTTGATGTTGCTGGCGCTCAGCGTCACCGTCATTTCAGCGCGACGGTTGCCATTCGAGAGCGTCGCAGGCACGGGTATCTGCGCCCCGAAGCCCGTATCCGGGTCGAAGAGTTGATAAAACCCAGATGCGGCAAACGTGTATGGTGCGTCCACCCGGACGGTGACATTGGGATTCCCCAGAAGGTTGAAGCTGGCACCGGCACCTGGCGTCCATATCTCACCAGCATTGGCCTGATTTGGTTCGACCGAGACGTCCGGTGTAGTGATCTCCGCAGCCGGCGGCTCATCCTGCGCGAAGGCTGCCGGCGCACCACCGAGGGCAGATGCCAAGATCGTCGCAACGGCAGCAGCGATCGCACAAAACGTTTGAAGCAATTGCGTTCGTTTCATTCAACTCCTGTTCAACCGAGTGGCGAGGTCAGCACCAACTCACCGTTCCGGCGCTGACCTCGGCATTAAGCTTGCTTCTTCAGATACCAAGGCGGGGCCACGATTCGTGATCAAGGCATCGGCGTAGCGATCGGGTTGCCGCCGCCGCCGCCACCGCCGCCGCCGCCACCACCGCCGCCGCCGCCACCGCCACTGCCGACGCCGACGCAGAGGATCTTCTCGCCGAAGTCGGCGCGGTCGCCGACATTGGTGTCAATGCGCAGCGTAATCCGGTAGCAACCATTCTCGAAGTCATTGATCTTGAACGACTGCGGGCCGGTGCCGGTAGTCGGCAGGGACTTGCCACTGGGCGCAGCGGGACCATGCAAGCTATTGGGCTCGAACACCAAATAGATCGCCCGGATGCCATAGACGTCCCAGGCCATGGTGTACACCTTATCGCTGCGATCTACGTAAGCGATATTGCCACCAGGCGGTGCCTCGCCTACGTACTCTAGGTCTTTGCGCTTACAGAATGTCCAGCTCGTCGGGTTGTTGTTCTTCCCGGCCTGCCAGTCGGGATTGCTTGAGTTGCACTCAGGGTTAACCGCCGGCGGTGGAGCAACAGCCTGTCCAACGATGTTGATGGTGACTGCATCTTCGAGCACTTGATTATTCAGGTCAACCCAGCGCAAGCGAATGGTGCGCGGGCCGGTGACGCCGGGCACATCTACCTGCATGACCTGAGCCACCGGGCCTTTGAAGCCCTGACCATCGCCACGGTCGAATTCGCCGCTCTTGAAGTTCGGAATGTTCCAACTCGCGAAGACGGTCGCTCCCGCCGGGACCGGATTGGCGTTGACGCGCAACACGCCGCGCTCGCCGACCAGTTGACCTTGCGGCGGTGCAGTGGGCAGGACCTGTGGGGGTGGCAGCGTCACGATTGGCACCAGCACCGGCGGTGGAGCCGTCGGTTGGACGACGACCGGCGGTGACGTCGGCCGCGGAGGTGCAGCGGCCACGGGCACGCTGGCAGCTGCGCTATTGGCCTGCACATAGTCGTTGATGACCCAGCCAACGCCCCCTGGGCCGGATGGATAAGAGATCTGCCACCAGCGACCGTCCGCGCTCTTGCCTCGCACGGGTGCCACTTCACCCTGCTTCAGTTCGCCAATCTTGGTATAGGCCACGTCCGGGCCGGTGCGCACGTTGACGAACTCGTTAGTCACTGTCAGGCTAGGCGCGCCGGCATCGCCAGAGCCACCCGGAGCAGGTTGCTGACCGGTTACAGCGCCGGCGTCGCGCGTCGGCTGAGGCTGGATCGGCGCTGCCGTGGGTTGAGTAGGCGCTTGCGTTGGCACTGTTGCCGGCTGAGTCGGCTCCGGCGCTGCTGTGGGCTCGGGTACCGCCGCGGCCTGCGCGACCAGCACGAGCGGCTCGGACTGAGTGAGCAGCTTGTCGTCCGGCGGGCCATACGCCTTGAGTTGGATGGCGTGCGTGCCAGCCGAAAGCGGCGTCCATGGCACATTGATCGGGAAACTCGGTACGCCCTTTGATTTATCGGGCGCGTTGAGCGTGGCGTAGGTCGTGCCGTCAATGATTACATCAACGCGCGAGATCGCGTCGCCGGTCGCCGTGCCGACGATCGCGATGCTCTGTCCCACACTCAACTGCGTGTTCGGTTCGGGGGCCGTGATCTTAATCTCGGGCGTCTTGGCCGCGCCGCCCAGACAAGCCGTCAGCGTGAACAGGCCGATCCAGCCGGCGGCGACCAAACGCCAGAGGAGGCCCGGCGGGTTGCCAAAGGTCGTCTTCTTCATCCTTCTCTTCCTCACATCAGATGCCAATCCAGGAAGCGCTCAATGCGCCGCAGGGCGTCGAGCGCATTGGCCGAATTGGCGAAACCGTGACCCTCATCGGGATATGTTTTGTATTCGAATGTTTTACCTTCGTGCTTGAGTGCAGCGACGAATTGTGCAGACTCGTTGAGATGCACACGCGCATCACGCTCGCCGTGAATGATGAGCACAGGAGCGCGAATTTGTTTTACGTAGTTTAGTGGAGAACCGATCTCATACTCATGCGCATGATCGCTCGGCAGTCCCATCTGCCACTCCAAGTCTTGCCGCCCTGAATGATCGCCCAGCGCCCATGACGTCTTCAAGTGGCTATCGCCATACAAGGATACACCGCATTTGAAACGATATTGCGGATCTTTCACCAACGCCAACAACGAGAGGTAGCCGCCGTAGCTCTGTCCCCAGATCGCCAACCGTTTAGGGTCAACCCTCGGCGTGCGCATCAATACATCAGCCGCTGCCAGACAGTCCTGCAGATCACCTACTCCCCAATTGAACAGGTTGCCTTCCTTGAAATGTCTACCATAACCCGTCGAACCCCGATAGTTGGGACACAGAATAACATAGCCTTTGGCAACAAAGTATTGGCGCACGGGATCCCAAGCCAGATCATACTGCGCGTTTGGGCCGCCGTGTGGATAGACGATCCCCGGCAGGCCGCGTCTGCGGTTTCGGTTTTCGGTCAGCGCGCCGGGCCGATAGAGGAATCCCGGAATCAGCCAGCCATCGTGACTGGTGAATTCGATGTGCAACGGCGTGATGAACGGATAGTTCCTCAGCGCCGGTGGCGCGCTGTTGGTCAGCGCGCGATCCTCGCCTGACCCTGGTGTTCCAGTGCACAGATACAAATCGGGCGGCTGGCTGGGGCTGTCGAATCCGATGACGAACGCGTCTCTGCCGGGCACCCATCGCGGCGTGCTGTGATTCCCCGCCGGCCGCCTCAATCGAGTCGTTTTGCAGTCATCAATAGTAACGACGTAAAGTGGATCGCTGCCTTGCTCACTGCCGATGAGCACTATACGCTTGCCGTCCGTTGCCCACGCAAAGTCCTCGACGTCCTGGCCGATGTGGGTGAGTTGGGCCAAGCGAGAGCCATCGGCAGCCATCAGCCACACTTCATCGTTGCCGCTGCGGTTGCACAGCATGGCGATACACGACCCATCCGGCGAAACGCTGGGCGCCCAGTACTGTGCACCGTCGCCCGGCGTCAGCCGAACCGGCGCGCCGCCCTGCGGTGAGATTGCGTAGATATCGGTCTGCTTGATCCGATGCTGCGGCGAAGCCTGGTAGATGATGCACGAGCCATCCGGCATCCAGACCGGCGATCCGCACTCGTCAGTGCCATGCGTCAACCCGGTCACCCACCCCCCTTCGAACGGCACAGCGGCAATCTGCGATGCGCCATCTTTGTAGGTGCTGAAGGCGACCAGTCGGCCGTCAGGCGACACCGCCGGCTCGGATGCGTCGTAGTACAGCTCGGTCAACTGGCGCGGCTGGCCGCCGTCGGCAGGCACGACGTAGAGATTGCTCACGTCATCATCGTACGCGCCATAGATGACGAAACGGCTGTCGGGCGTCCAGGCCGGCGGTTCATCCTCCCACCAGTTGACGTAGGTGCGTTCGAACGTCAGCCGACTCGGCCAGTTGGGCGCGCCATTCGAGTCCAGCTCAATGGTGAACAAATCGCTCTGCCCGTTGCGATCGCGGTAGAACGCGACGCGTCGGCCATCGGGCGATACCGCGTGGTTATGGATACGTTCGACGCCGTTGATGATCAGCTCCGGCCACAACCCCTCTGGTGTGCAGGCGTCGGGCCGCGGCAACGACGGCATCCCATAATGCTCTTCCATGATGCGACGCTTCAGAATTATCGCCGGTTGTGGAGGAAGCCCAGCGCAACGATGCCCAGCGCGATCAGCGTAAGCAGTGCGGCGAGCCAGGTGAGGCGCTGATGGCTCGCATCGGCTGCAGCGCGCAGTGCAGCATCATCGCGCCCTGACCAGTTCGCATGGGTCGCGTCGCGTTGCTCGCGTGCACCGATCACCGCTTTGGGTTCGAGTGCGGCAACCTTGCGCCAAACGACGTCATCGAACTGGGCGCTGCCGGCGACCCACAGCCCGCTGCGGCCCGAAGCGAAGCGCGCCTGAGGATCCGCTGCCGCGAACTCGTACCCGTCGTTCAGCCTGACCCGCATTTCGTTCCCCCGAATGGCCACGCTGAGCTTGAGCCAGTCCAGCGGATCGAGGCCGACGTTCGATGCGCCGGCCAGCTCGACCTCGCGCGCGCCGTTCGCAACGCGATAGACGCGCGCAAGCGCATCGCCGTCTGCGGCGCGCTCAACTTCGACCCGGTAGTGGTTATCCGCATCTTGCACGCGCACCGCCAGGCCCCATTTGCCGGCGCGGTCTTGCAGGCGGCCGCGCGCCTCAAAGACGTAGTCGCTGCCCGGCAGCGCGGTCATCAGCAGGCCTTCGCCGCTCGCGCCGAGCGCGACGCGCGCGCCGATGGCCTCGTCTATCTCAATCGGTGCCCACGCCCCGCCCAGCGCAGTCCACACGCCGGGATCGAGCTGACGGCGGGCACTGCGCCCGGCGGACAAATCGGCGCTGCGATGGTTCAGCACCCAGCCGGCGCCGGTGTCCTTGCAGATGTAGGCGTGTAGCGTCGTCGCGAAGATGTGCTGGAACAAACAGGCCTGGTTGTCGCTGAGCTGCGGCGCGTCGGGCAACGGGGTGAACGGGCCGGCGGGCGATGGGCCGACGTAGATCTTCGTCTTCCAAGCGTTTTCGTTCACCTCGGTGGAGAGGAAGTAGGCGCCGTCGTGGAACATCATGTTAGGCGCGGCCAGCTCGTACGGCACATCGAGCAAGACGCGCTCGGACGCCGGGTTGACCAGGCCCTCCACGCTCCAAGCCCGGCGCATCTTGATCTGCCAGAAGCCGGCCTCGCTGCTGCCGCGAAACCAATACAGGTAGAACATGCCGGTCTGCGGGTCGCGGAACAGGGCCGGATTCTGGTTGCGTATGCCCGCCTCCTGAGGCACGACGACGCGATACGCCGAGTCGAAGTGAACGCCGTCGGCGCTGGTGCGCATCACCAAGTGGCTCACTCCGCAGTGATCGCGGTCGTAAATCATGTACACCTGATCGCCCACCTTTTGCGCCGACGGCCAGCGCTCGCCGTCGCGATTCAAGAGCGGCTCAGGCCACTTCACCCAGTTCATCAAATCGTTGCTGCGCGCCAGCCCGATGCCGCCGCAATCGGCCAGGCCATAGTAGCCCCAGTAGCGGTAGCCGTCGCGGTTCAGTTCAACCACGCTCAAAGTGTGGGGCGCCTCAGTCTCCCAGGCTTCGGTGCGCGTCATGACGGTGACCGGCGGGCCGAAGGTGTAATAGCCGAGTCCAGGCCGGCCGAAGTCGTCGAACATCTCGAAGGCGCGCCCGCCGCCGGAGAGGTCATTTGCCGCCGCGCTGCCGTAGTAGAGGTAGATGGTTCGTCGGCCCGCCGCCGGGATGTGGGGCGTTTTGACCCAGACGACTGCCTGCCGCGCGCCGACATCATAGCGCTCTATCCAGTGCGGCAGGTAACGCCGGCCGTCCTCGTCGGCGAAGCGCAGGTCGCCGCCGTCGGGCCGCGCCAGGTCGAAGTCGAAATTTTGCGCGTCGAGCGCCAGCCGCGCCTGAAAGTCACGCAGGTCGGTCGGCCCGGCATTGGTGAGGGTGATCGGGCGGCGATAGCGCCATTCAGGCGGCGGCGCAGTTTGTGACGATGGCGGAGGAACAACGGCCCATACGGACAAGGCGCAGACGAGTGCGACGAGCAAGGCAAGGTTGATGCGCGACATGGCTACGAACGAGGGTGCAATATAACAGGTAGCCGGCACTCAGCGCGAGAGAACCGTCACGCGCTCGACGATGTGCTCGGTCGCTTCCCCGCCGTCAATCGTCAGTCGCTCGAAGGTCGGATACAGGTATAAGCCGATCACGACGTCGTATTCGCCCGGCGGCGCGTCGGCGGGGATCGGCACGGCGCGCGTGTCGGTGATGACCTCGCCGGGTGTCCAGCGCGAGGTCGGCGCAGCGCCGTTCACCGGCGGGCTGTCGAACGCGGCGATCTGGCTGCGGTCATCAGCGCGGCGCAGATGCATGAACACGGTGTAATCGGCGCGCGGCACCTGGTCGGCCTGCCAGATTAGATCGAGCGTGACCGCCTCGCCGGGGTGATATGGCTGCGCACGCCCGCGCGCGCCCACCAGCGTGATCTGCTCGCCGAAGCGGACGCGCTGCGGCCGCACCGGCGCATCCCCGGCGGCGAAGCGCATGTCATAGAGCGCCAACGACACATCTTGAAAACCCTGGGCATAGGTGCGCGCGCCGCGTTGATTGAGCGCCTGCTCAACGACAGAGGGCGGTTGCAGCGCCATAGCCCAACCATAGTTCACCAGCCACAGGCGCGACTTGCCCTCGGCGAAGCGCGACAGCTCTGCCTCGACCGAAGCTGGGTCGCGGTTGAGCGCATCGTTGCCAACGATCCACACCGGCATGTCGAGCGGCCCGTAATACGCCAGGAGCGGGAACTGATCGCTGTTGACCAGCACCGCGCCATCGCCCGGCTGCGCGCGCGCGCGGATGGCGCCGACCATCGCATCGTAGCGGCTTTTTTGCCAGCTCAGATCGAACAACTGCAGGTTGCCGATGGCGGCTGGCGCGAGCGCGATGAGGATGACGAATGCAAAAGGGAGCACCAGACGACGCGGGACAGGAGAGCGCACGGCGCGCCGGAGGACATCCTCGATGAGCACGACCCAGCCGGCAGCGGCCAGCGTCAGGGGTAACAGCGCGAAGAGATAGTAGCGTGGGTTGAAGTCGCCCACGATGCCGGAGCGCCCCGCCGTCGCGGCCACTACGCCGAGCGAGGCGACAATCCAGCCCAAGATAAGCCAGGCGTCGCCGCGTTGCCCGCGTCGCCAGTAGCCAATCACGCCGATCATGGCCAACGCGAACAAAGCGAGCGCCGCAGCGGTCAGGCTGCCGTCAGCGCGCATCCCGAACAGCAGGCCGTTGACGCCCACGCCGAAGTTGCTCACGATGTCTTCGAGGGCCGGCATGATGCGCGCGCGCCCGGCGATGGCGCGCGACGCATAGCGCGATTGCAGCCCCAGGAACCACGCGCCGAAGACGAGCGCGATGAGGAGATGGGCGACCAGCCAGGCAACGATGCGCCGGGCATCGCGCGAACGCAACGCCACCAGCCCGAGGGCCAGCGCATTCACGAGCAATACGCCGACGGCGTAGTAATGCGTGAACAGCGCGCCGAGCGAGAGCAGGACGTAGGACGCATCGCGTCTCCAGTCCTGTGTACCGCATCCTGCGGTTTTCGCTTGGCGTTTGAGGGACGCGACGGCCAGCAACATTGCGCCACCGGCGAACAGCACAGCCGGCGCATACATGCGCGCTTCCTGGGCAAAGTACAGCGAGATCGGCGAGACGGCAAGCAACAGCGCCGTAAACGCCAAGGCGCTCGATCCACCGATCAGCCGACCCAGCCGCGCGCCTACGGCCACCAGCAATACGCTGCAACACACCGACAGGTAGCGCAGCGCAAAGACCGACTCGCCCCATAGCATGCGGCTCGCGCCGAGTAACAGGTGATACAGCGGGGGTTGAGCGTCGAGGCCGGCGATGAGCGACATGGCCGGCTGTTTGCTTGCCCATACCGAGAACGCCTCGTCCCCCCATAAGCCACGCGCGTCCAACGTCCACGTTGCCAGCAGAAATACCAGCGCGCAACATGCGCATGCTGCAACGCGCGCCTGCCGATGTGTCATCACGCAGGTGATGATAGCATTCACGATGTTAGAATTCGCACCGGCAAGCCATCTGTGGCTTCGCCACGTAGCGAACCTTTGTGATCTTCGTCGTCCTTCCCGCCTACAACGAGGCTGCAGCGCTCCCTCGGTTGCTCGCCCGCATCTCGGCCGTATCCGACGCTCACTTCAGCGGCGGATTGTGCGTCATCCTGGCCAACGACGGCAGCACAGACGGCACACCGGAACTGGCCCGCGCGGCGGCAGATGCGCACCGGCTCTGCCTCGACATCCTGACGCACGAGGTCAACCGCGGGTTGGGCGAGGCGATCAAAACTGGCTTGAAAGGTGCGCTGTCGCGCGCCACGAGCGACGATGACGTGATCATTACTATGGACGCCGATGACACGCATCTGCCCGGTTTAATCCCGCGCATGGTCATGATGATCGAAGAGGGGAATGACCTGGTGATCGCCTCGCGCTACCAGCACGGGTCGCGCATGCTCGGCATCCCGCGTTACCGCCAACTGCTCAGCACCGGCTTGAGCTGGCTGTTCCGCATCGTGTATCCGATTCCCGGCGCGCGCGACTACTCGTGCGGCTATCGCGCCTACCGCGCCGGCGCGCTGCGCAGGGCGTTCGACCGTTTCGGCGACCTGCTGTTCGTCGAGCGCGGGTTCGCCTGCATGGTGGACATCCTGATCAAGATGCACTTGGCCGGCGCAACGGTGAACGAAGCGCCGATGATCCTGCGCTACGACCGCAAACCGGGCGCAACCAAGATGCCGGTCAAGCGGACGATCGTTCAGACCTTCCGGCTGCTGGCGCGCCGGCGCTTCGGCGTGCTGGATTGACGGCGATCATGCGTCACCGGCCTGGTCGTCTCGCGGCAACAGGGGCGCCGGCTCGGCCTTAATGCGCGCGATCATGGCCGGATCTTGCAACTCTTCGAAATGCGCACCGGGCGGCGGCAGCGTGGGGCAGACACTCACTTGTTCGAAGCCGAGGCCACGCGCCAGTGCAGCCACTGCTGCGGCGGCTTGCTGGCCGGCCTTTTCGAGCAGGCCCTTTTCGACAGATGCATTGACCAACGCCTCCATCGCGTCGCGCCGGGCTGCGTCCATCAGCGTGATGTCGCGTCCAGTGAACCAGCCGGCCTTATGCGACACCGTGCGGGTGAGCGACTCGTCCACATAGACCATCAGCACCTTGGTAGGCGGTAACGTGATCTCGACGGTGCTGCCGGACACGCGCACATCCTCCTCGCGCAGATGCTTGAGGTTGACGCCGGCGACTACGCGCACTCCGACGTCCATCACCAACTCCTCGCCCAGCAGCTTATCGCGCAGTGGCTTGATGAACGAGTCAGGCGACGTTCGACCGCGCTCCTTTTTGACGGTGACCGCGCCGATCTGGCTGTAAGTGACCAGCGCCGCTGCGCGCACTTCGCTCACGACGACGGAGGGAACGAGTAGCGTGGTCGCCACGTTGGGTTGTGTCGGCTGAGGCTGAGGTTGCACCTGCGCTGCGATGAACAAAATGACCAGGCACACGAAGATGACAGCAGCAGCGAGGAGCGTCAATGGCCCGATGCTCGACAGGTTGACGGCCAAATAGAACAGCGCGACCGCGGCGACGACGAGCACGACATAGAGCCCTGCCCGTCGTAGCACTGACCGCGCCTTCGCTATCCATCTGCACACAATCCCATTGTAACGACTGTAACGACGTGGGTTGCAGGCTTTGTACCTGCGGCACGCTGCGTTCAGACGAATAGAAAGCCGAAGAGGGAAGAGACACACAAGATGAACAGGCAGGCGAAGGCCACATTCAGCGCACCAAGGATGATGCCGACAACGGCTAAGCCCTCGCCGGACTGTGTGCCGTGGCTGGTTAGGATTTCGTTGCGCGCCACGACGCCGGTAATGATGCCGATTAGGCCGCCGATGCCAAACAGCCCGCACCAGGCCAGGATACTCGAGGCCAGGCTGACGATCGCCCATGGGTTCGTCTGCGGCATCAACGCATCGGGATAGGGTGCGCCGGCTGGCGGTAGCCGAGGCGCCGGCGGATCTTGTGGCGATGGCAGTGCTGCCCGTTGCGGCTGACCCGTGCTGTAGGGGTCGAAGACAGGCTCACTCATGTTCAGATAATCTGTTCACCCATCATACGAGCGAAGCCTGGTAAAGTCGCGTGCAACCGTCGCGTTGGTGATCAACGCAGCACGATCGGCACATACTCCCGATACACCACGCTGCGCGGGTCAATCATGGCCTGCACGGAGTAGCCGTCATACCATTTCTGCTCGTTGCCAGCGGCATCCACGGCGCGCACGCGGAACTCGTAGGTGCTGCCGGGATCGCCGATGAAGATCATGTGTGTCTCTCGCAGGCCGGTCGCGATCGTGATCCATGAGCTGTCGGCGATCGGCTGGAACTCGACCAGCGGCACGACGGTCGTCATGACGACGACCTCCGTCAACACTACCGGCATCGTGATCTCTTCCGTGCCCGACAAGATCAGCTCGTAGGCAATACGCGGCACGGCCACCTCTTCAGTCGTGACCGTATAGCTGGTGCGCGCACGCACGATCTCGCGGACCTGCACATCATAAGTCAACCCCGTATCTGAATCGCCTGGCATATCTTTGCCAGACCAGCGCAGGTACACTGCCGGTAGGTTACCCAGCGCCTCTGGCGCGATGCCTGCCATCGGTGGAATCACCGGCCGCACCTGCGGCACGCTGACCTCATCGAGCGCAGCACTCTCGACGATCAGATTGCCGTTCGCGTCGGTGATCAGCCGGTAGGCATCTACCGGCGTGCTGGCCGTGGCGCTGAGCATCGCGCTCAGGCTGATTGCCGTTGTTGCATCAAGCATCTGCGCCCATGGCGGTGTGCGATCCACCAGGATTTCGCGTGGCAGCGTAGCGTCGCTGTTGGCCGTGCCGTCACTTGCCAGCACGCTCCACAGGTAACGCCCATCCGCCGGCAGGTTCACCGTCCATTGCGTCTCTGTGATCCAGCCGCTGGTCGTGCGCCAGCCATCGCTTTCGCGCCATACCGTCACGAAGAAACGGCGCAGCCTTTCGCCGGTGACGTCGTCGGCGTCGCCGGCATCGGACCAGCGCAACGTCGCCGTAGGCGACGCACGCCATCGCGCGGGTTCCTCCGGCACGATAGGCATGTTGGGTGGCAGGTTGCCCAGGCGGATCTGCGCGTTGCCGCCGCGGTTGACGTACTCGATATCCACGCGATGCAAGCCGGCGGTCACGCGTACATCCTTGTCATGGGCGATATACACGTTGGAATCCGCATCCCAGGCGTCCATCTCCAACTTGCTATCCACCCACAGCCGCACGCCACCCACTGCCTCGATACGGAAGGGATAGACACCCTCGCTCAGCGCCAGGTAACGCGTCCAGCGCACCGAGAAATCGCGCGCGCCCATGTTGGCCGCCGGCGCGGCGCCATTCCAGCGAAAGTTCAGCGTCGAATCGGCCTTGACCAGCGAGGCTGGTGGAGAGAGCAACGTGTTGTTGAAATACTGGCCGATCCATACGCTCATCACCGAAGGCAGGATCTCGTCCGGGCCATACTGTGCCAGCGCAATGGGAGAAGTTGCATGTACATGCGCAGGATTCAGCCGCAGGGCTTCGAACGTTTGCACATCGGGAATGGTGCGTCGCTGGCCGTTGATGACGAGCGCTTCCGGCCCACCCACTTCGGAGCGGACGATGAGCGGCGCACGCCATACGAACTTCAGCGCATCAGCCCACACCTTGCGCAGCGGATTGTCGCCGGTGTGATTGCCCAACAGGACATAGCCGGCGTCGCCGCGCACAAAGGGATACGCACCCAACGCCATCCAGCCTGGTCGGGCTTTGTTCTGCGAGCGCCGCACGAGGCTCATGCCTTCGGCGTGCACGATGCGATAGGTAGCCACCGGCACCGCGCTGTCGTCGGTATCTTCGCGTGGCACCCAGGCCAACACCTCCCAGACGCCGTCGAAGGGCAGATCAGGCGTCCAGCGGGCAACGGCGGTATCGTCGCCAGGGCCGAGGTTAGACGGATCGGTCGTGATCGCAAAGCGCGATTCGCTCGCAAATCCAACCGGATAAGGGATCCAATCGCCGTAGGCCGTGAAGCCGGGATCGGCGTCATTCACGATGACCTCGACGCTGAGCGATGGGCCGCCGCCGACCTCCAGCGCTTCACTTGCGCCTTGCGGGATGACGACGACGATAGCGAATTCGCCATAGCCGACGCCCCACTCCAATTCGGTATCGGGCTTGTTGAGTAAATTGGGGCGCACGATCATCGCTCGCCGGCCGTTGGTCGCGTCGTAGCCGATGATGGTGCCGGCATGGCTGCCCCAAGGCGAGGTGCCGAATGCGCCGATGACCGGCCGGCCGGCATCAATCTGCTCGACGATTTGCTCGAACTTCGGCGCGTAGATTGCCCTGACACTGAACTGATAGCCACGCTCGCGCACGAACCAGTCGAACCCTTTGGCGACGTCGGCCGCGTCGTAACCGCTATCGCTGATCCTCCCATCATCATCCACGTTGTTGTAGCAGAACAGGTTGGGGAACAAGTCACGCAAGCGCTGCAAAGTAGCGCTCTCATTGCCGTCCCACAGCGCCGGATAGCCGCGCTCGGACCAGTACTTCAGGAGGGTCGCCGAGGCGATGGTGAAGCAGCCCGGCCAGCAACCGTCGTTATCACATGCACATTGCCAGATGTTGTCGGATCGCGGAACGATGCCGTCAGGCACGCTGCTCAGGACGATGCGTCGCTCTTGGCGTGCTGAAGCCGGTTGATAAGACGCAGCGAAGAGGGCGGTCGGCACTGCAACGCCTGATACGACGACAACGAAGCAAGCGCACCATGCGATGCGCAGAATCGCACACACGATAGCACGCCCCTCGCTCATAACGTTTGAATTATAGGCCGCCAACTGCCGGCCACCCTCCCCGGGTGCATTTCTGGCGAGGGGCAGGCGCAACATACGAGGGTAGGCGCAGGCAATGCCTGCGCCTACCCCATGTCTCGCCCCTGCAGAGAAATACACCCCCTTCCCCTCCTACTACAATCCGAGCGACATGAACACATCCCCCAAACTCAGGCGATTTCTGCGAGAGACGACGCCGTTGTTTGCAGTCACGCTCTTCTTGGCCATGATCAACGTCGTCACCAGCCCGGATTTCCCCTGGGCAATCTTCCCAATTGGCGCGATGCTGATCTCGGTGCTGGCCACTGCATCCAGAATCTTCCTCGCCGACGAAAGCGGGGATGACGCTGCCAGGCGCACGGTACAAAGCCGAGGGACGGCACAGAGCGCACATGGCTCGGAGGCTGCAGCGCGTCTAGCGCAGGCGCAGGTCTACAAGCGACAGATAGACGCGCTGATGAACGCAACCAGCGACCCGATGCGCAAAGACAAGCTCCGCGAGCTGGCCGATCAGGTCGCCATTTGGGTGAAGGAGGTCGAAGCAATGTCGCGCCGCATCGAAGAATTCAAGCGCAACGAGGTCATCCAGAACGACCTCGTGAACGTACCGCAGGCTATCAAGAAACTGACTGCACAACTGGCGACCGAGACCGATCCGCACGTGCGCGCCAGCATCGAGCACACGCTGGCCGCGCGCGCCGACCAGATGCAATCGCTGCAGAAACTGCAGAGCCTCACCCGCCAGGCCGAGGTGCAGTTGGAGAACACCGTTGCTGCGCTCGGCGCGATCTACTCACAGGCGCTCGCGATGCAGTCCACCGACCAGGCAGCCAACTACAGCCACCTATCTACCGAAGTGGACGAACAATCGCGCATGCTCAAAGACCAGCTCGAAGCTTTAGAGGAGGTCAAGCTCGATCGGCGTCAGACGAACCGATCGACCCCGTGAGTCACCCGAAGGCACAAAGACGCGCCGGGGGCCTCTCAAGGGACAATCTCTCCCCTACTGCTGTTGCCGGCACGGGTCAGCCTGCTCAGCGCGCACGCCACTCCCAGGCGTTCCACGTAATCGGCACATACGGCGACGGCCGCACGCCGGCCACGCCACGCGACCACGCCTCGCGCTTCGGCGCGTAGAGCGGGACGAACGGCGCAGCCTGCTGGATTGCCGCCTCTGCCTGCGCAAAGGCTCTTTCCCGCGCGCGCGGCGAAATCACGGATTCGCCGTCTTCTGCTTCGGCGATCAACCGCTCCACAGCCTCGTCGCAGAAACCGCCGGCGTTGCCTTTGGAGAAGTCATGCGCATCGCGGGTCGGGATACTGGCACAGCCGAATTGCCCGCCCAGTGCAGTTGGCGCGATCGTCTGATACAGCGCGGCATCGAAATTGCGCGTGAGCAAGATCCCCCCTGCTTCATAAGGCGCAAACATCTTGCTTTCACGGCCAAGCCCGAACACGATCTCGATATCTACCCCGAAGCCGACTGCCGCTAATTGCTTTTGAATGATTTGCGCGATGGTATTGCGCGGCTCGCGCTCGGTCGTGGTCAGCTTGAATTCGAGCGTGCGGGTGACAACCGCCCCGTTCGCGTCCGTGAATGTCTTGCGGCAGGGCCAGGTATTGCATACCCAGCCGGCCTCGGCCAACAGCGCGCGTGAGCGAGCCGGATCGTACGACAGCGCCGAGCGAGCAGGCACAGCCGAACGTGTGTCGCCAACCAGCGCCGCGCGGTCAATCGCATGCGCCACCGCCTGACGCACGCGCACATCATCGAACGGGAAGCGGTCCACGTTGAACACCAGTTGCTCGAGGCCGGCGGGATAACTGATCGCGGTCACATCGCCCGCGGCCGCGCGGTCGGGCAGCGGCTCGAGCGAGACGAACGGCGCACTGCCTTGAACCAGCGTCGCCGGACCACCTGCGACGAACTCGATGCCGGCTACGCCGGGTGCACCGATCGGGAACGGCCGCGCCGACGGCCGCAGCACGATGCGGCTCTCACCAACGTCAGCAATCTCATAGGCGCCGTCGCCGACCGGCCGTGCAGCGAACGCACTGCTGCGTTGTTCCATCGAGGACACATCGCGCAACAGGTGCGCGGGCAACCAGCGCAGCACCGCCCAATAGTTCGCCGGCGCCAGCGGCCGTTCGCGTTGTGCATAGGCTGCGTAGTCGCCCAGCCGCGAGAAATATTCGAACGGCACCTCACCCCGCAGCGCGCCTGCTGCTGCAGCGCGCGCCTGTGCTGCGCTCATGAAATTCACGACGACTGTTCGGTCGTCAAGCGCAATCATCGAGAACACACTTTGGGCAAGCGGATCGCGCAGGCCGGCCTCCGGCGACATGACCAACTGCCAGGCGTAAACCGCGTCCAGCGCGCTGACAGGGACGCCGTCAGTCCAGCGCCAGTCCGGTCGGATCCGAAAGGTCACCTGCAAATGGCGATCCAACCCTTCGCCGATGAAAATCGCGCCGCCGTTTTCTGCGGTGGGCGTTTGCTCACATCCCAACGCAACCGGCGCGCTCTGCTCATCTTGACCGACGCAGCCAATGAACAGCGCGCCCAGCACGTCGCGCGCACCGGCCGATGTGGCATAGAAGGGGTGCAGCGTGTCAATCGCGCCGGCAAAGAGAAGGCGGACTGGCTGAGGCGGCATCGGTGTGTCGGTAGGCTGCGGCGTCGCCGTGGGAAGCGGTGTTTCCGTCGGCGCGAAGATCGTCAACCGAATCTGCGGCGTGGCGTCGGGAATCTCCGGCGGGGCCGGTTCGGGCGAGCAGGCAGTCAGAACGAGCACGAAAACACAGGCAACTAATTCGAGTAGGCGAATCGGCCTGGATTCGATTGAGGCCATAGGCGATGCGGCGTCTAGTTCGGCGGGCGTGAGGCAAGAGGCGCGTTGTGTGTCATGTGCCATATCACACCCTTCCCCCCACTCGCCACACAAAAAAGAGCCGGTCTGCTTCGAGAACCGGCTCTTCATCCGCGCAGGTCAGACCTTGTGAATCTGATCGGCTGCCGGCAACGCCTCTACTTTCGGCTGGCCGAGCAACGCCACTTTGCTGGGGTTAAGTTCGGCGATGGCGTCAATCACGCCTAGCTCTTTGGCCTGCTCCGGCGTGAAATACACATCGCGGTCGGTATAGCGGATCACTTGCTCCTCGGTCATGTTTGTGTGGCGCATGATGATCTTGTTGATCGTGTCCTTGATGCGCAGGATCTCGCGCGCTTGAATCTCGATATCGGACGCCTGACCTTGGGCGCCGCCAAGCGGCTGATGCATGTGAATGGTGGCGTTGGGCAAAGCGTAGCGCTTACCCTTGGTGCCGGCCAAGAGCAACAGTGTACCAAAGCTGGCCGTCAGGCCGACGGCGAATGTGGCTACCGGCGCCGAGATCATCTGCATCGTGTCGTAGATGGCCATGCCGGCATAGACCGAGCCTCCCGGTGAGTTGATGAAGAACTGGATGTCCTTCTCGTTGTCCTCCCGCTCCAGGAAGAGCAACTGCGCCACGATCAGGTTGGCCACCTGGTCGTTGATCGGCGTGCCGAGGAAGACGATACGCTCCTTCAACAACAGCGAGTAGATGTCGTACGCGCGCTCGCCGCGCCCGTTGGTCTCGATCACCATCGGGATGACGCTCTTGATCGCGTCGAACTGTGCCTGGGAATAGATTGGAACCATGGACTTGCCCCTCTGTAGCCATCCGCGCGAAAGCGCTGCTGGATGGCTCAAATGAAACTCTTCGCGTTTAACTGATCCACCATTACTATCGCGCCATTGTTAGCTGAACATTGGTGATCAGGCAGCTGACGGTTCAGTCGCCGGCTCGGCCGGCTGGCCGACCGGTTCAGCCGCCAGCTCGCCCTTGGCGATCCGCATCATCCAGTCGAGCACCTTGCTCGAGAGAATGTTGTTCTTGATGGCGCTGCGCGTGTCTTCTTGGGCCAGCACCTTGCGCACCTCGACCTGGCGGCTGCCGTAGCGCCGGGCAGTCAGCTCGACTTCGGCAGCGATCTCCTCCTCGCTCACGTTCAGGCCCTCGGCGCGCGCCAGCTCGCGCATCACCAGGCCGCGCCGGCCGCGCTGCTCGGCAATGGGTCGCAGCTCCTCGCGGACTTGCTGCTCGGTCTTGCCTTGCACCTTCAGCCACTCTTCGAACGGCAGCCCTTCAGTCTGGCGGACGTCGTCTTTGAAGTCCTGCAGCAAATCGTTCAGCCGGTCCTCGACGAACGCGGGCGGATAGTGCACCTCGGCCAGCGCGGCGAACGCATTGAGCGCCTGCATCGCGAATTCCTGATCGGCCTGGCGCTGCTTGTATTCGATCAGCCGGTGACGCAAGTCCTCGCGCAGCTCGGCCAGGGTCGAAAAGGTGCTGGCTGCCTGGGCGAGTTCGTCGTTGATGTCGGGGAGCGTCCGGCTGCTCACCCGCTGCACATCAATCGCAACATCGAGCTGCTTGCCGCGCAGCGATTCTTCATCGAAGTCATCCGGCAAGGTCAGCGTCGCGTCCTTGTGTTCGCCAGCGCTCATCCCAACGATGAGGGCCGACAGCCCGGGCAACGCTTCGCGATCCGCGTCGAGCACCATGCCGCGCCTCGGCTGTAAGTGGAGCATCTCTTCATTGCTGCCATGCAGTTTGCCCACCACGCTCACCTCGACCAGGTCACCCATCTCTGCCGGCCGTTCGGCCAGTTGCACGATGGCGTTCTCCTCGCGGATGAACTGGAGCTGCTGCTCGATTTCCTCATCGGTGACGACGACCGACGGCGCCGGCAGGCGAATGGATCTGTAGTCCTTCAGGTCCACCTTCGGTTCGAGTGGCACACGTGCGACCAATTGGTAAGGCGATTGCTTCACCTCCTCGATCTGGCCAGGGCCATATGGGTCTATGCCGGCCTCATCCAACGCTTTCGGATACACCTCGCGGGCGACGCGATCCACGACTTCAGCATCGAAGACAGACTGACCGCCGACGGCGCGGATGACGGCTGCCATCGGCGCATGACCAGGGCGGAAGCCGGGGATGCGGACTTGCTTGGATAGCTCGCGCGCCACATCGTGACGCGCCTTGTTCACGACATCGTCATCTACGGTGATGGTCAGGCGCACTTCGTGCGTATCGAGGGTTTCAACTTGGAAGTTCATGGTTTTGATTTCGATGGGGACGGTGGGACTCGAACCCACACGCCTTGCGGCACATGATCCTAAGTCATGCGCGTCTGCCAGTTCCGCCACGTCCCCGCGCGTGAATGGGGTGCATTCGCGTCTGCGGTGAGCGGCTCGGCGCTCCTGGCACACTCTTCGACCGGACAGCCAGCGTGCCTGATCTATGCCTTGGCGAACGCGCCCACGTCACTGTGCCCAAAGGCATCAAGATTATACTAGCCTATCTTCGCACAACGGATCAGACCGCCTGGTGCGGCCCGACCCGTCCTGGTTGACTTATCGGCGAGTATGAGCAAGACGAGATTGTGGCTGGAACGCATCGGAGTGGGCATCATCGCTTTCTTGTCGTTGTCGGCACCCTTCGTGTTTGGATTTGTGTATTACCTCGGCGTGACGGACGGCATTGACATTAACGCCGGTGACCCGCTGCGCGAATCGCGCATCTGGATGATCCATGAGCGGCGCGGCCCGGCGGGCATCGGCTGGCTCTACACTGCTCCGACCGACAGCCCGCAGCCGGGCGTGCAATGCGCCCGCTCGCAACTGACCGTGTTGAGCTGGAGCGGCGGCCCGCTGCTCGACACCAGCGCCAAGTATTGCCGCTGTTACGAGCCGGCAGCCGGCAACCGACTCAAAGAATCCTTGGTGGCCTGCCGCGAATGAACGACGCGCAACGCAACACAACACCATGCTAAAAGCACTCTATCTCATCCGCCACGCCCACCCACAGCCAAATACCGGCCTAGCCTATGATCGCGCGCCTGGCCCGCCGCTGTCCGAGGCCGGACGCGAGGAAGCTCGCGCGACCGGCTTGTACCTGTCGCAGTGCAATCTGGAGCGGCTGTTTGTCTCGCCACTGGACCGCACCCAGGAGACCGCGCGCTTGATTGCGGAGCACACGCAGGCCCCCATCCAGATCGAAGAGACGCTGGCCGAGCACCGCAGCGATGAGAGCTTCGAAAGCGTCAAGGCCCGTGTGCAGGATCTACTGGCGCGCGTCGAGGGCGATTCGTTCACGCGCGTTGGATTCGTCACTCACGGCTCGCCGACCAAGGCCCTGCTGCAAACACTGTCGAACGGCGCGCTCGATCTATCGCAGTTCGTCTTCGACAACGGCAATCCTGCGCCGACGGCCGGCGTGTGGCGCGCGGAGCGCACAGATGACGGTTGGCGTTTGGAATTGGTATTCACGCCGGCTATGGCGCGGACCGGCTGAGCCCAATCTCACACCGGCCGGCGTGCCTATCGCTTGTTCGTTTTGGGAGGTGATTTCGCGCACATGCAAGTCAACACCGGCAGCGCCAAAGGGCGCAAGCTGAAATCCGTTTCGGGCGACGCGACCCGCCCCATCACCGACCGCGCCAAGCAAGCGATCTTTAACATCCTGATGGATAACGTGTGCGGCTCGCGCTGGCTGGACCTGTTCGCCGGCACCGGCGCTGTGGCGATCGAGGCGCTTAGCCGCGGGGCAGAACATGCCACGCTGATTGACATCGGGCCGCAGGCCATCAAAGTCATCCGCGAGAACCTTCGCATCACAAATCTCGAATCCAAAGCGCGCGTGATCCGGCAGGATGCCTTCGACTACCTGCAAGCGCGGCCCAACGCGCGCTACGACTACATCTTCGTTGCCCCACCGCAGTATCAGGGGCTGTGGTCGCGGGCGCTGATCGCGATTGACGAGAACATCGGCTGGTTGAGCGAATCCGGCACGGTCATCGTCCAGCTTGACCCGAAGGAATACTTCCCGATCACGCTCGATCACCTCGAACTGAGCGACCAACGGCGTTACGGCAAAACGATGCTGTTGTTCTACGATCGCATCTAGAAGCGGACAAAGCTCCTTTGGATAGACGAAAGCATTGCCTTCGCCTATTATCCAGCCCTTCCACATCGCTCGACCATCACCGGCTGAAGATGGCGATCACTGCTGGCACCGGCTCGAACGAGTTCATCGAGAGGCCGCCGAGGGCTTCATCCAGCCACAGGCCGGATGACCCGCCGCCGTCTAAGTTGAGCGCGTGCACGACGCGTAGCTCGGACGACGCCGCCAGGAAATCGGCCAAGTCCGTCAGCGTCCACTGCGTCATTTGCGTCACGCCCAGTAGCACATAGCCTTCGCGGTCAAGCGCAACGAAGCTGCGGCGGTTGCGCTGGCCGTTATCGCCGATGCCTGCCACCCGTTGCCCATCCACCACCAGCATCGGGAAGCTCTGCACCGCCTGCTCGATGGCCGGGTCGAAACGGTAGGGATGGGTGCGCAGCCATTGCAAAGATGGTTCGCCACCGCGCAGCGCAAGCATCCCGCCGAAGCCGCGATAGCTCCGCCCGAATGCCCGACCGTCGGTGATGAGCAGGCCGGTGACGCGATTGGCCTCATCGAAGAATCCACCGTTGATGATGAGATCGGCACCGGTGGCGCGCTGCCAATCGCGCGTCGTTCGAGGCATCTGTGGATCGTAGAACACGCGCAGGGCAGCACGGCGCCAATCCACGCGCGCTGCGATGAGCAGCTTGTCGAAGCCGTTGCTATGGCCTTGCAGCAGCAAAAGTTCGATCGCCGACGTGAGGGCGCGCCACTGTCCATCATAAACAGGTGGTGTTACCGTGGGCGCCGGTGTGTTGGTGACGACGGCCGGCTGCGTCGGGTGGATGACCGGCGAAGGAAAGATCGTCGGCGACGCCGTCGGCGCAGCCGGCGCATCGCTACAAGCGACCGATAGACCGATGACCACTGTAGCGCCAATCGCGCCCAAAGCACGCATGACGCCGGGATTCTACGCTGCTAGAATCACGTCGCACCATGCACGAGACCGACTGGATCACTGTGATTGGCGGCGGCCTGGCCGGCACGGAGGCTGCATGGCAGATCGCCCAGCGCGGCGTGCGCGTCAAGCTGTACGAGATGCGCCCGCACAGGATGACGCCGGCGCACACCACCGGCCATCTGGCCGAGCTCGTATGCAGCAATTCACTGGGCGCCGATCAGGACGATAAGGCGCCCGGGCTGCTCAAACGCGAGATGCGCATGCTCAGCTCGTTGATCATGGCATGCGCCGAGCGCGCGGCGGTGCCTGCTGGCGGCGCGCTGGCCGTAGACCGCGAACTATTCGCGCTGGAGGTGACCCGCCACATTGAGTCGCACCCGCTCATCGAAGTGATCCGCGAGGAAGCAACGCGCATTCCAGGGGGCATCAGCGTGATCGCCAGCGGGCCGCTCACTTCGGATGCGTTAGCGGCCGAGATCGCCCGACTGAGCGGCGGCGAGTATCTCTACTTCTGGGACGCTATCGCCCCGATCGTGACGCTCGATTCGATTGACCTCAACATCGCCTTTCGCGCTTCGCGCTATGGCAAGACACAGGGCGGTAGGAACGGCAGCGCGCGTCCCGAGCCTCAACCGGCAGAAGGCGACTACATCAATTGCCCGATGACGCGGGAAGAGTACTACGCCTTCATCGAGGCGCTGACGACGGCTGAGACAGCGACTCTGCGCGACTTCGAGCTGCGCGACGAGCGTTTCTTCGAGGGCTGTCTGCCCATCGAGGTCATGGCGCGGCGCGGCAAAGATGCGTTGGCCTTTGGGCCGATGCGGCCGGTGGGCATCCGCGACCCACGCACCGGCAAGCGGCCGTTCGCCGTGGTGCAACTGCGCCAGGACAACGTCGCCGGCACGCTCTACAATATCGTCGGCTTCCAGACCAACCTCAGGTTCTCCGAGCAGGACCGCGTGCTGCGCATGATCCCCGGCCTGCAACGCGCCGAGTTCGTGCGCTATGGCCAAATGCACCGCAACACATTCATCAACTCCCCCACGCTGCTGAGCGCCACGCTGCAATTGCGGGGGGATCGTCTCGCACGCCATCAATGCTCAATCCCCGATGCTCGATGCGCGATTTTCTTCGCGGGCCAAATCGTCGGCGTAGAGGGCTACGTCGGCAATGCGGCCACTGGACTGCTGGCCGGCGTCAACGCCGTACGCGCGCTGCGCGGTGAGCCATTGGTCACGCTGCCGCCCACGACAATGCTCGGCGCGTTATGCCATTACATCGCGCATGCGGAGCCAAAGCACTTCCAGCCGATGAAAGCGAACTTCGGCATCTTGCCGCCGCTGGCGCAGCCACCGCGCGATAAGCGGCTGCGCGGCGCAGCCTACGCCGAACGCGCCCAGCACGACTTACGGACAGCGATCGAATCGCAGGGCATCCTGAGCGACATCTTGTTGACAACTGAAGGCTGACCAACGTTCACCAACCGATTCCTTCCTTCGCATTTCCCATTCAACACCGCCGAGCTGATATGTGGGCCCGCTATACGATCACCGTTTCGTTCCTCGCGCTCGCTATCGCCTATGGGGCGACGTTGTTCGCCGGCTGGAGCATTGCGCGCGCTGTGCCCGGCGTGACCAGCACAGAGCAGACCAACCTCCTGGCACGCAGTCTGGCCATCGCCATCATCGCCTGGCCGATCTGGGTGATCCATTGGCGCTGGGCGCAACGCGATTGGGGGTGGAATGGAACGACCTCGCAGTTGTATCTGGCCTTCTTCACGATCATGGGGCTAATTGCCAGCGCATGGATCGGCATGCAATTCATCAGCCGACTACTGGAGGTTTTGTTCGGCTCGAAGCCGGCGGATGGAGATTCGCTCAGCTATTTGATCGGCGCCTTGTGGTCCACGCTGGTGTCGCTCCTGGTGTGGGTCTACCATGGCGGGATCTGGATTCAACATCGCCGACGCGCGGCAAAATAAACAGCGTGAAGATCGTCAGATACGAACGGTGGGGCAACCTTAAAAGGCTCTCGCCATTCGCATACACCGCATTGACGCGCGATATATAATGCCGCCCACTTCACCAGAGAGTACTGACGCATCGTGAGCGTGTCCGGATCGCACGTCTGGATGCGAAGACCTCGAAGAAACGCGATCCGGATGGTCACTAAGCGCCTGCGAGACAACCTGAATTCGCGCAGCCTGGCAGGGAGGCGTCGGGCTGCAAAAGCATCTATGAAGACAGCAGCAACGAAGATCCTCCTCGTACAAGGCGGCCTGGGTGACTCTGTCGGACCGGTGCTCGAACGCCACGGGTATCGGGTGATCTGGGTGCGCACAGCCAAGAATGCTTTAGAACGTGTGGCCAACGAAAAGTTGGCACTGGTAGTGATTGACGCGCCTTCGCTCAATGCCAATGCAGAGAAGCTATGTCAAGAAATCAAGCGCATGAAGGAGCTACCTGTGTTGATGATCGGCGCAGATGTGTCGGCCAACAACGGGATGAATGCAAGCACCTACAACGGCTGTGCCGATGCGTTCGTATCGCGGCCGCTGCAACTGCGCCGCTTGCTCTTCCGCTTGGAGAAGCTGTTACCCGAGGGCCTGACACTGGAGCTACGCTGCGGCGAACTCGTCTTCCGGCCTGCAGACGGCATCCTGCGCAAACGCAACGAGGAGATCTACCTCAACCCAAAGCTTTCCAGACTGCTGCAGCTCTTCATGCAACGGCAGGGCGAGGTGTTGCCGCGCAGACTGCTGATGCAACAAGTATGGGAAACCGACTACCTCGGCGACACGCGCACGCTTGACGTGCACATCCGGTGGCTGCGCGAAGCGATCGAGGACAACCCGACCGAACCCCTGTATCTTCACACGGTGCGGGGGCAGGGCTACCGCTTCGACAATCCTAAGGTCAAGAAATGAACATCATCGTCACCGGGTCCATCGCCTACGACTATCTCATGACCTTCCCGGGGTCATTCAGCGAACACATCCTGCCGGAGCACATGGCGCGCGTCAGCCTGAGCTTCCTGGTAGATTCGATGGAACGCCGAAGGGGAGGCTGCGGCCCGAACATCGCCTACACGCTCGCGCTGCTTGGCGAGCGCCCCCGCTTGATGGGCACAGCCGGTCAGGACTTCGAGGAATATCGCGCATGGCTGGAATCGGTCGGCGTGGACACATCGCTCACCCGCGTCATCCGCCACAAGTTCACGGCGTCGTTCTTTTGCAGCACCGACTGCAACAACAACCAGATCGCATCGTTCTACTCCGGTGCGATGGCGGATGCGCGCGAGCTTTCCTTCAGAGATCTCCTTTTCAAGCCCGACATCGTCATCATCTCGCCAAACGATCCGCAGGCGATGATCCGGCATGCGCAAGAATGCCGCGAGTTGGGCATTCGCCACATCTTCGACCCCGGTCAACAGGTCGCGCGCTCGTCGGGCGAGGAATTGAAGGCCGGCATCATTGGCGCCGACGTGCTGATTTGCAACGACTACGAGTTCGAGGTGATCCGCCAAAAGACCGGGCTGACCGAGGCGGATGTGTTGTATCACGCCGAGGCGCTCATCATCACACGCGGCGAGAAAGGCTCAACCATTCTGCTGCGCGACCATCGCGTTGACATCCCGGCCGTGCCGGAAGAGCGCGTGGTGGATCCGACCGGCGTCGGCGACGCCTTCCGCGGCGGCTTGATCAAGGGGCTAGCCGCCGGCGCCGACTGGGAGACTTGCGGCCGGCTGGGCAGCGTCGCAGCCACCTTCGCCCTGGAACACATCGGCGGCCAAGGCCATAGCTACACCTGGGAGCAATTCAAGGCGCGCTACGAAGCACACTTCGGCCCGCTCAATATCGCGATGAATGGCCAACCGCCGGCAGGCCAGCAATCGTGAGTTCGCATTACCCAAAGACCACAAGCGGCTTCGCCCATCTTCGATCCCGGCGAGGGGCAAGCAGCCTGGAGTCCCGGTGCTTGGTGTCTTTCAGATTGAAACGTATGTGAAATGGAAAGGAGAGACAACCCAATGAACTACGACGTCAAAGACATAGACCTGGCGACTTCGGGTCGCTACAAGATCGAGTGGGCCGAGCAGGAGATGCCCGTGCTCCGGCTCATCCGCGAGCGCTTCGCAAAAGAGCAGCCGCTGAAGGGCGTGCGCGTGGCGGCCTGCCTGCACGTCACCAGCGAGACGGCGGCGCTGGTGCGCACCCTGCAGGCCGGCGGCGCGGACATCGTGCTGTGCGCCAGCAATCCGCTCAGCACGCAAGACGAGGTCGCTGCTTCGCTCGTCGTCCACGACGAGATCCCCGTCTTCGCCATCAAGGGCGAAGACAACGCCACGTACTACCGCCACCTGAACGCGGCGCTCGACCATCACCCGCACATGACGATGGACGATGGCTGCGACCTGGTGAGCGTGCTGCACAAAGAGCGCCCGCAACAAGTGGGCGAGGTGCGCGTCGGCACAGAGGAGACGACGACCGGCGTCATCCGGCTGCGCGCGATGGCCAAGGATGGCGCGCTGCGCTTTCCGGTGCTGGCGGTGAACGACAGCATGACCAAGCACTACTTCGACAATCGCTACGGCACCGGCCAGAGCACGATAGACGGCGTGATCCGCGCGACCAACATCCTGCTGGCCGGCCGCACGGTCGTCGTGAGCGGCTATGGCTGGTGCGGGCGCGGCGTGGCCGCGCGCGCGCGCGGCCTGGGCGCGCATGTGATCGTGACCGAGGTGGATCCGCTGAAGGCGCTCGAGGCGCTGATGGATGGCTACCCAGTAATGCCGTTGCTCGAAGCCGCCAAGAAGGGCGACGTGTTCATCACCGTGACGGGCGACAAGAACGTGATTGACGAGCAGCACATCGCCGTGATGAAAGACGGCGCGATCCTGTCGAACTCCGGCCACTTCAACGCCGAGATCAACATCCCCGCGCTACAGAAGCTGAGCAACGGTCACCCGCCGCGCCAGGTGCGCCCCTTCGTCGAGCAGTACACGCTCAAGGATGGCCGAAGGATCAACCTGCTGGGCGATGGCCGGCTGATCAACCTGGCAGCGGCAGAGGGCCACCCGGCAGCGGTGATGGATATGAGCTTTGCCAACCAGGCGCTCGGCGCGGAATACATGCTCAAGCACGGCGCCGGCCTTAAGCCCGACGTCTATACCATCCCCGAAGAAATTGACCGTGAAATTGCCCGCCTGAAGTTGCGCAGCATGGGCGTGGAGATTGACACGCTCACCGAAGAGCAGGCACGCTACCTGGCGAGCTGGGAAGAAGGGACATAGCCGGCGCTGAAGAAACGCGCGGGGCAGCGCCGAAATCGCGCGCTGCCCCGCGCGTCCTTTGCGTCTGGCTGGCGATGCACTCAATTGCTGGCCAGGGTGAGCGCGCTGGCTGATGAGCGATCGTCGGAGTAGACCAGCCCCTGGGCATCCGCATCCACCAAGACGCGCGTCGGCGGGGTGCGCAAGGTGAGCAGGTAGTCGGCCAGCTTCTCGCGCAAGTGACGCTGCAGAATGCGCCGCAGCGGCCGCGCGCCCAAGCCCGGCTCGGTGTTCTGGGCCAAGAGCCATGCCCGCGCCTCCAGCGTCACCTCCAACGCGACGCCTTGCGCCCTGGCCAGCTTCGCTTCGCGGGCGATCATCAGGTCGAGTATCTTCGCCATTGCATCCGGCATGAGCGGCTTGAACATGACGATCTCATCCAGGCGGTTGAGGAACTCCGGCCGGAAGAATGCCCGCACGTCCAGCATGGCCAGCTCGCGCGCCCGCTCGCCTAGCGTCGGGTCGTTCAAGTATGGTGCGCCGAGATTGCTGGTGAGGATGATCACCGTCTCGGCGAAGTTTGCCACGCGCCCCTGCCCGTCGGTCAGCCGGCCCTCCTCCATCACCTGCAACAGGATGTCAAGAATGCGCGGATGCGCTTTCTCCACCTCGTCGAACAGCACCACGGCGTAAGGCGACTTGAGGATCTTCTCGGTGAGCTGGCCGCCGCTCTCGTAGCCCACGTAGCCCGGCGGCGAGCCGATCAGCCGGTTGATCGTGTCGTCCTTCTGATACTCGGTCATGTCGAGCGCGATCAGGTTATCTTCGCTACCGAAGAGGAATTCGGCCAGCGCCTTGGCCAGCTCGGTCTTACCCACACCGCTAGGGCCAAGGAAGAGGAACGAGCCGATCGGTCGCTTGGGGTCTTTCAAACCGACGCGCGCGCTCTTCACCGCCCGGCTGATGGCGAGGATCGCGTCATCCTGGCCGATCACGCGCTGTTGCAACGCCTGCACCATTTGCGCATATTTGGCGCGCTCGTCCTCGCTCAGTTTGTTCACCGGGATGCCGGTCATCATACTTACCGCGTAAGTCACATCCTCGGCATCAATCACGGGAATGGTGGCTGAGGCGTGGGAAGTTGCATCGCGCGACTCCTGATTCCCGCTTCCCGAGCCTTTCACGACGGCGCACGCGCGATGGAGCACCTGCACTGCCGTGCCCGGCAACGGCGTGGCGCCGATGTAGCGCGCGGCCAGTATCGTCGCCGCCTTGATCGCGCTGTCATCCACGACAAAGCCATAGTCGCGCTCGAACTCCGGCTTGTGCAGCGCCAGCATCTGAAGACACTCGTCGGGCGTGGCTGGCGGCACGCGCAGCACATGCGCATACTCAACGACCGGCGCATTGGCGCGAATGCGCTCATTGTATTCAGCCTCGGTGGTCGCGCCGATCACGGCGCACGCGCCTTCGATCATCGCCTTGTGCAAGTCCCTCATCGCGCTCATCTGCGCGCCGGTTTCGGCGCGGCCGAAGAAACGGTGAATGTTGGCGATGAACAACGCCCCGCCTTCTGCCTGGCGCAGCGCCACCTGCATAGCCAACTGCGGGTTGTCCAGCCATGCGCTCTCGCTCACTTCGATGATGCGCTCGATCCTGGGCGGCCCCTTGCCCTCGGCGACCAGGAAGGCCAACGACTGGGCTAAACTGCGGCGACCGCTGCCCGGCATGCCGACCAGGAAGGCGTTGCGCCCGCGTGCCAGCGACAGCACACTGACGAGCTCCTGCAACAGCTTCTCACGCGGGAAGAGCGGCGCGAGCTGGCCACGTTTCGCCTCCGCCACCCAGTCCATCGTCGTGGTGCGCTTGCTGACAACACCATCCAACATGAGCGCAGCGAGGGCGCTGGGTGTCACCCCTTTGCGCTGCAACAATCCGGCAGTGCTGATGCCGGTTTGTGAAAGCGCACCCAGCAAATGCTCTGTGCCGATGTAGATCTCGCCGTTGGCCAGCGCGATGGCGCGCGCCTCGTCCAGCGCAATCAACATCTCGTCGCTCAGCATCGCAACTGCGTTCTGGTCGGTGATGTAGTCGAACTTGGCCGAGCGGCCTTCGCGCGCCCGGGCTTGCGCTTCGGTCTCTCGTTCGAGGTCGGCCGGTTTGAAGCCGCGACTTTCGGCCAGCTTTTGAATGGCGCGGTAGGCCGTAGACTCGGGCATGCGGAGCAGCGCCAGCAACGCCATCTCGGGCATCAGCAGCGGTTTGCCCATCTGACGCATGATGTCGCCGGCACGGTTCAAGGCGCGGCGCGCGGTGGCGTCGAGCAAATCCTTGTTCAACGTGGCCATTGGTGGAGATTATCGCCTATGCACGGTATATCGAACCGCTGCTTCGGCACACATTGGACATCGCCCCTTCCCTCACGTCCTTCATTAGCAGCGTGCTCGGCGTGAGCAGGTAGTCGCCCGCGACTCCGGCGTCACCTCCAGCGCGATGCCTTGCGTTCTGGCCAGCTTTGCTTCACGGGCGATCATCAGGTCGAGGATCTTTGCCATCACATCCAATACGAGCGGCCTTCGCGCGCCCGGGCTTGCGCTTCGGTCTCTCGTTCGAGGTCGGCCGGTTTGAAGCTGCGACTTTCGGCCAGCTTTTGAATGGCGCGGTAGGCCGTAAACTCGAGCGTGCGGAACAGCGGTCGCAGGGCCACCAATCGTCGCACCGGCGCACATTGGATGCGGATGAGAAAGGCGTATAGCCATTGACAAAGTCCGCACAAGGCTGATATAAAAGAAGATCGGTTGGGGAGTAGCCTTCTCCAAGAGGAGATCAGCCGGTCGTCAATACGGGTCCATTGGCCCCGGCCGGTTGTAAGCGCCGTTCGACGCGCGACAGGCGAGACCACTATGGGATTGATGAGACCATGGTGGTCTCGCTGTGTTTTGCAGGAGCGACAAATTTGAATATTCTCACATTGATCCTGTTCGTCGTCGGTCTGGCACTGCTGATTGTTGGTGCAGAGCTATTGGTGCGCGGCGCATCGCGACTCGCGGCTGCCGTTGGTGTGTCGCCGTTGGTGATCGGCCTGACGATCGTGGCATTCGGCACCAGCGCGCCCGAAATGGCGGTCAGCAGTGTCTCGGCGTTGAACGGCGCTGCCGACATCGCCGTGGGCAACGTGGTCGGCAGCAATATCTTCAACGTATTGTTTATTCTTGGCGCGTCGGCGCTGATCACACCGCTCATCGTTGCACAGCAACTGGTGCGGCTTGATGTGCCGATCATGATCGGCGTATCGATGTTGGCGCTGGTTTTCATTGCTGATGGAGTACTCAACCAGCTGGAAGGCACCACACTCTTCGCCGGCATCATCGCTTACACCGTCTTTCTCGCCGTCCAAAGCCTTAGAGAGAGAAACGCACAGGTGAAAGCGGAGTACGAACAAGAATTCAGTGAGAAGCCCAAAGGCACTGGCGGCGTGCTGCTCAACCTAGGCCTCATCGCATTTGGCCTGATTGCGTTGGTCATCGGCTCACGCTGGTTGGTAGACGGCGCAGTGGCCATCGCTCGCGCCGTCGGCGTTGGCGAAATGGTCATCGGCCTGACGATCGTGGCGGCCGGCACGTCGCTCCCCGAAGTGGCAACTTCGATCTTGGCGAGCATCCGCGGCGAGCGCGACATTGCCGTAGGGAACGTAGTCGGTAGCAACATCTTCAATCTTCTGGCAGTGCTGGGGATGGCTGGCCTCATCGCACCACAAGGTCTGACGATATCTCCATCGGTGCTGCGTTTGGACATTTGGGTAATGATCGCAGTGGCTATCGCCTGTCTGCCGATCTTCTTCACCGGTTTGAAGATCACCCGCTGGGAAGGTGCGCTCTTTTTGCTGTATTACGCAGCCTACACAGCTTACCTTATATTCGATGCGACCAACAATCCAGCCTTGCCTGTCTTTAGCAACGTGATGTTGCTATTCTTGGTCCCACTCACGGTGCTGACTCTGGCCGTCACCGTATTCCAGGAGATCCACGCACGCCGGCGGCTTCCCACCACAGCAGCTTGAATCCACAAAGCTTGGACTAAGGAGTAAGGTAAGTGGACGTATTGACCTTAATTCTGTTCGTCGTCGGTTTGGCACTGCTGATTGTTGGTGCAGAGCTATTGGTGCGCGGCGCATCGCGACTCGCGGCTGCCGTTGGTGTGTCGCCGTTGGTGATCGGCCTGACGATCGTGGCATTCGGCACCAGCTCACCAGAGCTCGCCGTGAGCATCCAATCGGCGCTGACCGGCCAGGCCGACATCGCCTTCGGCAACGTCATCGGCAGCAATATCTTCAACATCCTGGTCATCATCGGGCTTTCGGCGTTGATCACACCGCTGGTCGTGGCACAACAACTAGTGCGGCTCGACGTGCCGGTCATGATCGGCGTATCGGTGTTGGCCACGCTGTTCGCGCAAAACCTCAACATCAGTCGGCTGGAAGGAGTCATCCTGTTCGCCGGCCTGTTGATCTACACCGCCTTCTTGTTCGTGCAAAGCCGGCGCGAGACCAACGTTGCGGTTCAGCAGGAGTACGAACAGGAGTTCGGCGAACGCCCGCGCGGGCTGGCGCAAGTAGTGCTCAACCTCGCGCTCGTCGCAATCGGCCTGGTGATGCTGGTGATCGGCTCGCGCTGGCTGGTGGACGGCGCCGTGGCCATCGCCCGCGCCATCGGCGTGAGCGAGTTGGTGATCGGGTTGACGATCGTCTCGGCGGGCACATCGCTGCCGGAGGTGGCCACGTCGCTCGTCGCGGCAATCAAGGGCGAGCGCGACATTGCAGTGGGTAATGCGGTCGGCAGCAACATCTTCAACCTGTTGTCGGTGCTCGCGTTGACCGGCGTGGTCGCGCCATCGGGCATCGCCGTAGCACCCGCGGCGCTCAACTTCGACGTTTGGGTGATGCTCGCCGTCGCGGTCGCATGCCTGCCCGTGTTCTTCACAGGATACAAGATTTCGCGCTGGGAAGGAGCGATGTTCGTCGGCTACTACGTGGCCTACCTCGTTTATCTGATCCTCGCGGCGACTCAGCACGACGCCTTGCCAGCCTTCAGCAACGTGATGTTGCTGTTCGTCATTCCGCTCACGGTGATCACCCTGGCGGTCACAGTACTCTGGGAGTTCCGAGCGCGCCGGCGACAAGCGGCAACGCAACCCTGAGGCCACATCACCGCCGATGAACGACGCGCTCTTGATCCCACTCGTCGCTTGTGTCGCCGGCGCAGCAATCGCCGGGCTATTCACGGCGACGGCGTTCGGATCGCGCATCCCTACCCGCGCGATGGGTTGGCTGCTGGCGATTGCGCCGGCCGTCGCGTTCGGCGCGCTCATCGCTCATTCCTCGGCGGTGCTGGTCGGCCAAACGTTGAGTTGGTCCACCGCTTGGATTCCGTCGCTTGGATTGCGTTTCTCGCTGATGCTGGACGGCCTGAGCCTGCTCTTTGCGCTGCTAGTTTCGGGCATCGGCATGCTGGTGGTGGTATATGCCGGCTATTACTTTGCGCCGAAGCATGCAGACGAAACGTCAGGTGGAGGAGGCAGGAAGACAGAATCGAACGCGACATCCACGCCCCACGCGCCGCTCCTGAATGCCGACGCGCGCTTCTTCTTCTACATCTTGCTGTTCATGACCAGCATGCTGGGGCTGGTGCTGGCCGGCGACGCAATCACGCTGTTCGTATTCTGGGAAGGCACCAGCATCACGTCGTTTTTGCTCGTTGCGTACAAGTCCAAAGATGAAGACGCGCGCAAGGGAGCATTTCGCGCGTTGTTCATCACCGGCGGCGGCGGCATCGCGCTGCTGGCCGGGTTGGTCTTCGCGTCGTTTATCGCCGGCAGCGCCAGCCTGGCCGACATCCTGCGCCAGGGCGATGCGTTGCGCGCAAGCGAGCTATACCCGGTCATGTTCGGCCTGATCGCGCTGGGCGCGCTGACCAAGAGCGCGCAAGCGCCGGCCCACTTCTGGCTGCCCGGCGCAATGAGCGCGCCGGCGCCGGCCTCGGCCTATCTGCACTCGGCGACGATGGTGAAAGCCGGCGTTTATTTGCTCGCCCGCCTGCACCCCGCGCTCGGCCTCACCGATCTATGGTTCTGGGCGCTGAGCCTGACAGGTTTAGCGACGATGCTCATCGGCGCTTACGTGGGCTTCAAACAGAATGACCTGAAGGCCCTGCTGGCCTACTCCACCGTTAGCCAACTCGGCGTGCTGGTCATGCTGATCGGGCAGGACACCGAAATCGCCTTCAAAGCGCTGGTCGTCAGCATCCTGGCGCACGCGCTGTACAAGAGCGCGCTGTTCTTGATCACCGGCATCGTGGATCATGAAACCGGCACCCGCGATCTTCGCCAACTGGGCGGCATCGGGCGCGCGATGCCGGCCACGTTTGCCGTTGCGTTGATCGCCGCGCTCTCGATGGCCGGCCTGCCGCCGCTGTTCGGCTTTCTGGCGAAGGAGACGCTGCTGGCTACGGCGACGCATCCCAATGTGCCGGCCGTCGTGGATGTCATCTTCCCGGCGGCTGCGGTGGTCGCTGGCGCGCTGATCCTGGCGCAGGCTGGTCTGATCATCTTCGATGCTTTCCTGGGCAAGCCCAAGGCGGAGCTGCATCCGCACGAAGCGGCGCTGCCCATGTGGGCAGCGCCGGCCGTCCCGGCGATCCTCTCGCTGGCCATCGGCGTGCTGCCCGAGCCAGAAGCGTTGGCCACGCTGCTGGCGCGCGCAGCAGCGGCCAGCTACGGGGCGCCGGTGAAAGTGTCGCTGGCGCTGTGGACCGGCATCAACATCCCGCTGGCGCTGAGCGCCGTCGCCGTCACGATCGGCGTGATCATCACGGCGCTGCGCGGTCGCCTGCGCCCGCTGTTCACAGGCCTCAGCGGCGCGCTTACCCTGGAGCCGCTCTACACCGGCGCGCTCAAGGCGATTGACGGGCTGGCATGGTTGGCGACGCGGGTGCAGAATGGCAAACTACGCTGGTACCTGGCAATCATGTTCATCAGCGCCGGCGCGATGATGGTGACGATCGGTCGTTTGAGCACGCCCGCACTGCCGCCAACCGATCTCGGCGTCCGCCCCGAACTGGCAGCGCTGCGAATCTTTTTGCTGGTAGTGATCGGCATTGCGGCGCTGGCGAGCGTGTTGCTGAGGCGCGACTTGTTCGCTATTCTTGCGCTGGCCGCGTCGGGGTTGAGCATCGCTGTGTTGATGATCCTGGAGCCGGCGCCGGACATCGCGCTGGTGCAAGTTGTTGTGGAGACGCTCACTCTGGTCGTGTTGGTGCTGGTGCTGTCTCGCATCCCGCGCGAACAGCGTGAGCGCGCCTTCGAGTTCACCTTCCGCCAAACCCGGCCCGGACTGATTCGCGATGTGCTGATCGCCCTCGGCAGCGGCGCAGTGATGTTTGCGATCGTGCTTACGGCGCTGGGCACACGACCGCGCGAATCGCAAATGACGCCGTTCTACGAGCAAAACGCCAAGCCGCTCACCAGCGCCAACGACATCGTCGGGGCGATTGTGATTGATTTCCGCGGCTTCGACACATTCGTGGAGATTGTCGTCTTTGCTGCGGCCGGCCTGGCGATCTACACGTTGCTGCGCTACGCCTCGCGCAAGGCAGGCGACCGCGACGAAGACGCAACGGCGCCAGACAAGAGCTGGCTGCCTTTTCGCGGCATTGCCGGCCCGGCCACATCGCCCTTCGTGCGCGCGTTGGCGTTGTTGATCCTGCCGTTCACCTTGCTCTTGGCCCTCACGCATGTGTTGTATGGCCACGATCAACCTGGCGATGGGTTCACGGCAGGCGTTATCATCAGCCTCGGCGTGGCGACCTGGTATGTGGTGTTCGGCTACGCCGAGACCAAGCGCCGGCTGACCTGGCTGCAGCCGAGCGTTTTCATCGGGAGCGGCCTGTTGCTGGCCATCGGATCGGCAACCGCAGCAGCCCTTATCAACGGATCGTTCTTCTCGCCGGTGGATTTCGGCAAGTTGCTGAGCATCGGCGCGTTGCCGCGCGGCGTGTACTTCAGCACCGCCACGCTCTACGAATTGGCGATCTGCCTGACCGTAGCTGGCGGCGCTGTGCTGATGCTGGACACCCTGGGTCATCCGAAGGACAGCGACGCCGAGGCTGAGCGCCAAATCGGCGAGATTGCGACGCTGCGACAGCGCGGCGCGGTGACGCTCGGCGAGGCCGAAAAATCAGAAGCCGGCCCAACGTCCACTCAAGAACTCATGGGGTAAGCATGAACGAGCAGCAGAGATATATTAGAGAAGGTGAATTGGCGGCATGGACATTCTCATTGCATTGATTATCAGCGCGTTGTTCGCCACTGGCGTGTTTCAACTCCTGCGCCGCAATCTCGTCCGCTCGGCCATCGGCATGGCTATTGTGGCGAATGCCATCAACTTGTTCTTGCTGGCAGCGGGCGCGTATCGCGGTGAAGTGGCTGCCTATGCCTATGAAGCCGGCCAGCGCAGCGACGCATTACCGCAAGCGCTCATCCTCACGGCCATCGTCATCAGCATGGGGGGCTTCGCCGTGGTGTTGTCCATGTTGTATGTGCTATCCGTGCGCTACAAGACCAGCGATAGCGACGAGGTGAAAGGGTTGACGCATTGATGACGTCCGCGCTCGTAGTGCTTCCCATCATCATCCCGCTCACCGCTGCGGCAGTGGCGGTGTTGATGCGCAACCATCGCCGGCCGCAGGCGGCCTGGTCGTTCGGCGCGATGGTCTCCGCGTTCGTGTGCAGCAGCTTGTTGCTGTGGACGGTGACCACGCATGGCGCGCCGGTCGTGTTTCAATTGGGCAATTGGCCGGCGCCGGCGGGCATCTCGCTGATCGGCGACCCGCTCTCGGCGCTCATGGCGGTCATGTGCCAGCTTGTGCTGGTGGGCGGGTTTCTGTATGCATTGGGCTGCCGCGATCAGTGCGCGCAGTATCCGATGTTCTACCCCTTGTTCTTGATGTTGGCCGCCGGCTTGACCGGCGCAATGCTTACCGGGGACTTGTTCAACCTGTTTGTGTTCGCCGAATTGTTGGTATTTGCCGGCGCCGCGCTCACCGCCATATCCGACGACAAGTTCGGCGCCGAAGCCGCTTACAAGTACTTCTACATCAGCTTCGTGGCGTCCATCGCGCTGCTGCTGGCCAGCGGCAGCCTGTATGTGTCGTACGGCACGCTGAACATGGCCGACCTAGCCCGACGCATCGCCGCCGATCCCTCGCCGCCGCTCGTGTTGCCGGCCATGGCGCTCTTGATGATCTTCTTCATGGTCAAAGGTGCGGTGATGCCCTTTCACTTCTGGCAGCCGGACTTCCACACCGCTGCGCCGACGCCGGTGCATGCAGTGTTGTCGTCCGTCGTGGTCAAGCTGGGCATCTATGGCTTTTTGCGCATGACCACGCTGTTATTCACTGAACAGGCCGAAATTATCCGAGGCGTGCTGGTCGTGGTCGGCGCCGTAGGCGTGTGGTTCGGCGGCCTGGGCGCCGTGGGCACTTACGACGCCAAACGCATGCTGGCCTACTCGACCCTCGGTCAGCTCGGATTCATCCTGGTCGCCATCGGCTGGGGCACGCCACTGGCGCTGGCAGCAGCGATCGTGTATGCCTTCAACCACAGCCTGCTCAAAGCGGCCATGCTGATGCTGGCCGGCAGCGTGGCCAGCCGCGCGCCGGTGAAGACGGCGGCCTTCGCGGCCATCACCGGCCTGGGCAAGAAGCTACCGTGGGCCGGCGTGTTGTTCCTGCTCGGCGGCATGGGGTTGGCCGGCATTCCGCCGCTCAACGGCTTCATCGGCAAGCTGATGTTGTTCAACGGCGGCGTGGACGCACAGGCATACTCATCGCTGGCAGCCATTGGCGTGGCCGGCATCGTGACGCTGGTCTATGTCATCCGCGCCTTCCAGCGCATCTGGTGGGCGCCGCTGCCGGAGAGCGTGAAGCCCAAACCTTACGGCGACCGACTGATTGCGCCGGCCTTGCTCATCGCGCTCAGCCTGGGATTGGGCATTTGGGCGGAACCGTTGATCAGTCTGGCACAGGCAACGGTCGCATGGATGGATACGCCGGCGTTCTACGTGCGCGCCGTGCTCGGCAACTGATTCGGAAGGAGGAATCAAAATGGAGCAAATTTTGAGCGTCGCTTTTGCCTTCGCGCTGCTCATCCATGCGTTGTTGCTGGGTGTGGCGGTGTGGCGCGCGATACGCGGTGATAATGCTGTAGATCGCCTGCTGAGCGTAGAGCTGGTGAGCGTGCTGGCGCTGTGCATCTTGATCCTGATCGCGCTGCTCACCGGTCAGAGCATGTATATGGACGTGGCGCTGGCGCTGGCCGCGCTCGGCTTCATCGGCACGTTGGCGCTGGCTAAATACCTGGCCGACCAGCGCATGTTCTGAATCAACGACACGGAGCAAGCGCACCCATGGAGATCGTCTGGCCCATCCTGGCGCTCATCCTTGTGCTGACCGGCACATTCTTCTCGGTCATCGGCGCGCTTGGCTTAGTGCGCCTGCCGGACGTATACACGCGCCTGCACGCGGCGGGTAAGGTAGGCGTCTTCGGCGCGGCTTTCCTGGCCGGCGCAGCAGCGCTCATCACACCCCCGGTGTTCGGCAAAGCGGTCATTTTGATCGCGCTGCTGGTGATCGCGGGACCCGTCGTCTCGCACGCGCTGGCGTCGGCAGCTTACCGACTGGGCATCCCGGTCAAGCGTGCCGTGCGTGATGACCTGGCCGGCGAACGCGAACGCCGCTTAGCGATGCGCAACTCTATGGATCGCCCGGTATAGTTGAACGATGCTCACCGTCCCCATCTTTGCATGTCTCATCGGCGCATCTGCCGGGGCAGCATTCACCTTCATCCCACGTATCCAATCCATCGCCCCACGGGCGCTGGGATGGCTGCTAGCCATTGCGCCCGGGACTGCCTTCGTCGCCATTGCGTCGCAGTTCCCACACGTAGCTGAGGGCGAAGCATTGACCTGGCGCGTTCCCTGGCTGCCGGCGCTCGGCGTCGAGTTTGCCTTCTATCTGGACGGCCTGAGCGCGCTGTTCGGGCTGATCGTCACCGGCATCGGGGTGCTAGTGTTGGTCTACGCCGGTTACTACTTCACACCCCAACACGCGGACGAAGAGTCGGGGACGGAAGACGAGCAGCTGCCTGACGATGCGTCGGCACCCGCCCACACCCTACACCCCAGCACCAATGCGCGCTTCTTTTTCTACGTCCTGCTGTTCATGACCAGCATGCTGGGCCTGGTGTTGGCCGGCGATGTGATTACGCTCTTCCTGTTCTGGGAGGGCACCAGCATCACCTCCTTCCTGCTGATCGCCTATAAGACCAAAGACGAAGAAGCGCGCAGCGGCGCATTCAAGGCGTTATTCGTCACCGGCGGTGGCGGCATCGCGCTGCTGGCCGGCTTGCTCTTCGCCTCGGCGATCAGTGGCAGCACCGACTTGACGGCGATTCTGCGCAACGGCGACGCCCTGCGCAGCAACACATGGTATCCGGTCATGCTCGGGCTGATCGCCTTTGGCGCGTTTACCAAGAGCGCGCAGGCCCCTTTTCACTTCTGGCTGCCCCAAGCGATGACAGCGCCGACGCCGGCCAGCGCCTACCTGCACTCGGCGACGATGGTCAAAGCCGGCATCTACCTGATGGCACGCTTGCACCCCGCGCTGGGGAATACGCCGATGTGGTTCTGGCTGCTGATCGTGACCGGAGGCGCCACCATGTTGGTCGGCGCGATCATCGGCCTGCGCCAGAGCGACCTGAAAGGCATCCTCGCCTACTCCACCGTGAGCCAGCTCGGTGTATTGATGATGTTGATCGGCGAAGAAGCGCCCTCGGCCTTCAAGGCGCTGGCGATCGGCGTGCTGGCGCACGCGCTCTACAAAGGCGCGCTGTTCATGATTGCTGGCATCGTGGATCACGAGACGGGTGTGCGTGACCTGCGCCGATTGGGCAATCTGTGGCGCGCGATGCCCTGGACCTTCCTCGTGTGTAGTCTTGCTGCGCTCTCGATGGCCGGCTTACCGCCGCTGTTCGGTTTCCTGGCCAAAGAGACGCTGCTGGCTGCGGAGCTGGAAGACGTGCTACCGCGCCTGACACGCATCGTGCTGCCCGGAATCACCGTGCTCACCGGCGCGCTGATGCTGGCACAAGCCGCCAGTTTGACGCTGGATGCATTCGTGACCAAGCCGGGGGCAGGGTGGCCGGCTTCGCGCCTCGACTCCGATGACGCGCGCGACAAGCCCGACTTGCACGCACACGAAGCGCCGGCAGGCATGTTGCTCGGCCCGGCGATCCTGGTCGGGCTATCGCTTGTCATCAGCGTGCTGCAACCGGAAACAATCGTCAGTCTGCTGGCCAGCGCAGCGACTGCTGCCTATGGCGCGAAGGTCAAGGTGTCACTGGCGTTATTCCACGGCATCAATCTGCCGTTGATTTTGAGCGGCATCGCCATTACCCTGGGCATCGTGTTGTTCGCACTGCGCAGCCCGATCCGCGGCATCCCAGGCGCAGCGGCGTTGAACATGAACTTGATCTACGACAGGGTGCTGCGCGGCCTGGACGGCGCAGCCAGTATCGTCACACGCACGCAGGCCGGCCGCATCCGCGCCTATTTGGCGGTCATCCTCACGGCGCTGCTCGCCCTGGTGATCATCTTCGGCGAACTATGGCGCGTGTTCGATGGCGCGATATTGCCCGATGCAAGCCGTCGCTTACTCGACGAGCCGTTCAACTTACAAAGCGCGCTGCGCGCCTTTGGTTTGTTGTTGGCCGTGGCCGCATCATTCGTGTCCATCGTTATCCGGCGCGACTTATTAGCCATCATCGCGCTCGGTTCGTCGGGGTTGGCCGTCGCTGTGGTCATCGCCCTGGAACCATCGCCGGACGTGGCGCTGGTGCAGGCTGTGGTGGACACGCTGACGCTGGTGGTATTAGTGCTGGCGCTCTCGCGGCTGCCGCGCGCGCAGCGCGAGCGAGCCGAAGGGTTGAACGGAGCGGGTATCCAGAGGCGCAATGCGCTGCTCGCCGTCGCTGGCGGCGCAATGGTGACCATGCTATGCCTCTATGCCTTCGCTTCGCGCCCGCGCACATCGCTGGTCACGCCCTACTACGAGCAAAACGCCAAGCCGCTCACCGCCGCAGCCGACATCGTCGGCGCGATCGTGGTGGACTTCCGCGGCTTCGACACGATGATCGAGATCACCGTGTTCAGCATGGCAGGAATCGGCGTTTTCTCGCTGCTGCGCTACGCGATGAAGAAGCGCGAGACAGAGTACTTGCCTGCTGAAGGCGAAGTGGAACTGAAGGTCAAAGACCAGCAACCCTGGCTGATGCCGACGACCATTCGCGGGATTGACGGGGTGCGCACCTCGCCGTTCGTCCGAGCGTTGGGCTATGTGGCGCTGCCGCTGGCGTTCGTGCTGGCCATCGTGCAGATGGTCTACGGACACGACCAGCCAGGCGACGGCTTCACCGCCGGCGTCACACTCAGCCTGGGCGTAGGCTTTTGGTATGTTGTCTTCGGCTATGACGAGACCAAGCGCCGCCTGCGCTTCCTAAGGCCCGGTCTGCTGATCGGCGCCGGCATCCTCACGGTGATGGCTGGTTCGATTGCGCCGGTGTTTCTGGGCGGCGGTTTCTTTTCGCCGTTCGACTTCAGCGCGGCGCTGGGGCTGCCTTTGCCCGAGGGCTTCTACATTAGCACATCATTCCTGTTCGAATTGGCTATCGGTCTAGTCGTCCTTGGTGCAGTGATCTTCATCATTGACACGCTGGGCCACCCGGAGCGCGATTTGGAGTGAGGCGTGTTGCGCAGTTTGGAGGTAGAGGCAATGGAGATCATCAAAGCTCTTTCAATCGGTGCGTTGTTCGGCATCGGGTTATATCAGTTGCTGCGCCGTAACGTCATTCGTTCGGCCATCGGCCTGATCATCATCTCGAATGCAGTGAACCTGTTTCTGTTGTCCATCGGCGCCTATGACGGCGTGGTTGAGGCCTACGCAAAAGCTATCGGCCAGCGCAGCGATGCGCTGCCGCAGGCGCTCATCCTCACCGCCATCGTTATCAGCCTGGGCGGCTTCGCCTTCGTGCTCGCCCTGCTCTACGTCATCGCAGCGCGCTATCGAACAGGGGACAGCGATGAAGTCAAGGGGCTGAGCCATTGACGGTCTCTTGGATTCATCGGGGCTCGAGCAGCGGGCACAATCGAGGCGAAAGATCGAGTCTTGAAGCATGATGTCATCCTTGCCTGCGATTCTTCCGATCGTCATTCCGCTTACGGCTGCGGCGATGGCGCTGCTCCTGCGGCGCAACTTCCGGTTGCAGGCAGCATGGGCGTTCGGTGCGATGCTGACTGCATTTGCGACAAGCGTCTACCTGTTGTGGATGGTGTGGGCCACCGGCCGGCCGATCGTGTACCAGATGGGGCGCTGGCCTGCGCCTTTCGGCATCACCATCATCGCCGACTTGCTCTCGGCGACAATGGCCGTGATGGTGCAGCTCGTGTTCGTGTTTGGCTTCATCTACGCGCTGGGCGCAAAGGACAAAGCCGTGCGCCATCCTACGTTCTATCCGCTGTTTCTGTGCCTGGTTACCGGCCTGACCGGCGGCATGCTCACCGGCGACATCTTCAACCTGTTCGTCATGGTCGAGCTGATCGTGATCAGCGGCACAGTGCTTACCGCTATGAGCGATGACCGCTATGGCCCTGAGGCGGCCTATAAATACTTCCTGATCAGCACCGTTGCGTCGTTCTGCCTGCTATTCGGTATCGGCTGCCTGTATATGAGCTATGGCACGTTGAACATGGCCGACCTTGCCGCGCGCATCGCCGCCGACCAGACCCCAGCTTTGCTGCCGGCCGCTATTGTCTTTCTGTCCGTCACGTTCATGATCAAGAGCGCTGTCGTCCCCTTTCACTTCTGGCAGCCCGACTTCCATACGGCCTCGCCGACGCCGGTCTCGGCCATGTTGTCGTCGGTGGTGGTGAAGATTGGCGTATATGGCTTTTTGCGCATGACCACGCTGCTGATGCCGCACGCCGATTGGCTGCGCGCGTTGCTGATCGCGCTGGGCATTGTGGGTATTGTGTTCGGCGGACTCGGCGCAGCCGGCACACACAACGCCAAGCGCATGTTCGCCTACTCGACCCTGGCGCAGATCGGCTTCATCCACGTTGGCGTGGGATGGGGCACGCCGCTCTCGCTGACCGCGGCGATCGTGTTCACCTTCAACCACGCACTGATCAAGAGCACGATGCTGATGCTGAGCGGATATCTGGCCAGCCGCGCGCCAGTGAAGACGGCCTCGTTCGGCATGCTGCGCGGCACAGGCAAATACGCGCCGCTGGCTGGCATACTGTTCTTCGTTGGCGGCATGGCGCTGGCCGGCATTCCGCCGACCAACGGCTTCATCAGCAAACTGACGCTCTTTCAGAGCGGCATACAAGCCGCTCAAAGCGGCAGCGTGAACGGGACGCTCGCTTATTGGGTGCCCCTCTTGCTGCTCGGCGTCTCCAGCATCATCACGCTGGTCTACGTCTTCCGCGCGTTGATGAAGATTTGGTGGGAGCCGTTCAAGCCGGATTCGCCGGAGGCAAAAGTGAAGCCCTACGGCGACAGCCTGCTGGCGCCGGGCTTAATGATTGCTACGTGCATCGCGCTGGGCATTTGGGCGCAGCCGCTGTTGCAGCTATCACAAGATACGAGTGAGTGGATTCACCAACCCCAGGCCTACGTGCAAGCCGTGCTGGGCGAGCGGACGGGCCGGCTGAAGTGAATGACGATCCGAAAGGAGAACGCATGCTTGCGTATTTGAGACTGACCCTAATTTGCTGGTTGATCTACCTGGCCGTCACGGCGAACTTCGAGCTGTCGAACCTCATCGTGGGATTGCTCATCGGTTTCGCCATCGCGGTGATCCTCAGACCGGTGAGCCAGCCTCTGTCATTGCGTCGGTTGCCGGCGGCGCTGTTCAACCTGGTCAGATACACGGCCTGGCTGGGCGTAGACATTATTCGCAACGGCATTCGCGTGGCGCGCATCGTGCTCGATCCCAAGCTGCCCATCCGACCAGGCATCATCGCCATCCAAGCCGGCATGAAGAGCGAGCTTGGCGTTGCGCTTAGCGCACACGCCATCACTGTCACGCCCGGCGAGCAGGTCGTAGAGATCGGCGACGACGGCGTGATGTACACACACTGTCTCGATGCTGTGACAAGCGCCGAGGGCGCCGAGGAAGCGCAGCGCAAGCGCCGGGCAATGTTGGAGAGCATCTTCGAATGAGCCAACGACGGAGGGTAACATGAGAGACGTTTTCATGCTCGTCGCTATTGCGTCGTTGATCATCCATGTGGCCATGATCTCCGTCGCCGTGCAGCGCGTGTGGCGCGGCGAGACGGTGATGGATCGCATCGTCGCTGCTGATGCAATCGCGACGCTGGTGCTGGGCATCTTCGTCTTGCTGGCCTTGATCAACGACGATGCGCTCTACATGGATTTAGCGCTGGGCGCATCGGCCATCAGCTACGTCGGCACGATTGCCCTGGCGCGCTACATCGCCAACCGGCAAATGTTCTAGCGCGGATAGCTAGTCAGCGCTCTAATATGAAAGACCTCGGCTACTTCATTGCGACCGTCGCCATTCTGATCGGCACGTTCTTCTCGATCGTCGGCATCATCGGTCTGGTGCGGCTGCCAGACGTGTATTCGCGCATGCACGCCACCGGCAAAGTCTCGACATTTGGCGTGGTGTTGCTCACCGTGGCCGCTGTGTTCGCCACGCCGCTGGCCTGGAGCAAGGCGCTGGTGTTGATCGCGCTACTGATCCTGGCCGGGCCGGTGGTCTCGCACGCCATTAGCTCGGCCTCCTACCGGCTGGGCATTCCCCTCAAACAAGCTGTGCGCGACGACCTGGCCAGCAGACGCATCCAGTCGTCGGCAAATCAACCGCAGTCTGCGCAGGCCGAGCCGGCGGAATAACACCATGTAGGGCACCCGCGTTACCCTGAGCGGATTATGCATTAAATTGTGACGATCACAGGCCACAGTGAGAACAGCCCGAAGCATTCAACACAATCATCGCCGAGTTCCTGCATGACTGACCCCTATGCACCCGGCGCGCACATGCGCACAGAGATCTTCGAGCAGCCCGATGCGCTTGCGCGCCTGATCGCGCGCGCCGATGCTGTGCTCGCGCCCATTGCCCACGCCGCGCGCACATGTGCTTTCGCAATCCTGGCTGCGCGGGGTAGCAGCGACAACGCTTCTATCTACGGTAAATATCTGCTTGAAGGACAAGCAGGCATTCCTACAGCACTGGCAGCGCCTTCGCTCTACACGCTGTACGGCACGCCGCCGCGATTGGCCGGTGCGCTGGTCGTCGGCGTTTCGCAAAGTGGCGCAGCCGCCGATGTGATCGCCGTGCTCGAAGCCGGGCGCCGGCAGGGCGCAGCAACCCTCGCCATCACCAACACGTCCGGTTCGCCGATTACGCGCGCCGCCGAGCACGTGCTGTTGCTCGAAGCCGGCGCCGAGCGCGCGCTGGCTGCCACGAAAACCGTCACGGCACAGTGCGCCGCCTACGCCGCGCTGGTTGCCAACATACTTGATCGCCCGGCGCTGAAGCAACAACTGGCCGGTCTGCCCGATCACGTGCGCGCTGTATTGGCGCTGGAGTCACAAGTCACCAGCCTGGTCGAGTCGTTCGCCAACGATACGCGCGCTGTCGTGATCGGCCGCGGCTACACCTACGGCGCAGCGCACGAGATCGCCCTCAAGCTCAAGGAGACTTGCTTCATCGCCGCACACGCTTATTCCGCCGCCGACTTCCTGCATGGCCCGCTGGCGATGATCGAGCCGGGCTACCCTGCCATTGTGCTGCTCAACCACGACGAGACGTTGGAGACAACGGCGCAGGTGATGGCGCGCATCTTGCAGCGCGGCGGCCGCGTGCTATGCCTGGCGACACAGCCGGCCATCGCCAGCTTGTCTTTGTTGGCCGACAATCCGGCATTGACCACGCTGACGTTGGACGCGCCGCCCAGCTTGCTCAGCCCAATCGCTTTCATCGTCGCCGGCCAGTTGTTCGCACTGCACTTGTCGGTGCGGCTGGGCCACAACCCAGACGTGTCGCGCGGCCTTACGAAGGTGACGGTGACGAGGTGACGAAGTAGCGCGATGCTCACCAAGGCGTATCGGTCGAGCGCACCGGCCCACTCGGATTGCCACCCACCTGCATCATCCCGCTGCTCGGCCCGCCAACTGCACCGGAGGAGTCGGTGATCGTCGCGCCGCCGGCTTCATCGAAGTGATAGAGCGCAACTGTGCTTGCGTCGGGCACGAAGGGACCGGACGGACGCGTGAAATTGCCGAAGTAACGCAGCACGTTTGATAGGCGCAACTCATCCATGAAGCCTCTGTAGGAAGGATAGGCGGCGCCGGCGTCGTGCTTCTCCGCGCCGAGCACCAGGAAAGGATCCTTCGGCGCGCCGCCACGTCCATCCCGATAGCTGATGTCGCCGTTTGGGCCGTCGGCCTGCGCCTGCAACTGGCCATCCACGAATAGCCACAGATAACCATCGCTACGGCGGCGCTGCACCGCGATGTGATGCCACTGCCCATCGGCGACGTTCGTCGTCCCGCACAGGGTGAAGCCACTGGAGCCGTTGTGCACGCCAAAGGCAATGCGGCCGCTGGCCAGCGAAATACCGTAGTCGCCGTAATCGCCGTTGCCGTATATGTCGCGGTCAACGACGATGTGACCGTTGATCCAATCGTCGCTGGCTGTGCCGCACACGTGGCCGTTGTTGTTCTCGCTCAGGACGGCCTTCATCCAGAACTCCAACGTGAAGTCGTCAGCTCCTACATCGGCGGGGCGCGCCGGCCCGTCAATGCGAATCTCGACGCGATCTTTGCCCGGCGCGTTTACGCCATTGCCGTAGAAGCGCAGCGAGCGACTGCTACCGGCTGGCGGCGCAGTAGGCGTCGCTGTAGGTGTAGGGGATGGCGTGGAAGCAGGCGTAGGGCTTGGCGTAAGAGTCGCCGTGGGTGTTGAGGTTGCAATTGGCGCAGCACCGCGGCGGACGAGTGGTGCGAACACCTGCAGCGGTGTCGGCGTCGAATCGATCTCGACCATTGCGCGCGCAGTTTGCATTTCGGGCACTGTCTGCACGAGCAGCCATGCCCCGCCGGCCGCTATCAGCAACCCGGCTAAGCCTGTCCACACACCCCTGCTAATCAGCGTCATCCTTACACCCTACTACAAATCTGGAATCTGCCGGTTGTAGAATCAACCTGCATACATGAGCCAAACATTTATCCCATCTTCGGCCATGGTCATCGTCGCCCACCCTGACGATATCGAATTCGGTTGCGCCGGCACCTGCGCCAAGTGGGCCAAGCACGGCGCGAAGATCGTCTACGTCATCGTTACCAGCGGCAACAGTGGAACGCACGACGCCACACACACCCGCGAGACGATTGCCGAAGTGCGCGAACGTGAGCAGCGCGCCGCCGCCGGAATCTGCGGCGTGCGCGAGGTCGAGTTCCTGCGCTATAACGACGGCGAAGTGATGCCAACGCTCGAGCTGCGCAGAGACCTCGTGCGCATGATCCGCAAACATAAGCCCGAGGTGGTGATCGCCATGGATCCGACCCGCATGTATAGCGGCAAAGAGTATATCAACCATCCCGATCATCGCGCCGTGGCCATTGCTACGCTGGACGCAATCGCGCCGGTCGCTGCCATGCCGTTGATGTATCCCGAACTCGGCCCGGCGCACAAGGTACGCGAGGTGTGGATCCAATGGGCGGATGACCCCGATACATGGGTGGACATCAGCGATACGCTCGAGCTAAAGGTACGCGCGCTGCTGCAACACAAGAGCCAGGTTGGCGATGAGATGGCACAGCGCATCCGCGACTGGGCGCTCCAGGAAGGCAAGGGATTAGTGCCGGCAGAAGCGTTCAAGGTTATCTTCCTGGAGAAACGCGACGAGCCGGCCAGCGATAGCAAAGCGCCCGACGGCAAGGAAGCAGCCATGACCCAGGGATCTTGAGTGGAGGTAGAGGAAGATGAAAGTCAACTTGCTGAGGGTCGGCGCAGCGCTTAGCGTCGTTGTCATGAGTGCTGCGCTTGCGTCGGCAAAACCGGCTGCGGCGAACGTCACCCGAATACACATCTCGGCCTGTCCGAAGGGAATCTCCATCCAGGTCGTGGAAGAGGACCTGAGCCTCTCCGCACCGCGAGTCAGCTTCAACGTTCAGCCCTCTGGGCCGAGCGCAAGCGCCAATCTGGTCGGCTCGACGACGAGCGATGTGCCTGGTGGCATCGGCCGGTTGTTCGTGTACTGGAACGAGGTGGCGCTCGCGCCTGGCGCGCAGGGCGACGTCGTTGCCCGTGGCGCGCGCAACGAGAGCTACGCCTCGTTCATCGTAGACACCGACTGTCCACCGCTCGGCTCGGTGCGCGGGTCGGCGTTCGAGGATCTGAACCGCAACGGTGTGCGCGACCCGGGCGAGCCGGGTATCGGCACGGCGTCATGGAAGTTGACCGCAGGCGGCGACTGGTTCATTTGCGGCTTCGTTGGTGGAGACAGCACCTTCGGCCCGACCGTACTGCCCGGCACCTATAGCATCATCCCAGTCGCTCAGCCAGGCTGGTTGGCGACGACGTCGCCGCGCACAGCGCTGGTGCGGCAACTCGGCTACGCATCGTTGAACAACGACATCGGCTTCGTACGCGCGCCAGGCGCGCGCGGCGACGTGTGTGGTCAGTATGCGCCGGCGCCTGCACCACCGCAGCCGCTTCCGCCGCCGGCAGGCCAGGACGCTGCGTCAGCACTCACAGCTTTCGGCTCGTTCAACACGCTACTGCTTGCAGCAGAGATCGCCGGCATAAGCGCCATCTTCGGCGCACCGGGACCCTACACCTTTCTGACGCCCACCGATGTAGCGTTCGACCGAGTCCCTTCGACGACGCTCAACCGGCTGTTGAACAATCCGCGCCAGTTGGCAACCGTGCTGCGGAGTCACATCATCCCAGGCGTCGTGGACGCAACGGCCATCAGCGCCCGCGGGCGCACCTTTCGCACACTCAGCGGGCGCGCTGTGACGCTGCGCGTGCAGAACGGCGTGCTGTATGCCAACCAGGCCATCGTCGGCGAAAGTGCACCGACCAGCAACGGCGTCGTATTTGTGATAGACCGGGTGCTGTTCGTCAACTGAATAGCCGTCGCAGCATGAACGTAGTAACATCGAGGCGATGCCTGGCTTGCCCACATTGACGTTCGTCTCGCCGGTTGCGGCACTGACCATCATTCTTACAATTGCGTTCGCGCTCATGCTGACCGATCGCCTGCGACCGGACCTGGTCGCCATCGGCGTCGCGTTGTCGCTCGGCTTGACCGGTGTAATCGAACCGAACGAAGCCTTCGTCGGCTTCAGCAGTTCGGCGGTCGTCACCATCATCGGCATATTCATCCTGGCACAGGGGTTGCAGCGCACCGGCGTAACGCGCGCATTTGGGCGATTTTTAGCCCAGGCCAACCGCGGTGGCGAACGCGGCATGATTGCGCTGGTGATGAGCAGCGGCGCATTTCTCTCGCTGTTCATGAACAACATTGCTGCCGCCGCTGTGCTGTTGCCGGGCACAGTGGATGCCGTAAAGCGCCGCAAATTGACCCCTTCAAAGATCATGATGCCGATGGCGTTCGCGACATCGCTCGGCGGCATGGCGACACTGCTCACCACAGCCAACATCGTCGTTTCCGAGGCGCTCACGGTCAGTGGGCAGCGCGGCTACGGTCTGCTCGACTTCGGGCCGGTCGGTGTGCCGGTTACGTTAGCCGGCATGCTCTTCATGCTCACGCTAGGCCGGTGGCTGCTGCCGACGCGCGACCCGACGGCGCTCGATCCGGAGCGCACCAACGGCCATGATCTGACCGAGTCGTATGAACTCTTCCAGCGCCTGAACCGGGTACGCATTCCGCCCACCTCAAGTTTGGTCAACCAGCGCATTGCCGACAGCGGCATCGGCAAGGAATACGGCATGAGCGTCATGGCCGTGTTGCGCAACGGCCAGACCTTGCTAGCCCCTTCACCGGATGAAATCATCCGCGCCCACGACACGTTGCTGGTCATCGGCCGCCGTGAACGCGCCGAACAACTCAGGCAACACGGCGCAATCGTCGAGCTGGATAGCCAGTTCGAGGGCGAGATCACCTCCGATGACGTTTCGCTGGTCGAAGTGATGCTGGCGCCGCGTTCACGCGCCGTCGGCCAGACGCTGCGTCAGTTGCGCTTCCGAGAGAAGTTCGGAGCCAACGTGCTGGCGCTCTGGCACAGTGGCCGCTCCGTGCGCACCGACCTGGCGACCATCCCATTGGAATTCGGCGATGCAATGCTGGTGCACGGCTCACGCGAAGCCATCTCGCTGCTGCAGAGCGACTCCGACTTCCTGGTGCTGCGGCCGCCGGCAGCCGAAGATGCACCGGTGCGCGCCGACCGTGCTGCATCTGCGGTAGTCATCCTGATCGTCGCGCTGACAGCAGCAGCGCTGGACATCGTACCCATCGCGCTGGCGACGATGCTGGGCGCACTGGCCATGGTGTTGGCCGGTTGTCTCTCGATGGATGAAGCCTATCGTGCGATCGAGTGGCGCGCAGTATTCCTGATCGCCGGCATGCTACCGGTCAGCATTGCTATGCAGCGCACGGGCGCCGCAGATGGGCTGGGACGCGTCATTATCGCGTCGCTCTCCGGCTTTGGGCCGGTAGCAGTCGGCGCAGGGCTGCTGGTTCTGACGATGATGCTCACTCAGGTGATGTCCGGCCAGGTCACCGCGGTCGTGCTCGCGCCGATCGCTATCAGCACAGCGCAGGCTATCGGCAGCGACCCGCGTGCGATGGCGATGTTCGTCGCGTTGGGTTGCTCGCTCACGTTCATCACACCGAGCGCACACCCCGTGAACACGTTCGTGATGGGCGCAGGGGGTTATGCGGCCAGCGACTATCCTCGCGTCGGCGCACCGCTCACACTGATCTGCATCATGCTCATCATCGCGCTGGTTGCATTCGTCTGGCAGCCTTGAGGGCACTGGGCATCCTCTCAGGTGACTGCGCTAAGATTGTGATCAATTCGAGTCAGCCATGTCTCAGCGCGTGAACCGTATTGCGTTCATCAACCCGAACGGCGAGTTGGAGACCATTTCGCCGGACGGCAGCGATCGCCGCTCGCTCACCTTCGGCGACCGCTACTTCCAATTCCCGGCGTGGTCGCCCGATGGCCGACGCGTCGCTGCGGTGGGTGGCACGTCCGATCGCACCGGGGTCTTCGTGTTCGAGGACCAGGCCAGCGATGCCCTCTACCCTTCCCCGCCACGCGCGATCTACGAGAGCGACCACGAAGCGCCGGTTTATGTATTCTGGTCGCCTGACGGCCATCACCTGAGCTTTATCACCAACCGCCCGGATGAACAATCGCTCGGGCTACACGTTGCATCGGTGACGGATGCGATGTTCTCTCCTTTCGGCCAAGCGTCCAGCCGCCTGGTAGCAACCGGCCGACCGTGCTTCTGGGACTGGAGCGCCGACGGCAAACGCATCTTGCTGCACACCGGACTGGCCAGTGAAGATGACTCACAGCTCACGTTCATAGATCCATTCAACCCTGCCAGCGGTAACGCCAGCATCGCTCGACCCGGCTTGTTTCAAGCGCCGGGCATCGCCCGCAGCGGCCGCTTCTGGGCGTTCGGTCAAGTCAACCGGGCCGGGGAACTACAACTCGTGGTGGATGGGCGCAGCTCGGACAACCGCATGCTCGTGCCGCACCACGGCGTCGCTGCGATGAGCTGGAGCCCAACGCGCGACCAGCTCGCCTACATCAGTCCCCCTGAACCGGTGCGCACGTACTACGGCCCACTGCGCATGTTGGATGCGACGACCGGCAAGGTGACCCTGCTCACCGACGACATCGTGCTGGCTTTCTTCTGGTCGCCGGACGGCCGCCACATCGCTTATTTCACCCTGGCGCACATCGCCGAACACGTCCGACACAATATCTTGCCGAATGCAGATGCAGCCGTGCGCGACGGCGGGTCCCGGAATGGCGCAGCAATCGAGTCCGAGCGCGAAGTCAGTGAAGCCGAAGCCGAATCCGAGGAGATCACAGAAGTACGCGCGCTGTGGTTCAACCTTTGGGTGGTAGACATCGAGCAGGACGAGCACCGGCTCATCACCACGTTCGAGCCGGTAGAGGCATTCGTCAACCACTTTCTGCCCTTCTTCGACCAGTACGCCCTTAGCCACCGCATCTGGTCGCCCGATAGCGACGCCGTCGTGCTGCCGATGGCCAAGCGCGACGAGGAAGGTGGCGAACGCACAATCGTCTATGTTGTGCCGACGCTTCGCCGAAGTGGACCACCCAGGCCAATCGCCGAGGGCAACATGGCGTTCTGGAGTCAATGCTAAAAAAGCAGGGCCTGAGATTCTCCTCAGGCCCTGCACTCATCGAGGCGCATTCACTTGACCGCCTCTCCGGCGGCGTTCACGACGAACCACACGCCGTTCACATTCTGACCGTTGGTATCGCCCGGCGCACTATCGCCAGCCCAGAAATACAGCGGCATGCCGTTGTAGGTCACCTGCAGCTTGCCATCCTTGCGCTTGGTCGTGCCGAGCTTAGTGGAATCCAGGCCTTCGCCGGCTTGAGGCCGGGCCTCGGTCAGCAAGGGCGGCCAGTTGACCGCACATGCGTCGTAACACGTGCTCTCGCCGTTGGCGTCGCGCGCGAACATGTAGAGCGTCCTGCTGTTCTCGGCAACGAGGATCTCGCCCAGGGCGGTTTTGCCGATCATCACCTTTGCCCCAACCGGCGCCGGCTTCGTGATGGTGAGACCGTTCGGCGCAACGACATACCACACACCACGCACACCTTGCCCGAGCAAGTCGCCGGGGACTTTGTCGTTGACCCAGTAATAGAGCGGCATGCCGTTGTAGGTCACCTGCATCGTGCCGTCGGTGCGCGTAGTCACGCTGAGCAACCGTGCGCTCACCCCCGCCTCAGCCAACGGTTTGGCGTCAGTCAGCAGCGGTGGCCAATTGGCGGCGCATGCCTCATAGCATGTGCTCTCGTTCTTTTTATCTTTGGTGAATGCATAGAGCGTCAAGCCATTCGGTCCGACCAGCACGCTGCCTAACGCCGTCTTGCCGAGTTGCACGCGCGCGATCTTTTGAGTGTTCGAGGTGCCGTCTGGGTTGACCACGAACCAGACGCCGTTTACATGCTGACCGCGCACATCGCCAGGGCGCTTGTCCTGCGACCAGTAATAAAGCGGCATGCCGTTATAGGTCACCTGCTGCTTGCCGTCGGTGCGCGTGATCACACCAAGCAAATCGGCATTCACGCCTGGACCGGCGGCTGGCGCGCCCTCGGTAATCAGCGGTGGCCAATTCACCGCACATTTGTCGTAACAAGCACTTTCGCCAGGTGTAGTGTCTTTGGCGAACATGTAGAGCGTTCGCCCGTTCGGCCCGACCAGCACGCCGCCGAGTGGCGTCTTGCCGACTCGAACCGTGACGCCTTTCCCTTGATCCGGCGCCGCTGCCTGCACACCGCCTGGCCCGGCCAACACCAGCGCCAGGAACCCACAACTGAGCGCGATTCGCGCAATAGATGAATGTCGCATCGCTTTCCTCCTAGTGAATGTTTCAATTACGTCGGGCGATATGGTTGACCCGACCTATCGAACAAACGCATACACCTGCCGGATCAGATTTCCTCCGAGGCAGAAGCAGGCTGCTCTTGCCCGCCGGAGCGCGCGCAATCGCGTATGCAGCGCTGGACGCATCAAGCGACTTACAGGAGAGCGATCGCGGAGAATAGGGGCAGGATCATGGATGTCGTGTTGTTCGCGCTGCGGATGCTGATCGTCGTCGCGCTGTACGCCTTCCTCAGCGCGTTGCTGTGGGCGCTGTTGCAAGAACGCGTCCCGGCGCCTTCGCCTGCCGTTCCCACATCCCGGCTGACGCAGCTGACGGATGACGAAGCTGACTCGGCCCCGAAACGCTACTACGCGATCCGATCGGCGGCATGGATCGGACGCGATCCGAACTGCCTGGTGCACGCTGACGACGAATTCGCCAGCGCACGACATGCTCAGGTGCTCTGGCACGCCGAAGATCAGGCCTGGTGGATCGAGGACAATCTCAGCCGCAACGGCACGTTTGTCAACGGCCAGCGGGTGATGCGCAGCCGGCTGAAGGATGGCGACGTGATTCGCGTGGGCCGCGTGCAGTTCAAATTCGAATCAGACGGCGCGGCTGTTTCGTGATCGCCATGCGCGACCGACTGCCCTGAGCGCCGGCAGGCTACACATTCACCGGCCCGTCGGGTCTGACTAACCGCGCGTCGTCCGTCGCGACGATCTCGGTACCGATGGGCTCGCCGTGCAGCGCGCGCGTCACGTTGCCTTCGACCAGGCCGGAGAAGATGCGCACGGTCGTCGTCGGATGCGCCGTAACGAGAGCGAGCATATCGCGCACCTTGCTCGCCATGCCGCCGGTCACGTCTGCCCCGTGCGAGCCACCCACGCTACCGCGAATCTCATCCCAGTTCAGCGGTGTGATGCGCGGAATGATGTCAACCCTCTTCATATCTTCGCGACTTCGAGGCTCAAAACCTCGATACACGCCTGCGGTTTCACCGGCCAACAGCACATGCGTCACCGATAGAACATTGGCGAGATAGGCAAATACTTCCTCGGTCGAGACGATCGTCCCGCCGCGCACGTCATCAAACGCCACGTCCCCCATCACCAGCGGGACGACGCCGTGATCGAGCGCCGCCCGGATCGGCGCAACGTCGAGATAGACCAGCCGGCCATCCACGCAGCGCGCGCTGGCCAAGGGGCAAAAGCTGATCACCGGCACGCCGGCTTGGTGCAACGCATCGGCCACGATGCGGTTCAAACGCGCCGCTGCCACCGACACCTCGGCAAAGCCGCGCCAGCCCTCTGCATCGTGCACGCCGGCGCGCGTGCCGTATCGCTTCGCCGCCGCATGGCCGAACGATCCGCTGCCGTGACCGAGGAGCAATTGAACATCGAGGCTGGGAGAGGATGGATGGCGCGCCATCGCCGATCTCCAATCCCGAATCTCCCGCGCCAAGCGGTGAATCACGTCCAGGCGAGGTGTGTTGGCCTGAGTCTTGTCGGTGATCAGGGAACCGCCGAGTTTGAGAAAGATCATTTCAATTCGAGATTGTGGGCTGTAGATTCTTGGATTACGGATTTCGTCCGCGCAGCTCAATCCTAACCCAATTCCACAACTATTCATTGGCAATGATCAATCTCTAAACCCCAATCTCAAACCCTATAATCGCCCCGATGCCCGACACCCTACACGTCCATCGCGACAGGGATTTCCTCTCCCACTTCCTAAGACGCTATTGGTTCGCGCCGCCGGTTGCCCTGTGGCGTTCGATCGAGGCCAGGACGCTGAGCACGCTCGACTTCCCGGCGCCCATGCTCGACTTCGGCTGCGGCGACGGCCTTTTCACCGAAACGATCTTCGGCAAGCAAGACGGCATCTATGGCTGCGACATCGCCAAAAGAGAACTGCCAGCCGCGCGCGGCAGCGGCGTGTATTGCCATGGCGTGCAGTTCGCCGATGGACATCACTTACCCTATCGCGACGGCGCCTTCGGCACGGTGTATAGCAACTCAGTGATCGAGCACATCCCGGATCCACAAAACGTGCTGCCGGAGCTGGCGCGCGTGCTGCGACCCGGTGGACTGCTGGTGCTCACCGTCCCCAGCGACCGGTTTCGCGAGCTGCTCGACGGCGTGCGCACCGCGCCGACGAAGGAAGCCGCCGAGCAATACGCGCGCGACGTGGATCAACGCTTCGCGCACCACCATTACCACACCGCCGACGAGTGGCGCGTGCTCCTCGCCACGGCGAATGTCAAACTGATCGAGGCGCGCTACTACGTCTCGCCAGAAGCCGAGCAACAGTGGGATCGCATGAACCGCACATACGGCATCGGGCGACGTTCACTCTTCGGCATACTGGCTTCTCCGCGCTTGCGACCACTGGGCTATCAGCCAGCGATGGCCCGGCTTGTGTACGACCAGCTCATCGCCAAACTCCGCCCGTATTACGATGCCCGCGTGACCGACTGCGGCGGTGGTCTGCTGATCGTCGGACGCAAATTGGACTAAGCCCCTGATTGGCTCAATCAAGCAGATACACATTTGCGGAATTGACCTCATCCCTCTACACTTTGAATCCTCAAGAGTCTGTAGCATATGCAAACAGGGAGGAGGTGATTGCTAAGAGCCACCACCAGACGCGCCTTCATCCTACCTTGCTACCGGGCACATCCGGCTGGAGAGGGTTGTAGTTCGACTCAAACAGAGTCGCCAATTCGCAAGTGGACCCAGTGATGGATGCGCTCGACGACGCAGTCATTCGACCTGCAATGATCCCATCCCGATTTAGGAGGATAAAAAGTGAAGAAAGAGACCAAACTCACCCGACGCCAATTACTTCGTTTGTCCGCGCTCGCTGGGGCCGGCGCAGCGCTCGCCGCCTGCGCCGCGCCAGCCGCTCCTGCTCAGCCGGCTGCGCCTGCGCAACCCGCTGAACCGGCGGCGCCTGCCGCGACAGAAGCCCCCGCGCCCACCACGGCGCCCGCAGCCCCGGCTGGCGGCACGATTCAAGTGCTGCACCGCCAAGAATACTTCAAGGCGCTGGAAGAGGAGCTGAAGAAGCAGACCTCAGAGTTCATCACTAGCCTGGGCTACACGCCGGATGTCTCCACGGTCAACCCCGAGGCGTTTGGCGACTTCATCGCCAAGATGCAGGCGGCGGTGGCCGCAGGCAACCCGCCTGACCTCGCCTACCACGGCAACAGCATATCCGTGATGTATGACTCGGATATCGTCGAAGACGTTACGGAGATCGTGGACGAGCTGGCGGGCAAATACGGCGATGTGGTGCCGGCCAGCGCGCAGCGTAACGCGCGCTTCGAAGGGAAATGGTATTCGGTGCCGTTCATCACGACGTCAGGCGCATGGTTCGTGCGTCGCGACGTCGCCGAAGCTGCCGGCGTAGACGTCAAACAACTGCCGAAGCTGCAAGATCGGCTCGATGCAGCCATCAAGATGTCCGATCCCGCCAAGGAAATGTACGGCTGGGGCCTGACCGTGAATCGCAGCGGCGACGGCCACGGCCTGATCCTGACGACCTTCCAGGCCTTCGGCGGCCGCGCGGTGGACGAGACCGGCACCAAGATCACTTTCAACTCGCCGGAGACCGTCGCCGGCGTGGAGTGGCTGGCCGCCATCTACACCGACGAGAAATACAAGCCCATTCTGCCGCCCGGCGTAGAGAGCTGGACCGACCCAAGCAACAACGAGGCCTACCTGGCCGGCAAGATCGGCATGACGCAGAACGCCTTCAGCGTGTATGCTGCGGCCAAGCGCGACAACAACCCGGTCTATCCGAATACAGCCGTAGTTCGCTTCCCATTGACGAACGATGGCGCGGTCGAATTGGGCAGCGGCGGCGCGCAGTGGTATACCATCTTCAAGGGCGTCAAGAATCGCGATGTCGCCAGGCAGATCATTCTGCACTTCATTGACCCGGCCCGCTTCACGCCGCTTTCTGGGCTGGGTGGCGGGTTGTTCATGCCGGCCTACAAGAACAACTGGACCGACGACCTCCTCAAACTCGAGCCAGCCTTTGCGACGCTCAAGGAGATCATGTTCAACCCCACCGACTACACCGGCTTCGCCTATCCGGCGCAGCCGAACGCCGCGACCGACGCCTGGTTCGCCACCGGCTTCTTGAGCGAGATGATGGCCAACGTCATCACCGGCAAGATGACCGCTGCCGAGGCAGTCAAGGATGCCACCGAGAAGGGCATAGCCATCTTCGAAGAGAAGGGCTTGCCGCAGAGCTAACCTTTCTTGACCGCGCCCGACTCCCGTAAAAACTCGGGAGTCGGGCGCTGGACAATGAGCGGAGGAAGACATGGCCCAACAGATGACCGCGCCAACCCAGCTCGCACAGCCTCAGGCAATCCCCCTGAGCAAGCGGCTGGAACGATGGCTGGGCAAGGATTGGAAGATTGCAGTTTTGTTCGTCGCGCCGATGGTCATCCTGATGGCGGGGTTGATTCTGTACCCGTTCCTCAATGCGGTGTATATGAGCATGTTCGTGCGCACGATCAACCGCCAGGAAGTGTTTGTTGGGCTAGATAACTACCGGCGCTTGCTGACCGACACCCAGTTCACCGGATCCATCGGCAACACGATCCGCTTCACGGTGATCTCGGTAGCGGCCAAGCTCGTCGTTGGCCTGGCCATCGCCTCGCTGTTGAACAGCAAGTTACCATTCCGAAATGTGCTCTCCGGCATCATGCTCCTGCCCTGGATCGTGCCGGAAGTAGTCACAGCGCTGACCTGGCGCGGCATCTTCGATCCCCTATTCGGCACACTGAACCCGCTGCTCAAAGGCCTGGGCATCATCAACCGCGACGTGGGATGGTTGTCCGAACCTGGCCTGGCATTGGCCAGCGTGATCGCGGTCAACATCTGGAAGGGTATCCCGTTCTTCACTATGCTGCTGCTAGCCGGCCTCAAGGCGATTGACAAGGAGCTATATGAAGCCTCAGAAGTAGATGGCGCCAACGGCATACAGCGCTTCTTCAATATCACCTTGCCCGGCCTGCGCTACGTGATCGCCGTGACGGTGCTGCTCTCGACCATCAGCACTTTCAACACCTTCGGCCTGATCTACCTGATGACCGGCGGCGGCCCAGGCGGCGAGACGCGCGTGTATTCCATCCTGGCCTACGAGCGGGCACTGTTGCAGAACCGCTTCGGTCCCGGTGCAGCGGTGTCGCTGATGACTGCGCCGTTCCTGGCCATTTTTATCTTCTTGCTGGCCCGCTTCATGCGCCAGGGCGTGGATCGCAGCGCGCCGCGTGAGACCAGCAAACCCTGGCTGAAAGCAACCGGGCGTGCCCTACCCTGGGCCATCGCCGGCGCGGCCATCGTCGTCGCGGCTGCAACGACGCTGAGCGCTGCTGGCGTCGTCGGCCTGCTCATTTGCGGCGTGGCCACAGCACTCATCTGCGCCGTGTTGTTTACACTGAGCAGGTTCGCTGCTTTCCTATCTACGCGCTCGATACCCTGGCTGATCCTTGCCGGCGTGACGCCGCTCATCATTATTGCGGCGTTCAGCGGCGGCGATGCGGTGCAGTCCATCTTGCGCGTATCGGCTGTCGTCGCAGTCGTCGCGCTGGCCGGCGTCTTGGTGTATGAGCTGAACACACTTGCGAATCGCAAGCTGTCGTCTGCGATGCGCAACCGGTTTAGCGTCGCAGCGCGGCTGCTCGCGCTCTTCCCTTTCCTGTTCTTCGTACTGTTCCCGTTCTACTTCGTCATCATCACCGCATTCAAGGGCGACCCACAGATTCAACAGCGCGTGTCGTTGTTCTGGCCCGACCCGTGGGTGTTGACCCAGTTCGACACACTGCTGAACCGGACGCAATACACGCTGTGGTTCCGCAACACGGTCACGATTGCGTTGATCACGACGGCGTTGTCAGTGTTCTTCGCGGCGTTGGGGGGCTATGCACTGGCGCGGCTTAAGTTTAAGAGCGCCGGCGCGCTGACCACCGTGCTGTTGATCACCTATCTATTGCCCGGCTCGCTCATGTTCATCCCCATGTATCGCATCCTGACCAGTCTGGGCGCGATCAACACGCATATGGCGTTGATCCTGACTTATCCCACCTTCCTGATGCCATTCGCGACGTGGGTGATGATGGGCTATTACCGCTCGATCCCTGAGGATCTGGAAGAGGCGGCCATGATTGATGGGGCGAATCGCTTTGGCGCATTCTGGCGCATCACGCTGCCGCTGGCGCTGCCGGCGCTGCTGGCTGTTACGCTGATCGCCTTCACCAACGCGTGGAACGAGTTTCTCTATGCCTTTATCTTCCTGACCAGCGAGCGGCTGATCACGCTGCCGGTCGGCCTGCAAAAGCTGGTGTTCGCCGACCTGTATCCATACGGCCAACTGATGGCTGCCTCGCTCATCATGTCCATCCCGGTGGTGGCGTTCTACATCTTCGCCCAGCGCTTCCTGGTCGAGGGACTGACGGCAGGCAGCGTGAAAGGATGAGACTTGGTGTCGCCGGTGGCAGGGGTTGGTGTCGGTAGTGTCAATATAGTGTCATAGAGTCGGTGGTGTCGGATGGTACCGTGCGCGATGCCTTCCGACACCCACCGCACCAACGACACCCGCGACACTCATGACGCCCCTCACACTTCCTCCTGCCGCAACCTTCGCTCACCGCTGCACGTATGATATGCAGCGATGAGCAACGCCTCTCATAACGCGCATGACTCGGACGAGTTCATCGTCCAGCTCGAGGACGTACACAAGTCCTTCATCATGGGCAAGGAGGCCGTACCGGCGCTGCGCGGCGTCACGCTAAACGTCCGGCGCGGCGAGATCCTGTGCATGATGGGGCCGAGCGGCAGCGGCAAGACCACGCTGCTCAACATCATCGGCGGGCTGGACACGCCCTCGCGGGGGCATGTGATCGTGGACGGCGAGCATGTCGTCTCGCTCAGCGAAGAGAAGCTCGCCCGGCTTCGTCTGCGCAAGATGGGCTTTGTCTTCCAGAACTTCAACCTGCTCTCCAACTTCACCGCGCTGGAGAACGTGCAAGTGCCGATGGTGCTGCTCGGCCAGCGCGACCCCAAGCGGGCCAGAGAACTGCTCAAGCAGGTGGGTCTAGGCGACCGGATGACGCACTACCCCAGCGAACTGTCCGGCGGTCAGCAGCAGCGCGTTGCCATCGCTCGCGCGCTGGCCAACGACCCGCCACTGATCATCGGCGACGAAATGACCGGCGACCTCGACACCGCCACATCGTACGAAGTCATGGAGCTGATCGCGCAGCTCAACCGCGAACGCGGCACCACCATCGTCTACGTTACCCACGACCCGCGCATGAGCACGTTTGCCCACCGCGTGATCCACATGCGCGACGGCCGGCTGGCGGAGGAGTCAGTCGCTGCCCCGGCAGCTCCGCCCTTGGACCGCTGACTCCTCACCCCAATCTCCAACGATGGGCCTGAAATACGTCCTCAACGCGATGAAACGGCGCAAGCTGCGCACGCTGGTGGTGGCGCTGGCGCTGGTCATCGGCGTGGCGCTGGTCGGTGCGCTGCTCAACTTGGTGGATACCCAACGCCAGTTCGCCGTGCAATCGGTGGGCGTGCAAACCGGCGGCTATGACCTGAGCATCCGGCGCAGCGATCTGGCACCGTCGCCGTTCTTCGAGCCGGCGTCAGTCGAGCGCATCGCGCGCGCAGCCTACGAACGCATCACCGACGTCTACCCACGAATCCAAGGTTCGGCCGAGGTGCGCAAAGCCGGCGGCGCGCAAGGCGAGAATGCACAAATCCTCGCGCTCGATGTGCAGCGCGATACCCTCTCACCGGTAACGGCCATCTTCGGCGGCTATCCACCGCAGCCCGGCCAGGTCTTTCTCACCTCGCCTGTGGCCGACGCGCTAGGCGCGCAGGTGGGCGACGAGGTAGTTCTGTCGTACGTGCAACCGGTGCCGCGCGAGCCAGGCAAGGCTGCTTCGCAAGGCGTCAGCACGGCGCGGGTCGAAGGCCGCTTCATCGTGTCCGGCATCGGCGTGATTGGCGGCCTGGGTGGCGGTTTGCTCGGCATCGGAGCCGCTATCCCCAACAGCGCATTGATGCGCCTGGAAGACGCACAAGCATGGCTGGGCATCCCCGGCCAGGTCGAGCGCGCACTGGTGGTCTGGCAAACCGATACTGCTGCCGGCAGCGACGCGCAACTCGCCGTCAGCCGCGCGCGCGATGCCGGCCTGCGCGTGCGCGACGCGATCCAGAGCCAGTTGGGCAGCGACTTCATCGTCGAGCTGCAGAAATACCAGCAGCTCGATCGCACGGCGCAAGCGTTCGTCTTCCAGCAATCGTTCATCACGCTCTACGGCCTGCTCAGCATGGGCATCGTCGGCCTGATGGTGAACGCCCTGATGAACACCACCGTCACCGAGCAGAAATATGACCTGGCCATCTTGCGCGTGCTGGGCGCGCCGCGCTGGCGCTTGTTCGAAGCCGTGGTGATTGAGGTGATCGTGCTCGGCGTGATCGGCCTGGTCTTTGGGTTACTCGTGGGCCGGCTGATCAGCGACTTGATCATCACGCCGCTGTTGCTCTCGCAACTGAACCTGCCGCCTACCGTGCGCGCGGCCTGGTCGCTCGAATCCGTGCTCACGCCGACGCTCATCACCATCCTGGTGTTGGCGGTAGCGACGATCAGTCCGGCGCGTCGGGCGGCCAGCACCAAGGTGATGATCGTGCTCAACCCCGCCGCCGCCGATCAACCTACGCTGGAAGACCTGGCCAAGCTGCGCGAGCGCCGTGCCAACTATGGCCTGCTGGTCACCGGCCTGATCCTGCTGGCGTTCTGCAGTGTGATCCTGTTTCTCTTCCCCGTGCTGTTCTCCTTCGGCGATGCCAGCGCGATCGCCACCACGTTCTTCACCACCTTCCTGCTGATGGTGGTGGGCATGTCGTTGGTGTTTTACTTCATCACCACACCGCTGGAGCGGCTGCTGGTGGCGATCTACAACGCAGTCAACCCACGCGCTGGCTACTTCGCAGGGCGTTACGCGCTGCGGGGCAAGGGGCGCAACGCGCTGATCTCGCTGATGGTCGTCGCCAGCGCTGTGCTACCCACGCTGCTGGCCACGCAACTGGCCTTGACCGACGCGAATCTCGAAACCGACCTGCGGTTCTCGCGCGGCGCCGAAGCCTACGCGCGTGCCGCCATTGCTACGCCCGGCGGCATCTTCCGCACCACACGCCGCACCAGCGACCGCCTGGACAAAGCTAACCTGGCCGACTTGCGCCAACAGCCGGGCATCGTCGCTGCGGTAGGCATCGCCGACGACTTCCGCGCCGAAGCGAGCGATCGCGCGCAGTTGCGCAGCGCCAACGTCCAACTGATCGGCGTAGCCGGCGACTTGAACGACGTGCTCTTCCGCGAGTTCATGCAATGGGCACAAGGCAATGCCTCGGCGCTGCGGCGCATTGACGAAGACCCGAACGTGGTGATCATCTCGCTGGGCCTGAGCGAAGCGCTCGACCTGCGCATCGGCGACACGCTGCGCGTCAAAGGTGCCGGCCTGGACCATGAGCGACTGCTGACCATCATCGCGGTCGGCCAGCGCCTGCCCGGTTTCAGCAGTCAGATCACACGCAACGTGAACGACGCGCGCGGCGGTAGCACTGGCATCTTGATGAACCTGGAGACTTACCGTGAGCTGCGTCACGATCCTGCCTCTGGGCCGCTCGATCTCGATGAACCGCTGTTCGGGCGCGTGCTGATACGCATTGAACCAGGCGTGGACCAAGCAGCGCTGGGCCGGGCGCTGCGCGAATCGCTGGTTGGCGAGAAGGGCATCTCGGTCGAGCTAACCAGCGAGCTGATCGCGTCCATCCGCGATCAACTGGCGCAGGGGCGCATTTTCACCGTTGTGCTCACCGGCCTCTCGATGGTGACGGCGGTATTCGGCGTGCTGGCCGTGATGTACACGGCGGTGATGAGCCGGCGGGTAGAGATCGGCATGCTGAAGGCTATCGGCGCGCCGGGCCGCAGTCTGCGTGGCATCTTCATCGGCGAAGCCATCATCATCACGTTGGCAGCAGCACTGGCCGGCATCATCGCCGGCGCGATCCTGGGCTACGCCTTCGAAATCAGCCAGCGCTTCGCGCAGGAATCGCCGATGCTGCCGGCGTTCGACTTCTCCACGGCGACGGTGATCGTGCTGATGGTGTCGCTGGCCGCCATCTTCAGCGCGGCGCTGGCCACGCAGCCGGTGTTACACCAGAAGGCCGTCAAGATCCTGCGCGAGCGATGAACGCGCTCACCGCGATGCAGCGCACCGGAGCGGCCGCAACGTGCCCTTGGAACCCGCAGGTGCGGCCAGCCCAAGATACGGTGCTGGATCGAGCAACACATCTGGCGTCAGCGCCGTCGGAAAGCTGCCGTCGTCACGAGCGCGCACGACGGCGAAGCGCACGTGTACCCACATTGGAAAGTTCGGCCGGCCGCTCCACGATCCCTGATAGCCGATGAGATCGCCGGTCTTCACCAGGACATTAGCCGCAGCCGGAGCAAAATCGGGTGCGACGAATGATGCATCACCTCTCGGACCAGCCATATGCGCGTAATACGTCCATACTTTGCGGCCGGTTACGAACGGATCGTCATGCTGCACAGCGACGGCGTCGGCCCAATCATCTCGACGCATGAGCAGGCCATCGGCCACGGAGTACACCGGCAACTCGCCGGTATTGCCGCGCCCGAAGAAATCCACGAAGCCGTCGCGCCAGCGCACACCGTGCTGCGCCGCAGTCGGCAACCGCCACACCGCACCCGCGCAGACTTCAACCGGCATGATCAACGGGCCGGTCTGGCCAACAGGTCGGTAAACACTCGTATCGGCATACATGCCCATCAGCCGATACGAACGATTGATTGCCTCGAGCATCTGCGGTGTCCAGCGTTCTTTGTAGACAGCGACTCCGGTGAAGTAATGGATCAGGATGAGCGGATACTGCTTGGTCTCGATCCCGTGCAACACGGGCTTCTGATCCCACTTTCCCTCCAGCGCGAGCTGCGTCACCTCGAAAGGCTGGATGTAAAGCGGCCGGCCCTGCAAGGTGAGCATGCCCATGTATTCGTCGGCCAGCACCGGATCGCCAGCCGCAGCGACGATGGCCTCCAGCCGCTGCAGGCTCTCGGCGGCGTTGCGCCGCGCCTGCAACTGCGGCCACTCGGCCTCCCAACTGATCCGCCCCATGTGTGCGACTTGAACCCCGACCAGGGCGACGGCAAACAGGCCCGGCCACACTGCCTGTCGCCTGCGCGCCCACGCCATGACGCCGCCGGCGGCCAGGCTGAGCGCTGCGCACAGCTCCAGCGCATAGTTGACGTTCGAACCAACCTTGCCCACGGTGAGAAAAGACAGGGAAGTACCCGCCAGATACGGCATATTCATCGCCCACAAGGGGTTGCGCTGCGCACCCAAGGCTATCGAAAAGATAGCCAGCCCCAGGAAGATCGGCGCCATGTCGGTGAGCCGGTGAAGATTCCATGAAAGGTTATCCGCGCTCCAGGCATTCACATTAGCCACAACGACGTTGAAGTAGAAACCGCCGCCGGTGAGCGCATTCAGCGCGAGGAACAGCCCGCCACTGACGCCGGCCGTGATCGCCACCAACCCGAAGGCGCGCCGGATGTCTTCCTGTAGCAGCACCCACACGAATGCCGCCAGGGGTGCAGCCAGCGCATACGATTGGCGCGTGTAGATCGCCGCGACCAACAGCAGCGCGCCGGCGACCAGGCGCCAGTTGTTGAGCGGTCGATGGACAAGCACAGCCAACGCCGCTAGACTGAACGCCAACGCCAGCAGGTCAATGCGCGCGAACGACGACCAGCGCATGACGAACGGAAAGGCGAGGAAGCTCAACCCACTCAGCGATGCAGCAGCGCGATCGCGCGTTGCTTGCCAGACGATTAGCCCCGAGCAGAGCGCGCAGATCCACGCACACACGATCGAGATCAGCCGGCCAAAGAAGAATGATGGACCGAACCACGCGACGAACGGCGCCATCGTCGCGATGTAGAGCGGCGGATAGTTGGAGACGGTGAACGGCGGCGCCGAAATGTCGGCGCGATAGATGTTCTGGCCGCGTGCCAAACGCATGGCCTGATCCACCAGCGGCGCTTCGCCGTAATCCAATGGGTAACGATGGGTGAGCGCGAGGAACTGGTGAGCGATACCCAGGCCAGCGACGATCGCCGCCACGATCAGCGCAGCCGAGATGGCGATTTTCATGACCGGCACAGACGATGCATCATGCTGCTGCGTTTGGGTGAGCACACATTGCATTGTAGTCGTGGATCCAGGCGCACAATTTGAAGCAACGCTATACTGGGGTCGGGCGTTTAGGGTCACGTTCGGTCGAGCCACCACCGTCCATCATCGTTGCTGGCTGCACACCTCTTTCGCGAGACCGCGCGGGAAATCGCAATTCGCACACGCCAGGGTCGAAGCTGCCACCAGACGCATCTACTGCGGCAACTCGACATACAGGAGAGGCTTCATGAAAGCGATTCTTCTGCGAAGGATACTCACGGCACTAGCAACTGCTTCGCTCGCCATCACAACCGCCGCGCTGCGCCTGACATATGCGGTGCATCAACCGGTCTTTACCGAGTTCCGCGCCACGCTGTTGCAGGCGAACGAATCGCCGGCGGTACCCTTCACCGGCGCGTACGGCATGGCGCATATGACGTTCGAGCGTACCGCGCGCCGGCTGAGCTACACGGTAAGCGTGACCGGCATTATCAGCGCGACTGCCGCCCACATCCATCGCGGCCCGATCGGCGCCAACGGACCGGTCGTCTTCGATCTACTCGGCGCCAACGTACTCAGCGATACCTCGCCGATCAGCGGCACGCTGTATCTCACACCTGCACAGATCAACGACCTCCTCGCAGGCAACTACTACGTCAACATACACACCGCGGCCAATCCCGGCGGTGAGCTGCGCGGCCAGCTCTTTCTGCGCGAAGCGATCCGCGCATTCGGCACGCAACTCAGCGGCGACGCCGAGGTACCGCCTGTCCTCAGCGCCAACAACGGCTCGGCGCTCGTGCTCCTCAGCGACGCCCTGGATCAGTTCGCCTTCTTCCTGCAAGTCACCGGCGTCCCCAGCGCAACGATGGCCGGCCTTTACACAGCGCCGTTTGGCTCGAATGGCCCGCTCACTTTCGACCTGCTGGCGTTAGGCGGCGGCACGCTCCACCCGGCAACACCCCTCAGCGGTACATCGCCCATCTCATCTACCCAGATCACAGCGCTGCGCGCCGGCAACCTCTATATCAACGTAGGCACAGTGCTGCACCCCATGGGCGAGATGCGTGGCCAACTTGGGCCGAACGAAGTGCTGCTGCGCGCGATTCTGAGCGGAGCGAACGAGGTGCCGCCGGTCACCACTTCCGCCTCAGGTCAGGCAACGTTCGACCTGATGCGCTCGACCGGTCAGTTGCCCTTCGAAGTGACCGTCACCGGCATCCCCAGCGCAACGATGGCACACATCCACAAGGGGCCGGCTGGGGTGAACGGACCGGTGGTCGTGGATCTGCTGGCTGCTGGCGGCGGCCAGCTCAGCCCGGTGACGCCGTTGGCCGGGACGACAATCGTCACCGCAGCAACGGCCGTTGACCTGCTGACGGCCAACGCTTACGTCAACGTCCACACCGTTGCCCATCCAACCGGCGAAATCCGCGGTCAGGTCGAACCACCACGCCGCTTCCTCACTTACCGCGCTGAGCTGAACGGCGCGAACGAACTGCCCACACCCATCACAACGACTGCAACCGGCTTGGCCAGCCTGGTGCTGGATTCATTGACCAACGCGCTGACTTACAAGATAGTTACCGACAGCATGACCGCGACGGTCGTCGGCATGCACATTCATACCGGCACCATCACCGAGACCGGTGGCATCGTCTTCGACCTAGGCCTGGACGGCACAGGCGTCGTGACGCTGACGCACGACCAGGTCTACCGCCTGACGACGGGCGGCTATTACATCAACTTGCACACCACGGATTACCCTAGCGGCGAGATTCGCGGTCAGATCTATCCGGTCGCAGTCTCGAATCGCTACTTTGGCGCGATGACCGGCGCACGCGAATCGCCACCGGTGACGACGACGGCGAGCGGATCGGCTTTCTTCCTGCTCGATGTAAACCGCACCGAACTGAGCTACAAAATTTTGATTAATACCGCCATGCCGGTAGTCACCGCAGTGCACATTCATCGCGGCGCACCGAGTCAGAATGGGCCGATCCTCTACACGCTGTATGCTGGATCGAGCGCATTCGGCCCGGGCACGCTGGCAGGCAAAATCGCCATCACCCCCAACGATCTGAACTGCCTGCTGCTCAATATGCTCTATGTCAACGCGTATACGGTAGCGTATCCGTCGGGTGAGATCAGGGGTGACATGCTCGAGGAGCAGCGGGTGTTGCTGCCAGTCGCCTCCCGCATCTTCCCGGCGCCGCCCGAACAGCAATCAGGCGCGGCTATGAGCCAGTGAGCGCCGAGCAGGCTACACAGTGAACGCCTCACTCCGCAAGGGTCCGTCGTCACTACGGCGGCATGAGGACTCGAAGTGTCTCGGCATTTGTGTGTCTGCGCTGTCTCAGAGCAACACAGCGAGCATCTGCTTAGATCAAGCCTGAAAAACAGTTATAATTTCATCCGCAATCCTTCGGGAAGAACGCGACAGACGGATACGGAAACGCGATGAAAGTCTTACTTTTGCAGGATGTGTATAACCTCGGTCTGGCCGGCGAAGTGAAAACCGTCGCCGACGGCTACGGCCGCAATTACTTGTTGCCGCGCGGCTTGGCCGTGCTGGCAACGCCGACGGCGGTCAAGCGCGCCGAGCGCATTAAGCAAGCCGCCATCGAGAAGCGCGCGCGCGAAAAGGCTGATGTCGAAGCGCTCGCCCAGGTGCTCTCCAGGATGACACTCACCTTCAACGTCCGCACCGGCGAGAAAGGCAAGCTCTATGGCTCGATCACATCGGCGCAGATCGCCGATGCGATCGCGAAGAACCTCGGCAACGAATTCGACAAGCGCAAGGTCGCGCTGCGCGAGCCGATCCGCGAAGTCGGCACCTACACCGTGCCGGTGCGCTTGAGTGCAGAAGCTGCGCCAGCCGTCACCGTAATCGTGCAACAAGAAGGCACCGCCAACGCAGCAGCGAACACGGCTGCGCAGACCGAGCCGACCACACCGGAAGTGGCGCCAGAAGCCGAAATGGCAGAGCCGGCCGGCTGAGAACCTGAAAGGAGGGGATAGGTGGACTACAACCACGACGAGTGGCTCGATCTAGAACTCGAAACGGATAGCGATTCTCAAGTCATCGAACTACTCGCAGGAGACCTGACCTGTCCCCTTTGTGGCTCATCCTACGAACCATCCGCCATCCATTTCGTCCGCCAACGCTGCGATACGATCACGCTTGCCGTACAGTGCTATTGCTGTGGTGCCGGCAGTCTGATCACCGCACGGTGTGAATCCAAGCCTGCTTCCATCCCCTCCGAACTGACCCCTATCGAACGCGCGTTCTTTGCCTGCCTGCCACCGCTCAGCGACGCCGACGTAGCGCGCCTCCGCCGGTTGCTGCGAGCACATACCGGCGACCTGCGCGATTTACTCTAACCGCTCACCAACGTCTGGGCGGGGCAAGCTTGAGCACATCCTCAACCCGATCAGGCGGGTTCTGAAGCGGATTGAGCCGCACCACGCCGGCCGACCGCGAGAACACACGCCATCCATCGCACACGTGCATCAAAGTGGGATCGGTCGTCTTACGGCGCTGGCGCAGCGCAGCCTTGAGTGGGACGCCGCGCGCCACGTCCATCGCCAGCGATTCAACGAACAGCTGCGCATCCGCCGGCAGATCGAGCGCCATCAGTGTCAGTGCCGCCTCATCCGGCGGGAGCGATTGCGCCTCGACCGTGTGACGCGACGTAGCGATCGCAGCGCCGACCGCGTGCACCCAGCCCACCGGCTGAGGCGCCTGCAACCACGCCTCCACCGGCCGGTCCATGTCGAAGTCGCGCATGAACAACACCGGCTGCTCGCCGAACGGCGTCAGGCCGAACACTTCGGCGCGCGGCTGCTCGATGTAGTTATCCTCGATCCAGGCGAAGGCAGACATCTGATCGAGCAGCGTGTTGCGCTCGGTCATCACCGCGCCGACGAAGAGCGGGAACGGCGCAGTTAGAATGGGCAGTCCGAACAGCATGCGCACCTTCGTTTTCGCGCAAACGATCTCTTGGTGCGCCGTCAATTGTTGGGCCAGCGCATTGGCACAATCGCCGAAGATGAGCAGCGCAGCACCCTGCGCCGTCGCCAGCACGCAGTGCGCATCGAGGCAGAGCAATTGATCGAACGACGTGAAGTTCACGCCCCAATGCTACTTCACCTGAGATAACACAGCGCCCGACCTTCGCTGCGTCGTAGCGCAATTGTCAATGCGCACAGCCCGGCGGTCATCACTTGAACTCCACGCGTCGGCCGGTGAACAAACCGATACTCCGGGCCAGGATCGCGAGCGCAGCGATCACCACGAGGTCAATGAACGCCGTGAGGGCGAACACGGCCGTCAACCAACGAGCCGTATCCTGGGCAAAGGGCGCAATCGCCGTGACGAGATCGGTCCCTCCTATCAGCAGCAGCACCGCGCCGAAGACGGTCATGAATCCGATCACCGGCGGCCACGACTGCGTGTCCGAAGATGATGGCATCATGCTGTTGGCGATGGCGAAAACCATGTAGATCCATAGCCACGAATCGGTTGCATTGGGCAGGGCAAGCAGCCGGTCGAAGATGCCGCGGGCGCTGCCATCCATCAATGCTGACTGCATCGAGCCGAGATCGAACACCAGCGCGCCGATCGCGAGGAGCGCGCCCAGTCCGGCGAACAGCGGCGCAGCGCCGATCAGGCTGGTGCGCAAAGCGTCGCTGCGCAACACTTCGACGTAGCCCAATCGCACCACGCCGTTGCGCTGTCGCTCCGGCCGCAGCGAGAGGCGCCGCACGCGCACGCCTAGCAGCGCCGCCACCAGCGCATGGCTTATCTCGTGCAGCGCCACACCCGGCAGCAACACCAGCGAGTACAGCAATGTCGCCGTCTGGACATGCCCGGTGAGCAGCAGAAAGACTTCCTGCAAGCGCCGATGCACGAATCGCTCCAGCACCAGCACTGCGCCGAAAGCAATCAGAAAGAGGAGTAAGGCGGAGAGCATGACGTGCAGTGCGCCAGGCCGGGCGTCCCTCGTCCTGCGCCTCTCGTAGAGAGACGCCGGGGTATCACTTCACAAGTTTCCCTTGGCTGCCCGGACGATAGCAACGAAGTCATCGGCCTTCAGGCTCGCGCCGCCCACCAGGGCGCCGTCCACATCGGGTTGGCGCAGGATTTCGGACGCGTTCGCCGGCGTGACGCTGCCGCCGTACTGGATGCGCATCTCCTCGGCCGGCGCGCCGAACAGGCCGCGAAGCTGGGCGCGCACAAAGGCGCAGCGCTGCTGGGCGTCGTCCGCCGTCGCCGCTCGGCCGGTGCCGATGGCCCACACTGGCTCGTAGGCGATGACGATCTTCGTCGCATCTTCCGCAGCGACGCCGGCCAGGTTAGCGTGCAACTGCCGTGCAAGCACCGCCTCGGTTTCGCCGCGCTCGTTTTGCTCCAGCGTCTCGCCGATGCACAGGATGGGCCGCAGGCCGTGCCGCAGCGCGGCGAGCACCTTGCGGTTGATGAAAGCGTCGCTTTCGCCGAAGTGTTGGCGCCGCTCGGAATGGCCGAGGATGACGTAGTCGGCCAGGCCGGCCAGCATGACCGGCGAGATTTCGCCAGTGAACGCGCCTCGGTCTTGATCGTGCATGTTCTGTGCGCCGAGCCTAATCATCGTGTTGGCAATAGCCGACTTGACCGCCGTTAACGCCACGAAAGGCGGGCACAACGCCACCTCCGTCTCGCGCACGGCGCGCAGGCCGGTGATCAGCTCAATGGCGAGATCGTAGGCCTCGTGCACCGTCTTGTTCATCTTCCAATTGCCGGCAACAAACTGTTTTCGCATAGTGAACCTGTGACGATCTGAGTTGCCCCTATTGTCTCATCACATCAGCAGTCAAATGACGCGCAGCAGCGCCTCCAGGCGAGCAGAGACAGCACTTCCGGTGGCTGAGCAAGGCAGTGGGTGGACGAAGGCAGTGCTTTCGTCCACCCAAACGATCACGGACGGGAAGGGCTTTCCCACTTCACCAGCGCATCATCTGTCATCCCGCGCTGGACGAAGCGCATCAAGGCCTGGCCGGCAGCGATTTCCGCATCCCCGCTTAGCCCCCTTACACTTCCTGCTTATTTGTATCGCAGGACGACTGCAAGCAGTCGTCCTACATGCGACGGCATATAGTCCCACGCGCCGAGGCCCTCGACGAAGCGCGCCCCGAAGCCCTCCTTGAAGCGATACACGCCCCACAGCGGGTCGCGCTCGTCGCACACGTTCGGCGCACCCCACCAGTCATAGACGGTGCAGCCCTGGTCGCGCGCCCAGCGCATCGCCACCCACTGCAGCAGATAGTTCGGCATGTGCTCACGACCCACCGAGCGCGACATGCCGTAGAAATACCATGCGCGGTCGCCAAAGCGGAGCAGCACCAGACCGGCCAGCGCCTGCCCTTCTTGCTCGGCGATGAACGCCGCGCTGTTCATCGTCCGCCATACATCGGCGTAATATGCCGCTTCGCGGATGGCGAATCCGTCCCGCCGGGCGGTCTCGGCATACATGGCGTAGAGCAGGTGCGCGTCGGCGTCGCCGATCGGTGCAACGATGCGCACCTGCACGCCGCGCTTCTCCGCCAGGCGCACGTTATAGCGCGTCTTGGGCTTCATCGCTGCGAGCAACGCCTCGTCGCTCTGGCGCAGGTCGGTGTGCATCGTGTTGCGAAACTGGACCTGTGTGGACGAGTAACGCCAGCCGCGCGCAGCGAGCAAGGCCCGGCGACGGCCGAGCGCATCGCCCTCGTCGGCCGACGGCGGATTACCATCGGCCTTCACCCAGATCGCGCGCTTTGCCCGCGCTCGCTGCTCGAGCAGCGCTAGTGCCGCGTCGAACGCCTCATCATCGGCGACGACCGGCCCTCGAGGCGCATAGAGCACGCAGACGGGCAGCCGGCTGATGCGGCGGGTCAACACTTGCACCGCTGCGTGGGGGGTGCCAGCCGTGCTACGCAGCAGCCAGCGCTCCGCCGTCCATCCCCAGCGCGACTTGAGTTCGCCCCATGCCCACGATTGGAGCAGGTGCGGCGCAGGGAGTGCGCGCAGCGCTTCGTCCCACGCGCGTGCGTCCATGACTTGCGACCACATCACGACAAAATCAAAAGGGCGAAGCACTCTCTGATCTGTGCTTCGCCCCAGGCGCAAACGGCGCGATGCGCTCGACAGCGCTCACTTGATGATGACCTTGGCGCCGACTTCTTCGAGCTTCTTCTTGGTGTCCTCGGCCGTCTCCTTCGAAACGCCGGTCTGAATCACCGACTTGGGTGCTTCGACCAGGTCCTTGGCCTCCTTCAAGCCGAGGTTGGTGATGGCGCGCACGACCTTGATCACTTCGATCTTCTTCGGGCCGACGTCCTCGAACACCACATCGAATTCGGTCTTCTCCTCGACCGGGGCAGCCGCGGCGCCCGCAGCCACCGGCGCGGCGCCCGCGACCATGACCGGCGCGGCCGCAGCCGTCACGCCCCACTTCTCTTCCAGCATCTTCTTCAACTGAGCTGCTTCCAGCAGCGTCAGGCCGTTTAATTGTTCGACGATCGCGTTCAAATCTGCCATTTCTGTTTCTCCTTAGTGATGATTGATGATCCATCAATCATTGACTGTTCATCATTCCGAACCAACTCATGCCTCTTTGGGCGTTTCCTTGTCAATCCGCGCCTGCAAGGCGTACATCACGCCACCGATCGCTGCGTTCAGTACGCCGACGAGGTTCGACGCCGGCGCCGAGATGGCGCCGATGATCTGCGCGCGCAGCGTGTCCAGCGACGGCAGCGACGCCAGGGCTTCGACTTCCTCTTTCGTGATGGCCTTGCCGCTCAGCACGCCGCCAACCACCTCGAATTTCTCGAACTCCTTGGTCAGTTCGCTCAGGGCTTTGGCCACCGCCGCCGGATCCTGGAAGCAAAAGCTCATTGCGGTGGTGCCGGTCAACCACTCAGCAGGCACGTCGTATCCGGCGTCTTTCAACGCGCGCTTCACCAGCGTATTCTTCGTAACGTGGAACTCGGCCTGCGCGCTGCGCATCTGGCTGCGCACCTTGTCGAGTTCGGGCATCTTCAAGCCGCCGTAGTGGGTGATGATCATCGCCTGGCTCTTGCCGATCAGCTCGGCGTATTCGGCAACGATGTGTTCCTTTTTCTCTCTTGAGATTGCCAAGTCTTCACCTCCTTGTTCAGTCCTTCACAGCGAAGGGAAAGTAATTGCGCCTCGACCGGTGACAGGCCGAGGCGCACATCGCTTTGCATGGGCATCACAAGCAAATGCTTGCGAGCCAGTTTGTTCGCTTGTGCCTCCTACCTATACGGGCGCGGTTTATATCCCTCTTGCGAGGGAGACCCGTAGTCACCGGCAGTTGCAGACGCAGACTATACCACAACGATTACATCTGTTGCTTGGAACCTCTCCTGCATTCATGCAGACGCGCGCACGGCAAGGTTCGGATCCACGCGCACGCCCGGCCCCATCGTCGAAGTCAGCGTGATGCGCTTCACGAAGTTGCCCTTGGCAGCCGCGGGTTTCGCCTTGTTCACTGCGTCGAGGAAGGCGATGAGATTCTCGTTGAGCGCCTGGGGCGAGAAGCTCACTTTGCCCACCGGCACGTGAAGGTTCCCCGTCTTGTCCAAGCGGAACTCGACGCGGCCGGCGCGCGCTTCCTTGATCACGCGTGGGATATCGTCGGGCGGCACCACGGTGCCAGCTTTCGGGTTGGGCATCAGGCCGCGCGGGCCGAGTACCTTACCCAGGCGGCCGACCTTGCCCATCATGTCGGGCGTCGCAATCGCCACGTCGAAATCGGTGAAGCCATCCTGGATCTTCTTGATCCACTCGTCGGTGTCGGCCACGATGTCGGCGCCGGCTTCGTGCGCGATGCGCGCGCCTTCACCCTGGGCGAAAACGAGCACACGCACAGTTTTGCCCAGGCCATTGGGCAGCACGACCACGCCACGCACCTGCTGATCGGCCTGGCGCGGGTCCACACCCAAACGGACATGGCACTCAACGGTCGCGTCGAACTTGGTAAAGCTAGTGTCTTTGACGAGTTGCACCGCCTCACTGGTCGAATACAACTTATTCCGATCTACTTTCTCTGCTGCAGCGAGATACTTTTTACCTGCTTTTGCCATCGAAATGACTCCTCGTGGTTCCAACGAGCCAATGCTCTCCCACGCTACCGGGGCGCTTGTTACAAGACATGTAGCACCCTCAGTCCACGACCTCCACGCCCATGCTGCGGGCTGTGCCCATCACCTGTTTCATCGCGCCTTCCAGGTCAATCGCGTTCAGATCCTTCATCTTCATCTCGGCGATTTCCTTGACCTGCGCTCGGGTGATCTTGCCAACTTTGTTGCGGTTCGGCGTCGCCGAGCCCTTTTCGATGCCGGCCGCTTTGCGAATGAGCTGTGCCGTCGGCGGCGTGCCGAGCGTAAAGGTGAACGAGTTGTCCGTGTAAACGGTGATCTTGGCCGGGATGATGTAGCCCGCCATCGAGGCCGTGCGCGCGTTGTATTCCTTGCAGAACATCATCAGGTTGATGCCATGCGGCGCGAGCGACGGACCGATGGGCGGCGCAGGGCTAGCCTTGCCCGCCTCGATCTGAATGCTGACAGTTGACTTGACTTTCTTTGCCATGGTTCACTCCTTGTGGTCAAACGAGCTTGCGCTCTCCCACCCTTATCGCCCTCACCTGATGCGCAGCAGGTGAAAGCGCTACATCTTCTCGACTTGCAAAAAGTCCAGCTCGACCGGCGTGTCGCGTCCGAAGAAGGAAACCAGCACGGTCACTTTGGCGCGCTCGGTGTCTATCTTGTCTACCAGGCCCACGAAATCGGCGAAGGGACCGTCAATGATGCGCACTTTCTGGCCCACGCGGAAGTTGACCTTGATCTTGGGCGCCTCCGCTTCCATGCGGTGCAAGATCTGGTTGACCTCTTGCGGGCTGAGCGGCTGCGGCCGGTTGCCCATGCCGACGAAGCGCGTCACGCCGGGCGTGTTACGCACGACGTGCCAGGAATCCTCGCTCATCCGCATGCGCACCATGACGTAGCCTGGGAACACGCGGCGCTCGACCGTGCGGCGCTTGCCGTCGCGCACCTCGATCTCGTCTTCGGTCGGCACGACGACTTCGAAGATCTTGTCAGCCATGCCCATCGTTTCGATGCGCTGTTCCAGGTTGTGCTTGACCTTATTTTCGTAGCCGGAGTAGCAATGGATGGCATACCACTGCGGCTCGTCGGGCGACTCAACGCCTTCGGGCACGTAGGGCGCCTCGTAACCGGTGCCGTCGCCCGGATCGGGCAGCTTCTCGGCTTTCTTCGCCGGTTTGCGCGGCGGCTTCGGCTTATCCGACTTGGCGGTTTTGCTGCGCCGTTTCGGCAGCCGGATGATGATTTCCTCTTCCTCGGCCTCACCAGGCGCTGCGACCTCGACGACGGCTACCTCAGCCGCCTGTGCCTGAGGCGTCTCCTCCGGCAACGCGCGTTCGGCGTCTGCCTCGGTCAACTCCGCCTGTGGTTCGTTCAATTGCGCTACGAACGTAGGCGTATCAACTCGCGGCTCGTCGGGCACAACAGCCGGTTGTTCGGCCTGAGCACTGCCATCTACCACCGGCGCTGCCGATGATTCCGAGCTGGCCAACGCTTCGTTTGTCGCGATGGATTGCGACTCGGCGCGAGACACGGTTAGCGTCGCTTCTACCTCAGAAGCGCCTGGTTCGCCGACCATTGGCTCGACCGGCTGTTCCATACTCGTCGTCTCGGGCTGCGGCGATGCCTGGCCGGCCAGGGGCACGTCGGCAACAGCGCCGCCTTCGCTCTGCGACGCGTCGGTGGGCCGCTCGGCCTCATTCACACTCTCGAAATTCATCTCGTATCACGCCCCATTCACCGACGATCTCGGCTGGCGAACACGACCAGCACGATGATCGAAAGTACGATGACCACGGCGATCGCAATGGCGACAATGTTGGACAGCAAAATCTCTTCGATCAAGCGGCCGAAAAGGAAGTCGAACAGGCCAAGGAAAACGGCCATGGCGAAGGTCACTGCCAGCACGACTGTGGTCAGGTTGCGCGCTTCTGTGCGCGTTGGCCAGTGTACCTTGCGCAGCTCGCCCAGCGTCTCGCGTATATAGTCGCGGATCGGCTCGATGAAGCCAGGTCCGCCGGACGACTTCTTTTCAGCAACGTCTTGATTTGCCATAGGTCATCACATTCTTAGGGGCGTCCCCACACAGCAGGACGCCCCTAGTCGTTCGTCGTTACAGGGCAGGCAGGACTTGAACCCACAACCGCTCGATTTGGAGTCGAGTGCTCTACCACTTGAGCTACTGCCCTTCACACTCCTAATTATCCACCCATTCCCGACTCCTGGCTGTGATGAGGCGTGAGGGAGTCGGGAATCAGCGGTCTTCCTCTATTCAAACACCTTCGTGATCGAGCCGGCCCCGACCGTCAATCCCCCTTCTCGGATCGCAAACTTCGACCCTTGCTCCAACGCC
>CALGMA010000025.1 GCA_937959265.1 uncultured Anaerolineae bacterium | reverse complement strand
GAATTAGAAATGTTCTGGACGCGGTTATCGCCTTCGTTGGTTTAGCGACCCTGCTGGCCATCATCCTGGTGTTCTCTTTGTCCCTGCGCATTCGTCAGAGGGAGATCACGACTATTTTCAGGATCGGCTGCAGCCGTATGACGGTGGCAAGGCTTCTGGCTGCTGAGATCCTCATCATTATCCTGGTCAGCGGTATTCTGTGCATAGGAGGGGTCTTTGTGGTGGACGCCTATGCGAATGATCTGGTGAGAGCGTTGTTTATTCAGTAATCGGTAAAATCCCGAGCCTGCGCCCGAACCCGGCATAAGCATCAACGGTAGAGACGTTCGCAGTGAAAGCCTCGCTCGCCCAGTTCTCTTAAAATCAGGTTTCGCTCCTCTTTACTCCGAACGTCTCTTTACATTTACTTATTCTGACCTCTGGCCTCTGAAAATAATCCTGTAAATCCTGTAAATCCTGTCAAAAGGAGTAACTATGGACATCAAGCAGTTGACGGAGATCGTCATCAAGTGCGCCTTTCGCGTGCACAATGCGCTTGGCTCTGGCTACTTGGAAAGGGTATACGAGAACGCCCTCCGGCTCGATCTGGAAGCAGAAGGCTTGCACGTGCGTCAACAGGCGCCAATCCAGGTTCGCTATCGCGGACAGGTTGTGGGAGACTTCATCGCTGATCTCGTCGTCGAAAGTCGGCTCATTGTGGAGATTAAAGCCGTGCAGAAGCTAGCCGTGGAACACGAGGTGCAATTGGTTAACTATCTGACTGCAACTGGCATAGACGATGGCCTGTTGGTCAACTTCGGGCCCTCGGTCGAAGTTCGTCACAAATATCGCGTCTATCGGCCCAGAGCTAGCCCGTCGAGTAGTTGAATTATCCCGTTCGTCCTGTTTAGTTCTATCAATCCTATCTAACCCAATGCCACTCGACGTTTCCGCAATGCGCGCACAGATTGACCGTTATGCCGAGGTCTATCAGCGCGCGCGCTGCCATCGGGAAGATCGCCTGGAGCAGTTGTGCGCGCCGCTGCGCGCCGACTTCGCGCAGGCGGATATGCTCCTGGAGACATGCGGCCAGGCGCGCCAACTGCACTGGACCGGCGCGCTGTTCGACGCCGGTGAGCCAATCAACCAACAATTCCCCTTCGGTCAAGAGCCGGAGCGTTACGCGCTGATCGCAACCGACGGCTCGCAAATCCTGCCCGACCGCCACAAGCCCTTCGTCTTCGCCTACGTGCAAGCCGGCTGCGCCGGCCTGGTATACGGCGAAACCCGGCACCCGCTGGTCGAGCAGTTGCGTCGCATTAAGCTATCACACTTGATCGAAGAGGGCGAGTTGTTCGACGAACGTAGCGGTGAACTCAAGCCGCCCACAGAAGTCATCAACCGGCGCGACCTGATGGAGATCGAGCTGATGGCGCAGGCTTGCCGGATGGCCCGCGAGGCCGGCTTGCAGCCGGTGCTGGTCGCCGATGGTTCGCTCGTTCCGTTTGCGCTGCTCACTTCACGCAACCTGGCGCATGACGCCGAACAGTTGCTGAAGCCGTTCAAAGCCGCGCTGAGCGTGATGCGCGAGTGCGGCGCATGGGTGTGCGGCTACATTGATCGTCCCAACAGCAACAGCGTCGCGCGCGCATGCGCCTTAGCCGGCCTGTCCCCAGACGCGGTGACCGAGCGGACCTTGCGCGGACGCGAGACCGCCGGCATCTTCGACCGCCATTTGTTAGAGCGGGAACTCGCGCCGGCACGCCGCACAGCACTGTTCGATCCGGGATGGGAGGTGAACGCATCGCGTTATCTCGGCGAACATGCGATGCACGCGTGCTATGTCAATTTCGGCGAGCCAGGGCGACCGGTTATCGCGCGCATCGAAGCGCCGCAATGGTGCGCCGGCCCAGCCGAGATCGGCGCACTATGCGCCGTGCTGCACCGTCAGTCCCGCCTAGGCAACGGCTACCCGCTCATCCTGAAAGCGGCGCACGAGGAAGCCGTGGTGAGCAAAGAGGATCAGCACGAGATCGAGCAGGCCATCGAGCAGGCGCTGCTGGCGAGCGGCATCCTGGCCCGCGCGTCGTTCAAGCAGGAGGCGAAGGATCGCGCCTGACGAGCGCTCTGGCACGCTCTAGCCGCACGTTCCGCTCGGCGACGAGCTGCGTAGCAATGCGTTCGATGTCCTCGCCGGATGCGCCGGCGGCGATGGCAATCTGCCGCGCATGCAGCGTCATGTGACCCTGCTGGATGCCCTCCATCGCCAGCGCGCGAATTGCTGCGAAGTTCTGCGCCAGCCCCACGCAGGTGATGATCTCGGCCAGCTCACGCGCCGTCTTCACGCCGAGTAGCTGCAAGGCGAGCTGCGCCGTGGGATGAACGCGCGTTGCTCCACCCACGATGCCCACGGCCAACGGCAACTCGATGCGGCCCACCAGGTCGCCGGCTCCGTTCGCGCGCCAGGTCGCCAGCGCCGTGTAGCGCCCATCGCGCGCGGCGTAGGCGTGCGCGTCGGCTTCTACGGCACGCCAATCGTTACCGGTCGCTATCACCACCGCATCAACCCCGTTCATGATGCCTTTGTTGTGCGTCGCAGCGCGATACGGGTCGAGTTCGGCGAAGCGTGATGCTTCGACTATGCGCGCGACGATTTCCTGTGGCGAAATCGAATTGTCGGCGCGCGCAGCTAACGTGTCGGCGCGAATGGTGCAGGTTGCCCAGGCCAACCGTCGGTCGCTGAGGTTGGAGAGGATGCGCAGGTTAACCCGCCCACTGGTGAGCTGCGCAACGCGCGGCGCGAGCGCTTCGCTGGCTGTGTTGATCAGATTCGCCCCCATGGCGTCTCCGCAGTCGTAAAGCACGTGCACGATGAGCATGGGCGGCGGGCCGATCAGCGTGCGCGTCTCGATGCCCACGGCGCGCGCGTGTCGGCTGCGGGTCGCGGTGTTGTCATGGTTCAGCCAGTGGATCAGCGCGTCGGCTTCGGCGGCAATGCGTTCGCGCGCCGCTTCGAGGTCGGGCGTGTCCAACACTTGAATCTGGCCGATCATGATCGGCGGGCTGCTGCCAGCGGTGAAACCGCCGGCGATGCGGGCCAGCTTGGCGGCGTAACTGCAAGCAGCAACTACGCTGGCTTCTTCGATGACCATCGGCACCGCAGGGATCTCTCGGCCGTTCACGACGAAGTGCTGTGCAACGCCCAACGGTAAAGTGAACACGCCAACCACGTTCTCGATCATGTGGTCGGCCTGCTCAAGCGAGAGGCCGGCGCGCAACGTGTCAGCCTGCGCATTGCTCAAGCCTAATGCCTGGGCGCGCGCATCCACCGGCAGGTCGCGCAGGCGAGTAGTGGCAGGGGTGGTCTCATCCATGATTGGCGGCAAGTGGTTCGGAGAGCAATTCTACTGTCGCAAGACTCGCTCGTACACGGCCAACAGTTGCTCGGCCGCACGCTGCCAGGTGAACTGCACCGCGCGGGCCAGCCCGCGCGCGATGCAGTGTCGTCGCCAAACCTCGTCATTTAGCGCCTGCTCCAGCGCTCGGGCCAGGGCGTCCACGTCTAGCGGATCCACCTGCAAGCCGGCATCGCCGACCACTTCCGGCAGCGACGAAACGTTCGAGGTGACCACCGGCACGCCGCTGGCCATCGCTTCCAGCAGCGGCAAGCCGAAGCCCTCGTAGGTCGAAGGGAAAGCGAAGACCGCTGCAGCGCGGTATAAGTGCGGCAAGTCCATATCCTCCACATAGCCGATGAACCTGACCTGCTCGCCCAGCCCGAGCCGTTGCACCTCGGCGTGCACTTCGTCGTACAGCCAGCCCTTGCCGCCGGCGATCACGAGCAGCGGCGTTTGGGCGCCAGGATGCGCAGCAGTGAGTTTGGCAAAGGCCTGAACCAAGCGTAGATGATTTTTGCGCCGCTGCATCGTGCCGACGGTAAGGATAAACGGCGCATCGCCGATGCCATATTTCTTCAGCACATAGTCGCGCCGGCGCTGCATGTAGAGCGTATCCCGATAGGGCGTGAACCGCCCGTCTACGCCACTATGGATGACCGTGATCTTCTCTGATGGGATGTCGTAGAGCGCCGTCAGGTCGCGGGCGGTGGCGTGTGAGTCGGCGATGATGTGTGCCGCGCGCCGGGCCGAATCGGGTACGACGCGCCTGAGGAAGGGGATCAAGCGCGGCGGCGCGGAGTCGGGATCGCGTTCGAACGAGAGATCGTGCACGGTCAGCACACCGGGTGTGCCGTCGCGCAGCGGTGGCAGCACGAAGTCGGTGGCGTGATACAGGTCGCATGAGCCGCTGAAGAGTTGCACCGGCGCACGCAGGTTGGCGCGAAACCACAGCCGGTAGAGCCAGCGGTCGCTCATGCGCGAGACGCGCAGCGGCAGCTCGCGCGTGTTCATCAGGTTGGAAAGCGGCACAGCGAGCGCGGGTCGGCCCATAACGAACAGGCTGAATTCATGCGGTGAACCCAGTGCCAGCACGGCGCGAACGATCTCGCGCGTCAACCGTGCGATGCCCGCGTCCTGGTGAATGGCCGGTGTGTAGTCAATGATGATGCGCGCCACAGCGAACGCCCAACGGCGAGCGTCAAGTATCACACATTCGGCGTGCGCCGCCTCAGAGCGCGCTGTCGGCCGGTTCGATCTCCGCCGGGAGGTTTCGCTTCCACGCGACGTTGCGGAAGGTCACGAAGCGATTGACGAAGAAATTCCACAGCATCACGATCACTGCGGCGATCAACTTGGTGACGTTCAGGCCGATGCCGCGGTAGTGCGCCTGGAAGAAGGGGATGGGCGTGAGGCGAACGAGTGCGGTAATGGGAGCCTGGAACAACAGGAAGATCAGCTCGTTAATGAGCAAGCCGGCCGCGTTGACGGCGAGGAAGACCGGCATCTGTCGGCGCTTCTTCTGGGTGCGTGATTCGGGATACACCCACAGACGGTTCCAGATGAAGTTGTTGGTGGCGGCGATGATGAACGCGAGCGCGACGGCGATCGGCACTGGCATGCCTAGATTGCGCTCGAAAATGTTGAGCAGGACGATGTCAATCACCAACCCACTGGCGCCGACGATGGCGAATTTGACAAACCGTTTGATCTCCGGCTTGTTGCGGTGAGCCAACCCATAGAATCGCGTGCCCTTTACCGCGGTGGGCACAAACCGGCTCACAGATAGGGAGCGCTTGTCACTGCTCACGACGTGCATACGTATTAAACCATCGGGTGATGCGTTGGATGCGCTCGACGCGATGCTTCGGCTCGCCGTTGCGCGAAAGCTCATGCCCCTCGCGCGGCCAACGCACCAGCTCAACCGTCTTCCTCTGCAAGCGCATGGCCTGGAACAACTGCTCGGCCTGCTCGATCGGCACGCGATAGTCCTGTTCGCTATGCTCGATCAGTAGCGGCGTCTGCATGTTGGGCACCAGCGAGATCGGCGATCTCTCCCACAGCGCCTGTACGTCGTCCCAGGGCGTGATCCCGCCCATCTCCCGATCGTTGAAGAAGGGGATGTCCGTTGTGTTGCGCATGGACACCAGGTTGTATACGCCGCGCTGGGCACAGGCCGCGACGAAACGATGGTCGCGGCCGATGATCCAGGCCGTCAGATAGCCTGCATAACTCCCGCCGGTCAGGCACATCCGCTCAACGTCAATATAGTCGTGACCGGCCACAAAATCCACCCCGCGCAATACATCGTGCATCGGTCCGTCGCCCCAGTCACACCGGTTGGCGTGCCAGAAGTCTCTGCCATAGCCGTCGGAGCCGCGCGGGTTGCAGTAGAACACCACATAGCCGGCTGCGGCCATTGCCTGGAACTCGTGCCAGATGCTGCGCGTCGCTGCACCCCACATCACATGGGGTCCGCCGTGCATCTGCACGATGAGCGGATACTTCTTGTGCGGATCAAAGTCCGGCGGCGTGATCATCCATCCCTGGATCGTGCGGCTTTCGGAGCGGTAGCGGACGGACGCCACTCGCCCAACGCTGTGTTCGGCCAGGAACTGGGCGTTGGGCCGATATAGAGGCCGGATGCGTCTCTGCGGATCGAGTTCGTAGAGCGCGCTGGGATCGCCCGGGGTGCTGGCGATGAAGATGACGCGGCCATTGGCCATCACACTGAACCCATTGATCTCGTGGACGGCGTCGGTGACCTGCTGGATCTCGATGCGCCGGGCGCGGGGAGTGCGCGGGATGCGTGCCTGCCACAGGTTGATTGTGCCGTCTTTGTTGAGCGTGAAGTAGAGGAAGCGGCTGTCCGGGCTCCAGACGAACGTGACCAGGCTGCGGTCGAGCACGTCGGTCAGGTCAGTGAGGTTGTCCATGTCGGCTGTGCCGTCAGGCCTCAGCGGCGCGATCGCTAGCGTGCCGGGCTGATAGGCCGCCGGATCCTCGAACGAGCGGTCGAAGGCCAGCCACCGGCCGTCCGGCGACGGCGTCGGCGTGTAGCAGGTGTAGTTGGCTAGCGGGATGCGCTCTAAGCGGCGCTCATGCGGGTCCGCGTTGCCGGCGTCGAAGCGAACCAGATCGGTGTAGCGGAACATGTCGCCCGAATCCGGGTCGCGTGTGTAGGCGCTGTAGATCGTCTTGCCGTCGGCCGACCACACCGGTGGAGCAAAGTTGGCCAGGCTGTCGTTCGGCGTCAACCGAAAGGTCTTGCCACCCTTCGGCTCGGCGAAGGACGCCGGCACGTCCATGACGTAGATGTGAGCGTAGCGGTCCTCGATGAACGTCGTGCCGGTGCGATAGGGCACGCGGGAGATGATACGTGGATCGAGCCGCATCTCCTCTTCGTGTTGCTTTTGCTCCTTCTCGCGCTTCAGTTCCCAGGCGTCTTTGACCGTCGTTGGCATCTTGGCTTCGTCTTCCGCCTGGTCTCCTGCACCTTTGGAGGCTGCTTCATCTTCGCGCGCACACTCATCGGCGCGCATGCGTGCGGTAAAGGCGATGCGCCTGCCATCGGGGGACCACTCGAACGCCTCGACGCCGTTGAGGTGCGAGGTGACGCTGCGTGCTTCGCCAGGCTCATGTATAGGCAGGATGAACACTTGTGGCTTCTCGTCGCGCGTCGAGATGAAGGCGAGATAGCGCCCATCCGGCGACCAGCGCGGCGATCCATCTTTGACGCTGGCGGTGAGCGGACGCGCTGGCGTGCGCCGGTTGGTCAGGTCTTTGATCCAGATGGTGCGGTTGTACTTGTTGCCGCTGCGATCTACGCTCGTGCGTACGAAGGCGGCGTAAGCGCCGTTGGGGGAAACGCGCACGTCGTCGAGTAGGGTGATGTCGTACAAGCTTTCCGGAGTGATGGTTTTCATAGATAGGCGCTCGACTATCCTTGCGGCGTGTTGCTGCAGTCTTCCGAATCATGCCACAGCTCGTTGTAACTTGCTTGCAAACGGTAGAATATGCTGAGATAGTCGTCCCGGTTGTGCTGCGCCGACGCTGCCACTGGCATCGCTGCTCATGAACTCCTCTGCCTAAAAGCTGCCAATAGGCCTTCGTTACATGCGGGCTTTTGCCGTCTCGCGCGACTCTAATGGCAGACGAAGATGCGCCGGCCAGAGCGACGCTGAATATAACGGAGATGACAAGCCTCAATCCTATTCCCATTCCGCCCTCCCAACGATCTAACGCTCTCGCCAGGGTGCGCGCCCTGTGTGACGCGGTATACGGCGATGCGCTCGGCGCGCAGGCGTGCGAACGGTTGCGACAGATCATCGAATCGCATCCACCGGTGATGCCGAAGCACGACGACGCCCTCACTCAGCGTGACGTGATGCTCATCACGTATGGCGACCAGGTGCGCGAGCCTGGCCGGCTGCCGCTCCAGACGCTCAGCGATTTCTGCACTCGGCATCTCGTCGGCGTGGTCAGCGCAGTGCACATTCTGCCGTTCTACCCCTACACGTCCGATGACGGCTTCTCGGTCGTGGACTATCGTGCGATCAATCCAGAGCTGGGCACATGGGAGGACGTCGAGCGACTGGGTGGGCGCTTCCGGCTGATGTTCGACGCGGTGATCAATCACATCTCGTCGAAGAGCGCATGGTTCCAGGGTTACTTGCGCGGCGAGGAGCGGTATCGCAACTACTTCATCGCGGTGGAGGGCAATCCCAATCTCTCCCAGGTCGTGCGGCCGCGCGCGCTGCCGCTGCTGACGACGTTCGACACGGCGCTGGGCCGGCGCGCCGTGTGGACCACCTTCAGCGACGACCAGATAGACTTGAACTACGCTAACCCCGACGTTTTGGCCGAAATCGTGGATGTGCTGCTGTTTTACGCACAACGCGGCGCGGACTTCATCCGGCTGGATGCGATCGCCTACCTGTGGAAGGAGCCCGGCACCTCCTGCATCCACCTGCCGAACACGCATCGCGTGGTGCAGATCTTCCGTGCGGTGCTGGACGCCGTCGCGCCGCACGTCCGGCTGATCACCGAGACCAATGTGCCGCATAGTGACAACATCGCCTACTTCGGCGACGGGTCGAACGAAGCGCAGCTCGTCTATAACTTCGCGTTGCCGCCGCTGACGCTGCATACCCTGCAGACTGGTGACGCGCGCACGCTTTCACAATGGGCCGCCACACTCACCCTGCCGTCGAAGCGAACGACGTTCTTCAACTTCCTTGCATCGCACGATGGCATCGGGTTGAATCCGGCGCGCGGCATTTTGAGCAACCGCGAGGTGGACGCGCTGGTCGAGCGGATGCTGGCCGTGGGCGGTTTCATCAACTACAAGCACAACAGCGATGGCTCACGCAGCCCGTATGAAATGAACGTCAACTACTTCGATGCGCTCAGCTTCGGTGCGTCAGGTGAAGAGGAGACGGCCGATCGCTTCGTCGTGGCGCACGCGATCATGTTTGCGATGATCGGGATGCCGGGCATCTACTTCCACAGCTTGTTCGGATCGCGTGGCTGGCCGGAGGGTGTGCAGCAGCTCGGCTACAACCGCGCCATCAACCGACAAAAGCTCGATCGGGGGGCGCTGGAACGGGAGCTGGCCGATAACGACTCGCGGCGCGCGCGCGTCTTTGCCCGGCTATCGCATTTGCTGCGGGTGCGCGCTGGCCACGCTGCCTTTCATCCCTTCGGCGAACAGCAAGTGATTGCATGTGGGCCGGGGGTGTTCGCATTGCTGCGCATTTCGCCCGATGACCGGTCACGCGTCCTCTGCCTGATGAACGTCTCGGCGGAAGAACAGCTTGTGCAACCGCCTTGGCGTACGCTATTGGGCACGAACAACGCAGTGCGCGACCTGCTCAGCGGCGCGCGCTTGAACGTGCACGGGCCATCGCTCGAACTTGATCCCTACGAAGTGCGCTGGTTATCCGCGCCTTGATGTGCTTCGCCAATTCTAGGTTGCCCATCGTCATCCTTCACTCAGTCAACGCTATGCACCTCACGTCTTCACACCGCATCGGTTTCATCTCCACGCGCTTCGCCGGTACCGACGGCGTCTCGCTCGAAACGTCTAAGTGGGCGCACGTGCTGGAAGCGATGGGGCACGTGTGCTACTACTTCGCCGGTCAATGCGACCGGCCGCCGGAACGCAGCCGCGTCGTGCCTGAAGCGTTCTATCGCCATCCGATCATTGATGAGATCAACAAGATCGCCTTCCAGAGCGACTGGCCGAGCCAACCACATCCTGAAATTGCCGGTCTGTTCAAAGATCACTTCTCGATCTACACCCGGCCGCCCAGCGTCTCGCGGCGCATCCAGGAAGTCAAGGACTATTTCAAACAGCAGCTCTACGACTTCGTGCGCGACTTCGAGCTAGAGCTGCTGATCGTCGAGAACGCAGTCACCATACCGCTCAATCTGCCACTCGGCCTGGCCATTGCCGAGTTAATCGCCGAGACCGGCTTTCCGACCATCGCCCATCACCACGACTTCGCCTGGGAACGCCAGCGCTTCATCGTGAACAGCGTAGGCGATTACATTGCGGCAGCCTTCCCGCCGCGCCTGCCTTCCATTCGCCATGTCGTGATCAACTCGATGCAGGCCGGCGAGTTAGGCCGCCGCGCAGGGGTAACCTCGCGCATCATCCCGAACGTGATGGACTTCGATCATCCGCCAGAGGTCGGCAACGGCTACACCGATACGCTGCGCGCCGACTTGGGCTTCCGCGATGGTGAGTACTTCTTCCTGCAGCCGACGCGCATCATCCAGCGCAAGGGCATCGAGCATGCCATCGAGCTCACGAAGCGCATCGGCCTGCCGGCCAAGCTGGTGATCTCGCACGCCGCCGGCGATGAAGGCACCGAATACGAGCGCCGCGTGCGCGAATACGCGGCCTTGTTGGGTGTGGATGTATGCTTCGAGGCCGACATCATCGGTGAGCATCGGGGCCTCACGCCCGACGGCCGCAAGATCTATGCGCTGGCCGACCTATACCCGCGCGCCGATCTAGTCACCTATCCATCGGCCATCGAGGGCTTCGGCAACGCCTTCCTGGAGGCGCTATATTTTCGCCGGCCGGTCCTCGTGAACAACTACTCGATCTACGAAGTAGACATCAAGCCCAAAGGATTCAAGGTGATTGAGTTCGACGGCTTCATCGCCGAATCCACGCTGCACCAAGTGCGTCGGATCCTGTTCGACGAGGCACTGGCTGCAGAGTGGGCCGAGCACAATTACCGGCTGGCGCAGCGTTACTTCTCCTATTCCGTGCTGCGCTTGCGTCTGGAAGCGCTGCTCGCCGACTGCTTCGGCTACCAGGTGTAGCTGGCCGTTTGCTCAGCCTAGCGCAAATCGTGCAATCAGAGCGCGTCTAAAAGAGTCCGTTGAGCAGGCGAAGGTGATGTCTTCGCCCACCTTACCGTACCTGATGAGGTAAGTTCCCAGACACGCTCTAAACGTTTTCTGGTCGCGTGCTAACATTGGGCGTGACCCATTCTTCAAGCTGATCTCTCATGCACATTGCCCTCCTGCACTACTCAGCGCCGCCTGTCGTCGGAGGCGTCGAAAGCGTGATCGCGCATCAGGCCCGCTACCTGGCGGCTGCTGGATACGACGTGCGCATCATCGCTGCCCGCGGCGAGCAGACCGACCGCCGGGTGCGATTCGTGCACATTCCCCTGGCCGACTCGCGCGATGCGCGCGTGTTGCGCGTGAAGGAGCAATTGGATCGCGGCGAGGTCACGGAGGAGTTCGAGGCATTGCGCGACGAGTTGAAGCAGGAGCTGGCGCGTGCACTGGCCGACGCCGATGTGCTGATCGCACACAACGTCTGTTCACTCAACAAGAACCTCGCGCTCACCGCTGCGCTGTATGATCTCTTTACTCCCCATGCAGCCTTGCGATCGGCGCGCCTGATCCTCTGGCATCACGACCTGGCCTGGACGACGCCGCGCTACTTGCCCGAACTGCACGACGGCTACCCGTGGGATTTGTTACGCACGGCCTGGCCGGGCGTGAAACAGGTGGTGGTGTCGGAGCTGAGACGGGAAGAGCTGGCCGGCTTAATGGGAATTTCACCGGAGGAGATTAGCGTGGTACCGAATGGGTTGGACCTGGCACGCTTCTACAAGCTCGAGGAGCAGACGCGGTCATTTGCGCAGCACATGCGCCTGACGCAGGCCGATCTCATCCTGCTGTTGCCGATGCGTGTGACGCCGCGCAAGAACATCGAGCTGGCGCTGCACACGCTGGCCGAGTTGCGGCGCACTTTTCGCCGGCCGGTGCTCGTCGTCACCGGCCCGCTCGGGCCGCACAACGTCAAGAACGTGGAATACTTCGAAGCCCTCAAGGCGATTCGCGCAGCTTTGGAACTCGAGGATGCCGCGTACTTCCTGGCGGAGCTGAGCGATCACTTCCTACCGGACGAGGTGATCGCCGACTTCTATCGCCTGGCCGACGCGCTTTTCTTCCCTAGCCGGGAAGAGGGATTCGGGCTGCCGATGCTGGAGGCGGCGATGAGCCACATGCCGATCTTCTGCAGCGACATCGCCCCGTTGCGTGCGCTGGGCAATGACGACGCCTACTACTTTTCGCCGGACGCAGATCCGCGCGCATTGGCTGCAGCGATCACGGAACGCCTGCTCGACGACGCCACCTTTCGCAACGCCAGCCGTGTGCGCAGCCGGTTCACCTGGGAACAGGTGTGCACACGGCATATCGTTCCCTTGCTACAAGCGACCGTACAGGCGAGATGAACAAGAAGACGCTATTCGCCTCGCTGCGCCGAATCCTCGCACCGGTGGTGCACGGGTGCAACAACGATGCGGCGCTGAAACTGGCCCAGGCGCTGGCGCCGGAAGTGGTGCTGGTGGGCATCGTGCGCTTGCCAGATGATGGATCGCTCAGCGCCGGTGCCACCAAAGCGCAGGAGCTGCGCAAGCTGCTGCGCAAGTTGGGCCGTGGTGAACAGGTGCGCGCGCGCTCGCAGGTGCTGGTGACCAGCGATCCATGGCCGGAGCTTCAGCGCGTGATCCAGATCGAAGCCCCCGATCTGCTGCTGCTGGATTACACCGAACAACTCGACTGCCTGGGCCTTTCGCCCGATGATGTGCTCAGCCATCCGCCCTGCGACATCGGCTTGGTGCGTGGGCCGGTTCAATCCCTGGAGCGCGTGCTGGTGCCGGTGCGTGGAGGACCATCGGCGGAACTGTCGTTGCGCATTGGCCTCAACCTTGCGCCCAAAGCGCTGGATGCGCTGCACATCCAGCTCAAAGGCGATACCAACTCAAACGCGCCTTTCCAGGCCATTGCGCGTGTGCTGCAGCACATGCCGGAGGTAAAGCTGCAATCGGCTCTGACCGACGATACGGCCAGAACCATTCTCGACCGCGCGCGCAAAACGAAAGCCGACCTGGTCATCCTCGGCGCATCGGCTCGCCCGGCGCAAACCAGCACGGCACTCGGCCCGGTCGCCGAGCGGGTGATCGCAGATGTGCCGGCGACGGTCTTGGTGGTGAAGACGCGCCGTCCGGCGCCCGCGTCGTTCGCCGACGAGCGCGTGAGCGCCGGTGCGATCTCGCTTCTGGTGGATAAGTGGTTTGCCCAGAACACCTTTCAGGCCGACGAGTTTGCCGATCTCGAGCAACTGGTCGAGTTGAAGCGGGAGCAAGGGGTCACCATCAGCCTGGCGCTGCCGGCCTTGAACGAAGAGGCGACGGTGGGCAAAGTCATCCGCACCGTGAAGCGCGCCTTGATGGATCAATGGCCGCTGCTGGACGAAATCGTGCTGATTGACTCGAATTCGACCGACCGCACGCGCCAGATCGCGCGTAAAGCGGGCATTCCCGTCTACATCCATCAGGAGCTGTTGCCCGAACATGGCGCGCGCCGAGGCAAGGGCGAGGCGCTGTGGAAAAGCCTGTTCGTCACCCAGGGCGACATCGTGGCTTGGATTGACACTGACATCGTCAACATTCATCCACGCTTCGTCTATGGGATCATCGGGCCGATGCTCCTCAACCGCGACATCCAGTTCGTCAAGGGCTTCTATCGCCGGCCGCTGCGGGTGGGCGACAAATTGCAAGCCGGCGGTGGTGGGCGCGTGACCGAGCTGACCGCGCGACCGCTCATCAACTTGTTCTATCCCGAACTGTCCGGCGTGATCCAGCCACTGTCGGGTGAATACGGTGGACGGCGCAGCGCGCTCGAACGATGCGCGTTCACCTCCGGCTACGGCGTGGAGACTAGCCTGCTGATTGACATCTACGAGTTGTTCGGCCTATCGGCCATCGCGCAGGTAGACTTACTCGAGCGTGTTCACCACAACCAATCGCTCGAGGCACTGAGCAAAATGTCGTTCGCCATCATCCAAACCGTCATGCGCAAGCTGGAGCGGCACTACGAGCGCGCCTTCATCGCCGACGTGAACAAGACGATGAAACTGATTCGCTACGAGGCTGGCGGCTATTACCTCGAATTCGAAGAGATCGCCGAGATGGAACGCCCGCCGATGATCGAGGTGCCCGAATACGTCGCCCGCCGCGCCGGTGGACAGGCTGACGCCTCGCGCTCGCCGGCTCCGGCTGATCTTGCGTGAACTATGGCGCAAATCTGGCTCATCCGCCACGGCCAAACGATCTGGAACGTTCAGGGGCGCTGGCAAGGGCAAACGCCGGATGCGCCGCCGCTCAATGCGACCGGCGTTGCCCAGGCGCATGCGCTGGCCGAAACCCTCGCTCAGCATGCCGCAGAGGTCGCGTTCCAGGCCCTGTACAGCAGCGACCTGCTGCGCGCCCGCCAGACGGCGGAGATCGTTGCGCTACGCCTGGGATTATTGCCTGTCCGCTTCGACCCGCGCCTGCGCGAAGTGAATCTGGGAGCGTGGGAGGGCATGCTGGGTGATGATGTCGCCCTGCGCTACGTAGCCGAGCTGGAGGAGCGCAAACGCAACCCGGTGTACTCGCGGCCGCCGCAGGGCGAGACGGTGTTCGAGCTGGCAGCGCGCGTCGGCCAGGCGTTGGACGATATGGCGCGGGCGCATCCCCAGGGGAATATCCTCGTCGTCTCTCATGGCCTGGCGATCGCGACCGCGCTGTGCATGGCCAACGGGACGCCGCTGGAACGCGTCTTCGATCACCTGCCGGATAATGCCACACCGCATGTGATCGTGTGGCGAATTTAGCCGACTTTCTGTCCAAAAAGAGAAACCTTTCAACGAGCACACCATGGCCAAAACACTCAAAGTCGCTGTCATCGGCGTAGGCGGCATCGCGCGCCTGCACATGCCCGGCTGGGAAGCATCGGAACATGCCGAAGTCGTCGCTGGCGCGGACGTAGATCCGGTCATCCTGGCCGATTGGGGCGTCAGGCACAACATCAAGAAGCTCACCACTGACGTGCGCGAGATCTTCTCCGACCCGGACATTGATATCGTGGATTTGTGCGTGCCGAACATGCACCACGCCCCGCTTGCCATTGCTGCGCTCGACGCTGGCAAACACGTGTTGTGCGAGAAGCCGCTTGCGCCGATGCCCGGCGAGATCAGACGCATGATCGAAGCGCGCGACCGATCCGGCAAGCTACTGATGACGGCGCAGCACTTCCGCTTCGCTGGTGTGTCGCAGGCGATGAAGCGCGAGATCGAGCGCGGCGTGCTGGGCGAGATCTATCACGCCCGAAGTTGGATGTTGCGGCGCGCCTACATGGTCCCGCGCACGTCGTTCACCACCAAAGCGCAGGCTGGTGGCGGACCGTGCATTGACATCGGCGTACACGTGCTCGACCTGACGCTGTGGCTGATGGGCCAGCCAGCACCGGTAACGGTGAGTGGCGTAGCCCGACAAACGCTGGCCAATCGTCGGCCGATCTTCTCGACGTGGCGCTTGCACCAAAACCTGCCGATGCCCAAGGACTTCGACGTGGAGGACTTCGCTGCTGCGTTCGTGCGCTTCGACACGGGCGCGACGATGGTGCTCGAGGTGAGCTGGTTCATGCATCACGATACCGACGTCGAGGATATGCAGATCTGGCTCTATGGCGTGGACGGCGGCTGCCATTGGCCGAAGGCGGAGTTCCTCAGCACCGACTACGCAACGCGCCAGTTCTACAACACGCAACTTAAGCTGACCAGGGACGCGATGGAGCCACATGCGCTCGAGTGCGTTGCCTTCGCCCGCGCCGTGGCCGAGGGCGCGCCTTCGCCGGTGCCGCCGGAGGACTCGCTCAAGGTGATCGCCATACTCGACGGTATCTATCGCAGCCAGCGCGAGGGGCGCGAAGTGCGCATCGAGCTGTGACCTCTACCGGCCGACAGGTGCGGAAACCTGCGCCGACGGTCATGCGCCGCTTCATCTGCTGCATGGCGGTTACAATCGCAACTGTCGGCAATCGTTTCGTGAGTACCTGTCGAACGCGCATGAGATTGAGACAAGAGATATTCGTCTGGGTCGTCGCGTCCGTCGTCGCGGCCTCATGCACGAATTCGACGCCGGCACTCGACCCCACGCCTCCCACGCCGTTCGCCCTTTCGCCTACACCCACGCCGGACTTGAAGCTGCCCTCGGCGGCTGCAGTGGCCGGTGCCTTCATCAGCGCGATCAACCGGCAGGACTTCGTTGCCGCGTTCACCCTGCTCGATACACCTTCGCGCGCCGAGTTGAAGGACGCCGATGGGCTACGTAGCCGCTATGACGCCGTGCGCGCTATCGCCCTGGCCACGCGCATGGAGACGCAACTGCGCGGTGGGTTGCTGTATCAGGGTGAGCGCGCCGAAGTCACGCTCGTCACGCGCTGGGAAAGCAGTCTGGTGGGCCTGTTCGAGGTGACCAGCGCACTTGGGTTGGTCTTCGACCTGCCGTCTGCCGATTGGCGCGTGAGTTGGACGCGCGACACCATCATCCCCGGCCTGACGAACGGCATCCTGCGCATGGAACGCGAAGACACGACCCGCGGCGCGATCTATGCTGCCGACGGCACCCCGCTGGCGATCCAGCTCGAATTCACCACCATCGGCGTGCAGCGTGGCGCGATCGCCGGCCCCGACGAAGAGCAGCGCATGCTCGACCTGCTCAGCTGGATCACACGACTCACGCCGGAGGAGATCAAAGCTAAATACGCCGGCCAGCCGGAGCAATGGTTTTCGCCCATCGCCGACGTGGATGAGATGTTGATAGACGAGTACTACGACCAAATCGAACGCTTCCCGGCCATCAGCACACGCCCACGCTTCCAGCGGCGCTATCCCAACCCCGACATTGCGCCGCATGTGGTCGGGTTCGTCGGGTTTATCCCACCGGAATCGCTGGCGGCGTATCGTGCGCGTGGCTTCCAGGGCGACGAGCGCATCGGCTTGACCGGCGTCGAAGCCGGCGCCGATGCGATCATCGGCGGTACGCCGGGCGGTGTGCTGAAGCTTTTCTCTGGCGGCCATCTGATCATCCTTGCGGAGCGGCCGGCCGTTCAGGGCCAGGATGTCACGCTCACCATCAGCCCGTCACTGCAGCTCACGGTGCAGCGTCTGCTCGGCAACCGCCGTGGCGCAGTCGTGGTACTGCGCGCAGACGACCCGGCTGTGCTGGCAATGGCCAGTTCGCCAACCTTCTCGCAGACCAACGTAACCGGCCGGGCGATTCAGGAAGGCGCGTTGCTCAATCGCGCCACGCAAGGGCAATATCCGCCCGGCTCGACCTTCAAAATGGTGACGATGGCCGCCGGCATGGGCGAAGGTGTCACGACGCCCAACGAAGTGTTCCGCGACCCCGGCTTTTGGGACGGCTACGGAGTCGAGTTTCGCAAAACGTGTTGGCTGCGCAGCGGCCACGGGCGCATCAGCCTGCAGGCCGGCCTTACCGCGTCGTGCAACGTGGTGTTCTATGAAGTAGGCAAGCGGTTGCAGGAGAAGAGCGCCTATGTGTTGGGTGAGTATGCCCGAAAGTTCGGCTTCGGCACGCGCACGGGCGTCGAGCTGCCCGAAGCAGCCGGACTGGTGCCTGACCCGGACTGGAAGCAGCAGGCGCTCGGCGAAGTGTGGACGGGTGGCGACACGATCAACTTGGCGGTCGGCCAGGGCTTCATGCTCGTCACGCCGCTGCAGGTCGCGCAGATGACCGCAGCCATCGCCAACGGTGGCTTTGTGCGACACCCTTATCTCATCGCTTCGCCGCGCCCGACGAGCAGTGCGGAACCCGCCACTCGGCTACCGCTCACCCCGGCCACGCTCGAGGCGATTCAACGCGGCATGATCGGCGTGACGCGCGACGCGCGGTTGGGCACGACAGCATACCGCTTCGCCAGCTTCGACTACTGCTTCGACGCAGAAAGCCGTGTCGTCCCATGCAGCCGCATTCCGGCGCAATCACGCGCAGGCGCGCGCCGGCTGGTCGTCGCCGGCAAGAGCGGCACGGCGCAGGCCGGCGGCAACGCCAAGCCCTTTGCTTGGTTCACCGCCTACGCACCTGCCGACGCACCGGAGATCGTCGTCACCGCGCTGCTGGAGAACATCGGCGAGGGGTCGAGCTATGCCGCGCCGCTAGTACGTCAAATCATCGAGGCTTACTATGGTTTGGTGATCTCCCCCACGCCGCGCGATCGGCGGGAGAACGAGTGACGAAAGATAACCGATGACTAAGCCCGGACTGGTGATCAAGGCGCAGAGCGGGTTTTTCACCGTGCACTGCGACGACGGCAGCCGGTTCGTCTGCAAAGCCGCCGGCCGGCTGACCAAGGGCAAGCACGAAGAGGATGCGTTGGCCGTTGGCGACCGGGTGACGGTGGAGCCGGTGAAGAGTGAGGGACTGGTAAACGGGCGCATTATTGCCGTCGCACCACGCGGGCGCACACTGTCGCGGCTTGATCCGGTGTTTACGGCGCGGGGCAAGCAAGGCCAGGAGATCCGCCAAGTGATCGTCGCCAATGTGGACGTGGTGGCTTTTGTGTTTGCGTGCGCCGAGCCGGAGTTCCATCCGCGCATGCTCGACCGTTATCTCGTTGGCGCGGAGGCGCAGCAGTTATCGGCGATGATTGTGGCCAGCAAAGTAGACCTGGTGGGCCTGGACGAGGCGCGCGCGATGTTTGCGATCTACGAACAGTTGGGCTACGAAGTGATCTACACGTCTATACACACCGATCATCCGGCGCATGCCGGCATCGTGCGACTGCGCGAGCGATTGCACGGCAAGCTCAGCGTGCTCACTGGCAAGAGCGGCGTGGGTAAGAGCAGCCTGCTGAATGCGCTCAAACCTGGCCTGGGCAAAGAGGTCGGTCGCATCAGCGAGGTGCTGAAGAAGGGCCGGCACACGACGGTCGTGCCTGAGCTGGTGCAGCTCGACGAATGTAGCTGGATCGCCGACACGCCGGGCATCCGCGCCTACGCTATCTGGGACGTGCAGGCCGAAGAATTAGATGGATACTACCGCGAGATTGCGCCACTGGTCAGCCAGTGCGAATTCTCGGATTGCACGCACACGCACGAACCGGGCTGCGCCGTAATTCGCGCGCTTAAGCGCGGCGAGATCAGCCAGGCGCGCTACGATTCCTATTTGCGGCTGCGCGAGGAGCTGAGCCAGCAACGCAAATGGTGAGTTTGCGCATCGGCACTTCACCCGCGACGCCTGAGCTACATTACAGACGCGCGACATGACTTCCTCTCTCCCCGATTCCCCCCTGGTCGGCATCGTGATGGGCAGCGACAGCGACCTGCCGACGATGCAGGCCGCCGCCGAAGTGTGCGAGCAGTTCGGCGTGCCATATGAGATGCGCATCGTCTCGGCGCATCGCACGCCGGACGACATGGCCGCGTATGGCAAAACAGCGCACGAGCGCGGCTTGAAGGTGATCATCGCCGGAGCCGGCGGCGCGGCGCACCTGCCGGGCATGCTCGCTGCCTTCTCACCGCTGCCGGTGATCGGCGTGCCGGTGATGAGCAAGGCGCTAAGCGGCCTGGACTCGCTGCTGTCCATCGTGCAGATGCCGGCCGGCGTGCCCGTCGCCACGGTCGCCATCGGCAATGCGAAGAACGCCGGGCTGTTGGCCGTGCAGATGCTGGCCGCTCACGCCCCCGCGCTGTTGCAGAAGGTGCTCGACTACAAAGCGCGCCTGGCCGAGGAGTCGCGCGCGAAGAACATCGGTCTGGCCGTTAGCGACCAGGCGTGAATCCTGGATGATTCATCCCTCGCTCCCGAGCACAAATTTCTCAATCGCGACCGCTGCGCCATCCTCCTCGATGCTGGGGGCGATCCAGTCGGCGACGGCTTTGGTCACGTCGTTGCCGTTGCCCATCGCCACACCGAAGCCGGCCCAGGCGACCATCGTGGCGTCGTTGCCTTGATCGCCGATCGCCATGACGCGCTCGCGCGGCACGCTCAGCCGGCCGGCTAACCAGCGCAGCGCGCTGCCTTTGTCGGCGCCGAGCGGGTTAACTTCCACAAAGCGAGCATGGGACTGCACCACGGTCGCGCGGTCGCCGACCAATGCGCGCAGATGCGCCAGCGCGCGCGGCGCATCGTCGGGTTCGACCGCAAACAGCACTTTGTCGGCGTCGCGTCCGTCGAGCACGGCGCACAGGTCACGCACGACGGTCGGCGCAAAGCCGACTAGGCTATGGATGTGCCGGAAGAATTCGCCATCGCTGACGAAGATGCGCTCGTCCTGATACATGACGGCGCGCCATTCGGGGTGCTGAGCTTCGAGCGCGATCAGCTCGCACGTCAGCGCATGCGGCAGGGTGATGCGCAGGAGCGTGGTTTCGCTGCGGTAGTCGTAGATCACCCCGCCTTGCTGGCAGATGACCGGCGCATTAACGCCGAAAAGCGCCGCGAACGGTCGCGTGCTGGGCACGTTGCGGCCTGTGGCAATTGTCACCAGCGCGCCGCTCTGCATAGCCATCTGCGCAGCGCGCAGCACGCGCGGCGATACGATCATGTCATGATGAACGGTGGTGCCATCGAGGTCGAGGGCGAGCAGGGCAAACAACGCCGTTGGGTGACTCATGTTCAATGGCTGACAACTGATGGCGAGCAGCGCATAACCGATTATCGCGAAGCATCGCTCATGAAAGGCGAATGGCCAATACGCGGTCTAAGCCGGCCAAGTCTTTTTTAACCTCTGCCTGCGCATGTGGCAGAAGGGTTCGCGCGGCCGCCAGAGCGGCCGGCCCTTGTGATGCGCCGATTTCGAGAAAGACTGCGCGCGGCAGAGAGGCGCGATCGCGCATCGCCATGCGCGCTGCAACCTGCTCCAACAGCCGTCGCACCAGCGCCAGGCCGTCGTCACCGCCGTCGAGCGCGACGCGCGGTTCGTGCGCTTGGATCTCCGGCGGCAGTCCTTCGATTTCCTCGCGCGTGACGTAGGGCAAGTTAGCCGTGACGATAGGCGGCAGCGCGACAAGGCCGTCCAGCAGGTCGGCCTGTAACAGGGTGATGCGATCGGCGACGCCGTGCCGCTCGGCGTTCAGGCGCGCCACGGCAAGCGCATCAGCGCCGATGTCGGTCGCCAGGATGTGAGCATCCGGCACATGCTTCGCAATCGCAATTGGAATCGCGCCGCTGCCCGTGCCCACATCCAAGACCGAAAATCGAGAATGGAGGATGGGCGAGCGGGGATGGGCGGCTTTTAATTCGTCGAGCGCCAACTCGACGAGCATCTCCGTCTCCGGCCGTGGGATGAGCACCCGCGGATCCACGATCAGATCGAGGCCGTAGAACTCGCGGTGGCCGAGGACATAGGCGAGCGGCTCATGCGCGACCACGCGCCGCAACAGCGACCCAAAGCGCTGCTGCGCCGCAGCGTCGAGCCGCGCATCGCCATGCGCGACGAGCCACTCTTTGGGCTTGTCGAGCGTGTGCGCCAGCAGTAGGCGCGCCGTCGTGGTCGGCGCGTCCACGCGCGCGGCGTCGAGTTGCGCAATCGCCGCGCGCAGGGCGGTGCGAATGTCTTCGTCCAATTCGATCCCCAACCGGCGACCGCGATCCCTCACATCCCCGCCGCCTGCAATCGCTCGGTCTGCTCGCGGATGGCCAGTTCGTCAATGAACACGTCGAGGTCACCTTCCAGCACTTCTGGCAAGCGATACACGTCCAGGCCGATGCGATGGTCGGTCACACGATTCTGCGGGTAGTTGTAGGTGCGGATCTTCTCACTGCGCTCGCCGGTGCCGATCTGTTCGCGCTTCTGCTGCGCCAGCTCATTGGCCAGCCTGCTCTGTTCGATCTCATAGAGCCGCGCGCGCAAAATGGTCATGGCGCGCAGCCGGTTTTGCGTTTGGCTGCGCTCATCCTGCACGGCCACGACGATGCCGGTCGGCTTGTGGATGATGCGCACGGCGCTCTCGTTCTTCTGCACATTTTGGCCGCCGGCGCCGCGCGAGCGGAAGGTCTCGATCTCGATATCGCTCGGTGGGATGTTGACCTCGACCTCGTCCACCTCCGGCAATACGGCCACGGTGACCGTGCTGGTGTGGATGCGGCCGCTGGCCTCGGTGGCCGGCACGCGCTGCACCCGATGCACGCCGCTCTCGAACTTCAGCCGGGAGTATGCCCCTTTGCCCTTGACGGCAAAGATGATCTCTTTGAAGCCGCCGATGCCGGTTTCGTTGGCGTCAATCAGCTCCACCTTCCAGCGATGGTTCTCGGCGTAACGGCTGTACATGCGAAAGAGATCGGCGGCGAACAGCGCAGCTTCCTCGCCGCCGGCGCCGGCGCGTATCTCCATGATCACGTCGCGATCATCGCGGGGGTCCTTGGGGACGAGCATGAGCTTTAGCTCCTGCTCCAGCGCCGCGGCGCGTTCACGTAGCGGCTCCAGCTCCCCGCGCGCCAACTCGGCCAGCTCATCCTCACCCTCGGCCAGCAACTCGTTGTCGGCCAGCTCTTGTCGAACGCGTTTCCATTCGCGATACTTCTGCACGATCGGCTCCAACTCGCTGTGCTGACGCGCAACTTCAGCATAGCGCGGATAGTCGTTGGCCAACGCCGGATCGGCCATCCGTTGTGCGAGTTCCTCGTATCTCTGTTCGATGTCTGCTAGCTTTTCTTCCATGTTCGAAATCTACTCTTCGCGATCTTCGGCTCGCTGCGGAGCGAAGAGGCGGAGGAAATGGACGTAAAAAGCCGCCTCGCCAACATGATAAACGCAGCACCGTGACCGGCCTGCGGATCGTCACTGGGGCGGGGCGGCTAATGCAGCATGATATGGTCTTCTATAGTGGTTATTATAACCACCGATGACGTAGCGGCCGACGGGTTGTCGGGGTTCCTTTGCCCGGGGAACAAAATGCTGTAGCGCGCCTGCGTTACACTGTTTCAACAATGTCCGACGTTTATCTTGCCTTCGAAACCGGCGGCACCAAGCTCGTCGTTGCTGTTGCAGATGCCGCAGGCCGATTGATCGAGTCGCGCGTGTTGCGACGTGATCCGCGCAACCGTGCGCCGCAAAGCCTCGCGGTGTTGATCGAAGCGGCCGACCACCTGCGCGCTAAGCACGAGGCGAACGGCGCAGCTTTCAGGGGCGTCGGATTCGGCTACGGCGGCCAGATTAGTCGCGCACAGCAGCGCGTGCTCCGCAACCCACACGAGGATGGCTGGGAGGATATAGACGTGCGCGATGAACTGAGACGTGCGTTCGACCTGCCGAGTGTGATCGAGAACGACTGCAAATTAGCGGCGCTTGCCGAGGCACACCTCGGTGCCGGCCGTGGCCGACGCACGGTGTTCTACATGACCATTGGCACTACTGATCTGCTGAACGGGCGATTTGTCGGAAGAGGGTGGCCGACGCACGGTGTTCTACATGACCATTGGCACCGGCATCGGTGGTGGCATCGTGCGCGAGGGTGACATCGTAGATTTCGGTGATGCCGGCGAGGCCGAGATCGGTCACATGGTGGTGATGCCGCAGGATGGCTTCGTGTGCGGTTGCGGCAACCGAGGCTGCCTGGAGACCGTCGCCTCTGGCCCCGGCCTGGTAAACCTGGCACGCAAACGGGCGCAGGACTGCCCGGTGGCCTGGCAGGACAGCGCCATCGCTCATCGCGCGCTCTACGATGCGCGCTTCACGGCCGTTGATCTGTTCGAGGCGTATGCGCAGGATGACGCTTTTGCCGGCGAGACGGTACGCATCGCCGCTGGGTTCATCGCGCGGGCGCTGGCCAGCGTGATCCAGATTGTCAACCCGGATGTGATCGTCATCGGCGGCGGCGTGGGGACGAGTAGCGAGTGCTTCATCCGCTTGATCGCGGAGCAAACTTATCCGCTGGTGATGCCCTCGCTGCGTGGGCGGTGCTGTTTCGCGAGGTCTCAACTGCACGAGCAGGTGGTGACGCAGGGCGCAGCGTTGCTGGCGGCGCGCATGTTGGGGACCAACCGGAGCTGTTGAACGCCTACGCGATGTCCACCAGCAGCCCGCTCTCGATGATCGCAGCACGTGCAGCGTCGGCATCGCGCCGGCGAATAGCGATGCAGTTCGGTGCGAAGCGCTCTGCCACCAGGCGGCGCATTTTGGGCAGGCGCAACAGTGCATCCATCGTCGTGCCGTCTTGCGCGCGCAGGATCACCATCGTTTCTAATCTCACCTCAGCCCCCCGCTCTTCCCAGCGCAACAGCGCCCGCTTCAGGCTGGCCGGCAACGCCTGACCGCCGGTTTCGTCCAGGAACTCGATCACGCGGCCGGCGCGGATGCCCTGCGCACGTGCACGATCGAGCGACCGGGGAGAGAGCCAATAGGCGTAGGCGTCTGTGCGCGTCGCGATCCAGTCAGCCACACGCGCCACTTGAAACCGCTCGTATCTCAGATGGCGTGCGACGATGATCCGGCCATCATCGGTCACCTGGAAGGGCGGAGTCGGTGGCGCGGTGCCGGCTTCGTCTAAGTCGCTCAACCAACGCAGTGGCTTCTCGATGATGTAGCGGATCAAGGCTCCCTCCACACGCTCCCAGTGCTCGAAGCCATGCAGAAATTGACCGGTGCGTACGTCGCGCACGTGCCACGTGTCGTAGCGCCCGTCCGGCCGGGCAAAATCGGGGTCATGCTCGTGTACGTATGTGACGAAGTCGGAGATGAGGGATTGATCGGGGAACAGGGAAGGAGGAGTGGAGATTGGGCGAGTCGCGTCCTCCCTCTCCGATCTCCACCTTTCCCACAAGCCAACGATCGCCTTGCGCGTGCGCACGGGATCGCTCGACCAGGTGTGTGTCATCTCCAATGCCAGCCCGTCCACGTGCGTGAGGTCGTTCCATTCAGAATCGTTCAACCAGGCGTTGAACAAGGCGTCGCGCTGCACATTTGGCGCGCTTTGTAGCCATTGGGCGACCGGCTGTGGGATCAGCCGTAGCCGGCCCTGCTCCGGCCGCGTCCAGCCCAGACGCGCGATCAGATGGGTGAGAAAGACGAAGCGGCCTTTGGGATCGTTTTCGATTGCGCCATCGGGGTCACGTAACATCGGCGCGACTGCTCGCCGCGACGCTGTGTCCCACATATCGCCGGCCTTCGTTCGCACCTCGTGGTTGCGGATGAAACACAGGAGTGTGACGACATCATCGAGGCACTTCGACTGGCGCAGGTCGGATGGCTGGGCTTGAGAGGTGGTGAATTCCTCATGAGGTATGCGGGGCTCGATGCCCAGCAGCGCAAGCATATCACCCGGCACGAACACCACTTCGGTGGGTGCGCCGCTCAGCCGGTCAAAAGCACGGAAGATGAAGCCGCGGTACCACAAGTGCTCGGCGGCGTTGGCTGGTGACTGCCAGGGGCGTTCGCGCTCGAGCCGGCCGGGGCCCATTGGCCGGATGCTACCGAAGCGCCGCTCGAACGTCGCTGCGGGCATCCGGCCGCGCGCGGCCACCAGGGTATCGAGCGCGCTGCGAGCATCCGGCGGCAGTGATGCGCGGGCTGCTGCCAGTCGTTCGCGCTGCAGCATATGGAGCGCCAGCGCGCCTGCAGCGTCATGCGCCGATGTCGCCTCGATCGGCGCATCCCACAAGTCAGCCATCGCCATCAACCGCGGCAACGGCTCGTCGAGCAGGCACGCGCGCAGGCTTCTCACGTTTCTTAAGTACGACAACTCCTGCGGAGTTGTCGTACGAGGGGGGTGTTTCGGCTAAAGGCTCGTAGATCACACCCCTTGCAATGCGCTCATCGTGCTGCGCACCAACGCGGCGCTCTTGTTGAGCATCTCCTGCTCGTGGGGCAGCAACTTGATCTGGATGATTTCTTCGATGCCGTTGCGGCCGAGCTTGACCGGCACGCCGAAGTACATATCCGTCAGGCCGTATTCGCCTTCCAAGTATGCCGCGCAGGGCAGGATCAGCTTGCGATCCTTCAGGATCGCTTCGACCATTTCGGCGACCGCCGCGCCCGGCGCGTAATAGGCGCTGCCGGTCTTGAGCAGGTTGACGATCTCCGCGCCGCCCTGCCGCGTGCGCTGCACGATCGCCTCGACGCGCTCCGGCGGCAGCAGTTCGGTGATCGGAATGCCGGCCACCGTCGAGTAGCGCACCAGGGGCACCATCTCGTCGCCGTGGCCGCCTAACACGAACGCATGCGTGTTCTGCACGCTCACGCCCAACTCTTGTGCGATGAATGTGCGCATGCGTGCGCTATCCAGCACGCCGGCCTGGCCCATCACGCGATTCTTGGTGAAGCCATGCTGACTGAGGATTTTGTAGGCCAGATAGGCCATCGTGTCGAGCGGGTTGGTGACGACGATGACGATGGTGTTGGGTGATGTAGCGGCGATGTTGTTAGCGACATCGGTGATGATCTTTTGGTTGGTGCCGACCAGGTCTTCGCGGGTCATGCCGGGTTTGCGAGCTACACCGGCGGTGACGACGACGATGTCACTGTCCTTCGTGTCGGCGTAATCCGTAGTGCCGGTAATCTTGGTGTCGTAACCGACAACCGGGCCGGCTTCTTCCAGATCGAGCGCCTTGCCCTTGGGCATAGTTTCAGTAGCGGGAATATCGAGCAGGACGATGTCGCCCAGTTCCCGTTCGGCCAGCCAGTGTGCCGTGGTTGCGCCAACGAAACCGGCGCCAACGATGGTGATCTTATTGCGCATGATGACAAAAACCTCTGTGCAAATAGCGTGATGCACCTATCATACTCTGCGGGATGAACTCTCGTGAATCGGGCGATTTAGAATGCGACAGGAATGGCCACCTTCGCGCTTCTGTACTCCGACACGGGAGGCGGACATCGCACCGCTGCCGACAGCATTCAGCAAGCCTTTGCGACACTCAATGGTAAGCCGCACCGGGTGGAGACCATCAACGCCATCGGCTATCTCCCTCGCCCTTTCAACCATAGCGAGGCCACCTACCGCGTCGCGATTAACCATGCGCGCTGGTTGCACTATTTGAACTACATTGCGCTCGACGACGTACAGCGCATGCAGACGGTCGGCGCTTTGCTGAGCAAACTAGACGGCGAGCGCCTGCATGCGCTATTTCGAGAGCATCCGGCCGACGTTTATGTGTCGTGCCAGCCGCAATTCAACCCGTTCGTCCCGCCAGCAATGCGCTTGTGGGCGCCTCATGCGCGCTATGCTCACGTGGTTACCGACCTCAGCCACATCCACAGCTTTCATGTCACGCCGTTCGCCGATGTCGTCACGGTGCCCACCGAAGAGGCGCGCGAAGAGCTTATCACGCGCGGCATGTCGCCCCAGCGAGTGATCACCACCGGCCAGCCGGTCATCCCCTCGCTCGAAGCGCGCGTGAAGCGCGGGGCCTGCTCGCGCGCCGAACGCGGCCTGCGCGATGATCTCCCGGCTGTGCTGCTATTGGGCGGCGGTGAGGGGGCAGGGTTGCTGGACAAGACGGCGCGGGCGATTGCCCATGCCGGCTTGCCCGTGCAACTGGTCGTCATCTGTGGGCGCAATCAGGCGCTGCGCCAGGCGCTGAGCAGGGACATCGCCGGCCTCACGACGCAGGTATTGGGCTTCGTGGACGATGTGCCGGAGTGGATGGGAGCATCGGACGTGCTGATCACCAAAGCCGGCTCGACTACGCTGGCCGAGGGCTTCGCCGCTGGCCTGCCGATCATCATCTTCGACGCGCTGCCCGGTCAGGAGGAAGGCCCGCGCGACTACGCCGTAAGCCACGGCGCAGCGACGTGGTGCCCAACGCCTGCGTCGGTTGTGGCACAACTCAAGCAGTGGCTGAACGACCCTGATGCACTGGCGCGCGTTCGGCGCGCCTCTAAGGCGCTGGCCCGTCCTCAGGCAGCGCTAGACATCGCGCGCGCGTTGATGGCGCTATGCGAGTGACCGCATCAGCATCAGGGAATAACGGAACGGCCCGTGGAGGCGCGTGTGGAGGTGAGCCCAGCCCGCCTGTCGGGCGAGGTCGGCGGCTTCAGCCGCCGTGTAGGCACGGCGGACCGACTGCACGCCATCGGCGCGCGTCAGTCGGTTGCGGCTGGTCAGCCGTGTCAGTAGCCAAGCGCCGACGAGCGTGCTTGCGTTTCGGTTCAAGTCCAGGCATACCACCCGCAGCCGAGCGACGCGACGGAGTTCATGCAGCAGCGCGATGGCTTCCGGTGGGTTAAGGTGGTGCAGCACATGGATGCACGTCACGACGTCCGCACTGGCATCGGCGAGCGGCAGGCGCATGCCTTGAGCGCAAATCTCAACCAGTTCGGGATGCTCCTGGCGCGCAACGCACAGCACGTCCGGCGACACATCCACACCCACCCAGCGCACGGTAGACGCGGCTTGCCAGGCGTATGCGATGAAGTCGCATGATCCGCAGCCGACGTCCAGGCCGGTGTAGCCGGTCCCGGTCGGCGGCAGCGCAGCCGTAACCAATCGAATCGCCAGCGCAAAGACGCCCAGGCTGCGGTCGTAGCGCGCCATGTCGCGCAGGTTGCCGCGCAACTCTTCCAGATCATGGTAGGCGCGCTCGTCCAGCAGCTCAGATGCTGACGAACGTTGGTGCAAGAAACTGCGCATCGCTGATGCATTGGCACCTATCAGGTGGCTCGCGTTTGTGCAGTGCTTCGCCAGCCGGCATGGGCGCCTAGACGCTCGTCATCCGCCGTGTATACGGCTTACCCGCACATGTCGGCCACGTGCGCCAGCCCGCAAGCGGCCGGCAAAGAAGCCTTCCCGATACGCTTTCCTCAGCCTGCCAGGGCCTGATCCAGTTCGTGCAAGCCGCGATCCAGAATTTCGATCAGCGCATCAATCTCTGCGCGCTCGATGATCAAGGGTGGGGCGAGCAAGAACACCGTACCCGGATGGATGGTGAGAGTGATCAAGCCGAGGTCGCGTAGGCGCTTGCGCAGCCACAAGCAGGCAGCACGCGCGCTGCCAAAAGCGCCGGCCCTTTCATCGTCCCCAACCAACTCTAAGCCACGCAACATCCCAACACCGCGCGCATCAACGTATGAGGTGTGGTTGCCGAGGCTCTCCAGGCCTCGCTGGAAATACTCGCCCATCTGCGCCGCACGATCGGCCAGGCCTTCGCGCTCAAGGATGCGGATGTTCTCCAGCGCGACGGCGCAGGCAACCGGGTGGCCGCCGTAGGTGTGGCCATGCGTAAAGATGTTATCGGCCGGGTGAGTATTGTTGAACACATCAATGACCTTTTGGCTCACCAATGTAGCTCCGATAGGCATGTAGCCGGACGATAGGGCCTTCGAGAGCGTCAAGAAGTCGGGTTGCACGTCGTATAGCTGGCTCACGAACATGCGACCGCTGCGGGCGAAGCCGGCGATCACTTCATCGGCGATGAGCAGCATGCCGAATTCATCACACAGCGCTCTTAGCTCCTGAAAATCGCTTGCCGGCGGTGTGGCAACCGCTGATGCCGTGGCAACGGGATCCACAATGATGGCCGCGACTCGATCCGGGCCGATCTCCATCACTTTCTGCCTGAATTCTGCGGCACCGGCCGTATGGCGCGCGCTCTTGCCCCATCCTGCCCCTTTGGCCGGACCCATCGCTATCTCCCCGAATCGCACGTCGCCCAGATAGATATCGGTGCGTGTAGCGTGATATCGGCCGTCGCAGTTCATCGCGCCAAACGTCACACCGTGATACGCGCCCTGACGACAGATTACCTTCCGTCGCTGCGGTTCGCCCCGTAGGTAGTGATACTGAAAGGCCAGCTTGAGCGCCGTCTCGACCGCCTCGGAACCGCCTGGAGCAAAAAATACGCGCGCCATGTTGGGCGGGGAAATATCCAGCAAGGTGTCTGCCAATTCAATTGCCGGCTGCGACGCATAGCGAAAGACGTCCAGGAAGGCGAGCTTGCGCATCTGTCGAGTAGCAACTTCTACCAGTTCGGTGCGACCGTGACCGATAGCCATCGCCTCGAGCGCACCGACGCCGTCCAGGTAGCGCTTTCCCTGGATGTCCCATAGCCAGACCCCTTTCCCGTGATCAATTACAACTGGTCCGCCTTCAGCTTCGAGGTCGCTTGCGCGTGAGAAGGGTAGCCAGAGCGCGTGAACTGCTTTTTGCTTGAGATCAGTAATTTCCAAAGATAGAGTGCTCATAAAGTATGTTGGATAAGTCTTGAGGTACTAATGTAGTGTATTTCGACTTGCGGGGCAAACGTGTCTTGGAATAGACGGCGGCTGGGGGTTTTCGAGAAGCCGTGAGCGGCGGCGTTGGAACACTACGACGAACTGCAGAGCCTGGATTGGGCCTGATTGCGCATGGATGGTGCGATGACCAAGTTGCTGCCGGGCAGGGAAGAGTTGTTTTTGCAGCCTCTTGATCCGCTGGGCAAAAAAGTCTCGAGTTCCCAGGCGTTGTTTCAAACGCCGTTGCCTGGCGGGTGTTGCAGGGGAATGTGATGCGCCCTGACTAAGGTGACGTTGAACTTGCGCTTCCAGCGACGATCGGCGTTCGCACCCACGACGCTAACCCGGACAACGCAGGTGCCTGATCGTTGTCGTCCAACGCGTGCCAGCGTCCGTTGAGCATTAGGCAGGCGGCCACACAGGTCCGCCCGCCCGCAGATTGCGCCTTGGATGCATGCACCTTTTCGCGCTTTCGCACGGCGTTCGAACCAGATGCGGTATACTGTTTACTGTCGGTAGTGATCACAACGTGAATGTGATTGTTTCAGTAAGTCAATTCTTCCAGGCGTTCCTCGGTGCATATCCTCGGATCTCTTCTGTGAGATTGAACGATCAGAAACCACTCGCGAGTTTTCCTACTTTATTCCATCGTTGCACGGGCGGTTCGTCTGCGCAACACAATCTCAACAGATCTGAGGAGGATCACAATGAACAACAAACTGTATGTCGGCAATCTGTCGTATAACACGGACGAGCCGGCGCTGCGCGAAGTTTTCAGCAAGGCTGGCAATATCCGCTCGATCAGCATCATCATGGATCGTATGACCAACCAACCGCGCGGCTTTGCGTTCGTGGAGATGGAGACGCCTGCCGAAGCGCTCAAGGCCATCCAAATGGTCAACGGCCGGGAAGTGGACGGGCGCGAGCTGAGGGTGAACGAGGCAAAACCACAAGAAGCGCGCTCGAGTGGCTTCGGCGGCGGGAATCGCAACGACCGGCGTAGCAACAATCGGCGTTACTAGTCCCCACGAGTGCCCCAAAGTTTTCAAGGCGCCCCGCTCGCGACGAGTGGGGCGCCTTCAATTTGGGCACAATCGAGGCATTGATGCGCAATTCCCGATCGAGATCCATCGCGGGGACACTATGCGCGATGGGATGAAGCGCGATTCAAATGCACGCAGAGCGACCTGGGCGTTGATGCAGGGTGAACGCCAGCATCGCCAGCGCGATGACGCCTACGATGACCTCGGCGACCACGACACCGCCAAAGCGCTGTGCCGTCACAGCTAGGAGGTTGGCCAACGCATGGATGCCCATCGCCGCCAGCACCCACTCGAATCTATTGTCTTCCACCGCGCGCATCACCATCACGCTCAGGCCGATGTGCAGCGTGATGGCGAAGACGCGCTCGATCAATGACGCAGCGATGACGCCGACGTTCACATTGCGCAGTGCGGCCAACTGCGCTTCTAACGCGCCGGCCTGTTCGGGCGATAGGGCGCGTACTTGTGCTAGCAGCGTATCTGCGTTGAGCAACAGGTAGGCGTTCGTTACACCGGCACCAATGCCGACCAGCAAGACCGCCTCAATGCCACCATGCCCCGCACCGAACATCACGGCGTCCTGCCAACCGCGCACATCCTTGGCCAGAAAGCGCAGCACTGCGTAACGCGCCGTTTCCTCGAACAGGCCGGCGGTGAGCGACAAAATGATGACATTGGACCAGAAGTTGCCCTCCTGGCCGAAGTCCCAGCGCAGCGCCTGGCTAATCAGCGTCAAGCTGATCAGCAGTGGCAGCCGCACCGCCTGCGAGACGACGAACGCGAGCGCACCCCATACCCATGCACGCCAGTGCGCAGGCAGGCGCCGGCGCAGCACGATCGCCAGCGCGATCACGCCGGCGAAGATCAGCAGCGCCTGAAGCGTGAAGAGAAGGAGGGCAGACATGGCAGGGGAAGGCTGAAGATGAAATCCAAAGAACGATTGATGACTTACGGCCTGATTGACCTGACGACCTGGTACCCGAACCTGCCCAGTTGCAGTAGGATATCACCAATACGGGCGCCTATGCGCATCACCAGTCTGACCAACCCGCGCGTCAAGCATGTCGTGGCGTTGCGCGACAAGCGCCAGCGCGACAACGATGGGCTAATGCTGGTCGAGGGCTTCGATCCACTGTCGCTGGCGCTGGATTGCGGTGTGCGCCCGCAGACGGTCCTCATCTGTCCCGAGCTGTTCAAGCCGGCGCACAGCCCCAACGCACACGACAACCTTCAGTGGCGCGTGCGCGATACCGGCGCCGAGGTGGTCGAGACCACGCGGCCGGTTTTCGAGAAGATGGCCTACCGCGACGGGCCGGATGGTTGGCTAGCCATAGTGAAGCGGCCGGACTTCTCGCTGAGCCGGCTGACCCAGGCGCGCAGTCGCGGATCTGCGCAACCCCACGCGCCGCTCTACCTCGTGGCGGAGGCAGTGGAGAAGCCGGGCAATCTGGGCGCCATGCTGCGCACGTGCGACGCTGCCGGCGTAGACGCCTTTCTGTTCTGCGATCCCAAGGCCGACCTGACTAACCCTAACGTGGTGCGCGCATCGCAAGGCGCGCTATTCAGCGTGCCGGTCGCGCAATGCGCGAGCGCCGAGGCCATCGCCTGGCTGCGCGGGCATGGCATACGTATCGTCGCCACTACTCCCAATCCGTTACGTGGACAATTGCCGGTGAGCTACACGCTATTCGACTTCACCCAGCCCTGCGCGATTGCCGTCGGCGAGGAGAAATACGGGCTCTCCCAATTCTGGCTTGACCAAGCCGACGCTGCTGTGCGCATCCCTATGTTCGGTCGGATCAACTCGTTGAACGTGGCGACGAGTGCGGCGCTGGTGATCTACGAGGCGATCAAGCAGCGCGGCATGGCGTAGGCGGCGCACGCGCACCACCCAGCGCGCGATCCATTCGCTGCGCGATGTGTCCCACCGAATTTTGTGATTCAATCTTCGGCATGAAACTCGGTCTTGGACTCTACGGCAACATGCTCAACGCGGAGAACTTCCGCTTCGCTAAACAGTGTGGCGCGACGCATATCGTCGCCCATATCGTCGGCCACTTCAAAAAGCCGGGCAGCGCGGCACTCACCACCGAAGGCTCGCCGCTCTATGGCTTCGGCGTCAGCGACCCGGCGGATGGTACGTGGACTTACGAATGGTTCCGCGACTTGAAGGCGGCCATCAACGCCGAAGGACTCGAACTCGAAGCCATCGAGAACTTCGAGCCGGCGCATTGGTACGACGTGCTGCTCGACGGCCCTGAGCGCGACGCGCAGATGGCGCGCCTCAAGCAGATCATCCGCGACGTTGGCCAGGCCGGTATCCCGATCATGGGTTACAACTTCAGCCTGGCCGGCGTGTGGGGACGCGACCACGGGCCATTCGCGCGCGGCGGCGCGATCTCGGTCGGCTACCACCACGCGGTCGAGACGCCGATCCCCAAAGGCATGGTGTGGAACATGGTCTACGACGCGCAGGCCTTCGATCCGAGCGGTCATTCCGGCGTGGTCGAGCCGATCACGCATGAGGAACTCTGGCATCGCTTCACGCGCTTCTTGACCGAACTGTTGCCGGTGGCCGAGGAAGCCGGCGTGCAATTGGCGCTGCATCCCGACGATCCGCCGCTGCCCACGCTGCGCGGCACGCCGCGGCTAGTGTATCGCTGGGACTTGTATCAGCGTGTGCTGGAGCTGGACCCCTCGCCTTACAACGCCATGGAGTTCTGCCTGGGCACGCTGGCCGAAATGAGCCCGGCGTTCGGTGGCCGGGATGGCTTCGCCGATTTCTATGACATGGTGGACCGCTACAGCGCCACCGGCCGCATCGGTTACATTCACTTCCGCAACGTGCGCGGCCAGGTGCCGCAATACGAAGAGGTGTTCGTGGACGAAGGAGACGTGGACATGGTCGAGGTGCTGCGCATCTTGCATAAGAACGGCTTCGACGGTGTGCTGATTCCCGATCACACGCCGGCCATGAGCTGCGCCGCACCCTGGCACGCCGGCATGGCCTTCGCGCTGGGCTTCATGAAAGCGGCGATCCGGATGATCGAGCAGGGAGGGTGAGAAGATGTAGTGTCAGTAGTGTCAGTGGTGTCGGCAGTGTCGTCGAACACGCCACCGACACCATCGACGCCATCAACACCGATAACGCGCTGCCTCAAAACAAAACGTTCCAACTCGTGCCTGAGGAGTAGAATGATTTGAAACTAGACGACAGACAATGACTTTCGCCCCCGAAGAATCTGAGCTGATCTCGCGCGTTGCACGAGAGCTGGTAGGTCAACTGTCGCATCAGGAACTGCCGTTGTTTCGTGCTACCAGCGCGGCGTTTTTCAAGGACCCCGCCGCGGTGAAGAAACTGGCGGGCGCGCGAGATGACGCGCTGGGCTTCGGCACTTCCGAGGCGGTCAACTTGATCGCGCCCATCGCCCTGGCCGTCACGGCTGCCGTGGTGAGCGTGTTGACACAGGAGGTGAGTTCGGCGGGGGTGCCGGGAGACGCGCGAGCGATCGTCGCGCATACTTTTCAGCCCGTTGCGGCCAGCGAAGCGCACGATGTTGCGCAGATGGCTCAAGCGCCGAGCGTCGCCTACCGCGTCCGACTGCGAGAGTTGATGCTCAAGCACTTCGACATCAGCGAACTGAAGACGTTGTGCTTCGACCTGGGTGTGGACTACGAGAGCCTGGGCGGTGCGGATGCAGGGCGAACCGACAAAGTGCGCGAGCTCATCCTGTATTTCGAGCGGCGCGATCGTCTATCCGAGCTGGTCGCAGCGTGTGCCCGCCTGCGACCCGAGGCAAGCTGGACCGACCTATCGCGCACGCAAGTGACGACCGACGGCCGTTTCATCCTCGACGCAGTGCAACTCGCCCGCATTCGACAGACCGCGCTGGCACAGGCGCGCGAGCTGAAGCTCGACGAAGCGCGCGCATCGCTGCTGGCCGACACGCTGGTTGCGAATCTTGTCGTCACCTGACTGATCTGACAAGCAGGGGGACAAATGACAGAACGATCGGGTCTTTCAGGTCGGTCAGGTCACAGCCGGCGCTTGAACCCGTTTCTCTTCCCGCCGGACACCGACTTTCGCTTTTTGCTCCTGATCGTGGCCGTCGCCAGCGCCAGCCTGTTCATCTTCGGCGCGATCTACAACGTCGTCTTCAACCGGCAAATCTTCACCGTCATCCAGGACTGCCTGGCGCAGATACCGTTGACCACACCGGAAGGCCCCGACTTATCCGGTTCAGCGCTCGACCGCATGGGCAACCTGTCCTCCTTCTTTTCGAACTGGAGCGCGACAAGTCGGGCGCAGAAGGCATGCATCGAAGGTTGGGAACTGGCGCAAGGGCTGACTGTCCTTGGCGGACTGACCATCGTCCTGGCGACGGCTTCTGCCATCTATTGGCTCACGCCCACGCTGAAGCGACGCCAGCTAAAGCTGGCGCTGCTCACCGCCGACGACGCGCCTGAGGCGCTGGTCTACCTGCACGACCTATGCGAGGAGACAGGTCTGCGCACGAAGCCGGACTTCGTGTGGAATCCACTCGATAGCCGAGTGAGCGGCCTGGCCTTCGGTCATCTCCGGCGCAAGTTCGTCGCCCTGTCGGGTGGGCTGGTGTCGCTCTTCTATTCGGATCAGGCGGCCTTCCGCGCCATCGCGCTGCATGAGCTGGCCCACCTGCGCAACGGTGACGTGGACAAGACCTATTTCAGCCTGGCCATCTGGCCGGCCTTCGTGTTGATTGCCCTGCTGCCCTTCCTCGTGGTTCAACTCGTCGCAGGTCTCAATCTCGCCGACCTGATGTTCTTCGCACAAGTGGCCTGGCGAATGGTCGCCCTGGCGTTGCTGATCGTGCTGCTGCGCAACGCCATTCTGCGCGCACGCGAACTGTATGCCGACGTGCGTGCATCGGCCTGGGATGGGCCGGATGGCAAGTTGAGGAATGTGCTCGCCGAGCGATCTACCTCTGCGATGCACGATGCGGCGCGCGGCCTGCAGACGCTCTTTCAGAAGCACCCGCCCAGCGCGCGCCGCATCGCCAGTCTGGAAGATACGCGCGGGCTGTTTGCGACGAGCACTTGGGATGCACTGGCAACCGGCATTGCGGCCGCGCTGGCCTTCACCGGCGTGTTTTGGCTGTTGGTAGATTTGTTGCCGGTCACCGCCGAGATTTTCGCCAGCACGGTTGCATTGCTTGTGCTCGGCCCGCTGGTAGCTGGGAGCGTATGCCTGGCGGTGTGGCGCGATGTCTTCGCCGGCGTGCACGGGCGACGTGTCCATTTGCGGTATTTCACATTCGCCCTTGCGATGACGGTTGGCCTGATCATCGGCCGATGGCTGGGCGCAACCAGTGCGATCCAGGATGATCTGTTTGGTAGCACGAGCGGGCCGCTCGACGCACTCGCGTTTTTCGCATGGTGGGGCGTGTGGCTGGTGATCGGGCTATACCTGTTCATGCTCGCGGTCGCCGACGGTGCGCACGCCTGGATCGAAGCGGCGCACGATGCGGACAGCCTCACACGGCTGGCGAGCCGCAGCTTGATCGTGGCCGCGATCGGCTTGTCGCTGTGGCTGAGTGTTCCCTTCATGTTTCTCAGCTTGAGCGAATTCCCTGCAGTGGCGATCGTCACTTTCGCCACGGCCTTGCTGGCGGCGGGGTCTCCTTTCATCGGCATTTGGCGCGATGGAGGAGGATGGATCAATCTCGTCTTGTTCGCCGGCATGTGGGCCGTTCCACTCGTTGCAGGGCTGCGACGCCGCGCTCATCAAACGCAGGATGTCGCAGAACGCTGGGCGTTTCTGGACGATGTGACCGCGCTGGCTGTCGAGGTCCGATCGAGGCCGGTACAGTTCCGCACCGCCTACGCCGCCCAAGCGGGGTTCGTGGCTGGCCTGGCCTGCCTGCTCCTCATCATCGCTTTGCGATACATGCTTCGGCTCTCGATGGATGAAGCTACGCGCTCGTCAGACGATGCAAAACTGGCCTTGATGCAGGGCATCGTCTTCGTCTCGGCTGTCGTGCAGGCCTTGATTGCGATGATCGTAGCCGGGCGGGTCAGGGAACTGAAGCTGGCGCATGGGCTTTTCGCGGCATTCGTGGCTGGGCTGACGATCGTCCTGGGCTTCCTTGCCACCAATGTCATCTTGTTCGAGGGCGGTCTGAACGCTTCGTTCCTCCAATCAATTTTGCTGCAGGTGCTCAACACAGGCGCCTGGCTGGCCCTGCCGTTGCTCGGCGCGGCGATCGGCGTTGCGAAACGAAGGCGGGGCGCTGGAGCGTCACAGCGCTCACCTGTGCAACTTTCGCGGCAATGACGGTCAAAGACCATAGGCAACTGACACCACCGATACTACCGACACCATTGACACCACCGACACTACCTACTACCCGCCGCGTACGTGCTCAAGAACCACGTCGGCGCAGCACCCCAGCCGTGCGAGAGCGACTTGCTGTAGTCCTGGTCGGCGTCCCATGTCTCCCACCATGTCGTCGCACCTCGTTCGAGCAGATGGCCGTAGTACAGCTTGATCAGCGCGATGCCCTCGTCCACGTGGCCGGTGCGCCCCAGCGCTTCGAGCACCCAGAACATGCCATACGGCTGCACGTTGGGCTGGGTTGGATCGTGCGAGATCAGCGCCAGCAGCGCCTGAACGGTGTCGGTCACGCGCTCGTTCGGCACGATGTCGTAGGCTAGCGGCCATGCCTGGGCGAACAGCGTCGGCGACGTCACCCGGCCTGCGACGATCGAAGACGCATAGCGTTTCTGGTCGGGTAGGTAGAGCAGATCGTTGATGCGTTCGCGCACCTGTCCGGCCCGTGCACGCCACGCGGTCTCGAACGGCGCGTCGTTCATCCAACCAGCCAACGCAGCAGCGTCGCGCAGCGTCCCGTAATACATTGCGTTCACCGGCGCCGACTGGCCGAACACGACTGGGCCATTTGGACTGAAGAAGGCGTCCCAGTCAATCAGTGCCGACTCCCACCAGTTGCGCCTGGGCATGTCGAGCAAGCCAGTCTGCTGGTGCTCGAGTTGCGCCAGACCGATCATGAACCGCTGCACGGCCGGGTAGCACTCCGGCAGGATGCTCCCGTCGCCAGTGCGCTCCACGTAGCGGCGCACGCTTTGCACCCACAACATGCCGTAGTCGTGCAGGTTGCCGGTGGCCTGCGGGTGCGTCGCGGTTGATGCGCTCAGGGATTGGCTCATCTGCTCAGCCATCAGCAGCAGGCCGCGCCGCATCAGCGCGTTGTCGCCGAACACCGCTTCATTGACGCGATCCACCACGAAGGCGTCGCCCCACCATTGACCGCGTTCGCGCCACGGGTCGGCATAGGCGTCGGTCATGTTGAGCATCGCCGTGTCGCGCCCCACGCGCCAGATCGCGTTCAGCAGCGTGTCGGATGAGGTGAACATCGCGCCGGCATTCACCGGATAGCGCTCCTCGATCACGCGCAATTCGTGCAACCGCACAGGCACATCCCCCCAGACGGCGATCAGCACATAGCGTCCGGCGCGCGCGTCAATCGTGCTGATGCGCCGCAGTGTCCCATCCAACACCCACGAATCGGCCTGGTTCCACTCCGGATACAACGAGCCGAGATGCGGCAAAGGATAGCGGTCGCGCCAGAGGCGCTCAGACCAACCGATGTCCATGATCGCGCCGCGTGCGCCGCTGACCTGCGCTTCGATCCGGCCATATACCACGTGTCCGAGGTCGAGCACGACGTAGCCAGGCGTGCGGTTGAACGTGAATGTGTGGCCACGTGGGCCGGATTCGATGGCTACGGCGTCGTCGTTCGGTGCGGGTTGGGTGAGGAGCAGACGCCGTCCTGCGTGCGTGCCTTGTGGAACCGTCGAGTGATGTGCGCCGATGTCCGGTCCCGAAAGCAGGATGGGCCAGCCTTGTGATGGCACGTTGCGGAAAGTGAGCGTGTGCGAGCCAGGTCGGAGTCGGGCGTTGGCTCTCCTAATGTCGGGATGCCAATTATCCTCAGCGCTCCAGCTCAGGAGTGCACCGTCCAACTCAGCTTCCAGCGCAAGCGGGATATGCTGAATACCGGCGGATGGATGGAGCTGGATCCGTGTATGTGCCATCGGTTCGGCAATGGGCAGCGTTTCGAGGACTAGCTGGATACGCTCGTTCGTGGAGAAGACGAACCGCTGCTCGCCTTTGGCGTCGGGGCTTAGCGTAACCAAAGTCTGTCCGGGCGCTAGCACGCCGCGCTGCGCAATGTGGCCATGGACTGGAATTTCGGTGAGCATCGGGATGGTGCGCGGCAGGTAACGCGCCGTCGGATGTGGCTGCATCACCGGCGCGAGCCAATGTGCGTCGTCGAAATCGAGCTGCGTCCAGTCGGCCGGCAACTGGTTGAGATCGAGCAGCTCGGTTGCACCGATCAGCTGCCAGGCGTGCACCGGCGAGGCATCCGGATTCCAGGCCGGTGAGCGGATCGCTTTCCAGTGTGTCCCGGTTTGTGCGATTACGCGGTGACCGTGCGCGAAGCGCAACTGAAGTAGCGGCTGTTCCGATTCCGAGCGCCGCAGATTGGGCGACCACTGAACCAGGACGGCGATGACGTGCAGCCCCGAGGCAAGTGCAGGGATAGCGTATTCGTCGTACTCGTGAGTGTGTCGCGAGAAGCGCGCCGGTCCGCGCCCGATCCACACGTCGTCGAGCCACACCTCGTAGCGCGTATCGGCGAAGATGGCCAGGCGCACATTCGATAGCGGCACATCGGTCGAAAACGTGTGGCGAAACAGCGCGACTTCGTGTGTGAGTGGCTGCCGATGATGTGGCCAGATGGCCGGTGTGCTGGCAAAGGCGTCATCCTTACCGCGGGACACTTCCGTCGAGGCAGGTTGCTGCGTCGCTGCATCGAAGCGTAACATGGGCCGAACCGGCATTGCCGGCATGGCTGCAATCAACACGCACAGCAGCCTGATCAGGAAGCGGGGCAAATGTCTCACGTCGAGCCAACGATCAAATGACATTTTAGAGCGAATTCCCTCTCGGGATTGCGGTGACCCGGACCTGCTTGCGCAGATCTCGTGATTCCTCGGCTCGTGGCCGAGCCAACGGTGTGGGATCAAGGGTCAGGTGTCTGGATTGTGTTGCGGGCTTCCTGCCCGGCAAGCATGACGATAGGCTGTTTGTCGAAAGAAATGGAAACTGCTCTGGAACTGCGACGCTGCCGGTGCAGCCCTATAATCCGCGAGCGATGTCCGTGAACGACAGGCTGCGGCAGTTGCCGAGCGTCAACGAACTGCTGATGCAAGCCAATGGTTTGGTAGAAGCCGAAGGACATCTGCGCGTGGTGCACGCGCTTCGCGGAGCGCTCGATCGCGCCCGCCAGGCCGTCCGCGACGGCGCCCCGCTCCCCTCGCGCGATGAACTGATCGAGACCGCGCGTGCTTTGTTGCAGGCATCCACCCATGAGCGCCTACCGACGGTCGTGAACGCGACCGGTGTGATCATCCACACCAACCTCGGCCGCGCGCCGCTCAGCCGATCAGCACAAGAGGCGATGATGACCGTTGGGCGCGACTACAGCCCGCTCGAATTCGACATGACTGTCGGCGAACGCGGGCGGCGCGGTGAAGCGGTGGAGCAGTTGTTGTGTCAGTTGACCGGCGCAGAAGCGGCGCTGGTCGTCAATAACTGCGCCGCAGCGACGGTGCTGATGCTGGCAGCGGTCGCCGCCGGCAAAGGCGTGGTGATCTCACGCGGCCAACTGGTGGAGATCGGCGGTGGATTCCGCATCCCCGAGATCATGACACAAAGCGGCGCGCATCTGATCGAGGTGGGCACGACCAACCGAACGCGCCTGGCGGACTACGAGCGGGCGATCCGCGAAGCCGAAGGGCGCGCGCCGGGCATCGGCGCGATCCTGCGCGTGCACTCGTCCAATTTCCTGATGATCGGCTTCGTGGAGGCGGCGCCCATTGAAGATCTGGTCCAGCTCGGCGAGCGGTTCTCCGTTCCGGTGCTGGACGACCTGGGCAGCGGCGCACTCGTGGATACGTCGCAGTTTGGCCTGCGGCGCGAGCCGATGCCGCAGGATAGCCTGCGCGCCGGCGCGGCCATCGTGACCTTCAGCGGCGACAAGCTGCTGGGGGGGCCGCAGGCCGGCATCATGCTGGGCCGGCGCGAGTGGATTGAGCGCTGCCGTCGGCATCCGTTGGCGCGCGCCTTCCGCGCCGATAAATTTACCCTGGCCGGACTGTCGGCGACGCTGCGGCATTACGCGCGCGGCGAGGCGCATCGCGAGGTGCCGGTGATCCGCATGTTGGCCATGTCCAAATCCGACATTGCGCGGCGCGCAACTCAGGTGAGCGCGCAGATCGCCGATTGGCTATCAGCGAACGGCCTGCGGGCCGAATTGGTAGACGGCGAAAGCACGGTGGGCGGCGGGTCGTTGCCGGGCGAGACCCTGCCGACGACGTTGATCGCGCTCACGTCGGACGCGCGCTCGCCGCACGAGATCCTGGCCGCCTTGCGCGCTCGTGGCGTGGTTGCCCGAATCAGCAATGGCCGTGTGACGCTCGACCTGCGCACTGTGCTGGATGATGATGAGTTGGTGCGGCGCCTGTGCTCCGTGTAATCCTGTGCATGGACGCCGAACGATGCGCTGCGCTCTCCAAAGTGCTGGAACGCATCGCCCACAGGCTCGCGGCGGAGTATCGAGCAGATAAGCCCATCCGCTTCGGCTCGACGGCCGCGCATGACGCCAGCCGGTGAAGCGAACAAGGGTTGTCAAAACAGTGCCAACTGGTCCCCGGGGTCTTCACCTTTGACAACCGGCAATGCTTCGCCTGCAGCAAACTTGTGCGCCCAGCGCGTCGGCTCCGGCAAACGATAGCCCCGCGCGCATCGCATGACGAAAGCCGCCGCGCGCGCGGTATCAATCAAGTGGCCGGGGGAGACGAAGAGCGGGTTGGCCCGTTCGCGTGTCCGCAAGACAGCGCCGATCACCTGCTTCGTCCGTGGATCAATCAGCGCGCTCGCATCGCCGGCGTTCGGCCCGGGTTCCTCAAAGTCGCCGTAAAGCCTGGACTTGCCGACACCGATCGTTGGGCGTTCCAGCCACAGCCCCATCTGTGAGGCGATGCCGATTCCCCGCGGGTGCGCGATGCCCTGCCCGTCGAACATGACGAGGTCGGGCTGGTGTTGAAGCCTTTCCCAGGCGGCAAGAATGGCCGGCCCCTCGCGAAAGGCCAACAGGCCGGGGATATAGGGAAAGACGAGCGGCGCGTCTGCGGTCACGCCCTCGATCGGCGTCATCTGGGGATAGCGTAGTACGACGATGGCTGCATGTGCGCGCGCCTCGCTCAGGCTCACATCCACGCCGGCGATGGTGCGCACCGCGCGGCCATCCCACCGCAACACGAGTTGCGCGCGCAGTTGCGCCTGAACCTGGATCGCCTGTTCCGGTTCGAGCGACCACGCATGCAGCGCTTTGACCATGCCGCGCATCATAGCGGCCTTTTCAGTTAGAATTAAAGGTAGAGGCGACGACGCGAGACGCGCGCCGGATGCGCTTTCAGAGAGCCGGTGGACGGTGCGAACCGGCAGCCTGAAGGATCGCGCTTCCACTCGCAGAGCTTCCTGCGACGAGCAGGACGGCAGTTCCCGTTAGCGAACTTTCGAGGTCAGCGACCGAGTAATCGGCGTCGAATACATGTTTTTCGCAGCCAATTGCCGGAGCGCTGGCGAAGTCAGGTGGCACCACGAGCGCCCTTCGTCCTGATGCGACGAGGGCGCTTTTAATTTTGATGCGATGTGAGGACGCCGATATGTTGGACATCAACTTGATCCGAAAAGAGCCGGAGGTCGTCCGCCAAGCCATCATCAATCGCGGCAACGACCCGACGCCGGTGGACGAAATCCTGGCGCTCGACATACAGCGACGGGAGATCCTGGCGCGCTCGGAGCAACTGCGCGCCACCCGCAACGCGGTGAGCAAGGAAATCGGCCGCATGCGCGATGAAGCCGAGCGTGAAGCGAAGAAGGCCGAGATGCGCCGCGTGGGCGACGAAACTGCCATGCTGGAGGCGGAGCTGGCCAAGATCGAAGCGCAACTCGGCGAGCTGACGGCAGCGCTGCCCAACCTGGCCGACCCACGCGCGCCGGTCGGGCCGGACGAGACGCACAACGTCGTGCTGCGCGTGATGGAAGGCGCGCTGCCCAAGCCGGACTTTCCACCAAAGCCCCACTGGGAGATCGGCGAGCAGTTGGGGATCATTGACTTCGAGCGCGGCGTGAAGTTGAGCGGCAGCCGGTTCTATGTGTTGAACGGGTGGGGCGCGCGCCTGCAACGCGGCCTGATCGCCTGGATGCTCGACCTGCGTTTGCGGCAGGGCTATGAAGAACGCTACTTGCCCTTCATGGTGAAGGCGCAGACGTTATTCGCCGCCGGCCAACTGCCGAAGTTCCGCGACAACCTGTATCACGACGCCGAAGAAGACTTCTGGATGGTGCCGACGGCCGAAGTGCCGCTCACCAACCTGCACGGCAACGAAATCCTCGACGCCGACGACCTGCCCAGGCTCTACACGGCCTACACGCCGTGCTTCCGGCGCGAAAAGATGAGCGCCGGCCGGGACGTGCGCGGCATCAAGCGCGGCCACCAGTTCGACAAGGTGGAGATGTATGCCTTCACCAAGCCGGAGGAGAGCGACCACTACCTGGAGAAAATGCGCGAGGACGCCGAGGCCACGTTAAAGGAATTAGGCTTGACCTACCGCGTCAAGTTGCTATGCACCGGCGATCTGGGCTTTGCTTCACGGATCACCTACGACCTCGAAGTGTGGTCTCCCGGCGTCGGTGAATGGCTGGAGGTCAGCTCGGTCAGCAACGTGGGTGACTTCCAGGCGCGCCGCGCCAACATCAAGTTCCGCCGCGACAAGGGGGCGAAACTGGAATTCGTGCACACGCTGAACGGCAGCGGCCTGGGCCTGCCGCGCACGATGATCGCGGTGCTGGAGAATTACCAGCAGGCCGACGGCAGCGTCGTTGTGCCGGAAGTGCTACGTCCCTATGTGGGCACCGATGTCATCCGCCAGGCGCACACATAGGGAATCGTGCCGCGTTGCTTCAATCGCGATGAAATGTACCCTTAATGTTCGGCTAATCGTTTCCGTTAGACTATCGGTAGCATGAGCGTTCTGGAACCTATCGTGCTGATCGGCGGCTTCGGTTCACATTGGAGCGACTATCGCTTCGCTGCGCGCGCACTGGCTAATATTTCGGGTCGGCGCGTCTTCATTGCCGGCATTACCCGCGTGACATGGATGCTGGCCGGTCTCACAGACTACAGCATGCTGGTGGACCGCGCGCACACGGCCATCAACCACGCCCTGAAGCAGACCGGCGCACGCCGAGTCATCCTTGTCGGTCATAGTGCCGGTGGCATTGTCGGGCGGGCCTATCTCGGCGACCAGACGGTCAAACCATATCAGCGCTCATATTGCGGCTACGAGCGTGTGTCGTGCCTGTATATGGTCGGCAGCCCGCTGCGGGCGACGAGGGAGGCGCCGCGCTTGGGCATGCGTGCTGCGGCCTGGGTGGACGAGACGTATCCTGGCGCTTACTATGCGCCGCAGGTCAAATACCTCAACGTGCGCAGCCGGCACATCGAAGGCAAAGTCAACGGCGCTTTGCGCCAGCGCGAGGCTTACTACAACTATCGCTTCATCTCCGGCAACGGCGCGCAGTGGGGCGATGGCGTGGTGCCGCTCTCGCTGAGCGAGCTGGATGGCGCAGCTACGCTCGAACTAGAAGGCGTGGGGCATTCGCCGGGTTGGGGCAAGTGGTTCTTCGGCGACGCCTCGGTCATCCGCGCATGGTGGCATTACTTCGAACTGGGTGACGCCCCGCTGCTGAACGCGTCGGAAGCGATGGCCTGACCCGGCCGCGTCCTCGCTACTGATCCTTGTTCGATTGGAAGGCTGGTAGGAAGGTGCGGTTGTTCAGCACCTCATACACGTAGTTGTCGGCCAGCGGCACGCTGCGCGTGGATCCACCGATGACATAGAACTCGGTGGGCAGCGATGCGATGCCGATATACCGCCAGTCCCCCATCCGCTGTTCCGGCATTTCGAACGGCGTCCACTTGTCTGCAGCAGGGTCGTATCGCTCGTTGAATCCGATGAAGCCGGACAGTCCACCGCCGACGGCATAGAGCGCAGAGCCGACCTGTGCCAGGCCCAAGCCACCGCGCGGGATGGTCATTGGTGCGCATGTAGCCCACTGGCCAGTTGCGATCTGGAAGTATTCACAGGTCGCATATTCCCGTCTGCCGTCATAGCCGCCCACGGCATAGATGCGCCCGTTGACGACGGCGGTGGCGAGTTGGCTGCGCGGCGTGGGCAGGGGTGCGAGCGACGTCCATTGACCCGACTTCACATCGAAGGCGAATGTGGCGCTGTTCAGGCCGCCCAATGTGCGACCCCCGACGACGTAGAGTCGGTCGCCGAAGACCACGACGGCATGGCCGGCCAGGGGACGCGGCAGCGGCGGAAGCACCTTCCACTCACCTGTCGTCAGGTTCAGTGCCTCGACGCGGTCGGTCGCCTGGCTGTCTGCTGTGGTACCGCCGGGTACATACAACATATCGCCAATGATCGCAGCGCCGGTGTTCATCACCGGCAACGGTTTGCTCGCCGCTTCTCGCCAGGCGTCCCGCTGCGGGTTATAGATCAGCACTTCGCCTGACGGCGCGCGTCCGACTTCGCCGCCGACGACATACACATCGCCTCGGGCGACGGCGACGGCCGGCCGCGTGCGCGCCGTGCGGATCGAAGCGCGTGGATGCCAGCGCGAAGATTCGACCGACGACGTGACTATTGCCGGGTCGCTTGATCCGTCGGCCGGCGCAGAGTCGTCCGACGTCGAACCCGCCTCGGCAGCGGGGCGCTGCAACAAGATGGCCGTGAGTAGGAGGACGGCGAACAGCGTTGCGAGGGACGCAATCCGCTGCCACATAGTGGGTGATGGCAATGGTTGTGGGTTGGGCGCGACCGGCGCCGGCTGCACGGGCGTGGATGCCGGTTGGACTGCGAGCGCAACAGCGGAGATGTCCTGGAGGGCGTCGAGAGCTGGCTCAAGCGCTGTTGAACTGGAAGGCGCGATGGGAGTTTCCGGCATCGCCTGCGCCGGCATCTCCACCCATCCGTTGCGCACGGCGATCATCGTAACCTCGGTGCGCGACTGGGCTTCTAGCTTGGTGAAGATGTTGCGCAGGTGAACACGCACAGTGTTCGGGCTGACATGCAACTGCGCAGCAATCTCTTTATTGCTGATGCCCGTCGCAAGCAGCCGCACCACTTCCAGTTCGCGTTCGGTCAATGGCTCCCTCGGCTCGGCCATCGCGGCGATTATATGAAGATCACACCGGCGACTTACGCACAATGAACGTGCGCCTGGTCACTTCTATCCTGACGTCGTGCGTCAGCGCGATTTCGCCGGTTGGCGCGTCGCTGTTGAGGACATCGCGCGCCTCCTCGATGGCCGCATATTGCAGGCCGGTTACGTCGCCTTGCAATCGCCGCACTGCCTCGCGCAGGGTCGCACGCTGCAGACCACGCGACAGCGCGCGCCAGGCCGGACGATCGAATGCGACGCCCTCATGCGATGGCTGCACGATGCGCTCGAAGGCGGCCTGAGTCGCCTGTTCCACAATCTCCACATCCGATGCGACTGTGTCGGCCAGCCGCGTCAGCGTCATGCGAATGTTGGGGTTGTAACGCTCCAAGAAGGGCAACAACTCGTGGCGCACCCGGTTGCGGGTATGGTCCAACGCGTCGTTCGTCGCATCGTGGCGCGGTTGCAGTCTCTGCTCCCGACAGTATTGTTCGATCTCTGCGCGCGATGTGCGTAGCAGTGGACGCACGGCAGTGAGATGCGGCGCAGCCGGCAGCGCGTCGTATGTTTGCATGCCGCGTAGTCCCTGCAACCCGGTGCCGCGGATCAAGCGTAGCAGGACGGTCTCAGCCTGGTCATCTGCGTGGTGTGCCAGCGCCACCAGGCGGGCGCCATGAGCTTCGGCAACACGCGCGAGAAACTGGTAGCGTGCTTCGCGAGCAGCCACTTCGACGGACTGCTTACGTTCACGAGCCAGGGCGTTGACGTCCGCTCGTTCAATGACGCACGGTACACCTCGTTCGGCGGCGAATGCGTGCACGAACCCGGCATCCGACGCCGACGCCTCCCCACGCAGACCGTGATCGAGATGTGCGATGAGGGGGCGCAGGTGCAGACGCGGCGCGACGGCCAGCGTTGCGTCGGCCAGGCACAACGAATCGGCTCCGCCGGACACAGCCAACACCACCTCCGTCGCTCCCTCTCTCGTCGAGGTACAAAACAGCTCGAACGCCTGCGCGACTTCGCTGCGAATGCGCGAGACCAGGTTCGAGATCACGTCACCTCCAAGCGCATCAAGAACTCGGCTGCCCGGCGGCCGGCGACGCCGCGATGGCTGATGCGGTGCTTCTCGGCGGGGGAGAGCTGCGCCATCGTCCGCCCGTCGTCCACGAGAAACACCGGGTCGAAGCCGAAGCCGTTCTCGCCGCGCCGTTCATGCGCGATGCGCCCCTCGCACACCCCCTCGAAGATGTGCTCTTGGCCTTGTGGGCCGATCAGCGCCAGGACGCAGCGAAAGCGCGCCGCGCGTTGCGCGTCCGGCGTAGCCGCCAGCTCACACAAGAGCGCGGCGCAACCGTCGCCGTCCGGCGCGTCTTGATGGTAGCGAGATGACTGCACGCCCGGTCGGCCACCCAGCGCGTCCACTTCCAGCCCGGAGTCGTCGGCCAACACCCATAGCTCGCCCCAATTCCGGCGCTGGGCTTCCTCGCGATATGCGCGGGCGAACGCCCTGGCTTTGATCAGCGCATTGTCCAGGTATGTCGCGCCCGTTTCATCCGGCGCACATGCCAAACCCAGATCGCGCGGGGCGACCAGATTCACGCCGGTCAATCCGGCCAGGGCAAAAATCTCGTGCAGCTCCTGCAGCTTATGCGCGTTGTTGGATGCGACCATCACGGCCTTCGGCATACCCGATATACTACCCCCGCCATGCGATACCTGACTACCATCGGCGACAAGACGCATACCATTGATATCAACCAGGATGGCGAAGTCGTCATAGACGGCGTCAAGCGCACGCTGGACCTGCGCTCGATTGACGACGATGGGCTGTATTCGTTGCTGCTCGACAACCGCTCATTCGAGGCGCTGGTGGAAGGAGGAGACGGCGAGTATCGCGTGCTGTTGAACGGCGTGCTGTATTACGTGCAGGTTGCCGATGAGCGCGCCAAACGATTGGCGGAGGCAGCCGGCGCATTCAGCCCCACCAGCGGCGAGGTCAATATCAAGTCGCCCATGCCGGGGTTGATCGTATCGGTGCCGGTGACAGAAGGCCAGAAAGTGAAGAAAGGTCAGGTGGTCGTGGTGCTCGAGTCCATGAAGATGGAGAACGAGCTGAAAGCCCCCCGCGAAGGCACGGTCAGCGCGATCAAGGTGCAGCCGCGGCAGACCGTCGAGCAGAACCAGGTGCTGGTGGTGTTGAGTTGAGTTGACGCCAACGCAGAGCGAGGCGCTTCAACTCGCCGGCAAGTGCGGCAGCTTCAGCAACAACACGTCGAGCGCCAGACGCGGGTTCACGTTGCGGTCGAGATACTGTAGCGTCTGGCCGATGGCGCGCAACAGCGCCGCCACTTGCGCAATCGAAAGGGCATTCGCCAACTGAGCAATCCAATCGCGCTGGTCGGCGTTGACCAGCGCTTCGGGCGACGCTTCGCGGCTGGTCGCGCGCGCCACATCGCGCCACAGCAGCAACCAGTCCTCCAGTGTTTGCGCGACGTGGGATGGCTCGGCGCGCGCCAGCTTCTCGGCGTAGGCGAAGCGCTGGGTGCGGTTGGCCACCAATAAGGCGCGCAAGTCATTCAGTCGCTTGGCGCGCGCTTCGAGCATCGCATCGTCCTCGATAGCGCGCAGCGCCCAGCCGATCCGTCCGCGCGACAGTCGAGCAATGCGCGCGGCGCGTTCGCCGGCGACGCCCCGCGCCAGGAGCGCTTCTTCGACCGCGCGCACCGGCACCGGCTGCAGGTTGAGCATTTGGCAGCGCGAGACGATGGTTGGCAGCAACGTATCGGTGTTCGGCGCGGTCAAGACGATGACGACCGAAGGGTTCGGCTCTTCCAGCGTCTTGAGGACAGCATTCTGGCCGCTCTCGGTGATGCGGTGTGCGTCATTGACGATGGCCACGCGATGCCGGCTCTCGACCGGGGCGAGGGTGAGCGCATGCAGCAGCTCGCGGATTTGTTCCACCTTGATTGCTTCGCCTTCATCGGTCGGTTCGACCCACAGCAGGTCAGGGTGTCGGCGCTGATTCACCAGAGCGTGCGAGCGATCATTGTGACCGATGAGGGCGCGCGCCAGCGCCAGCGCCAGCGTCGCTTTGCCGATTGACGGCGGGCCGACGAACAGATGCGACTGTGCAAGCTGGCCTTGCTCAATAGCGCGCCTCAAGTGGCGCACCGCCCAGTCGTGGCCGATGATGTCCCAGTCGTTCATTGGCCATCCGCTACGTAGTAGACGTGGATCAGGAAACTGTGGTCGGCTGCGCCGTGCGCGGTGCTCGCAACCGGCGCGCTTTCTTGATCAGCCGATAGGCAAGATAGCCCAGCGCCGCTGCGAAGAGCAAGAACAAGATGGGGAAGAAGATGGCCAGTAGCGACCCGACGGTCGCCAGGACATCCTCGGCGACGCTGATAAACGGCGCGCCGATGCCCATCGTCGCGCCGTTGACGACCGGACGCGCTGCCGCTTTCGTCACATGCACACCAGAGGCCAGCACCAACCCGCAGATCAGCGCGAGCGTCGTATCTATGCCCGATACGACGCCGGTGTTCGCGGCGAAGAGGATTGCGCCGGCGGCCGGCCGCACGAAGGTTTGGATGGCATCGTTGACGTGATCTACGCCGGGCACCTTGTCGGCTACGAACTCGATGGCGCCGAGCACGACCAGCGCAATGATGGCCGGCCAGCTCGCCAGCGCATCAAACGGCGGGCTGAGCTGAAGCATGTCCAGCCGAGCTAGGATAGCCACAATTAACAGAGGGATGTAGGCGTTCAGTCCTGCTGCGCCGGCCAGCCCGAACGCGCCGATGATATTTGCGAGTGCCATTTCAAAGGCGATTGTATCGCTAAACAGCGGATGGTGGGAGGCAGAGTCACGGCCTTCACTACCCGTCTGCCATCCCCCGCTGCCTGACAGCGTTGGCGTGCGCGTGCAGCCCTTCGGCTTCGGCCAGCTTGACGGCGACCGGCGCGAGTTGCCGCGCCGTCGCTTCGTCCAGCGCGATCACATTCATCACCCGCATAAAGTCGAGCACATTCAGCGGCGGCGCAAAGCGCGCCGTGCCGCCGGTCGGCATGACGTGGCTCGGTCCGGCGACGTAGTCGCCCAGCACTTCGTAAGAATGCTCACCCACGAACACGCCGCCGGCGTTACGGACCTTATCCACCCAGGCCCAGGGATCCTTGACCGATAGGCACAGATGCTCCGGCGCAAAGTCGTCGGCCAGCGCGACTGCCTCCAGCAGGTCTTCGGTGATCACCGCGCCGCTGCGCTGAGCGAACGAGTCGCGCGCGTCGCTGCGGTTAGGCTCAGGGAGGGCCGCGACCTGAGATTGGAGATGGGCGTTGACGGCTTCGGCCAGGCCACGCGATGGGGTGAGCAGCAGCGCCATGCCGGCGGTGTGTTCGGCCTGCGCCATCATGTCGGCGGCGACCCAGGCGGGATTGGCGCTCTCGTCCGCCACGATCACGGTCTCAGTCGGCCCAGGCAGCGCGTCAATGCCGACCACGCCATACACCTGGCGCTTGGCCAGCACGACGAATGTGTTGCCCGGCCCGCAAACTTTATCCACCCGCGCGATGGTCTCGGTGCCAAAAGCCATGGCGCCAATGGCCTGCGCGCCGCCGACGGCATATACGGCGTCCACCTCGGCGATGTCGGCGGCGACGAGGACGAGCGGATGGGGCAGCCGCGAACCCGGCTGCGGCGGCGAGCACACGATCACCTCTTCGACGCCGGCCTGCCGCGCTACGACGGCCGTCATCAGCAGCGACGAGGGCAGCGGCGCCGCGCCGGCCGGCACATATACGCCCACGCGCGCCAGCGGTCGGATGAGCTGACCGAGCACGCCGCCCAGCTCGGTCATCATCCAGGATTGGGCGACCGGCCGCGCGTGAAACCGGGCGATGCGCTCCGCAGCGCGTTCCATCGCTGCCACCACTTCGCCGTCTACGCGGTCGTAGGCGGCGGCGATCTCGACATCGCCAACCTCGAGTTGATCAGCGCTGAGCGCGACGCTGTCCAGTCGCTGCGTCCAGTCCAAGAGGGCGGCGTCGCCCCGCGCGCGCACATCGCGCAGGATGCGTCGCACGGCTTCTTCGGGATGCAGGTCTTCGCCGAAGGTCGCCATCGTGCGCCGGCGCATCGCCTCGGTGACGACAATTTCATCAATTGGCGGGCGGCGCAGCAATACCTCCGTTGCCTGCTCAAGCTCCATGATCCTCAACATAGGCGTGTGGACATTTTAGAGCCGATGCGGGACTCACCCATCGGCTAGCCAACCGGCCAGGTGTGAAACGCTTCACAAAGTGGATGCTATCGCGCGCATCATGTGCATCATATGCATCAGCCAAGCGTGCATTTGCTGCACCAGCGGCGAAGCAGAGAGGTTGCAATGGCCGGATTACTCACAACCCATCAGGTTCAAGACCTGCTCAAGGTGGATCGAACGACGATCTATCGCATGGTGGAAGCCGGCCGATTGCCTGCCATCCGCGTGGGCAAGCAGTGGCGCTTTGAGCCGGATGCGGTTGAGCATTGGCTTCACGAGCGCGCCACCCTGGCGACGCTCGAACGTCGTCCGCTCACACCGGACGAGTGTGCGCCGAATGAGCTGCGCAGGCTACTGCCACTGGAATGCGTCCAGATGATCCAGGATGCGTTTGCCGAGGCGCTGGATGTGATGATGGTGACGACCGATATGGTCGGCCAGCCCATCACCCAGGTGAGCCATCCCTGCGACTTCTTCACCACCCTTATGCAAGGCGCCAATGGCATCGCGCGCTGCGTCAGCGATTGGCGGCAGCTTGCCGCAGCGCCCGCGCTCGAGCCGCGGCTGCGGCTCGGCGAGATGGGCCTGTTGGGCGCGCGGGGGCTGATCCGCGTCGGCAGCGAGCTGAAAGGCGCAGTGGTCGTCGGCGGCATCGCACCGGAGCAGTGGCCGCCCGACGAAGGCTGGTTGCGCGAACTCGCGCGGAGATTTGGCGCCGACGAGGCGCGCGTCAGGGCGAACGCTCAGGGCGTGTATCGCCTCGACCGCGAACAACTGGCCAAGGCGCTGCGCGGCGCGCAGCGCGTGGCCGACATCTTGTCGCACATCGCCTTGATTCGACAGGGGAGCGACGGGGCGCCGCTGCCCGAGGAGGAAAGGACATGAAGAAACTGCTGATTTTGGGCGCCGGCACGGCCGGCACCATGGTTGCCAACCGACTCAGCCACCTGCTGGATGACGGCTGGAAGATCACCCTCGTGGACCAGAGCGAGACGCACTACTATCAGCCCGGCTTTCTCTTCATCCCGTTCGGCATCTACGGCAAGCGCGATGTGGTGAAGCCGCGACGCGATTTCATCCCGCCTGGCGTCGAACTGATCCTCTCGCCGATAGAGGCGATTGAACCGGAGCGCAATCGCGCGCGGCTGGCCGGAGACGGGAGATACCTCGAATACGACTTCCTGGTCATCGCCACCGGCGCGCATATCCGCCCCGACCAGACGCCCGGCCTGGCCGAGCATGAGTGGCGTCGCTCCATCCACGACTTCTACACGCTGGAAGGCGCGCTGGCCTTGGCGCAACACCTGCGCGCATGGCTGGGCGGCCGGCTGGTGGTGAACGTGGTGGACAACCCGATCAAATGTCCGGTGGCCCCGCTGGAGTTCCTGATGTTGGCCGACTGGTTCTTCCGCGAGCGCGGCATGCGCGACCGCGTCGAGCTGATCTACGCCACGCCGCTCTCCGGCGCGTTCACCAAGCCGATCGCTTCTAAGTTGCTGGGCAACATGCTGGACGAGAAGGGCATCCAGGTGGTGCCGGACTTCATGATCGAGCGCGTCGAGCCGGACGCGAAGAAGATCATCTCGTATGACGAGCAGGAGGTGGCCTACGACTTGCTGGTGAGCATCCCCCTCAACATGGGCGACGAGGCGATCGCGCGCTCCGGCCTGGGCGATGCGCTGAACTATGTGCCGGTGGACAAGCACACCTTCGTCTCGCCGAAGTATCCGAACGTGTTTGCGCTGGGCGACGCGGCGGCCCTGCCGGCGTCCAAGGCCGGCTCGACGGCGCACTTCGCCGTAGAGTGCTTCGCCGAGAACTTCGTCCACTACGCCGACGGATTGGAAATGCCGCACAAGTTCGATGGGCACGCCAATTGCTTTATCGAATCGGGCTTTGGCAAAGCACTGCTGATTGACTTCAACTACGACGTGGAGCCACTGCCCGGCCGCTATCCGTTGCCCGGCGTCGGGCCGTTCACATTGTTGGAAGAGTCGGAGGCGAACCACTGGGGCAAGCTGATGTTCCGCTGGATGTACTGGCACATCCTGCTGAAGGGCAAGCCGCTGCCCCTGCCGGCGCTGATGAGCATGGCCGGCAAGCATCGCCTCAATTGAGGAGGGCGACATGGAGACCGAGTTGATCCATCAAAACGGCGCCGCGGCAACCGACGGCGCGGCAGCGCTCTCCGAGCTGAACCGCAAGATAGACGCGCTGGCCGCGCAGGTGCAGTATCTGACCGAGCAAGCGCAGGCCGCAGCGCGCGAGCGCCAGGCGCGCGCCGAGCTGATGCACGACCTGACGCCCATCCTCAAGGAAGCCTTGCATCTTTCCGCCGCGCAACTCGAAGAGGTGCAGGACGCCGTGGATCTAGCCGACTTGCTGCGCCTGCTCAAGCGGCTGCTGCGCAACAGCCCGAACATCGAGCGTCTGCTCGAGCAACTCGAGAGCCTGGGCGACCTGGCCGAAGTCGTCACGCCGATCGGCAATGACGCCTTCGCCCGCGCATCCGACGCGCTGGCCGAAGCCAAGCGCAAAGGCTACTTCGCCTTCTTAAAGGGCGGCCTGCGCATCGTGGACAACATCGTCACATCGTTTAGCGAGGAGGATGTCAAGCAGCTTGGCGACAACATTGTGCTCATCCTGCGCACGGTGAAGGAGATGACGCAGCCGGAAGTGATGAACTTCCTGCGCAACACCGTCACGCTGGCGGAACAGGAGGCGAGCGAGCCGGTGGATATTTCGTATCGCGCACTCCTGACGCAAATGCGTGACCCGAACGTGCGGCGCGGCCTAGCGCTCACTATGCGCATGCTCAGCAACGTGGGCGCGCAGGCGACCGACTCGAGATAAGCGTTATCAGTTACAGGTTACAGGTTACAGGTTGCAAGTTGCGCCTGGCCAGGAGGTGAATATGACCACGCGAGTAATCTCAGGCAAGACCGTTCAGGTGAACGAGGAGGGGTTCCTCCTCTCGCCAGACGAATGGACGAAAGAGATCGCAGTCGAAATTGCGAAGGAAGAGGGCATCGCGGAGCTGACGCCGGAGCATTGGAAGGTGATCGAGTGGTGCCGCCGGAACGCTGTGAACGGGCGTTCGCCGACGCTGCGGCAGATCACCGCCGGCACGGGCATCAGCACGAAGGAAATGTTTGCGCTCTTCCCCAAAGGACCGGCCAAAAAGGTGGCGCACATCGCAGGGCTGGGCAAGCCGGAAGGGTGCGTGTAAAGAAGGAGGCTCGAAATGACGGACGAAACGCGCAAAATGGCCTTCATCTGCTCCAAAGGCACACTTGACATGGCCTATCCGGCGCTGGTGATGGGCTGGGCGGCGCTGGGCAACGGCATAGACGTGACGATTTTCTTCACGTTCTGGGGGCTGGACATTATCCGCAAATCGCGCCAGGACCATCTGGAGATCGCCCCAGTCGGCAACACCAGCATGAAGATGAGCATGATGGGCATTCGCGCCGACAACGCCGGCATCCCCAATGTAGTCGGCGTATTGCCCGGCATGACCGCGCTGGCCACCAAGCTGATGAAGGACAAAATGAAGGCCCTGGGTGTGCCGCCGGTGAGCGAATATCTGCAGATGTTGGTGGACGGCGGCGCCAAGCTCTATGCGTGCAAGCTCTCGGTGGACATGATGGGGCTGAAGCCGGAGGACTTCGTGGACGGCGTGGCCGGCATCGTCACCGCTGCCGACTTCATTGACATGACCGACGGCGCGCAGATCATCTTCATCTGACGCTCGGCGCGGCAAACGACCAGGCTCAGCGCCCATCCAGAAATGCTCATCGGGTGGCGAAGGGGCTGCCTTCGCCACCCGAACTGTTGCTTTTCGGCAGGCATCGCGTTTAATCAGGTTGGAGCGGATTGTTCTATGCCAATCACGATCACGAACGTCAAATGCATCCTGACCGCGCCGGCCGGCATCGGCCTGGCCGTGGTCAAAGTCGAAACCTCCGATGCCGGCTTATACGGCGTCGGGTGCGCCACCTTCACCCAGCGCCTCACGCTGGTCAAAGCGGCAGTCGAGGACTATCTCAAGCCGCTGTTGCTCGGTCGCGACGTTGCGCGTATCGAGGATATCTGGCAACTGTGCTACCAGAACAGCTACTGGCGCAATGGGCCGGCGCTGAACAACGCCATCAGCGGCGTGGATCAAGCGCTGTGGGACATCAAGGGCAAACTGGCGAACATGCCGCTCTACGACTTGCTGGGCGGCAAAAGCCGGGACGGCGTCGCCGTCTATCGCCACGCCGACGGACGCGACCCACAGGAAGTGCTAGACAACGTCTATCGCCTCAAGGAGCAGGGCATCATGTACATCCGCTGCCAGCTCGGCGGCTATGGCGGGCTGGCCAAGCAAGATGAAGCCCTCGGCAGGCGCGCGCAGGAGAAACCCTACAACAACGTCGGCGTATACGGCGGCATTAAGGGTCAGGCGCGCAGCCCCGAAGGAGCGCTGCCGGGCGAATACTACGACCCGGACGTGTACGTGCTGTCGGTCGAGAAGATGTTCGACTACGTCCGCAGCCGAATTGGGTTCGAGACGCCGCTGCTGCACGATGTGCACGAACGCCTGCCCCCGATCGAAGCGGTGCGCTTCGCGAAGCGATTGGAACCCTATCGGCTCTTCTTCTTGGAAGATGCCCTGGCGCCAGAGGACATCGAGTGGTTCCGGCGAATCCGGCAACACGCTACCGTGCCGCTGGCAATGGGCGAGTTGTTCACCCATCCGCTGGAGTGGAAGCCGCTGATCACCGAACAGTTGATTGACTTCATCCGCGTGCACATCAGCGCCATTGGCGGAATCACGCCGGCGCGCAAGCTGGCAGCGCTGTGCGAGGCCTTCGGCGTGCGCACGGCCTGGCACGGGCCGGGGGATGTGTCGCCGGTGGGCCACGCGGCCAACGTGCACCTCGACCTGCACCTGCACAACTTCGGCATCCAGGAGTTCAGCGGCTTCCCCGACCCGCTGCCGGAGGTGTTCCCCGGCTGCCCAGAGCTGCGCGACGGCTACCTTTATGCAAACGATAAGCCCGGCCTAGGCATCGACATTGACGAGAAACTAGCAGCGAAATACCCCATCCACGGCGATACGGGACAGTTCAAGGGCGGCGTGATCTACTGGACGCAGAGCCGGCTGCCTGACGGCACGCTCTGGCGGCCATGAGTCCGACTTGGAGAACCCATCAAACGTTCTGCGGATGGCGTGATGAAACTCACTTGCGTCTCAGCCCGATTGCATACAATGGTTAACGCAGAAGAGGTGGCAGATGAAACCCAAATTCGTGTTCGGCATCGGCCTAATAATCGCAGCGGTGATCGCCGTGATGGTCTTCACCATCATGGGCAACAGCAGCATGGAGGTGCAGGTCAACGACCTGTTGGCCAGGCAGCGCGCCGGCCAGATCGCGCCGGATCGGTCGCTCAAGTTGATCGGCTGGGTGGTCGGCGATAGCATCGTTTACGACCCCAATTCGCTGCATTTGGAGTTCGACGTCGTGCACGCGCGCGAAGATCTCGCCGCTAACCTTCCCGACGCGCAGCGCGTCCGAGTGGTGTATCGCGGGGTGAAGCCCGACACGCTGATGCACGAAGCGCGCGCGATCGTCACCGGCAAAGTGAACAGCGACGGCAAGTTCTACGCCGGTAATTCGCCCGACGCGTTGCTATTGCAGTGCCCGACCAAGTACGAGAACACGGCCAAAGAGGCTAGCAAGTAGATGACGAAGGCGCCCGATGTGCTCCCCACGTCGGGCGCCCCAAGCTCACGGCTTCACCACGCCGACCGTGAGCAGGATGTTAGCGTAAACGCGCTGTTCGCCGGTGGCGATGACCAGCGCCGTGTCGGGGTCGCGGCACAGATCATAGAACGCAAAACGGTCATGTCCGTGCACCGGTACGCCCTCCGGGAGCAACGCCCGGAACTCGGCGATGATGGGCGCTTCCTTGCCTTCAGCCGTGAGCATGACGTCGGCGGCCTCGATGGGGATTGCTCCCACCAACACGCGCAGCACATCCACGGCATTCACCAAGCCCGGCGCCAAGTTGAGATATACGCGCCGCGCTGCAGGATGCGCTCGCGTGCTGAATGGGTAGTTGCCATCGGCGATGAGGATTTTGGAGCCGTGGCCGGCCCCACCGAGCGCTTCGAGGATTTCAGGGTGTAGCAGGTTGTACTTCAGCATCGTTGCACTCGCGTTTTTATCACAAAGCCGCAAAGACTCAAGGCGCTTAGCGCTGCGTGTTACACGCGACTGCGCAACTGCCGCGCGCGTCGCTCGTGGACGACCTATTTGTGATACGGCAGCCACCACGGCTTGGGCCGCGCCTCGATGTCCCAGTGCACGTGCTTGGTCTCGCGGAACTCGTCCAGCCCCTCTTCGCCCAACTCGCGCCCGCCGCCGGTGTACTTCATTCCGCCAAACGGCCCGGCATAGTTGTCGGTCAACGGGTCGTTGATCCAGATCGTGCCGGCCTTCACATCCTCGAAGAAGCGGCGGGCCTTTTTGGCGTCGCTGGTGTAGAGGCACGCGCCCAGGCCATAGATGCTGTCGTTGGCCAGGCGGATCGCTTCCTCGAAATTGTCGTAGGTCATCAAGGGGATGACCGGCCCGAACGTCTCTTCGGTCATGATTTTCATGCTGTGGTTCACGTCAATCAAGACCGTAGGTTCGTGGAAGTAGCCGGGGCGATCCGGCGCGCGCCCACCGGTCAGCACGCGGGCGCCTTTGGCTTTGGCATCGGCGATGTGATCCATGACCTTCTGCCGGTACTTGTCGCCGATCATCGGGCCGATGTCGGTATCGGCGTCCATGCCGTCGCCCAGGCGGAGTGACTTCACCAAGTCCACCAGTTGATCGGTGAAGTGCGCCGCCAGGCGCTGCGGCACGTAGACGCGCTCGGTGCTGGTGCATACCTGGCCGGCGTTGATCAGCGCGGCGTAGGCCACGGCGCGCGCGGCCAGCTCGGAATCGGCGTCATCGGCGATCACGAAGGCGTCTTTGCCGCCCAGCTCGAAGTGCGTCTTCTTCATCATCGGCGCAGCAATGCTGGCGATCTTTTGACCGGTGCTCAGCGAGCCGGTGAAGGCGATCATCGGCACGTCTGGGTGGCGCACCAGCGCTTCGCCGGTGCGTCCATCGCCCGTCACCACGTTGACCACGCCGGGCGGCAGATGGTCGAAGGCGACTTCGCACAGTTGCAGCGCGGTGAGCGGCGTCATCTCGCTGGGCTTGATGACGACGGTGTTGCCGGCAGCCAGCGCCGGCGCGACCTTCCAAGCTAGCAACAGCAGCGGATAGTTCCACGGCACGATGCAACCCACCACACCGTATGGCTCCTTGATCACCATGTTCAGCACACCGTCCTCGGTGCTCGGTAACACGCGGCCGCGCGAATGCCGGCCTAGTTCGGCGTAGTAGTCGAAGGTCGAATAGGTCCAGACGACCTCCTCCTCGTTCTCGCTAAGGGGTTTGCCCTCCTCGCGCGTGAGCAGCTCAACGATCTCGTGGGCGTGGGTGCGCATCTTGCGGCTGGCTTCGTGCAATAGCTCGGCCTTCTCGCTGGCGCTGACGCGCTTCCAGGCGTCGAACGCATCTTTGGCCGCTCGCACAGCAGCGTCCACATCTTCCGGCGTGCCCAGCGGCACATGGCCGATGATTAGGCCATTGGCCGGGTTGTCCACAGCGATGACCTCCGTGCTGACGCCTCGGGTAAATTGCCCGTTGATGTAGTGCAGTTTCTCCATAACAGTTAAGGGGCGAAATGCGCGCTGGGCGCGTTTCGCGGCTACAGGTAATCTCGAATGTTGTGCGCCGCGGCGTAAGCCGCTGCCTCCGCGCGGTTGTTCACGTGCAGCTTGGCAAAGATGCTGCTGACATAGTTGCGCACCGTGCCTTCGCCCAACACCAGGATGTCGGCGATCTCGCGATTGGTGCGACCTTCGGCCAGATGCGCCAGCACGCGCAGCTCCTGCTCGGTGAGCAGCGCAAACGCGCTCTCTTCGCGCTTGCGAGCGATCTCGCGCATGCGGGCAAACACCCGCGAGGTCGTCGTTGGGTCGAGCGACGCCTCGCCCCGCCCCACGTTCTCGATCGAGCGGATCAGCTCATCGCTGCCGATTTGCTTGAGCACATAGCCCGATGCGCCGGCGGCGATGCTCTCGAATAACGTGTCGTCGTCGCCATAGGACGTGAGCATGATCACCTTGATGTTGGGCGCGGCTTGGGTGATCTCGCGGCAGGCTTCGATGCCGCTCATGCCGCTCAGCCGGACATCCATGATGACGATGTCCGGCCGGTGCATTAGCGCTTTGCGCACGGCCTCCTGACCGGTCGCCGCCTCATCCACGACCTCGAAGTCAGGGTGGCGCGCCAACAACGTGCGCAGTCCAATCCGCACCACTTCGTGATCGTCCACTAAGATCAAGCGCAACCTCGCCATATCACTTGTCGTCCAACTGTTTTATCACCAAAGTTACCGTTGTGCCTCTGCCCGGCTCGCTTTCCAGATTGAAGTCCGCGTTCAGCAGCGCGGCGCGCTCGCGCATATTGAGCAGTCCGCGCCCAGCGCGTATAGCCGGCTGGACGACGCCCCGACCATTATCACGAATTTTCACCTGCACAACCCGTGCGCCGGAGCGGTCATCGCAGTTGTCGTAGCGCAACTCCACCTGGGCGCGCGTAGCCGAGGCGTGCCGGGCAATGTTGCTCAGCGCTTCACGCACGATTTGGTAGATATGCTGGCGCTGCTCAGGGGAGAAATGGACCTTGCCGCACCCCTCGACATTCCAGTCGGTGGGGATCGCGGTGCGGATCCGAAACTCGGTCACGATGTCGAGCAAGCCGCGCGCCAGGTCTTCATCTCCGGCCACCGAGCGGCGCAGATCGTAGATGTAGCTGCGTATCTCCTCGTTGGTCTTGTTCAGCACCGACAACACCGCGCCCAATTGTTCCCGCGCGCGTTCGACCAGCGGGCCGGCGCCGTTGTGGGATTGCGCAGCCAATTGTTCAATCGTGTGTCGCGCGTCGTCCACCATCAACCCGGCGGCGTAAATGGACTGGATTGTGCCATCGTGCAGGTCGCGGCTGATGCGTTCGCGCTCGGTCATCAGAAATTGCTGTCGCTGCAGTGTCTCGTTCAGCCGGTCGGTCTCGATCCGGAAGGCGTCCAGCGACAGGAACAGAAACAGCGCAATGATGGCGCCGACGATACTGCGGTAGATGCCGATCGGCACGCCAGTCGCCTCGAAGAGCAACTCAGTGTTAATGACGTTGGCGGGGAAGATCGGCGCTGCCGGCACGAACACGCTCTCTACCAGCGCGTAGAAGATGAAGCCGAAGCCGGCCACGCGCAGCACGCTGATCAGGCGCTGATTCTTGAGCGGGCCGACCAGGCGGCCGGCTTGCAAGCGCAAGCCATAGGCGACCAGCAGCGCTGAAGGCAAGCAGAGCGCGTAGCGCAGCAGCGCTTCGACTGTGGCGTTGTTGACCACGTCCACGCCGCTGGTCAGCGCGCGGTTGGTAGCTAGGATGGCCGTCGCGACGAGCACCACCACCAGGGGCACATATACTGCCGCCCAAGAAGGCACGGCCGGTTCACTCAGCCGCAGGCCGAAGCCGAGCAATGTGGCGAAAGTCAACAGATGCACCAGCAATTGCAGGAAGCGCAGGTTCTGAATGGTATCCGGCGGCAGCAGGCGTTCTTGCAAAGGGATGAAAGCGTTGCCCCACACGGCGACCGCTTCCAGCGCGCCGAACGCGGCCAGCCAGGGCAGGGCGCGGGCTAATTCGAGCCGGCTGCGCTGCATGAACCACTGCACGCCCATCATCACCGCCAGCAAGAAGAAGACCTGGCCGTGCACGAATTGCACGATCGAGTCGTTGATCGTGAAGAATACTTTAAGCTGGTCAATCACCGTTGCTCAATTATTAACCGGCAATCCTTATGATTAGGTGAGGAAGGTATTTGGTTTGCCCACCGCATCCGCGTTCTGCATTCTCGTCGCCGGTCGTCTGCAACTGTCGGCCACCGCGCAGTCTGCCCTCGGCAAGTCCCGCACGGTGGCATTCGTATAATTTTGGCGTCGTGGTTCCCGCGTCGAATCTGCTCGGCATCGCGGCAGGCCTCATCGCCCTCATCGCGCTCCTCATCTTTCTCAACGCAATTTGGGTTGCCCGTTGGGCGCAACGAGCCGCTTACTACGGCCCGCGCCGCAACGCGCAGCGCGCCGCCCAGCGAAGGCTGACCCTCTCGCTCTCGACCTTCGCGCTGGCCGGCGCACTGATGGCGATAAGCCGAGCCTTGCCGGATGAAACTGTTCGATCACTGCCGCCACTACCGCCGGCCGATGCCGATGTCGCCCGCGCTGAGGTCGGCGAAGCCGTCATACCGGCTGTAACAGTCTTCAGCGTTATACCGGCCGTTGCTACAAACGCGGAGATTGCGCCTACGCGACCTGCCGCCTCTGCTACGCCGCGGCCAACGCCTCCGGCGACTCCCATCCCAGAGCCAACGTCGGCGCTGATCAGCGCGCCGGCGCTGCCGGCGGACGCGCTAACGCTCCCAAGCGCGGCACAAGTTGCATCGGACAAGCGCCTGACGCTCAACGCAATCGCCAGCAGTGTAGACGCAAGCGGCGCGCCCATCGGCGTCGGCACCACGTTTACGCGGGGTGTCGAGACAATTTATATCTTCTTCGACTTCCGCGACGTGCCGCCCAGCGCACTGCTGCGGCATTCCTGGTTCCGCAATGGCGGCAGCGTATTCTTTCGCTCCAGCCGACTGGGGAAGAACGGCCAGGGCACGGCGTATGTATCCTGGTCGCCACCGGGCGGATTCCCATCCGGGCTGTATGAGGTGCGCGTCGCGCTAGGGGGCGTGCCGCAATTCGTCGCCAACTTCGAGGTGCGTTAAGGGCAACAATGAACAACGAGATATTCGCTTCGCCCTTCTCTCATCGCTACGGCAGCGAGGCTATGCGCGCGATCTGGAGCGAACGCTACAAGCGGCTGCTCTGGCGCCGAATCTGGGTGGCGCTGGCCGAGGCCCAGTGCGAGCTGGGCCTCGTCGCGCGTGAGCAGGCCGACGACCTGCGCGCTCACATGGAGGAGGTGACCGAAGCCAGCATCGCCCGCGCGCTGGAGATCGAGCGCGAGATCCACCACGACTTGATGGCCGAGGTGCGCGCTTATGCCGAACAGTGCCCCGTCGGCGGCGGCATCATCCATCTCGGCGCGACCTCGATGGACATCGAGGACAACGCCGACGCGTTGCGCCTGCGCGAAGCGATGAACCAGGTACATGCTTCGCTGATCGAGCTGATCCGAACGCTGGCCGGCAAGGTGCTGAAATACGCCGATCTGCCGGCCATGGCCTTCACTCACCTGCAGCCGGCCGAGCCGACCACCGTCGGCTATCGCCTGGCGCAGTACTTGCAAGACCTGCTGATAGACCTCGATGAAGTCGAACGCGTTCGGGACGACATCAAAGGCAAGGGGTTCAAAGGCGCAGTGGGCACATCGGCGTCGTATGCGGAATTGTTAAAGCCGAGCGCCGGCAGAGCGGCGATGAGCGATTTGCCTGAGGCTCAGCCTTATTCCCAATCGCCCATTCCCGATCCGTCGCGTCTCGAACAGCGCATCCTCGCCAAGCTCGGTCTCACCGCCTTCTCCGTGGCCACGCAGACCTACCCGCGCAAGCAGGATTGGCGCGTGATGA
>CALGMA010000024.1 GCA_937959265.1 uncultured Anaerolineae bacterium | reverse complement strand
ACCACCCGCGACATCGTCGGCAAAGTGTGGCCGTTCATCGTCGTCGGCATCGGCATCGGCGCCGGGATTCATGGCTTTGTGCCGCAGGACGCGCTCGCCGGCATCCTAGGGCGAGAGGCGTGGTGGTCGGTGCCGGCCGGTGTGTTGCTGGGCGTGCCGCTCTACTCGAACGCCGCCGGCATCGTGCCCGTCGCTCAGGCGCTGGTCAGCAAGGGCGCGGCTTTGGGCGCTGTGCTGGCGTTCATGATGGCCGTCGTCGGGCTGAGTCTGCCGGAGATGATTATCCTGCGCCGCGTGCTCAAGCCGCGCTTGTTGGCCACGTTCGTCGCCGTGGTGGCAACCGGCATCATCTTCACCGGTTATCTGTTCAACTGGGTGCTGCGATAAGGCGCGAGGCGCATCAGCAGGCGCAGCCCGCGCCTTCGCGCATCAATGCGATGCAGCGTCGGGGCTTCCTGACGCTGCATCACTTCAGGATGTAGTAGGTGCCTTTCTTCTCACCCACCCGCATCAGCACGCCCTTGTCCACCAGGTCGGCCAAGTCAATGCGCAGCGTTTCGGGTGTGACGTTCGGGCAGAGCACTTGAAAGTCGCGGTTGGTGATGCGGCCATGCTCGCGCACGTATTGCAAGGCGCGCGCCTGGCGTTCGTTCACGGTCAGCCCGGGCGGCAGCGCTGCGCCGTCCGCTGCAGCGGTGGGCAGCAGAGTGATGTTGTGCGTCGCGCGCCGCTCGCGCACATTGGATAAGGTCACGGTGAAGCTGTAGGCCGTGGCGTTGAACTTGGGCGCGGGGTGGCCGGCGGCCACCATGTCCTCGATCATCCGATCGATCCCCAACCCTAGTTCCTCGATGTAGCCCCATTGGAACAGGCCCTGCACCAGGCGCGGGTTGCGCGAGAAATGTTCCTCGATGATGTTGTCGAGCGTGATATAGCCGGCCAATCCGCCCGGCGAGATGATCTCCAAGCGATCGGCGAATTTGCGCACCTCGATGCGCCGGCCGCGCAGGCGATAGTCGCGATGGCATACCGCGTTCACCAGCGCCTCGCGCACGGCGAACTCCGGGTACTCCAGCACCTCTTCGCGTTCCAGCCCTTTAACGATGGCGCCGACGCGCATCTCTTCTAGGATCACCTGCCAAGCGCGCTCAATCACCCGCGCGAGCGGGCCGTTGATCTCCTCGCGCCGGCCGTAGCCCACGCGCCCACCCTCGCCGCGCGGCTCCACGCCGGGGAACTTGACGAACACCACGCCGCTCTGGGGCAGGAAGGCCTGGGGATTTTTGCCAAATAGCAACATGCCGGCTACGGTCGGTTGGCCATGTGAGCCTAGCGCGCCGATGTCCTTCAGCAGCGGTGCGGCATTCAACGCATCGCGTCCGGGCAGCTCAATTTTGCGCCGGGTGCGCAGCTCGCGCTTGGCAATGTACTCGGCCACCACGTCATCCTCGAAGTCAGCCAGCGTTGCGCCGGGGATGACCTCGATTTCGTAGTCGCCCGCGGACTTGCTTTGGGTGAGGTTGCGAATTTCATCACCGGCAAGCGCGCGGTTTTCGCCGGCGACGCGCACAAATACCCGGCCATCCTTCAGCGAATGCAAATCCACGCTGCGCGGCACGCGCACGATTAACTGGGGGCTGCCTTCGCCGCCGGCGTCTTCCAACGTGGCGCGCACGGGCGGTGAGGTCAAGGCGGCCGCTTGGCGCAACACGGCCTCGATATCCTCCGGCGTCGTTGATCCGGACGGACGGCCGCGTTCATCATAGCCGAGCACAATGGTGCCGCCATCGCTGTTGGCGAAGGCCACCAACGTCTCGGCCAATGCCTGCGGATCGAGTTGCGGCAAAAAGGCCAATAGGTGCGAGGCCGCGCGTTGTTGAGTCATGCGCTTGTTGAGCGTGCTATTATCCTTCTGAATTCGCGCACAAGGTCAGCGCGCCGGCCCGTTAACCTGACAGACGGCTTAATCCACGTGCGCCAGGCGCGCGACGCTGGCCACAGCGTCGCCCTCGCGCAGGTTGATCAGCCGTGAGCCGCGCGTGGCGCGGCCGGTCTTGGGAATGTCGCTGACGCGCTGTCGCAACACCACGCCGTTGGCGCTGATGATGGTGATTTGGTCTTCGGGCTGCACCACGCGCGCCGCCACCAACTCGCCGGTCACGTCCAGCGCGCTGCTCATCGTGCGCATGCCGCTGCCGCCGCGACCTTTAGGGTTGTATTCGTCCAGGGGGGTGCATTTGCCGTAGCCGCGCGCGGTGACGGTGAGCAGGTAACCACCTGGCTCGACGACCTCCATACCGGCGATGAAGTCGCCCGGCTTCTTGAAGCGCATCGCGCGCACGCCGCCGGCGGCGCGTCCCATCCGGCGCACCAGCCGCTCGCTGAAACGAAGCGCCTGCCCTTGTGCTGTGACCAGCATCAACTCGCCGTCGCCGGACGTCAGGCGCACGTAGCTCAACTCATCGCCCTCGGTCAGCGACATGCAAATCAGGCCGCTGCTGCGGATGCTGGCGAACGCGCTGAGATCCACGCGCTTGATCTTGCCCATGCGCGTGCACATGGCGATCGTCGGCGACGCCTGGCCGTTGGAAGAGTGAACAACCGTCACAGATTCATCATCCGCGTCAATGCCGGGGTTGCCGTTCTCCTCGCCGACATCCATCAACGGCGCGCCTTCCCCGTTGCCGTTGGCTTCAGCGTCCTCGTCTTCATCGCCCTGGCCAGACCTCACCAGCGCCATGCTTTGCTTTGAGATGGGCAACGCGGCGGTGACTCTCTCGCGTTCGCTCAGCGCAATCAGGTTAGCCAAATAAGCGCCCTTCGCAGCGCGGTCGGCTTCGGGAATCTGGTGCGCCTTGAGCGCATAGACCTTGCCGCGGTCGGTGAAGAACAACACCGTGTCGTGCGTGCGGGCGTTGAAGAGGAAGATCACCTCATCTTCCTCCTTGGTGGTCATCCCGCTCACGCCGCGACCGCCGCGATTTTGGGCGCGGTAGGCCTCGACCGGCGTCCGCTTGATGTAGCCTTTCTCGGTGAGCGAGATGAGCACGCTCTTATCGGGGATCAGCTCCTCATCGTCGAAGTCCTCGCGCGCGTCAAGCGCGATGCGCGTGCGGCGCGCATCGCCGTACTTCTCGGCCAGCTTGAGCGAATCCTCTTTGATGAGCGCGAGGATCTTGACGGGGTTGGCCAGCAAATCCTCAAGGTAGGCGATGGTGCGCAGGCATTCCTGATACTCGTCCTCGATTTTCTGGCGCTCCAGGGCGGCCAACCGGCGCAATTGCATGTCTAGAATCGCCTGCGCCTGCGCCTCGGTGAGCGTAAGCTGCGCAATCAACTGCGTTTTGGCGGTCTCGGCGTCCGGCGCATTGCGGATGATGCGAATGACTTCGTCGAGGAAGTTCAGCGCGATGCGTAGACCTTCCAGGATGTGGGCGCGCGCTTTGGTCCTGGCCAAGTCGAACTCGCTGCGCCGCCGGATGACCTCGCGCCGGTGCTCGATGAAAATGACCAGCGCGCGTTTCAGGCTGAGCAAACGCGGCTGCAATCGGCCGTTTTCGTCGGTCACCAGCGCCAACGTCTGCACGCCAAAGGTGCTCTGCAACGCGGTGTATTTGTAGAGTCGGTTCAGCACGCGCGTCGGTTGCGCCCCGCGCCGCAGCTCGATGACGATGCGCATGCCCCGCCGGTCGCTCTCATCGCGGATGTCGCTGATCTCCTCGATGCGCCCATCGCGCACCAAATCGGCGATGCGCTCGATGAGCGCAGACTTGTTCACCTGGTAGGGCAGCTCGGTGATGAGAATTTGGTGCCGGCCGCCGCGCATTTCCTCGATGGCAGCCACGCCGCGCATCACCAGCCGGCCGTGGCCGGTGGCGTAGGCGGCGGCGATGCCCTCGCGCCCGATGATCAATCCGCCGGTGGGAAAGTCCGGCCCGGGCACGATTCGCATCAGGTCTTCCACCGACACGTCGTCCAGGCGATCCCAGTTGTCCACCAGATAGCCGACAGCCTGGCACAACTCAGACAGGTTATGCGGCGGGATGTTGGTGGCCATGCCGACGGCGATGCCGGTCGCGCCGTTCAGCAGCAGATTGGGCAACGCCGATGGCAGCACACTGGGTTCTTGCAGCGTGCCATCGAAGTTGTCCATCCAGTCCACCGTATCCTTGTCCAGGTCGGCCAGCAGCTCTTCGGCGATGCGCGAGAGGCGCGCCTCGGTGTAGCGCATGGCCGCCGGCGGATCGCCATCCACGCTGCCGAAGTTGCCCTGTCCGTCTATCAGCGTGTAGCGGATGGAGAAGTCCTGCGCCATGCGGGCCAGCGCTTCATACACGCTGCTGTCGCCGTGGGGGTGATACTTGCCGAGCACGTCGCCGACCACGCGCGCGCTCTTGCGATAAGGCGCCGTCGCGCGCGCGCCGGTGTCGTACATCACATAAAGAATGCGTCGTTGCACCGGCTTCAAGCCGTCGCGCGCATCGGGCAGCGCGCGCGACACGATCACGCTCATCGCGTAATCGAGGTACGCGCTGCGCATCTCGCGATCAATATCGGTCTCACGAATCCGGCCGATGGACGCAGCCGGCTCGATGATCCCGGCGTTCGCCTCGGATGGGGGGAGGACGCCGTCGTTGTCCGCGCTGGTGTTGATTTCGCTCACGTTTGCGTAGTCAGCTCCTTGCCATCTCCGGTTCGGGGTCGTAGCAGCACACCGGCGACAAACCTACTTCGCGCGGTTTGCCGGCCTGCAATTTGCTTATGCAATTATACCCTTTGGCAAGTCCGATTTGGATGCATTTCTCTGCAGGGGCGAGACATGGGGTAAGGCGCCGGCAATGCCTGCGCCTACTCTCATATGTTGCGCCTGCCCCTCGCCAGAAATACACCCGTCCGATTTGGGCGTATGTCGCGCCTAGCTCACACCCCACTAAACGCCAAGTGGCCGCCGTCCACCGGAATGACGATGCCGGTGACGAAGCGCGCCGCCTCCGACGCCAGGAAGACCGTCGCGCCGCCGAGTTCTTCCGGCTCACCAAAGCGGCCCATTGGCGTGTGGGCGATGATGGCCTGGCCGCGCGCAGTGAGCTGACCGCTCTCCGGCTCAACCAGCAGCGAACGATTGATTTCGGTGAGAAAGAACCCCGGTGCGATGGCATTCACGCGGATGCCGGGCGAGTAGTGCTGCGCCATGTGCACCGCCAGCCACTGGGTGAAGTTCAGCAGCGCCGCCTTGGAGGCCGAATACGCCACGTTGCGCGTCACCGGCCGAAACGACGACATGGAGGCGACGTTGATGATGACGCCGCCGCCGCGGGCGACGAACTGACGCGTCACAAGCAGGGAAGGGATGACCGTGCCCATCCAGTTCACGTCCATCACCTCGCGCATCGCTTCCAACGACAACTCGAACAGCGAACGGCCAGGCCCGGTCATAGCTTCGGGCAGAATCGTGCCCGCCGCGTTGACGAGGATGTGCACGTCGCCGATGCTTTCGAGCGCCTGGCTAAACGATTGCGGGTCGGTCACGTCGCCCTGAACCCAGCTTGCTTGGCCGCCGTGCGCTTGAATGCGTTGCGCAGCGCGCTCCAGCTTCTCGCGCGTGCGGCCGAGCAACACCACATGCGCGCCATGATCGGCGAGGGCTTGAGCCATGGCACCGCCCAGCACGCCACCGCCGCCCGTCACCAGGGCGGTCTTACCGGTCAGATCGAACCAACTTTGCATAGAGCTCCTCTTGTCGCGCCATTGCGGCGCGGTAAATCGCATGGTGCGCATAAACCGGCTGATGAGTTACCAAGTTGCTGGGCGGAGCAGTGTCGTGGTGACGTATGTCTAAACCGGCAACCTGACAGCTCACCCACACAGCAACGCCCCGACTCGTCGCCTCCGGTTCGGAAGCCACGTGCAGCGGCAGACCGGTAACATCCGCGATGATTTGGCGCCAGGTTGGCGAGGCTTGCAACGCGCCGCCGCTGCCGACCAGCGCTGCATCCGCGCTTGCCGCGCCCGACGCGCGCAGCGCATCGCCAATATGCGCCAGGCGATAGGCGATGCCTTCCATCAGCGCCCGCGAGATTTCAACCGGATCGCTATCCAGCGAGAGACCGTGCAAGGTGGCGCGGATGTCTTCGGCGTAGCCGGGGCTCCGCTCGCCGGCGAACGTGGGCAACACCGTCAACCCGTGAGCGTCGGGGGACAGAGCAGCCAGGCGGGCTTCAAGGTCGCTCTCGTCTGGGAGCCGAAGCGTGCGTTGCGCCCAGGCAAAGACGTTGCCGCCTTCTGTCGTCGCGCCGCCGATCAGCTCATGCGCGTGATCCACGCGATAGGCCCACAGCGCCGGTGGCAGGCGATACGACTCCTCTGCCTCGCGGCGCCGCACCACGCGCATCGCCGCCGTCGAGCCGATCGTCACGGCGATCCGCGATGCATCCACACACCCGCTGCCGACGTTGGCCGCCGCCCCGTCGCCGAGCGGCGGATGACACCGCGCCGCGGCAAACTTCGGCCAACGCGCCGCCCACTCCGGCCGCAATCCCTCCAGACGCTCGGCGTCGCGCGCGATCGGCGGGAGTTGCGCACGCGCGACGCCAAGCGCGTCGAGCCAGGCTTCGTCCCAATCCCCCATGTGGCGGTTCAATAGCCCGGTCCAGGAAGCGACCGACACGCCGGCTTGCATATGGCCAAATAGGCGCAGGCGCGCATGGTCGCTGAGCGAGGCAAACCAGCGTGTGGCGCGAAAGACATTCGGCTGCGTCCGCGCGATCCAGGCCAGTTTAGCCGGCAGGTAATTGGCGCGAATGCGGCAGCCCGTGCGCTGCAACACCGCCAATTCGTCGTGCTGCGCGCGCAGCCGGCGCGCGTCCTCCGCGCAGCGCGTGTCGGCATAGGTGTAGACCGGCGTGAGCGGCGCTCCGCGCTCATCGAGGCATACCAGCGAAGCGGCATAGGCGCTGATCCCAATGTCGGTAATCGGCGGCATCGCTGACGAGGTTTTGGCGTGCAGTGCGTCGAGCACGGTGACGACACGCTCGAACGCAGCGCGCGGGTCATCTTCGCACCGGCCATCTTCGCCCACGACGAAATCTACCGGCGCGCGCGCCCAAGCGTCGGGCACGGCCTGCGCTCGATCATCGTAGAGCGATGCGCGCGTGGACGAGCTGCCGAGGTCGAGGACGAGGATCATGACATGCTTGCCGGGCGCAGCGAACACTCACGCCGGCCGCATGGCGAAGTCCATACGCGGGGCTGGCGACTGCAACGCATGTCCGCCATCCACCGGCAGGGTAATCCCCGTCACTGCCGACGCCGCCGGCGAGACCAGATAGAGCAACGCGGCGGCCGAGTCCTCCGGGGTGAGGGCGCGGCCAATCGGCAGCACACGCCCCCAGTTCTCGGCATAGTTCGGGTCGTCACGCAGGTTACGCTCGTTAGTCGTCGCGCCGATACCGATGGCGTTGACAGTGATGCCGCTCGGGCTAAGTTCCGCCGCCAGCGCCTTGGCCAAGTAGTTGATAGCGGCCTTAGTAGCGCCATAGGCGGCCAGGCCGGGCACGGCCGTGCTGCCGACGACCGACGAGCTGAAGACGATGCGCCCGCCGTAGTCGTCGCGCGGCTGCCCGAGCATCTGCTGGGCAGCTGCCTGCGCGCCGAAGAAGCTGCCTTTGAAGTTTAAGCCAGCCACCATGTCGAACGAGGATTCGCTGTAGTCTATGAAGCGGCCAAACTTGGTAATGCCGGCGTTCGCAACGAAGATGTCGAGCCGGCCGAACGACTCGACGGCTGCGGCGACTAGGGCAAAGTTGTCGGCTCTCTGGCTGCTATCGGCGCGAAAGGTGATCGCGCGCCCGCCAGCAGCGTGGATGCGATCAGCCGTGGCCTCCGCCCGATCTGGCTCGCCGAAGTAGCTCACCACGACCGCCGCGCCCTCGCGCGCCAGCGCTAGCGCCATCGCTGCGCCAATCTCTCGGCTGGCGCCGGTGACGATGGCTACCCGATCCTTCAACATCATAGGTCATTCACCTCGCAGTTAGGATTCTATTCACAGACGCGCGATGCGCGAGTATGCTTCCACTAACCCAGCGCGACACAGAGGATGCACATGATAAAGATCAGCCGGGAGCGATTCGAGCGACTCGTCTGGGAGGCGGTGGATGAGCTGCCGGAAGCAATTCGCGACCGCATCTCCAACCTCGAAATCGAGGTGAAAGCCTATCCCTCCAAAGATGACCTGGAGTATGCCGGCGTCGAAGACCCGCTTGATCTGTACGGGCTGTATCATGGTATCCCGCTGACCGAACGCACGACGCACTACGACCTAGTGACACCCGACCTGATTACCATCTACCAGCGGGCGCACGAGATGGATTGCAACTCGCTGGAAGAGCTGCGCGAAGAAGTGCGGCGCACCGTGCGCCACGAAATCGCGCATCACTTTGGCATCAGCGACGACCGGCTGGATGAGTTAGGGGCATATTGAGGGATGCGCTTATACTGCGCGAAGAACACGCGCGTAGAACGCAACCACCCTGCATCAGCGCAATGACGCATAGCCCAATGACCGATCCATCAGACTTGTTCTCCGCCGCTTCGCTCGGCCTGCTGCGCGTCGCGGCAATCTCGCCGGCCCTGCGCGTCGCCGACGTGGCGTTCAACATGCACGCAACTATCGCCGCGCTGGAGGCGGCGCGGGCGCAGGGTTGTATGCTGGCCGTTTGTCCCGAGCTGGGCATCACCGGCTATACCTGCGGCGACCTCTTCCGGCAAACCGGCCTGTTGGAAGCAGCGCAGGCCGGCCTGCTACAGGTCGCAGAAGCAGCCGGGCGGATCGGCATCGCCGCAGTCTTGGGCCTGCCCATGCCGTTGGACGGGCGTGTGTTCAACTGCGCAGCGTTCGTGAGCGATGGGCGCGTGCTCGGTTTCGTGCCCAAAACTTACCTGCCGAACTACAGCGAGTTCTATGAGCAGCGCTGGTTCAGTCCGGCGCAGTTTGCCACGGCGAAACACGTCATGCTCGACGGTCAGGCCGTGCCCTTCGGCGCTGACCTGCTGTTCGTCGCCGAGGATATGCCGGACTGTGTGCTCGGCGTCGAGATCTGCGAGGACTTGTGGGCAGTCGAGCCGCCCAGCGGCGCCATGGCTCGCGCCGGCGCAACGGTGCTGCTCAACCCCTCGGCCAGCCCAGAACAACTGGGCAAGGCGGACTACCGGCGCGACCTGGTGCGACAACAGTCGGCGCGCTGCATTGCCGGCTACCTGTATGCGGGGTCAGGGCCGGGCGAATCTACTACCGACGTGGTGTACGGCGGGCATGCGCTGGTGTGCGAGAACGGCCATCTGTTGGCCGAGACCGAGCGCTTTCACTTCGACACCCAAGTTGCCATCGCCGACCTCGACCTACAACGCCTGCGCCATGACCGCTGGCTCAATACCACCTACCTGGCGGCAGGCGGGGCGCATGCTTTTCGCATAATTCCCTTCCGCCTGGGCGACGCGCAGACGGACATCCTGCAGCGCGCGCTGCGCCGGCCAATTGCACAAATGCCGTTCGTGCCAAGCGATCGGGCGGCGCGCGCTAAGCACTGCCGCGAAATCTTCGCCGTTCAGTCCACCGGCCTGGCCAAGCGACTGCTGCACACCGGCGCGCGCAGGGTGACGATCGGCATCTCCGGCGGACTGGATTCGACGCTGGCGCTGCTCGTGACAGCGCGCGCCTTTGATAAGCTCGGCCTGCCGCGCGAAGGCATCACCGCCATCACCATGCCTGGCTTCGGCACCACCGAGCGCACACGCGGCAACGCCTGGGCGCTGATGCAGGCGCTGGGCGTCACGGCGCGCGAAATCCCCATCCACGCAGCCGTCGGCCAGCATTTCGCGGACATCGGTCACGACCCGGATCAACACGACGTGACCTACGAGAACGCGCAGGCGCGCGAGCGCACACAGGTCCTGATGGACGTAGCCAACCAGATCGGCGGCTTCGTCGTCGGCACCGGCGACCTGAGCGAGCTGGCGCTGGGCTGGGCCACCTTCAACGGCGACCATATGAGCATGTACCACGTCAACGCCGGCGTGCCGAAGACGCTGGTGCGCTACATGGTGGACTGGTGCGCCGACGAGGAGTTCAGCGGCGAAACATCGCGCGTGCTGCGCGACATCAGCGCCTCGCCCATCACGCCCGAGCTGCTGCCGCTGAAGGGCGGCCGGTTGCAACAAGAGACCGAAGCGACCATCGGCCCTTACGTGTTGCACGACTTCTTCCTGTTCTATCACGTGCGCTACGGCTATGCCCCGCGCAAAGTTTTCTACTTAGCGCGTCACGCCTTTGGCAGCAGCGAAGGTAACTCATCCAGGCACAGCTATGGCGATGAGACAATCCTCAAGTGGCTGCGCGTGTTCTACCGGCGGTTCTTCTCACAGCAGTTCAAGCGCAACGCCATGCCTGACGGGCCGAAGGTCGGCTCGGTGGCGTTGTCGCCACGCGGCGACTGGCGCATGCCCAGCGACGCTCAGGGGGCGCTGTGGGAAGCAGAAGTCGCAGCAATCCAGAAGGCGCTGACGTTGACGGCAGGCACCTAACCCTGCCAGACGACACAGCTCGCGCCACCTCTCAAGACCCGCGCCTTTATCTTCCCCGCTAAAAGCAGCTTAACCAAGCCTTGAACTTACCTTAAGACATTATAGGTAAGCCTATATTCGGGACACAGTTCCCAGAATCAACTACAGCTTTAGTAAGGAGTTACACATGCGCATGAATGAAAGCTTGAGGCGAATTGCGCCGGCTATCGTTATGGCAGCCGCTGTCGGCACAGCCGCGATTGCACCGGTCCAGGCACAGACGCTGCCTCCGGTCAAGCCGGCTGAAGTCAGCGGCAACATCAATTCCGGTGGTAGCTCGACCGTCTACCCGCTCAGCGTGGAAATCGCTCAGCGCTTCAAGAGTGACGGCTACACCGGCGAGATCAAGATTGACCTGATTGGTTCAGGCGCAGGCATTTCGCGCTTCTGCCGCGGCGAGTACGATGTAGCCAACTCCAGCCGCGCCATGACCGACTCCGAAATCCAGACCTGCCGCAGCGCTGGCTTAGACCCCATCCAATTTCAGGTGGGCATCGATGCTCTGACCGTGGTTGTCAACCCGCGCAACACTTGGGCGCGCAGCCTCAGCAGAAAGCAACTGGCGCTCATCTTCTCCGGCCAGGCCAAGACGTGGAAGGAGGTCAACAGCAACTGGCCCGACATGCCGATCAAGATTTTCAGCCCCGGCACCGATTCGGGCACCTATGACTACTTCTGCGAGCACGTGTTCGTAGATGCCAATGGCCGCCCGTTGAGCAACCGCCGCGAACTGATCCCTAAAGTGCAGGGGGTGAACTTGAGCGAAGACGACAACGTGCTCGTCGCCGGCGTGGAAGGGGATGTGGGTGCCATCGGCTACTTCGGATACGCCTACTACGAGGAGAACCGCCGCAAACTGAAGGCCATTGCCTACGAAGGCGTGACGCCCAGCGCTACCACCGTTGCAAATGGCCGCTATGGCTTCGCGCGCCCTCTGTTCATTATCTCCTCGGCGAAGATTATGAAAGAGAAGCCGCAGGTTGCCGCATACCTGAACTACTACCTCAGCAACGTGGACAAGGTGATCCGCAAAGTCGGCTACTTCCCTGAGCCACCGGCCAAGCTCGCTGCTTCGCGCCAACTGTGGATCGACGCGATGAAGTAGCCCGGCTCTCATCTTCTGACAGCGTTCGAGCGTAATCTGGAATCACCGGATTTAAGCTCAGCCATTCTCATGACGGCGCATCGCGGGTCTTTCAGACCCGCGATGCGCACAACAGGTCAACACATCCCAATCCTATGACGGCGAGCACCACCGATCTGCCCACTCTACTCCCTCTCAAAAAGCAGGTCAGCCTGAAACAGCGAGCGCGCCGAAACGAAGTGGCAATTCGCAGCGCGCTGTTCGTGTGCGCGGCCATCTCCATCGGCACGACACTGGCGATCCTATACACCTTGCTCAGCGAGGCAATCCACTTCTTCACTGCGCCGGGCGTGACACTGGCTGAGTTCTTCTTCACTACGACCTGGGCGCCGGAATTTGAAGCGTATGGCATCTTGCCCTTGGTGACAGCGACGTTCATCACGAGCGTTATCGCAGTCACAGTAGCCCTACCGATTGGCTTAGCCGCCGCTATCTACCTAAGCGAGTATGCCTCGCCCCACGCGCGAGGTTTCCTCAAGCCCATTCTGGAGTTGCTGGTTGGCGTGCCCACCGTGGTCTTCGGCTACTTCGCGTTGACGTTTGTCACGCCGCTCATCCGCCAGATTTTCGGCGAGGACAACGTGCAGTTCTACAACATGGCCTCTGCCGGCCTAGTGCTGGGGTTCGCCGTGCTGCCCATCATCGCCTCGATGAGCGAAGACGCCTTGAAAGCCGTTCCGCGCGCGCTGCGCGAGGCCTCGCTGGGACTGGGTGCCACCAAACTCGAGACGAGCCTAAGGGTCGTCCTGCCAGCGGCTCTCTCGGGCATCGCTGCAGCCGTCATTGTCGGCGTGTCGCGCGCGATGGGCGAAACCATGATTGTGCTGCTCGCCGCCGGTGCCGGGCCGAACTTCACCTTCAATCCCTTCCAATCCGCCGAGACTATGACGGGGCACATCGCCCGGATCAGCACCGGTGACCTGAGCTACGAATCAATGGACTATATCAGCCTGTTTGCCATCGGCCTGGTACTGTTTCTGTTGACGCTGGGGCTGAACCTGATCAGCCGCTGGTTTGTGCGGCGCTTCCGCGAGGTGTATTGACATGACTTCCATCACGCCGACCCAGGTACAGGTGGCCGACTCACAACTCGCAGGCGCACCCTTGCAAGCCAACCGCGCCGTCCGCAATCGTCTGCGCGTCGCTGCCGGCGGCCGGGTTGTCCTATTTCTCTCGCTTGTGCTAGCCCTGTTGGTGCTGATCGCGCTGATCCTGAACGTCGTCGATCAGCTTGGCGGCTACGTGGTATACGGCTACCGCATTGATCCGAAGTCTGTCGTGCCAGCCGTCGCGCCCGAAGACCTGTCTGAGGCGGAGCTGCGCGAAATGATCCTCAACAACACGCCCCAGTATCGCTTGGAGGCCATTCCAGAGGATTACGGCGTCCCACTCGACGAAATGGACAAGGACTTACTCGTGGAAGTCGTGTATGCCGAGATACCGGATCTTGATCCGTTGCTCGGCGCACGCCCCTTCACCGAGCTGTCGGACGACGAGTTGATCGCGCTCATCCAGCAAAATATCACCACGGCACGCTTCGATCAACTTAACGAAGAGGTGCCGTTTGCCCAGCGCAGCCGGGCTGAACTACTCAATCTGTTCGAGACTGAAGTGCTGGAAGAGCGCGTGGTGTTCAGCTGGCGTCTATTCGATTCGCTCTTGAACGGCCCGGCCATCCTCGAGGCTATTGCGCGCGATTACCCTGGCCAGCAGTATGAACTGCGCTGGTGGCTGACTCCGAAATTTGTGGTCAGCCCACAAACGACACGCGCCGAAACTACCGGCCTGCGCACGGCTATCCTCGGCTCCGTGCTGATTACAATCATCACCGTTCTGTTCGCCATGCCCGTCGGCATCGCAGCCGGCGTGTATCTAGAAGAGTTCGCCGCGCCCAATCGCATCAATCAGTTCTTGCAGGCTAACATTTATAACCTATCCGGCGTACCTACTATCATTTATGGTCTGATGGGCCTGGCCATCTTCGTGCGCGCTCTGGGCAACCTGACCAACGGCTCCCTGTTCGGCGTGCCTGATCCGCCGCCTAACGGGCGCACTATCATTTCCGCCGGCCTGACCATGGGCCTGTTGGTGATGCCGCTCATCATCATCAACACGCAAGAAGCCATTCGCGCTGTGCCACAATCTATCCGCGACGGCGCGCTGGCCATCGGCGCAACCTACTGGCAGACAGTGTGGTATCACGTGTTGCCGATGGCCTTCCCTGGCATTCTCACCGGCATCATCTTGGCAATTTCGCGCGCCGTTGGTGAGGCTGCACCACTGCTTGTGGTCGGCGCGGCAGCATACATCTCTGTAGACCCTTCCGGGCCGTTCTCTAGTTTTACAGCGCTGCCGATTCAGATCTGGTCGTGGACGGCGCTGCCCGAGCAGACATTCCGCAACGTGGCTGCCGCGGCCATCATTGTGCTGCTGTCTGTGGTGATTCTGTTCAACCTTACCGCCATTCTCCTGCGCAACCGGCTGCGCAAGGAGTTGTGACATAGCCTGGTTTAGCCTATGACCCACATCACCACTCCAATCGCCGGCGTATCCGACACGCCGGCGCATGCCACCCAGAACGCACCGGTGAAGATGCTGGCGAAAAATCTGTCTGTCTTCTATAACAGCTTTCGTGCCCTGGCCGATGTGACGATGCCGGCCTACGAGAAGAAGATCACCGCCATCATCGGCCCGTCCGGCTGCGGCAAGAGCACACTCATTCGCGCGTTCAACCGCATGAACGAGCGGATCAAAGGCGCCCACATCGAAGGTCGCGTCATGCTGGATGGCGAGGACATCTATGCGCCGGATGTTGACCCGGTCATCGTCCGACAGCGCGTCGGGATGGTTTTCCAGAAGCCCAACCCATTTGTCAAGAGCATCTACGAAAACATTGCGTTCGGCATTCGCCTGCTCAACCCACGCATCAGCAAAAGCGAGCTAGATGATCGCGTCGAGTGGGCGTTGATCCGGGCAGCCCTATGGGACGAAGTGCGCGACCTCAAACAGCTCGGCACTGAACTGTCCGGCGGTCAGCAACAACGCCTGTGCATCGCGCGCGCTATAGCCGTCGAGCCGGAAGTGCTGTTGATGGATGAACCGTGCTCCGCCCTCGATCCCGTCGCTACACTCAAGATCGAAGAGTTGATGAAAGACCTCTCGAGCGACTACACCATCATCATCGTGACACACAATATGCAGCAAGCCGCCCGCGTTAGCGACTACACGGCAATGATGATGATGCGCCCTGACCGCGCCGGCGAACTAATCGAGTTTGACGAAACACAAACCATTTTCGTCCGACCCAAAGACCCGCGTACGCAAGACTACGTTAGCGGCAGATTCGGATAAAGCGGCCAACAAAGTGGCGCCTGCCAAACGTCGCATACACCTCCGGGCAGCATTGGCAGGTGCTCTTCGAGTCTCTTACATGCGAATTCAAAGTAACTCAACCAGACACAACGAAAAAGGCGCTTCCTATCTGGAAGCGCCTCATTCTTTCTAGTGGCTCTAATGGATTTTAAGGTACGAGCACAGTGTCGATCACGTGCAACACGCCGTTGGCCGCGCTGATGTCAGACGCCTTAATGCGGGCCTCGCCTATAAATACGTCACCTGTTTCCATATCCACCCGCACCGGCAGCGATTTGCCTTCGAGCGTGGTCACTGAGTCAGAGTTCACCACATCGTTCGCTGTCAGAATGCCAGCCACTACGTGGTTCTTCAGCACTGAAGTCAGCAGCGCTTTGTTGGCCAGGATGGACTTCAGTTCATCTTCAGTGAACTTAGCAAATGCCAGGTCACTGGGCGCAAACACAGTAAACGGGCCTTTGTCACTCAGCGTTTCAAATAGACCGGCTGCTTCGATCGCACTGACCAGAGTGATTAACCCGTTGCCGGTGGCCGTCTCTACGATACCCACCGGGACGCGCGCCGTGCGCTTAGGAGCATATGCGCCACAATTGTCGGCAACTGCGAGAGGATTGCTGCCAAAGGGCAGATCGACGACCACGGTCTGGCCGGCCCTGACTTGCACCTTGATCACCGGCAAAGTGGGATATTCGGCTGGCCCGGCAATCGGCATCACGAAGTATGTCCCCGGCACCACGCCGACGGTATAGGGCTTGTCGCCAAACACGGGCCCGCATCTCCAGAAGCGGCCCCCGTCGGTCACTTTGTAGCGCGCCACGCGCAGCGTTGGCTCGCCGGCATCGCGCTTGCCGTTGCGATTTCGGTCTTCGAATGCTACACCGGTGATCTTGCCATCTGCTTGAGCATAGGTAGGCAGCGTGGCCGTCAAGAGCGTGGTGCCCAGTACGCCAACCATGATTAGGCTGGCAATGACTTTGCGATGCGAAGTTCTCATGTTCTTATTTCTCCTAGTCCTTAATCCTGTAGCAGAGTGACTTTATTCTCTCCGAGTGAAGCTACAGGATAGAGTTCAAGAAGGCGTTATCTATTCATTAAGAAAGAGTTTATTCACGCGCACTGACACACCGCAACGCTGGCCGAGTGAGCAGCCGAACGCGCCGTTCTGGACGCAGATGAACGTTGTGCCTACATCGAAAGACAATGATATGCATCATGGCGCTCGTGCCGGCCGGCAACGCCAGCGAGCAATCGGTGGATGCACAGGAACTCGTGCCCGGCGGTGTCGTGCCGCTCGAGTCCGGCGACCGAGTGTCTGCCGACCTGAAGCCGCTGCAATTGGACAAACTGGTCACTGACGAATCGTTCCTCGCAAAAGCTGCACATCGTATAGGCCACGCGCCGGTCGGGCCACCGCGTCACCGTCACCGGCGGCGCGCGTCGTCAACATCGGCGTGGTCATGGGTTCCGGTACCAGATCTGGTCGAGGCACCGCCTCCATCATTGAGGGCTCCGCCAGGAACACTACGCCTACGACAACATGCGCAAGGTGACCTATTTGCTGGTAGCGACGGGCGGCGCCGAGCATCCTGTTCATGCTGTCAGTGCTCGTCGATCCGCCCGTTCCGCTGTTACCAGCACAGATCCTGTTGTTGAACCCGGTAACCAACGGCATCCAGGACTATGAGTCGGTCTTCCGCATGCCGCCACGTCGCAACCCCATCCTGTTCATCGGTTTACCGGTTGCGCTGGGACCCTCGCCGCTCTCAGGCGCGCATGCACCCAGCGTGAGCATGGAGAGGCGCGAAACCGCGTTTGCCTCTACACTTCCCCGCGCATCACCTGGACACAAAGGACATTGCACATGGACGAATGGACCGACCCGCTTCATCCGCGCTGGGAGCGCGGCCTGTCGCACTACCCCGACCCGTGCATCGAGGTGCACGACAAGCGCTTCAAGAAATATCTCATGGGCAACACCGCCATCGAACGGCTGTGGACCGGCGCGCGCTGGACCGAAGGGCCGGTCTGGTTCGGCGACGCGCGTTGCCTGCTTTTCAGTGACATCCCCAACAACCGCATTCTACGCTGGGACGAGGTCACCGGCCAGGTGACGACCTTTCGCCAACCGTCGCACTACGCCAACGGCAACACGCGCGATCGGCAAGGCCGGCTGATCACCTGCGAGCACGGCACGCGCTGCGTCACCTGCACCGAGCATGACGGCAGCATCACCGTGCTAATAGACAGCTATCAGGGCAAGCGCCTGAACGCGCCCAACGACGTGGTGGTCGCATCCGACGGCGCGATCTGGTTCACCGACCCCGGCTACGGGATCCTGCTTAACTACGAAGGCTACAAGGCCGACTTCGAGCTGCCGACCCACGTCTACCGGCTCGACCCGGTCACCGGCAAGGCTACCGTGGTGGCCGATGACTTCCACAAGCCGAACGGGTTGTGCTTCTCACCCGATGAGAAGCGCTTGTACATCGTGGACACCGGCGTCACACACGACGAGAGCGCACCATCGCACATCCGAGTATTCGATGTAGTGAGCGGCGGCACAAAGCTGCGCGGCGGCAGGGAGTTCATCAACATGAAGCCCGGCTTCGCCGATGGCATCCGCTGCGACCGCGACGGCAACCTGTGGGCCAGCAGCGGTTGGGGCAGTCCCAAGAACAACGGCGTGCTGGTGCTCACGCCCGATGGCGACCTGATCGGCCAGCTCCACCTACCCGAGCCGTGCGGCAACTTGTGCTTCGGCGGGCGCAGCAAGAACCGTCTGTTCATGGCCGGCAGCCAGTCGCTCTATGCGCTCTACATCGAAGCACAAGGCGCGCAGTGGCCATGAAGTGGTAGTTGAGGGGCAACGCTTCACCACTCAATCGCGCTTCGTATTGCAATTGAACCCTTAACCAGTAGCCTATAGTTGCCATGACCAGAATCCTCATCGTCGAGTGCAAGCAGGAAGTCAGCACGTTCAATCCCGTGCTCGGTCGCTATGACGACTTCGTCATTCATCGCGGCGAGGCGTTGATCGCCTACCACCGTACCGTGCGCAACGAGGTCGGCGGCGCGCTGAGCGTCTTTGACCAGCATCCCGAGATCACGATCGTGCCGGCCATCAGCGCGCGTGCAATCACCAGCGGCGGCACACTTGCAGCTGCCGACTGGGCCCGGCTGCGCAGCGACATCCTCAACGCTATCCACGACGCCGCTACCGACACCAACACCCCCATCCACGCCGCCTATTTCGCCCTGCATGGCGCGATGGCTGCCGAGAACGAGGACGACCCGGAAGGCGACCTGTTGCAAGAGGCGCGCCGGCTGCTCGGCCCCCGCACGCCCATCGTTGCGTCGTTCGACCTGCACGGCATCTTGACCGAGCGCATTTTGCGCAACGCCGACGCGATCTGCTGCTTTCACACTTACCCACACGTGGACTTTTATGGGACCGGTCAGCGCGCTGCGCGGTTGCTCTTGTGCATTCTCGGCGGCGCAAAGCCGGTGACAGCGAAGGTGTTTATCCCTGCGCTAGTGCGCGGCGACGAGCTGATCACCGCGACCGGCGCCATCCGCCACGCCGTGAACGCAGCCAAATCGCTGGAGGCCGATGGTGTGCTCTCGGCCGGTTTGTTCTGGGGCAACCCGTTCACCGACGTGCCCGACCTGGCCACCTACAGCTTCGTCGTGACCGACGGCGACCCGGCGCTTGCCGAGCGCGAAGCGCTGCACATCGCCGAGCTATTCTGGCGCGAGCACGAGCGGATGTATGTGCCGTTGACGCCGCTGGACGAGGCAGTGCGCATCGCGCATGAACAATTGCCGCGCGGCGGCACGACGATCCTGGTGGACGCAGCCGACGCCACCAGCAGCGGCGCGTCGGGCGACAGCAACGCCATCCTGCGCAAGCTGATCGAAACACACTATGCGGGCCGCGCACTCATCCCGATTGTGGATCCACCGGCAGCCCGAGCAGCGTTCGATGCCGGCATCGGCGCAACGATCACCACGCACGTCGGCGGCGCGATGGACCCAGGGCGGTTCACGCCAGTCGAGGTGACCGGCCGCGTGCATCTGATGTCCGAGGGCGAGTTTCGCAGCGAGTCGTTCGACGAGCTTTGGCATTCCGGTCCGACAGCCGTGTTGCTTGCCGGCAACATCACGCTGGTCATCACCAGCCGCGCCGTGAGCCTGTATGACCGCTCGCTGTTCTACGCGCATGGACAAGATCCCCAGCGCTTCGACCTGGTGGTGGTCAAGTCGCCGCACTGCCAGCCGCACATGTTCAAAGACTGGGCGGCGCGCTACGTGGATGTGGACGCACCCGGTGCAACCAGTGCCAACTTGAAGCGCCTCGGTCACACGCGCTGCCCGCGCCCGATCTGGCCGCTGGATGAACACGTGACATGGGAGCGACGGGTCACGATCTTCCGCCGCTCCGTCGCTTGAGCGCTATCATTAGCAGTGCCATGCCGATCTACGAATATCGCTGTGCCCAGTGCGGTGAGAGGTTCGAGCGCTGGTTCGCCTCGCATCAGAAGATGCCGAAGGCCCGGGTAATCTGCCCGTTTTGCAACAGCCGGCGCGTCCGTCGCTTGATCTCGGCGGCGCGCGTGAAGTCCGGCGACGCTACAACCGCGAGCGACGCAGCAGAAGGTGACGACTCACCGACATCCACCGGCTTGCTCGGTCGTAAAGAGATCGCCGAAATCACCAAGCGGCGTCAGAAGATGGGGGGGGAGTAGCCGGCGATGGCTCGACTGCGCGACCTCGGCGTCACGATCGGGCAGTATCCGACCGGTCCGCACAACGCCATCACTGACGTGCCGGGCGTGCTCGTCGGGCATAGTACACTGATCTACGACGAACCACGCGTGGCGCGCACCGGCGTCACGGTCATCGTGCCGCGTGAGGGTGACATCTGGCGCGACAACTGTTTCGCCGGCTTTCACTCGTTCAACGGCTGCGGCGAGATGACCGGCATCCACTGGGTGAAAGAGTCGGGGCTGCTCTGCTCGCCGATCGCCCTCACCTGCACGCATCAGGTCGGGCTGGTGCACGAGGCGCTGGTGCAATACGGCGCGCGACGCGAGCAGGCACAAAGTTACATCGGTGCGCTGCCGGTGGTGGCCGAGACGTGGGACGGCTGGCTGAACGATGCGAACGCGCACTCGATCGAGCACAAGCACGTGTTCGCCGCAATGGATTCGGCACAGGGTGGGCCGGTCGTCGAAGGATGTGTCGGAGGCGGCACCGGCATGATCTGCTACGATTTCAAGGGCGGCATCGGCTCGTCATCGCGCGTCGTGCGCACGGAGGATGGCGCATTCGTCGTCGGCGTGCTGGTGCAGTCGAACCACGGCAGCCGCGAGGGGCTGCGCGTGAACGGCATACCGGTGGGCGTGATGATCGGCAAAGACCGCATGCCAATGGATTGGCACGAACCGGCCGACCAGGCCAACATCGGCAGCTCGATCATCATTGTGATCGGCACCGACGCACCACTCATCCCGACGCAGTGCAACCGGCTGGCGCAGCGTGCGACGGTCGGACTGGCGCGCACCGGCGGCATGGGCTACAACGGCAGCGGCGATTTGTTCCTCTGCTTCAGCACCGGCAACCACGTCAGCGAGTATGACACGCGCGTTCGCGAGATCAGGATGCTGGCGCATCGCCAGCTCAACGCCTTCTTCGAAGCCGCAGCCGAAGCCGTCGAGGAAGCGATCATCAACTCCCTGGTCGCTGCCGAAACGATGACCGGCTTTCAGGGTCACACCGTGCATGCGCTGCCGCACGACGCACTCGTGCAGGCGTTGATAGGCAGCGCCCGCTGAGACGCACGCGCCGGCCGCCAGGCACGTTACAACACCAGGTAGAGCATGATGACGGCTAGTTCGATCGCCAGCGTGGCAACGAAGAGCTTCACTGCGTGCGGTGCACCGACGTGTCTGCGATGATATTCGCCGCTGAGGACGACGAACGTCAGCCAGGCCAGCGCGAGCACAAGGGTGAGCCACATGACCGCCAGTTGGGCCGTCCGGATGTCAGCGCCCAGTAACGCAAAGAGGCCAAAGGCCATCTGCCGCAGGGCATAGAAGGCACCCAGGCCCAATGCGACCGTCGCCAGCCATGCTATGAACGTTAGACCATTAGAAAGGGCACGCTGACCCTGCGACTGAGTCAGATTCATCTTGCGACTCCTTTGATCGTTGCAGACATCACGCTTACACAGTGCTATGGAGCGATCCAGCAACTTCGTCGCTCACTTTACCACTGCGCCGGAGTCGGGAGCCAGCGCGCAACTACTCAACGTAGATCTCGACGTGCTCGCCGTCCTCGTCATCCACCACGTCAATGATCTTGCCCTGCGCACCGGACTTGATCGCCTCCACGATCTGGTTGATCTCCAGGCTCTCAGCCTCGGGCGCGAATTTGGCCGCGATCTTGGCGCCGACGCCGACCAGGCCGATGGGCAGGTTCACGCTCACTTTCTGCTTACCGGTCGCAATGTCCGTCACGCGGACACGCAACCACCGGGCACCACCGGCGCTGCGAATGTTGGTGTAGCCTGAGGCCGCGCCTGCGCTCGATCCGGCCTTGTTGCCGACCGCTTCACTCAACGCTGCCAGCAGCTTTGCGCCCTCCTCGGGAGAGACTTTGCCCTCCTCCACCATCTTCAAAATTTTCATGCGTTCTTCAGTCGTAGCCATGTATGCTCACTCCTTCGATCGTCAATCAGCAGTCATCAGCCACTGCTAAAGATCACCTCGTCGCGTCTGCTCGGCTTACAGGTGGCGCGACAGGCAGCCGCTCCGGGCTCGGGGCGATTACTGCCGATGCTCGCTGCGATTCGATGTTGATCAGCACCGGGATAAAGAAGCCCACGAGTCCCATCAGCACACACGCTGCCCCACCAAAGGCATACCAGACGCGCACACCCAACGCGTCGGCCACCGGGCCGGCCACCAACAAACTGAACGGCGACATCGCCGCCGAACCCGCCATGAGCAAAGTCATCACGCGGCCTTGCATGGCCGGCTCGACTGCAGCCTGCAGCACTGCAAACACCGGGCCATTGGTGATGGGATTGACGATGCCGAGCAACAACCACACCCCTACTGCCGCCGGAAACAGCGTGTCGGGCAGCACACCTTGTACGACAAAGCAGACGCCGATCAGCATCACACCCATCAGCGATGTGAGAATGCGCCGTTTGAAGCCGCCCCACGCGCTCAAGATGACACCGCCCAGAATCGTGCCGAGCCCCCAGGCCATGTTCATCGCGGCCAGCTCTGGCGCACCGCCCCGGTAGTGCTGCGTCACCAGGATCGGTACGAGCGATGCGCCGGGCATCAACAGGAAGTTGATCGTCATCGCCATCAGCACGAGAATGGCCAGCCCACGCCATGCAACGACATAGCGCACGCCCTCGCGAAAGTCGTGCAGGAAAGACGCAGTGAGCGAGTTGGTGCGCCTCACCGAAGCAGCCGCCATCGGCTGCGGCTTGGGGATGGCAATGAGGCATAACGGCGCAATTGCCACCAGCGCGGTGAATACATCGATCAACAACACTTGAAAGATGGGCAGCACGTTCACAAGCAACGCGCCCGCCGGCGGCGTGACGACGTTCATCATCCCCTGCAGCGTTTGGTTCATGCCGGCGACGCGCGAGAGCTGTGCCTTCGGCACCATCAACGACGTGCTGGCCTGCATGGCTGGAAAGTGAAACGCGCCGGCAGTCGAGCGAACGAACATGATCACGTAGACATGCCATATTTGTGCTGTGCCGGCCGCGAACAAACCTGCCAAGGCGAGCGTGAACAGCGCAGTCAGCCCATCCGCAACGAACATGATCACGCGGCGGCTGAAGCGATCTACGATCACGCCGGCAAATGGGCTGAGCACAATCTGCGGCAACATGCCAGCCAGCGTCGCCGTTGCCAGCACGGTGGCCGAGCCCGTGGTGGCGCTCAGCCACCAGATCAGGGCGAACTGGACTAACCAGCTCCCTAGCAAGGAGAACGCCTGGCCGGTCCAAATGGTGAAGAAGCGCAGCTTCCAGTTACTGTTCATAGGCTCACCGTCGTCACATGATCTGCCCGCTCAACCACGCGTGCAGCACACTGCGCGCCTGCGGATCACCACCGACGGCGATCGTGCCGCGGCGCAGCAAGCCGCGTTCGTCCTGAAACGCGATCCGCGCAGCCGGCAACGGACCATAGGCTGTTGCGACGTGTACCGGCTGCACCGAGCGCACCTCGCGGATGTGGATCGTCCAAGACGGACGCGACGCGCACGATTCCAGCCGGATCTCATCGCGCATCCTCGTCACGGCCACCGGTGCTTGGCGCACCACGGCGTGACCTAGCCCTGCCCCCAAGCTGCCGAACCAAAGCGCGCCGACGCCAGCAGGTGCCGGACCGGCAGCAGGCCGCCCGACGGTGATGGCGTAGTCGGCACGCGCGATCAACCAGGCGGTCAGCGCGAGGACGAGGAGCGCCACCCCGCCGATCGCACCGGCGCGCGCCCATGCGTTCTGCAGCGGGATGTTCGGCGGTTCACCCACCTCCAGGTAGTAGGGCACTTGCGCGCCGCCTGCCTGAATCTTGCCGACGAGTCGCACTTGACCATCTGCGCTGAACGGCGGCAGGTTCTTGTCCAGGATGAGCAGCGGATCGCTCGCACCTTCGATGATGAGCGGGACGTAGCGCGCGCCGCGTAGCTTTAACCCGCCCACTTCGAACTGGGTACGAAACGCACGCTCCGGCAGCAACACGCCGACAACGCTAACGTAATGGTTCAAGCGCGAAACCAGGCTGGAGTTGCCGTCGAACGGGATGACGGTCGTGTCTTCCTGCCCCTCCGCGCGAGCCAACGCAAGCAAAGCAACGCATATCGCCAGCGCAACGACAAACGCAACATTGGCAGCGCGGCTATAGCGCGCGCGGTAGGCCACTTCGGAGACCAAATTCAGCAGGCTCATCGGTAAGCTTGCGGTGAGACGATCAAACCTCAAGCGCAGCCAGCAATTGCTCCGCCTGCTCGGCGGTGATCTTCTTCTCCTGCACCATGCGCAGGATCGCGATGCGTTCCTCGTCAGACACGCCGGCCTTCGGCGGCGCCTCAAACGGCACGGCGGATGGATCGGGAGACGGTGCAATCCAGCCGGAGACCGCGCCGCGCCGGGCCGAGCGAGCAGCCGAACGCGCCGCTCTGGACGCAGCACGCTCGGCTTCTTTGCGAGCACGCACTCCCATCTGGCGCAGGCGATGTTGTAGCTTGGCCTCCATCTTGCGGATGGCAGCTTCGGCCTGCTGCTGCGCGCGTTCGACCTTCCAGGCCGGCACGCCAGCGCCGACGAAGCGCTCGCCGAATTCGCGCGCAATATGCTCGATATGTCGCTGCAACTGGCCCATCTCGCGCTCAATGTCGCTTATGGCGTCATCCCAATCGGTTGGAACGGTCGCCTCATTGCTCGCCTCGCCGTCACTGATGACCAACGCCTCGCCGCCTGCGTTGACGCGGATGAACGTCTCGCCGGCACCGAACTTGAGACGGCGTATGCCCCGCGCGTCGGTGATGTGCACCATGGCGCTCGCGCCGGCCGGCAACGCCAGCGAGAGATCGCCGCCGACGTTCACCGTGAAGGCATCCTCCACGGCAAAAGGCCGCAAAGTGGCGTCGCCACCAACGTTGACTGCTTGGCCGGCAAAGCCCACGCCCTCGGCCTGCAGATCGCCGCCGACCGCACGCACGGCGGCGACACCCGCTGCATCGTACAACTCGCAGTCGCCACCGACGCTTTGGATCTCGATGCTGCCGACGTCTTTCACTTTGAGATCACCTCCGACATGGCCAATGCTGACCATTCGGTCGAATCCTTTCACCTCGAGGTCGCCTCCAACCGCCGCGATATAGACCATCGCATCGCGCGACGCGCGCACCTCGGTGTCGTCCTCAGCAGAAATCACTACCCGGTTGCCATCCGTCACCACGCTGGCGCGCTCATCATCGCTTTCGACTTCGACGCTGCATGCGCCAGGCCGGAGGGGCCTGACCTTCAGATCGCCCTTACATTCGATCACCAGTTCCGGCGATCCACCCATTTCGATCGTCTTGTTCATGGCTTCATTCCTCTCGACGGTTCAACAACTTCATCGCCTGCTCAGCAGTGATGCGCCCTTGATCCAAATCCTCCAGGATGCGCCGGCGTTCGGCGGGGGAGAGACTCGGACCGGCAGCCCCTTCTTCCTTGCCCGGCTCGTAGCCCAATGCGCGGATCACCTCGTGCAGCCGGGCGCGAATGGTGGGATACGACAGATCGAGTTCAGCTTCCATTCGGCTGATCTTGCCTTCACAGCGGATGAAGGTCTCGACAAAACGAAGCTGCTCATCGCTGAGCCGAGCGAACCTGCTCACCGCGAACCGGCCTTCGATCGTTACGTCACACCGATCACACTGAAAGCGTGTGACAACGACCTCACTGCCACAGATCGGGCATTGACTGGGAAGGGTCTTCATTAGTATTACCTCAAATTTCAGGATAAAATTCTATCAAATGATTCAGAAAAGTCAATATTGATTTCAATTTTTATAAGTAATAGGTTAATAACCAAAATTACCATTTCAGAGGACTGCTCCTGATAGCCAGCGCGGCGCTATACTCGAAAGATCATGTCGAGCTATTGCGAATATGTGCGTTCGCCCCAGACACATCCAGTTCATCAGTGGTATCATGATCACGAGCACGGGTTCCCTGTGCACGATGACAACGCCTTGTTCGAGCGCCTGGTATTGGAGATCAACCAGGCCGGCCTGTCGTGGGACGTGGTGCTGCGCAAGCTGGAGCACTTTCGGCGCGCCTACAGCGGGTTCGACGTGGACACCGTCGCAGCCTATGGTGAAGCCGACCGCGCGCGTCTGCTCGCCGCCCCCGGCATCATCCGCAACCGGCTGAAGATCAACGCAGCAATCGAAAACGCCCGACGCATCGTCGCGCTGCGCACGGACTATGGCTCATTCGAGGGATGGTTGGAAGCGCACCACCCGCTCGGCAGGGAGGAATGGGTGAAGCTTTTCAGGCAGAACTTCCTCTTCACCGGCAGCGAGATCGTGAACGAATTCCTGATGAGCACCGGCTACCTGCCTGGCGCACACAACGAAGACTGCCCAATCTTCGCGCGCATCGCCGCCCTCCAGCCGGCGTGGATGCGCACGTAGGGCTGACTCAGCGATCGGGCTCGACTAAGGTGATCAGCGGCGCTGTCGTACCCCGCGCCGTGGCATCCATCGCCGCCGCCGCGCTCGGTGCCAGCACATAGATCGTCTTCCGCTCGCGCGAGCGGAAGGTGAGCGTGCCAAGCGAAGCCAGCACGGTCGGTGTTCCGGCCTGGCGCAACTCAAGCGTGTAGGTGCCGGCCGGCTGCGTCGTGGTTTGCGCCGTGGGAAAGACAACGTTAAAGAGCCACACTGCGCCGCCTGTCACCGCCAGATCTACCCCGCCGACATCTACGGCCAAATGCACCACGCGCAAACTGAACTGACCGGCCAGCGGCACCGTCGGGTTTTCCAGCACGACGACCTGTAACTGCTGCAACCGGTTGGCAATGGCGATCACGTAGCTGCGGCTGAACGCCATGGTGATGTTCGAACTCACCAGCGGTGCAGTCGTATTCGGATCGGCGCCGGCCAGGAAGGCGCGCACCAACACGATGGTTGCTGCGATACACCAGCGCCTTTGGCTGAACTGGGTATAGGCGATGTTGTCGGCTACCCGCGTACGGTTGACGTACACGTCCAAATTCGGCGCATCCGGGGAGGCGTGCAAAATGCGAAAACAGGCCGCCCGCGTGACGGCGTGCGTCACGCCGGCACTCGAGAGCAGCATCACACCGACCAGGACGGCCGATGTCAGGATGCGCAGCAAGGAATTCATCGCCAACCTCCGATGTCGGTCAGTATAATCCCGCGTTATGCGCGTGCACAAATGCGACCATCGCAGCAAGCGCAGAGTCAGCTACGACGGCGACGTGCTCTCGCGCGATGGTGAACGCATCACCCTACGCGCCATCTGGACGTTGCCAACCCGAACGCTGCCCTATGTGACGTTCGAACAGGGGGATATCTTCATCGAGACCTTCTACACCGACCGCTGGTATAACCTGTTCGAGATTCGCCATCGCCATGGCGACTTGAAGGGCTGGTACGCCGACGTCGCCCGGCCGGCGCGCATCACAAACGACGACATCGAGTGGGACGACCTTGCCTTGGACATTTGGATGGACCCAGACGGCGTCATGCTTATCTTGGACGAAGACGAATTCGAAACCCTCGCGCGCGAGCTGCCGCCAAATGAAGCGGCCAGCGCGCGCGGCGCAGTCGCGCTCATACAGGACGAATTGCGAACGCAATGGCGGCGCTTCGCGAACGACGCGATCGCGCACGCGCTGATACAGCGCCATTGGACGCTCGGCACGGCCGAATCGTGCACCGGCGGGCTGATCGGCGACGTGATCACCGACCGGCCCGGCAGCTCGGCCTACTTCGTCGGCGGCATCATTGCCTACAGCAATGCGATCAAGCAACATACGTTGGGCGTGCATGAGGCAACGCTTCGGCAGCACGGCGCGGTGAGTGAGCCATGCGCCCTGGAGATGGCCCGCGGCGTGCGCCACGCGCTCATGGTAGATCTCGGCGTGAGCGCGACCGGCATTGCCGGGCCGGACGGCGGCAGCGCCGATAAGCCGGTCGGCTTGACTTACGTCGGCGTCAGTTCACCGCTGGGCGAACAGGTCGAGCGCCACGTCTGGTCGCGCGACCGCGCCGGTAACAAACAGGCGACTGCCGACGCCGCCTTGCGTCTGCTTATGCGCCACCTAACTGCTACCGGGCACCCAGGCGCGCAGGCTGAATCCCACCGCTCGGGGTGACATGGGCGCTTCACTTGGGTCTGCACTGGCCGACCTGGTCGGCAACACACCACTGATTCCTCTCACGCGCATCGCTGCGCATGTTGCGCCGGTCGAGATCTACGCCAAGGCCGAGTGGTTCAACCCTAGCGGCTCGGGCAAGGATCGCGCCGCGTTGAACATCGTCCGCACGGCGATTCAATCCGGGCATTTGACCAAGGAGAAAACGTTGCTGGACGCTACCAGCGGCAACATGGGCATCGCCTATGCCATGCTCGGCGCTGCGCTAGGGTATCGCATTCGTCTGGTCATTCCGGCCAGCGTCACCCCTGAGCGCAAGATAATCTTGAACGCCTACGGCGCCGACATGATCTTCACCGACCCGATGGCCGGCAGCGACGGCGCAATCGAGAAAGCGCGTCAGCTCTACGCTCAATCGCCGGACGCGTTCTTCTATGCCAACCAATACGACAATGATGCAAACTGGCTGGCCCACTATCACGGCACGGCCGAGGAAATTTGGCGGCAGACCGAAGGGCGCATCACACATTTCGTCGCCGCGCTTGGCACGGGCGGCACATTTACCGGCACAGGTCGCCGCCTTCGCGAGCTAAACCCAAAGATTCGCCTGATCTCGCTACAACCGGATTCGCCGCTCAACGCGATCGAGGGCTGGAAGCACATGCCGACGGCGATCAAGCCACAGATCTACGATCCAGCATTGGCCGATGAGAACATCGAGATCACGACCGAGGAAGCGCATTACGTAGCGCGACAACTCGCGCGTGAGGAGGGACTGTTCGTCAGCCCATCCGCCGGCGGCGCCGTCGCCGGCGCGCTCAGCGTGGCCGAACGCCTAAAAGAAGGCGTGATCGTCACTATCCTGGCCGATGCCGGCTACAAATACACCAGCGAACGCTTTTGGTAGATCACGACATCATGCTCACGATTCCGAGGACACTCTTCAGCAAAATGACCCGCCACCTGGAGGCTGGCTATCCTTACGAGGCCTGCGGCATCCTGATCGGTGAGGTGGACGACCCGACTCATCCAAACAACCGGCGTGTGCACGACGTGCTCTTGGTCGCCAACGCCTGGGACGAAGTGAACGAACATGAAAGCCGGCACAACCGTTACTTGATTTCGCCGGATGAATACGTCAAGGCCGACCGTGAGGCAAGCAAGCGCGGCCTGGACATCGTGGGCGTCTTCCACTCGCACCCCGATCACCCTTCGCAACCATCGGAGATGGATCGCAGCCAGGCCTGGCCGGGCATTTCCTATGTGATCGTCTCGGTGCGCGACGGCAAAGCGACGACGGCGCAATCGTGGCTGCTGCGCAACGAGCGTGATGCCTTCGAAGAAGAATCGTTGGTCATTAGCGACTAGCGATATACGTTCACTTAGCCGGCCCCTTCGCATCCACGGCCTTGCGCACCAGGCGTTGTAGTTCGCGCACCGGCGCAGCCATGCGCTGATACGAATCACGCACGAGGAAGACACAGGCCAGGCCGTGCCGAAAGTCCACCCACGGCGTGAATCCGCTGGCGCCCGGGCTGCTCACCTGGACGGCCTGCCCTTGCGCGTCGGCCACATCACGCCACACGCCCAGGCCATATCCATCGCCGGGGAAACGATTGGGCGAAGCGATGACCGGTGCGCCGAAAGTATGATCCTCGTGCATGAGCGCAATAAGCTCTGGCGCAAGCACGCGCGCGCCGTCGAGGGCGCCTTCGGCAGCGATCATGCGCACGAAGCGGCTGTAGTCGCGTAGCGTCGAGCGCAAGCCGCTGCCGACGCGAGGATGATCGGTGTACGGATCACCGTAGTCGCTGGCTATCATCCCCAACGGCTCGGCGATGCGCTCGTGAAACAGCGCCGGCCACGATCGGTCGCTCGCCACTTCGGCGATTCGCCCGACGACCTGAAACGCGCTTTCCCCGTAGGCGAAAGCCTTTCCCGGCGCGGCAACCAAAGGCGACAGCGCGATTCGTTCGGCGCAGGCAGCCAACGAACGCGCAGCATGGCCGGCGCATGACGCCTGTCCCGGCGGCAAGCCGGACGTATGCGCCAGCAACTGACGCAGTGTAATCGCGGACTTGTCGCCGTCAAAGCCCATCAGGTAATCCGAGGCGCGCTCGTCTAGGTGAAGCACGCCATCGCCAATCAACGACGCGATCACTGCTCCGCTCACCCATTTCGACCCCGAAGCGACGGCGACGTGCATATCGAGGGAATAGCTGCCGAATGCGCGTTCGTAGATCAACGCGCCGCGATGGGCGATGGACAATGCAGCGCCGTTGAGCGGCGCGCGCTCGATCAGCCGTTGAACATGCGCCTCGATCTTGGAGAAATCGTAGCTCACACGGCCGATTATCGCCACCGGCGCAAACGTGAGGCCGGCACCGACCCTGCCCCGGCGCGCGAAATCAGGTATCCTTGAGCGTATGTCAATCACGATTCGCATCCCCACCCCACTACGGCCGTATGTGGGTGGGGCGAAGGAGATCACCGGCAATACCGGCACCGTCGCCGAGGTGCTCGCTGCGCTGAGCGTGACCTACCCCGAACTGAAGCGCCACCTATTCAACGAAGAAGGCAAGTTGCGCTCGTTCGTCAACGTGTATCTCGGCGACGAGGACATCCGCTATTTGCAGGGATCGGACACGCCGGTTCCCGACGGCGCGACGTTGAGCATCGTGCCAAGCGTGGCAGGCGGCATTGCGCCGGCACCGGTCATCGCCGAGCCCAACAGCGTCCACCTCTCCAACGACGAGATCCGCCGCTATTCGCGCCACTTGATCCTGCCCGAGATCGCCATGAGCGGCCAAAAGAAGCTCAAACAGGCCAGCGTGCTGCTGGTTGGCGCAGGCGGGCTGGGCGCGCCGGCGGCCATGTACCTGGCTGCGGCCGGCGTCGGCCATCTCGGCATCGTGGACTTCGACGTGGTGGACGAGTCGAATTTGCAACGACAGATCATCCACGGCCAAAGCACCGTCGGCAGGCCCAAGCTGCAGAGCGCAGCGCAGCGCATCAAAGACATCAACCCTTTCGTAGAGGTAACCGGCTACGAAGAGCCGCTGACCAGTCAGAACGCCCTGCGCATCTTCGCCGACTACGACGTGATCGTGGACGGCACCGACAACTTCCCAACGCGCTATCTGGTCAACGATGCGTGTGTGTTGCTCGGCAAGCCGAACGTGTATGGCAGCATCTTTCGTTTCGAGGGCCAGGCCGCAGTGTTCTGGGCCAAACACGGCCCGTGCTACCGCTGCCTGTACCCAGAACCGCCACCGCCCGGCCTGGTGCCCTCATGCGCAGAGGGCGGCGTGTTGGGCGTGCTGCCCGGCGTGATCGGCGTGATTCAAGCGACCGAGGCGATCAAGCTCATCACCGGCATCGGCGAACCGCTGATCGGCCGGCTGCTGCTCTACGACGCGCTAGAGATGCGCTTTCGAGAGCTGAAGCTGCGCAAAGATCCGGCCTGCCCCATCTGCGGCGAGCACCCCACGGTGCGCGAGCTGATAGACTACGATGCGTTCTGCGGCATGCCATCGCGCAACGCGGCAACGCCGGACGCCGGGCACGGTGTGCCGGAGATCACCGTTCACGAACTCAAGCAGCGCATCGAAGCCGGCTTGGAGAAGACCAACACAATCCTGGTTGACGTGCGCGAGCCATACGAATGGCAGATTGCCCACCTGGACGCCGCACGGCTCATTCCCAAAGGCGAGATTCAAAATCACCTGCATGAGCTGAGCCAGGCTGACGAAATCCTGGTGCACTGTCGCAGCGGCGCGCGCAGCGCCGACGTGGTGAAGTTTCTGATCGACGACGTCGGCTTTCGCAAGGTGAAGAACGTTAAGGGCGGCATTCTGGCCTGGGCGCGCGAGATTGACCCGCGTATGCCGGTGTATTGATCGCCCATCAACGCACGGCGGCAGCTAAGTTGGCCGCGCCGGCGAAGGCGATGGCCACGCCGGCCAGGGTCAATGCGCCCGGCACAACCCACAGTCGCAGCGGAGAGACGACCTGGGCAATCTCTGGATAAGTTGGGTCATAGATCACCGTCACCTGCTCGCCGACTTCGTGGTCTGAGGCGCGCGCGAGCGGCGCCTCGACCGGCCGGCCGTCGCGCGTGGTAAACCGCAGCGCAGCCGGTTGAGACGATGTCCCCTCGCCTTGCGGCGCGCTCGACGCATGAATGGTCGCCGTCGCCGAGTAAGACAACGACCGGCGCAGCAACACGATGCCGGCGGCAGCCAACAAGCACCCAACGACGATAAGCGGCATGGCGATCATCAAGCGCACAGGATCCATAGCCAATAGTGTGAACCCATCTCGCGCAACCGGCAACCCACCCGAGCGCCCTGACCAAAGACTTTATTCGGTATGGACTTCCTCCCTCACGACCTACTCGAGGCAATCGCGCGCCAGGTCGGCACACCCTGCTACGTGTATGACCAGGGGCGCATAGCGCAGAACTACGCGCGTTTGGCCAAAGCGCTTGCGCCCAGCGCGGAGGTTGGGCGCGTTTGCTACTCCGTCAAAGCCAACAGCAACCTGTCGGTGTTGCGGCTCATGCGCAACCTGGGCACAGGCTTCGATGTGGTGAGCGGCGGCGAATTGCGGCGCGCGCTGCTGGCCGGCGCAGCGACGGATAGCATCGTGTTCGCCGGCGTGGGCAAACGCGACGATGAACTGGTCGCCGCGCTGGACGCCGGCGTCGGTTGGATCAACGTCGAGAGCGCCCAGGAGCTGCGTGTCCTAAGCGACTTGGCGGCAGCGCGCGGCGTCGTCCAGCGCGTCGCCTTGCGGATCAACCCCGGCATTGACCCACATACCCATCGCTATCTCGCCACCGGCAAGCGGGCCAGCAAATTCGGCATCGAGACCGAGGAATCGCTTCGGCTGGTCGCTCACCGCGCAGATTACCCCGGCATCAGCATCGAAGGCATCCACATCCATATCGGCTCGATGGTGAGCGACGCTGGGCCGTATGCAGAGGCTATGCGGGTTGCGCTCGCGGTTGTTGCGCAGTATCGGATGCTAGGCGCGACGATCACGACGCTGAACCTGGGCGGCGGCTTTGGCGTGGCTTACCAGCCCGATCAAGCCGAGGCGCCCATCGAGGCCATAGCGAGCAACATCCTGCCGTTGGCGCGCAAGGCCGACCTGCGTCTGCTATTCGAGCCAGGCCGCGCCATCGTGGCCGATGCCGGCGCGCTGCTCACCCGCGTGCTCTATACCAAGACAAACGGCAACGTGCGCTACGTCGTGGTGGATGCTGCGATGAACGACTTGATCCGGCCGGCGCTATATGGCGCGGCGCATCAGGTGTCGTTGGTGTCGTCGGTGTCAGATGTGCTGGAGGTGTCAGGAGTGTCATTGGTGTCGGGAGTGTCGGTGGTGGGGCCGGTGTGCGAGAGCGGCGATGTGTTGGCCGAAGGCGTGATGCTCCCGGAGCCACGGCGCGGTGACCTGTTGGTGATCCATCACGCCGGCGCATACGGCATGAGCATGGCCAGCAACTACAATACCCGCCCGCGCGCTGCCGAGGTGCTGGTCGCAGACGGCAAATGGCAGGTGATTCGCAGGCGAGAAAGCATAGAAGACCTTGTGGCGCACGAAGTAGAATGCTAGGCTCGAGCCGGTTGTCGAAGTGGCTGGATCATGTCCGTACAAAAAACCCCCGATCACCGCGGCGGCGTGGATAACCAAAAGATTCACTGGGAGGAAGATTTAAGGCCGTTCAGGCGTCTTCCCCGGCAACCACGCGACTATCCACAGCAGCGCGTGCCGGCGATTATTCCCATGGCGATCAGCTTCGCCCTGGTCGGTGTCGCCTGCTTTCTGGCCGCGTCGTTCGTCAACCAGAACCGTCCGGCGCTGAACTTCAGCGCGCCCACCGCAACGATCCAGGTCATCTTCCCCACGCCGACGGAGGAGATTCCGCCAACGGCCACACCCTACGTTGCGCCAACCGATACGCCTACTCCAGAGTCGACGGCCCTCACCGAGGGTCAGCCGGGCACGATCGGCGTGGGCGTGCGCGTGGTGATCTTCGGCACGGGCGGCAACGGTCTGAACTTCCGGCGCGAACCATCGGTCTCGGCGGAGAAGATTCGCAGTTTGCCCGATGGCACGATCTACGAAGTCGTCGGCGGGCCGCAGGAGAACGGCGGCTATGTGTGGTGGCAGTTGCGCGACCCCAGCGACGGGACGATTGGATGGGGCGTGCAGAATTACTTGCGCCCCACGCCGTGAGCGTTGGCGCACCGCGGTGGGGCTAGGCGGGATAGTTGGCGAGGCGCTTCTCGGCTACGCGCTGGTTCAGGCGCTGCAACCGGCGCGCAATCTCGGCCTTGACGCGCGGCAGGTCAATGGTCAGCAGCCGACCGTAGCGCATCAGCAATTTGCCGTCGCAGATCACCGTGTCCACGTCGCCGGCGCGAGCTGAATAGACGAGGTTGGCTACTGCGTCGTAGCGCGGGAAGAGGTGCGCGCCGTCTTGGCGCAGCAGGGCGATGTCGGCCAGCTTGCCTTCGGCCAACTCGCCGATGTCCGGCAAGCGCAACGCCGCCGCGCCGCCGGCGAACGCGATCGCCAGCACTTCCTCCAGCGGCATCGTGGTCGAATCCTTCGCCGCCTGCTTCTGGTCGAGCGCCAACAGGCGCATCTGCTCGAGCACATCGAGCGTGTTGCTGCTCACCACGCCGTCGGTGCCAATGCCCACGACGATGCCAGCTTCGCGCATGGCGCGCACGGGCGCCGTGCCCATAGCCAGCTTCATGTAGGTCTTCGGGCACTGCGCCACTGCCACGTCGTAATCCTTAAGCATCGCAATGTCTTCGGGCGTCAGGCCGATGCCGTGAGCCAGCAACACCGGCACATCCAGCACGCCGGCCTGTTGCAACATGACCGGCGGGGTCACGCCATACTGCTTCAAGCTGAGCGCGACCTGATCATGCGTCTCGCTGCAGTGAATGTGGATGCCGGTGTTCAGCGACTTAGCGCGCTGCGCGGTGAGCGCCAGGAAGTCGCGATCGCATAGGTAGGGCGAATGCGGCGCAAGCCATGTGGTGATGCGCCCGCCGGCGCCGCCCTGCCAGCGCTGCGCGAACTCCACGGTCTGGTCCAGTTTCTTCTCGCCCTCGTGGCCGAAGACGGCCCAGCCAATGTTGGCGCGCGCGCCGGATTCGGCCACCGCCTCGGCGATTTCGTCACAGAAGAAGTAATGATCGGCGAACGTGGTCACGCCGCTCTGGATCATCTCCGCGATGGCCAGCAGCGCGCCCCAGTAGATGTCCTCTGGCTCTTCGTTGCTTTCCAGCGGCCAAATGTAATCGTTGAACCAGGACTCGATGGTGACATCCTCGGCCAAGCCGCGGAAGAGCACCATCGGTGCGTGCGTGTGGCAGTTGATCAAACCGGGAATGGCCAGCATGCCGCCGGCGTCAATGACCTCGCGCGCCTGGGCGCGGTCAATCGCTTCGGTAGGGGTGATCGCGGCAATGCGGTTGCCGGTGATGGCAATGTCACGATCGTTGACGACGATGTATTTGCCATCCTGACGAACCAGCGCGTCGCAGCCGGCAACGAGCAGATCGAACGTCGAGAGCGTCTGTGGCATCAGCCGGAGTATATTCGGTTCGTTCTGCCGAGCAACACCGCTATCAGTCACCAATTGCACCTGCAATGCGCCTCGACAACCTCCTGCGCTTCGACTACTGGATGGACGGCTCCGTTACCATGCAGCCCGCCGGACCGTCCATGTGGCTGGTCGTGGCTATCGGGTTAACGAGTTGCCTGGCTTCGGGGTGGTTGAGGCACAGCGGGCGCGCGCCGCACGATGTCACCTTCGCGTGGATCACTGCAAGTGGGTTGGTCGCACTGGTCGGGCTGGGACGGCTGTTTGCGATTCCTGTGCTTGGCCTGCGGGCCGGCTGGTTGATTGCAGCGTTGCTGGCGCTGGCGCCGCTGGCGAAGGGCGCGCTCAGTCGCGCGCGGGCAAACGGGCTTGTGGCCGATTGCCTGCGCGCGCTGTCGTTCGGCCCACCACGGGCAGCCGGCGACTGGAGCACGACGACTGCGGCGCTGTGGATGGCCGCCCATTTGCTTGGCCTGGCAGTCGTCCTGGCTAACCTGAATCTCCCTGCTCTGCTGGCCCCGGCGCTGCTGGCGCTTCTGCTCGCGCCATTCACTATCTCGACGGCGCTGGATCGAGCGCGCCGGCGCCCGGTTCAGTTTTGGGCGCTCTCATCACTGTCGCCATTGACGATCACCTACCTGACGACATGCCTGAGCTGCGGCGGCGTGCGATTCGAGGGCGCGCTCAACGGCGTGCTTTCGCCGCTGCTATCGCTCATTGTGATGTCGGCATTCGCATTCGTCATCGGCGGACGATGGGCCGTGCAGAGACTGGAGATGGGCGATTGGGCATTCGTACGCCGGAGCGCGATGCTGCTCGCGGCAGCATCGCTCGGCTGGTCGGCCTGGGCGGCTCTGGCGCTGCGCACACACGGCGTCACCGGCAGCGATCCATACGCCTACGCACAAATGGGCGTAGACCTGGTCACACGCGGCACGGTATTTCATCCCTTCCCTTTGGCGCGCCTCACCCACGCGCTGGACATTCCATCGCATCCGGTCGTGCACGTCGGCTACCGCATTCCCAACGGCAATCGTTACGAATCTACGACCGTCTGGCCGCCGGGTTACGCCGCTTTCACCGGTCTGGCCTATTGGCTCGCCGGCGAGCGCGGCCTATACCTCGTCACGCCCCTGCTCAACCTGATTGCGCTCATCGTGATGGCATGGTTCGCGCATCACGCGTCAGGTGCCAAGTGTCATGCAACGCATGAGAGGCAACCTAACGGGCAAGACGAAGAGCGCATAGCGCCCTATGCTGTCGCTGCCCTCACCGTCTTCTTCACCGCGACGTCGTACCAACAGGTGGAATGGCAGATGACGCCGATGGCCGACATCGCCGCGCAACTGTTCTCGATCCTCGCATTGACGCTGGCCTGGCGCGCGCGCGGCTCGTTGGCAATGGCCGGCCTGAGCGGGCTGGCGCTGGGCATTGCATTCGACATCCGCTATACACAAGTGTTGATAGCGCCGGCCATTGTGCTAGCCCTCGCGCCGACAGGGCACGAGAGGAGAAATACAACGCGTACAACGCCAGGCAATCCGCTCACATCTTACGCCTTGCGCCTTACATCCTGCGCCCTCGCAGCCTGGATCGCCGCCCTACCCGTCTTGATTTATCACACCATCGCGTTCGGTGGGCCCTTTCACGTCGGTTCGGAGGAGCTGACGAACTTCTCGCTGGCGCACCTGCCCGAGACGCTGGGCCGCACACTCCATGAGCTGAACCATTACCGCGAATTCGGCTGGCTTGCACCGTTGATCGCGATCGGCGTCGCGGCAATGTGGCGGCGGAGTCGTCGTGCTTTAGCCATCCTCGCAGCCTACGCGGTCACGCTGTTTCTCTTCCACATCGCTTATGCCTACCTGCGCCTGCGCGACATCCTCTCCTTATTCCCGGTCCTGCACCTGCTGGCCGCATTTGGGACGGTTGAGCTATGGCGCGGCGTCTTATCGCTCAGTTTCAGGCGCTTGGCTTGGATTGCTCAACGCCTTGGTCCAGCGGCTCATCGTGGTGACGCCATACTTTCAACGCTCAATCAACTGTTAGCCATCACCACCATCTGCGCCTTGTCCTACCTGTTCGTGTTGCGCGCGATGGAGACGCTAGCCTTGCCGGTCACGCACGGCTTTGGCGGCTTTGGCCATTTGGTGCGCGAGCAACGGCTTTCGTTCGAGCGCCTGCGCCAGATGACGCCGAATGATGCGGCCATCGGCTGCGCACTGAACAGCGGGGCCGTGGATTTGCACGCGGGGCGCACGGCCTTCCGGCCGGCGGTCTGGACGCAGGACGAACTCATCCGCTTCGTGGACGCGCTGCACGCGGAAGGCCGGCCGGTCTTTCTGCTGGATGACGGGGCAGAACTGCGCGCATCGCTGGCAACATTGCGCGCGCGCTATGCCTTGCGCGAGGTCGGTCGCCTGGACGTGCCTTACTACGAAGCCATCGGCGGCGGCTCGCAGAACCGGCGCGTGCCTTTGTTCGAGATCAGAGTGCGCCGGTGATCGGGCTATGGCTTTAAAATCACCGCTGGTCAGTCGTGAATCCAGAACTCAGCATTCACAGCGCGCCGCTTCTCGATCTCGCCATCGTCATCCTGAACTACAACACGCGAGATCTGCTGCGCGGTTGCTTGCATTCGCTGCGCGCGCAGGTCGGCCTGCGCTTCGCCGCCTGCGTGGTGGACAATGCCTCGACCGACGACAGCGCCGCGATGGTAAGCAATGAATTTCCCGCAGTCACGTTGATCCGCAACGCCACAAATGACGGCTTCTCCGCCGGCAACAACCTCGGCCTGCGGCACTTTGGCTTCCCGGCGCGCGGGCGGGCTCGCTATGCCATGCTGCTCAACCCGGACACGGTGGTGCCGCCCGATGCGCTGCGCCGGCTGGTTGCCTTCGCCGACGCACACCCGGACATCGGGGTAGTAGGCCCGAAGCTAGTGCTCATGGATGGCTCGCTGGACAAGGCCTGCCGGCGCAGCTTCCCCACGCCGGAGGTGTCGTTCTATCGCTTCGTCGGCCTGAGCAGGCTCTTCCCGCGCAGCAAGCGCTTCGGTCGCTACAACATGACCTATCTGGACGAGGACGAACAAGCAGACGTGGATTCCGTCGTCGGCGCGTGCATGATGCTGCGCGCCGAGGTCATCGCCCGCATCGGGCTACTCGATGAGCAATTCTTCATGTACGGCGAGGACCTGGATTGGTGTCTGCGCGCCAAGCAGGCGGGCTATCGCGTGGTGTACTACCCCGACGTGACCGTGCATCACGTCAAGCGGGCCGCCAGCCGCGCGAGCGTTAAGGCGCAGTACGAGTTCCAGCGCGCCATGTGGCTGTTTTACAAAAAGCACTATCGCGCCAGCACGCACCCGCTGGTGGACGGGCTGGTCCGGCTGGGGCTGGCCGTGCGCGGCGGGCCGGCGTTGCTGCGCGAGATGTCGCAGGAGCGATGATAGCGATGATGGAGAGGAGACGACCGAGATGACCCCTGAGCAGATGTATCCGTTTCGCATGTTCGGCGTCGCCATGACGACGTTCATCTTGTTGTGCGGCTTGGCCGTGGCGCTGCGGCCCAAAAAGAAGATCGTCTCGCCCGGCCATCGCATCGGCAACTTCATCATCTGGATGCTGGGCGAGAAGAACGGCATGCGGATCATCCGGCTGTGCGGCTGGGCGATGGCGCTCGGCGGCGCCGTAGGGTTGATCTCGGTGCTGAGCGCCCTGCTGAGTTCACAGTAGGCACCTACGAGCAAGATGGGTGTAGCGATCACGCCTCACCGGGAGCTACTCGCGGGTCCACCCCTCAATCGTGGGAAAATGAGCGCCGATGCAGCCGATGTTCTACGTTCGCGATGTGCCGGTATACGGCGACCTGATCCTGTCGCCGATGGACGGGTTTTCCGACCTGCCCTACCGGCTGATCTGCCGCGAATACGGCAGCGCGATGAGCTACACCGAGTTCACGGCATGCGAGGCCATCCTGCGCGGCGCCAAGCCGGCCCTGCGCCAGCTCGACTACGACCCGCGCGAAAAGCCCCAGCTCACCTTTCAAATCTTTGATAGCGACGAAGACCGCATCGTGGCCTGCGCGCAGAAGATCGAACAGCTCGGCCCTGGCATCATTGATCTGAACTTGGGGTGCTCCGTGAGCAACGTCAGCGGTCGCGGCGCAGGCGCCGGCTTGCTGCGCGACCCGCAGAAGATCGCGCGCATCTTCAACCGCCTGAGCAAAGCCGTGCGCGTGCCGGTCACCGCCAAGATTCGCCTAGGGTGGGATGCGCGGTCCCGCAATTACCTGGAGGTGGCCAGGATCCTCGAAGACAACGGCGCGTCGCTGATTGCCGTGCACGGCCGCACAAAAGAGCAAGCCTACAAAGGCTTCGCCGACTGGGACGCGATCGCCGAAGTCAAACAGGCGGTGAAGATCCCGGTGATCGGCAACGGGGATGTGAAGACCGTCGCCGACATCGCGCGCATCAAAGCGCACACCGGCTGCGACGGCGTGATGATCGGTCGCGCCGCAATCGGTAATCCCTGGATATTCCAGCGTAAAGACCGTCATGAGGTCACCGTCGAGGAAGTGATCGCGCTGCTCAAGCGTCACCTGCGCGCAATGATTGGGTACTACGGCGATCACGGCCTGATCCTCTTCCGCAAGCACGCCGTGAAATACATGCAGGGCATGCCGCATGTGGCTGCGCTGCGCGCGCAACTCGTCACGTGCGACAGCGTCGGCGCGTTCCACGAACGGGTGGACGAATTCCAGCGACGCTACGAGCAGGGCATCTTGCCCGATGAAGTATACGAAACCGTCCCCGCCCCGGAAGAGGAAGTCGAGTGGTCGTGCGACCGGGCAGCCGTCGCATGCGCGTAACGCTGATCTCCAAGGCGCTGGTGGTCGGCGCATACCAGCGCAAGTGTGAACTCATCGCTGCGCATCCCGACGTCGCGCTCACCGTTCTCGTCCCGCCGTCGTGGGGCAACCAGCCACTCGAACGCGCCCACACAAACGGCTACGCGTTCCAGGTCATCCCAATCCGCTTCAACGGCAACTTTCACCTGCACTATTACCCCACCCTGCCCCACGCGCTGGCGCAACTGCAGCCGGACGTGGTGCACATAGATGAGGAGCCTTATAACTTAGCGACGTGGCTGGCCGTGCAGGCGGCGCGGGCGCTTCGACCGTCGCCGCGCGTCATCTTTTTCTCCTGGCAGAACATTCGTCGGCGCTACCCGCCGCCGTTCAGTTGGATGGAACGCAGCGTGCTGCGAGAAGCCGACGTCGCCCTTGCCGGCAGCGAGTCGGCCTGCGCGGTGTGGCGCGCCAAAGGATTCACCCGACCGATTCATGTTATCCCGCAGTTTGGCGTGGATGAGCAGACGTTTGCCCCGTCGGACGAGCTGGGCAATAGCGAAGCGTTCGTCATCGGCTACGCCGGCCGGCTGGTGCGCGAAAAGGGGGTGGACGTGTTGCTCCGCGCCTTTGCCCGCCTGCCGAACACGGCGCGCCTGAGCGTCGTCGGCGCGGGGCCGGAGCTAAACACCTTGCGCGCATTGGCACAGCAGTTGCGCGTCGCCGAGCGCGTGACGTTTCGCCCGTCGCTGCCGTCTACCCGAATGCCGGAGTTCTATCGCGCGCTGGACGCCTTCGTGCTGCCCTCGCGCACCTTGCCCAACTGGAAGGAGCAATTCGGCCGCGTGCTCATCGAGGCAATGGCATGTGGGGTGCCGGTAATCACCTCGCGTTGTGGGGAAGCGCCCAGCGTTGTGGGCGACGCCGGCCTCATCTTCGACGAAGAGGACGATGCGGCGCTCGCCGAGCGCCTCACGGCGCTGATGGCACAGCCCGGCCGGCGCGCAGAACTTGGGCGACGCGGGCGCGCCCGCGTGCTCACCCATTTCACGATGCGCCACATCGCCGATCGCACAGTAGAGGTCTATCGGGCGATCTTCGCCGATGCAGGGCGATGAGCTGGGACCAACTGGGCATTAGTGGCATTCGCACATAAGCCGCGCGCCTCGCGCGCTGCTGCCAGACCAAAGGGGCACTTCTCTGCAAAGGCGAGACATGGGTAGGCGCGGGCAATGCCTGCGCCTACCCTCGATATACGTTGCGCATGCCTCTCGCCAGAAATGAACGCCGTCAGCAATGAGAGCGACGGGAGAGATGTATAATCGGCATATAAACTTTGGCCTCCTAGCTCAGTTGGTCAGAGCGCACGGTTCACATCCGTGAGGTCACAGGTTCGAGCCCTGTGGAGGCCATCGAGAAGAGGGCGCACGCGCGTGCGCCTTTAATTTTGCGACCATGTCCTCCGCGCCTCGCGTCGTCTGTTTTGGCTACGTCAACCCTGGCGTGGTGTTCTCGGTGGATCGCTACCCGCCCGCCAACACCGGCGCCTACGTCACTGCCAAGCGGCCGTTCATCGGGGCCGACTGCGCGATGGCTGCGCAGATGCTGGCGCGATGGGGCGTCGAAGCGCACCTGATCGGCAACGCGCTCGGCAACGATGACCTGGGCCGCCGCACGCTGGCGCAATTGGCCGAGCTGGGCGTGCGCGCGCACATCGCGCTGCGGCCTGATCTGCGCACGCCGGACGAGGTGGACATCTCCGACCGCGCCGGCACGCGCACCTTCTTCGTCGAGGACGCCCCCGCAGTGTGGGGAAGCCTGCTCGAGGCGGATCTCGAAGCCATCATCGGCGCTGCGATGCTGTATGTGGATTGGTATGTCGGGCCGGCTGCCGAGCGCGCTATCGCATTTGCGCGCGCCCACGGCGTGCCGGTCTTCTTGAACGTGGAATATTCGCTGCGCCAACCCGACCGCTACCAACCTCTGATCAACCAGTCGGCCTACGCACAAGCGCCGATGTCCGACGTCCACGTGGCACCGGAAGATCCGCGCGCAATCGCCGAGGCGCTGCAAGCGCTGGGGGTTGAGGTCGCGTTTGTCACACGCGGCAAGCATGGCTCGCTGGCGCTTGATCGGACGGGGCTAATCGAAGTTCCCGCGCCGGCTGTGCAAGTCGTTGACACGCAGGGCGCCGGCGCGGTGTATTCCGCCGCGGCAATATATGGCCTACTCGCCGGCTGGTCGGTCGCGCAAGTGGCGCATTTCGCCACGACGGCGGCGTCGCTCAAATGCGCGCAGCACGGCCTGCTCGACGCCACGGTGGAAGCGATCCTGGCGCAGGCGCTGCCATTGGGCGCAGTCATCCGCAGCCGATGAACCCCAAACTCCAACTGGCCCTCTGGGTAGCCGGCTCGTTCGCCATCGGCCTGGCTGCTGTTGCTGCCGTCCACCGCTCCGGCGCAGGCCGGCTCCGCCATGCGCTCGCTGAATCCGAGCTGGGCAGCATATTCATCGAGGTCGCGCTCTTCACCTATTGCATCGGGCTGCCGTTCGGGGCGCTGATCACTGGCGCGCTCGGCGTGGATCTGTTTGGCCTGGGCGCGATCGCGGTGGAGAACGCATCCACGTTGGGCGGCTTCACGCTGCGCGATTGGACGCGCGGCAGCATCGCCGCCGGCCTGGCGACCGGATTCGTGCTGGCCGTGCTTTGGATGGCGCGGCGCAGCGCCGGCCCGCCATCGTCACCCTCAGATGAACGGCTCGGCGCATTGCCGACCCTGCGAGATGCCGCATACGCCGAGGCGCATTGGGCGTTCTACCGCGCGCCGTTCGTGCTGCTGTTCCAGGATGCCTACTGGGGCGCAATCGCCGGCTTCACCCTAATCGCCGTGGA
>CALGMA010000023.1 GCA_937959265.1 uncultured Anaerolineae bacterium | reverse complement strand
GCCGGCGCGGCTACGGCGCTGCAAGTGTTAGATGCGCTTGAAGCGGCGCCGGAGCAAGTCGCGGAGGCGCTGGCTGAGGGCGCATCGCTGGTTCCGCAGACGGTGACCGAAGCCGACGAAACCGCCGATGTGCTCATCCGCATGCAGGCCGATCTGGCCCGAGCGCTAAAGAAAAAACCCTCGGAGCGCCGTTGGGTGATGGTGATTGATCTGCGCAAGTGCGTCGGCTGCCATGCCTGCACGATTGCCTGCGTGGCCGAGAACAAGCTGCCGCCCGGGGTGGTGTATCGGCCGGTGATCGAGGAAGAGATCGGCGAATATCCCAACGTGACGCGGCGGTTCATCCCGCGCCCGTGCATGCAGTGCGAAAACCCGCCCTGCGTGCCGGTGTGCCCGGTGCACGCCACCTATACGAACGAAGAAGGCGTGGTCGAGGTGAACTACGAGCAGTGCATCGGCTGCCGCGCCTGCCTGACCGCTTGCCCATATGGAGCGCGCACTTCGGACTTCGGCTACACCTACGCCGAGGAGACACCGAATGCCGACGGCCTGATCCTGGGCCGGGACGCAGCCGAGGGGTATGAGCGCGCGCCGAACTTCGAGTATGGCCGGCCGTGGCCGCGCAAAGGCGGACACAGCTCGCCGAAGGGCAACGCCCGCAAGTGCCATTTCTGCCTGCACCGCGTCAAGCAAGGGATGCTGCCCGAATGCGTGACCACGTGCATCGGGCGCGCCACCCTGTTCGGCGACGCCAACGACCCCGACAGCGTGGTGGCGCAGCTCATCCACCAACCGAACGTCATCCGGCTGAAGGCAGAGCTGGGCACCGAGCCGCGCGTGTACTACATCGTCTGAGGAGGATTGTCGTGATCAAGAAAGTTGTGTATGGCCTAGGCGCGCTGGCCCTGTTGCTGGGGCTGTATGGGTTTTACTCGCGCCTGTTCGTTGGCGAGCGCGAAGTCAACTACGGCTCCTATGTGACCTGGGGGCTGTGGGTGGCGATGTATCTCTTCTTCGCTGGCATCGCCACGGGCTCCTACATGGTGGCGACGCTGGACTACTTATTCAACATCCCGGTCTTCAAAGGCGCCGGCAAGTATGCCCTGTGGGGCGCGCTGGTCACCATGCCGGCGGCGCTGATCACCATCGCCTTCGACCTGGGGCACATGGAGCGCGTGTGGAAGGTGTATGTCAATCCCAACTTTGGCGCGCCGATGGCGCAGTTGGTGTGGGGCTACACGCTCTTCGTCCTCGTCATCTTAGCCTCGCTTGTTCTGACTTTGCGGCAGCCGCGGGCGTTGCTCACCAAAGCCGTGATGGGCCTTGGCTTGTTCTTGGCGATCTTCCTCAGCGGCGGCGTGGGCGCGCTGCTCAGCGTGAACGCCAGCCGCGCCTCGTGGCACGCAGCGATGTTGCCGGCGCAATTCCCCATCTTCTCGCTCACGTCTGGCATCGCGCTGATGATGGTGCTGCTCGGCTGGTTCACCCCAGCGGGCGAGCTGCGACAGCGGCGCGTGCGCCTGCTGAGCTTGGCCATGATCGTGCTAATTATGGTCAAGGCATATTACCTGTGGGTGGATTACTCAGTGGCGCTTTACAGCGGCGTGCCAGACACCGCGCGCGCGGTCGAGCTGGTGTTGTTTGGCCAGTATGCCTGGGCGTTCTGGGGCCTACAGGTAGCGCTTGGCATGGTCGTGCCGCTCGTTGTGCTAGTGCAGCCGCGCCTGGCGCGCGATGGCTTCTGGGTCGGCTTGATGGGCGTGTTTGTGCTGATCGGCTTCGCCGTAGCGCGCTGCAACATCATCTTCCCAGCGCTGGCCATCCCTGAGTTGGAAGGATTGACGGAAGCCTTCCACGGTCCACATCTCAACATCGAGTACGTGCCCAGCCTAATGGAGCTATCGGTAGTCTCCGGCGTGGTTGGGCTGGCGACATTGGCCTATCTCATCGGCGCTGACGTGTTGCCATTCCTGAAGAAGTACGAGGTAGTGAAATGAGCATCCCGATTCAGACATCATCCTCTCCAAGCCCTGCGCCGCAGTCGGCGAAGCAGCCGGTGTCGCGCCGTGACTTCTTGAAGACGGCCGCCCTGGTCGGCGGCGGGGCGATGGGCGGCGCGTTCCTCGGCACATTGCCCAAAGTGAAGGCAGCGCTGGAGGCGACCGCCGAGGGCAATGCCTACCCGCTTGGCGACGCCGCGCATCAGATTTACTCGGTGTGCCAGCAGTGCAACACGCAGTGCGGCATCAAGGTTAAGCTGCTCGACGGCGTGGCAGTCAAGATTGACGGCAATCCCTTCTCGCCGTGGAATCTAGTGCCCCATCTGGACTACAACACGCCGATTACCGACACGGCCAAAATTGACGCGCCGTTGTGCCCCAAAGGACAAGCCGGCTTGCAATCCGCCTACGACCCGTATCGGCTGGTCAAGGTGCTCAAGCGCGCCGGCAAACGCGGCGAGAACAAGTGGAAGGTGATTGACTTCGACCAGGCCGTCACCGAGATCGTCGAGGGCGGCAAGCTGTTCGCCGACGTGCCCGGTGAGGAGAACCGCGAGGTGGAAGGCCTGCGCTCCTTGCGCGCGCTCACCGACCCGAAGGTGATGAAGGCGATGAGCGACGCGATCAAGAAAATCTGGGCCGAGAAGGACGCCGAGAAGAAGAAGGCCCTTGTCGAGAAGTTCAAAGCGGACTTCGCCGACCACCTCGACAAGATGATTGACCCCGACCACCCCGACCTTGGCCCAAAGAACAACCAGATCCTCTACTTCTGGGGCCGCCAGAAAGGAGGCCGTAGCGACTTTGCGCTGCGCTTCTTCCGCTCCGGCTTGGGCACGACGAACACCCACGGCCACACCACCGTGTGCCAGGGCAGCCTGTACTTCGCCGGCAAGAGCATGAGCGACCAGTGGGACGGCAGCAAATTCACCGGCGGCGTCAAGGGCTATTGGCAGGGTGACACGGCCAGCGCCGACTTCGTCATCTTCGTCGGCGCGTCGCCGTTTGAGGGCAACTACGGCCCCACCAACCGCGTGCCGCGCATCGCGCCGCGCGCCGCCGAGCAGCGGATGAAGTATGTGGTGATTGACCCGCGTTTGTCCAAGCTGGCCGGCAAAGCGTGGAAATGGTTGCCTAATAAACCCGGCACCGAGGCCGCCATTGCGCTGGGCATGATCCAGTGGATCATCGCCAACCAGCGCTATGACGCGCAGTACTTGGCCGACGCAAACAAAGCCGCGGCGAAACGGGCCGGCGAGCCCACCTGGACCAACGCGGCCTGGCTGGTCAAGGTGACCGACGGCAAGCCGGGCAAGTTCCTGCGCGGCAGCGACCTGAAGCTGGTCGAGAAGCGCGAGGAGAAGAAAGACGACAAGACTATCGTCACCTACGTGACGAAGGACGGCGAGGTGTTCAGCACCGACCCGTTTGTAGTGCTCGATGCCGACGGCAAACCGCTGCTGTTCGACCCCAACGATGAAGCGCGCCCGGTGCAAGCCGGCCAACTGCTCGTGGATGGCACGGTGGGCGACTTCCGCGTGAAGAGCAGCCTGCAAGTTTTGTTCGAGTCGGCCAGCGAGAAGACCCTCGAAGAGTGGGCGGAGATCGCCGGCATCCGCGCGAAAGACATCGTGGACTTAGCGCGCGAGTACACCTCGCACGGCAAGAACGCCGCGATTGACATCCACCGCGGCGTCAGCCAGCACACCAACGGCTATTACAACGTGCTGGCGTGGAATGCGCTCGGCCTGCTGATCGGCAGCTACGACTGGCGCGGCGGGCAGGTGTTTGCCAGCACCTACGACGTGGGCGGCTCGAAGGCTCAGGGGCCGTTTGTGCTCGGCAAGGCGGATCCGGGCGCGTTGGCGCCGTTCGGCGTCAGCATCATCCGCCACGATGTCAAATACGAAGACACCACGATCTTTGAGGGCTATCCGGCCAAGCGCAACTGGTATCCGCTGGCCTCGGACGTGTATCAGGAGATCATCCCCTCGGTCGGCGACGCGTACCCGTATCCGATCAAGGCGGTCTTCATGTACATGGGTTCGCCGGTGTATTCGCTGCCGGCGGGCAACACATGGATCGAAATCTTGCAGGACGTGAACAAGGTGCCGCTGTTCGTGGCCAGCGACATCGTCGTCGGCGAGACCAGCATGTATGCCGATTACATCTTCCCCGACGTGTCGTATCTGGAGCGTTGGGAGTTCAGCGGCTCGCATCCCTCGATCACCTTCAAGGTGCAAGGGGTGCGCCAGCCCACCCTTGCGCCGCTCACCGGCACAGTGACCGTATACGGCCAGGAGATGGCGCTGCAGTGGGAGGCGTTGCTGTTGGCGCTGGCCGAGAAATTGGGCTTGCCGAACTTTGGGCCGAACGGCCTGGGCGAGCTGGGCGACTTTGTGCATCCCGACGACCTTTACCTACGCATGGTGGCTAACCTCGCGTTTGGCGAAAAGCAAGATGGCAGCGGCGCCGTGCCAGATGCTGATCCGGAGGAGATCCGGCTGTTCATCGAGGCGCGCAAGCACCTGCCCAAAGCCGTATTTGATCCGGAGCGGTGGCAGCGCATCACCGGCGCGCTATGGCCGAAGGTGGTCACTGTGCTCAACCGGGGTGGGCGTTTCCAAGCCTATGCGGAAGGGTATCCCGGCGACGGCGTGCGCCCTGGGGCCTTTGATGAGCCATACATCGTCCCCACCGGCCAGAAGTTTGGCAAGCTGATCAACATGTATCTGGAGAAGAACGTCGGCATCAAGCACGCCGGCACGGGCAAGCCGCTTCCCCCTGTGGCGACCTACATCGAGCCATACACCGGCTTCGACGGTCAGGTGATTGACGACGCAAAGGACGGCTTCGACCTCAAGCTGATCACCTACCGCGAGATCATGATGACCAAGAGCCGCACGCCCGGCAACTACTGGCTGCGCGCCCTGATGCCGGAGAACGCCGTGATCATGAACGCGCGCGATGCCGCCGCGCGCGGCCTAAAGGACGGCGACCGCGTGCGCATCGTCTCGGCCACCAACCCCGAGGGCGTGTGGGACTTGGGCAACGGCAGGAAGGTGGACGTCGCCGGCACACTGAAAGTGGTGCAGGGCATTCGCCCGGGCGTAGTGGCCTTCGCGCTCGGCTTTGGCCACTGGGCCTACGGCGCGTATGACATCACCATCAACGGCCAGACGATCAAAGGCGACCCCTCACGCATGCAAGGCTTCCATGCCAACGCCGTCATGCGCACCGACCCCCTGGTGACCAACACCACGCTGTTCGATCCGGTAGGAGGCAGCGCGGTGTTCTACGATACCCAGGTGAAGGTGGTGAAGGCGTAAAACGATGCGCGCACTAGCATGCCGCAAAGCCGGAGCCAGACGGTATGCTCGCTGCTTCGGCTTTGCGGCCGTTTCGTGGTAACTTTTTCACATGGGCAACCCTCCAAAGACCTATCAACGCTTCAAGAAGGCATATCCCAAGCTGTGGCGCGCGTATGATCGGCTGGGCATCGCGGCGGCGGAGAGCGGGCCGCTGGATGAGCGAACGCGCGAGCTGATCAAGCTGGGCATGGCGGCGGCGTTGCGCGGCGAAAGCGCAGTGAAATCGCACACCCACCGTGCGCTCGCTGCCGGTGCCTCGCGCGACGAGGTCATCCATGCCATCCTCCTCGGCGTCACGACGCTGGGGTTCCCCACCATGATGACGGCTTTATCCTGGGCGCAGGAAGCGATGGAAGCCGAGGCCGACGAGGCAGATTGACGTGTTCTCGCTTGAGCTTTACCGCGAACAGTTGTTGCAGTTGCACGACCACATCTGCCCGCGCCAGATCCTGGGCCTGCGCATGGGCGAGCTGGCCGGCCGGTTGCTTGGCCTTTCGCTGCCGCGACGGGACAAGCGCCTGTTCGTCTTTGTCGAGACCGACGGTTGCTTCGCCGACGGCGTGATGGTCGCCACCGGCTGCTCGCTCGGACATCGCACGCTGCGGCTGATGGATCAAGGCAAGGTGGCGGCGACCTTCGTGGATGTGCTCGGTGACTCGCGCGTCGGCCTGCGCGTGTGGCCGCGCCCGACGATTCGGCAACAGGCCCGGATGTGGTGTCCCGATTTGAGCAGCCGCTGGCACGCCCAACTGGAAGCCTATCAGCGCATGCCGGATGACATGCTGCTGGCCTGGGCGTGGGTGAGATTGCAGATCTCGGTGAAAGCGCTGATCAGCCGGCCCGGCGCGCGCGTCACCTGCGACCAGTGCGGCGAGGAGATCATCAACGAGCGCGAGCGTTGGGTGAACGGCGCGCGCTTGTGCGCGCACTGCGCGGGCGACTCGTATTTCGTCGTGCTGGATGCCGACTCGAGCGCGCCGCGCGCCGACGCGTCAGTTGCTCAATATGTAGGCGCGCTCCGCGACGAAGTCCCAGCCGACTGATTCGCCCTCGGCAAAGATGTGTCCCCAGACGGCTTCGGTGTCGGTCACGCTGAGCACATCGCCGTCGCTCTCGACTTCGTATTCGACGGTGTGCCCCAGGTAGGTGGCCGCGCGCACCCGTCCGGCGAACCGCGCCTTCTGCGCCTCGTTGGGGTGTAGGCGGATGATCTCCGG